>JAZKBG010000009.1:22904-309039 GCA_040388765.1 Pseudomonadota bacterium | reverse complement strand
ATCTTGCGATGGCAGGACCTAAACCTGCTGCGTCTACCAGTTCCGCCACGCCCGCGCGGCGTGTCACGGACCGCCGGTTGCGGGCGGCTCTATAGCAAAGGCGCTGCCGCGCGCAACCGCTGGTAATTCGGGACGTTGGGGACGGGACCAAGGAGATTTCGTCATGCCCGTAGAACCGCCGATCCCGCAGACCCCCACCCCGGACGCACCCACGCCGGACGCGCCGACGTTTCCGACCGGTCCCCAGCCAGAGACGCCTGCGCCGGAAGCGCCGCCGATGCCCGGTCAGCCGGCATCGCCCGCACCGGTGCCGAGCGAGGTGCCGGCTCCGACACCGAACATCGATGTGCCATCGCCGATGACCCAGCCGACGGGCTGACCGATCTAGCGTCGGATCGAGCAGGCGTCCCGCGCAAACCAGCACGGGACGCCATAGGATAGCCGCTCGCCATACCGCCCGACAGGCCTGGCAGCGCTGGAATACGGATAGGGCTCACCCGGATCATCGCGACGCGGATCGGCCGCGAACGGGCGGCGGACGGCGATCGCCCGGACGCCGATGTCGTCGGGCATCTGGTGATAGTCGCGGACATTCGATTGCAGACCGATGGAGTCGGTGAGCGTCGCCGGCCCGAAATATGCCTGGGCCCAATCTCGTGAAGTGTCGCCCCTGAACAGCAGCATGCGGGCCGGCTGGTGATCCGCGACGGCGACGGGCGTGACACGGACGCCGAGTGGCACACAGACGCAGACCAGCGCCGCACCGGCGATGACCGCGCCGCGCGGCCGGCGCAGGGTGTGCCACCACAACACGATGCCCAGGCCGAAGAACGGCATCATCCATTTGAAATAGTGGATATTCTTGAACCGCCACAGGCCGGGCGGCTGGAGATCGACGAAGGCGATGAACGGGATCGCAGAGATAAGGATTGCGGCGACGATCAATAGTGTCACGGCCCGCTGGTCGGCAGGCGAAACTGCCAGCGAGGCGAGAATCCCGGCAGCGCCGAGCAACAGCCACGGCAGCCGTTCCAGGATCGACTGCGTTTCCGGGAACCACGGTTGTGGCGTTATCAGGATGATGTACGCTTTCCATCCGAGATCGCCGAGGACGAAGCCAGTGGCGGACAGGGCCTGCATGTAGGCGGTCGGATGCGGACCGTAGATCGCCAGGTGCAGCGCCAGATACGGAACCGTCACGCCGAGAAAGCCGGCCGCAACAAACAAGACAGCGCGACCGCTCAGCGCCTGCCTGCGCCAGAGGGCAAAGGCCGCGCACGACAGGAACAGCGCGCTCAGCAGGAGGTCCATCGGCCGCACCAGCGGCAGGGCGCCTGCAAGTGCCCCCAGTGACAGCATGTTTGCGGGCCGGTCGGGAACCGGCGCAGACGCGACCGCGATCGTTCGGACGATCAGCCACCACAGCAAGGCTGCAGACAGACTGCTGTTCCAGGGCTGCAACCAGGTGCGGGCGAGCTGCGGATGGATCAGCGTGGTCGCTAAAAAGATCGTCACGGCCAGCGACGGCGCGATTCCGTACGCCTGCGCGACTCGCGTGAAGGCGATCGCGGTGGCGACGAACAGCAGCAGGTCGAGTGGGAAGAACGGATCGCTCGGCATCACGCCGACAAACAGGCCGGCGAGTAGCGAATAGCCCATCGGATACCAGTGCGCGGCCGCCGCCAGATTGCCGTCGGCAAAGGCGGTGGCGGACGTCATGTAGCGGCTCTGGTCGAACCAGTCGGCCCAGAATGCCGGCGTCCGTCCGGGCATTCCGCACAGGCTGACATAGCGTATCAGCCAGACGATCGCGCAGACGAGGGGCAGCGCGAAGCGGGAGGCCGATAGGCGATCTAACGCGGTCGGCTCGGCCATCACCGGAGCAGAAGGCATCGTTGTTTCTTTCGATTTCTGGCCAAACGCTTTGCGATGATACCGGACGGTCGCGAACGTTGCCGTGCTCCGGCGTAGGCCGGAGCGGGGGCAATAGCAAAGTCTTCGGCCGCGAAGGCTCCGGCCTGCGCCGGAGTACGACGCGGACCTTACTTCCGCGCCGCCGCTGCCTGTGCCTGCACCGCTTCGATCGCGGTCGATCGCTTCAGGATGCGCGCCATCGGGTCCGCCACGACATGCGCGCCCTCCGGCACGGTCAGCGTGTCGCGACCGCCGGTCATCGCCAGCCGGGTCAGCTTGCCGTCCACCTCGACCTCGACAGGCATTGGAAAGGGCAGGTTGCGCGGCGTCTTCCATGCCAGCGTCAGCGTATTGCCGGTGCGCGTCTGCACGAGTTCGGGCAGCGCGGCCTCGTTCAGGTAGACATCGAAGAACCAGCCATAGTCGGCGCCGGTCACCTGATCGACGATCGCGCGATATTCCCTCGACGAGCTGAACCGCGGCACGAAGTTGCCCGGTTTCGGATCGGGTCGGCCATAGACCGCGCGGCGGGTGACCTCGAAAAAGGCGCGGTCGCCGATCAGGTTGCGCAGCGTGTGCAGCATCCACGACCCCTTGGTGTAGACGTCGCCGCCCGGCCCGCCCTTGTCGGCGTCGTACACGTCTTCCTCGGTGCGCGACTTGCCGGAAACGATCGCGGCCTTGTTGGCGATGCCTTCGCGGGATTTCAGCATCATCGCGGTGTAGCGGCCGTCGCCCTCGCGCCATTTGCCGTACAGCGGCTGCATGTACGCGCCATAGCCCTCGTGCAGCCAGAAATCGTCCCAGTCGGCGACGGTCAGCTGATTGGCGAACCATTCGTGCGCGAATTCATGCTGAAACAGCCAGTCGAAGCCTTCGGGTGCCTTCTTGTAGCCGTTGCCGTACGCGTTGATCGTCTGATGCTCCATGCCCAGGTGCGGCGTCTCGACCACGCCCAGCTTCTCGTCAGCGAAGGGGAATGGCCCGATCCAGCTCTCGAAAAAGTCGAGCGTCGGGGCGAATTCGGCGAACAGCCCCTTTGCCTGCTCCGCCTCGCCCGGCAGATACCAGTAATACATCGGAAAACTGTTGCCGAACCGGCTCCGGTACGTGCCCTTGATCTCCTCATAGGGTCCGATGTTCAGGCTGATGCCATAGATCGTCGGGTGCTTGGCCGACCAGTTCCACGTGCTGCGCCCGTCCGGCAGCGTATCGACGCCCCGCAGCACGCCGTTGGACGGCGCTTTCAGCCCCTTGGGCACGGTGATGTGCAGATCGGCGCGGGTCGGCTCGAACGTCGGCGAATCGATGCACGGCCAGAACAGGTCGCAGCCCTCACCCTGCACCGCCGTCGCGATCCAGGGCAGCCCGTCCTTCGTCTTCGACCAGACGAAGCCGCCGTCCCACGGCGCCCGCACCGCGACCCGCGGCGTACCGCCATAGGTGATGCGTACGGCAAAGCGCGCTCCGGCGGGAATGCGGGAGGGGGGCATAATCATCAGCCGGCCATCGGGATTGCTCCAGGCCGCGGGCTTGAGTGGCTGGCCGTCGATGCTGATGGCGGAAACGGGCAGGTTCCGGTCGAGGTCGATCGGCAACCGCGTCACCGCCTGCTTCGCGATGAAGTTCAGCGTCGCGACGCCGGCGATCGCCTCGCGCGCCGGGAACACCTCGATCGCCAGGTCCACGGTGTCCAGCGTCAGCTTCGCCTGGTCGAGATCGAGCGGCCCGCCCGACTTCGCGGTCTGCGCGGTGATCTCGGGCTTGCCTTTCTCGGCAAGCGCCGGTGCGGCCAGCGCCAGCAACGCGACGGTCGAGAACATCATGGTCCGCATCAGTTGGTCGCCTTCTTCTTCGCCTGCGCCTCGCCCCAGTCGCCAAACGCCTCTATATCGGCGTTGTATTGCAGCACACGCGCCATCGGATCGACCACGACATGCGCGCCCTCGGGCAAAGTCAGCGTGTCCTTTCCGCCGGTCATCGCCAGCCGCGTCACCTTGCCATCGATCTGCACGTCGATCGGCATCGGGAACGGGCGGTTGCCCTCGGTCTTCCACGCAAGCGTCAGCGTGTTGCCGACGCGCGTATGGATCAGGCGGGGCAGCGCGGCGGAATAGAGATAGACGTCGAAGAACCACTGATAATCGACGCCGGTCGTCTGCTTCACGAAACCGATGAATTCGGGCGTCGTGCGATACAGCGGCGCGAAATTGCCCGGGCGCGGATCGGTGCGACCATAGATCGACAGGCGCAGCGTATCGAAGAACGCCTTGTCCCCGATCAGGCCGCGCAGCGTGTGCAATACCCAGCTGCCCTTGGTGTAGATATCGCCGCCGCGATGCTGCGGATCGCGGTACACATCGGTCGCCGACTGCGGCTTGCCCAGGACGATCGGCGTGCGCGAATAGATACGCGGCAGCGTGTCGTAAAGGTGCGCGGCATAGGCGGCGTCGCCCCAGCGCCACTGCGCATACATCGGCTGCATGTAACTGCCGGTCCCTTCGTGCAGCCAGAAGTCGTCCCAGTTCGACACCGTCAGCTGGTTCGCGAACCACTCGTGGCTGAACTCGTGCTGGAACAGATCGTCGAACCCCCAGCGGCTCTTGGCATATTCGTTTCCGTACGCGTTCACCGTCTGGTGCTCCATGCCCTTGTGCGGCGTCTCGACCACGCCGACCTTCTCGTCGCCGAACGGGTAGGGGCCGATCATGTTCTCGAAGAAGTCGAGTGTCGGCGCAAATTCGGCGAACAGCGCCTCGGCCTGAGCCTTCTCGCCCGGCAGATACCAGTAGAACATCGGGATCGTGTTGCCGAACCGGCTCTTGTAGCTGCCCTGGACGACCTCGTACGGCGCGATGTTCAGCGCGATGCCGTACAGCGTCGGGCGCTTCGCATGCCAGTTCCACGTCGTCCGCCCGTCGGCCAGCGTGTCGGTGCCGCGCAGGACCCCGTTCGAGATCGCCTTCAGCCCTTTCGGCACGGTGATGTGCAGGTCGAGCGTCTTCGGCTCATAGGTCGGGCTGTCGATGCAGGGGATGTACAGGTCGCAGCCCGAGAATTGCGCGGTCGTCGCGATCCACGGCGCCCCGTCCTTCGTCTTCGCCCAGACGATGCCGTCGTCCCAGGGTGGACGCACCGCGACGTGCGGAGTGCCGCCATAGGTGATGCGCGCCGTCACGATGCCGCCTTTCGCGACCGGCCGCGGCAGCGCGATCGTCAGCCGGCCGTCGGGATTGCGCCAGTCCTGCGGTCGGAGCGCACGGCCGTCGATCGCGATCGCTGTCACGGGCAGATTGCGGTCGAGGTCGACGACGAGCCGCCGGAGCGGTGCCTTGGCGGTGAAATTCAGCGTCGCGACGCCGCCGATCGCCTCACGATCCGGGAACACCTCCATCGCGACGTCCATCGTGTCGAGCGTCAGTTTCGCCTGATCGGGATCGAGCGGCCCGCCGGACTGCGCCGTCTGCGCACTGATCGCGGGTTTGCCCTTTTCCGCAGACGCGGGCGCGGCGACCGACAGCATCGCCGCCAGCGCGACCACCGGCCATCGACGATTGATGGACGACCCGAACGCACCATATAGGACGGGAACGTCATCGCGGTTCGATGGCTCCGGAGTATCCATGAAGACTTCCTATCCCGTGTTGCCGCTGCGCGACATCGTCGTGTTTCCGCAGATGATCGTGCCGCTGTTCGTCGGCCGCGACAAGTCGGTTGCCGCACTTGAGGCGGCGATGGCCGACGACAAGGAAATCCTGCTGATCGCGCAGCTCGATCCCGCCGAGGACGATCCCGGTCGCGACGATCTGTACGATATCGGCGTCACCGCCGAAGTGATGCAGCTGCTCAAGCTGCCCGACGGCACGGTGCGTGTGCTGGTCGCGGGCAAGGACCGCGCGCGGCTGGAGTCGCTCGACGCCGGCGACAGCTTCCTGACCGCAAGCGTGAGCGCGGTCGAGGACGGCGCGGTCGAGGGCAACGAGACGAAGGCGCTGATGCGCTCGGTCGTCGATCAGTTCGAGAACTATTCCAAGCTCAACCGCAAGCTGCCGGCCGAAACCGCCGTGCAGCTGGGCGAGATCGAGGACGCATCGCGTTTGGCCGATGCGGTCGCCGGCAACCTGTCGCTCAAGGTCGCGGACAAGCAGTCGCTGCTGATCGAGAGCGATCCGCAGAAGCGGCTGGAGATGGTGTTTGCCTTCATGGAGGGCGAACTGGGTGTGTTGCAGGTCGAGAAGAAGATCCGCAGCCGCGTGAAGCGCCAGATGGAAAAGACCCAGCGCGAATATTACCTCAACGAACAGTTGAAGGCGATCCAGCGCGAGCTCGGCAACGAGGGTGAGGAAGGCAATGGCGACGAGGTCGCCGAGCTGACCCAGAAGATCGCGACGCTGAAGCTGTCGAAGGAGGCCCGCAGCAAGGCGACCGCCGAGCTGAAGAAGCTGAAGGGCATGGCGCCGATGAGCGCCGAAGCGACGGTCGTGCGCAACTATCTCGACGTTCTGCTCGGCCTGCCGTGGGGCAAGAAGTCCAAGATCAAGAAGGATATCGCCGCGGCGCAGGCCGTGCTGGACGAGGATCATTACGCGCTGGAGAAGGTCAAGGACCGGATCGTCGAATATCTGGCGGTGCAGGCACGGACCAACAAGCTGAAGGGTCCGATCCTGTGCCTGGTCGGCCCGCCGGGCGTCGGCAAGACGTCGCTGGGCAAGAGCATCGCGAAAGCAACCGGGCGCGAGTTCATCCGCCAGTCGCTGGGCGGGGTGCGCGACGAGGCCGAGATCCGCGGCCACCGCCGCACCTACATCGGCTCGCTGCCGGGCAAGATCGTGACGAACCTTAAGAAGGCCGGCACGTCCAACCCGCTGTTCCTGCTCGACGAGATCGACAAGCTGGGCCAGGATTTCCGCGGCGACCCCGCCTCGGCGCTGCTGGAAGTGCTCGACCCGGAACAGAACGGCAAGTTCCAGGATCACTATCTCGAAATCGACATCGACCTGTCGGACATCATGTTCGTCACGACGGCGAATTCGCTGAACCTGCCGCAGCCGCTGCTGGACCGCATGGAGATCATCCGGCTGGAGGGCTACACCGAGGACGAGAAGGTCGAGATCGCGCAGCGCCACCTGATCGCCAAGCAGATCGAGGCGCACGGCCTGAAGGACGGCGAATTCGCGCTGACGACCGAGGGCCTCAGAACGCTGATCCAGCACTACACCCGCGAGGCGGGTGTGCGGACGCTCGAGCGCGAGATCGCCAAGCTGGCGCGCAAGGCGCTGCGCCGTATCCTGGAGAACAAGGCGACGAGCGTGACGATCACGCCCGAGAACATTGCCGAGTTCGCCGGCGTACAGAAGTATCGCCACGGGCTGGGCGAAGAGGAGCATCAGATCGGCGCGGTCACCGGCCTGGCCTGGACCGAGGTCGGCGGCGAGTTGCTGACGATCGAAAGCGTGACCGTGCCGGGCAAGGGCGGCATCAAGCTGACCGGCAAGCTGGGCGACGTGATGAAGGAATCGGCCGAAACGGCGATGAGCTTCATCAAGGCGCGTGCGCCCTCCTATGGCATCAAGCCCAGCCTGTTCGCGCGCAAGGACGTCCACGTCCATCTGCCCGAAGGCGCCGTTCCCAAGGATGGTCCGTCGGCAGGCATCGGCCTGGTCGTCGCGATCGTCTCGACGCTGACCGGCGTTCCGGTGCGCCGCGACATCGCGATGACCGGTGAAGTCACGCTGCGCGGTCGCGTTCTGCCGATCGGCGGGCTGAAGGAAAAGCTGCTCGCGGCGTTGCGCGGCGGCATCACGACGGTGCTGATCCCGCACGAGAATGAAAAGGATCTGGCCGAGATCCCGAACAACATCCGCGAAGGGCTTGAGATCATTCCGGTGAAGCACGTCGACGAGGTGCTGAAGCTGGCGTTGACCGGCGAACTCAGCGCGATCGACTGGACCGATGCCGACGAACTGGCCGCGATGCCGCCGCCGGGCGTCGCTCCCGTCACGGACGCGGTACATCATTGAGGATCAGGCATCCCTGCGCCCTTTTCGGGACGGAGGGATGCCGAAACCTTTTGACTCGCGGCCCGCGGAACGCCTTACTGCGCGCTTGGCGTCGATGACGGCCAATCCATTTCGTTTGCGTTCTCAAGACGGGGGTTTTCAACGCATGAACAAGCAGGAGCTGATCGGCCAGGTCGCCGAGACGTCGGGACTCGCAAAGGGTGATGCCGGCAAGGCTGTCGAGGCCGTGTTCGAGTCGATCTCGAATGCTTTGAAGAAGGGCGACGAAGTGCGCCTCGTCGGGTTCGGCACCTTCTCGATCACGAAGCGCAAGGCGTCGACCGGCCGCAACCCGCGGACCGGCGAGCCCATGCCGATCAAGGCGTCGACCCAGCCCAAGTTCAAGGCGGGCAAGGTCCTGAAGGATTCGGTCAACTAAGCCGGCCGTCCGGGCTGGACAGGGGGCCACACGCCCCCTAAAGGCCCGGTTCCGAACAGAGTTTCGGGCGCGTAGCTCAGCGGTAGAGCACACCCTTCACACGGGTGGGGTCACAGGTTCAATCCCTGTCGCGCCCACCATTTCAAGCCCGTCGCCCCGTCAGGGACGGCGGGCTTTTTGGCGATAGGGGGATCAAATTTGGTTGTTGTTGGCGTCATCCGTGCAGGCCTCCACCGCATCGCCGACGCGGACGACTGCCACCACTTTCCCATGCTCGCCGGCGATTTCGATCCGGTGGTGCAACATCAGCCGACCGCGGGTCAGAACCTCCTCCGCAGCCAGGACGCGCACTTCGCGCCGGGCCCGTTCGATCGCCGCCGCAAGGTCCGGCAGGTCCATGCCCTCTTCGTCGATCGCCACCGCATCGCTGATTGAATGGAAGTAGAAATGGGCCATGGTGCGTCAATGCGCGCCGGGCCGGTTTCGTTGCCCTATTTCGGGCGAAGAAAACATGGATTACGGCGATTTGTCGTTGCGAAAGTGGAAGGATGTCCGTTGAGCGAAGCTGACCCGTCGGTTCTGGACGTGATGGTGCGCAAGCTCGAACTGTGGGCGACATTCACGGCGGAGGAGCGCGCGGCGCTGCTGGCGCTGCCCTATCGCCTGGAGACGCTCGAACCGGACCAGCCGGTCGTCGAGGAAGGCGACCGCGCGACGCATTCGTGCCTGTTGCGATCGGGATATGCCTATCGTCAGAAGGTCGTGCGGACCGGGCATCGCCAGATCCTGTCGATCCATCTCGCCGGCGACATGGTGGACCTGCAGAATTCGCTGCTGCTGATCGCCGACCACGACGTGCGGTCGCTGACCCGGGCCGAGGTCGCCTATATCCCCCGCGAGGCGGTGCTGGACGTCGCGTTCCGGTATCGCGCGATCGGCGAGGCGTTGTGGTTCGACACGCTGGTCGATGCGTCGGTGTTCCGCGAGGCGATCGCCAACATCGGCCGGCGCGACGCGGCGACGCGGCTGGCGCATCTGCTGTGCGAATTCGGCCTGCGGCTGGAGGCGGCCCGGCTGGGAACGCACGAGACGTACGAACTGCCGATGACGCAGGAGGAACTGGGCGACTGCCTGAGCCTGACGTCGGTTCATGTGAACCGCATGCTGCGGCAGCTCGAAAGCGAAGGGCTGATCGAGCGTGACAAGCGCGCGGTGCGGATCGTCGACTGGGCCGGCATGGTCCGGCGCGGCGACTTCGACGGCAGCTATCTGCACATGCGGCCCGAATTCGCGACGCTCTGGAGCCGCAGATGATCAATCCGGGCATCATCGTCACACACCCGTAACATCAGAGTCATGCAACCGACCGCGAACTTGCACACCCGCGTCACACGAACGCCCTAGCGCCCCGCTCGAGGCCGACAGGGGGGTCCTGAGTCGGTCGCGGGGCGTCACACGCGACACCCCGTTCAGTCACACCTGAAATCGACACGGGAGACGTCATGCGCAAGTTCACTCGCCTCGGGCTGCTATTCCTCGGCTCCACCGCTGCACTGGCCCTCTCCGGGTGCGACGGGGCATCGAACGTCGCGTCCCCGGGCGAAGGCACGATCGTGATCCCGGCGCCGACGCCCGCGCCGACCCCGACCGCATCGCCGACCCCGACCGCGGGGACGCCGGCTGCCAGCTGCCCGACCGGGACCAACAACGTCGGCGTCATCGGCAACTATCGCTCGTGCCGCATCCCGGCGCTCGTCACCGGCAACCTGACGCTGCCGCGCGCCGCCGGCGTCGCCTATGAGATGAACGGCCGCGTCGATGTCGGCGTCGATGTCGGCGGCGCGGGCAATGCCAGCACGTCGACCGGCGTGCTGACGATCGAGCCGGGCGTGATCGTCTATGCCAACACGACGAATTCGGACAACGACTTCCTGATCGTCAATCGGGGCAGCCGCATCGCCGCGGAAGGCACCGAAACCGCGCCGATCGTGTTCACCGCGCAGCAGAACCTGACTGGCGGCGTCACCGACGAGTCGCAGGGCCTGTGGGGCGGCATCATCCTGGCCGGTCGCGCGCCGGTGTCGAACTGCAACCTGGCGGGCGTCGCCGGCGGTTCGGTGAACTGCGAGAACGTGGTCGAGGGGACCGGCAACGCACTGTACGGCGGCGCCACGCCGACCGACAGCAGCGGGGTGATGCGCTATGTCCAGATCCGCTATTCGGGCACCGTCATCAGCCCGAACAACGAACTGCAGGGCCTGACGCTGGGCGGCACCGGTTCGGGCACGACGCTGGATCACATCCAGGTCCACAACTCGTCGGACGACGGCATCGAGATCTTCGGCGGTCGTACCAACCTGCGCTATCTGGTCATCACCGGCGCCGACGACGACGGCCTGGACACCGATGTGGGCTGGCAGGGCTTCGTGCAGTTCGTGATCGCCGCGCAGAAGCCGGTGAACACGCAGACCGACAATTACTCGACCGAGATCGATTCGAACGGCAACGAGGACGCGCTGCCGCGCCAGAACTATCGTCTGGCCAACTTCACGTTCATCGACACCTCGACCGCGACCAACGCGGCGATGCGGATCCGCGGTGGTGCCGACGCGACCTTCGTCAACGGCATCGTCACCTCGGCCACGCCGTGCCTCAACATCGTGGCGGGCGAGACCTCGGCCACCGACAAGTCCACAGTGCGCGGCGCGAATGCGGCGTTGCAGGATAACGGTGCTCCGGTGTTTAATTCGATCTTCTTCGCCTGCACCGGCAGCCTGTCGACCACCACAACGGTCAACGGCATCACGGTGACGACGGCGGAGCAGGACGCGCTGGTCGCCGCCGGCACCAACAACACCGCCAACGGAACCGCCGCCAGCGCGCTGCAGAACGGCTTCTTCCCGACCGCCACGACGCTGGCGGTGCCGGCGTTCAATGCGGCGACGCTGAACCCCAGCGGGTCGGCGTTCTTCGTCCAGACCAGCTACATCGGCGCGGTTTCGGGTCCGAACGACACCTGGTTCCGCGGCTGGACCTGCAATTCCAACCGCGCCAGCTTCGGCACCACCAGCGGCACCTGCACCGGCCTGCCGAGCTGACCCGGCATTCGGGGCGGCGGTCACCGGATCGCCGCCCCGGATCCGACCCCTCTCGTTCCGTCCGAAAGCCGCTGACCCATGAAGACACTTGCCCTCTGCCTTGCGACCACCGCGCTGGTCGCGCCGGCCGCGTTCGCGCAGACGACCGCCCCGGCTCCGGCCGCGACGCCCCCCGCCCAGCAGGAGGCGGCTCCGGCGCAGGAACAGGTCGATACATCGACGCCCGGCGCGGAAGGGGTCGAGGACATCATCGTCGTGGGTCGCAACATCCCCGACACCGTGCGCGCGACGCCGCAGGTGGTGTCGGTGCTGTCGGCGGCGGATATCGCGCGCACGGGCGAGGGCGACATCGCCGGCGCATTGCAGCGCGTGACGGGTCTTTCCCTGGTCGGCAACGGCTTCGTCTTCGTGCGCGGTCTGGGCGATCGCTATTCGAGCTCGCTGCTCAACGGATCGCCGCTGCCGAGCCCCGAACCGCTGCGCCGCGTCGTGCCGCTCGACATCTTTCCGACCAATGTCATCGCGTCGAGCCTGGTGCAGAAGAGCTATTCGGCCAATTACCCCGGCGAGTTCGGCGGCGGCGTCATCAACCTGACGACGCGCGCGGTCCCCGAAAAGACGTTCCTGCAGATCGGCGGATCGGTCAGCGCCGATACCGTGACGACCAGCGAACTCGGCTACGTCTATGATGGCGGCCGCTACGACGCGACCGGGTTCGATTCGGGCGAGCGCCGTGTGCCGGGCTTCATCCGCGTCGCGGGGGCCAGCGGCGCATCGGTGACCAATGCCGCCGATCTCATCACCATGTCGAACGCACCCACCACCTTGCTGCTGGCCAATCCGCAGCTGCCCGCGAACCTGTCGGGCGAAACGAGCTTCGGCACGTCGGTCGATGTCGGCGGTGTGCGCCTGGGCCTGATCGGCGCGGGTGGCATCAACAACGGCTGGCGCACGCGCGACGCGGTGCAGCAGGTCACCGACGCCGCGTCGGGCGCGCTGGTGCGCGATTTCCGTACCGTGCTGACCGACAATCGCGTGATCGTGAACGGCCTGCTCGGTCTGGGCGCGGAGTTCGGCGACCAGAAGATCCGCTTCACCAACCTGTACATCCACGACACGCTGAAACAGTCGCGGCTGGCGAAGGGCGCGACGAGCAACATCGGTGTCCTGCCCGGCGGCATCCAGCCGTTCATCGAACAGAACACTAACTGGTTCGAACGCCAGCTGATCGACAGCCAGCTGGTCGGCGAGTTCAAGTTCGGCGACCTCAGCCTCGACCTGCGCGGCAGCTATGCCGAGACGGAGCGCAACTCGCCCTACGAGCGCGCATTCACCTATCAGTACAGCGCCGCCGCGCGTGACTATACGAACAACCTGTCGGGGCTGCAGGGTGCCAGCGTCAATTTCTCGGAATTGAACGAGAGCCTGTGGTCGGGTCAGGCGGATGTCGCCTGGAAGCTGCCGACCGCGCGGCCGATCACGGTGTCGGGCGGCTATTATTACGCGGATACCGATCGCGCATCGACGCGCTATACCTTCCGCTACCAGTTGCCCGGCGGCGTTGCGCTCAACCCGGTCGCGGCGCAGCAGCGGCCCGATTATCTGCTGAGCGATTCGACGATCCAGCGGTTCGGCATCGTCCTGCAGAATACGTCCACCGCGCTGGGTGCCGCCGCCTATGACGCCGAACTGACGATCCACGCCGGCTATGGCCAGGTCGAGGCCGAGCTGGTCGACGGCCTGCGCGTCAATGCCGGTGTGCGGTACGAGAAGGCCGACGAGCGGGTGACGACGTCGAACGGTACGCGAAACACGCTGCTCGCCAACGATTACTGGCTGCCGGCCGCGACGATCACGTGGAATTTCGCCGAGGACATGCAGCTGCGCCTGCACGGATCGAAGACGATTGCCCGGCCGCAGTTCCGCGAGCTCGCGCCGCAGATCTATCAGGATTTCGAAAGCGATCGCCAGTTCTTCGGCAACCCGCTGCTGGTCGATTCGCAGCTGTACAATGCGGAAGCCCGCTACGAGTGGTTCTTCGGCCGCAACCAGCGCTTCACGCTGGCCGGTTTCTTCAAGCGGATCGACAAGCCGATCGAGGCGATCGCCTTCTTCCCGGCCGGGACCGATTCGTTGCAGACCGGCTTCTCGAACGCGCCCAGCGCAAACCTGTACGGTGCGGAGGTCGAGGGGCAGAAGAACTTCGATCTGGCCCCGGTCTTCGCCGGCGACTTCTTCGCCACCAAACGGCTGCTGGTGATCGCCAACTACACCTGGACACAGTCGAAGTTGAAGGCGGGGGCCGAGCTGGTCGCCAGCCCCTTGCAGCCACTGAACGGCAATCCGGTGCTGCAACCCGCCAACCTGCTGTTCCGCGATGGTGCGCCGCTGGTGGGCCAATCGGACCATCTGGTGAACGTCCAGCTGGGGATCGAGGATACCGCGTCACTGTCGCAGTTCACCGTCCTGTTGAACTATGCCAGCGACCGCGTGACCAATCGCGGCCCGGTGTCTGCGGGCGGGGGCGTACGGCTGCCCGACCTGACCGAACGACCCGGCTTCCGGCTCGACCTGGTCGGGCGGCAGGGCTTCAGCATCCGCGGCGTCGAATTCGAGGTGAAGGCCGAGGCGCGCAACCTGACCGGGACGAGGTATCAGGAGTTCCAGGACTTCGGCGACGGCAAGCGTGTGGACGTGAATACGTACCGCGTCGGTCGCGTGTTCTCGCTGGGGCTGAGCGCGAAGCTCTGAGGCTCCTCCCCGGGACGGGGAGGGGGACCGCCGGCGCAGCCGGGGGTGGAGGGGGCAGGCCGCAGGCGATCCGCCCGCGGACCGCCCCCACCGTCAGCCTTCGGCTGCCACCTCCCCGTCCCGGGGAGGATTTACCGCGGCCACACTCGTTCGCGAAACCACTTCGTAATCACATACTTCGTGCCCGCGCGTACCTTCATCCCGTGGTGCAGCGTCGATGGGTTCACCCGCCCGTCGGGGCGCAGGTTGTTCCACGCCAGCAGCTTGCCCGTTTCCGGCTGGACGATCTTGTCGATCGCCTTGAACCGGGTGGCGCCGCCGGCTTCGGGTGCGTTCAGATAGATCATGACGGTCCACGTCCGCTGGCCCGACACCGTGCAATATTTGGCGAAATCGACACCCGACGGCTCGAAATAGTCGGTGTGGCCCTTGAACTCCTGTCCGACCGCATAGCGCTGGCCCTGCATCGGCTCCCCGTGCTGCGGGTCCAGCCCGGTCAGGTCGGTGATGCGGCGATCGATCTCCACGACTGCGGCATCGTCATAGGGCAGGTCGCAGGTCTCGCTGGTGCGGAACAGGTCGTCGCCGTTGTAGTCGGATACGGTCGACGGACGGCGGTTGGCGTCGATCTGGCGGACGATCTCGGCGCACAATTCGGGTTCGAGGAACGCCTTGCGCACGAACAGCGCGACCTTGGGACTCGGCACCCGCTGCACACCGTCGTGCGCCATCAGGCGTTCGATGACGGGTTCGGACGGGAAACCCGACCCGGGGGCGGGGGCGACGTGCGGCTCGACGGTTATCTTCAGCATCCGCGTCTTCTGCCAAAGCCGTACGCCGGATGCCAGTCGTGACGGGTTGATCTGTCGCGGATCGCCCGCTAAGCGCGCCCACTCCACGGCGATCGTAGTTCAATTGGTTAGAGCGTCGGCTTGTGATGCCGGATGTTGCGGGTTCAAGTCCCGTCGGTCGCCCCATTTTTCTGCCCCCGGATATGGGGTGGCAATTTCCCGGCTAAAATAATATTACGCGCCACGGAAATTAACTGTCTGTGGTGGAGCGGCGTATGAGCGCGGTGTGGGATCTTCCCGATTTCGACGAGCACGAGGGTGTGCACCTGTTCCGCGACTCGGCAAGCGGGCTGACCGCGGTCATCGCGGTGCATTCGACCGCGCTCGGGCCGGCGGCCGGCGGTGTGCGCTTCTGGCATTACGTCGATAACGGCCGCGCGATCACCGACGCGCTGCGCCTGTCGCGGGGCATGAGCTACAAGAATGCGATGGCCGACCTGCCGCTGGGTGGGGGCAAGGGCGTCGTGCTGGCCGACCGGCCGGGTGCGACGATCACCGAAGCCCAGTTGATCGCCTTTGGCGAGGTCGTCGAATCGCTGGGCGGCAAGTACGTCACCGCCGAGGATGTCGGCATGTCCGAGGAGCGGATGAAGGTCATCGCAACGCGCACCCGCCATGTCTCCGGCCTGCCGGTCGCGGCGGGCGGTGCGGGGGGCGATCCCGGACCATTCACCGCGATGGGCGTGTATCTGGGCGTCAAGGCTGCCGCCAGGCGTGCTCTCGACACCGATTCGATGCACGGCGTCCATGTCGCGATCCAGGGCATCGGCAGCGTCGGCGGCGGACTTGCGCGATTGCTGGCGAAGGACGGCGCGAAGCTGACGATCGCCGACGTGAACGTCGACAAGGCAAAGGCGTTGGGTGCCGAACTGGGGGCCGACGTCGTCGCATCGGACGCTGTGCTGGCGACCGCATGCGATATCGTCAGCCCGAACGCGCTCGGCGCGATCCTCGATGAGGCGTCGATCGCGGCGCTGAACTGCAAGGCCGTGGCGGGCGGTGCCAACAACCAGCTGGCGACGGCGAGCCACGGCGCACTGCTGGCCGATCGTGGCATCCTCTATGCGCCCGATTACGTCATCAATGCCGGCGGGATCATCAACGTCGGGCTGGAATATCTCGGTCACGGCGACCGAGCCGAAGTCGAGGCGCGCATCGCCCGCATCCCCGACCGACTGGTGCAGGTGTGGGACGAGGCGGACCGGACCGGCAAGCCGTCGAGCGACGTTGCCGATTCGATCGCGCGCGGACTGATCGGTCGGGCCTGATCGGCCGGGGCTGATCCTTACCGCGCGCGACGGGCCGTCCACTCCGCCTTGGGCAACAGGGCGCGGATCGCGGGTTCCATGCAGGGGCGGATATCCGCCTCGCGCTTGACCTTGGGCGTACAGACCACCATCGCATCGCACACGCCCTGATCGAGTGCTGCGTCGCCGCTGCGCCGCTTGAAAACACAGCGCATCTCGCCCGTGGCGCGATCCTTGCGCATGACGACGCGCAGCCGGCTCAACCGCTTGGTCGCGACGACGATGTCGTCTGGTGGCGGCTCGACTTGAACCTGGGCGACCAGCAGGAACATCGCGGCGATCATCATGGCCGGCGCGGCCCCAGTGTCCGGACCAGGCGCAGCCCGAGCGTATCCATGCCTTCGTTGACGCGCCCGAACCAGTTGTTGTGGCTGAAATGCTCGAGACTGGCCTCGATCGCCCAGCGCGGGTTCACGCGCACCCCGACCGAAAGATTGGGATTGAACAATATCCGCGATCCGAAATTGGTGCGTGTCGCATAGAGGTCGTAGCGTTTCATGAAGTCGGCCGATCCGGGCGCAAAATCGAACGGGTCGGGAATGGCGGTGTAGCCGTCGTGGATCGTCAGCCCGATCCCGATCTGGCCATAGATCCGGCGCTTCAGGACATGCTGCCGCCATTCCGCACCGACGCTGGCGAAGCTGGTCTTGCCGCCTGTATTGACCTGCAGCTTCGCCGTCAGGCGCGGCTTCAGTGCGACAGCGAGTGGGCGCGAACGATAGATGATCTGCGCGTCCGCCGTGCCACCTTCCGCCTGTCCGCCATAGATGAGGCCCGGCGGCAGTGTTTTCCGGAACGGGCGGACCACGCCGTGATCGTAGATACCCGCGCCGATCTCGGCATCGGTCCGGACCTGCGCGGTCGCCGGACTGCAGGCGAGCGTCACCGCGGCGCCAAACGCGCATTTCAAGCCAGGCATCATCAGGATCTCCGAACACGATGGTCGTACAGACAATAAAATTGATGTAAGTTCGCAAGAAATTTCTGTCAAACAGAAAGAATATGGTGCGTAACGATTATTCTCTTCCGCCGCGCAAGGCGCTTGTCTGTCGGATCGCGGGTGCAATCTTCCTGGTCCTTGCGATGTGCACCGCGCTCAGTGCGCTTTCGGTCGCGTTTGCGCCGGGCCCGAAATTCGATTGCGCGGCTGGTCCCTGTCGCTGGACGATCCGGCCCGCCCGGCTGCTCGACGATGACGAGCGGGCGGCGGTCGTCGCGTCGGCGGCGACCGAACGACGCTTCGACGCTTACGTGGGCCAGCCGATCGTCCGCGTCGGCCTGGCCGGTGCCATGGCGATTCGGAGCGGCCCGTTTGCCATTCTGCTGTTGGGAATCGGTATGGCGTTGCGACGACTGGGCGCGCGGGCGGGCGATCCGCTGGGCGACGCGCTCCCCTGGTTGCGCGTCGCGTCGCTCGGTGCCTTGGCGCAGGCCTTCGCCGGCCCCATCGGTGCCAGCCTGATGGCATCCCTGTTGTCGCGCGGCACACCCGATGGGCCGCACTGGATCCTGATGCTCGACTTCAACGCGATCTGCATCGCGCTGATGCTGGGTGTCGCGGCCTATGCGACCGTCTGGGCACTGGAGGCCGGGATCAAGGCGCAGCGCGACCTGGCCGAGATCGTCTGAGTGCCGGTCATCGTCAACCTCGACGTCGTGCTGGCGCAGCGCAAGGTGCGGTCGAAGGAACTGGCCGAGGCGATCGGCATCACCGAATCGAATCTGTCGCTTCTGAAGTCCGGGCGCGTGAAGGGTGTGCGATTCGCCACGCTGGCGGCGATCTGTCGCTATCTGGAATGCGAGCCCGGCGACATATTGGGCTATGCGCCGTCGGACGACGACCTGTCGGCGGAGGAATAGGCACCTCCACCCCCGTGACGGACGCCCGAATCTGTCCTAGACGCGCATCGATCGTGCCCAGCCTTCACGCCCTCGCCAATCCTGCCCGCTTCCTGAAGATCGCGCGGCCGCTCACGCCCGTTCTGTTCTGGGCGGGTGCGGTGCTGATCGCGATCGGGGTGTGGGGCGGGCTGACGCAGACGCCGGCGGACTATCTGCAGGGCGAGAGCGTACGGATCCTGTACATCCACGTGCCGACCGCGTGGCTGGGGACGGGTGCCTGGACGGGGATCGCGATTTCCAGCATCGTCTATCTGGTCTGGCGGCATCCGCTGGCCAATGTGGCGGCGCGCGCGATCGCGCTGCCCGGTGCGGTCTTCGCCGGACTCTGCCTGGCGACCGGATCGATCTGGGGGCGGCCGACGTGGGGAACGTGGTGGCAGTGGGACGGGCGGCTGACGTCGATGCTGCTGCTGTTCTTCGTCTATCTCGCCTATCTGGCGCTGGCGCGGGCCGATGCCGACCGCGGTGGCGACGGGCGGATCCCGGCGCTGTTCGGCATCGCCGGCAGCGTGTTGCTGCCGATCATCCGATATTCCGTCATCTGGTGGAACACGTTGCATCAGGGGCCGAGCATCACCCTGTCGGGATCGAGCATCGACGCGTCGCTGTTGTGGCCGCTGTGGTGGACGCTGGGCGGATTCTCGCTGCTGTTCGGCGCGATCGTGCTGATGCGGATGCGCGCCATCCTGGCGGCATCGCGGGTCGAGGCGCGGATGCGGCGCAAAGGCCGGGAGGCGTTGGCATGAATGCCTGGCCGTTCATCGTTGCCGCCTATGCGCTGACGCTGGGCACAACCGTCGCCCTCGCCGCGGTCGCGTTCGCGGCGATGCGCCGCGCGGAAGCCGCGGTCGACAAGCTCAAGCGGCCGTGAAGGCGAAGCATCAGCGATTGACCCTGGTGCTGCTCGCGCTGGCCGCAATGGTCGGCGCGGCCTTGCTGGCGATGTCGGCGCTGAAGGATCAGGCGGCGTTCTTCTACGCGCCTGCCGACCTGGCGAAGGCCGATGTAGCGCCGGGCACGGCCATCCGGCTGGGCGGCATGGTCGCGCGCGGATCGGTGAGGAAGCTGGCCGACGGCGTCACCACCAACTTCGTCGTGACCGATAACGTCGCGACGACGCCGGTGACCTATCGCGGGATCGTCCCGGACCTGTTCCGCGAGGGGTCTGGCGTGGTCGCGGAAGGCAGGATCGGTGCAGGCGGCGCGTTCGTCGCCGACACGATCCTGGCCAAGCACGACGAGCGCTACATGCCGCCGCAGATGGCCGGCAAGATGCACAAGACCGAGACGCTGGAGAAATGACCGCCGAAGCCGGCCTGACCGCGCTGTGGCTCGCCGCGGCGCTGGCGCTGCTCCAGCTGGTGATGGCGGCGATCGGGCTGCGCGTGGGCCGCGCGGACATCGCGTCGGCGGTCCGCCCGGTGGCGATCGTCGGCGGGGTGATGAGCGCCATCGCCTTCGCCTGCCTGATCGCGGTGTTCGTCGCGTCGGACATGAGCGTGAAGCTGGTCGCCGAGAACAGCCATTCGGCCAAGCCGACGCTCTACAAGATCGCCGGCGCATGGGGAAACCACGAAGGGTCGATGTTGCTGTGGGTCACCGTGCTCGGACTGGCCGGCGCGGCGATCGCGCTGTTCGAGCGACGACTGGATCCGCGCACCCTGACCGCGACGCTGGGCGGTCAGGCGGCGATCGGCCTGGGTTTCTTCGCGTTCCTGCTGGTCGCATCGAACCCGTTCGCGCGGCTGGATATCGCGCCACCCGACGGGATGGGGCTGAATCCGCTGTTGCAGGACCCCGGCCTCGCCTTTCATCCGCCGACACTCTACTTCGGCTATGTCGGCCTGTCGGTGGCGTTCAGTTTCGCGATCGGTGCGCTGGTGACGCGAGAGGTCGGGCCGGCGTTCGCGAGGGCGATGCGGCCGTGGGTGCTGGGCGCCTGGGTGTTCCTGACGATCGGCATCACGGCGGGCAGCTACTGGGCCTATTATGAACTGGGCTGGGGCGGCTGGTGGTTCTGGGATCCGGTCGAGAATGCGTCGCTGATGCCGTGGCTGGCGGCGACCGCGCTGCTGCATTCGGTGACCGTGCTGGCGACGCGCGACGGCCTCAGGGCATGGACGGTGATGCTGGCCGTCGTCGCGTTCAGCATGTCGATGCTCGGCACGTTCCTGGTGCGGTCGGGCATCTTGACCAGCGTCCATGCCTTTGCCGTCGATCCTGAGCGGGGCAGCTTCATCCTGGCGCTGCTGGCGATCTACATCGGCGGCTCGCTGGCGCTGTTCGCGGTGCGGATCGGCACGGTGCGCGCGGGAACGACGTTCGAGCTGCTCAGCCGTGAAGGCGCGCTGGTGCTCAACAACCTGCTGCTGACGGTGATCCTTGCGGTGGTGCTGATCGGGACGCTGTATCCGATCGTGGCGGCCTCGTTCGGCGTGCAACTGTCGGTCGGCCCGCCGTTCTTCAATGCGGCGGCGGGGCCGGTCGCGCTGTTGCTGGTCGTGGTGCTGGCGGCGGGACCGATGATCCGGTGGCGGCGCGACGGCTGGGGCGCACTGGTCGAGCGGATGACGTGGCCGGTCGCCGCGACCTTCTTTGCACTGGCGGCATTCGTCGTGTTCGCGCCATACCGCGGCGTGTTGCCGCTGTCGGGCCTGTGCCTGTCGGTCGGGCTGGCCGTCGCAAGCGTCGCGCCGCTGTGGAAGCGCGACCTGCGCCGGACGCCGCTGTTCACGTGGGGCATGGTCGTGGCCCATCTGGGGGTCGCGGTCAGCCTGTTCGGAATGGCGGCGGACAGCGCCTTCACGCGCGAGCGGCTGGTCGCGGCGGTACCCGGTCAGGAAACCGATGTCGGCCCGTTCACGGTGACGTTCGACGGGATCAAGCCCGCGAACGGCCCCAACTGGTCCGCGCTGGAGGGGCGTTTCAGCGTCGTGCGCGGCAGCGGTACGCCGTTCGTCCTGCGGCCGCAGCAGCGCTTCTTCGCCAATCCGCCGACGACGACCAACGAAGCCGCGATCGCGACGAAGATCGACGGCCAGCTCTATGCCGTGCTGGGCCAGCCGGACGGGCAGGGGCGCTGGCAGTTGCGACTGTGGTGGAAGCCGTTCGTGACCTTCATCTGGGCGGGCGGGATCCTGATCGCGCTGGGTGGCGCGCTGTCGCTGGTCGGTCGACTGCGGCGCGAGGGCCGAGCCACGCGGCGGGAGGAGTGGGCGTGAAGCGCTGGCTGATCTGGCTGCCGTTCGTGGCCTTTGCCGCCGTGTTGTGGCTGGCCGCGACGCAACTGCGGACACCGGCGGACCGCACGGTGCGGTCCGCGCTGGTCGGCCAGCGGGTGCCGGACTTTACGTTGTCGGCGATGCTGGCGGACAAGCCGGGGCTGGCGAGCACCGACCTCGCCACGGGCGAGCCGCGGCTGCTGAACGTGTTCGCCAGCTGGTGCGTACCGTGCGTGGCCGAGGCGCCGCAACTGATGGCGCTGAAACAGGCGGGCGTCCGGATCGACGCGATCGCCATCCGCGACAAGCCCGACGCGATCCGCCGGTTCCTGGCGAACTACGGCGATCCCTACACACGGATCGGCGACGATCGCGCGAGCGCGGTGCAGCTGGCGCTCGGTTCGTCGGGGGTGCCCGAGACGTTCGTGATCGACGGCAGGGGCAAGATCGTGCTCCAGCACGTCGGCGACATCCGCCCCGACGAGGTGGCCGGGATCCTGGCGGCGGTCAAGGCCGCGCGATGAGGTGGACGATCACCCTGCTGCCGTTGCTGATCGCGGCGACGCCACCGGCGCATTATGCCGACACGCAGTTGCGCGATCCCGCGCGAGAGGCGCAGGCGAAGGCGCTGATGGAGACGTTGCGCTGCCTGGTCTGTCAGGGCCAGTCGATCGCCGACAGCGATGCCGACATGGCCGGCGACATGCGCGCGCTGGTGCGCCAGCGGATCGCCGCAGGTCAGACGCCGGGGCAGGTTCGCGCGTGGCTGGTCGCGCGATACGGCGATTACGTCAGCTATGATCCGCCGATGTCCGCACTGACCGCGCCGTTGTGGCTTGCGCCGCTGCTGTTGCTGGGCATCGGGGCGTGGATCGCGCGCGCCTCGTTCAAGCGGCGCGTGAAATGATCGGCTGGCTGACCCTGGGGCTGCTGATGCTCGCCGCATTCGTGGCACTGCTCAGGCTGGGCGTACCGCGCGACCTCGGATCCTTTGTCGGGGCAGCGCTGATGCTGGGCGCGGCGGGATACGCGTTGCAGGGGCGACCCGGCCTCGCCGGCACCTCGGTGACCCCGGCTTCGAAAGCGCGAGACGTCGATCCCGGCCTCAGCCTGTTGCGCGCCAGCATGTTCGGTCGATTCACCGTCGCCGAGAACATCTTCGTGACCGGCGACGCGCTGATCCGCTCGGGCAATCCGCAGAGCGCGGTTGCGCTGTATCTTGGCGCCGTCAATGCGCAGGCGCAGAATGCCGCGCTCTGGACCGGCCTTGGCAGCGCCTACGCCGATCAGGACGGCGGCGTTTCGCCCGCATCGCGGTTTGCGTTCGATCGGGCGATGAAGCTGGCGCCCGAGCATCCCGGTCCGCCGTTTTTCCTGGGGCTGGCCCTGGTCCGCGCGGGCGAGTTTCGCGAGGCGCAGATCTGGTGGCGGCGGGCGTATCGGCTGTCACCGCCGGCGCTGGGCTATCGCACCGATATCGGCGACCGCCTCGCCCTGCTCGACCAGTTTCTGGCGAGCGAGGCAGGGCGGTCGGCGCGATAGTTTGCGTGAGCCGTTACTGGCCGCGGCCGGTTTCGGCCTGCAACGCATCGATCCGCTTCGATGCGTCCGCCTTGGTCAGCGTGTCGTCGAATTCGGCATGCGCCTCTTCCGATAACGTCTTGAGATAGCTGGCCTGAGCACCGGTCATCGGTTCGTCGCCGGTGGTCCAGTCGTCGGGATCCTTCTCGGCGTTGCCGGTCGGATGGTCCTTGGGGTTGCCGTGCGGGGAGTCGGTCATGACGAAATTCCTTTCGCCATGACCAACTCGCCTGTTCCTTATCCGTTCCACGCCTGGAAGGGCAGGTCCAGATCGTCGGCGACCGCCTTGTACGCGATCTTTCCCTTGTACACGTTCAGCCCGGCCGCGAGATGCGGGTCCGCCGCCATCGCGGCTTCGGCCCCCATGTTCGCCAGCTTCAGCGCGAACGGCAGCGTCGCGTTGTTCAGCGCGAACGCCGAGGTGCGGGCGACCGCGCCGGGCATGTTGGCCACGCAATAGTGGATCACGCCATCGACCTCGAACACGGGGTCCTGATGCGTCGTCGCGTGGCTCGTCTCGAAACAGCCGCCCTGATCGATCGCGATGTCGACCAGCACCGACCCGCGCTTCATCGTCTTCAGCATGTCCCGCGTGACGAGTTTGGGCGCGGCGGCGCCCGGAACCAGCACGGCGCCGATGACGAGGTGCGCGTTCTTCACCGCCGCCGCGATCGCGGCCTTCGACGCATAGGCGGTCTTGATCTGCGAGCTGAAGAACATGTCGAGTTCGGCCAGGCGATCGTTGCTGATGTCATAGATCGTCACATCGGCGCGCATGCCGACCGCCATCTGGGCGGCATTCACGCCCGACACGCCGCCGCCGAGGATCGCGACCTTTGCCGGCGCGACGCCGGGAACACCGCCGAGCAACACGCCGCGGCCGCCCTGTTCCTTTTCCAGATAATGCGCGCCGACCTGCACCGACATGCGCCCGGCGACTTCGGACATCGGTTTCAACAGTGGCAGGCCGCCGCGCGGACCGGTGACGGTTTCATACGCGATGCAGGTTGCGCCGGACGCCATCAGCCCCTCGGCCTGCGGCTTGTCGGCGGCGAGGTGAAGGTAGGTGAACAGCAGGTGGCGCGGTTCGAGCAGTGCGATCTCGCTGGCCTGCGGCTCCTTGACCTTCACGATCATGTCGGACTGCGCGAAGACTTCGGCGGGCGTACCGACGATGCGTGCACCGACAGCGACGTAATCCTGATCCTCGAAATCGATGCCGCTGCCGGCCTTCGTCTCGACGATCACCTCGTGACCTGCCGCGACGAGTTCGGCGACCGATGGCGGGGTCAGGCCAACGCGATATTCGTGGTTCTTGATTTCCTTCGGGACGCCGACGCGCATGTCACTCTCCATATCCGGTTTCCGGTTGGGCCCGACAGTATCGCAAACGGCGGCGCAAATCCGTGCAAATTTGCCCATGGTTGCGCTTGGTGACGCATGGATTCGTCGCTGATCCTTGCTAGGATCGTAATATCATGCAGCTAGATAGAATCGACTCAGCCATACTGCGCATCGTCGCGGCCGATGCGCGCACCGCCGTCAGCCAGATCGCAGGTCGCGTCGGCCTGTCGCAATCGGCCTGCACACGACGGTTGCAGGCGCTGGAGGCGTCAGGGCGCATCCAGGGCTATGGCGCGCGCCTCGGGCGGCGGGCGCTCGGGTTCAAGGTCAGCGCAATCGTCGACATCACGCTGGGGACGCAGGTCGAGGAGGATCTGGCGCGGTTCGAGGCGGCGGTCGGCGCGATCGACGGCGTCGTCGCCTGCGCGCTCGTCTCGGGCAATCAGGACTATCGGTTGCAGATCGTTTGCCGCGATCTCGACGATTACGAGCGCCTCCACCGCGAGCACCTCGGTCGCCTGCCCGGTGTGCTGACGATCAGCAGCAGCTTCGTCCTGCGCGACGTGCCGACGCGGGGCGAGGCGGACGCGATGTTCGGGGCGACCTGAACCCTCGCTCAATCCCGTTGCGGGCGGATCGGCGGAGTGCTAGGCGCGCCCACTTGCGCCAACACAAGGCATCCAAGGTCGTGATGATGACCGTTTCGCGGACCATTTCCCGGTGAGCGCCACGCTCCCGGCAGAACCGAACTCCACCGACAGCGATGTGCCCGGTCATTCCCATGCGAAGCAGGGACTGGCCAAGCTCGCGGTCGGTGCGGTCGGCGTCGTCTATGGCGATATCGGCACCAGCCCGCTGTACGCGATGAAGGAGGTGTTCGTCGGGCATCATCCGCTGACCGTCGATCAGTTGCATATCTTCGGCGTCGTCAGCCTGATGTTCTGGTCGCTGATGTTGATCGTGACGTTGAAATACGTCCTGCTGATCCTGCGCGCCGACAACAACGGCGAGGGCGGGTCGCTGGCGCTGCTGGCGCTGATCCAGCGCGAGAGCGGGACGGGCAAGCGCTGGGGGCCGAGCCTGGTCATCCTGGGCGTACTGGCGACCGCGCTGTTCTTCGGCGACTGCATGATTACGCCCGCCATCTCGGTCCTGTCCGCGGTCGAGGGCCTGTCGACCGTCCAGGCCGGGTTCGAAAGCTGGGTGCTGCCGATCTCGATCGGGATCCTGGTCGCTCTGTTCTATCTCCAGTCGGTCGGCACCGCGCGCGTGGGCAAGCTGTTCGGTCCGATCATGCTGATCTATTTCGTCACACTGTCGGTGCTGGGCGTCATCAACATCGCCAATCGCCCCGATATCCTGGTCGCGCTGAACCCGATCTGGGCGGTGCGTTTCGCGATGACCGACGGCATGCTGGCGTTTCTCGCGCTCGGCTCCGTCGTGCTGTGCGTGACCGGGGCGGAGGCGCTGTACGCCGACATGGGCCACTTCGGCCGCCGGCCGATCCAGGTTGCGTGGGCGTTTCCCGTGCTGCCGGCGCTGATGCTGAATTATCTGGGGCAGGGGGCGCTGCTGCTCGACAATCCGGCCGCGGCGTCCAACCCGTTCTTCCTGATGGCGTCGGAGGATTTCCGCCTGCCGCTTGTCATCCTGGCGACGATGGCGACGGTCATCGCCAGCCAGGCGGTCATCACCGGTGCCTATTCGGTGGTGCAGCAGGCCGTGCAATTGGGCCTGATGCCGCGCATCAAGATCGAGCACACCAGCGCGTCCGAAGCCGGCCAGATCTACATTCCAGTCATCAACTGGGCGTTGCTGACGATGGTGCTGCTGCTGATCCTGGGGTTCAAGGAATCGTCGAACCTGGCCGCCGCCTATGGCATCGCGGTGACCGGCACGATGTTCATCACCACCTGCATGATGGGCGTCCTGTTCCGCCGCGTGTGGAACTGGCCGTCGTGGCTGGTCGCGGGCTTCGTCGGTCTGTTCGTGCTGATCGACGGCCTGTATTTCGCGTCGAACCTGACGAAGGTGCCCGATGGCGGCTGGTTCCCGCTGCTGGTCGGTATCGTCATCTTCATCATGCTGACGACATGGGCCAAGGGCCGCGCGCTGATGATCGAGCGGCTGCGCGAGGCGGCGATGCCGATCACGATCTTCATCCAGTCCGCCGCCAATTCCGCTGCGCGCGTTCCCGGCACCGCAGTGTTCATGACGTCCGCCGCCGACGGAGTGCCGCACGCGCTGCTCCACAACCTCAAGCACAACAAGGTCATCCACGAACGCGTCATCCTGCTGACCGTGAAGATCGCCGATGTCCCCTATGTGTCCGAGGACCATCGCGTGAAGCAGGATGACCTGGGGCAGGGTTTTCACCGCATGGTGCTGAAATTCGGCTTCATGCAGGAACCCGACGTGCCGGGCGCGCTGGCCGGCGTGAAAAGCTGCGGCGGCGATTTCCGGATGATGGACACCAGCTTCTTTCTGGCGCGCCAGACGCTGCTGGCGTCGGACAAGCCGGCGATGGCGCTGTGGCGCGAACATCTGTTCGCCTGGATGCTGCGCAACGCCGAAAGCGCGATGGAATTCTTCAGATTGCCGACGAACCGGGTGGTCGAATTGGGTAGCCAGGTCGAAATTTAGGGCATCCTTACGCCCGTTCGTGCTGAGCTTGTCGAAGCACCGCGTTTCTTGTCACAAGCGGATCGCTCGCGGATCGAAGAACGGTCCTTCGACAGGCTCAGGACGAACGGATAGAGGTCGAAGTGTCGCAACCCGTCAACATCCTGCACCTCCACTCCAGCTTCTCGCTCGGCGGCAAGGAAGCGCGCGCCGTCCGGTTGATGAATGCGTTCGGCGACCGGGCCCGGCATACGATCGTGTCCGGTGTACCCGACCAACTCGGCGCGCGGGCGGCGATCGCCAGGGGCATCCGGTACGAGATCGCGCAGGATCCGCCGCCGCTGACCGGCAAGCCCTCCGTCGCGCGGTACGAGTCGATCGCCGCCTACATGCGCCGGTTCGATCTGGTGCTGACCTACAACTGGGGGGCGATCGACGGGGTGATGGCGCGGCGGGTGTTTCCCAAGGGGGCACCGCCGCTGATCCATCATGAAGACGGTTTCAACGCCGACGAGGCGGTGCGGCTGAACCGCATGCGCAATTACTATCGCCGCTTCGCGCTGCCCGCCGCGCATGCGCTCGTCGTGCCGAGCAACGCGCTGGAGGGCATCGCGCTCGATACCTGGAAACAGCCGCGCGGCCGGGTCCATCGCATCTCCAACGGCATTCCGACGATGCTGTATGCGAACACGCCCGACCCGAAGGCGATTCCCGGCTTCGTCAGGCGCAAGGGCGAACTGGTGATCGGTACGGTGGCGGGCCTGCGCGCGGTCAAGGACCTGCCGCTGCTGGTCCGCGCGGTCGGGGGCCTGCCGGGCAAGGTGAAGCTGGTGATCGTCGGCGAGGGGCCGGAAGAGGCGGCGATCCGCGACGCCGCGGACGCGATGTTCCTGGGCGACCAGCTGGTCATGCCGGGCTTCCTGCGCGATCCGCATCGCTACATGGGCCTGTTCGATATCTTCGCGCTGTCGTCGCGATCCGAGCAGCAACCGATCGTGGTGATGGAGGCGATGGCCGCCGGCCTGCCGATCGTATCGCCGCCGGTGGGCGACGTCCCGCAGATGGTGGCCGAGGTGAACCAGCCCTATCTGACGCAGGATCGCTATGAAGTGACGCTGCGCGACCGGATGAAATGGTTGCAGGACAGCCCCGACAACCGCACCGCGATCGGCTGGGCCAACCAGCAGCGCGCGCGCACCCTGTTCGACGAAAGCGCGATGATTGCGGCTTATGCCGCGCTCTATGCCGATGCGATCGGGCGGCCGGGCGCGCTGGGCTGAGGTCATGATATCTCTCGCCTAAGCGGCGCATTGGGGCTAGGGGCGAAAAAACGGCATTTTGGAGGCCATGTGTTCAAGGGCTTGTCGCCGATCATCTACGGGGGCCGCGAAGTGTGGCCGCTGGTCGAGGGCGGAAAGGGCGTTGCCGCCACCAACCACATGTCGGCGGGCGCCTGGGCGGCGGCCGGCGGCATCGGGACCGTGTCCGCGGTCAACGCCGACAGCTATGACCCCGACGGCAAGATCATTCCCCAGGTCTACAAGGCACTGACGCGGCGCCAGCGCCACGAGGAGCTGATCGAATACGCCATCGAGGGCGCGGTCCAGCAGGTGCGGCGGGCATGGGACATCGCCGGCGGCAAGGGCGCGATCAACATCAACGTGTTGTGGGAAATGGGCGGGGCCGAACGCATCCTGCACGGCGTTCTGGAGCGGACGCGGGGGCTGGTTTCGGGCGTTACCTGCGGTGCGGGCATGCCCTACAAGTTATCGGCCATCACCGCGTCCTACGGCGTCAGCTATCTGCCGATCGTCAGTTCCGGCCGCGCGTTCAGCGCCCTGTGGAAACGCGCCTATTCCAAGGCGGCGGAATGGCTTTCGGCGGTGGTGTACGAGGATCCGTGGCTGGCGGGCGGGCACAACGGCCTGTCCAATGCCGAGGATCCGCTGCAACCGCAGGATCCCTACCCGCGCGTGAAGGTGCTGCGCGACACGATGCGCGCGGGCGGGATTTCCGACGACGTGCCGATCGTGATGGCCGGCGGCGTCTGGTACCTGCGCGACTGGAACGACTGGATCGACAATCCCGAGCTCGGCAAGATCGCCTTCCAGTTCGGTACGCGCCCGCTGTTGACGCGCGAAAGCCCGATTCCCGAAGCGTGGAAGGCCAAGCTGATGGAGATCGAGCCGGGCGAGGTGCTGCTGCACCGTTTCTCGCCGACCGGCTTCTATTCGTCCGCGGTCAAGAATCCGTTCCTGCGTGAGCTGGAGGCGCGCTCGCAACGCCAGATCCCGTTCTCGACGCAGGAAGCGGGCGATCATACCCACCAGCTCGACGTCGGCGTGAAGGGCCGAAACTTCTGGGTGACCCGCGGCGACCTGATGCGCGCGCGCGAATGGTATGGCCTTGGCCACACCGACGCGTTGAAGACGCCGGACAACACGCTGGTCTTCGTATCGCCCGAGGAAAAGGCCGTGATCCGCAAGGATCAGGCCGACTGCATGGGCTGCCTCAGCCAGTGCGCCTTCTCGTCCTGGGCGGATACGGAGACGAACTCGACCGGTCGCTTGGCCGACCCGCGCAGCTTCTGCATCCAGAAGACGTTGCAGGACATCGCGCACGGCGGCCCGATCGACCGCAACCTGATGTTCGCCGGGCACGGAGCGTATAATTTCAAGAAGGACCCGTTCTACTCGAACGGCTTCGTGCCGACGGTAAAGCAGCTGGTCGATCGCATCCTGACCGGAGATTGATCGCGGCGTCGTTGCCTAAGTGCCGGTGACGCCCCATATGGTGTTCATCGCGGTATCGAAACGAGCACGCCGGGACCGGGAGCACCTCGCCCTCGCTCGTCACGGGATGTCCGCATGACCCTTCAATCCACCGAAACGATGGCTTCGCCTACACCGATCTCGCGCGCCGTCAATGTCTCCGTCGCCAGCGCGCAGGTGATCGCGATGTGCACGAAGCACAAGGTCGAGATCAGCGCGATCGAGAGCCTGCCGTCGGGCGGGACGCGCGTCGTGCTGATGAATTCGGCCGGTGCGGCAAAGATCGTCAAGGCGTTCGGGTCGAAGGTGCTGACCGGCACGGTGCAGCGTACGCACTGGCTGAAGGCGCGGCACACCGCCTTCTGAGCGGACGTCGCTTTTCGGACCGGGGCGATGCTCGCTTCGGCGGCGCCCGCCTGCTCGCCTCCGAGCGCGGCCGATATGCTCGCAAATGGTGCGCGCAGGACGTCGCTCACGCTCCACGCCAGCGCCCCCGCGCCGCATAGGACCGCCGCGGCCAGTGCGACGTGCTGCAACCGGCGGCCATTGCGCAGACTGTGCGCGGCGGTGTCGTCGATTCGTGGTGTCCGGCGGCGGTCGTTGTGGGCCGCGACGCAGACCGCCTCGGCGCGCTTTGCATTCGGGCTGAGCAGCGCGGCGACATCGACCACATCCTGTGTCCGCAGACCGCATTCGTTGTTGTCGACCCACATCGTGCGCGCCACGATGATCTGGCTGGCGCGGCGGATCTCGATCACCGCGCCGCGCCGCGGGGGCAGCGCCACCGCGATCCCAAGACCGTGCGCGGACACGTTGCGGATCGCGACATCCTGCCATCCGTCGCCCGATCGCATGCGGGCGGTGACCTGAATCGTCTGGCGAGGTTCGCGCGGTTTCAATCGGGTATCGCCCTTGCGATCACAGGCGCCGACCCCGCGTCGCGCCCTGCCCTTACAGAGCTAGATCCTGAACATTACCAATGGGTTGATCGTAACGGCACCGTAGCGAAAATTCCGGAAACCTGCTTTTACGCCCAGCCGTCGAGCACCTGGTCTGGCGGGCGATGACCGTCGGCCCAGGCGCGGATGTTGGCGATGACGCGATCGCCCATCGCCAGCCGACCCTCATAGGTCGCCGATCCCATGTGCGGCAGCATGACGACGTTCGCCAGCGCCAGCAGCCGCGGGTCGATCGCCGGTTCGTGCGTCCATACGTCGAGGCCCGCGCCGGCCAGTCGGCCGCCCTCCAGCGCAGCGACCAGTGCTTCCTCGTCCAGAATGCCGCCGCGGCTGGCGTTGATGAGATAGGCGGTCGGTTTCAGCAGTGCGATGCGGCGCGCGTCGATCAGGTTTTCGCTGTCGGCATTACGCGGCGTGTGCAGCGTGACGATGTCCGCCATCCCCAGCATTTCGTCGAGATTGGGATGCCATTCCGCGTGCAACTCGGCCTCGACCACTTTCGGCAGGCGGTGGCGATTGTGATAGTGGATGGACAGGCCGAAGGCGCGGGCGCGCCGCGCGACCGCCTGGCCGATCCGCCCCATGCCGACGATGGCCAGCGCCTTGCCGCCGATGCGGTGGCCCAGCATTCCGCCGGGCGACCATCCGGTCCAGCCGCCCGAACGGACCAGCTTCTCGCCCTCGGCCAGTCGGCGTGGGACGCTCAGGATGAGCGCCATCGTCATGTCGGCGGTATCCTCGGTCAGTACGCCGGGTGTGTTGGTGACCAGGATACGCCGTCCGCGCGCCGCCTTCAGATCGATATGGTTCACGCCCGCGCCATAGTTGGCGATCAGTTTCAACCGGTCGCTAGCCCCGGCGATCAGCTCGGCGTCGATCGTGTCGGTCACCGTCGGCACCAGCACGTCGCAGGTCCCCATCGCCGCGGCGAGCGCCACGCGATCCATCGGCGCGTCACTGCGGTTGAGCGTGGTGTCGAACAGCGCATCGAGCCGCGCCATCACCGCATCGGGCAGTTCGCGGGTGACGATCACCTTGGGGCGGGCGGGGCGCGCTGGATCGGCCATATGTCCCGCTTGGCGCTGCCGCCGCCGCCAGTCAACGGTTGAAGGCGGCGACCGCTTGCCGCTAAACCGCCTGTCCAAGCATCGTCAGGGAGTTACGCATATGCGCATCGCAATGGGACTGGCCTGCGCCATCGCGGTGGTCGCTACGGTCGTGCCGCAGGCGGCGATCGAGGCGCAGGCGCGCAAGACTCCCTATTACGCTTCGATCTCGGCGGGGCAGGCGCGGATGCGTACCGGGCCTGGCCGCAATTATCCGGTCAGCTGGATGTACCAGCGCGCCGGCCTGCCGGTGAAGGTCGTCGATATCTACAAGGAATGGCGCAAGGTCGAGGATCCGGGCGGGACGCAGGGGTGGATGCAGGCGAACCTGCTGACCGAGAACCGCACCGGCGTGGTGGTCGACCAGATCGTCACGCTGCGCGACCGGCCGAGCGGATCGGGCGCGATGCAATATCGTGCACAGCCCGGAGTGATCGGACGGATCAGCAAATGTTCGGCCGGCTGGTGCTGGTTCGACGTGCGCGGACGTGCGGGCTTCGTCGAGGCGATCCACCTGTGGGGCGTCGATCCGGGCGAAGACGTGCCTTGAGCCTGCGATTCGTCGCGGGCGGCCTCGACGACCCGCAGATCGTCGCGATGCTGCGCGATCATGTCGCGGCGGCGCATGCCAATTCGCCGCCGGGCGAGACGTTCGTGCTCGACGTGTCGCACCTGCGCGATCCGGCGATCCGCTTCTGGTCGGTTTGGGAGGGCGACGCGCTGGCCGGGATGGGGGCGCTGAAACTGCTCGAGCCGGGGCATGCCGAGATCAAGTCGATGCGCGTTGCCGCATCGCATCAACGCCGCGGGATCGGCGCAGCGATCGTCACGCATCTGCTCGACGAAGCGCGGTCCATGGGGCTGGCGCGGGTCAGCCTGGAAACCGGCAGCAACCAGGCCTTCGCGGCGGCGCGGGCATTGTACGAGCGCGCCGGGTTCGCGCCGTGCGAGCGGTTCGGTGACTATCCGGGCGGCGATTTCAGCCGGTACTATACGCTGAAACTGTAAGCCTCACCCATCATTCGCTGGCGCCGAGCTTGTCGAAGTACGTGCGCTGGGCACGCCCTTCGACAAGCTCATGGCGAACGGATGATGGGGGGGGGCTGCCCTTAGGGTCAGGACCCATTGATCGCGATGGTCGTGACGGAGCGGATTTTGGTTCAGGGCAAGGATCGAGGAGCGGAGCGATGCTCGAGCATCGTGACCGACGAGAGACGCCGCCCTGGGCCAAAATCCGCCCGCCGCAAAGCGGTTGCCCTTGCGCGCCCGCTGGCAGCGTCACGACGATTGCAGGTAGCGCCGCTACCTGCTGCCCGCCGTTCCTTGCCAGCGAACACGCAAGGGCAATCACGACCGTCTCGATTAATGGGTCCTGACCCTAGTTCACCAACTCCACCGCCATCGCGGTCGCCTCGCCGCCGCCGATGCACAGCGACGCCAGCCCGCGCCGCTGGCCCGTCGTTTCCAGCGCCGACAGCAACGTCGCCAGGATGCGCGCGCCGCTGGCGCCGATCGGGTGGCCCAGCGCGCAGGCGCCACCGTGGATGTTCATCACATCATGGCCGATCGACAGGTCGTGCATCGCGATCATCGCCACGACGGCAAAGGCTTCGTTGACCTCGAACAGATCGACCTCGCCGATGCTCCAGCCGGCTTTCTCCAGCGCCTTGCGCATCGCGAAGACCGGCGCGGTGGTGAACAGCGAGGGCGCATGGGCGTGGCCCGCATGGGCGACGACGCGCGCCACCGGGTTCAGGCCCAGCCGGTCGGCGACGCTCATCCGCGTCATCACCAGAGCGGCGGCGCCGTCGCTGATCGAGGATGCGTTGGCGGCGGTGATCGTGCCGTCCTTCGAGAAGGCGGGCTTCAGCGTGGGAATCTTGCTAGCGTCGCCCTTGGCCGGCTGTTCGTCGCGCGACACGGTGACGACGCCCTTGCGGCCCTTCACATCGACCGCCACGATCTCGCGGTCGAACGCGCCGGAGGTCTGCGCCGTCTGCGCGCGCGCCAGTGATGCGATGGCGAAGTCGTCCTGCGCGGCGCGGGTGAACTGATACTCGCTCGCCGTATCCTCGGCGAAGCTGCCCATCAGCTTGCCGGGCTCGTACGCGTCCTCAAGCCCGTCGAGATACATGTGGTCCTTCAGCACGTCGTGACCGATCCGCGCGCCGCTGCGGTGGCGCATCGACAGGTACGGCGCGTTCGTCATGCTCTCCATGCCGCCGGCGACCAGCACATCGATCGATCCCGCGGCCAGCGCCTCGGCCCCCATGATCGCCGCCTGCATGCCGCTGCCGCACATCTTGTTGAGCGTCGTCGCCTCGACATGCCGGGGCAGGCCCGCGTTCAGTGCCGCCTGCCGCGCCGGTGCCTGGCCCAGACCGGCGGGCAGGACGCACCCCATGTAGATCCTTTCGATCGCGTCCCCGCTCAGCCCGGCGCGCGCGATCGCCGCGCCGACCGCGGCGGCACCGAGTTCGGTCGCGGAGGCATCGGTCAGGCTACCCTGGAAGCTGCCCATCGGGGTGCGGGCATAGCTGGCGATGACGACGGGGTCGGCGGTCATTTCGGTTCCTCTCGATATCTTTGGGCGCGCTCTATCACGAAAGCGCGGTCAATGAAGGTCGACCGGAGCGGCGCGCTCGCCCGGCACCGGCTTCGGCGGCCTCTTCAGGAAGAAGACCAGCGGCACCGAGATCGCAGTGACGATCGCCATCGCGTAGAAATCGTCGAGATACGCGATCATCGCCGCCTGGCGGTTCACTTCCCCGTCGATCATCGCCAGTGCGCTGTCGGCGACCACGCCGAACCGCTGGAGCATCGACAGGTCGATCGTCGCCATCGCATCGCCGGTCAGCCGTCCGGCCAGGTCGGCGTGTGACGTCTGGATGTTGCGCGCCAGCAGTGCGGTGACCAGCGAGATGCCGACCGACGCGCCGATGTTGCGCCCAAGGTTCATCAGCGACGCGCCCTCCGTGCGGTATCGCGCAGGCAGCGTGGCGAACGCCATGGCGTTCAGCGGCATGAAGACGAGGCCGAGGCCCAGCCCCTGGATGAAGCCGACGACCACGAACGGCGTCGAACTCATCACCAGCGTCCACGTCGTCATCTCGTACAGCGACCATGCCGCCACGCTGAAACCCACGCCGACCAGGATGCGCGGATCGAACCCGCGCTGGCTGAGCTGGGCTGCCACGAACATGCTGAGCACCGTGCCCACGCCGCGCGGCATCATCAGCCATCCGGTGTCGAGCACCGGATAGCCATAGATGCGCTGGAGCATCGGCGGGAGCAGCGCCATCGTCGCCATCATCACGACGCCGACGACCAACATGAAGGCGAGGCCGGTGACGAGATTGCGGTTGGCGAAGATCTCGCGGTCGAACATCGGCTTCTTCGCGGTGAACATGTGGACGACGAACATCCACAGCGCGATGACCGCGATCATCCCCTCGACGATGACTTCCTTCGACGAGAACCAGTCCTCGTTCTGTCCGCGGTCGAGCATCAGCTGGAGCGAGGCGATGCCGATCGCCAGCAATGCGAACCCCATCGTGTCGAACGTCCGCCTGGCGATGGCGCGCGACGGCAACAGCCACCACAGCACCGCGAAACAGAACACGCCGAGGGGCAGATTGACGTAGAATACCCAGCGCCAGTCGTAATTGTCGGTCAGCCAGCCACCGATCAGTGGGCCGAGAATGGGGCCGACCATGATCCCCATGCCCCAGATCGCCATGGCCTTGCCCTGGCGTTCGGGCGGATTGACGTCGAGCATCACGGTCTGGCTGAGCGGATTCATGAATGCCGCGCTGATCCCCTGCAGGATGCGGAACGCGACCATCTCCTCCAGGCTCGTCGCCGCGCCGCACAGCGCGGACGACACGACGAAGCCGCCGACCGCCCACAGGAACAGGTTGCGGCTGCCGATGCGGTCGGCCAGCCAGCCGGTGATCGGGATTGCGATCGCCGATGCCACGATATAGCTGGTCAGCACCCAGGTGACGGTGTCCGCGGTCGCACCCAGCGCGGTCTGCATGTGCGGCAACGCGACGTTGGCGATCGTGCTGTCGAGGATCTGCATGATCGTCGCCAGCATCACGCCCAATGTCAGCAGCGGTCGGTTGGTGGTGGCGAGTGCCGCCACGCCGGGGGTTGGCGGCGCGGGGCGCGCTTTTGCTACTGTAGCCATGAACCAGACCCGTTCGTGCTGAGCTTGTCGAAGCACCGTCCTTCGTCTTCTCGGAAGAAGTGCAGCCCCTCGACAAGCTCAGGGCGAACGGTGAGGTGTATTATTTGCCGCGCACGTCCACGCGGACGTCCGCCGACAATCCGGCGATCAACTGGCGCGGACTCGTCTCGTCTATCGCGACGCGCACCGGTACGCGCTGCGTCACCTTGACCCAGTTGCCGTTGGCGTTCTGCGCCGGAAGGACCGAAAATTCGCTGCCCGTACCCGCGCCGATCGAGGCGACATGCCCCTTCAGCTTGACGCCCGGGTAGGCGTCGAAGCTGACTTCCGCGGGCTGGCCGACGCGCATCTTGGCGAGATCGGTTTCCTTGAAGTTCGCCTCGACCCACGACCGATTGTCGGCGACGATCGTGACGGCAGGAAGCCCGGCGACCATCATCTGGCCTACCTGCAGCCGATCCGTCTGGCTGACCTGGCCACCGGTCGGCGCATACACCGCGGTCCGTGACAGATCGAGCTGCGCCTTCGCCCGCGCGACGCGCGCGGCAGCGACCTGGGGGTTCTGACCCGGCACCGCGGCACCGGACGCGAGCTTCGCGCGCGCCTCCGACGCATCGGCGACCGCCTTCTGGTAGGATGCCCGCGCCTGTTCCAGTCCGTGCTGCGACTGGAGCAGCCGCGCGCGCGTCGTGAAGCCGCGCTTCATCAGTTCGGCCTGACGCCCGTAATCCTCCTGAGCGGCGGCGATGCCGTCACGCGCCGCTTCGATGTCGGCCGACGTGCCCGCGATGCCCGCCTGCAACGTCTGAACGTTCACCTGTGCGCCGGCGATCTGAGCGTCGGCCTGGGCCACCGCGATCCGATAGGGATCGGGATCGATGCGGAACAGCAGGTCGCCGGCCTTCACGACCTGATTCTCCTTCACGTTGACCGACACGATGCGGCCCGCGACGTCGGCTGCCACCGAAACCTTGTCCTGCGACACATAGGCATTGTCGGTCGATACGAACCGCCCCGACGTCGCCCAGAAATAGCCGGCGATGGCGATGACGATCAGCGGTACGCCGAACATCAGTACAGGGCGCAGCCAGCGGCGCGGGCGCTTTTCGGTTCCGACGGATTCGTCGAGCGTCGTCGCGGTCGTCGTGTCGATGCGGGGATCGGCGTCAGCCATGGGCGATCTCGTTCTGGCGGGCGGGGAGCGACAGATTATCGCGGATGCGGTTAAGTGACAGCGTCAGTGCGTCGCGATCGGCCGGGGTCAGGCCATCGAGCGCATTTTCGACCAGGATGTCGGCATAGCCGCGCAACGTGACGATGACGGGTTGCGCGGCATCGGTCAGGAAGATCTGCCAGGCCCGGCGGTCGGCCGGATCGCGACGCCGCTCGACCATGCCTGATTCCTCAAGCCGGTCGATCATCCGACACAGCGTGATCGGCTCGACTTCGAGCAGCTCGGCCAGACCGCCCTGATGGATGCCCTCGTGCCGCGCGATCGTCACCAGCGCCTTCCACTGCGCGCGGGTCGCGCCGACGGAGCGGGCGCGCTCGTCGAAGCGCTTGCGCATCAGACGCGAAACGTCGCTGATCAGGAATCCCAGACTGTCGGTCATGCGCCGCATATAATAAGCATGCTTATATAACGCCAGTGCATACACCATGCGGTTCTTGCAATCGCGATTGTGTTGGACGACGACCCGGAAGCCACTCACTGCGACAAGACAGGATTGCCGTGTCCGTTCCCACACCGAAATATTTCGACAGTTTCGACGGCCTCCGCCTTGCCTATCGTGAGGTGGGGGAGGGGCGGCCCGTCGTCCTGATCCACGGCTATTTCAGCGATGCCGATACCAACTGGATCAAATATGGCCATGCAGCTAAGGTCGCGGCGCGCGGCTTTCGCGTCATCATGCCGGATCTGCGCGCGCATGGCGACAGTGCGAAGCCGCATGAGGCCGGCGCCTACATCCCCGACGCACTGACCCGCGACGGCCATGCGTTGATCGCGCATCTGGGGCTGACTGACTATGATCTCGGCGGGTATTCGCTCGGCGCGCGGACGACGTCGCGGATGCTGGCGACCGGCGCGACCCCGCGCAGGATCGTGTTCGCGGGCATGGGGCTGGACGGGCTGACCGACGTGCATCGCCGTACGGATTATTTCCGGCACGTGCTAACCAACCTTGGCAGCCACAAGCGCGGATCGCCGGCGTTCATGGCGGAGGCGTTTCTGAAGACCACAGGTGGCGATGCGGTCGCGCTGCTCGGCGTACTGGACAGCTTCGTGGATACGTCCGCGGATGCCGTCGCTGGGTTCGCGCAGCCCGCGCTGGTCGTCATGGGCGCCGAGGACGATGAGGTCGGATCCGGTTCCGCTTTGGCCGATGCGCTGCCGGACGCACGTTACGTCGAGGTTCCGGGGGGCCACATGAGCGCGGTCGTAAAGCCCGAACTCGGTCAAGCGATCGCCGACTTTCTGGCGGCGTGACCGTGCCACCAGTCCGAACATCCAAGTGACCCTGCGCGGCCTGAGCAATACACCGACAGGTGGCGACGTTGCTCCGGCTTTCCCGTTCCCGCGCCCGGGAAGACTTACACGCCGATGCGCCGGTCGGCGGGCGGGTCACCTGCAGATCAGGCGGATCCCGATCCTTTGCCGCCCGGCTTGTCGGGATTGCCGTCGCGCAGTGCGTAGAAGATGCCGCCGACTGCCGCACCGATCGCTGCGACACCGCCGATGACGGCTGCGAAGAAGTTGCGGTCGCCCATCCGCTCGCGCGTGTCCGCAACCCGCTGGGCCGGCGCGGAGTGGGTCACCGAATGCGCCGCAGACGATGCCGTGTCGGCGACCTTGTGCGCGGCGGTACTGGCCGAAGCGGTGACCTTTCTTGCCGCCGACTTTGCCGCGGTCCGCGCGCGCTCGGTGGTGCTTGCAGCCTTCGGCACCGCAGGCTTGCGGGTCGCGGGCTTCCGCGGAGCAGCGGCCTTCGCCGCCGGTGCCTTGCGCGTCGCAGCCGCTTTCACCGTCGGCGCATCGGCGGCACCTGACGCCGCAGGGGCCTTTGCCGCCTTGGGCGGGGTGGTCCGCGTCGTCTTGCGCGCCCCGGTTGCAGCCTTGCGGCGCGGCGGGGTCGGTGTCTTGGGCGTGTCGGCCATGGGATGCTCCGATCGGATCGTTTCGCCCCCAACGCGTAATATGGAAAGCGTATCCCGACAATATCGTTACGCAGTCGCAATCACCGGAACGGCGGCTCGCTGAACGCGCGCAGCTTGCGGCTGTGGAGCTTCGGCCCCTCGCGGCGCAGTTCCTCGCACGTCTCGATGCCGATACGCATATGTTCATTGATCGCGCGTTCGTAGAAACGATTGGCCTGGCCCGGCAGCTTCAGCTCGCCGTGGAGCGGCTTGTCCGAGACGCAGAGCAACGTGCCGTAGGGGACGCGGAAGCGATAACCCTGCGCGGCGATCGTCGCCGATTCCATGTCGATGCCGACCGCGCGGGACAGCGAGAAGCGCAGAGCCGACTGCGAATAGCGCAGCTCCCAGTTGCGATCGTCGGTGGTGACGATCGTGCCGGTGCGCAGCCGGCGCTTGAGCTCCTCCCCCGACTGGCCCGACACCGTCGCTGCCGCCTTGGCCATCGCGACCTGCACCTCGGCGATCGCGGGCACGGGGATTTCCGGCGGCAGCACGTCGTCGAGGACATGGTCGTCGCGCAGATAGGCGTGAGCCAGCACATAGTCGCCGATCCGCTGGCTGGGGCGCAATCCGCCGCAATGGCCGATCATCAGCCACGCCTCGGGCCGCATGACCGCCAGATGGTCGCAGATCGTCTTGGCGTTGGACGGACCGACACCGATGTTGACCAGCGTAATTCCGGTGCCGTCGGCGGCCATCAGGTGATAGGCGGGCATCTGGTGGCGGCGGAACGCGCTGTTGTCGCCGGCGATCTTTTCGACATCCTCGGGCGTGTGGATGACGATCCCGCCCGCGCCGGACAGGCCGGTGAACCGCGAACCCTCTGTCAGTTGCGACGCGCCCCAGCGCACGAATTCATCGACATAGCGGTGATAGTTGGTGAACAGCACATAGCGCTGGCAATGCTCGGGCGGGGTGCCGGTGTAGTGGCGCAACCGGGCAAGACTGAAATCGGTCCGCAAGCCGTCGAACAGGGCGAGCGGGCGGACGCCATCGACCATTTCCCACATACCGTCGGCGATCTCGTCGCCGATGTGCGCCAGTTCGGTCGCCGGGAAATGGCGCGCGAGGTCGAGCGCGGACACCTCGTCCAGCGCCAAAGCGTGGCCGGGATCGAGGACATAGGGGAAGGGGATTTCCTGCCGCCCCTCGGCCGCACGGACCTCGACGTCATAATCCTCGATCAGCAGTTCGAGCTGCTCGACCAGATAATCGGCGAAGATCGACGGCTTGGTGACGCTGATGGCGTATTCACCGGGCGTGACCAGTCGCCCGAACGACCGCAGGGGTGCCGGACGATCCGCGCCGGCGCGAAAGGTCAGGCGTATTTCGGGATAGGCGAAGGACCCGTCCTGCCGGCTTTCGGGCGGTGGCGGTGTGCGGTCGGTGAGGTAGCGGGTGAGCGCCGATTTCAGGCGGGTGACCGACGCCAGATACAGTCGGTCGAGTTCGGCAACGATGTCGGATGCTTGAGTCATCGAACAGGGTTAGGGCGACATCGTTACGCTGGCAAGACATGCCAATCCGCCTGCGCCATGCCGGCGGTGATCCGGCATGGCGCGGGCGGTAACGTCAACTTATTTCTTGGCAGCAGGCGTCCGCTTCGCGGGTGCGCGCTTCGTCGCGGTGCGCGGCTTGGCGGTTGCCTTGTCGGCGGCAAGCTTGGTCGCTCCATAGGCGGCGCCAGCAACAACGGCCGTCGCGCCTGCGGCGATCGCGGCAGCGGTCTTCGGGTTGGCCTTCACGGCGTCGATCGCAGTCGCCACGGCACCGCTGATCGTTTCCTGAGCCTTTGCGATCAGGTCGGCGCGATCCTCTGCCGTCGTGTTGGTCAGCTTGTCGATCGTGCTGGTGCGGCCAGCGGCGGCGTCGGCGGCGCTGTCGATGGTGTCGTCGATCGTGTCGTTGATATCGGCCATGTCGGTTACTCCCTTTCGGTTACAGATGGGCAGCAAACCACCGGACGCGTAACGAAGTTCCCTGTCCGCTCGGCCCCGGTCTGCCGCACCAGACCGGGGTCGCGCCGGCGTTACATCTGTTCGAGCATGTGCTCCGCCGAGCTGACCTTGAACTCGCCCGGGCCCTCGACGTTCAGCTGCTCGACCACGCCATCGTTGACCAGCATCGAGAAGCGCTGCCCGCGCGTACCCATGCCGAACTTCGACCCGTCCATGGTCAGCCCGGTCGCCTGCGCGAAGTCGCCGTTCCCATCGGCCAGCATCGTGACCTTGCCATCCGCACCGTTCGCCGCGCTCCAGGCGTTCAGAACGAAGGCGTCGTTCACCGCGGTGCAGGCGATCTCGTCCACGCCCTTGGCCTTCAGGTCGTCGGCCTTGTCGAGGAAACCGGGCAGGTGCTTGGCCGAACAGGTCGGCGTGTAGGCGCCGGGCACCGAGAACAGCGCGACCTTGCGGCCGGCGAAGAAATCGTCCGAGCTCACGCCCTCGGGGCCGTTCTCGGTCGCCTTTGCGAAGCCGACGCTGGGGATACGGTCGCCAACCTTGATCGTCATGGGAATTGCTCCTGTCGCCCCGGCGCAACGACGCGCATCGGGTTCGCGACCCATCTGGACGCCTGCGCGGTTTTTTCAAGCGGTGGCGGCACCGGGGCGGCGGGACTATGGTGCTTCGGCCATGGAAACGACTCCGTATCTGACCGGCCAGTTCCTGCTGGCGATGCCCGGTATCGGCGATTCACGGTTCGAGCGCGCCGTGATCGCGATGTGCAGCCATGACGAGAACGGCGCGCTGGGCATCGGTCTGGGCTCCGTCATCGACGCGCTGAGCTTTCACGATGTCCTGAAACAGCTCGACATCGATCCCGGTGCCGCCGCCGACGTGCCGGTCCACCTGGGCGGGCCGTGCGAGCCGCGGCGCGGCTTCGTGCTGCATTCCCGCGACTGGGGCGGGCTCGACACCGTCGATGTCGCGGGTCGCTGGGCGCTGTCGGGGACGCTCGACGTGCTGAAGGCGATCGCGGCCGGGACCGGGCCGAGGCAGTGGTTGCCCGCGCTGGGTTATGCCGGCTGGGGCGCAGGGCAGCTTGACGGCGAGTTGACGCGGCATGGCTGGTTCAATGTGCCCGGGGACGATGCGCTGATCTTCGCGACGCGGGCAGACGATCGCTGGGCGGCGGGGTTTGCCGGTGCGGGGATCGATCCTCGGCTGCTGGCGGCGACGACCGGTACGGCGTGACGGTTGCCGCGGCGCGTCGGCTCGGGCAAGCCTGTCGCGGACTTGTCGTAGGAGTAGCGTGATGATGAAGGCACCCCTGGCCGCTTGCCTGCTGATCCTGCCGGCACCCGCCCTGGCGCAGACCGAAGCGATCCCTGGCACCGGCACCGCGCAGGGCGACCTGTCGGTTACCATCTACACCAACGACGTGGCGCTGGTGCAGGATGTCCGCCAGCTCGACCTGCCGTCCGGCGTGTCGCGTCAGTCGTTTCCGGACGTGAGCGCGCAGATCCGCCCGGAAACCGTGTCGCTGGCCGCTGCCGACAGCGCGATCGTCGAACAGAATTTCGATTACGACCTGCTCAGTCCGACCAGCCTGATGCAGAGCGCGGTGGGCGAGACGATCACGCTCGTGCGGACCAACCCGGCGACCGGCGTCGAAACGCGCGAGCGGGCGAAGGTGCTGGCCGTCAACGGCGGCGTCGTGCTGCAGATCGGCGAGCGCATCGAAGTCCTGCGCGACGACGGGCTGCCGGTCCGCGCGGTGTTCGATCGTATCCCGACGAACCTGCGCGCGCGACCCACGTTGTCGGTCACGCTGAACAGCCAGCGGGGCGGGCGGCGACCGGCGACGCTGTCCTACCTCAGCCGCGGCTTGGGCTGGCAGGCCGATTATGTCGCGCTGTATGACGAGAAGAGCGGTGCAATCGACGTGCAGGGCTGGGTGACGCTGCGCAACACGACGGGCACGACGTTCAACAATGCCCGCACGTTGCTGGTGGCGGGCGAGGTCGCATCGACCAACGACAACCCGTACAACAATTATCCGCCGCAGCGCCGCGTCTCGCGTCCGCTGCGCCAGGCCGGGACCGAAACATCGGGGCGCGAGCAACTGGGTGATTTCTACATCTATCCGCTGACCGAACGCACGACGATTGCGGACAAGCAGACCAAGCAGGTCAGCTTCCTGGACGTGAAGGGGGCCGCGGCCAGTTCGGGCTACGAGTACGTCAATCCCTGGCTCAATTCGGCAAAGGAGCCGACCAGCGCCGGATCGATGCTGCGCTTCGCCAATTCCAGCGCGGGTGGTCTGGGCGATGCGCTGCCCGCCGGCACGGTGCGCGTCTATGTGCGCGACCAGCGCGGCCAGCCGCAATTCACCGGAGAAAATGCGATTTCGCACACGCCGCAGGGTTCGCGGATCGCGCTGCGCACCGGCGATGCGTTCGACGTGAAGGTGCTGCCGGTCGTCGAGGAGCGCACGGCGCTTGGCGCGTCGCGCTGGCGGACGAAGATGCGCTATACGCTGACCAATGCGCGCGCGAAGGCTGTCACGGTCGATCTGATCCAGTCCGGGCTGGACTGGAGCTGGACCGACACGCGGGTCGTCGAGGAAAGCCAGAAGAGCGAGCGCACCACGTCGAACACCGCACTATGGCGCGTCGCGGTGCCGGCGAACGGTACTACCACCGTCACCGCGACGTTCGACACGCGCTTCTGATGCGCGCGCTGCTCGCCCTGCTGGCGGGGGTGGTCGCTGTGCAGGGGGCGGGGGCGCAGGAGCCGCCGACCGTCGCCGCCTCACCGCCGAGTGCGATCGCGGTGACGATCTATCGCGATCCGTACCGCGCGAAGGACGCCGCGATCGACCTCGATACCCCCAGCGGATTCGCGCTCGTCACCGAAACGCGGACCGTCGCGGTGCCGGCGGGCGTCTCCGTCATCCGGTTCGAGGGCGTCGTCGGCGGGATCATCCCTGTTAGCGCAGTGATCGCGGGCCTGCCCGGCGGGACGATCGAGAAGAACCGCGATGCGAAACTGCTGTCGCCCGCCGCGCTGATCGACGGGACGCTCGGCAAGCGCGTGACGATCCGCCGCACGGTCCGCGCGACCGGTGCCGTGCGCGAGGAAGACGCGGTGATCGTCGCCGGATCGGCAGGCGGAGTCGTGCTGAGGACCGCTGCGGGGATCGAGGCGCTGCGCTGTTCGGGCCTGCCCGAGACGCCGGTCTATCGCGGGCTTCCCGCCGGCCTGTCGGCGCAACCGGTGCTCAGCGTGACGACCCGCAGCCCGCGCGCGACGACCGCGACGGTGACCCTGTCCTATCTCGCCAGCGAATTCGACTGGAACGCGAGCTATGTCGCGACGGTCGCGAAGGACGGCCGTACGCTCGACCTGTTCGCGTGGATGACGCTGGCCAACGGCAATGCCGAGACTTTGCCCGATGCGCAGGTCAATGCCGTCGCCGGGCGGCTGAACCGCCAATATGTGCAGACGTGGCGCGAAAGCGCGGGGGCGCTGGCGCTGAACTGTTATCCGCTGGGGACCACCACGTCGGACCTGCGCGAAGAGCGACCCGAGGCGATGGAGGACATCGTCGTCACTGGCAGCCGGGTGATGGCGCGGATGATGGCCCCGCCGCCGCCGCCCCCGCCGGCCGCTCCGGCGCCGCCGCCGCCACCCGAGGATTTGGGCGACCTGAAACTCTATCGCGTACCGACGCGCGTGGCGGTCGCCGCGAACCAGCTCAAGCAGGTCGCGTTGCTGCGGCAAGGCGGCGTACCGTTCGAGCGCGTGTATCGTACGCGCGTCTTCCCCAGCAACCTGCCGCCGACGCCGGTCGGGATCGAACTGCAGATGCGCAACGAGGCGGCGCGCGGGCTGGGCATCGCACTGCCGGCGGGAACGACCGCATTGTACCAAGACCGCGGGGGCGCACGACTGCTGCTGGGACTGGGCGCGGTCGATGATACCGCTTCGGGTCAGCGGTTCTCGGTCGGCGCCGGGGTGAGCGACCAGGTGATGGTCGCGCAGACCGCCGACCGCCGCTCGCGCGCGACCGTCACGCTGACCAATGCCAATCCCTCCCCCGTGACGGTGGAGGTGCGGATCGGTCAGGCAGGAGCGACAAACCTGAAGGATTTTTCCGGAGGGGTGGCGCGGGTCGACGGGGTGTGGACCTGGGTGGCGCGGGTGCCGGGGAATGGGTCGGCGGTGTTGGCGTATTCCTATAATTGAGCGGGGGCGCGGGCACGGAAGTGAATGCCGTGCCCGTCGGTCGGCGCCGTGGCGCCGCCGGCCGCTCGCCGCGCTGGCGCGACGCTGCGCTGGCGCCATCGACGCGACGCTGCGCTGGCGCCATCGACGCGACGCTGTCGCGCCTACGCGGCGAGATATAAAGAAACCTTTATATTTGATTCCTGTTGCCGATCGGGCTAGGGGCGCGGCCATCCAGTTTCTATCTTCGGAGAATACCCCGTGGCCACTGCACCCGCCGTCGCGAAGACCGATTACGTCGTCGCCGACATCAGCCTGGCCGATTTCGGCCGCATGGAAATCGACATCGCCGAGACCGAGATGCCCGGCCTGATGGCGCTGCGCGAGGAATTCGCCGCGTCGCAGCCGCTGAAGGGCGCACGGATCACCGGTTCGCTGCACATGACGATCCAGACCGCGGTGCTGATCGAGACGCTGACCGCGCTCGGCGCCGACGTCCGCTGGGCGACGTGCAACATCTTCTCGACCCAGGACCATGCCGCCGCCGCGATCGCTGCGACCGGCGTGCCGGTGTTCGCGATCAAGGGCGAGAGCCTGGCCGATTACTGGGATTACGTTGGCGACATCTTCAACTGGGGTGCCGACGGTGACGGCACCACTGCCAACATCATCCTGGACGACGGCGGCGACGCGACGATGTTCGCGCTGTGGGGCGCCAAGCTGGAAGCCGGCCACACGCTGGGCGAGCCGGAGAACGACGAGGAAGTCGAATTCCAGCGCGCGCTGAAGGCGTTCGTCGCCAAGTATCCGGGCTATCTCACCGAGACGGTCAAGAACCTGAAGGGCGTGTCGGAAGAGACGACGACCGGTGTGCATCGCCTGTACGAGATCGCCAAGAAGGGCGAGCTGCCGTTCCCCGCGATCAACGTCAACGACAGCGTCACCAAGTCGAAGTTCGACAACCTTTACGGCTGCAAGGAATCGCTGGTCGACGCGATCCGTCGCGCCACCGACGTGATGCTGGCCGGCAAGGTCGCCTGCGTCGCCGGCTTCGGTGATGTCGGCAAGGGCAGCGCCCAATCGCTCCGCAACGGCGGCGCGCGCGTGATGGTGACCGAAGTCGATCCGATCTGCGCGTTGCAGGCCGCGATGGAGGGCTTCGAGGTCGTGACGATGGAGGAAGCGGTGACCCGCGCCGACATCTTCTGCACCGCGACGGGCAACGCCGACGTCATCACCGCCGATCACATGAAGGCGATGAAGCCGATGTCGATCGTCTGCAATATCGGCCACTTCGACAGCGAGATCCAGATCGCCGCGCTGTCGAACTATGACTGGACCGAAGTGAAGCCGGGCACCGACCTGGTGAAGTTCCCCGACGGCAAGCAGATCATCATCCTGGCCAAGGGCCGGCTGGTGAACCTGGGCTGCGCGACCGGCCACCCGTCGTTCGTGATGTCGGCCAGCTTCACCAACCAGACGCTGGCGCAGATCGAGCTCTTCACCAAGGGCGAGAACTACAAGAACCAGGTCTATGTCCTGCCGAAGCATCTCGACGAGAAGGTCGCTGCGCTGCACCTCGAGAAGCTGGGCGTGAAGCTGTCCAAGCTGACGCCGAAGCAGGCCGGCTACATCGGTGTGCCGACCGAAGGTCCGTTCAAGCCGGATCACTATCGCTACTAAGCGAACGATCTGCCGAATTGGGGGCGGGCGCGGCGTGATGCCGTGACCCGCCCTTTTTGTTGGTCGCCGCGCTTCCCGTGCGTGGGGAAACTCGCCTAAGGACGGGTGATGATCCTGCTCTCGACCCTATCGGCGGTGCTGGCCGGCGCGGTGCTTGCTGTGCTGGTGGCGGGCGCGGGCTGGGCGTTGTTCACCGGACTGTCCGCCCGCGCCGCGGCGCGGGCGATGCGGGACGACTGCAACCGGTCGGAGGCGCTGTTGGGGGCGGCGCCGGCGCAGGCGGCGATCGTGCGCGGCGACGGACGGATCGACCTGCCGGCGCGGGTGATCGACTGGCTGGGCCTGAGCGCGCCGCCGCGGTTCCTGACCGATCTGGGCACATCTGCCGAAGGGCTGGTGCCCGACCACGCCGACGCGCTCGCCGCCGCGGTCAACGCCGCGCAGCGCGCCGGCAAGCCGTTCCGCCTGGTGGTCGCCGCGCGCGGATCGTCACGCCGGCTGGTGGTGAGCGGCATCCGCGCGCCCGAGGCGGTGCTGGCACCCGGCGGTGTCGTGCTGTGGTTCGCCGACCAGACCGACAGCGAGGACGAGATCGCCCGCCTGGCGCGCGACAGCGCGGAGGTTCATTCGGCGTTCGAGGCGCTCGCCGGGCTGATCGAGGCGGCGCCGATGCCGATGTGGTATCGCGATCGCGATCTGGCGCTGACGATGGTCAATTCGGCCTATGTCGATGCGGTCGAGGCACCGGATGCGCGCACGACGCTCGACCGCGGACTGGAACTGGTCGAGGGATCGGGGATGGGCGGGCCGCTGGCCAACGCGGCGATCGCGCGCGACACCGGACAGCCGCAGATGGCGGCGGTCCCCGCGACGATCGGCGGCGCGCGGCGGATGCTCAGGATCCACGACGTGCCGTTGCCGACCGGCGGCGTCGCGGGCTTCGCGGTCGATATCGACGAGCTGGAACAGGCGCGCGGCGGGATCAAGCGCTTCGGCGAGGCGCAGCGCGCGATGCTCGACCGCCTGTCCGCCGGCGTCGCGCAGTTCGCGCCCGATCGCAGCCTGATCTTCTGCAACCAGCCGTTCCGCCGCATCTTCGCAATGCGCGAGGAATGGCTGCGCGACCGCCCGGAATTCGACCGCGTGATCGAGCGGATGCGCGAGGCCAAGCGCCTGCCCGAGGTTCGCGACTTTCCGGCGTGGAAGGCCGAGCGGCGCGAGTGGTTCCTGAGCCCGAGCGAAGGCGGGCAGGAGGAGCAGTGGCACTTGCCAAGCGGAACCCACCTGCGCGTCGTTGCCCAGCCGCTGCCCGATGGCGGCCTGTTGGTGATCTTCGAGGATCGCACCGAACAGGTCCAGCTGGCCAGCGCGCGCGATACGTTGCTGCGTGTCCGCACCGCGACGTTCGACAATCTGCACGAGGCGCTGGGCGTGTTCGCCGCCGACGGACGGCTGCAGATCTGGAACCAGAAATTCCGGCTGCTGTGGGGCTTCGACGAGGAACTGCTCGCCAGCCATCCGCGCGTCGATGCGCTGGCCAGGGCAGGCGCGGCGAAGCTGGAGAACCCGTCGCGGGCGGCAGCGATCGGCGACCTCGTCCGCTCGGCGACGGTCGATCGCCTGAACCGCGGCGGTCGCTTCGCCTTTGCCGACGGGCGCCAGTTTGAATTCGGTGCGGTGCCACTGCCCGACGGCAATGCGCTGTTCACGATGCTGGACGTCACCGACAGCCGCCGGATGGAGCGCGCGCTGCGCGACCGGAACGAGGCGCTGGAGGCGGCCGATCGCGTCAAGACGCAGTTCGTCGCGGGCATGAGTTACGAATTGCGTACCCCGCTGACGTCGATCAAGGGCTTTGCCGAGATGCTGCACGGGGGCTACGCCGGGACGCTCAGCGAGAGCGGCATCGGCTATGCCGAAGCCATCCTGGAGTCGGTCGATCGCCTGTCGGTGCTGGTCGACGACGTGCTCGACCTGACGCAGGAGGATGGTGCGGCGGCGAAGGGGCAGGTCGATCTGGAGCTGTTGGCCGAAGCCGCGGCGACAACCGTCATCGGCGATGCGCAGGTCAAACATATCGAACTGGCGATCGACGTGCACGGCTCGGCCGGTCGCGTCGCCGGCGATGCCGAGCGGCTGCGCCAGGCGATCGAGCATCTGCTCCGCCATGCGATCGGCGCGACGCCGCCGAAGGGTCGGGTGTTGCTGCACGTCGATGGCGGAGACCGGCAGGCCCGTATCGTCGTGTCGGACAACGGCCCCGGCATGTCGGCGGCGGCCGCGGCAAAGGCGTTCGACCGCTTTGCGACCCACGGCATCGCCCGCGGCGGCGAACGCGCGCTGGGCCTCGGCCTGCCGCTCGCCAAGCGTTTCGTCGAGGCACACGGCGGCACGATCGCGCTGGTCAGCGAACCGGGGCAGGGGACGCTGGTGACGATCGAGCTGCCGCGGTGACCCCCCTGCCGTTCGTTTCGAGCGCAGTCGAGAAACTGTTGCAGCGGATGACGCAGGTGTTTCTCGACTGCGCTCGAATCGAACGGGGAGCGGCATGATCCTCCCTGACCCCGCCGCCAGTCACGACCTCGGCAATCGTCTGGCCGCGCTCGTCCGGCCCGGCGACGTGGTCGCGCTCAGCGGGCCGCTGGGAGCCGGCAAGACCAGCATCGCGCGCGGGCTGCTCGCGGCGCTCGGGCTGCCCGGCGAAGCGCCGTCGCCCAGTTTCGCGATCGTCCAGCCGTACGACCCGCCCGAGACGCGCCTGCCGGTGCTGCACGTCGACCTGTATCGCATCGACGATCCCGCCGAGATCGACGAACTCGGGCTGGACGAGGCGCGGGGCTATGCGCTGCTCGTCGTCGAATGGCCCGAACATGCCGGCGTGGATGCATGGCCGGACGCCTTGCACCTGACGCTGACCGTCGCGGATGACGGGGCGCGCGGCTTGACAGCGCGGGTGCCCAAGGCATGGGAGGACCGATGGTCCCTGATATGAATCCGCCCGCCGCGGCGCAGGAATTCCTTGCCGGTCTGGGGTGGGAGGATGCCGAGGTCCTGCCGCTGGCAGGCGACGCGTCGTTCCGCCGCTATTTCCGCGCGGTGGGACACGAGCGTACCGCGATCCTGATGGACGCGCCGCCGCCGCACGAGGATCCGCGCCCGTTCATCGCCGTCGCCCGGTGGCTCCACGATCGCGGTTTCGGCGCGCCGGCGATCCTGGGCAGCGACCTGACCCACGGGCTGGTGCTGCTGGAGGATTTCGGCGACGCGCGGATGCGCGAGACGGTCGATGCCGCGCCCGAAAGCGAACTGCGCCTCTACGAGGCCGCGGTCGACGTGCTGGTTCAGCTGCGCGATCACCCGGCGGCCGATGTGCCGGCTTATGACGCCGATTATCTGCACCGCGAGGCGGCGTTGCTGACCGAATGGTATTGTCCGGCGGTCGGGATCGATGCCGATATCGATGGCTATGTCGCGGCATGGGACGCGGTGTTCGGCCACGCCGCCACGGACACGCCGGTGACCGTGCTGCGCGATTATCATGCCGAGAATCTGATGCTGATCGAGCGTGGCATGGGCCTGCTCGATTTCCAGGACGCGCTGGCCGGGCATCCGGCCTATGACCTCGTTTCGCTGTTGCAGGATGCGCGACGCGACGTGCATCCCGAGCTGGAGGCGGCGTTGCTCGATCGCTATCTGCGCACCACCGGCGTGGGCGACGACTTCACCACCGCCTATCACATCCTCGGCGCGCAGCGGAACGCGAAGATCGTCGGCATCTTCACCCGCCTGTGGCAGCGCGACGGCAAGCCGCGCTATCCCGGATTGTGCCCGCGTGTCTGGGGATATCTCAATCGCGATCTCGAACATCCCGCGCTCGCGCCCGTCAAGGCGTGGTTCGACGCCAATATCCCGATGGACATGCGCGGCGACCCGATGGTGCTGGCCGGCGGCGAACCGGTCGCGGCATGACCGCACGGACGCTGTCCATCCGCCCCGATCCCGGCGGACAGGTGCCCCGCACCGCGATGGTGATGGCGGCGGGCCTGGGCAAGCGCATGCGTCCGTTGACCGCGACGCGACCCAAGCCGCTGGTCGAGGTCGCCGGCAAGCCGCTGATCGACCATGTGTTCGACCGGCTGCGATCGGCGGGGATCGGCCGGGCCATCGTCAACGTCCACTATATGGCCGACGCGCTGGAGGCGCATCTGCGCGCGCGGGTGAGCGACATCGATGTCGTCGTATCAGACGAACGGCGGCAGTTGATGGAAACCGGCGGTGGACTGGTCCAGGCGCGCGAGATGATCGGCGACGAGCCAGTGTTGTGCGTGAACAGCGACAATCTGTGGATCGACGGGCCGACCGACGCGATCCGCGCGCTGGCGGCGGCGTGGGACGGCGATGCGATGGACGCGCTGCTGCTGCTCGTCCCGCTGGCCCGCGCGAACAGCCACCGCGGCAAGGGCGATTTCCATCTCGATCCGTTCGGCCGCATCATCGGCCGGCGCAAGGCCGGTCGGCTCGCACCGTTCGTCTATACCGGTGTGCAGATCCTGCATCCCCGCGTGATCCGCGACTGGCCGGAGGGGCCGTTCTCGACCAACCTGTTCTGGAACCGCGCGCTCGACGCCGGCCGCGCCTGGGGACTGGTGCACCAGGGCCTGTGGTTCGATGTCGGCACCCCCGCGGCGATCGGCGAGGCGGAGGCGATCCTGGCGGATGGCTGAGGCGCGCCGCCCCGCGCTCTTCACGATCCCGACGCATCGGGCGTTTTCCGACGCGCTGGCCGCGGGACTGATCGCGCGGTTCGCGGACGGCGACATGGGGCTGGCGCGCGGCATCGTCATCGTCCCCACCAACCGCGCCCGCCGCGCGGTGACCGAAGCGTTCGTCCGGGCCAGCGGCAGCGGCCTGCTGCTGCCGCGCATCGTCGCGATAAGTGACGAAGGGCTGGACGAAGCGGTCGGCGCTCTGTTCGACCGCGCCGACGACGCGGCGCCGGTACCCCCGGCGGTCGCACCGCTCGAACGCCGGCTGATCCTGGCGCGGCTGGTGCAGGATGCCGACCCGGCGCTCGATGCGGCCGAAGCGGTGCGGTTGGCGGGCGATCTGGCGCGGACGCTGGACCAGCTGCTGGTCGAGGAAGTCGCGCCCGCACGCCTTCGCGACATCGCGCTGGTCGAGGGGCTGTCGCAGCATTGGGAGCGCGCGCTGGCGAGCTTCGCGCTGGTGCTGGAGCGCTGGCCGCGGGAACTGGCGCGGCTGGGACGGATCGACCTGGCCGAGCGGCGATCGCGCCTGCTCGATCGCGTGGCGAGTGCCTGGACGAGCGTGCCGCCCGACGGCTTTGTCTGTGCGGCTGGCGTCACTTCGTCCGCTCCCGCCATCGCGCGCCTGCTGCGGACGGTCGCCGGATTGCCGCGCGGGATGGTCGTGCTGCCCGGGATCGACCTGGCGATGGTGTCGGACGAATGGGATGCGCTGGGACCGTTCGAGGTCGATCCCGATACCGGCCGGGCACCGCGTGGCGAGGAGACGCACCCGCAGTATCATCTCAAGGTGCTGCTCGGGCGGATGGGCGTGTCGCGCGGCGAAGTGCGGCGCTGGACCGCCGAAAGCGACATCGACGCCAGCCCCGCGCGCGGTCGGATGATCGCCACCGCGCTGGCCCCGGCGGAATTCACCCACGGCTGGTCCGCGTTGAAGCCGGGCCAGCGCAACCTGTCGGGTGTGTCCGCGCTCGAAGCGGCGACCCCGACGGAAGAAGCGCAGGCGATCGCGCTCGCGTTGCGCCAGAGCCTGGAGACGCCGGGACACACCGCCGCACTGGTCACCCCCGACCGCGGCCTGGCGGCGCGAGTCGCGGCGCATCTGGCGCGGTGGGATATCGCGATCGACGATTCGGCCGGCCGCCCGCTGTCGCAGACGCCGCCGGGGACGTTGCTGCTGGCGCTGGCCGAAGCGGCGGCGGGCGATTTCGCGCCGCTGTCGCTGCTTGCGCTGCTCAAGCATCCGCTGGTCGCGGCCGGTGCCGGGCGTCCTGCCTGGCTGGAGGGCGTCCGTGCGCTCGACCTCAGACTGCGCGGTCCGCGACCACCGGCGGGCCTCGCGGGCCTCGACGCGCATGTCGCGGCAAAGGGCGGGCTGGCAGCGGAGACGTGGCCCGCAACATCGGCGATGCTTGCCCCCATAGGCCGCGTGTTCGGTAAGGCGACCTCGACCTTGCCCGACCTGCTCGCCTGCCTGCGCGAAGCGGCGACGCGGCTGTGTGGCGACGCGTTGTGGAGCCGAGCCGAGGGACGCGCCGCCGCCGAGCTGCTGGCCGAACTGGAGGAGCGCGCGCCGGCCGGCCCGCGCGAGATGTCGCCACGTGCACTGCCCGCGCTGTTGCGCACACTCATGGACGAGGTTGCGGTACGACCGCCGCAGGGCGGCCATCCACGGCTGGCGATCTATGGCTTGCTGGAGGCGCGGTTGCAGTCGGCCGACCTGATGGTCCTGGCCGGGCTGAACGAGGGGATGTGGCCAGGCCTGCCCGCGCCCGATCCGTGGCTGGCACCGCGGATCCGCGTCGAACTGGGCCTGCCCGGCCTCGACTGGCGGGTCGGGTTGGCCGCGCACGACCTTGCCGGTGGCCTCGGCGCGCCGCAGGTGCTGCTGACGCGGGCGCGGCGCGACGGGCGATCGCCGACGATCGCCTCGCGCTTCTGGCTGCGGTTGCAGGCGCTGGCGGGGGAGGGCTGGACGCGCGCCGACGACCTGCTCGGCTGGGCGCGCGCGCTGGACCGCGCCGGCGCGCCGCGACCGGCGTCGCGGCCCGCTCCCGTGCCGCCGCGCGACCGCCGACCCGATACGATCGCGGTGACCGACGTCGATCGGCTGAAGGCCGACCCTTACGTCTTCTACGCCAAGAAGATCCTCAAGCTGCGCGCGCTGGATCCCGTCGATGCCGATCCGAGCCCGGCCTGGCGCGGGACCGAGGTGCATGCGATCCTGAAGGCGGCGTGGATCGACGATGCGCTGGATGCAGCCAGGCTGCGACAGCGCGCAGAGGATTGGCTGGTCGATGCCCATCCGATGATGCGCGCGCTGTGGCAGCCGCGATTGATGGAAGCGATCGACTGGATCGGCGCGACGATCGCGACGGTGCGTGCCGAGGGTCGCGAGGTGCTGGCGGTCGAGCGGCGCGGAGAGATCCCGATCGCCGGCGTGACGCTGAACGGCACGTTCGACCGGCTCGACGCGCTGCCCGACGGGACGCTGGCGATCATCGACTACAAGACCGGCAAGCCGCCATCGACCGCCGCGGTGCGCGCCGGTTTCAGCCTGCAGCTCGGCCTGCTCGGCCTGATCGCCGAGCGCGGCGGGTACGAGGGGGTGCGCGGGACCGCCGGCGCATTTGAATACTGGTCGCTGGGCAAGGGCAAGGATGGCTTTGGCTACATCGCCACGCCGGCCGATCCGGCGGGCAAGTACAACCGCATCGTGACGAGCGAGTTCGTCGGGATCGCGGAACGCAACTTCACCGAGGCGGCGGGCAAGTGGTTGACCGGGCTGGAGCCTTTCACGGCGAAGCTCGTGCCGGAATTCGCACCCTATTCCGATTACGACCAGCTGATGCGGCGGGACGAATGGTATGGCCGTGAATAAAGCCTTCCTCCCGCCGCTGAAGGACAATCAGGGTGCCGCCAGCGATCCTGCGCGTCACGTCTGGCTGTCGGCATCGGCAGGCACCGGCAAGACGCAGGTGCTGGCCGCGCGCGTCTATCGCCTGTTGCTGCGCGGGGTGCAGCCCGGCGCGATCCTGTGCCTGACCTTCACGAAGGCGGGGGCGGCCGAGATGGCGGGGCGGATCAACGCGACGCTGGCGCGTTGGGTGCGGGCGAGCGACGACGCGCTGTTCGCCGACTTGGAAGCGCTGGGTGAGCGGAGCGACGGCGAGTATCGCCGCCGCGCGCGCACCCTGTTCGCGCGCGTCCTCGATGCGCCGGGCGGTGGCCTGCGCATCCAGACGATCCACAGCTTCTGCCAGAGCCTGTTATCCGGTTTCCCGGTCGAGGCGGGGCTGGTCCCCGGATTTCGTCCGCTGGAGGCGCGCGAGGAAGCGCTGCTGGCGCGCGAGGCGCTGGCCGACATGCTGGTGGCGGAGGAAGCAGCGGGCCGGCGGCGGCTGGTCGATGCGGTCGGCGCACTGAGCCTGCGGCTGGGCGAGGGCGGGGCCGAAAGCTTCCTGCTCGCCTGCGCCCGCGCGCCCGATGCGATGGCGGCGCTACCCACCGGCGTGGCGCCGTGGCTGAACCGCGCGCTCGACCTGCCGGACGGCGACATCGCGGCCCATGTCGCCGACTATTGCAGCGACGACCTGTTCGATTGCGCCGCGCTGAAACAGGTGATCGACGCCAACCACGCCTGGGGCACCGCGACCGGACTGACGCATGCCCGGATCGCGCAGGCGTGGCTCGATTCCGACAGTGCCGGGCGGGTGGCGACCCTGGGGGCGGTGTCGGCCCTGTTCCTGACCGGCAAGGGCGAGCCGCGCAAGGCATCGGCCAAGCTGCTGGCGGTCATGCCCGACTATGCCGAGGTCGGTGCGGACCTGGCCGAGGCCTGTACGACCCTGCTCGGGCTGATCGCGCGGGCCGGCTATGCCGACCTGCTGTCCGGCGCGCTGGAGGCCGGGCGCGCCTATGCCGAGACGTATCGCGCGGCCAAGCGGCGGCTGGGGGCGGTCGATTTCGACGACCTGATCCGCGCGACCGTCGATCTGCTCGCGCAGCCCGGGATGGGCGACTGGGTGCGCTACAAACTCGACCAGGCGACCGACCATGTGCTGATCGACGAGGCGCAGGACACCAATCCGCGGCAGTGGGCGATCGTGCGGTCGCTGGCCGACGAATTCTTTGCGGGCGAGGGTGCGCGCGCGGGTGTCGATCGGTCGCTGTTCACGGTCGGGGACTACAAACAGGCGATCTTCGGTTTCCAGGGCACCAGTCCGGACTATTTTGCCGCCGCGCACCGCCACTTCACCACCGCCAGCCTGGCGGAGGACGAGGACGGGCAGCTGCAACCGCGGCTCGGCACATTGTCGCTGACCGCCAGTTTCCGCTCGACGCGCCCGGTGCTGGAGTTCGTCGATGCCGCGATCGGGACGCTCGGCGGGTCGGGACTGGGCGTCGAACAGACCGAGCGACACGCCAGCGAGGTCGCTGGGCCGGGCACCGTCACGCTGTGGCCGGTGACGACGGTCGATGCCGCGTCGGGCGGCGACGACGGCGGCGAGGAAGGGTGGGTCGACGACGCCACGCGGACGCTGGCCCGCCAGATCGCGCGGGCGATCAAGGGCTGGATCGGTACGCTGCCGCTGGAGAGCAAGGGGCGGACGCTGCGGCCCGAGGATATCATGATCCTGGTCAAGCGCCGCGGTGAACTCGCGTCGCTGATCGTCGCGCGGCTGTATGCCGAAGGGGTGCCGGTGGCGGGCGTCGATCGCCTGCGGCTGAACGCGCCGCTGGCGGTGCAGGATCTGCTGGCGGCGGTCCGCTTCGTGCTCCAGCCCGACGACGACCTGACGCTCGCCAGCCTGCTGGTGTCGCCGCTGATCGGGTGGAGCCAGGACGAACTGATGCAGGCGGCGATGCGCGAGGGGCGCACCAGCCTGTGGCGGCACCTGCGCGATACGCAGCCGGAAGACCGGCTGGCCCCGCTTCGCACGATGCTGGCGCGCGCCGACTTCACGACGCCCTATCGGTTCCTGGAGGATCTGTTGTCGGGTCCGCTCGACGGGCGACGCAAGCTGTTGCTGCGGCTGGGCGAGGAAGCGCGTGATCCGATCGAGGAATTGCTGAGCGCGGCGCTGAGCTTCGAGGCGACATCGACGCCGTCGCTGCAACGCTTTCTCGACTGGTTCGATCGCGGCGACGTCGAGATCGTCCGCGATCCGTCCGCGCCACTGGATGCCGTGCGGGTGATGACGGTGCATGGCGCGAAGGGGTTGCAGGCACCGCTGGTGATCCTGGCCGATGCGACCGCCGATCCATCGAACGCGCGGCGCGATATCGTGAAATGGCCGGTCGAGGGCATCGAGCTGCCGATCTTTCGCCCGCGCGCCGCCGAACGGGCCGGATCGCCGCTCGATCCGGTGATCGCCGACGCCGAGGCGCGCGAACTGGAGGAGCATTGGCGCCTGTTCTATGTCGCCGCGACGCGGGCCGAGGAGAGGCTGGTGATCGCCGGCGCGCTCGGATCGCGACCCCTGTCCGACGACAGCTGGTATGCGGCGTCGTCGCGTGCACTCGATACGCTGGGGGTGGCGGACAGCGAGGGGGAGCGAGCGTTCACCGGCACCGCGCCGCAGCCGCCGGTCGCTGCCTCATCGAAGCGCACACCGGTGGCGGAAGCACTGGCGCTCCCCGATTGGGTACGTCGCGCCGCGCCCGAGGAAGCACGGCCGCCACGGCCGCTGGCACCGTCGTCGATCGGCGACGACGCGGTCGCGGATCCGCCGCCGACCCCGGCGATGCGCGCCGCCGCCGAGCGCGGGCGACTGCTGCATGCGCTGTTCGAGCGATTGCCCGCGGTCGCGTCCGATCGACGGCGATCCGCGGCGCTGGCATGGCTGGCGCAGGCGGGGACGGTGACGGACACGCAGCAGGCCGAGATCGCCGATGCCGCCTGCGCGATCATCGCCGACCCGCGGTTCGCCGATCTGTTCGGGCCGGAATCGCTGGCCGAAGCCCCGATCGCCGCGACGGTCGGCGGCGCGGTGATCGCGGGCACGGTCGATCGGCTGCTCGTCACGCCCACGCACATCCGCGTGATAGATTTCAAGACCGGTCGCCGCGCGCCGCTCGAACCGTCTGAAATCCCGCCGTATCATCTGCGCCAGATGGCAGCGTATGTCGCCGCGCTGCAGGTCATCTTTCCGACCCGCGCGGTCGAGGGGGCGCTGCTCTACACCGCCGGGCCGCGTCTGTTCGTGCTGGGCGACGACATGCTGGCTCCGCACAAGCCCGTCTTGCCGGCGACGGAGCAAAGCTTGCCCTCGCGCGCTTGAGCCACATCGCTCGCGATCCTAGATATCGACCCGACCAAGGAGACAGCCAGATGGCCACCAAGCAGATCACCGACGCCAGTTTCAATGACGACGTCATCAATTCGGACAAGCCGGTGCTCGTCGATTTCTGGGCCGAGTGGTGCGGACCCTGCAAGATGATCGGCCCGAGCCTCGAGGAAATCAGTGACGAGCTGGGCGAGCAGGTGACGATCGCCAAGCTCAACATCGACGACAATCCCGATGCCCCGGGCAAGTACGGTGTCCGTGGCATTCCGACGATGATTCTCTTCAAGGGTGGTGCGCCCGCCGCGACCAAGGTCGGCGCCGAGCCCAAGGGGCGTATCAAGGCATGGCTGGAAGGCGAGCTTGCCTGACCCGCGATTCGGTTGACGCGGCGCGGTTAACGCCGCGTTAGCCGGTTTCGGTGCATACCCTGCGGCATGAAAGCCGTACTGGGGGAGCGATTGCCGGCCTTGATGAACCTGCTCGGTCTCGGGCGAGGGGCCGCCGCGTTGCCGACCGCTCTCGTGGCCGCGCAGATCCGTGCGGCGCGCAGCGGCTATCCCGTGACCTTCGCAGCGACGATGGTTGCCGGTGGACTGATCGTCTTCTTATCCAGCCGCAACGTCGGGCTCGTCGCATCCGCGACCTGCCTGATGCTGGTGTCGCTGTTCGCGCTGTACCGCTGGTGGCGCGACCGGCGATCGGGTTGGCGCGTCAGCGACGGTCGGTCGGACATCGTGTTTGCCGCGCGCCTGTCGTTTCTGACCGCTCTGACCTGGGGTCTGATGCTGGCCTTCGCCACGGTAGGGGCTGAAGCACACGAGCTCATTCTGATAACCTGCGTCGTGACCGGCGTGATGTCGGTAGGTGCCTTGACCGTCGCCGCGGTTCCGCTGGCGAGCCTGGCGTTCCTCGCGGGATCGTTGCTCGCGGTCTTGCTGACGGTCTATTTTACCGGGATGCCGCCGGCCGTCTTTGCCATGCTGGCGGTGTTCGTCGCGCTGCTGGCGAAGTCGATCCTGGCGCAGGCCCGACTGTTCATCGACAATTTCCAGGCCGGGGCCGATCTGGCCAATGCCGCGCGCGAGCGGACCTTGGCGGAGGATCTGGCGCGGGCCGAGCATGACCGCGCCGAACTGGCCGAGGCCGGTGCGCGCCAGGCGCTGCGCGAACGCGCGATCGAGGGACGCCGCGCCGATATCGTCGCGCTGGCGCAGCGGTTCGAGGCATCGGTGATCGACGCCGTCGCGGCGCTGGGTCAGGCGGCGGGCGAAACGCGCGCCGCGGCCGACACGCTGGCGGCGACGAGCGTGTCGCAGGCGCGGGACGTCGAGCGGGTCGCGGCGGTCGCCAAGCGTACCAGCGCCGGTGCCGACGCGATGCGGGATACCGCCGACCAGCTGTCGGCGTCGGTCGCCAGGGTCGCCCGACGCGTCTCGGACCAGGCGACACTGACTGCCGACGTCGCCGACGGTACGCGCGAGGGCGAGCGGGTGATCTCCGAACTGATCGAGGATGCGAAGGGCGTCGGCACGATCGTCGCGCTGATCGGCGATATCGCGGGCCAGACCAACCTGCTGGCGCTGAACGCCACGATCGAGGCCGCCCGCGCCGGAGATGCCGGACGCGGCTTCTCCGTCGTCGCTACCGAGGTGAAGTCGCTGGCGGCACAGACCCAGCGGGCGACCGGCGACATCGAACGTCAGATCGCGGCGATGCAGAAACGCGTGATGACGGTCGCGCAGGTCATCGACGGAATCCTGGCGCGGGTCGGCGAAGTGTCGCACCTCGCCGCCGATGTGCGCGAAGTCGCCGGCGAGCAGACACGGATCACCGCATCGATCGCCGATGGTGCGCAGGCGACCGCGACCAGCAGCAGCGACCTGCGGACCGGGGTCGAGGATGCCGCGCGCATGTCCGAAGCGACGATCGCGCTGACCGCGGGCGTGGCCGGCTCGACCGCAGCGATCGTCGGCCAGGTCGAGGCGCTGACGACGACGGCACAAGCGTTCCTGGCGGAATTGCGGGCGGCTTGAGCGCCCTCGTCGCTAGCTCCGATAGTCCGCGTTGATGCTGATGTAGCCGTGCGTAAGGTCGCAGGTCCACACCGTCGCGCGACCATCGCCCAGGCCCAGATCGACGCCGATCGCGATGTCCCGGCCCTTCAGATGCTCGGCGACCGGCGCCTCGTCATACCCCTCGACCGCCAGCCCGTCGCGTGCGACCTGGGTGGTGCCGAACCGGATCGCCAGCCTGTCGCGCTCCGCCGGCTCGCCCGCCTTGCCCACCGCCATGACGACGCGTCCCCAATTGGCGTCCTCGCCGGCGATCGCGGTCTTCACCAGCGGCGAATTGGCGATGCTCATCGCGACCACGTGCGCGGACCGGTCGCTGTCCGCGCCCTCGACCGCGATCTCGATCAGCTTGGTCGCACCCTCGCCGTCCCGGACGACAAGGTGCGCCAGTTGCATGCACAGGTCGGCCAGCGCCGCGACGAACGCATCGGCCCCGTCGTCATCGTCGCCGTCGAGCGGCGCGTTGCCCGCCGCGCCGGTCGCGAAGGCCAGCACCGTGTCGCTGGTCGATGTGTCGCTGTCGACCGTGATGCACGAGAATGTCCGGGTGTTGGCGGCCGACAGGGCGCGTTGCAGGAATTCGGGCGTCGCGGCGGCATCGGTGAAGACGAACCCCAGCATCGTCGCCATGTCGGGCGCGATCATGCCCGATCCCTTGATGATCCCGACCAGCGAGACACGTTTGCCATCGACGATCGCCGAGGTCGTCGCGACCTTGGCAAAGGTGTCGGTCGTCATGATCGTTTCGGCGGCGGCGACCCAGTCGCATTGCGGCCCGACATAGGCGGCATCGAGCCCGGCCTCGGCCTTGTCGATCGGCAGCGGCACGCCGATCACACCGGTGGAGGCGACGAACACGTCCGACGGGTCGCAATCGAGATGCGCCGCCGTCCGTGCCGCGATCGCCTCGACCGCAGCGCGGCCGCGGCTACCGGTGAAGGCGTTGGAATTGCCCGCATTCACCACCAGCGCGCGCGCCCGCCCCAGCACCAGCGCGCGGCGACACCATTCGACTTCGGGCGAAGGGCATTTGCTCTGTGTCAGGACGCCGGCCACCGCCGTGCCCGGGTCGAGCTCGATGTAGGTCAGGTCGCAGCGATCCCACGTCTTGTACCGGGCTCGAGCGACACGGCGGGTCACGCCGGCGATCTCGGGCAGGTCGGGCAGCGTCGTGGGGGCGAGGGGGGAGCGAATGGTCATGCACCCCTCTACCGTGTCGCTGGCGGTGTTCAATTCAATCGTTAGCGGTCATTATTCAATGATGTATGTTCGTTTCGTCGAGGGAGCAGCTCATGGCCAACTGGATGTCTACGGCGTTGGCCGTTCTGATCGGAATGCAGACGGGTGCAGTGCTAACGGGCATGACTGGTTCCGAACCTTATCCGACAGAAGCCCTACAGCTTGGCGAACAGGGCACTGTCGTCTTGGATCTGACTATTTCCGAGAAAGGGAGGGCCACTGTGTGCAGAGTCATGCGTTCAAGTGGCTCAAAGTCATTGGATTACGCGAGTTGCAGGATCGCCGTCATTCGCATGCGCTACGCTCCGGCAAAAAATGCCTCCGGAGCGTCCACCAGTGGAACCGCGGCGCTTTCTGTACAGTGGCAGATAGACTGCGGAAAGTCAGCGATTGAATCGCATTTCGACGGCGTCCAAGTGTGTGCCGATCGCGTACCATATCGCGTACGATGATGCGCCCGCGGGCAAGGCGTTCAACGTGGTCTGAAGACGCTGTTCGTGTTCCAGGTCGGTCGTGCCGGCTGGTTGCCGATTTCGACCGCCAGCGCGGCGACGAAGTCGTCCAGGCGGATCGCTTCGGCCTTCAACACGCCGGGCTGGCCCGGATCGTCGCTCGGCGCGTGATAGCGGTTGGCGCGCCAGGCGTGTTCCAGGGCGAATTCGGGTGTGCCTCTGGCAAAGCCGAACTTGAATGCGACCGACGGGATGCCGGCGCGCACGAAGCTGTACTGGTCGGTGCGGACGAAACCGTTGCGTTCGGGCAATGCGTCGGGGGCGATGCCGAGCGACTGCCGCGCGGCGACCTTGCGGGCCAGCAGGCCGATCGAGCTTTCGCCCTCGCCCTGCACCTGCACCGCTTTCAGCGGCCAGAGCGGCAGCGGCATGTCGAAATTCAGGTCGGCGACGATCGAGCCTTTGGCCACCGTCGGGCGCTGCGCGAAGAAGTGCGAGCCGAGCAGCCCCTTTTCCTCTGCGGTGACGATGACGAACAGGGTCGAGCGTCGCGGACGACGGCCCGCGGTGAGTTGGGCGGCGATATCGAGGACGCTGGCGACGCCGGACGCATCGTCCATCGCACCATTGTATATGCGGTCGCCGGCGATCGGCTGGCCGATGCCGACGTGGTCGAGATGCGCCGAGATCGCGACATGCTCTCCACGCAGTTTCGGGTCGCTGCCCTCCAGCCTCGCGACAAGATTGGGCGACGTTATCCGTCGCCGCGTGGCGACGACCGATGCCTTCAGCCGTGTCGGCAGGGCAAAGGTCGGAACGCGGGCCGACGCATCGGACAGCGCGGACAGCGCGGCGAAACTGTGGCCCGAACCGGCGAACAGGCGCTCGCTCTGCGCGGGATCCATCGTGGCGACGAACATCGTGCCGGGTGCGACGCGCAGGCTTTCGTCGGCCAGATACATGCCGGGCGCGGGAGACAGAAGTTTCTGACGCTCCCAGGGGATCTCGATCTGCTTGGGCGGTATCAGCGTGATGAGGCCGATCGCGCCGCGCTCGTGCAGCAGTCTCAGCCGCGCCGACCGGTTCGCGGCCTTTACGGGTCCGGCAATCGACCCCGGACCGCCGGCGATCGCGACGGCGATCTTGCCCCGGACGTCCAGGCCCGCGAGATCGTCATGCCCCTGCGCGGGCAGGTTCAGGCCATAGCCGATGAAGACCATCGGCGCATCGACGCTTGCCGGCCGTGGACCCGATCCGGCCGATATCAGCAGGTCGCTGCCGACGGCGAGCTTCGTCTCGCGGCCGTCCGGACCCACCAGCACGGCGCGCGATGCCGTGGGATCGATCGTCTGTTCCTCGAACGCAACCGTCTGCAGGAAGCTGCCGTTCTCGCCGGCGGGGGCCAGTCCGATCTCGCGGAAACGCTGGATGACATGCCCGGCGGCCAGCATGTAGCCTGCCGATCCCGTCTCGCGACCTTCGGTCCGGTCATCGGCGATGATCGCGATATCGCGCTCCCAAAGGTCGGCGCGGGCGGATCGGTCATCGGCCGCCGACAGCAGGGCGGGCAGGGCGAGCAGCAGGGCGCGGCGTTTCATGGCCTAAGGCTAGCGGATGCGACCGGGCTGGCAAGCATGGCCTTGCACCGCAACGGTCGCGTCACGAAATCGTTAGACGCGTGATGCTGCGCCACTTATGGCTCGACGCACCCCGATAGACGGACCGACTTTGAACCTGTTCCTGTTCCTGACTGCGATGTTGTCCGCGCTGACCGGGGTCGGTCGCGCGGTCGATACGCGCGCGCAGTCGGCGATTGCGGCGAGCAGTGTCGTCGCGCTGGCCGACGTCGTCGCCGCGGTCGGTCAGCGGGTCGTCCCGTCACGTCCCGACGGCTATGTCGCGCCGGCGCCCATGATGCTGGACCTGCGCCGGGTGCTGGACGTCGTACGGCCGATCACGCCGGAGCGCCGGCGGGAATAGCGCCGCGTGTGCGGCGCGCTGCCGCACCGCATCCCAAATCGACATGTCTTGCTGCGGCCCCATGTGCGGTCGCCTGCCATTTCCAAGGAATTGCCCTATGCTCGGCGGAATTGCCAAGTCGTTGTTCGGCTCGTCGAACGACCGTTACGTGAAGTCGCTCAAGTCGGTCACCGACAGGATCCTGAGCCACGAGCCTGCGCTCCAGGCGATGTCGGACGACGAACTCGCCGGCCAGACCGCGAAGTTCCGCGCGCGTCTGGCGGACGGCGAGAAGCTCGACAGCCTGCTGCCCGAAGCGTTCGCGACGGTGCGCGAGGCCGGTGTGCGCGTTCTGGGCATGCGCCATTTCGACGTGCAGATGATCGGCGGCATCGTGCTCCATCGCGGAGAGATCGCCGAGATGCGCACCGGCGAAGGCAAGACATTGGTCGCGACGCTGGCGACCTATCTCAACGCGCTGCCCGGCGAAGGCGTCCACGTCGTCACCGTCAACGACTATCTGGCGCGGCGCGATGCCGAATGGATGGGCCAGATCTATCGCTTCCTGGGCCTGACCGTCGGCGTGATCGTGCCCAACCTGCCCGATCACGAACGGCGCGAGGCGTATCACGCCGACATCACTTACGGCACGAACAACGAGTTCGGCTTCGATTACCTGCGCGACAACATGAAGTACGACCGCGCATCTATGGTCCAGCGGCCGTTCGCCTATGCCATCGTCGATGAGGTCGATTCGATCCTGATCGACGAGGCGCGCACCCCGCTCATCATTTCCGGCCCGACCGACGACAAGTCCGACCTGTACCTCCAGGTCGATGCCGTGGTGAAGCAGTTCACCGACGCGGACTATGAAAAGGACGAGAAGCAGAAGTCGATCATCCTGACCGAGGACGGCACCGAAAAGGCCGAGCGGATGCTGGAAGCGGCCGGCTTGCTGATCGGCGCGAACCTGTATGATTTCGAGAATACGCAGGTCGTCCATCACCTGAACCAGGCGCTGCGCGCGAACATGATGTTCAAGGCCGACACCGACTATATCGTCAAGGACGAGAAGGTCATCATCATCGACGAGTTCACCGGCCGCATGATGGACGGGCGCCGCTGGTCCGACGGCCTGCACCAGGCGGTCGAGGCCAAGGAAGGCGTGACGATCGAGCCCGAGAACCAGACGCTGGCGTCGATCACCTTCCAGAATTATTTCCGCATGTACCCGAAACTCAGCGGCATGACCGGCACCGCGGCGACCGAGGCGGCGGAATTCTTCGACATCTACAAGATGAACGTCGTCACGATCCCGACCAACGTGTCGGTGAAGCGCGTCGACGAGGAAGACGAATTCTACAAGGACACGCAGGACAAGTTCCGCGCGATCGCCAAGAAGATCGGGGAACATGCATCGCTGGGCCAGCCGGTGCTGGTCGGCACCGTCTCGATCGAGAAGTCCGAGCTGCTGTCGGCGTTCCTGACCGAGGAAGGTGTCGCGCACGAAGTGCTCAACGCGCGCCAGCACGAGCGTGAGGCGCATATCGTCGCGCAGGCCGGCCGCAAGGGCGTGGTGACGATCGCCACCAACATGGCGGGACGCGGCACCGACATCCAGCTGGGCGGCAACGTCGAATTCCGTACCGAAGACGAGCTGGCGGACATGCCCGAGGGGCCCGAGCGCGACGCCGCGATCGCGCGAATCAAGGCCGAGGTCGCCGCTGAAAAGGCCGAGGTGCTCGCCGCCGGCGGCCTCTTCGTGCTGGGCACCGAGCGGCACGAGAGTCGCCGCATCGACAACCAGCTGCGCGGCCGTTCGGGGCGTCAGGGCGATCCCGGCCTGTCGCGCTTCTACCTCAGCCTCGACGACGACCTGCTGCGGATTTTCGGACCGGACACGCTGTTCGCGAAGATGATGCGCAACAACATCGGCGATGGCGAGGCGATCGGCAGCAAATGGCTGACCAAGGCGATCGAGACCGCGCAGAAGAAGGTCGAGGCGCGCAACTACGACATTCGCAAGCAGGTCGTCGAATATGACGACGTGATGAACGATCAGCGCAAGGTCATCTACGAACAGCGCGCCGACATCATGGACGCCGAGACGGTCGGCGAAGTCGTGGTCGACATGCGCGCCGAAACGGTCAATTCCATCGTCGGCGGCGCGTGCCCGCCCAATACCTATCCCGAACAGTGGAATCTCGATCAGCTGAAGGCGCAGGCGGCCGAGATGCTGAACGTCGAGCCGCCGTTCGACGACTGGGCGAAGGAAGAGGGCGTCGAGCCCGAGATGATCGAGGAGCGGCTGCTCGCCGCCGCCGATGCGGTGGTCGAGGAGAAGTCACGCGACCTGGACACGGAGACGTGGACGGGGATCGAGAAGTCGATCCTGCTCCAGAACCTCGACCATCACTGGAAGGAGCATCTCGCGATGCTCGATGCTCTGCGTCAGGTCGTCCATCTGCGGGCCTACGCCCAGAAGACGCCGATCAACGAATACAAGCAGGAGGCGTTTGCGATGTTCGAACGGATGCTGGCCAGCATCCGCGAGGATGTGACGCGCACACTGGCGTTCGCGCAGTTCCGGATGCAGCCCGCGGCCGATTTCGGCGATTTCGGTGCGTTGCCCGATCTGCCGGATTTCATCACCAGCCACCTCGATCCGTTCACCGGCGAGGACAATACCGCGGACTGGGATGCCGGCGCGCGCGGTCTCCTGAGCCAGGGTCTGCCGCCGCTGTCGATCCCGCAGCCGTCGGGCGAGGCTCTGGGCGACGATCCCGAAAGCTGGGAGGACGTGGTCAGCCGCAACGCGCCGTGCCCGTGCGGGTCGGGGCGCAAATACAAGCATTGCCACGGCGCGCTGGTCTGAGGAGGCGACGCGCGGGTCGATATCGTCGCCTGTGCGAGGATGGGCGACGATGGCAAGTGCAAACAAAAAGGCCGGGGATCGCTCCCCGGCCTTTCTTGTGTCGGCGCATGAGCGTGGGGATCAGCGCCGTGCTTCCGGCACCTGAATCGTCGGTCCCAACCGGTCCACGACGTCCCGCGCATCGAACGCGCGCAGGTTGTTGGCGGGCTTGCGGCCCTTGCCGACGACGATCTCGGCCATCGCTTCATACTGCTCGACGGTGCGGATATCGACGCCGCGATCCCAGAAGGGGTCGCCGAAATACGGGTTCCAGCCGCGCCAGCCGAAGCCCCGCCCGTAGTAGCGCCACGACGGGCCCCAATAGCCAAAGCCGGAGAAGCCACCGTAGCCGCCGCCGAAACCACCCGGCGACGTGTAGGTCCGCGTCTGCTTGTCGGTGTCGCGATCGGCCATCACGAAATAGTCGTTGCCGGTCTGCAGCGTCAGCTCGGCGGCCCGGAACAGCAGGTACCGCTCGACCGTCTCGCGGGACGTGTAGCTGTTGCCGGAGAAGGTGACGCGAAACCGGTCACGTTCGATCTGCTGATCGGTGAACCCGGTACGATCCGCACCGCGGCCCATCGCCGGGCGATACGGGGTGGGACCGACGCATGCCGAAAGCACGGTGGCCCCGGCAAGGACCGCGGCGATCATGGCCCGACGTGAGCGGAACGCGAATTTACCTGACATTTCAACCTCCAACGAGCCGACCGGCTACGGCTGGGCTCACCATATCGGAACGCTCTGCCGCCGGTTTGGGTCCGTTCGGCGCTGTTACGGTACGGTCGCTATCAGACATCGGCTTTCGCCGCGCTGAACGGTTCAGGCGATGCGCTCGGGAACGGCATCGGCATCCTCGAGGATCGCCGTGCGCGGGGCGACCGCTTCCCACGGGAATACGAACCAGTCCTTGGTCACCGTCCGGTCGATCGTGCGCCATGCATAATCGATCCGCTGCGCCGAAACGCGGTTGTCGAGCAATACCGCGAAACGGACCTGCGCCATGTCGGCCGCGGCCATCGCAAGCTGGTCGCGGATCGCTGCGATCGTTCGCCCGGAATCGTTGATATCCTCGACGAACAACAGTCGTTCGCCGCCGCGCGTGCGCTTTGCCAGCGCCTCGATCAGAGCGGCATTGAACTCCGGAATCGGCGTCGAGAAATCGATCGACACCATCGGCAGCCCGGTCGCGTGGCTGAGGAACACCGCCGGCGTCAGCCCGCCGCGCCCCACGCCGACCAGCAGCTGCGCGCCCCAGGCGTCGGCCAGGACCAACGCGGCGACCGCGTCGATCGCCTGGAGGAACTCGTCATGCGTGAACGGCGTCAGCGTCGGCGTCACCGGTGCGCCTCCACATAGGCGTCGAGCGCAGCGAGGTGGCCGGCGACCGCCGCGTCGGGCAGGAACGAGCCGAGAAAGCTGTTGCGCGCCAGTGCTGCAAGCTGCCGCTTGTCGAGGTTGCGTCCTCGCGCGGCGGCACGGAAATTCTCGCCGATATAGCCGCCGAAATAGGCTGGATCGTCCGAATTGATCGTCGCGCGCAGGCCCAGGTCGAGCATGCGATCGATCGGATGTTCGTCGATCGAAGCGACGTTGCACAGCTTCACGTTGGACAACGGACAGACGGTCAGCGTCATGCCCTCGCGCGCGAGGCGCGCGGTCAGCACCGGATCCTCCAGGCTGCGATTGCCATGGTCGAGCCGGTCGATATTGAGCAGATCGAGCGCCTCGACGACATATTCGGGCGGCCCTTCCTCGCCGGCATGCGCGACCAGCTTCAGGCCCTTTGCCGCAGCGGCGGCGAAGACGCGCGCGAACTTCGCCGGCGGATGACCGACTTCGGATGAATCGAGGCCGACGCCGGCGATCCGGTCGAGCCACGGCTCGGCAGCGCCGAGCGTTTCGAACGCCGCTTCTTCGGACAAATGGCGCAGGAAGCACAGGATCAGTTGCGACGTCAGGCCGTGCTTCGTCTCGGCCTCGCGCATCCCGTCGAGCAGCCCCTCGACGACCGCGTCGAACGCGATGCCGCGATCGGTATGCGTCTGCGGGTCGAAGAAGATTTCGGCATGGACCACCCCATCGGCCGCCGCGCGGTCGAAATAGGCGACGGCCAGGTCCCGGAAATCCTCGCGCGTTCGCAGCACGTCGGCCCCGGCGTAATAGATATCGAGAAAGTCCTGCAAGTTCGAGAAGGCGTAGGCCGCGCGCACGTCCTCGACCGAGGCATAGGGAATCGCGACGCCGTTGCGCTTCGCCAGCGCGAACATCAGTTCGGGCTCCAGGCTGCCTTCGATGTGGAGGTGGAGTTCGGCCTTGGGCAGGCCGGCGATGAAGCTGTCGAGATCGGTCATCCGGCGATCATTGCAGTGCGCGAACGGTCACGCAACCGACGATCAGGCAGAATTCGCGCTGGCTCCCTGAGTTGGATTCGAACCAACGACCAAGTGATTAACAGTCACCTACTCTACCGCTGAGCTATCAGGGAACGAGCGCGAGGGCAGGCTAATAGCAGCGGATTCGGGGTTTGCAAGCCTGTCCTGCACCGTTGCCGTGACTTGGACAAAGCCGCGCTTGCACGAGTCCCGCGACCGCGTCGCAAGCCGTGTTACGCGATGAACTGTTCCATCGTGATGCGATCGTCCAGCGCGTGTTCGGGATCGAACAGCAGCGTCAGGTCGCGCAGGTGGTCGATCGCAATATCGACGCGGGCGACATCGCGGACTTCGCGCTGATCGGCCACCGCGCTGACCGGGCGTTTGTCGGCTTCAAGGACGCGAATGCCGATTCGCGCCTTGTCGGGCAGGATCGCACCACGCCACCGCCGCGGCCGGAATGCGCTGATGGGAGTCAGTGCCGTCAGCGCCGAGCCCAGCGGCAGGATCGGGCCGTTGGCGCTCAGATTATAGGCGGTCGATCCCGCCGGCGTCGCGGCCAGGATACCGTCGCACACCAGTTCGGGCAGCACGACGCGATCGTTGACGGTGACTTCCAGCTTGGCGGTCTGGCGCGTCTCGCGCAGCAGGGACACTTCGTTGATCGCGGGCAACACGCGTGTGTCGCCATCGATCGTCACCGCGGTCATGGTCAGCGGCGACACCTTGAACGGCTTGGCCCGCGCCAGCCGCCGGGCGAGGCCATCGAGCCGCCATTCGTTCATCATGAACCCGACCGTGCCCAGGTTCATGCCGAAGACCGGGACGCTGCGCCGCGCCTCCAGCATCATGTGCAGCGTCTGGAGCATGAAACCGTCACCGCCGAGCGCGATGACCAGGTCGGCATCGCCGATCGGCACCCAGTCGTAGGCGTCGGCAAGTTCGGCCGCCGCGACCTGTGCGGGATGACTGGGCGATGCGACGAGCGCCCACCGGCCGGGCGCGGTCATCCGCCGGTGACGCTCATGTGGCGCGACACGGCGGGGCGGGCGGCAGCGATGTCGAAATCATGCGCCAGCGGCTTGGTCGCCAGCGCGAGGTCGATCGCGGCGTCCAGCGCCGCGACGCCGCCGTCGCGCAACGCGGCCTTCAGGTCGATGCGATCCTCATGCCCCAGGCACATGTAGAGATGCCCTTCGGTCGTCAGGCGAACGCGGTTGCACCCGTCGCAGAAATTGGCGGTCAGCGGCGAGATCAGGCCGAGCTTGGTGCCCCACGGCGTCCGCCAGTAGCGCGCCGGACCGCCGCTGCGATGACTGTCGCGGACCAGGTCGAATGCGGTCGACAGAGTATCGAACACCCGGGTCAGCGGCACGAAGCGGTCGGTCCGGTCCTCGTCGATCGCGCCCAGCGGCATCGTCTCGATCAGGCTGAGGTCGTGGCCCTGCTCGCCGCACCAGGCCAGCATCGCGGGGATCTCGTCCTCGTTCAGTCCGGCCAGCGCGACCATGTTGATCTTGACCGCCAGCCCGGCTGCCCTGGCGGAGGCAATGCCGTCCAGTACCTGTGCGACGTCTCCGTGGCGGGTGATGAAGCGGAAAATGTCGGGGTCGCGGCTGTCCAGGCTGACGTTGATGCGGCGGATGCCGGCGTCGCGCAGCGCCGGCGCGACCGCGGCCAGACGCGTGGCGTTGGTCGTCATCGTCAGTTCGTCCAGCCCGGACCCGACGTGCCGGCCGAGCCGCTGGACCAGGTCCACGCAGTCACGCCGTACGAGCGGTTCGCCCCCCGACAACCGGATCTTCGTCACGCCGCGCGCGATGAAGCGTTCGGCGATGATCGCGATCTCCTCCAGCGCCAGCAGCGCGCTGCGCGGCAGGAACGTCATCTTTTCGGACATGCAATACCGGCATCGCAGGTCGCAACGATCGGTCACCGATACGCGCAGGTAGCTGATCCGGCGACCATGACGGTCGATCAGGGGTGCTGGAGTGACCATCACCGCAAAGCTAGGGGGTTGCGCGAGGGACAACAAGGGCCGGTCATGCCCTACTGTCTTTCTTCACCAGTTTCGCCGACAAGGCGAATGTGACCGATCATGACGCCCGGCCCCTGTTCATCCTGTCGTTCCGGCAGCGCGACGAACTCGCCGCGGTGGCATCGCGCGCCGGCTGGCGACCGGTCGCGGCGCGGCGCGACGACGGGCTGGCGCGGCGGATCGCGGTGAGCGGCGCATCGGTCGTGGTGATCGACGCGCGCGGTGCCATGGCCGACGGCCTGGCGGCGACACGCGCAGTCGGCGCGGAACTGGCGGCGGCGGGACGCGCGCTGCTGGTGCTGGTGTCGCGGGGCGATGCCGGCGGCCTGACCGATTTCTTCGACGCGGGCGCGACGCATTTCTTGGCCAGCCCGATGCGCGAGATCGAACTGGTCGAGGCGTTGCGCTTCGCCGATCGCCATGCCGAACGGGTGTCGGGCGGGGGGCGGGTCGTCGAATCGCGCCCGGTCGATCGGCTGGGTTGGCGCTATGATCATGCGCGGCGGTCGTTGCAGGTTACGCCGGCGCTCGCGGCGCTGCTGGGCGTCGGCGAAACGGGCCGGGCGGGCATCGCCATCGGGCGGCTGCCGCCCGAGTTGCGCGAGCAGGTGCGTTCGGCACTGCGCCGATTGACGCGCGAGGGGTCGACCGCATTCGCGCACGAGATCGCCGGGGCAGGGCGGGTCGTCGCACATCTTCAACACGATCCGCGCAGCGGCCGCATCCACGGGCTGGTCGAGCCTCTGGGCGAGATCCCCGATGCCGGGGCGGCGGTCCGCGACCTGTTCCCGCGCCGGTCGCGCTCGATCGCGGCGTTGGCACGCGAACTGCCGCAGGCGATCGCGGCTGGCGAGATCGACGTATTGTTCCAGCCGCAGGTCGAGATCGCGTCGGGGCGAATCACCGGAGTCGAGGCGCTGGCGCGGTGGAATCATCCCCGGCTGGGCGAGGTCGGGGCGGAGGCGCTGCTGGCCGCGGCGGCGCACGGCGGGCGCGCGACGGAGCTGTCGGCCTATCTCCAGTCGTGTGCCTTCGCCGCGGCGGCGCGCTGGCCCACGGTCCTGTCCGATATCCGGCTGTCGGTAAACGTGGCGGCGTCGGACATCGCCTCGCGCGATTTCGTGGCGCGGCTGCTCGACAGGATCGATGCCAGCGGCCTGCCACGGACGCGTGTCACGATCGAGGTCACGGAGAGCGGCCTGATCGAGAACCTGCGCGATGCGGCGACATTGCTCGCGCAATTGCGCGCGGCGGGATGCCGTATCGCGATCGACGATTTCGGCACCGGCTATTCCAGCCTGGCCTATCTCAACGCGCTGCCGGTCGACTATCTGAAGCTCGACAAGGCGCTGACGATCGGCATCGCCGGGTCGGAGCGCGACACGGTGATCGTCCGCAGCGTGATCGACATGGCACGCTCGCTCGACCTGTCGGTGATCGCGGAGGGCGTTGAAACAGCGGCGCAGCGCGACCTGCTGGCCGCCGAAGGATGTCGATACTTCCAGGGGTATCTATGCTCGCCCCCGACCGACAGCGCGACGCTGGTCGCCCTGGTTCAGGCGACCTGACGCCCGGGCTCGGGCGCGCCCTCGATCCGTGCCAGGGCGTCGGCGGCAGCCGTCGCGAGTTCGCTCAGCCGCTCGATCGCGATCGCCGCGATAGGCTCGGCTGTGCGCCAATAGGCACCCATCGCCATCTGCGGGTCGCCATGGCCGATCGGCACCATGACCATCGATTTCACGAACGTCGATAGATAGGCGTTGAGCGGTACCCGGCTGTCCTTGGAGATGTCGGCGATCACGACGGGCGCACGGGTGGTGATCGCGATACCGCTGACGCAGAGACGCAGGTGGAAGCGCTGACCGGCCCACAACGGGCTGATCGCGTCTTCGGTGACATAGACCACCTCGTTGCCTTCGCGGCGCACCACGGTCACCCCGTCGGCGCCGGTCACCGATCGGCCGCATTCGCGCAGTGCCACCACCAGGCGATCGACGTCGGCAGCGGCGGCGATCCGGTCGCGGGCGACGGTCATCGCCAGGCGCGAGTCGCTCAGGGATTCCGCCGCCTTGGCGGAGACTTCAGCGTGTTTCCTGCCAAAGAATCTCATCACGGCCCGCCTTGTGAAAGGCTGTCATAGCGCGGAAAGCGTAAAGAATCCCGTGTCTTGATGCGTCAGGTGCGGCTCGCCTATCCCGCCGCCTTCGCCAATCCGCGCGACAGCTGGAGCGCGCCGTGCAGTCGCGCCTTCGCATCCGCCCAGACGCGGTTGATGACCAGCTTGCTGTCGGGCCGCAGCCGCGCGACGTCGCCCAGCTTGCCGACATAGGCGAGCAGCCCGTCAAGGTTGGGGAAGCCATCTTCGTGGAACGCCACCAGCGCGCCCTTCGGCCCCACATCCAGCTTGGCGATGCAGGCGCGCTTGGCGTTCAGCTTGATCTCCATGATCCGCAGCAGATTCTCGGTCTCGTCGGGCAGGGGGCCGAACCGGTCGATCATCTCGGCGGCGAACGCCTCCAGCCCTGATGGTTCGTCGATTTCGTTCAGGCGGCGGTACAGGCCCATGCGCAGGTCGAGGTCGGGGACGTAGGTTTCGGGGATCAGGATCGGTGCGTCGATCGTGATCTGGGGGCTGAAATCGGTCGGGCGGCGCAGCTTGCCGCCGGCGCGCGCTTCCAGGATCGCCTCCTCGAGCATCGACTGGTAGAGTTCGTAGCCGACCTCCTTGATATGCCCCGACTGTTCGTCGCCCAGCATGTTGCCCGCGCCGCGGATGTCGAGATCGTGGCTGGCGAGCTGGAAGCCCGCGCCGAGCGATTCGAGGTCGGACAGCACCTTCAGACGTTTTTCCGCCGCATCGGTCATCAGCCGCTCGGGCGGCGCGACCATATAGGCATAGGCGCGTGTTTTCGACCGGCCGACGCGCCCGCGCAGCTGGTACAGCTGGGCCAGGCCGAAGCGGTCGGCGCGGTTGACGATCATCGTGTTGGCGCTCGGGATATCGATGCCGCTTTCGATGATGCTGGTCGAGATCAGCACCTCGAACTTCTTGTCGTAGAAGGCGGACATGCGCTCCTCGACTTCCGTCGGCGACATCTGGCCGTGCGCGATGACGTAGCGGATCTCGGGCACCGCCTCGCGCAGATATTCCTCGATATCGGGCAGGTCGGCGATCCGCGGCGTGACGAAGAACGACTGCCCGCCGCGATAATGTTCACGCAGCAACGCCTCGCGCAGCACGACCGGGTCCCACGGCATGACGTAGGTGCGCACCGCCAGGCGATCGACCGGCGGGGTCTGGATGACCGACAGCTCGCGCAGGCCCGACATCGCCATCTGGAGCGTGCGCGGGATCGGCGTGGCGGTGAGGGTCAGGACATGGACGTCGGCCTTCAGCGCCTTCAGCCGTTCCTTGTGCGTGACGCCGAAGCGCTGTTCCTCATCGACGACGACGAGGCCCAGCCGCTTGAAATCGATTCCCTTGGCAAGGATGGCGTGGGTGCCGATGACGACGTCGAGCGTGCCGTCGGCCAGCCCCTCCTTGGTCGCCTTGGCTTCCGCGGCGGGAACGAGGCGGGATAAGCGACCGACTTTCAGCGGGAAGCCTTCGAAGCGGGCAGCGAAATTGTTGAAGTGCTGGCGAGCGAGCAGGGTGGTCGGGCAGACGACCGCGACCTGCAACCCCGCCATCGCCGCGACGAAGGCGGCGCGCAGCGCGACCTCGGTCTTGCCGAAGCCGACGTCGCCGACGACCAGCCGGTCCATCGGCTTGCCCGCCGCCAGATCGCCGAGCACATCGGTGATTGCGCGGTCCTGATCGTCCGTCTCTTCGTACGGGAAGCGATCGACGAAGGCGGCGAAGCCCGAATCGTCGGGCTCGATCACGTCGGCGGGGCGCAGCGCGCGTTCGGCCGCGGTGGCGATCAGGTCGCCCGCGATCTCGCGGATGCGATCCTTCATCCGCGACTTGCGGCGCTGCCATGCCTCGCCGCCCAGCTTGTCGAGGCTCGCGCCCTCTTCGCCCGCGCCGTAGCGGGTCAGGACTTCGAGATTCTCGACCGGCACGTAGAGCTTGTCGCCGCCGGAATAGCTGAGCGCGACGCAGTCGTGCGGCGACTTGCCGACGGGGATCGAGGTCAGCCCCTCGTACCGCCCGATACCGTGATCGACGTGGACGACGAGGTCGCCAGGCGACAGCGTGGCGAGTTCGGCCAGGAAGGCGTCGGCCGACTTGCGCCGCTTGGCGCGGCGGACCAGCCGGTCGCCGAGCATGTCCTGTTCGGTCAGCACCGCGACGCGCGGGGCGGTGAAGCCGTGGTCGAGCGGCAGCACGACCAGAGCGGTCTGCGTCTCGCCGACGCCTTGCGCGGCCTGCCAGGTATCGACCAGCTTGGCGCCGGTCAGGCCATGGTCCTCGAGCAGACCCTTCAGCCGCTCGCGCGAACCGGTGGAGTAGCTGGCGAGGATCGGGGTGCGACCGTCCTTGCGGAGCTTCGCCAGGTGTAGGACGACGGCTTCGTAGACATTTTGCCCGCCGCTGCGCTCGGGACCGAAATCGCGGGGACCATCGACGTTGAAATCGATGACGGTAGCACTCTCGGGTTCGTGGAACGGCGTCGCGACGTGGGCGGGTGCTTCCGCCAGCCGCTTGGCCCATTCGTCGGCGGTCAGGTACAGCGCGTTGGCGGGCAGCGGGCGATAGCTTCCGGCTTCCTTGGTCGATGCCTTGACGCGGTTGGCGTGGTAATCGGCGATCGCCTCGAACCGGCTTTCCGCGGCGCTGGCGACGGTCGAGTCGCGCACCACCACGGCGTCGGCGGGCAGGTGATCGAACAAGGTCTCCAGCCGCTCCTCGAACAGCGGCAGCCAATGCTCCATGCCCGCGAGCCGGCGGCCGTCGCTGACCGCCTGATACAGCGGGTCGCCGGTCGCGGTGGCGCCGAACGTCTCGCGATAGCGCGCGCGGAAGCGCTTGACGCTCTCCTCGTCCAGCAACGCCTCGGACGCCGGGAGCAGGGTGAAGCCCTTGACGCTGCCGGTGGTGCGCTGGTCGGCGGGGTCGAAGGTGCGAACCGTCTCGATCTCGTCGCCGAAGAAGTCGAGGCGCAGCGCGGCTTCCGCCCCGCTCGGGAACAGGTCGACCAGGCTGCCGCGCACCGCGAACTCGCCGGCGTCCGCGACCGATTCGGTCCGCATGTAGCCGTTGGCCTGGAGCAGCGTGGCGAGCCGGTCGCGCGAGATGCGCTCGCCCGGTGCCAGCGTCGCGACCAGCTGGCGGATACGGAACGGGGTCAGCGTGCGCTGCGCGGCGGCGTTGGCGGTGGTGACCAGCAGGCGCGGAGTCTTGGACGGCGTCTGGAGCGCGTGGAGCGTCGCCAGCCGCTCGGCCATGACGCGCAACGTGGGGGAAGCGCGGTCGTAGGGCAGGCAATCCCACGCCGGATAGGCGAGCACCTTCAGCTCGGGCGCGAAGAACGGCGCGGTCGATTGCACGGCGCGCATCGCCGCCTCGTCCGACGCGACGAACACTGCCCCGCCGGGCGCGGCGCGGGCGAGATCGGCGAGCAGCGCCGGCTCGAACCCGGTGGCGACGCCGGCGAGGGTCAGGGGCTTCGTGGCCGAGAGGATCTTGGACAGGTCGGGCATGGCTTCACTTGCTCCCCTCCCTGGAAGAGAGAGGCTGGGGGTGGGTGGGTATGAGGCTTGGCAGTCGGTGTCCCCCACACCAACCCACCCCCAGTATCAGGTAAACAGCGCCCCGCGCTGTTTAGGCCAAGCCGGGGGCTTGGCCGACCTGTTACCCCTCCCTTCCAGGGAGGGGAGCGATTATCGTGCTATCGGAACGTAGGTCAGCGTCTTCAGGTCCGTCATCATCGGATGATCCCACTCCGGCGGCACGGCCTGAACCCCCATCGCCCAGGCCATGATGTCGACGTCCTGTTCCTCGATGAACGCTTCGAACCAGTCGATGTCGGCGTCCGACCACCGTTCGGCATGGGCATCGAAGAATCCGCCGACCATCAGGTCCGCCTCCTTCGTGCCGCGGTGCCAGCTGCGGAAGCGCAGGCGTTTCAGGCGAATGTCGCGATCCATAAAATCCATAGCCGATTGGCCGGCGGCTCCAGGCGAGCAGTCGGCGTGGAAGGACAAGCCCACCCCGTTCGCCCTGAGCGTGTCGAAGGGCTGCACTTCTTCACTCTGCGCGAGGAAAAAGAAGGACAGGGCTTCGACAAGCTCAGCCCGAACGGAGTAGGGACCACTCCAGATAGCCATGCGACCCGATATCCTCAACCCGCTGTTCGCCGAAGTGACGTCGCTGAAGGGCGTCGGCCCCGGTCTGGCCAAGCCGCTCGACCGGCTGGGCATCGCGCGCGTGGTCGATGTGGCGTTCCATCTGCCGACCGGCTGGGTCGATCGGATCCCGCGCGACGAACTCGACATGGCGGACGCCGGGCGGACGATCGCGATCACGCTGACGCCGGTCAGCTATCGGATGGGCGGCAGTCCGCGTAGTCCGTCGCGGGTGCAGGCGGTCGACGTGAAGGGCAACCATGTGTCGCTCACCTATTTCGGCGGGTCGAGCGGGTGGGTGAAGAAGCTCCTGCCGCTGAACGAGCCGCGCCGCGTGTCGGGTAAGCTGGAGCAGTATGGCCAGGAGTTGCAGATCGTGCACCCCGACTATGCCGTGCCGCCGGACGAGGCGCCGGAGGGCAGCGGGCGCGAGGCGATCTATCCGCTGTCGGAAGGCATGACCTCGCGGCGGATCGCTGCACTCGCGGCGCAGGCGATCGAGCGCGCGCCCGATCTCCCCGAGTGGATCGAGCCCAGCCTGAAGGCCAAGCATGACTGGCCCGACTGGAAGGACGCGCTGACGAATATCCATGCCGATCCATCGGATGCCAAGGCCCGCGCGCGGCTGGCCTATGACGAGGTATTCGCCAACCAGCTCGCGCTGCTGCTGGTGCGCGGGGAGGCGCGATCGAAGCGGGGGCGGCCGATCGTCGGTGACGGGCGGCTGCGTGACCTGCTGAAGCTGCCCTATGCCCCGACCGGGGCGCAGGCGCGGACGATCCGCGAGATTGAAGACGATCTGGCGCAAACGCAGCCGATGCTGCGCCTGCTGCAGGGCGATGTCGGGTCGGGCAAGACCCTGGTCGCGCTGATGGCTTTGCTGATTGCGGCGGAGTCGGGGATGCAGGGCGCGTTGCTTGCACCGACCGAAATCCTCGCGCGGCAGCATTACGAAACGCTGTCACGGCAGCTGGCAGGCATGCCGGTGCGGATCGCGATCCTGACCGGGCGTGATAAGGGCAAGGGCCGTGAGGCGACACTGATGGGGCTGGCGGCGGGCGAGATCGACATATTGATCGGGACGCATGCGATCTTTCAGGACAGCGTGACCTATCGCAACCTGGGGCTGGTGGTGGTCGACGAGCAGCACCGCTTCGGCGTCGCCCAGCGTATGCTGTTGCAGGCCAAGGCCGAACGCCCGCCGCATCTGCTGGTCATGACGGCGACGCCGATCCCGCGGACGCTGACGCTGGCGCAGTACGGCGAGATGGACGTCAGCCAGCTGGACGAGATGCCGCCGGGCCGCGAGCCGATCGAGACGCGGGTGATTTCGGAGGATCGGCTGGACGATGTCGTCGATGCGCTGGCCCGGCATCTGTCGGGTGGGGGGCAGGCGTACTGGGTGTGCCCGCTGGTCGAGGAGAGCGAGAAGAGCGACATGGCCGCCGCCGAGATGCGCGCGGCGACGCTCAGCAGCCGGTTCGGTGATCGCGTCGCGCTGGTCCACGGGCGGATGAAGGGGCCGGACAAGGACGCGGTGATGGCGCGTTTCGCCAGCGGTCAGGCGGGCGTGCTGGTGGCGACGACGGTGATCGAGGTCGGCGTGGACGTGCCCAACGCGACGCTGATCGTGATCGAACATGCCGATCGCTTCGGGCTGGCGCAGCTGCACCAGTTGCGCGGACGCGTCGGGCGGGGTGGCGGCAAGTCGGTGTGCCTGCTGCTGCGAGGGAGTGCGCTGAGCGAGACGTCGCGGGCACGCCTCACCCTGATGCGCGAAACCAACGACGGCTTCCGGATCGCCGAGGAGGACCTGCGGCTGCGCGGCGCGGGCGAATTGCTCGGGACGCGGCAATCGGGCGAAATGACGTTCCGATTGGCCACGCCGGAGATGCTGGGTGGCCTGCTGCCCGAGGCGAATGGCGATGCGCGGTTGCTGGTCGATCGTGACGGCGGCTTGAACGGGCCGCGGGGACAGGCGGCACGGACGGCGCTGTACCTGTTCGAGCGGGATGCGGCCGTTGGGCTGCTCAGATCGGGCTGAGCCCGCAGACCCGCGCAGACATCACCGCAACAATATCGCCAGCAACTCGTAATAGTGCGCCAGAGCGATCGGCCGGTCGAACTGGCAGCCGATCCGGCCGCCCAGCGCCCAGCGGATATTCGCTGCGATCGCGCCGACGCCTGGCAACGTTATCCGCAGCATGTCGCCCTCGGCGAGCGGGGCTTCGCAGCGCGCCATGAAGCCGTGTGGCGACAGGTTCACGACGATCATCTGCAGTATCCGCCCATCGCGATGCGCCCCGCGCGTACGATAATGGACCTCGTCGCGATCCTCGCGGCGGATGTCGGAAACTGCCAGATTCCCATGCGGCATGGATTACGCGCCCCGTTTCATCCGTTTTGAGTAACGGCGAAGGCGTAAAGATTGCCTGTATGAAAGGTGCTTAACGAGACCGTCCCGACACGTCCTGGGTTCAACCGCGCAGCACACCGTGATGTTTCTTGCCGGCCGAGATGCGGACTTCGCCGCGCACATCGACCATCATCGCCTCGTCCGACACCTTTTCGCCGCTCACCCGAGCGCCGCCGCCGGCGATGAGGCGTTTGGCATCGCCCTTCGACTTGGCGAACCCCAGCCCGACCAGCGCATCGACCAACGCGATGCTGCCGCCCGTCACGTCGAGCGCCGGCAGGGCCGCACCCGATTCGCCCTGCTCGAACGTGCGCCGCGCCGTCTCTGCGGCTTCGTCCGCCGCGGCGCGCCCGCGGCACATCGCGGTCGCCTCGGTCGCCAGGATCTTCTTGGCCTCGTTGATCTCGGCGCCCGGCAGCGCCTCCAGTCGGGCGATCTCGTCGAGCGGCAGGTCGGTGAACAGGCGCAGGAAGCGACCGACGTCGCGGTCGTCGGTGTTGCGCCAGAACTGCCAGTAATCGAAGTGCGGCAGCTGGTCCTCGTGCAGCCATACCGCACCGGCCATCGTCTTGCCCATCTTGCCGCCGTCGGCGGTCGTGATGAGCGGGGTGGTGACGCCGAACACCTCGACCCCGTCCATCCGCCGCGTCAGCTCGATGCCGTTGACGATATTCCCCCACTGGTCGCTGCCGCCCATCTGGAGCCGACAGCCGGCACGGTTCGACAACTCGCGGAAGTCATAGGCTTGCAGGATCATGTAGTTGAATTCGAGGAACGACAGCGACTGTTCGCGGTCGAGCCGCAGCTTCACCGAATCGAAGCTGAGCATGCGGTTGACGCTGAAATGCTGCCCGACTTCGCGCAGGAACGGGATGTATTCGAGACGGTCGAGCCATTCCGCGTTGTCGAGCATCACCGCGTCGGTCGGGCCGTCACCGAAGGTCAGGAAGCGCTCGAAGATGCGGCGGATCGCGGCGACATTCTCGCCCAGCCGATCCAGCGTCAGCATCTGGCGCGATTCTTCCTTGAACGACGGATCGCCGATCTTGCCGGTCCCGCCGCCCATCAGCACGATCGGCTTGTGTCCCGCCTGTTGCAGGCGGCGCAGCAGCATGATCTGCACGAGGCTGCCGACATGGAGCGACGGCGCGGTGGGGTCGAACCCGATATAGCCGGGGACGATCTGGCGGGCGGCCAGCGCGTCGAGCGCGGCAGCGTCGGTCATCTGGTGGACGTAGCCGCGTTCGTAGAGAAGGCGGAGAAGCTCGGATTTATGCTCGATCTGGGTCATGGCGGCCCGCCCTGTAACCGTTCGCCCTGAGCTTGTCGAAGGGCCGCACCTTCTTCTACCCCGGGGGCAAGGGAGAAGGACGGTGCTTCGACAGGCTCAGCACGAACGGGATGGGGCAGTACACACACTTGTCTGTCATCCCGATACGCCGGCCAAGGCGGTGACGGCCGTGACTGCACAGTGGAGCGCGAGCGACGTTAACGAGACTCTTTTGACCTTCACCGTTTCGGGCACCGGGGCGATTGTCATCCCCGAACGGTCATCGCCTGTGCGCACCGATGGGCTGTGGCGCACGACCTGTTTCGAGATGTTCTGGCATCCCGACGACGCCACCGGATATGTCGAGGTCAACCTCTCGCCATCCGGCAAATGGGCCGCCTACGCGTTCGATGGATATCGCGCTGGCATGCGCGAGCAGCCGATGGAGGTCGATCCGCATGTCGAGGTGGTCGAGCAGGCGGATCGACTAATACTTGATGCTGACATCGACTTCTCCACTTTCCCTGGCCGATCTGTGCGCATCGCCCTTTCCGCCGTCATCGAGGAAACCGACGGCACCAGATCCTACTGGGCGCTGCGTCATCCGCCCGGACCTCCCGATTTCCATCATCCCGATTGCTTTGCGCTCGAACTCCCGGCACTCGGAAGCGCATGAATTTCGGTATCGATCGTCTGCTCGCAGACCCCGAGTTGCTGGCCCAGCTAAAGGGCCGTCGCGTCGCGTTGCTTGCGCATCCCGCCTCGGTGACCGCGAATCTGACGCACAGCCTCGACGCGCTGGTTGCCGCCGGCGTCAACGTCACCGCGGCGTTCGGGCCGCAGCACGGGCTGCGTGGCGACAAGCAGGATAACATGGTCGAATCGCCGGACTTCGACGATCCGGTGCACGGTGTGCCGGTGTTCAGCCTGTACGGCGAGGTGCGCCGACCTACCGGCCAGTCGATGCACACGTTCGACATCCTGCTGGTCGATCTGCAGGATCTGGGCTGTCGCATCTACACCTTCATCACCACCTTGCTCTACGTCCTCGAAGCGGCGGCGGAGCATGGCAAGGAGGTCTGGGTGCTCGATCGCCCCAACCCGGCGGGCCGACCGGTGGAGGGCACGACGTTGTTGCCGGGGTGGGAGAGCTTCGTCGGGGCGGGACCGATGCCGATGCGCCACGGGTTGACGCTGGGCGAGCTCGGCCAGTGGTTCGTCGATCACTTCAAGCTGGACGTCGCCTACCGCGTGGTCGCGATGGAGGGCTACGCGCCCGACGCCGCACCCGGCTTCGGCTGGCCCGCCGACCGGATCTGGATTAATCCCAGCCCGAATGCGGCGAACCTCAACATGGCGCGCGCCTATGCCGGCACCGTGATGCTGGAGGGGACGACGCTGAGCGAGGGGCGCGGGACGACGCGGCCGCTGGAGCTGTTCGGCGCGCCCGATATCGATGCCCGCGCGGTGATGGCGGAGATGCGTCGGTTCGCCCCGCACTGGCTTGCCGGATGCGCGCTGCGCGACATCAGCTTCGAGCCGACCTTCCACAAACATGTCCACCAGCTGTGCCGCGGCGTGTTCATCCACGCCGAGGGCGCAGCCTACGACCATTTCTGCTTCCGTCCGTGGCGGTTGCAGGCCCTGGCGTTCAAGGCGATCCGCACATTGTATCCCGCCTATCCGCTCTGGCGCGATTTTCCGTACGAATATGAGTTCGGCAAGCTGGCGATCGACGTCATCAACGGCGGGCCGGGCTTGCGCGCGTGGGTGGACGACGCCGCGTCAACCGCCGCCGACCTCGATGCGTTGGCGCAGCCCGACGAAGCCGCGTGGCACGAAACCCGCGCACCCTATCTGTTGTACTGAGCATGCTCGCCGGACTGATCTTCGCGACCGAGGATGCCGAGGATCGCCCCGATTCGCTCGGCGCGACGCTGCCGTTCGGGGGCGCCACGCTGATCGAATATCAGGCGCGATTGCTGGCGGCGGTGGGGGCCAGCCACATCCTGGTCGCGGTGTCACGGGTCACGCCCGCGCTGCTCGGCGCGACCAGCCGGATCGCCGCGCGCGGCGTGACGGTGGACGTCGTGCGTTCGGCGCAGGAAGCGGTGGCGCGGGTGCATCCGCTGGCGCAGGTGATCGTCGTCGCCGACGGGCTGGTGACGACCGACGCGGTGATCGAATGGATCGCGTCGGAAAGCCACGAGGCGCTGCTGGTCGCGCGCGACGGCGACGGCAGCGGCGGCATCGAGCGGGTCGATTCTTCGCATAGCTGGGCCGGACTCGCGCGTGTTCCGGCGACGCGCCTGGCCGAGGTCGCGCAATTGCCCGACGATTATGATTTCCAGTCGACCTTGTTGCGCCAGGCGGTCGGGGCGGGGGCGATCCAGCTGATGCTGCCGCCGGCGATCGGCCGGACCCGGCACGGCGTGGAGCGCAATTCGGCGGCCTTGCTGCGGCGATCCAAGTCGGTGCTCGCGGCGCTGGGCGACCGGCGGACGGCGTGGACCGACCGGTTCGTGTTCACGCCCGTGACGGGATGGATGCTGCCGCATCTGGTGGCGCGAAACGTGCCGGCCTGGGGAGTCACGCTGGCCGGTGGTGTGGCGGCTGCCGGCTCGGTTGCGCTGTTGGCGCTGTTCATGCCGGCGGTCGGCCTTGCGACGGCGCTGGTGTCGATCGCCGCGCTGTCCACCGGATCGATGCTCAGCTGGCTGCGTGGCGAGGATCGTCTCGCGCGCGCGCAGGAGCGGGTGATCGCCGGGGTCGCAGGCATCGCGACGTTGCTGAGCGGCGTCGTCGCGACGCGCACCACGATGGATTACGCGGGTTTCGTCCTCGCGCTGGTCGTGATCGCCGCCGCCGCTCTGATCGACCGCGCCCCGGCCCCGCGCCGGCGCTGGTGGGCGACGCCGGCCGCCTATCCCTTGCTGCTGCTGCCCTGCGCGATGGCCGGATATCTGACCGTCGGACTGGCGGGTGCGGCGATCTACGCGATCGGATCGCTGGCCGCCGCGATCGAGTCGTTGCGCGAAAAGCCTTAGGGGCGTTTTAAGGACAGTCCCGCTAGGGAGGCGTCATGTCGGAAGGCTCCGCACCCTCGCACGGTCCGATCGGGACCGGTGCCCGCGCCCTGTTGGCGCGCGCCGCCGGGGCCGACGCGCGCGCACGGGCCACGCTGGCGACCGCGATCGAAGATGCTTTCCTGTCGCCCGATGGACGGCTGGACGATGCGACCCGCGCGGCATTGGGCGCGTTGATCGCGGCGATGGCCGGCACGATCGAGGGCGAATTGACCGAACATGCCGTGCGCCTTCTGGCAACGCGGGGTGAGGGCGACCTCGCCGACCTGCTGGCGCGCGAGACGCCGCCCGTCGTCGAGCGGCTGGCCAGCGCCGGCCTGTTGCGCGATGGCGATTTCGCCGCCGAATGCATTGCGCGTGTGCGGATCGAGATGCTGACCGCCGCGCTGCCGGTCGATGCCGGACCGGACGCCGATTCGCCCAGCCTGCTGACCCGGCTGGCGCAAAGTTCCGATCGGGTCGTCGCTGCCGCCGCGGCGTCGGTGATGATCGGCGAAAGCCATCGGCGTGGCGTGACCGAACGCGCGACCCTGCCGGGGACCGGACTGGTCCACGGACTGCACGCACGACTGGTCTGGTGGGTGGCCGCAGCGTTGCGCGACCGCGCCGCGCGCGACGCCGATGCGGGCCTGCCCGCACTGGATCGGGCGATCGCGGAGGCGGCGCTGCGCAATCTGGCGGCCCATGACGATGGCGACCGGCTGGAAGCCGCAGCGACGCGGCTGGCCGAAGCGGTCGATGCGCAGGCCGGCGAACTGCCCGCGCTGCTCGACGAGATCCTGCGCGATCGTCGGCTGGTGGTGTTTGCCGCATTCCTGGCGCATGCGCTGGGCGTGTCCTACGAACTTGCCCGCGACCTGGTCATCGATCCGGCCGGCGACCGGTTGTGGATCGTGCTGCGCGCCTTCGACGTGCCGCGCGACGTGATCGCGCGCGTCGGCTTCAATTTGTGCGAGGCCGATCCGCGCCGCGATGTCGAATCGTTCGCCGATACGCTGGACGTCGTCGCCGCGCTGGATCCCGAGACGGCCCGGCTGGCGGTCGCCCCGCTCCGCCTGCATCCCGATTATCGCGCGGCCTTGCTGGCGCTCGACGGCGCGGGCGGGCGGGCATGAACGCGATCGATCCGATGCTGCACCCGGTCGTTGCGCGCACCGACCATCAGGACCGGCTGATCGATGCCGATCCCCGGATGATGGACCTGCTGTCGCGCGCCGGCGGCGGCGTCGGTCGACCGATCGCGCTGCCCGAGGTCGCCGCTCTCGTGCGGCTTGCCCGCCGGCTGGGCATCCCCATCGCGCGCGCGGTCGTGGTCGCCGATGGAGAGGACGATCTGGAACTGACTGTCCGTGCCGAACCGGACGCGGACGGCGTCACGCTGATCGTCGGCGGCTGGCGGCCCCGGACGGCGTGGCGCGCGCCGGTCGCGCCGCAGGATTTTCTGCGTACCGATGCCGACTGGCTGTGGGAAAGCGATGCGGCGCTGCGGCTGACCCACCTGACGATCGATGCCGGCGCGCGTTATGGATTCGATGCCGCGGCGATGCTTGGCCAGCCGCTGATGCGGCTGTTCGCGCTGGGTGAGGACGACGACGGCGCATTTCCGATCCTGAGCGCGGTCGCGGCGCAGATGCGGTTCGATGGCCAGGAGGCGGAATTGCGCGGGACCGGACGGCGCGTCCGCCTGTCGGCCGATGCGCGAGTCGACGAGCGCGGGCGCTTCGCCGGTTTCGTCGGTGCGGTCCGGATGATCGATCCTGTTCCGGCCGCGGCGATACCCGTGGCCACCTCGGCTTTCCCCAGCGGATTCGGCCAGCGGCTCGACCGGTCGCTGCGGCGCCCGCTCGAACGCATCATCGCCAACGCCAACAGCATGAGCGCGGGCGTGGAGGGGCCGCTGGCCGACAGCTATACCGGCTATGCCGACGACATCGCGACGGCGGGTCGCCACCTGCTCGGGCTGGTCGACGACCTGGTCGATCTGGAGGCGGTCGAGCGGCCCGATTTCCGGATCGATCCGGAGCCGGTCGATCTGGCCGACGTCACGCGCCGTGCCGCGGGGTTGCTTGCGGTGCGCGCGAGCGAGGGGCAGGTGCGGATCGATCGCCCGGCGGCCGATGAGTCCTTGCCCGCGACCGGCGATTTTCGCCGTGCGTTGCAGGTGCTGGTCAACCTGATCGGAAACGCCATTCGCTATTCGCCGCCCGGTGCGATGGTTTGGGTGCGCGCCGAGCGGGACGGGGACACCGCCAGCGTCGTGGTCGCCGATCAGGGCAAGGGGATCGCGATCGCGGATCAGGCGATGATCTTCGAGAAATTCGGCCGGGTCGATCCGTCGGAAGTCGGCGGCAGCGGCCTGGGGCTCTACATCTCGCGCCGGCTGGCGCGGGCGATGGGCGGCGACATCACGGTCGAAAGCGCGCCCGGTCAGGGTGCGCGGTTCGTGTTTACTCTGCCGGTGGGGTAACGCTGCCGTGCTCCCGCCTTTGCGGGAGTACAGGAACTATCTCCGTACGCGCCGCGCTACGATCACCAGCGCCAGCCCCGCCACTGCGAGCACCGCCCCGCGCGTGACCCAGGGACTCTGGTCGATCATGAAGCTGGACGCGGGCCAGCGCACATAGCCCAGGCCCTGGCCGATCCACAGCAGCCCCATCGCCGCCATCAGCAGTCCGACGACGATGAGGGTGATGCGAATCATCTCAGCGCCAAACTCAACGATCGCCGATCGGCACGTAGCTGCGCTCGGTCGGGCCGGTGTACAACTGACGCGGGCGACCGATCTTCTGCTCGGGGTCGGAGATCATCTCGTTCCACTGCGCGACCCAGCCGACCGTGCGGGCCAGCGCGAAGAGCACGGTGAACATCGTCGTCGGAAAACCGATTGCCGACAGGATCACGCCCGAATAGAAATCGACGTTCGGGAACAGCTTCTTCTCGACGAAATACGGATCGTTGAGCGCCATCTCCTCCAGCTGCAGCGCGACGTCGAACACGGGGTCCGACACGTTCATCGCCGCGAAAACCTCGCGCACCGTCTTCTGCATCACGGTCGCGCGTGGATCGTAATTTTTGTACACGCGGTGGCCGAAACCCATCAGGCGGAACGGATCGTTCTTGTCCTTCGCGCGGGCGATATATTCCGGAATCCGGTCCGGCGTCCCGATCTCGCGCAGCATGTTCAGCGCCGCCTCGTTCGCGCCGCCGTGCGCCGGACCCCACAGGCAGGCGATGCCCGCCGCGATGCACGCGAACGGGTTCGCGCCCGACGAACCGGCCAGGCGGACGGTCGAGGTCGATGCATTCTGCTCGTGATCGGCATGCAGGATGAAGATGCGGTCCATCGCCTTTTCGATCACCGGATCGACGACATAGTCCTCGGCCGGAACGCCGAACGTCATGCGCAGGAAATTGCCGGTGTAGCTCAGGTCGTTCTGCGGATAGAGGAACGGCTGGCCGACACTGTACTTGTACGCCATCGCCGCGATCGTGGGCATCTTGGCGATCAGCCGGTGCGACGCGATCATCCGTTGGCGCGGGTCGGTGATGTCGGTCGAGTCGTGATAGAAGGCCGAGAGCGCCCCGACGACACCGCACATGATCGCCATCGGATGCGCATCGCGGCGGAAACCGCGATAGAAGGTCGCCAGCTGCTCGTGCAGCATGGTGTGGCGGCTGATCGTGTGGGTGAAGGTGTCCAGTTCGTCCTGCTTCGGCAACTCGCCGTTCAGCAGCAGATGGCTGACCTCCATGAAGCTCGAATGCTCGGCCAGCTCGCCGATCGGGTAGCCGCGGTGCAGCAGGACGCCTTCGTCGCCATCGATGTAGGTCAGCGCCGACTCGCAGCTCGCCGTGCTGGTGAAGCCCGGGTCATAGGTGAACATGCCCGTCTTTGCGTACAGCTTGCGGATGTCGATGACGTCGGGGCCGACGCTGCCCGTCAGGACCGGATAATCGCCGTCGCCGATCTTCAGGTTGGTGTCGGTCACAAGCACAGCTCCTTCAAGCGTTCGGCCGGTCAGGCCATCTGGTCGGCGATCCGCCCCAGGCTCTCCTCGCGCCCGAGCAGGTCGAGCACGTCGAAGATTCCGGGAGAGGTCTTGCGGCCGACGAGCGCGGCACGCAGCGGCTGCGCAACCGCGCCGAGCTTGACGCCCGCGCCTTCCGCGACCTCACGGACCGCCGTTTCGAGAACGTCCGTATCCCAAGTCTCCACCGCGTCAAGTGCGGTGTGCAGGCGGGTCAGCAACGCACGTGCATCCCCTTCCAGCAGAGCGGCCGCTGCGGCATCCATCTCCAGTGGGCGACTGCGAAACAGAAAGCCCGCCGCGTCCGCCAGATCGAGGATGTTGGCCGCGCGCGGCTTGAGCGAGGCCATGCTGCGCCGCAACAGGTCGCGGTGTTCGACCGTGAGCTCGAAGCCGAGTCGGGGGGCCACCAGATCGGCGAGGCGGGTATCCTCGGCGGCACGGATATAGTGACCGTTCAGGTTATCCAGCTTCTTCGCATCGAACCGAGATGGTGATTTTCCAACGCCGTCCAGGTCGAACCATTCGATCGCCTGTTCGCGACTGATGATCTCGTTGTCGCCGTGGCCCCAGCCCAGCCTGAGCAGATAGTTGAACAGCGCCTCGGGCAGGATGCCGAGCTCGTCGCGATAGGCATCGACCCCCAATGCACCGTGCCGCTTCGACAGTTTCGCGCCGTCGTTGCCGTGGATCAGCGGGATATGGGCATAGACCGGCTCCGGCCAGCCCATCGCGCGGATGATGCTCAGCTGTCGAAACGCGTTGTTGAGGTGATCGTCGCCACGGATGACGTGGGTGACGCCCATGTCATGGTCATCGACCACCACCGCGAGCATGTAGGTCGGCGTACCGTCCGAGCGCAGCAGCACCATGTCGTCGAGTTCGGCATTGCCGACGGTGACACGGCCCTGGACCAGGTCTTCGATGACCGTCTCGCCCGCGCGATCCGCCTTGATCCGGACGACGAACGGCTGGCCCGCCCGGGCGGTCGCCGGGTCGGCGTCGCGCCACGGCGAATTCAGCCGGAACGGGCGGCGTTCGGCCTCGGCGGCGGCACGCGCGGCGGCGAGTTCGCCCTGTGTCATGTAGCAGCGATAGGCGCCGCCGCGCGCGACCAGTTCGTCCGCGACTTCGGCATGGCGGGCGATGCGGGTCGACTGGAACACCGGTTCGTCGTCCCAGTCGAGCCCGAGCCAGGCCAGCCCGTCGAAGATGACCGCGATCGCCTCTTCGGTCGATCGTGCCTTGTCGGTGTCCTCGATCCTGAGCAGCGCCTTGCCCCCGTGGTGGCGCGCATAGAGCCAGGCGAACATGCCGGTTCGCGCATTGCCGATATGCAGATAGCCGGTCGGGGACGGCGCGAAGCGCGTGACGACGGGCCGTGCGGGGGTAGTGGTTGCGCCCAAGCGGCGATGCTCCCAATGTTCGGAATCGATGGCCAGTCCAGCCGCCGCGCGCCCTAGCATCTCGCATCCGCGGCTTCAAATGCCGCGCGACTGGCGTTGGCCGTCGCTGGAGACGTGGCTCGAGGTGGAGCGCGACCAGCTGGTATTGTGGATTCCGGTCGCGCTGGGCGCGGGGATCGCCGCCTGGTTCGTCCTGCCGGATCGCGCGGCCTGGACCGGGTGGATGCTGGCCGGTCTGGCGCTGGCGGTGGCGGGCGTCGTCCTGCCCGTCGGTGGTCGCGTCGGACGCGTGATGGGCATCGGCGGGGGCCTGTTGGCACTGGGGTGTGCGCTAGTGTGGTGGCGGGCCGAGTCGCTCGCGGCGCCCGTGCTCGCGCGCCCGGCGGTGGTGGCGTTCGACGGACGGGTGGAGCGGATCGAGGCGCTGGCCGCGCGCGATCTCGTGCGTCTGACGCTGGCCCCGGTCGCGCGGACCTACCTCCCGCCCCGGGTTCGGGTCAATCTGGCGACGGCGGACGTGCCGGCGGGGCTGACGCGCGGCACCGTGATTGGGTTGCGCGCGCGTCTGATGCCGCCGCCGAGCGCTGCGGTGCCCGGTGCGTATGACTATGCACGGGTTGCCTGGTTCAGCCGGATCGGCGCGACGGGGCGTGGCTTCGCGCCGGTGCGCGTGGTGACGCCGGGCGAGGCGGCGGGCGGCGACCTGCGCGCGCGGCTGTCGCGGCACATCCAGTCGCGGATCGACGGCGCAGGCGGCGCAGTCGCGGCGTCGCTGGCGACCGGTGACCAGGGCGGCATTCCCGAGGCCGATGCCGAGGCGATGCGCCGATCGGGCCTCGCCCACCTTCTGTCGGTCAGCGGGCTGCACATCACCGCGGTGGTCGGAGCGACGATGCTGCTTGTCCTGCGCTTGCTGGCGCTCAGCCCGTGGCTGGCGCTGCACCTGCGGCTGCCGCTGATCGCCGGGGCGGCCGGCGCGGTGGCCGCGGTCGGATATACGTGGCTGACCGGCGGCGAAGTGCCGACGATCCGGTCCTGCGTCGCTGCGCTGCTGGTACTGGCCGCACTGGCGCTGGGGCGCGAGGCGATCACGTTGCGGCTGGTGGCGGCGGGCGCGCTCGTCGTGATGCTGCTGTGGCCCGAAGCGGTGGTCGGCGCGAGTTTCCAGCTGTCGTTCGCCGCGGTGACCGCGATCGTCGCGCTCCACGAAGGTGCCCGGATGCGCGGTCTGTTCGCGCCGCGCGAGGAGGGGTGGGCGCTGCGGGCGGCGCGCGGTCTGGCCGTGCTGCTGGTCACCGGCATCGCGGTGGAGTTCGCGCTGATGCCGATCGGCCTGTTCCATTTTCACAAGGCCGGCATGTACGGCGCGCTGGCCAATATCGTCGCGATCCCGCTGACGACCTTCGTCATCATGCCGCTGGAGGCGCTGGCGTTGCTGCTGGACCCGCTCGGCGCGGCCGCGCCGGTCTGGTGGCTATGCGGTCTCGGCCTCGATCTCGTGCTGTGGATCGCCCACGTCACCGCAGCGGCACCCGGCGCAGTCGCTGCGCTGCCCGCGATGCCGCGCGGGGCGTTCGGCATGATGATCGGCGGCGGATTGTGGATTCTGCTGTGGCGCACACGGGTGCGGTGGATCGGCATTCTGCCGTTCGTAGCCGGAGCGGCGTGGACGCTGGCGATCCCCGCCCCCGACCTGATCGTGACCGGCGACGGACGGCATCTGGCGCTCAGGACCCGGGACGGCGGACTGGCGCTGCTGCGCGAGCGGGCGGGCGACTACGTACGCGACGTGCTGGCCGAGGGCGGCGGCGTCGATGGCGAATTGCCCGTGCTGGACGATGCGCCCGGCGCGCGGTGCAACGCCGACCTGTGCCGTGCGACGATCCGGCGCGGTGGCCGCGACTGGCGCGTCCTGGCGACGCGCAGCCCCTATCTGATCGATGCGCGCGCGCTGAGCGCGTGGTGCGGCCGCGTCGATATCGTGGTGAGCGAACGGCGGCTGCCGCGGGGCTGCACACCGGCGTGGCTGAAGCTCGACCGGTCGTATCTGCGCAGGTCGGGTGGGGTGACGATCACGTTCGAGCCCGCTACCGTCGCGCGTGTCGCCGATACGTCGGGCGACCACCCCTGGGTCAACCCCGCCACCGTCCAGCCGCCGAGGCCCGAACGCCGATGATCCGCCTGTTTGCCGCCGCCCTGCTTGCCGGTCTGACCAGCACCGCTCACGCGCAGGATGCGCAGCAACGCATCGCGTGGAACCGGCCGTTCGAGCCCTTTCGCATCGTCGGCGATGCCCACTATGTCGGCACCAGCGGGCTGTCGGCGTTCCTCGTCACGGGACCCCAAGGTCATGTGCTGATCGACGGCGGATTGCCCGAGAGCGCACCGCTGATCGCCGCCAATATCCGCCGGCTGGGCTTTCGTCTTCGTGACGTGAAATACATTCTCATCAATCATGCACATTACGATCATTCGGGCGGCCTGTCCGAGCTCAAGCGGCTCACGGGAGCGAAGCTGGTCGCCAGTGCGGGTGATCGGCCGGACCTGGAGGCGGGGCGGACCCGCAACCGGCCCGAACTCGACGGGTTTCCGTCGGTGAAGGTCGATCGCGTCGTTCGCGACGGAGACGTAGTGCGGGTCGGCCCGATCGCGCTGACGGCACATCTGACTCCGGGGCACACCCGCGGGGCGACCAGCTGGACGACGGTCAGCGGCGGACGGCGCGTGATCTTCGCGACCAGCCTGACAGTCGCGGGACAGACGCTGACGGGCGACCCGCTCTATCCCGGCGCAGCCGACGACTTCCGCCGTACCTTCGCGACGCTGAAGAGGATGAAAGCCGACGTTTTCCTGAACTTCCACCCGGAATTCTTCGATCGCGACCGCAAGCGCGCCGCTCAGATCGCGGGGCGGGCGGACGCGTTCGTCGATCCGGGTGAACTCCATCGCCAGGTGACGACCGCGGAAGCGGGATTCGAGGCGGAGGTGAAGCGGCAACGGCGACGCTGAACGGTCAGTTCGCGCCCCACGCGAACAGCCCGAGCCCTGCCTGGACCTTCCGTCGCGCCACCCTCAGTAGCGGCGCAGCAGCCCGGCCAGCTTGCCCTGCACCCGGACCTGCCGCGAATTGTAGCGCTGCGGATCATAGGCGCGGTTGGCAGGATCGAGACGGACCATCGCACCCTCGCGGTAGAAGGTCTTGAGCGTCGCCTCATGCTCGTCGATCAGTGCGACCACGATGTCGCCGTCGCGGGCAGTCTCCGTCCGCTTGATGAGGGCATAGTCGCCGTCGAGAATACCCTTGTCGACCATCGAATCGCCGGACACTTCCAGTGCATAATGCTCGCCCGATCCAAGCAGCGCGGCAGGCACGGGGAGCATCGTCGCCCCCTCCATCGCCTCGATCGGGACGCCCGCGGCGATGCGGCCATGCAGCGGAACCTCGATCACGTCGTTGGCCGGGGCGGGAGGCGTCCTGGCCGCTGGGGCGGGCATGGGCACGACCGTCCCCCCCTTCACCTTCGTATCGGCGCGTTCGGGCATCCGCACGACTTCCAGCGCGCGGGCGCGATTGGCCAGGCGGCGCAGGAACCCGCGCTCTTCGAGTGCCGAGATCAGCCGATGCACACCGGACTTGGATTTCAGGTCGAGCGCGTCCTTCATCTCCTCGAACGACGGCGACACGCCGGTTTCGTTCAGGCGATCGGCGATGAAACAGATCAGCTCATGCTGCTTCTTGGTGAGCATGGGAGTCTCCAGACACAGAACAGACAATGAACGTCTATGGTTTGTTCTGGAGACTGTCAAGCCAGCAGCAGGATCTCCGCCGGGTCACCGGGGTTCGCCGGCCGAGCGTGAGGTGGCCGGACGATCAGACAGGTCGATCGCGCCAGCGTACGCAGCATCGAACTGTCCTGGATCGACGACGCGAAAGCCTGCCCGTCGCGCAGTTCGCCGCGCAGATAGTCGGTGCGGTGATCGTTCGCGGGCAGCGGTTCGCCCAACGGCACCATGAGTGTCGGGGCCGCGCAGTCCGAAGCACCCGCGCAGTACCGCACGAGCGGCTTCAGGAACAGCTCGGCGGTGACGAATGCCGACACCGGGTTGCCCGGCAGTCCCAGAACGACCGTGTCGCGCAGCCGTCCGGCCATCATCGGTTTGCCGGGACGCAGTGCGATTCTCCAGAAATCGATTGCCGCTCCCGCCGCCTCCAGCGCTGGCCGGACGAGATCGTGGTCGCCGACCGACGCGCCGCCAGTGGTGACGAGGATGTCCGCATCGACGCTCGCGAAGGCATCGGTCAGGACCGCGATCCGGTCGGGCAGGATGCCGAGATCGACGATCTCGACGGGCAGGCCGCTCAGCATCGCGGCGAGCATCAGGCCGTTCGATTCGGGCAGCCGGCCATCGGTGATCGCCGCACCGGCGGGCACGAGTTCGTCGCCCGTCGCGGCGATGGCGACGCGCACCGTTCGACGGACGGGCAGGGTGGCATGGCCGGCGATCGCGGCGACCGCGACGCGGGCGGGCGTGATCCGCTGTCCGTGCGCGATCAGCACGTCGCCTTGCGCAAAATCCAGTCCGCGCGGTCGCACGTTGCGACCGACGCGGCCCGGACCCTCTCCGGTCAGCCGCACCATGTCGCCATCGCGCTCGGCCTCTTCCTGCACCAGGACGCAATCCGCGCCCGGCGGCATGGCGGCGCCGGTAAAGATGCGCACGGCCTCGCCGACATGGACCGGCCCTGCGAACGGTCGCCCGGCTGCGCTCTCGCCCGTGACCAGGAATGGGCCCGGCAGGTCGGCGTGGCGAATCGCATAACCGTCCATCGCCGACAGGTCGGTGGCGGGCTGGGTGCGCAGCGCGACGATGTCGTCTGCGGCCCAGCGCCCGGCCGCTTCGCGTAGCGCCACACGCTCGATCGCCAGTGGATCGGCAAGCGCAAGCAGGCGGGACAGGGCTTCGGCGACGGGCAGCAATGACATGGCTTCGACCTGTGCGGCACGTGCCGCCGGCCCGCAAGTCAGCTGCCGCGCAACGACGCCATCTGCGCGGTCAGGACGTCGAGGTTGTGCCGGGCCAGATGGCTCCCGCGGCCCCGCACACTGCCCTCCAGATCCGGGCGCTCGCCGATCGCCAGGCAACGCTCCCACGCGGATCGTGCCAGCGGCAGCCAGTGCGCGATCGCCTGCGCGGGATCGGCCATCGCGCGTTCGAGCAGCAGGTTGCCGAGCACGAACCAAAGGTCGGGCGAGTCGGGCCATTGGGTCAGATGCTCTTGGGCCAGCGCGAGTGCGACATCGACCTGACCCGACCGACCGAGGCAATGCAGCATCCGCACGACCAGTTCGTGGCGCCAGTTCGCCCGGTTGTCGGTCCGGGCGTATGCTGTCGTATAGCGCGCGCCTGCTGCCGCATGATCGCCCTGCAATTCGGCATCCTTGCCCAGCTGGAACAGGATGTACGGATCGTCGGGATGCTCGCCCAGTTCGCGCAACAGCAACGGGCCATTGCGTGCGATCTTGCCGGCCAGCCGGACCTCGCGATACCCGTCATGGGCGTAGCGCAACGCCGTGCGATCGCGCGGCAGGTCCGAGACGACCTGTTCATGGACGCGTCCGGCGTAGCGCACACCGCGCGGCAGCAGGCGGGTAACCCAGCTGCGGTCCGATCCGTCGCCGCCGCCCGGCGCATCGAAATCGCTTTCGATGCATGTCACGCCGAGCCGTGGCGGGCCGTCGCACCATGCGCGCAAGCCCTCGCCACCCGCCACCAGCCATTCGTCGGCATCGATGACCAGGTTCCAGTCGGCATCCGCCAGATCGAGCGCGGCATTGCGCGCGGCGGAGAAATCGTCGGGCCAGACCATCCCATGCACCTGCGCTCCGCATCTGCGGGCAAGCGTGACCGTGTCGTCGGTCGATCCGGTGTCCAGCACGACGACGCGATCCACCCATCGTCGTACGCTGTCGAGGCACCGCACGACGCAGCGCGCCTCGTTGCGCACGATCAGGACGGCCGCGATGTCCGATTTTGGCGAGCGTTTGGGCATGTCGCACGATCGTGCCGGTGCAATCGTCAACAGGCGGTTAACCAAATACCCACGCCGGGCGGCCGCGCGTCAGGCGTCCGCGTACCAGTCGCCCGATTTGCCGCCGGTCTTCTCGATCAGGCGGACGTGATCGATGACCATTGCCTTGTCGATCGCCTTCGCCATGTCATAGATCGTGAGCAATGCGACCGATGCCGCGGTCAGCGCCTCCATCTCGACGCCGGTCTTCGCGTCGGTCGCGGCGGTGGCGGTCACGGTGATGCCGGTGTCGTCCAAGTCGAGCGCGATGGCGACGCTGGTCAGCGGCAACGGGTGGCACAGCGGGATCAGATCGGCGGTGCGTTTTGCCGCCATGATGCCGGCGATCCGCGCGACCGACAGCACGTCGCCCTTCTTGACCGATCCCGCGCGGATCGCCGCCGCGGCGTCGGCGGACATGGTGATCCGCCCCGACGCGATGGCGCGGCGCTGGGTCACCGGCTTGCCGCCGACATCGACCATCTGCGCGGCGCCCGTGGCGTCGAGGTGAGTGAGCACCGTCACTCGACCATCGCCCGCGTCGCCGCCGCGACGTCCGCTTGCCGCATCAGCGCTTCGCCGATCAGGAAGCAATGGACGCCGCGTTCGGCCATCGCGTCGAGATCGGCGCGCGTGGTCAGGCCGCTTTCGGCAACGAATGTGCAGTCCGCGGGCGCGCTGCCGACGAGTTCATAGGTGCGCGCGAAATCGACCGAGAAATCCTTGAGATTGCGGTTGTTGACGCCGATCAGGCGCGACCGCAGGCGCAGCGCGCGGTCGAGTTCGTGCGCATCGTGCACCTCGACCAGCACGTCCATCCCGCGCTCGATCGCCGCCGCTTCGATCTCCGCCATCTGCACGTCGTCCAGTGCGGCGACGATGATGAGGATCGCGTCGGCGCCGATGCTCCGGCTCTCGGCGACCTGCCATGGATCGACCATGAAGTCCTTGCGGATGACGGGCAGGTCACAGGCGGCGCGCGCGGCGACGAGATAGTCTTCATGCCCCTGGAAGTACGGCGCATCGGTCAGCACCGACAGACACGCGGCTCCCCCGGCCTGATAATCCCGGGCATGCGCGGCGGGATCGAAATCCTCGCGGATCAAGCCCTTGGATGGCGAGGCTTTCTTGATCTCTGCGATCAGCGCATGGCCCGTTTTCGCATCGAGCGCGGCGCGAAACCCGCGTGGCGGGGTCCGTGCGGCGGCGAGCGCGTCGAGATCGGCCAGCGTGTATCGCGCCTTGCGCTCCGCCACTTCGCCGCGCTTGGTCGTCAGGATATCGTCGAGCATCGTCATGAATAGGCTATCCAGGCATCGAGCAGCGCGTTGGCGGCGCCGGTGTCGATCGCTTCGGCGGCCAGCGTGGCGCCCTCGGACAGATTGGGCGCGGCCTGTGCCACGACCAGCGCGGCGGCGGCGTTGAGGATCACGGCGTCGCGGTACGCGCCGGTGTCTCCGGTCAGCAGGCGACGCAGCGCCAGCGCGTTGTAGGCGGGATCGCCACCGCGGATGTCGGACAGCGGACGGCGCGTCAGCCCGGCATCCTCGGGCACGATGCGGTCGGGCAGGTCGCAGTCACCCACCCGCATCACGACGGTCGGACCGGCACCCGAAATCTCGTCCAGCCCCTCCTCGCCCGAAACCACCGCTGCGCCGGCGGTGCCCAGGCTCTCCATCGCGGCGGCATAGATCGGGACGTAGTCGGGGCGGGCGATGCCGAGCAGCTGGCGCGTGACATGCGCCGGATTGGCGAGTGGCCCCATCAGGTTGAAGATCGTGCGGCGGCCGATGGCGACGCGGATCGGCTGGATCCGCTTCATCGCGGGGTGGTGATTGCCCGCGAACAGGAAACAGATGTTGAGGTCGGCCAGCGTCGCTTGCGCCATCGCACCGGCGCGATCCATGTCGAGCCCCAGCGCCTCCAGCGTATCGGCGCCGCCGGCCTTCGACGATGCGGCGCGGTTGCCGTGCTTGGCGACGGGTACGCCACACGCGGCGACGACCAGGCTGACCGCGGTCGAGACGTTCAGCGTGTGGTGTCCGTCACCACCGGTGCCGCAGACGTCGATCGTGCCCGGCGGCGCGTCGATCGGGATCAGCCGTGCGCGCAGGGCACGCGCCGCCTCGGCAATCTCGATCGCGCTCTCGCCACGTTCGGTCAGGCCGATCAGGAACGCCGCGATCGCCGCGTCGCTGGTCCGCCCGTCGAGGATATCGGCGAACGCCTGCGCCGCGCTTTCGTGGCTGAGCGGCGAGGACGTGTCGGGCAGCGGTGCGAACGAGGTCATGCCGGCACCGTCGCCGCGATCCCGGCGATGCGCATGAAATTCGCCAGCAGCGCGTGACCATGTTCGGTCGCGATGCTTTCGGGGTGGAACTGTACGCCGTGGATCGGCAGCTCGCGGTGACGCAGGCCCATCACCTTGCCGTCGGGCGCGGTCGCGTTGGCGATCAGGCAGTCGGGGACGTCCTCAACCACCAGACTGTGATAACGTGTCGCGGTGAAGGGCGAGGGCAGGCCGGCGAACACGCCCGATCCGTCATGCGTCATCGCGCTGGTCTTGCCGTGCATCAGCCCGCCGCGCACCACGCGCCCGCCGAAATGCTGGCCGATCGACTGGTGACCCAGGCATACCCCCAACAGCGGCAATCGCGCCTCTGCAGCGGCGGCGACCAGATCCAGGCTGACCCCGGCCTCGTTCGGCGTGCAGGGCCCGGGCGACAACAGGATCGCCTGCGCCCCGGTCGCCAGTGCCTGCGCCGCGGTCAGCGCGTCGTTGCGCTCGACCCGCACGTCCGCGCCCAGCTCCATGAGGTAGTGGACAAGGTTCCAGGTGAAGCTGTCGTAATTGTCGATGACGAGGATCATGTGCCCACGCCATAGCGGAGCCTTGCGGCCGCGCAACATTCGCCGCAATCGAAGCGTTGATGGGGCAACCGACCCGCCAGGAGTGAATTCGATGATGATCCGCGTGATGCTCGCCGCCGCGATGGCCGTTTCCCCCGCCGCGGCGCTCGCGCAGGACGATTCCACGCCGCCCAGCCGCATCCGCAGTGTGCTGGTGCAGCCGGGCGAGAAGTGTCCCGCCTCGACCAAGGACGAAGTCGTCGTATGTCGTGCGCCCGAACGGGACCAGTTCCGCATTCCCAAGGCGCTGCGCGAGGAACCCAAGACGACCGCCGAAAGCACGTCATGGGCCGTCAAGACCGACCGGGTGATGCAGGATAATCGCCGCGTTCTGCCCGGCAGCTGCTCGCCGATCGGGTCGAACGGCCAGACCGGATGCGCGCAGCAGGCGGCCGAGGCATGGGCAGCGGAGAAGCGGGCCGTCGCGAATGGCCAGTCGGTAACGCCGAACGATTGATGTGTGCGGCCTGGCATAGCGGTGCTATGCTAGGACTCGCATCGGCACGGCCGGCGGCGCCTAGCGCCGACCGACGACGCGGCTTCGCCGCGGCGTGTTCCCTACTGCCCGAAACCGACCTCGCCGGCCCGCGCAACCGCTTCACGCGCGGCGGCGATCAGCGCACCGGCCTTGGCCTCGCACTCGCGCTGTTCCGACGCCGGATCGCTGTCCGCCACGATACCCGCACCCGCCTGGACATGCATGACGCCGTCCTTCACCACGGCGGTGCGCAGCACGATGCAGCTGTCCATGCTGCCGTCGGGCGAGAAATAGCCGACGCCGCCCGCATAGGCGCCGCGCGCCTCGGGTTCGAGCTCGGCGATGACCTCGCATGCGCGCACCTTCGGCGCGCCGCTGACGGTGCCGGCCGGGAACCCGGCGAACAGCGCGTCGAGCGCGTCCGCATCACCGCGGATCCGACCGACGACGTTCGACACGATGTGCATGACGTGGCTGTAGAATTCGATGCCGTAGCTGTCGGTGACCTTGACGGTCCCGGCCGTCGCGACGCGACCGACATCGTTGCGCCCCAGGTCGAGCAGCATGAGATGCTCGGCCCGCTCCTTGGGATCGGCGAGCAGCGACACGCGGTGCGCCTCGTCCTCCGCCGCCGTGGCACCACGCGGGCGGGTCCCGGCGATCGGGCGGATCGTGACCTCGCCATCGCGGACGCGGACGAGGATTTCGGGGCTGGAACCGGTCAGTGCGAAGCCGGGGAGATCGAGGTGATAGAGGAATGGCGACGGGTTGACGCGACGCAGCGAGCGATAGAGCTCGAAGGGCGGCAGCGTGAACGGCGTGGTGAACCGCTGCGCCAGCACGACCTGAAATATGTCGCCGGCCACGATATAGTCCTTTGCCGCCGCCACCATCTCGCCATAGCGGCCGGGTGGCAGGATCGGCTGCGGTGCGATCGCAGGATGTGCGGTGCGGACCGGCGCAGGCAGTGCAGCCGTCGCGAGCTTCGCGGCGGTCGCATCCAGCCGTTCCTCCGCCGCTTCGATCGATCCGCCGGGCCACACCGGCGCGACCAGGAACAATGTGTCGGCCAGGCGATCGAACACCAGCAGGACGGTCGGCCGCACGAAGATCATGTCGGGCAAGCCGAGCGGGCTGGGCGCGGCGCGCGGCAGCGTCTCGACCAGCCCGACCGTCTCGTATCCGAAATAGCCGACGAGGCAGGCCAGCGCGCGCGGCAATTCGGCCGGCACGTCCATCCGGCACTGTGCGACGAGATCGCGCAACGCATCGAGCGTCGATGCACCGGCAGGCGCAAAGGCGTCGCGGTCGGTCAGCCAGTCGCGATTGATCTCGGCGACATGCCCCTCGGCCCGGAACACCAGGTCGGGGGCAAGGCCGATCAGGCTGTGCCGCCCGCGCACCGATCCACCCTCGACCGATTCGAGCAGGAAATCGCCGCGACCGCGCTCGATCAGCTTCAGTGCGGCGGCGACCGGCGTCTCGGTATCGGCGACCTGCTTGCGCCAGAGCAGCGCGGGACGGCCGGCGGCAAGCGCGACGCGCGCTTCGGGGATGCCGTTGGTCACGGATGAACGGGCAGAGCGGTCAATTGGACGCCGTGCCGGCCAGTTCGCCGCGCAACCGCGCGATCGCCGCGTCGTTGCGCTTGACGCCGACCGCGTTGCGAACTGCCGCCGTAAACTGCTCGCTGAACTCGCGCCCGCTGACGCTGCCCAGGCCCTGGCGGGTCGACGCGATCAGCGCAGCGTTGCCGCGCGCATTTCCGTCCTGGATGCCGTCGAGATAGACGACGAACCAGCCGCTGCGGTTCGGCGCTTCGAGCAGCTTGGCGCGCTTGGGCGCCATCGAGAACATCAACGCCAGCGGTGGCGGCAGCTGCCCGCCCTGACGCGCCAGTTCTGCGCGGGATGCGTTCAGCGTCTGCACCGGCGGCAGTTTCAGGTTGGTCTGCGCCAGCGCCGTCGCCAGCGGCAGCCCCTTGTCGATCTTGGCGACCGCGGCGGCGGCCAGCACACGCGCGGCGCGCAGGTTGCGATCGGTCACCAGATCGCGCGTCACGCGATCGCGGATCTGCGCCAGCGGCGGCGGAGCGGCGGCCTGCACCTGGCCGATGCCGACCACTGCGAAGCTGCCGTCGGCGTTGGTCTGGACGAGCTGCGGCGAATCGCCCGGCTCGGCGGCGAACGCGGCCTGGGCCAGCAGTCCCATGACCGGATCGGGCTGCGCCGGCGGAACGCTGGGGTCGATACCGGAGGCGAGCAGCGGCTTCGTCGTCTGCGCGGTCAGCTTCGCGTCGGCAATCACCTCGTCGAACGTGGCGTTGCCTGAAATCGCGTCGTCCAGCTTGTCGTGGATCGCGGCGAGCGCTTCCTGCGCCTTCACCTTGCCGAGCTCGGCGACGAGTTCGGGCGTGGCCTGCGCCAGTGTCTTGCCCGGCACCGGCTGAACGGCATCGACGCGCACGACGTGCCAGCCGAGCGGCGAGCGCAGCGGCCCGATCACCGCGCCGCCGGTGGCGGCAAAGGCGGCGTCGGCGATGGCGGCCGTGCTCTGGGTGGCCAGCGCAGTCTTGTCCGACGCCGGAATGACAGCCGCTTCCAGACCGGCGGCGCGAGCGGCATCGGCGATGCCGGTGCCGGCCTTCACCTTCGCCGCCAGCGCATTCGCCGCCGCCTGGTCGGCAAGCACGACCTGCGTCACCGACCGCTTCTCGCTGGCGGCGAAGCGCGCGCGGTTCTGGCCGTAAGCCTGCGCGATCTCGGCATCGGTCGGCTTTGCCCGCGCCGCGACGTCGGCCGCACTGACCAGCGCATAGCGCACCGCGCGCCGCTCGGGGATCGTATAGCGGGCGCGCTGGCGGGTGTAGAAGGCCTGGAGTTCGGCATCGGTCGGCGGCGTTCCCGCGCCGAGTGCGGTCACGGGGATGTAGCCGACGCTCCCGGCGCGCTTTTCGAGCAGCAACGAGGCATAGGGAAGCGCGAGCTGTGCCGGGATCTGGCTGGCCCCCGCGGTCGGGGCGACCAACTGGCGCGCAAGCATGTCGCGCGCGATGTCGTCGCGCAGGCCGCGGTCGGTCAGCCCCTGCTGCTTCAGCACGTTCTCGTAGGTCTGCTGGCTGAACTTGCCGTCGAAACCCTGGAAGGCGGGGATGCTGGCGATCTCGCCGTCCACCGCCCGCTTGCCTGCCGCCATGCCGATGCTCTCGCCGAACTGCTGGAGGGCGATCGCGTTGATCTGGCGGTCGAGGACCGATTCAAATCCGCCCTGCGCGATGAAGCTGGCCATATCCAGCGTCGGCTGCTGCTGGCGAAAGCCCGAGAAGGCGGTCTGCACCCGCTTGCGCACTTCGGCGTCGGGGATCGCCACATTGCCGATCGTCACCACGGCCCCGGCGCTGCTCGCGCCACCGCTGCGCGACGTGTTGATGTCGCCGGCGACGAACGCCAGCGCGATCACGCCGAGCACCGCGAGCGTGATCGGGATGCCGAGCTTCGACTTGATGATGCGGCGAAAGAAACTGAGCATGAATGGCCGTTCGTCAGGGGACTGTCGCCCGGTGCTTTAGGGGGGACCTCGCGCTCCATCAAGGTTGTGCGGCGCGCGGCGTCCGCTATCGAGGCGACGAGAGCAGTCTGGAGAGGCGACGATGGTGCGGCGCAAGCTGGTGGCGGGCAACTGGAAGATGAACGGCGACCGGGCGGCGCTGGCCGAACTCGACGGCATCGCGGCGGCTGCGCGCGCGCATCGCCACGTCGATGTCGCGGTCGCGGTGCCGTTCACGCTGATCGAGCGGGCGGCGGAGCGTGTGCCCGACCTGGCGATCGGCGCGCAGGATATTCACGAAGCCGAGAAGGGCGCGCATACCGGGTGCGTTTCCGCGTCACAGGTCCGCGAAGCCGGCGCGCGCTTCGTCATCGTCGGGCACAGCGAACGTCGCGGCGACCAGGGCGAGACCAGCCACGACGCCTGGGCCAAGTCGGCGGCGGCACATCGGCACGGCCTGAACGTGATCCTGTGCTGCGGCGAGACCGAGGCCGAACGCGATGCCGGTCGCGCGGAGCGTGTGGTCCAGGCGCAGGTCGAGAAGTCGCTGCCCGACGACGCCGACGGGTCCTGGCTGACGCTCGCCTATGAGCCGCGCTGGGCGATCGGGACGGGCCGGACGCCTACGCTGGACGAAATCGCGGCGATCCACGCCATCGCGCGGGCCAAGATGCGCCACATGATCGGCGACAAGGCCGATGCGATCCGCATCCTGTATGGCGGGTCGGTCACCGGCGACAATGCCGCAGCCATCCTGGGCGTGGAGAATGTCGACGGGGCACTGGTCGGCGGAGCGAGCCTGACGTCCGAAAAATTCGTGCCGATCGTTACGGGAGCGGCGGGAGCCTGAGCGGCAGGCGCGCGTTGGGCGCGCGATGGATGACGGACACAAAATGGTCGATGCAGTGCGCGCCGCGGCCCGTGTGCATGCGGTACGCTGGGAAGCGCTGGTTCCGGATCGCTTCGCGGTGAACAGCGCCGCCGAAGCCGATGAGGAGGCGGCATTCGCAGTCATGGCCGCGGCCAAGCAGCGGTTGCAGGCGCATATCCGGCAAACCTATGGCGTGTCGGTCGACGAACTCGTCAATCTCGCGACCGTCTGACCGCGCACCGGGTCAGGGGCCGGGATATCGGCCCTGCAACATCCGCCATGTCGCCCTGAGCGCATAGGCCTCGCCGCCCTTGGGTCGCCCAGGTTTCGCCACCGGCCGCCAGGCGAAGACGTCGAGATGCGCCCAGACCGTCGCCTTCGGGACGAAGCGGCGCAGGAACAGCGCGGCGGTGATCGCGCCTGCGAAACCGCCGTCGGGCGCGTTCACCAGGTCGGCGATGTCGGACTTCAGCATGTCGTCATACCCGTCCCACAGCGGCATCCGCCACATGGGATCCTGTTCGGCCACGCCGGCCGCGATCAGGTCGGCGGCCAGCGCCTCGTCGTCGGTGAACAGCGGCGGCAGATCGGGTCCCAGCGCCACGCGCGCCGCACCCGTCAGCGTCGCGAAATCCAGGATCAGCTCGGGCGCATCCTCTCCCGCCCGCGTCAGCGCGTCGCCGAGGATCAGCCGCCCTTCCGCATCGGTGTTGGTGTTCTCGACCGTCAGCCTCTTGCGCGTATTCAACACATCGCCGGGACGAAAGGCGTTGCCGGCGATGGCATTCTCGACCGCCGGAACCAGCAGGTGCAGGCGGACCGGCAGGCGTTCGGCCATCACGAGGCCCGCCAGCGCGATCGCATGCGCCGCTCCGCCCATGTCCTTCTTCATCAGCCGCATGCCCGACGACGGCTTGATGTCCAGACCGCCCGAATCGAATGCCACGCCCTTGCCGACGATCGCGACGCGCGGATGCGCAGGGTTGCCCCATTCGAGTTCGATCAGCCGCGGCTCACGCCCCTTCGCTGCGGCCTGTCCGACCGCATGGATCATCGGATAGCCGGTTTCGAGGTCGCGCCCCCTGGTCACGGTCAGCGTCGCGCCATGCGCTTCGCCGAGTCTGGCGACCTCGTTCTCGATCTCGGCAGGGCCGAGGTCCGATGCGCCCAGATTCACCAGGTCGCGGACGCGGGCGATCGCCTGCGCCATGCGGATGGTCGGCTCGATCCGGTTCGGCTCGCCGGTGAGCAGGATCCGCGCGCCGCTCGCGTCCCCTTTCCGATAGCGATCGAAGCGATGCTGGGCGAGGCACCAGCCGAGCATCCCGGCACCGGGTTCCCCGGTCGCCAGCCGGTACGTTCCCTCGGGCAGCGCGGTGGCGCGGCTGGCGATGCGCCATGGTGAGTCCTGTGCCTCGTCGCAGACCAGCAGCGCTGCCCAGTCCTCCGCCCCGTCGCCGGGCAGGATCGCGGCATTGCCGGGCTTGCCGGTCAGGCCGTGTGCCGCGACCGCGGTGCGGATACGCGGCGGCTGTCCCGCGAGCCAGGCGGCCCACGCGTCGGGGTGGACTACGTGAAGCAGCCGCGCGGGCTGGCCGCGATCGGGGGCGAGGAAGCTGGCGAAATCGGTCATTTGCGCCCGTCTACCGCGAAACGGCACACTCATGAACCGTTCGTTTCGAGCGTAGTCGAGAAACATGGCAGGACCCGCTGCACCGGTTTCTCGACTTCGCTCGAAACGAACGGGCGGGTAAGGCGCTCACCGAAACCATACACGCGCTTGCACCTTCGGTCGGGCCCCGCACATCGTCATCGCGCGGTCGATCATCCATGTCAGGCGATCGCGCGCGGCGGCGAGCTTCGCGGGGTCCAGGCCCGTTTCGGTCGTCTCGAAGTTCAGATAGTCGAGGCCGTGGAGCACTGCATAGTTGCTGAGCGATCCGTCCGAATTGACGACGCGTTCCTGCACGACATTCCAGTCGGCGCGGACCATCGCGTCGCGGCATAAGGCCGCCGAGGGCGCTTGCGTCGCGCGCCACGTGGCGAAGGCGACGGTGTCGTCGTCGTCGAACGGATAGCGGCGGCTCTGAGAGGCGCTGGGCGTCAGTACGGCGTTGCAGAATCGGATCGAGATGATGCCTTCGCCGTCCGTCTTGCCGCCGCGGTTGCAGGTCGATCGGTCGCCTTCATAGCCCGGAGCGTTGGTGTGGAGCGCGATGATCGGCCACGCGCCGCGGTTGACCGAGCGCAATATCCGGGACGGATAGCGCGGCAGGCCGTCGTGGAAATTGCGATTGGGATCGATCGACCGTCCGAACGCGACGTTGCGATTGCGCCGTCCGCCATCGCCGTCGACCGCGACGATCGTGCCGCCATGCCTCCGGATCGCGACCAGCGCCGCCTCGAACCCGGCATTCTCGTCGTCATGCGGCACGAACCACAACGGCCCGCGCGGGCGCTTCGGGTCGGCGATGCGGTAGAGCCGCCACGTCGCGCGCTCCTCGGCGAAGTCGATGCGGGCGACCGTCAGGTCGCGCCACGTCGCGGGATCGCGGTGGCGGGCGAAGTCGTCGTCCTGCACCGTCAGGGGGTTCACGCGGGTGGTGACGACGGGGCCGGGATCGTAGGCGGCGAGGAGGAGGGGTAAGACTGCCACCACCAGCCACCGTTCGTGCTGAGCCTGTCGAAGCACTTGTTTCAAGGCAATCGCTCTGTTCACGTGCTTCGACAAGCTCAGCACGAACGGAAATAAGTCAGGCCGGCACCCCATACAGGTCATGCTCGTCGGCGTCCTCGATCAGCACCTTCGCGATATCGCCGACCTTCAACATCCCGGCATCGCGCAGGAACACTTCGCCATCGATCTCCGGCGCATCGGCCTGGGACCGCGCGGTCGCGCCGCCGTCCTCGTCCACGGCATCGACGATCACCTCCAGCGTGCGGCCGACCTTGGCAGCCAGCTTGGCGGTGGAGATCGCTGCGGTCTTTTCCATGATGCGGGCGTAGCGCTCTTCCTTGACCTCTTCGGGCACGTGGTCGGGCAGCGCGTTGGCCGATGCGCCTTCCACCGGCTCGAAGCGGAACGCGCCGACGCGATCGAGTTGCGCCTCGTCGAGCCAGTCGAGGAGGTACTGGAAATCGGCCTCGGTCTCGCCGGGGAAGCCGACGACGAAGGTCGAGCGGATCGTGATGTCCGGCGCGATCGCGCGCCAGCCCTGGATGCGCGCCAGCACCTTGGCGTCGTTGGCCGGGCGCTTCATGGCGCGGAGCACCGACGGCGACGCATGCTGGAACGGGATGTCGAGGTAAGGCAGCACCAGCCCTTCGGCCATCAGCGGGATGACCTGATCGACGTGCGGGTAGGGATAGACATAGTGCAGCCGCACCCACGGCGCGATCCGGCCCAGTTCGCGGGCGAGGTCGGTCATGTGGGGACGGACTTCGCGGCCCTGCCACTGGCGACTTTCGCTGCGGATATCGACGCCATAGGCCGAGGTGTCCTGGCTGATGACCAGGAGTTCCTTCGTACCCGCCGCGACCAGTTTCTCCGCCTCGCGCAGGATCGCATCCGGCCGGCGGCTGACCAGGTCGCCGCGCAGGCTCGGGATGATGCAGAAGGCGCAGCGGTGGTTGCAGCCCTCCGAAATCTTGAGATAGCTGTAGTGGCGCGGGGTCAGCTTCAGCCCGGCGTCGGGGATCAGGTCGACATAGGGACTGATCCCGGCGGGAGCGGCTTCGTGCACCGCCTCGACGACCTGTTCATATTCGTGCGCCCCGGTGATCGCCAGCACGTTCGGGAAGCGGGCGCGGATGACCTCGGCCTCCTTGCCCATGCAGCCGGTGACGATGACGCGGCCGTTCTCGGCGATCGCCTCGCCGATCGCCTCCAGCGATTCCTCCTTGGCGCTGTCTAGGAACCCGCAGGTGTTGACCAGCACGACGTCGGCGCCGGCATAGTCGGGCGACATCTGATATCCGTCGGCGCGCAGCTGGGTGAGGATCCGTTCGCTGTCGACCAGATTCTTCGGGCAGCCGAGCGACACCATGCCGATGCGCGGCGGGGAGGGGAGAACAGTGGCCATGAGTGCCCGCGCACATAGGCGCAACGCGAGAGGATTCCTAGGCGGGTCGGCCGTTCCCGTCTTCGTTCGTTTCGAGCGCAGTCCAGAAACGGGGCGGCATCGCTCGCGGCTGTTTCTCGACTGCGCCCAACGCGAAGGGCGCAAGTTGGCTATCCGCGCGCCAATTGTGCCGCCGCCGCCTGACGCTCGGTCGGCGACATCATCGCTTCGACCTTCGCTACCGCCGCCGGTGCCGTCGCATGGCCCCCCGCCGCCGCCCGTTTCAGCCATACCCACGCGCCGGGCAGGTCGCGCGGACCGCCGCGGCCGTTGGCGAGCATCGCGGCCAGATTGAACATGCCGTCGGGATCGCGATCGCGCGCGGCGGCGGCGAACCACTGGCGGGCCGCGGCGTCGTCCTTCGGGACGAGCTTGCCCTCGTGGAAATAGGTGCCGACCGCGACGCGCGCGGCGGGCGACCCCTTCAAGGCGGCGGTCTTGTAGAAGCCGAGTGCGCGTGACTGATCGACGGCGACAGTCTGTCCCAGGTCATAGGCGCGAGCCAGCGCGTAAAGCGCGGTCGGGTTCTCGTGGCGGGCAGCCGCCTGATACCAGGCCAGCGCCGCCTTCGGATCCGCCGCGACGCCGCCTTCGCCGGATTCGAGAATCCCGGCCAGTGCGACCTGCGCATCGGCGAGATCGTATCGCGCCGCACGGCGATAATAGGCCGCCGCCTTCGCCACGTCGCGCGGCACCCCCTTGCCCTCGTAATAGATGTCGCCGAGCATCTTGGCCGCGGGAATGTGCCCGGCCTTCTCCGCCCGCTCGTACCACTTGCAGGCTTCGGCCATGTCGCGCGGTACGCCGGCGAATCCGGTGCGATAGATGTTGGCGAGGATCACCGCCGCCTCGCCGATCGCGGTGTTGCGCTCGGGCTGGCGGGGATCGAACAGCGGCGTGTCGATGATCGGGTTGTACGGCAGCGACGCCGTCTTGCGCAGCCATTTGATACCCTCGGCCGGGTTCGACTGCGCGCCCAGGCCCTGGAGGTAAAGCTTGCCCACGAACAGCGAGGCTTCGTCGCCGCCCTCACGGTAGGACAGCTTGCGTTCGGCCTTGCGGAACCAGCTCAGCGCTTCTGCGAAGCGGCGCTGGTCGAACAGTGCGAACGCCATCGGCAGCGTCGTGTCGTTGCGCGCGATATAGGCGCGGGCCTGCGCGAAACGGACGTTCATCCGCTCGATCCCGTTGACGCGGGCGTCGAGGATCCGGCCGTCGCCCGGCACCGTGGTCCATCCGCCGCCGCCCGCGCCGACACCGGGCGCGGCGTAGAGTATGCGGCAGGCGTCGATCGCGGTGTCGAGGCTGGTCTGCGTCGACACGCTGGGGTCGCCGCCCAACGCCGCGCCGCTGCTGGCGATCACGTCGGACGACTCGACATAGCCGGTGCCCGGCTGCTCGGCATAGACCGGCTGCCCGACCCCGAAACGCGCCTTCGACAAGGTGGGGAGAGGCGATCCGGGAGGCGTGAGCGGCGGCGCGCTGTAATCCGGATTGCGCGGCGGACGCGTCGGCAGATAGGCGCGCGGCCCCATCAGCGGATCGCCGTTGGCGGCGAACAGTTGCTGCCGGAACAGGGGATCGCGCGCCATCGCCTCGCAGGTGGCGGAACGCGGGGCTTCGGCGGCGGGCATCCGCTGGTTTCGGACGGTGACGTCGTCGCGTGTGCTCTGGGCGGCGGCACTGGTGGCCAGAACGGCCGCGACACCGATCAGGGGCAGGCCGAGATACCGACGAACCATCGCTGCGCTCCTCGCTGATGTCGCACAGACTATCGCACCCGAAACGAGGCCGCAAGCGGTCGGGTCAGGCGCGGAAGATGAACCACGCGCCGAGCGCGATCAGGGCAAAGCCGATGCCGTGGTTCACCGTGATCTTCTGCCCCAGATACAGGACGCTGAACCCGGCGAAGACGGCCAGCGTGATGACTTCCTGCATGCCCTTCAACTGTGCGGCCGAATAGACGCTGCTGCCGATCCGGTTCGCCGGCACCGCCAGGCAATATTCAAAGAACGCGATGCCCCAGCTGACCAGGACCGCCGCCCACAGGGCAGCGGACTTGTGCTTCAGATGGCCGTACCAGGCGAAGGTCATGAACACGTTCGACGCGATGAGCATGCCGATCGGAGCGAGACGCTCCGTCATGTGCCGGTCGCCACGATCTCGACGATCGTGTCGCCGGCTTGCAGGGCTGCTGCCTCGGGCTGCTCGAAACCGAACGCCTGGCCGTCGCGATACAGCCGCAGGCCGACACCGGTGGCGATGTCGGACAATGGTCGGCCGATCTCGCTCGCGATCGGCGCGCGCTCCTTCAGCGCGACGCGGCCCTTGATCGAGGCGAGGTCGGTCAGATAATCGGTCAGGTTCGGTCCCGAACAGGAACTGGCGAGCAGCAGGCCGGCAAAGCTGACCGGATTGATGACCGTCGTCGCACCCGCGGCGCGCGCCGGGAATTCATTGTCCTCGTTGCGCACGACGATGCTGATCGGAACGTCGGGCGCCAGATGGCGCGCGGTCAGCGTGATGAGGATCGACGTGTCGTCGCGCCCCGCCGTCACCACGATCGACCGGGCCTGCGCCACCTTGACGTCGGTCAGCGTCTGGTCGCGCGTCGCATCGCCGTCGAGAACGATGCAGCCACAGGCAGTGGCGCGCGCGATCGCGTCGGCATCGCTGTCGATCACGACGATGTTGCCGGGATCCTCGCCGCGCGCGATCAACTCGTCGACCGCCTCGCTGCCCGTCTCGCCGTATCCGGCGACGACGACATGGCCGGTCAGGTTGCGTTGGATCAGGGCCATGCGCCATCTATCCCAGGTTCGCTTGAGGACGAAATTATACGCCGTGCCGATGAACAGCAGCACGACGAACACGCGGATCGGTGTGACGACCAGCGCATCGAACATCCGCGCCGTCGTGCTGACCGGCGCGATGTCGCCGTACCCGGTCGTGGTGATCGAGATCATCGTGAAATACACGACGTCGAGGAAACTGACCTGTCCGTCGTAATTGTCGCGCAGGCCCGCCCGGTCGAAATAATGCACGGCGATGGCGAGGGCGACGAGGCTGAGCACCGCCACGACGCGCCAGGTGATCGCGAGCCAGACGGGCAGGGTGGACTTGCGTTTCAGGGTGCCGGGTGGAGTGGCGGGGGTCATTGCCCACCCTCGTTCGTGCTGAGCGAAGTCGAAGCACATGCCAGGCACCATGCACTTCGACTTCGCTCGGTGCGAACGGGGGAAGGGGTATCGAGGCCTGTCACCGCGCGGGCAGATAGCTGGCCGGATTCACCGGCGTGCGGCCCTGCCGTACCTCGAAATGCACCTCCGGCCTGTCCGCGAAACCCGAATTGCCCGACAGCGCGACCGTCTGCCCCTTCTTCACCGCCTGCCCGCGGGTGACCAGCAACTGGCTGGCATGGCCGTAGACGGTGGTCAGGTTGCTACCGTGCTTCAGGATGACGAGGCCACCGAACGCTGCGACGTCGCTGCCCGCATAGGCGACCACGCCGTCCGCCGCGGCCAGCACCGGTGTTCCGATCGGCGTCGCGATCTTGATGCCGTTGTTGCGCTCGCCGGACTGGCCTGGGCCGAAGCGGCTGACGATGCTGCCCGACACCGGCCAGACGAACCGGCCCGGCGCGCCCGTCGGGGCGACGACCTGCGCCACCGACGACACGGGCCGCGCGGCGGTGGTGGTCGGACGCACCGGACGCTGGTTGCTGGCGATGGCGGGTTCGCTGCCCGTCACCAGATCGTCGATGTCGAGCCGGAACGCCGCGGCGCGCTCCGCCGCGGTCACCGGTCGCTGCCCCGCGCCGCCGGGGATCAGCACACGCTGCCCGACGCGCAGGATGTACGGCTCGGCCAGCGAGTTGTCGGTGACGATCCGGCTCCAGTCCACGCCGTAGGCACGAGCAATGGCGATCCCGGTCTGTCCGGCGCGAACCAGATGATAACGCCCCCCGGGTATCGTCAGCCGCTGGCCGGGCTGGATCACGAACGGCGCGGCCAGCCCGTTGGCGCGCGCAATCGCTTCGGAGCCGGAACCGGTGCGCTCGGCGATGCTGCGCAACGAGTCGCCCGGGCGGACGTTATAGGTCGATCCCGGGATCGTCTGCGCATCGGCGGTGACCGGCTGCGCCTTCCAGGCCGGCGGCGGCGCTTTTGGGGCGACGACGCCGTCGTCGAGCGTCTGGCGTGGATAGTCCTGTGGCGGTGCGGCGGACGGTGGCGGGGGCGGCGCGTCGTAGCCCGGGTCGCTGCCACCCGGAATGCAGGCGGACAGCGCGACCGAAGCGGCGCCGGCGATCAGCAATCTCATCCGCATGCCCCCATCCCCCTCAGCCGTAGATCGCGGCCATCCTAGCAAGCGATTCGCGATGCGTCATGTCGAGGTGCAACGGCGTGACGGTGACGAACCCCGCCTCGATCGCCTCCAGGTCGGTGTCGACGACGGGGGAGAAGGGGACGCGGCCCAGCCCCATCCAGTAATAGTCGAATCCGCGCGGATCGCTGCGCTTGTCGAGCTTCAGCCTGCCGTAGTCGCGCAGGCCTTGCGCGACGACCTTGATGCCCGTCACTTCGGCGGCGGGGACGGGCGGGAAGTTGATGTTGACCAGGCTGCGTGGTGTCCATTCATTGTCGAGCAGCGGCCGCAACGTGCGCGCCCCCCAGGCTTCGGCCGCCTCGAAGCTGACGCGGTCGCCCGGGGCCGAGAGCGCGTACCGCTGGCTGAGCGCGATCGAGCGGATGCCGGCCAGCGCGCCCTCCATCGCCGCGGCGACGGTGCCCGAATAGCTGACGTCCTCGCCCAGGTTCGCGCCGCGGTTGACGCCGGACAGGATCAGGTCGGGCTTTGCATCCTTCATCACCTCGGCCAGCGCGAACATCACCGCATCGGTCGGCGTGCCGGTGACCGCCCAGCGCCTGTCGCCGAAATTGCGCAGGCGAACCGGTTCGGTGAGGGTGAGCGACCGGCCCTTGCCCGATTGCTCGGTGGCGGGAGCGACGATGGTGATGTCGTCGGACAGGGTGCGGGCGATCGCCTCCAGCACCTTCAGCCCGTGGGCGTGGATGCCGTCGTCGTTGGTGAGCAGGATGCGCATAATCGAAGAATCCCGTTCGTGCTGAGCTTGTCGAAGCACCGTTCGTCATGCCGCAAGCGGATCAGCGTGGGTATCGGAGAACGGCCCTTCGACAAGCTAAGGGCGAACGGAATTACCTGGGCTCCAGCACCGTCAGCCCGCCCAGCCACGGTTGCAACGCCTCTGGCACCGCAACCGCGCCGCCGGCCTGCTGGTAGTTCTCGATCACCGCGACCAGCGTCCGGCCGACCGCCAGCCCCGAGCCGTTCAGCGTATGGACGAAGCGCGTGCCCTTCTCGCCTGCCGGCCGATATCGCGCGTTCATGCGGCGGGCCTGGAAATCGGTGCAGGTCGAGACGCTGGAGATTTCGCGATAGCGCCCCTGTCCGGGCAACCAGACTTCGAGGTCGTATGTCCGCGCGGCGGAAAAGCCCATGTCGCCGGTGCAGAGCTTCATCCGGCGGAACGGCAGGCCGAGCCTCGTCAGGATATCCTCGGCGGCCTGCGTCATCCGCTCATGCTCGGCCTCGGACGTGTCGGGCGTCGTGATCGCCACCATCTCGGCCTTTTCGAACTGATGCTGACGGATGAACCCGCGCGTGTCGCGGCCCGCCGACCCGGCTTCGGAGCGGAAGCAGGCGGTCAACGCGGTGAAGCGCAGGGGGAGTTCCTCTTCGCTCAGGATGGATTCGCGCACGATGTTGGTCAGGCTGACTTCGGCGGTCGGGATCAGCCAGCGGCCGTCGGTGGTCTGGAACAGATCGTCCTTGAACTTGGGCAACTGGCCCGTGCCGAACATCGCTTCGTCCCGCACCAGCAGCGGCGGCACGACCTGCTCGAAGCCATGCTCCGCGCTGAGCGTGGCGAGCATGAACTGGCCGAGCGCGCCGTGGAGGCGGGCGGCGGGGCCGCGCAGCAGCGTGAAGCGCGCGCCGGCCAGCTTCACGCCGGTGTCGAAGTCGAGGCCGATTGCCGGGCCGATCGCGTCGTGCTCGGCCGGCGCGAAATCGAACGTGGGGATCGTGCCGCGTTCGTGGACCAGCACGTTGTCGTTCTCGTCCGATCCTTGCGGCACGTCGTCGGCAGGCATGTTGGGGATCGTCGCCAGGCGGGCAGACAGATCGTCGCCGAGCGTCGCACCCTCGGCCTCGATCGCGGGCAGGCGTTCCTTGAGCGTCGCGACTTCGGCCATCAGCGCGGCGGCGGCCGCCTCGTCCTTCTGCGCCTTGGCGGCGCCGATCGCCTTCGACGCCTCGTTGCGGCGAGCCAGACCGGCCTGCGCCTCGGTGATCGCGGCGCGGTGACGCCCATCCAGCGCGATGAGCTCGGCGGACTGCGGCTCCAGCCCGCGCTTGGCCAGCCCGGCGTCGAACACTTGCGGATGTTCGCGGATCAAACGGATGTCGTGCATGGGCGCGGCTATGCCGCCCGGCCGGCTCCTTCGCAACCCGCGCCGCGCCGCCGCGTTAGGGAGGGCGTCACAACAAGGAGAAGGACATGCGAGTCCCCAACAACGCCGTCGTGCTGGTCGCCGATGGTCGCAAGATGCTCTTTCTGCGCAATTTGGGCGACGCACTGGCCCCGAACCTGACGGTGGAACATGCGCAGGAGCAGGACAATCCGAGCGACGGCGACCAGAAGACCGATCAGGCCGGGCGCGCCGCATCGACGCGCGGCGGCGGTGGGTTCGCGGCCGGCGGCGGCACGATGGGGGAGGTCGATTTCCACCAGCAGGAGGAGGACCGCTTCGCCGCGGACGCCGCCGACCTGCTCCGGACGCGGGCGCTGAACAATGATTTCGAATCGCTCATCATCATCGCGCCGCCCAGGACGCTGGGCGAACTGCGCAAGCATTATCACAAGGAGGTCAGCGACCGGCTGACCGGCGAACTGGCCAAGGACCTGACCGGCCATCCGATCGCCGATATCGAAAAGGCGCTGGTCGCGGCGGACTGAACCGCGGGGTGAGGCCGAATGCGAGAAGGCCCGGCTCCCTGGAGGGGGCCGGGCCTTTTCGTGCTGCGATAGCCTCCGGCTTATTCGGCCGCGGTATCGGTATCCTTCTTCTTGGCGAAGCGCTTGCGCACCGCCAGTGCCGCCGCGGCACCACCGAAGAGCAGGATCATCGGCGGGGCGGGAACCGGTGACGGCCCCGGACCCGACGACGTTCCGCTGGATCCGGTCGATCCGCTGGATCCGTTCGACGACCAGCCGCCCGACGACCAGCCGCCGCACTTGTACTTGCAGTCCCAGCCCTTGGACGACGAGCCGTTCGACGACGAAGACGTCGAGCTCGAACCCGAGGTGGACGTCGATCCCGACGTCGAGGTGGAGCCCGAGGTCGATGTCGATCCCGACGTCGAGCTGGAGGTCGAGACGTTGCCGCTGGACGACGACGTCGAGCTCACATTGCCGCTGGAGGTCGAGGTCGACGATCCGCCGGTCGAGGACGAGGTTGAGGATCCGCCCGACGAGGTGGAGGTCGATGATCCGCCGGTCGACGTGGACGAACCGCCCGACGATGTGGAGGTCGATCCGCTCGACGTGGACGAGATGATGACGCCGCTGCTGCCCGAACTGCTGCCGCCGCCGAAGAAACCGCCCGCGAAGAAGCCGCCGCCGCCGAAGCCGCCACCGCCGCCGATCACCGCCGCGCCGCCACCGCCGCCACCGACGATCGGCATCTCGCCGCTCGATCCCGCATAGGCGGGGGGCAGGGGGATCGGTGAGCCCTGCGTGGTCACGACGACGCCACCGCCGGTGGTCTGGGTGACCCGACGGATGACGCAGCGGACCGAGCGCCGTGCGCTGCCGCTGCCGACGTACATGCGGCCATAGGTGGTGGTGGTGCCGCTGCTGTAGCTGCTGCCGCCTTCGCTGCTGTAGCTACCGCCCTGGGCATAGCCGCCGCCCTGGCCGGAACCATAGTCGGCCCCGGCGCCGGCACCCGGTCCGCGCCCGGAACCATAGCCTGCGCCATGACCCGATCCCGGTCCCGTCCGCACGGTCGTGGAACGATAGCCGGAGCCACCGACGGGCAGACATTCGGTCGGGCGCTGATAGGCGACCGTGCGCCGCACGACGCGCTTCTTCACGACCGCGCGCTTCATCTGCGGCTTGGCCGCGAAGTTCCGCTTTGCCTGAACCTGGTCGGCGACGTGCACCGCGCCACCACCGATAAGGGCACCGCCGCAAGCGCATGCCGCCAATTTCGCGAGAGCCATCCGTACCGACATGCTGCTACTTCCCGTGTTTGCCCGAACCGCTGTACAGAGACAGTCATCTCCGAGGTCCATGGCCAAGAAGTGCAGAACAAACCGTTAAGTGCAATCTCGTTAACCAATATATCTGCCAAACGTCATTGAAAAACCGACGCGGCGGGCTGGACTCGATGGTTAATGTTCTATTTCAAGACACTATCGGCGTTCAGCTTTACTGTGCATCCGGCAGCAGCGCCGCGAATCGGCTGGTGCCGAATCGCCGTTCAGCGCGGGTAAAGCCCGAGTGTGCCAACTAGGTCACAGGTTTTGCGAACCCGGATTCGCTCGCTTGTGGTGCCCCTGACGCTCCCCTATAGGCGGCGCGGGTTAATAGGCGGTCTCCCGGGGGACACGATCCTTCGGGTAAACCGAGGTGGAGAGTGGGGATGGCAACGGTTCTTGAGATGTCGGACGGCGATATTCCCGTACCGGCGAACGACACTGACTCGGGCTACCGGCCGACCGCCGACGAGCCGTTCATGAGCCTGCGCCAGCAGGAGTATTTCCGCGCAAAGCTGAATGCGTGGAAGGATGCGATCTTCCGCGAGTCCGCCGGCACACTCTCGCAGTTGCAGAGCGATTCGCTGCGCGAGGCCGATCTGGCCGATCGCGCGACCAGCGAAACCGACTGGGGCATCGAACTGCGCACCCGCGATCGCCAGCGCAAGCTGATCTCGAAGATCGACGCCGCATTGCGCCGCATCGACGAGGGCGAATACGGCTATTGCGAAGTCAGCGGCGAGCCGATCTCGCTGGGTCGGCTGGAGGCGCGGCCGATCGCGACGATGACGGTCGAGGCGCAGGAGCGGCACGAGCGCAACGAGCGCGTTTCGCGCGAGGACTGATCGTTCGTCGCTAGCCGGCTTAACGCTTTGGATAAGATTGGCCGCGTAGAATCACGGCCAGTCTAATCCACGCAGCCGGGATGGTGATGGACCGCTACACGCCTGATTCCGAGGTTTTTGCCTCGTTCGACGATCCTGTCGCGCAACGCGATGGCGCGCGCGACAGTCTGTTGCTGTCGGCGCAGTTGCGTCTGCCCGCGCTGGTCGATCCGGTGACCGTGCGCATCCGCAACCTGTCGCCAGGCGGCCTGATGGCGGAATATGCGGGTGCCGCGCGGATCGGCGATGCCGCGCAGGTCGATGTCCGCGGTATCGGATGGATCGAGGGTCGGGTCGCCTGGGTGGCGGCGGGGCGGCTGGGGATCGCGTTCGACGCGCCGATCGATCCGCTGCTTGCGCGCAAGCCCGTTGCTGCACCGTCGCGATCGCTGCCGTCGAAACGCGGTCGCACGGTGATCTGACCCGACGGATTTACGATGGGGAAGGCTGGGCGTGGGGAAAGGCCCGGCGCTACGACCGCCGGGCCCGATAGGTCGGCGCTCAGAGCTCGGCCATCTCTTCCTTCAGCCGCAGCTTGCGCTTCTTGAGATCCGCGATGACCGTATGGTCCGGGCTCGGGCGTCCTTCATGATCGGCGATCTGGGCGTCGAGCGAGGCGTGCTTTGCCTCGAGCGCCGATAAATGCGCGGTCTGCATGGATGGCATCTCCTGCTGTTGGTTGCGGGACTTGCGAATAGAACACGCCGCGCATGGCTTGTCGCGGGGGTTTTTCGATGCAATCGGTGGCCTGAGGCGTTTCGGTGACGGACCGAGCCGCGATGGAGACGCGTGAGCCGCATGGACGAGGCCGAAGTCACCCGCCGGATCGAACTGCTCCGCATCGAGCATCGCGATCTTGACGCCGCGACGCAGGCGCTGCTGGCGGACGGTATCCCTGACCAGATGCAGGTCGCGCGACTGAAGAAGCGCAAGCTGCGGTTGAAGGACGAGATGGCGCAGCTGGAAGATCTGCTGATCCCCGATATCATCGCCTGAATACCTGCGGTGCGCTGCACCGGATCGGGACACCGGTTCGTGCGCGAGTCGCAAACTTGTCATGGTCACGGAGTCGTCGTCGTGGCACGTCTGCGATCATGGGGGACACGGAGTTTGCAATGCGCGACCGGCCGCACTCTAGGCTGCATCGCCGGCTGATCGATTCGCTCTATGTCGAATCGATGCTGCTGGCCGACGAGGCGCGCGGTTATTTCGACGAGGCCGGTCGATCCGACCGCGAGGCGCTGGACGCACTGAGCCGCGTGGTCTTCAGTTGCGAGTCGATGAAGGTGACGACACGGCTGATGCACGTCATCGCCTGGCTGTTGACTCAGCGCGCGGTGGTGAACGGCGAACTGCGCCAGCGCGACGCGCTCGATCCGTCGCGCAGGCTCGGCGATGCGCCGCAGACCGACGAAGCCGCGGTCGCCACGCTGCCGGATGCGGCGCGGCTGATGATCGGCGCGAGCATCGACCTGCACCGCCGCGTCGCGCGCTTCGACGCGGCCCAGGCGCGGCCGGTCATGCTGCAGAGTCCCGCGCGCGCGATGCACGACCGGCTGGCGCTGGCGTTCTGACCTGGGTCCAGCAGCGCCGGATCGAGTTCAGCCCGCCACCCGCGCCTTCGCGGCGGCATATTCCGCCGCCAGCCGATCGACATAGTCCGCCGCCGGCGCGACCGCGTGGACCGCGCCGATGCCCTGGCCCGATCCCCAGATGTCCTTCCACGCCTTGGCCTTGCTGCCCTCGTTGCCGCCGAAGTTCATCGTCTTGAGGTCGCCTTCGGGCAGATTGTCGGGATCCATGCCCGCCGCCGCGATCGACGCGCGCAGGTAGTTGCCGTGGACGCCGGTGAACAGGTTGGAATAGACGATGTCGCTGGCGCGCCCCTCGACGATCCCCTGCTTGTAGCCGTCCACGGCGTTGGCCTCTGTCGTGGCGATGAACGGCGAGCCGATATAGGCCAGGTCGGCGCCCATCGCCTGCGCTGCCAGCACCGCGCCGCCGGTCGCGATCGAGCCGGACAGCGCCAGCGGGCCGTCGAACCATTCGCGGATTTCCTGGATGATCGCGAACGGCGACAGCCGTCCGGCATGCCCGCCCGCGCCGGTCGCCACCGCGATCAGGCCGTCTGCACCCTTCTCGATCGCCTTGCGCGCATAGCGATCGTCAATGATGTCGTGCAGCGTGATGCCGCCCCAGCCGTGGACCGCGGTGTTCAGGTCCTCGCGCGCGCCCAGCGACGTGATGACGATCGGCACCTGCCACTTGGCGCAGGTTGCGAGATCGGATTCCAGCCGGTCGTTCGACTTGTGGACGATCTGGTTGACGGCAAATGGCGCAGCGGGCCGATCCGGGTTGTCGCGGTTCCACGCCGACAGCTCCTCGGTGATGCGGTGCAGCCATTCGTCGAGCATCGCCTGCGGCCGCGCGTTCAGCGCCGGAAACGACCCGACGATGCCCGCCTTGCACTGAGCGATGACCAGTTCGGGGCCCGAGATGATGAACAGCGGCGAGCCGATGACCGGCAGGCGCAACGACGAGAGGATGGCTGGAAGCGTCATGTCCGTTGCATGCCGCAACCGAAAAAGCCTGTCCAGTTACCCGCAGGCAGGACGTCTGGCCGCGGGATCGTGCGGCTGGCGACACGACGGACGGTGCCATGGTTGCGCCGATCCGCGGTCGGGCGCAGGACGGCAATCACAGGAATTTCCCGGAGTCGTCCATGAACAAGCTTGCCGTCGCTGCCCTGATGCTCACCGCCTCGTCGCCCGCTCTTGCGCAGGGACAATTGCCGAAGACCGTCGTTCCGGTCAGCTACGACATTCGGATCGAACCCGATGCGCAGGCGATGACGTTCACCGGCAGCGAGACGGTCAACGTCCGCGTCACCGCGCCGACCCGCACGATCGTGTTGAACGCGGCCGAGCTGAACATCACGCTGGCGACGTTCGACGGCGCGCAGGCGAAGATCGCGCAGGATGCCGCCGCGCAGACGGTCACGCTGACGCTGGCCAGGCCCGCCACGGTCGGCAACCACCGCATCGTCTTCGGCTGGTCGGGCAAGATCAACACGTCCGCCGCCGGGCTGTTCGCGATCGACTACAGCGATCCCGACGGCAAGAAGCAGCGGATGCTGGCGACGCAGTTCGAGGCACCCGACGCGCGCCGCTTCGCGCCGATGTGGGACGAGCCGGCGTTCAAGGCGAAGTTCACCTTGTCCGCGGTCGCACCCAAGGGGCAGCTCGCCTTTTCGAACATGCCGGGCCGGGTGACGAAGATCGCCGGCGACCGGCAACTCTACAGCTTCGCCGAGACGCCGGTCATGTCGAGCTATCTGTTGTACCTCGGCATGGGCGAGGTCGAGCGCAAGACGATCATGGCGGGCAGGACCGAGATCGGTGTCATCACCCGCAAGGGCGTCGTCGATCAGGGCGATTACGCGCTGAAGGCGGCGAAGGACCTGCTGGCCTATTACAACGACTATTTCGGCGTGGCCTATCCGTTGCCCAAGATGGACATGATCGCGGGACCGGGATCGTCGCAATTCTTCGGCGCGATGGAGAATTGGGGCGCGATCTTCTATTTCGAGCCCGAATTGCTGTTCGATCCCAAGCGCGCGACGGTCAGCAACCAGCAGCGCATCTATTCGGTCGTGGCGCATGAGATGGCGCATCAGTGGTTCGGCGATCTCGTCACCATGCGCTGGTGGGACGATCTGTGGCTGAACGAAGGCTTCGCCAGCTGGATGGAGGGCAAGGCGACCAACGACCTGAACCCGCAGTGGCAATATGAAGCGGCCAATGTCGGCACCGAGCGTGAGGCGGCCCTGCGGCTCGACGCGACCGCGGCGACGCATCCCGTGATCCGCAAGGTCGAGACGGTCGACCAGATTGGCGAGGCGTTCGACACGATCACTTATCAGAAGGGTCAGGCCGTCATCGGCATGCTGGAGAGCAGCGTTGGCGAGGCGAAGTTCCGCGAGGGTGTGCGCCGCTACATGGCGAAGCACAAATACTCGAACACGGTCACCAGCCAGTTGTGGGCGGAAGTCTCCGCGGCTTCGGGCACCAACGTCACGCCGTTCATGAACGATTTCACGCTCCAGGGCGGCGTCCCGCTGATCAGCGTATCCAACATCACCTGCGCGAACGGCCGGACCAGCGCGTCGCTGCGCCAGACGCGCTTCGGCCTCGACGAACCGTCGAAGCGCGTACAGACGTGGCGCGTACCGGTGACATTGCAGGCGCTGGGCGGCACGGCGACCGCGTCGCGCCAGATCATGGGCGCTGGCGCGCAGCCGATGACTCTGGCGGCGTGCGGCACCGTCGTCGTCAATCCGGGCAAGGCGGGCTATTACCGCACACGCTACGACGCGGCCGCCCATACCGCGATCGTGCGTGATTTCGGACGGCTCGCAGTCGCCGACCAGCTCGGTACGCTCGGCGACGATCTGGCGCTGGGCTATAGCGGCGACCAGGATCTGGCGCGCTGGTTCGAGACGCTGGCCGCGGTATCGCCCGATGCCAGCCCGCTTGTGTGGACGATGGTGACGGGCCAGCTGGCGCGGATCAGCGACATGTATGACGGAACGCCGCTGGGTGACCGGATGAAGGCGAAGTCGCTGGCCGTACTGGCGCCTGCGCTCGACCGCGTCGGGCTGGAGCCGAAGCGCGACGACAGCCCGCTGGTCACCAACCTGCGCGAGGCGCTGGTCGGGGCACTGGGCGGGGCGGGCGACGCCCGCGTCATCGACGCCTCGCGCCGTTATGTCGGCAACATGGGCAGCGATCTGGCGAAGATCCCGCCGGCGATCCGCAGCCCGATCCTGCGCACCTTCGCCGCCAATGCGACCCCGGCGGACTGGGATGCGATGCTGAAGGCGGCGCGCGCCGAGAACAATCCGGTGATCCGCAACCAGTATATCGGCCTGCTGGGCAGCGCGAGCGATCCGGTGCTGGCGCAGCGCGCGCTCGATCTGGTCAAGGCGTCGGACTTCACCGATCCGCAGCGCATCAGCCTGCTGGCCGCGGTGGCGGGGCGACACCCCGACCTGGCGTTCGATTTCGCCACCGCCAATGCCGAGACGATCAACCCGCTGCTCGAGACGAGTTCGCGCTCCAGCTTCATCGTCCAGTTGGGTGGCCGGTCGAACGACCCCGCGATGATCGGGAAAATCCAGACGTGGGCGGCGAAGAACCTGCCCGCGGCATCGCGCGGGCCAGCCGACCGGACGGTGAATTCGATCCGCAACCGCGCGGTCTTCGCCGATCGCCTGCGTCCGGCGGTGACGGCTTGGGCGGCGAAATAGCCGCGGCCGAGCGGATCGTCGGCAGCAGCGACGTGCTGCTGCTGTGCGATCACGCATCGAACGCGGTGCCCGGCGATATCGATCTGGGGGTGGGCTGCGACGTGCTGTCGCACCACGTCGCGGTCGATATCGGCGCGGCACCGTTGACCCGCGCGCTGGCCCGCTCGCTCGACGCCCCGGCGGTACTCGGCACCGTGTCCCGTCTGGTCATCGACCTCAATCGCGCTCGGCATCAGACGGGGCTGGTGCCGACCGTCAGCGACGGCGTCGTCATTCCCGGCAACAGCGATGCCGATGTCGATGCCCGGATCGAACGGTTTCATGAGCCGTATCACCGCGTCGTCCGGGCCGAGGTTGTGCGCCACCGTCCAAGGCTGATCGTCGCGGTGCACAGTTTCACCCGGCAACTCGGTCACGGCGGATCGCCGGCCCGGCCGTGGGAGGTCGGGATTCTCCACAATCCACGGCTCGGCGGAGCTGCTGGACCCGCGCTGGCCTTCCTGCGCGACGAGGGGCTGACCGTCGGTGACAACGAACCCTATTCGGGCGAACGGTACAACGCGACGCTCGATCGTCACGCGCTCGGTATCGCGGCGATCAATGTCGAGGTGCGCAACGACCTGATCGCTGACGATGCGGGCGTATCGCGCTGGAGCGACATTCTGTCACGCATGATCGGCCATGTGCGTAACAGTCTTGCGCAAACGGCCCCTCTCGCGACATAGGCGCACCCCATGTCCAATCGTTTCGACAAGTCCCGCCTGCCCAGCCGCCACGTGTCGGTGGGCCCCGAACGCGCGCCTCACCGCAGCTACTACTATGCGATGGGCCTGACCGAGGAGGAGATTGCGCGGCCCTTCGTCGGCCTCGCCTCGGCTGGCAACGACAGCGCGCCGTGCAACACCACGCTGGATGCGCAGGCCAATGCCGCGCGCGGCGGGGTGGAGGCGGGCGGCGGCATGCCGCGGCGGTTCAACACCATCACGGTGACCGACGGCATCGCGATGGGGCACCAGGGCATGAAGTCCTCGCTGGTCAGTCGCGAGGTCATCGCCGATTCGGTCGAGCTCAGTGTCCGCGGCCACTGCTACGACGCGCTGGTCACCTTCGCGGGCTGTGACAAGTCGCTGCCCGGCATGATGATGGCGATGCTGCGGCTGAACGTGCCGTCGATCTTCGTGTATGGCGGCTCGATCCTGCCCGGGCGTTTCCGTGGCCGCGACGTGACGGTGAAGGACGTGTTCGAGATCGTCGGCAGCTATGCCGCCGGTGCCTGCCCGCTGGAGGATGTGACCGAGCTGGAGAAGGCGGCCTGTCCGGGACACGGCGCGTGCGGCGGCCAATATACCGCGAACACAATGGCCTGTGTGGCGGAGGCGATCGGTTTGTCGTTGCCGAACAGCAACATGGTGCCGGCGCCGTACACCTCGCGCGAACAGATCGCGCATGCCGCAGGCGCGCAGGTGATGGAGTTGCTCGCGGCCAACATTCGGCCTCGCGACATCTGTACGCGCGAGGCATTCGAGAATGCCGCGCGGATCGTCGCGGCGACCGGCGGATCGACCAACGGCGGGCTGCACCTGCCCGCGATGGCGCATGAGGCGGGGATCGACTTCGACCTGTTCGACGTCGCCGAGATCTTCAAGACGACGCCGTGGTGCGCCGACCTCCAGCCCGGCGGCAAGTTCGTCGCGAAGGACATGTACGAGGCCGGCGGCGTCTACATGCTGATGAAGACGCTGCTGGCCGAAGGCATGCTTCACGGCGACTGCATGACGGTCACCGGTCGTACCTTGGCCGAAAACATCGATCAGGTGACGTGGAACCCCGATCAGAAGGTCATCTACGATGCAAAGGCGCCGATCACGCCGAACGGCGGCGTCGTCGGCCTGCGCGGGTCGCTCGCGCCCGACGGCGCGATCGTCAAGATCGCCGGGCTGCACAGTCTCGTGTTCGAGGGCCCGGCGCGGGTGTTCGATTGCGAGGAAGATGCCTTTGCCGCGGTGGAGCGTCGCGACATCGCCGAAGGATCGGTCATCGTGATCCGATACGAAGGGCCCAAGGGCGGGCCGGGCATGCGCGAGATGCTGTCCACTACCGCCGCGCTCTACGGACAGGGCATGGGCGAGAGCGTCGCGCTCATCACCGATGGACGTTTCTCCGGCGCGACGCGAGGTTTCTGCATCGGCCATGTCGGTCCCGAAGCGGCCGATGGCGGGCCGATCGCGCTGGTCGAGGACGGCGACATGATCCGCATAGATGCCGAGGCGGGAACCATCGATTTGCTGGTCGCGGACGATGTGCTGGCCGATCGCAAGTCGCGCTGGCAACCGCGCGCGACGGATTACCAGTCGGGCGCGCTGTGGCGCTATGCCCGGAACGTCGGCCCGGCATGGGCAGGCGCGGTGACTCACCCCGGTGCCAAGGCGGAAACCCATGTCTTTGCGGATATCTAGCGTCGGACTCTTCCTGCTGGTCGCAGCCTGCGGCGGGCCGCCCGAGACCGCAGCGCCGGGCAATGCCCAGGACATCGGGAGCGGAACGCCGGCCGAGGTCCCCGTCGAGCGCATCGCCTGCGCGGTCGGAGGCGCGGACTTTGCCGAGGTGTGCACGGTCGATCGCGCTGCGATGACGGGCGGCAGCCTGCTGACGATCCGCCAGCCCGATGGCGGCTTCCACCGGTTGCGGCTGTCCGCCGATGGCTTGAGCGTTACGGCCGCTGACGGTGCACTCCCCGCTGAAATACTGGTGCGCGATGCCAGGGGGACCGAGGTGGCGATCGGCGACGCGCGGTACCGGCTGCCGCCGACGCGATGAGACGATTGCCGGACGGCGCGCCGATCCTGACCGCCGCTGCCATGCGCGCGGCCGAGTCGGCGGCGTTCGCCGGCGGCGTCACGCCATCCGAACTGATGCGGCGGGCCGGCGTAGCGGTGGCGGTGCAGGTCGCGCGCCTGTCGGCGGGCCGACCTGTCCTGGTGCTGGCCGGGCCGGGCAGCAACGGCGGCGACGCGCGGATCGCCGCGGATTGGCTGATCGAGCGCGGTCATGACGTCACCTGTGTTGCGGTCGATGGCCTCACCTCTGCCGAGCCGCGCGCGGTGCTGATCGACGGGCTGTTTGGCACCGGCCTGTCGCGCGCGCTGGATCCGGCGCTGTCGGCGGACCTGAAGCGGTTGCGGGCCGCGGCCGATCTGACGATCGCCATAGACCTGCCATCGGGCGTCGCCACCGATGACGGCAGCGACCTGGGCGGGGCGGGGGCCGATGTCACGATCGCCCTCGGAGCCGTGAAGCCGGGCCATCTGCTGGAGGCCGGGATCGGCATGAGCGGCCATGTGCTGCTGGCGGAGTTGGGCATCGCCATCGCAAGCGACTGGCGCACATTGTCCCGGCCCGTCCTGCAGCCGCCGGGCGTGGAGGATCACAAGTTCAGCCGCGGGATGGTCGCGGTGCTTGCGGGCGCGATGCCCGGCGCGGCGAGACTGGCGGCACGCGCGGCGATGCGTGGTGGGGCGGGCTATGTCGTACTGGCCGGTGAGGACGGCGGCGGCCCGGATGCGCTCGTCCACCGCGCCGGCGATGTCGCGCTGCTTGACGATGCGCGGATCGGCGCCGTGTTGGTCGGACCCGGGCTTGGCCGGGACCACGCCGCCCGTGTCTCGCTCGACCGCGCTCTGGCGAGCGATCGGCCGCTGGTCATCGACGGCGACGCGCTGTCGATCCTCGGCGCGGGCGTGGCGGATCGGTTGCAGGGGCGGCATGCGATCCTGACGCCGCATTCGGGCGAGTTCGACCGCATGTTCGGGCGCGGTGACGGCAGCAAGATCGACCGTACGCTGGCCGCCGCCCGCGCGAGTGGCTGCACGATCGTCCACAAGGGCGCCGACACGGTGATCGCAACGCCCGATGGCCGCGTCACGGTGGCGTCGGCCGCTTCGTCGTGGCTGGCCAGCGCGGGTACGGGCGACGTTCTCGCAGGCCTGGTCGCCGCGCGCCTCGCAGCCGGCGGTCGGGATCCGGCGGCCGAGGCCGTCTGGTTCCACGCGCGCGCCGCCGCACTGGCCGGGCCGGCGCTGATCGCGGATGATCTGATCGAGCAAATCTCTATAGCGCTGGTCGAATGTCTTCAGACGATCCCGTAATCCGCATCGCCGCGCTGGGCGACGGCGTGACCGCTGCCGGCAAGCATGTGCCCTTGTCCGCTCCGGGCGACCTGCTGCGCATCGACGGCAGTGTCGAGCCGGGGCCGCACCGGCAGAAGCCACCGTGCCGCCACTTCCCTGTCTGTGGCGGCTGTCAGCTGCAACAGATTGACGACGCAAGTTATTCTGGATTTGTCCGCGACCGCGTCGTCGGCGCGCTCGAGGGGCAGGGGCTGTCCGCGCCCGTCCGTGACGCCATCGTCTCGCCCCCGCGCACCCGGCGCCGCGCCACACTGCACGCCGAACGCCGGGGCAAGATGCGGCTGGGCTTTGCGGAGGGGGGCAGCCACGCGCTGATCGACCTGCGCGAATGCCACGTCCTGCTGCCCGAAATCTTCGATGTCGTGCAACCGCTGCGCGTCCTGCTCGGTCGCGTGCTGAAGGAGGGGCGGCGGATCGACGTGCATCTGGCGCGGATCGACCAGGGCGTCGACGTGCTGATCGGCGGCGCGGTGATCGACAGCCTGGCCGCGACCGAGGCGCTGACCGATTTCGCCAAGGCCAACAGGCTTGCACGGCTGGCGATCGACGAGGGATATGGCGCGGAAACACGGTGGGAGCCGGAGCCTGCCACGGTGACACTGGGTGGTGTGCCCGTCGCGTTTCCGCCGGGATCGTTCCTGCAAGCCACCGACGACGGAGAGGCGGCGCTGGTCGCTGCGGTGCGCGAGGCGACGCACGGTGCGCGGACGACCGCCGACCTGTTTGCGGGACTTGGCACCTTCGCGCTGGCGCTGGGCGGCAAGGTCTATGCCGGCGAAGCCGCCCGCGATGCGATACTGGCGCTGAAGTCCGCCGCGACCGCCGCCGGCCGCATGGTGTTTGCCGAACACCGCGACCTGTTTCGCCGACCGCTCACGCCGGTGGAACTCGACCGTTTCGATGCGATCGTGCTCGATCCGCCGCGGGCCGGCGCGCGCGAACAGGTCGCGCAGCTGGCGCAGTCGACAGCACCGCGCATCGCCTATGTTTCGTGCAATCCCAGCAGTTTCGCGCGCGATGCCAAGACTTTGAGCGAGGGCGGATACCGGCTGGACTGGGTGCAGCCGGTCGGTCAGTTTACCTGGTCGACCCACGTCGAGCTTGCCGCCGCGTTCTCGCGCCGATCTTGATTGCGTCGCCGACGACCGAACCCTAGCATTCCGCACAGGCACGATCGTGCCGCAGGAGCCGATCCATGGAACTGACCGCCGCAGCCTTCATCCTGGCGCTCGTCGTCTTCTACCTGTTCAGCTCGATCAAGATCGTCCGCCAGGGCTATCAATACACGATCGAACATTTCGGCCGCTACACGACGACGGCATCGCCCGGGTTCAATTTCTATCCGGCCTTTTTCTATCGTGTCGGCCGCAAGGTGAACATGATGGAGCAGGTCATCGACATTCCGGGGCAGGAGATCATCACGAAGGACAATGCGATGATCTCCACCGACGGGGTGGTGTTCTTCCAGGTGCTCGACGCGCCCAAGGCGGCGTACGAAGTGTCCGACCTGTACGTCGCGCTGCTCCAGCTGACGACGACCAACCTGCGCACGGTCATGGGCAGCATGGACCTGGACGAGACGCTGTCGAAGCGTGACGAGATCAACGCCCGGCTGCTGTCCGTGGTCGATCACGCGACGACGCCGTGGGGGGTGAAGATCACCCGCGTCGAGATCAAGGACATCCGCCCGCCCGCCGACATCGTCAACGCCATGGGCCGCCAGATGAAGGCCGAGCGCGAGAAGCGGGCGAACATCCTGGATGCGGAAGGGACGCGCGCGTCCGAGATCCTGCGCGCCGAGGGACAGAAGCAGGCGCGCATCCTGGAAGCCGAGGGACGCAGGGAATCCGCCTTCCGTGACGCCGAAGCGCGCGAACGCGCCGCGGAGGCGGAGGCAAGCGCGACTCGTGCGGTGTCCGATGCGATCGAGAACGGCAGCACCCAGGCGATCAATTATTTCATCGCGCAGAAATATGTCGAGGCGATCGGCAAGTTCGCGACCAGCCCCAACGCCAAGACGATCCTGTTCCCGGTCGAGGCGACCCAGTTGATGGGTACGTTGGGCGGCATCGGCGAACTTGCCAAGGAGGCATTGGGGAACAACGACGCCGCTGCGCCGAAATCACCGAGCGTCCCGCGGGTGAAGGGGCCGTTCGAGGCGAAACCTGAATGAGCGGCTGGTTCGACAATCTCGCCGGCTGGTGGCTGATCGCCGCTGTCCTTCTCGGCGGAGCGGAACTGCTCGTGCCCGGCGTGTTCCTGATCTTTCTCGCCATTGCGGCGGCAGTGACGGGTGCGTTTCTGCTGTTTTTTCCCGAGCTGCCGGTCGCAGCCCAGCTGCTGAGCTTCGCGGCCTGGTCGGCGATCGCGGTCTGGATCGGACGGCGCTGGTACCGCGACAATCCGGTCCACAGCAGCGACCCGTTGCTGAACGATCGCGTCGCGAGACTGCTGGGCGAGACGGTCACGGTCGTCCAGGCGATCGACGGGGGCATGGGCCGGGTGAGGGTCGGTGATAGCGAATGGCCGGCGCGTGGTCCCGACGTGCCGGCCGGAACGCGCGTTCGCGTGGTCGGCGGCCAGGGCACGACACTGACGGTCGAACGCGTCCCCGATCTGCAAGGACCCGACGCATGACCGTCACCCGCCGCGAGATGCTGGGGGCAGCCGGTGCCGCCGTGACGCTGTCCGCTCTGCCCGCCGCCGCGGCGCTGGGCACCGAACAGCGCGCGCAGGCGCTCATCGATGCGATCGCCGAGGAGCGGCTGGCGGACGATCCCGAGGGCGCGGCGGGACTGGGGCTCGATACCGGGCGCCGCGTCGCGCTGCGGAGCCGGCTGAACGACCGGTCTTTCGCCGGACAGGCGCGCGTGCTGGACCATCTCAAGGCCAGATCGACGCAGATCGCGCGGTTCGATCGCGTGGCGCTCAGCCCTACGATGCGGACGCATCTCGACGTCGTGCGAACCAGCTATGGTCTGGCGGTGCGCGGGATGGAGTTTCCCTATGGCGACGTGTCGGTCGGCGGCTGGCGCAATTCGCCCTATGTGGTGTGCCAGAATGTCGGCGCGTTCCTCGACGTGCCGCGGCTGCTCGATTCGACCCACAAGGTCGAGGATGCGGCGGGGGCCGATGCCTATGTGACGCGATTGCAGTCCTATGCGCGCCAGCTGGACGGTGAAACCGAACGGCTGAAGGCAGCGACGGCGCAGGGCGTATACCCTTCGGCGATTCTGCTCGACAAGGCGTTGAAGCAGATCGCCGCCAGCCACGCGGGCGATGTCGCGAGCTGGGACATCTTCACCTCGCTCGGCAAGCGCACCGTCAGGCTGACCGGCGACTGGAACCGCCGCGCGCTGGCGATCCTGAGCGGACAGGTCCGGCCCGCTCTGCTGCGGCAGGAGGCAGAGCTGAAGCGGCAACGCGCGTTGACTGACGATCGCGCCGGGGTGTGGAAGCTGCCGCGCGGCGACGAATATTATGCCTGGGCGCTGGCGGCGGGCACGACCACGACGATGTCCCCGGACCAGGTCCACGCGATGGGCCTCGAAGAACTCAGGCGGTTGCAGGGTCAGATGGACGTGATCCTGCGCGGTCTGGGCTTCACGCAAGGGACCGTCGGCGCGCGGATGACCGCGCTCGGCAAGGATCCGAAATTCGGTTTCCCGAACGATGACGAAGGCCGCGCGCAGATCATGGCGCTGCTCAACACCCGCGTCGCCGACATGCGCGCGATGATGCCGCGCGCGTTCCGGACGCTGGTGGAGGGCAATGTCGAGGTGAAACGCCTGCCGCTGGCCGAAGAACCCGGCGCGCCGGGCGCGTACGGCGGGGCGGGATCGATCGACGGCAGCATCCCGGGACGGTTGTGGATCAACCTGCGCACCACCGACCTGTGGACGCGCTACAGCCTGCCGACGCTCGCCTATCACGAATCGATCCCCGGCCATGCGTGGCAGGGCGAATATACCCACCGCATGCCGCTGATCCGTACGCTGCTGGCATTCAATGCCTACAGCGAGGGTTGGGCGCTCTATTCCGAGCAGCTGGCGGACGAACTCGGCGTATACGACGACGATCCCGTCGGCCGGCTCGGCTACCTCCAGTCGATCGCGTTTCGCGCGTGCCGGCTGGTCGTCGACACCGGACTGCACGCCAAGCGCTGGACGCGCGATCAGGCAGTCGCGTGGTTCATGGAGGCGAACGGGTCGGGTCGCGAGGAAGTGACCGGCGAAGTCGATCGTTACTGCTCGTGGCCCGGTCAGGCATGCGGGTACAAGGTCGGCCACTCGACGATCAACCGCCTGCGCGACCGGGCCAAGGCATCGCTTGGCGCGCGCTACGACCTGCGCGATTTCGACGATGCCGTGGTGCTGGGCGGCAACGTGCCGATGACGGTGCTGGGCACGATCGTCGAACGCTATGTCGCGGGCCGGACCTAACCCGTCCACCGGGAGTTGCTGAACCGGACGCGTCAGTTGCGCAGCCGGACAAGGGAGCTACCAGCGATGAGCATTTTCTCGAAGATCAAGGACGCCATTTTCGGCAAACCGGCCGACGCCGCGCCGGCACCCTCACCGACCACGACGGCCCAGCCCGCACCGACCCCGACCGCTGCGGCTCCCGAGACGCAGGACGCACCGCCGATGGTCACCCCGATGTCGGAGGTCGATGTCGAGGCGCGGCTGGCCGAACTGGCGGCGGGCAAGGACTCGAACTGGCGGACATCGATCGTCGATCTCATGAAGCTGGTCGGCATGGAATCGAGCCTTGCCGAGCGCAAGGAACTGGCGACCGAACTGGGCTATACCGGCGCGCTCGACGGCAGTGCCGAGATGAACATCTGGCTGCACAAGGAAGTGATGCGCCAACTGGCTGCGAACGGCGGCAAGGTGCCGGATTCGCTGCTGGATTGAGCAAACGATCCTCCCCGCTTGCGGGGAGGGTCTTCATGGCAACGGTGCCACGTCCGGTGTCACGAACCTCCGTCGCGCTTCTACGGAGAACAGCCGCTCGGGCGAATAGAATCGCAACGGCCAGTCCCGCCGTCCCATCGGCGTCGCCAGCAGAGCGTTGACCCGCGCGGCCAGCCCGCGCTCCGAGCAGTCGCGCAGGAACAGCCGCACCCCGGCGACCGACGCATGGGTGATCGTGTCGTGATAGCCGCTGTGGTCGTCGTTCACGCCACCGACGCTGGCGTTGTAGGCCGAAATGATCCCGCCGATTGCCGCATCGACGTCGATGTCCGGACGTTCGGTCAGCAGATACAGGCATGCCGCCAGATGTGCCTCGTGCGTCCAGTCGGGGCGCGGCAGTGTGCGGTCGAGCAGGCCTTCGCCGACGCGCACAACCGCGGCGTCATCGGCGAAGGGACGGAACGGCGGGTCTTCGGTCATCGGGTCGGGTCTTTCAAAGGCCCGATCCGGTGATCGGGTGTCTAGGCGGCGATGGCTTCGGCTTGGATACGCGGCGCGGATTGTCGCACCCCCTCGTCGACATGATCGGCAAATTGCGCGAAGTTCTCGACGAACTGGCGGACCAGATCGGCCGCGGTCGCATCGTACGCGGACGTGTCGGCCCAGGTCGCGCGGGGGTCGAGGATCGTCGCATCGACGCCCGGCACCGCCACCGGCACCATGAAGCCGAAGTTCGGATCGGTGCGGAATTCCGCGTCCTTCAGGCTGCCGTCGAGTGCGGCATCGAGCAGCGCGCGGGTGACCTTGATCGGCATCCGGCTGCCGACGCCATATTTGCCGCCGGTCCAGCCGGTGTTGACCAGCCAGCAATCGACCCCGCCCTTGGCGATCCGCTCCTTGAGCAGGTTGCCGTAGACGCTCGGATGGCGTGGCATGAACGGCGCACCGAAACAGGTCGAGAAGGTCGCGTCGGGCTCGCTGACACCCATTTCGGTGCCCGCGACCCGCGCGGTATAGCCAGACAGGAAATGATACATCGCCTGGTCCGGGGTCAGCTTCGCGATCGGCGGCAGGATGCCGTAAGCGTCGGCGGTCAGGAAGATGATGTTGGTCGGCACGCCGCCCATGTTCTCTTCGCTCGAATTCGGAATGAAATCGATCGGATAGGCACCACGGCTGTTCTCGGCCAGGCTGGCGTCGTCGAGGTCGAGCTGGCGGGTGACCGGGTCCATCACGACGTTTTCCAGCACGGTGCCGAACCGCTTGGTGGTCGCGAAGATCTCGGGCTCGGCATCTTCGGAGAGGCGGATCATCTTGGCGTAGCAGCCGCCCTCGAAATTGAAGACCGCGGTGTCGGACCAGCCATGCTCGTCGTCGCCGATCAGCGTACGCTTCGGATCGGCGCTCAGCGTCGTCTTGCCCGTGCCCGACAGGCCGAAGAACACGGCCGTCTTGCCGTCCGGCCCCATGTTGGCCGAGCAGTGCATCGGCATGACGCCGGTCGGCGGCAGCAGATAGTTGAGCAGGCCGAACACGCTCTTCTTCATCTCGCCGGCATAACGGGTGCCGCCGATCAGGATCAGCTTCTCGGTCAGGTTGACCGCGATCACCGTCTCGCTGCGGGTGCCGTGACGCGCCGGGTTGGCGCGGAAGCCGGGCAGGTCGATGATCGTATAGTCGGGCACGAACCCGCGCAGGTCGGGCTCCTCGGGCCGGACCAGCATCGTGCGGATGAACAGGTTGTGCCAGGCAAGCTCGTTGATGACCCGCACCTTCACCCGGTGCTCGGGCTGCGACCCGCCATACAGATCCTGCACGAACAGGTCCTCGCGCCGGTTCAGCGCGGTCAGGAAGTCTGCCTTCAGCGCGGCGAAATGGTCCGGCGTCATGCCCTTGTTCGTCTTGCCCCACCACACCGTCTCTTCGGTTTCGGCGTCGCGCACGATGAACTTGTCCTGCGCGCTGCGGCCGGTATGCGGCCCCGTCTCGACGACCAGAGGGCCGTCGGCCGACAGTTTGCCCTCGTTGCGGCGCAGCGCGGCATCGACCAGCCGCGCGGTGACGAGATTCCAGTGGATATCGGCGCGCGTCTCGATGCCCTGCGACTCGAGACCGGCGTCTGGGACGCGATGGCTCACAAAATTTCTCCTCCGTGACACGGCCGCGTTCGGCTCGCGCGTGATGCTCTTGGCGCGGCGCTTATCGGCCGGATTTCGGGCGGTCAAACCTGCTACCGGTGTCAGTGTTGAGGCGTCGCGATCTTTCGACTAACCCGGGGGCATGACAGCCACGATCGCGCTGGTCGATGACGACCGCAACATCCTGACCTCGGTATCGATCGCGCTCCAGGCCGAAGGATTCCTGACGCGCGTCTATTCGGACGGGGAGACGGCGCTGAAGGCCTTGGTCGATAATCCGCCGGACTTGGCCGTGCTCGATATCAAGATGCCGCGGATGGACGGGCTCGAGCTGCTCAGGCGGCTGCGCGAGAAGTCGGCGGTGCCGGTGATCTTCCTGACCAGCAAGGATGACGAACTGGACGAGGCGCTGGGTCTGGCGATGGGCGCGGACGATTACATCGCCAAGCCGTTCAGCCAGCGCCTGCTGATCGCCCGCATCCGGGCGATCCTGCGCCGGACCGAGGGCGCGGTGCCGGGCGGCGACGACGATCGTGCCGAGCCGCAGCTGCCGATCGAGCGCGGGCGGCTGACGATGGACCCGGCGCGCCACCGCGTGACATGGGGCGGGCAGGGGGTGACGCTGACCGTCACCGAATTCATGATCCTGGAGACACTAGCCGCGCGTCCGGGCATCGTGAAGACGCGCAACCAGCTGATGGACGCCGCCTATCAGGACGATATCTACGTCGATGACCGCACGATCGACAGCCACATTAAGCGTGTCCGCCGCAAGTTCCGCGAGGTCGATGCCGATTTCGATGCGATCGAGACGCTGTACGGGGCGGGGTATCGGTTTTCCGAGGAGTGAAGATATGTCTGATGTCCGCTAGCCCCTCCCGTGCGTCTCGCGCGGGGATGAGGCTGGTCGAGAGGCAGTTTCGAGAGATTGAGTCGGACTGCGGAAGAGGTTGCTCCGGCGCGTGACTGACCCGCGCCCCGATCGCGACCTGAACCTGACCTGGTCCGCGCGCGTGACGCTCACGCCGCGTATCCTGGCGGTCAACATCATCGCGCTGGCGATGCTGGCGGGGGGGTTCTTCTATCTCGACAGTTTCCGCAGCCGCATCCTCGACAGCCGGATCGCGCAGGCCAGTCGCGAGGCTCGACTGATCGCCGATGCGCTCGCGGCCGTCGCGCCGGATGCACGGGCGTCGCTGATGATGGGCTATGCGCGCGACACGGGTGCGCGGTCGCGGCTCTACACCCTGGACGGCCGGCTGATCGACGACAGCCGCGCGCGGGGATCGCGCAACGCCTATCTGCGCGATCCCGACAAGGATCCGTGGCGTCAGGACGTCGCGCGGTTCCTGGATGCGGCGATCGACACCGTCGTCGGGGCCGTGCGCCCGCCGCTCTTCCGCGAACGGCGCAACGGGCTGGCCTGGCCCGACGTGCGCGCGGCGATCGACCCCAAGATCGCGCGCGCCAGCGTCTGGCGCGCGCCCGATCGGACGCCCGTCATCACCGCGGCTGCGCGCTATGGCGACGGCATCGTCTTCACCACCGCGAACGCGCGCGACATCACCCAGACGGTGCGGATCGAGCGGTTCCGCCTCGCGGTCGTGCTGGCGGTGGCGTCGCTGCTGTCGATCCTGCTGTCGCTGTTCCTGGCGCGGACGATCGTCCGTCCGCTGCGGCGGCTGGCGCGCGCGGCGGTGCGGGTGCGGCTGGGCAGGGCGCGCGAAGTCGTCGTGCCGCGCCTGCCCGATCGCCGCGACGAGATCGGCCTGCTGGCGCGCGCCCTGTCGGACATGAGCGGGGCCTTGCGCGCGCGGATCGACGCGACCGAGGCGTTCGCCGCCGACGTCACGCACGAATTGAAGAACCCGCTGGCGTCGCTGCGATCGGCGGTGGACGGGCTGGGACGGGTCGGCGATCCCGGGTTGCGCGAACAGCTGATGGAGATCGTGCGTGATGACATCCGACGCCTCGACCGGCTGATTACCGACATTTCCGAGGCGTCGCGTCTCGACGCCCAGCTGTCGCGCGCCAAGTTCGAGGCGGTGGACGTCGGCGCGATGATCGCCGGCCTGCTCGACCAGCGTCGCGCGCGGGGGGGCGAGCGCGACGTGACGATCGCGTTCGATCGACCCGATGGCGCGATGACGGTGTTCGCCGAAGGGGCCAGGCTCGAGCGGGTGTTCGAGAATCTGATCGACAATGCGGTGTCCTTCTCGCCCGATCATGGTCGCGTCACCCTGTCCACCAGCCGCGTCGGAGAGGAACTGGAGATCGCCGTCGAGGACGAGGGGCCGGGCGTCGCCGAGGACGAGCGCGACATGATCTTTCGCCGCTTCCACTCGGTGCGCCCCGAACATGAGGCGTTCGGACGGCACTCCGGCCTGGGCCTCGCGATTGCGCGCACGATCGTGGAGGGGCATGGCGGGACGATCATGGTCGAATCGCGCCAAGACAGCCGGGCCGGCGCCCGCTTCACCGTCCGCCTGCCGCTGGCGGGCGACCGGTGATCGCGCGCGTCGCCCTGTCGTCGGAGACGATCCACGCCAGTTGCGTCGCGATCGACGGAGTCGCCGTGCTGATCGAGGGGCGATCGGGCGCGGGCAAATCGGATCTCGCGCTGCGCCTGATCGATCGCGGCGCGACCCTGGTCAGCGACGACTATACGATGCTGATGCGTCGGGACGGTGAGCTGATCGCCCGGCCGCCGGTCAACCTGGCCGGCAAGATCGAAGTGCGCGGCATCGGCATCCTCGCGATGGATCACGTCGCCGACGTGCCCGTCCGCCTGATCGTCGCGATCGTTGAGGCACCGCCGCGGATGCCCGCCGACGGACGGATGCGGCAGATCGCCGGGGTGCCCTTGCGCGAGATCGCGCTGCCCGCGCTCGAACCGTCTGCGCCCGTCAAGGTCGAACTCGCGCTGCGTCGCCGGATCGCCGACGCGTGAAGCCGCCCAAGAACATCCTGCTGGTCACGGGCATGTCGGGCGCGGGCAAATCGACGGTGCTGAGGACGCTGGAGGATATCGGCTGGGAAGTGGTCGACAACCTGCCGCTGCTGCTGCTCGACCGGTTGCTCGCCACCGCGCTGCCGGCGGGGGCGGAGGGCGACTCGCGACCGCTGGCGCTCGGCATCGGGCCGCAGACGCGCGGGTTCGACGCCGCAAGGATCGTCAATCGCATCAAGACACTGCGCGAGGAACATGGCCACGACATCGGAACATTGTTTCTGGACTGCTCGGCCGCCGAGCTGGAACGGCGCTATTCCGAGACGCGGCGGCGGCACCCGCTGGCGCTCGATCGTCCGGCCAGCGACGGGATCGCACGCGAACGCGACGTCCTGACGCCGCTCCGCGACTGGGCCAACCGGGTGATCGATACGACCAGCCTGACGGCGAATGAACTGACGCAGGCCATTCGCGCGTCGTTTTCGGGCGGCGGGCTGGGCGAACCGGTGTTGTCGGTCATGTCGTTCGGTTTCGCACGCGGCCTGCCGCGCAATGCCGACCTGGTGTTTGACATGCGCTATCTGCGCAATCCGCACTGGGTGCCGACGCTGCGCCCGGGCACCGGGCTGGACGCGGCCGTCGCGGACTATGTTGCGGGCGACCCGGCCTATGCCGAGTCCCTCGACCGGATCGAGGCGCTGCTGCTGCTGTTGCTGCCGCGCTACAGGGCGGAGGGGAAATCCTATGTCACCGTGGCGATCGGCTGTACCGGGGGGAGACACAGGTCCGTCCATGTCGCGCAGCGGATCGCGGCACGGTTGCAAGCCGAGGGGTTTTCGCCCACGGTGACTCATCGCGATCTCGGCACGGCGCCGCAGGACTCGCTCGAGGATGCGCCGAAGGCAATATGACTTCCCTTGGGACTTCTCCCGGCAAGAACGACGGCATGATCGGTCTGGTGCTGGTGACGCACGGGCGGCTCGCGGAGGAATTCGTGGTCGCCATGGAGCATGTCGTGGGCAAGCAGGAACGCATCGCGACGATCTGCATCGGGCCCGAGGATGACATGGAGGGTCGCCGCAGCGACATCGCGCAGGCGATCGACAGCGTCGATGCTGGCAGCGGCGTCATCGTGCTGACCGACCTGTTCGGCGGAACCCCGTCGAACCTGGCGATCTCGCTGATGAAACCCGGCAAGGTCGAGGTGATCGCCGGCATCAACCTGCCCATGCTGATCCGGCTGGGCGGCGCGCGCCGGTCGATGAAGGTCGCCGAAGCGGTCAGTTCGGCGCGCGATGCCGGCCGCAAATATATCTCGGTCGCATCCGAAGTGCTGGGAGAGGCTGCCGCGTGAGCGTGACCGAACGTACCGTCCAGATCGTCAACCGCCGCGGCCTGCACGCGCGGGCCAGTGCCAAGTTCGTCACCCTTGCGGCGACCCAGCCGACCGAACTGACCGTGCGCAAGGACGGCGCGAGCGTGACCGGCACGTCGATCATGGGCCTGATGATGCTGGGTGCTGCGATGGGCGATTATATCGTGATCTCGGCGCAGGGTGACGGGGCGGAGGCAGCGGTTTCGGCACTGTGCGAGCTCGTCGAAGGCAAGTTCGGGGAAGACTGAGCGGGGCGCGCTCTGTCCCGTTCGTTTCGAGCGAAGTCGAGAAACGGTGGCGCAGTATCAGAACCTGTTTCTCGACTTCGCTCGAAACGAACGGCGGTTGGTATGATCTCGCGCCTGGGCTAACTGCACACCATGCCGCGTTCGATCACCGCCTTCTCCAATCCGCTCGTCAAGGCCACCCAGCGCCTGCGCGACAGGAAGCACCGTCGCGATGCGGGCCGGTTTCTGGCCGAGGGGCTGCGGATCCTGACCGAGGCGCGCGAGGCCGGACGGTTGCCGGAGACGCTGTTCTTCGTTCCGACCACCACCGACCGCCCTCTCGTCACCGCGCTGGTCGCCGCGACCGAGGCGGCAGGCGGCGAGGCGATCGAAACCACCGCCGATATCCTGTCGAAGCTGTCGGGCAAGGATAATCCCGGTGCGGTTATCGGGGTTTACGAGGAATTCCTGACACCGCTTGTCAGCATCGACCGCACGTCCGCCGCGATCTGGCTGGTGGCCGAACGGCTGCGCGATCCGGGCAATCTCGGCACGATCCTGCGCACCGCCGACGCGGTCGGGGCCGGCGGCCTGATCCTGATCGACGAGTGTGTCGATCCGTTTTCCGTGGAGGCGGTGCGCGCCAGCATGGGGGCACTGTTCACCATTCCCGTCGCCCGTGCGACCTGGAATGATTTCCGTGCCTGGTTGCGCTCGGGTCCAGGGCAACTGGTCGGCCTCAGCCTCGACACCACAGATGATTACCGCGCGGCGACCTATTGCGCGCCGACGTTCCTGCTGACGGGTAACGAGGCGCAGGGCATGCCCGACGCGATGGCCGCCGAATGCGACCTGCTGGTCAAGATCCCGATGCTGGGCAAGGCTGACAGCCTGAATGCCGCGGTCGCGACCGCGGTGATGGCGTATGAGGTGCTCGGCCGGACGCGCGCCTGACGCCAGCCAGCCGCCGTTCAGCCGGTCCGCGGCATGTCCGGCGGGAAGGAGATCGTTGATGAAGCCGCTGTTCCTGCTCGCCCCCGTCCTCCTGCTATCGCATCCGGCCGCGGCGCAACCGCGATCCGACAGCTATCGTGCGATCGGCACCGAGCCGTTCTGGTCGCTGACCATCGACCAGCGCGCCATCACCTATCGCCCGATGGAAGGCCGACCGACGACCGTCGCGAAGCCCCGTCCGATCGTCGGGATCAATGGCGAACTCTATCGCGCGCGCGGACTGACCGTCGATATCACCCACGTCCGTTGCAGCGACGGGATGAGCGACCGGGTTTACGCCGACACGGTGAAGCTGACGATCGGCCGCAGGACGCTGAGCGGCTGCGGCGGCGATATCCTGACAACTGGCACGTTGGGCGGCACGTCGGGTGAGGCGGTCATCGCCAACACGCGCTGGCAGATCACGGCGATCGACGGGCGTCCGGTGCGCATCGATCGCCCGGCGACGGTCGATTTCACCTCGGACCGCATACAGGGCCGGATCTGCAACAATTTCACCGGCAATTACCGTTTCGCGCGCGGCACGCTGACGAGCGATCGCATCATCGCGACGCGCATGGCCTGCCCGGGCGGCGCGAGCGCGGTCGAGGCGGCATTTTTTCGCGCCCTGGAAACCCCGTTGAAGGTCCACCGCGGCAACCGCGATACGCTGGTGCTGTCGAATGCGCGGTCCAGCGTGACGTTGCGTCGGGAGCGCTGACGGCGCGGCTAATCACCCAGCAGCATTGCGTCGATGGTGCCCGACGGATCGAGCATGAATTCGCGCAGGATACGGAAATGCTCGGTGTCTTCGAGGCGCACGGGTTCGAGACCGTACTTCCCCATCCGCAACAGGCGCGCACCGGGCAGGGCCATGACGATCGGCGCATGGGTGGCGATGATCGCCTGCGACCGTTCACCCGCCTGCATGCGGCGCAGCAGCTTCACGAAGTCGAACTGACGATTGGGCGACAGTGCGGATTCGGGTTCGTCGAAGATGAACAGTCCCGGGCGCGCGCAGCGTTCGTCGAAGAAGCGCAGGAAGCCTTCGCCATGCGAATGCGACAGGAAATCGGCGCTGGGGGATCCCGCGGCGTCGAGATAGCGCGCGACCGAGAAGAAGCTTTCGGCGCGAAAGAACCAGCCCTGGCCGATCTTCGGCAGCCAGCTTGCCTTGAGCGCGGCGGCCAGCGTACCGCCGCCCACCTCGATCGCTGCGCTGTGATCGACCGCGCGATAGCCGGGGCCGCCCCCGGCTTCGTCGAACCCCGCCAGTACCGCGATTCCCTCCAGCAGCGTCGATTTGCCGACGCCGTTCTCGCCGACGATGATCGTGATCGCGTGATCGAACACCAGGTCGAAGGCGCCATCGGCGAACAGCGGCAGGCAGAACGGATAGGCCGCGGCGTCGTGGTCGCTGATCGGGTCCAGCCAGATCCGCTTGAGATAGGGAGGCGGCAGGGTGGTATGGCGGTACTTCGCCACGATCAGGCGGCGGCCTCGGTATCCTCGCTGGTCGCCGCGACGATCGTTTCGTTCACCGCGGGCAGGAGCGCCATGTCGCCGACCGTCGGCTTGGCCAGCGCATCGACGCTGTCCACCGCATCGATCTCCTTGGCGCCGGTGCCCACGCTCAGATCGCGGAAGCGGCGGGCGGAGACGAGTACGCGGCCCTCGAACGACGACACGAACTTATTGTAGTTCTCCACCGCGGAATTCAGTCCGCCGCCGACGCGCTTGAGGTGAGTCGCCGCGACGGCCAGCCGTTCGTGGAGCTCCTTGCCCAGCGCATCGACCGCGCGGGCGTCGTCGATCAGCTTTTCCTGACGCCAGATGTTGGCGATCGTCTTGGCGATCGCGACCAGGTTGGTCGGTGTCGCGAGCAGCACCTTGCGCTCGATCGCCCATTCCCAGAGGTGCGGATCCTGTTCCAGCGCGGCGAACAGGAAATGTTCGCCCGGGATATACATGACGACGTAATCGGCCGCGTCGCCGAACTTGTCCCAATAGCTCTTCGACCCGAGCTGCTGGGCGTGGTTGCGAACCGACGCCGCATGGGCGCGCAGGCCCGACGCGCGCTTGTCGTCGTCGGTCGCGTCGCTGGCATCCAGGAACGCGTTCAGCGAGCATTTCGCGTCGATCACCAGCTTGCGACCACCCGGCAGGCGTACGATCACATCGGGGCGCAGAACGCCGTCGTCGCTGTTAACCACGACCTCTGCCTGAAAATCGGCGAAGGGTGACAGTCCGGCCTGTTCCAGCACGTTGCGCAACGATTGCTCGCCCCAGCGCCCGCGCGCCTTCGGGCTAGTGCGCAGCGCGTTGACCAGCTTGGCGGTTTCCTCGCGCACCTGACCCTGGCCGACGCGAACGTTCTCGATCTGCTCGCGCAGACCCGCATAGCTGTCGATCCGGTCGCGTTCGACCTTCGCCAGACCATCCTCGTAGCGCTTCAACGTCGTTTCGACCGGTGCCAGGAGCGCCTTCAGCTTGGCCTCGTTGGCCTGGCCTTCCTGTCCGAAGCGCTCGCCTGCGCGCTTGAGGAAGCTTTCCTGCGCCGAATCGAGCACTTTCGCGCCGAGCTCTCGGAATTGCGCGGCCATGACTTCGCGATCGGCCTTGAACTCGGCGAAACGTTCCTCGAATCCCGCCGCCTTGGTCAGCAGCTTGGCGTTTTCGACCAGCGCGGCGTCCCGCTCACGCGTGGTTTCCTCCAGCGCGTCGCGCAGCTCGGGCATGTCGCGCACGCGTTCGCTGGCGACGGCCAGCTCGGAAATCGCGCGCTTGAAGTCCTCCTCGCGCGCATCGCGCTCCGCCCGCGCCGAAGCGACGCCGCGGCCGCCGAGCACAAAGCCGACACCGACGCCGATCACCAGCGCGATCACGATCAGGAGGAAGGCGGTGGAATCCATGGAACGGCTCGCGGTCGGAAGGAACAGACTGCGAACCTATCGTCAGGCCACGGGTCGGGCAAGCGACCTGCGGCCAACCGTGACGTTATGCGGCGCGGCGCTGCTTGGCGACCTTCTTGACGATCATGTCGCGCTTGAGCTTCGAGATATGGTCGATGAACAACACACCGTTCAGATGATCGATCTCGTGCTGCATGCAGGTCGCGAGAAGGCCGTCCATTTCTTCCTCATGGCTCTTGCCGTCGCGATCGAGCCAGCGGACCCGGCACCGGGCCGGGCGCTCGACTTCGGCATATTGCTCGGGGATCGACAGGCAGCCCTCGTTGTATTTCGAGGTTTCCTCGCTTTGCCACAGCAGTTCGGGGTTCACGAACGCCTTGGGATCGCGGATCGGCTTGCCGTCGTCGTCCTCGCCCTCCTGAAGGTCGATCACGACGACGCGTCGCGCCACCCCGACCTGCGTCGCGGCCAGGCCGATTCCGCGAGCGTCGTACATCGTGTCGAACATGTCGTCGATCAGCGCCCGGGTGGCGTCATCGACCGTCGCGACGGGAGCGGCGACCTCGCGCAGGCCGGAATCGGGAATCTCGAGGATGGTCATGACGGTCATGCGCGTCCGGCTAATCGTCCCGGCAAATCGCGTCAAGCAAGCGGGCGCCGCGCCCGCAAGGCCTGGGCCAGCGTGCCTTCGTCCAGATAGTCGAGTTCGCCGCCGACCGGCAGGCCGTGTGCGAGTTGCGTCACGCGGACCGGAAACGCCTCGATCCGCTCGGCGACGTAGTGCGCGGTGGTCTGGCCCTCCAGCGTCGCGTTCATCGCGAGCACGACCTCGTCGATGCCGCCTTGCGCGATCCGGCGGACCAGGCTGTCGATCGCGAGATCCTCCGGCCGGATCCCCTCCAGCGCCGAAAGCCGCCCGCCCAGCACGTGGAAACGCCCGGGGAACAGCCGGGAACGGTCGAGCGCCCAAAGGTCGGCGACCTCCTCGACGACGCACAGCGCGCGTGCGTCGCGGCGCGGATCGGCGCAGATCGCGCAGGGGTTCGACGTATCGACGTTGCCGCAGGTGTCACAGGTCGCCAGCCGCTCGTTGACCGCGACCAGCGCGTTCATCAGCGGTGCCAGCGTCGTCTCGCGCTTCTTGAGCAAGTGCAGCACCGCGCGCCGTGCCGATCGCGGCCCTAGCCCGGGCAGGCGGGACAATGCGCTGGTCAGCGCTTCGATCTCGGGGGATGCCATCGCAGGAACAGATAGGGGGTTGCGCCGCCGCGCGCCAGCGTGTCGAAGCGGCTCCCATGCGGATCGTCTTCATGGGAACGCCCGACTTCGCGGTGCCGGCGCTCGACGCGCTCGCGGCGGCAGGCCACACGCTGGTCGCCGTCTACAGCCAGCCGCCGCGACCCGGCGGGCGGCGGGGCAAGGCGGTGGTGCCGTCCCCGGTGCATGCGCGCGCCGAGGCGCTGGGGATTCCGGTACTGACGCCGACGTCGCTGCGAACCGCCGAAGCGCAGGCCGATTTCGCCGCGCATCACGCCGATGTCGCGGTGGTCGCGGCCTATGGACTGATCCTGCCACAGGCGGTGCTCGACATGCCGCGCCACGGCTGCCTGAACATCCACGCCTCGCTGCTGCCGTGCTGGCGCGGGGCGGCACCGATCCACCGGGCGATCCTGGCCGGGGATGCCGAAACCGGCGTCGGGATCATGCAGATGGAAGCGGGGCTCGATACCGGGCCGGTGCGCGCCGAGGCGCGGACGGCGGTGGGGCAGAAGACGGTCGGCGAACTGACGGTCGAGCTTGCGGATCTTGGGGCGATGCTGATGGTCGCGGTGCTGGGCGACCTCGATGCCCATCCCCCGGTGGCCCAGCCCGAAGCCGGCGTCACCTATGCGGCGAAGATCGACAAGGCGGAATTGCGGATCGATTTCGACCGACCGACCGATGCGGTGTTGCGGCAGGTGCAGGCGTTCAATCCGCCGGGGGCGTGGTTCGCGTTCGCCGGGGAGCGGATACGGGTGCTCGCGGCAGAAGCGGGTGCCGGCAATGCTGCCGGGCCGGGCTGCATTCTGGACGACAGGCTGAGCATCGCCACCCACGACGGCGCGATCCGCCCGACGCTGGTCCAGCGCGCCGGGCGCGGCGTCATGACGCCGACCGACCTGCTGCGCGGCTTTCCGATACCGGCCGGCACGACGTTGTGACCCGTTACGCGCTGACCATCGAATATGACGGTCGCCCGTTCATGGGGTGGCAGCATCAGGCGCACGGGCCGAGTGTGCAGGCCGCGATCGAGCGAGCCGCGCACCGACTGACCGGCGAGGATGTGCTGGTCTATGCTTCGGGCCGGACCGATGCGGGGGTCCATGCGCTTGCGATGCGCGCGCATCTCGACATCGCGCGGGAGATCACGCCGTTCCGGCTGATGGAGGCACTGAACGCGTTGCTGCGGCCCGATCCGGTCGCGGTGCTGGCCTGCGAGCCGGTGGCGGACGACTGGCATGCCCGCTTCTCGTGCCTGGCGCGGCATTACGAATATCGCATCGTCAACCGCCGTGCGCCACTGACGTGGGGAAAGGGGCTGACGTGGCACATCACCCGCCCGCTGGATGCCGATGCGATGGCGGCGGGTGCCGAGCGGCTGGTCGGGCGGCACGACTTCACCACCTTCCGATCGGCGCATTGCCAGGCCGACAGTCCGCTGCGCACGCTCGACCGGCTCGATGTCACGCGTGAGGCCGACAGGATCATCGTCCGCGCGTCGGCGCGGTCGTTCCTGCATCACCAGGTGCGCTCGATGGTCGGCTGCCTCGCGCTGGTCGGCGAGGGCAAATGGACGCCGGACGACATGCGCGCCGCGCTGGAGGCACGCGATCGGGCGGCGCTGGGCTTCAACGCGCCGCCGGACGGGCTGTACTTCGTCGGTGCCGACTATCCCGAGGATCCCGCATGACGCCGCTCCCGCCCCGATCCCTGCTGTTCCTGCCCGCGTCGAATCCGCGCGCGATCGCCAAGGCGCGGGAGCTGGCCGCGGACATGATCCTGCTCGATCTGGAAGACGCGGTGAAGCCCGAAGACAAGGCCGACGCGCGGGCGGCTGCAGTCGCGGCGGCGGGGGAGGGGTTCGGCGGCCGTCCGGTCGCAATCCGGGTCAACGCGATCGACAGCCACTGGCATGCTGCGGACGTTGCGGCGGTCGCAAGATCGACGGCGGATTTCGTCATTCTGTCCAAGGCCGAGGATCCGTCCGCCGTCACCGCCGTCGCCGCCGCTGCGGGTCGCCCATTGATGGCGATGATCGAAACGCCGTGCGGCGTTCTGGCCGCGCCGCAGATCGCCGGCCTGCCCGCCGTCGCCGGATTGATCGCGGGCACCAACGACCTGCGCGCGCAACTCAAACTGCCGGATGATGCGCCGCGGACCAGTCTGGCACTCAGCCTCCAGATGGTCGTGCTGGCCGCGCGGTTCGGCGGATGCTGGGCGTTCGACGGAGTCTACAACCGGCTGGACGACGCGGACGGTCTCGCCGCGGAATGCCGCGACGGTCGCCGGCTCGGCTTCGACGGCAAGACACTGATCCACCCCAGTCAGGTCGATCCGTGCAACACGCTGTTCGGCCCGACCGAAACGGAGATCGCCGACGCCCGCGCGCTGATCGCCGCCGCGACGGGCGGGGCGGAGCGGTTCGACGGCCGGATGATCGAGGGAATGCATGTCGAGGCCGCGCGCGACCTCCTTGCGCGATCGCGCACGGGCGCGCAGTCGCAGGACTAGCGTACGACAGCCGCCTTGGTTACATGGCGCGCCAACCTGCGACTCCAGCGATTTGGCGACCCATGATCGACATCCCCCTCGGCCTGACCTTCGACGACGTGCTGCTGCTGCCCGCGGAGTCGAGCGTATTGCCGTCCGGCGCCGATACCCGGACGAAGGTCAGCAAGGGCATCAGCCTGAACATCCCGATCCTGTCGTCGGCGATGGATACGGTGACCGAGGAAGCGATGGCGATCATGATGGCGCAGCTGGGCGGCATCGGTGTGCTCCACCGCAACCTGACCGTCGAGGAACAGGTCGCCGCGGTGAAGCTGGTCAAAAGGTTCGAGAGCGGGATGGTGGTCAATCCGATCACGATCCGCCCCGATGCGCCCCTGTCCGAAGCGCGCGAGCTGATGCAGCGCCACCGGATCAGCGGGATTCCGGTGACCGAGGCGTCGGGCAAGCTGGTCGGCATCCTGACCAACCGCGACGTCCGTTTCGCCGAGAACCCCGGCCAGCCGGTCGCCGAACTGATGACGCGCGATAATCTCGCTACGGTCAGCACCGGCGTCACGCAGGACGAGGCGCGTCGCCTGCTGCACCAGCGCCGGATCGAAAAACTGCTGGTGGTGGACGAGAATTACGCCTGCGTCGGGCTGGTGACGGTCAAGGATATCGAAAAGGCGGTCACCTATCCCAACGCGACCAAGGACGACACCGGGCGGCTGTGCGTCGCCGCTGCCACTACGGTCGGCGACAAGGGCTATGAGCGCACCGCAGCGCTGATCGACGCCGAGGTCGATCTGATCGTCATCGACACCGCGCACGGCCACAACACCGACGTGGCCCGTGCGGTCGAACGGGTGAAGACGCTCAGCAACCGGGTGCAGGTGATCGCCGGGAATGTCGCGACCGCCGAGGCGACCAAGGCGCTGATCGGCGCGGGTGCGGACGGGGTGAAGGTGGGAATCGGGCCGGGATCGATCTGCACCACGCGCATCGTCGCGGGCGTCGGCGTACCCCAGCTGACCGCGGTGATGAACGCCGCCGAGGAGGCCGCGAAGGCGGGTGTGCCGGTGATCGCGGATGGTGGTATCCGGACGTCGGGCGATATCGCCAAGGCGCTGGCCGCCGGCGCCTCGACCGCGATGATCGGTTCGCTGCTGGCGGGGACCGAGGAAGCGCCGGGCGAGACGTTCCTGTACCAGGGCCGCGCCTACAAATCCTATCGTGGCATGGGCAGCGTCGGCGCGATGGGCCGCGGATCGGCCGACCGCTATTTCCAGGGCGATATCAAGGACCAGCTGAAGCTGGTGCCGGAAGGGATCGAGGGGCAGGTCGCATTCAAGGGGTCGGCGCGTGAGGTGATTCACCAGCTGGTCGGCGGCGTGAAGGCGGCGATGGGCTATACCGGTTCGGCGACGATCCCTGATCTGCAGGAGCGCGCGCGGTTTGTGCGGATCACGGGCGCTGGCCTGCGCGAGAGCCATGTCCACGACGTCACGATCACGAGGGAAGCGCCGAATTACCCGACGCACGGGTAATCCAGGTTCTGTCATTCCCGCGAAAGCGGGAACCCACTTCGTGCGACCTCCCGGCGGACAATGCCGGAGATGGGTCCCCGCTTGCCCGGGGATAACGTTTGGAAGGGCGATGCCGTTTCCCCAACGCCGCCGTATCGGCTAAGGGTGGCCCGGTGACTTATCTCCCCCCGAAATCCGCCCGATGACCCCCGCCGCCCGGACGCAGGCCGCGATCGACCTGCTCGATGCGATCACCGATGCCGCGCGCGACGGCGGGGCCGCCGCCGACGTGCTGATCGCGCGCTATTTTGCCGCGCGTCGCTATGCCGGATCGAAGGATCGCCGGGCCGTGCGCGAACTGGTCTATGACGCGATCCGCCTGATCGGCGAGAGGCCGCCGAGCGGTCGCGCGGCGATAATCGCGCTGACGAAGATACGCCCCGAGCTGATCGCCGCATTCGACGGCAGCCAGTATGGCCCCGCCGCAATCGGGCCGGGCGAAGCGCCGGCGCGGCCGGGCCTCGCCCCGGCGTGGCTGCGCGGGGCGCTGGCGCAGTCGGGCGTCGACGATGCGCAGCTGGCCGCGCTGCTCGAACGTGCTCCGCTCGACGTCCGGGTCAACAGCCTGATGGGCAATCGCGACGACGCCGCCGCGATGTTCGAGGGCGCCGAGGCCGTGGCGTTCGCGCCCGACGCGTTGCGGCTGCCGCCCGACACGGCCGTCGAGCGTTCGCCGGCGGCCGAGGGCGGGCTGGTCGAGATCCAGGACGCCGGCAGCCAGTATGTCACGCGGGTCGCCGGCGCCGAACCCGGCATGACCGTGATCGATCTGTGCGCCGGTGGCGGCGGCAAGACGCTCGGCCTGGCCGCGGCGATGCAGAACGACGGGCGGATCGTCGCGACCGATACCGACCGCACCCGACTCCAGCGCCTGCCGCCGCGCGCCGACCGCGCCGGCGTGACGATCGTCGAGACGCGGTTGCTCGATCCCAACGAGGAGGCGGCTGCTCTGGAGGATCTGAACGGGTCGGCCGATATCGTGCTGATCGACGCGCCCTGTTCGGGCACCGGCACGTGGCGGCGTAATCCCGAAGCGCGCTGGCGGCTGACCCGCGCGCGGCTCGACCGGCTGGTGCTGACGCAGGCGCGACTGCTGGCGATCGGCGCGAAGCTGGTGAAGCCGGGCGGCACATTGACCTACATCGTCTGCTCGCTGCTCGACGGCGAGGGGGCAGACCAGGTTGCCACCTTCCTGAAGCGGCACAAGGGCTGGCTGGCGGAGGACGTCGCCGCCGATGCCGGAAGCGCGCACGGCCCGGGCCTGCGCCTGACCCCGGCGACCGACGGCACCGACGGGTTTTTTGTCGCACGCCTCAAGGCACCATGCTAATTCGAGCGACGATGCCCGCTTGGGAGACAGTCATGCGTTATCTTTCGGTCACGGCGGCGCTCGGCCTGACCCTGCTTACTCTTTCGACTTCGCTCAGCGGCCAGCGGCCGGACGATCAGGTCGATCCACGCTCGGTCGCGCTGCTGGAAAAGGGCAAGGCGGCGCGCGCGGCGGGCAACCTCCAGGGCGCGACCGATCTCGTCGAGACGGCGCTGGTCGTCGATCCGCGCAACCGCCCGGCGTTCCTCGTGCTGGCGGAGGTCGCCCGCGCGCAGAACCTGCCCGGCAAGGCGATCCGTCTGTATCGGGAAGCCCTCGTGCTCGAACCCAACGACATCGCGGCCCTGAAGGGACAGGGCGAGGCCATGGTGCAGAAGGGCGCGGTGGAAAAGGCTAAGGAAAACCTCGCCAGGATCCAGAAGCTCTGCCCGAAGACATGCGTTGAAGGCACGACGCTGGCGGCGGTGATCGCGAAGGGGCCACCGGTGATGTCGGCGACGGCGCAGGTCGCGCGGCAGGACGCGCAGGACAAGGCGGCGGCGAAGAACTAGGGCCGATCGATCTTCGGCCTGTACCGTTCGTCTCGAGTAGGGATCGAGCGCAGTCGAGAGGCGGTATCGAGAGATGCCCTCCGGCGGCACGGACCTCTTGATACGCCGTCTCGACAGGCTGGACAGCTACTCGAGGCGTACGGGATCGAGCCGGCGCGGGACGGGTGGCTGCAGGGCGATACGACCTGAAGACCTCCCTTGCTCCTTCAGGGAAGAGCGCTTCAGGACAGCATCCGCGCCAGCGCCACGAACTCGTCCACGCTCACCGTCTCCGCGCGCCGCGTCGCTGCGATGCCCAGGCTGTCCAACGCCTCCAGCGCGCCGGGAACACCCTTCAGGCTCTGCCGCAACATCTTGCGCCGCTGCCCGAATGCCGCCGCCGTCAGGCGTTCCAGCGTCGCGAGCTCCACCCCGTCCGGCATTGCGCCGGGCAGGATATGGACGACCGCCGACATGACCTTGGGCGGCGGGGTGAAGGCCGATCGGTGGACCGGCATCGCGATCCGCGCCGACGTGCGCCACTGGCTCAGTACCGCCAGCCGGCCATAGGCGTCATCCCCCGTGCCGGCGACGACGCGGTCGGCGACTTCCTTCTGGAACATCAGCGTCAGGCTGGCCCACCACGGTTCCCACGGCGCGGACAGCCAGCCGATCAGCAGCGCGGTGCCGATGTTGTAGGGCAGGTTGGCGACGATGTGCGGTGTGCCGGTAAACAGGCTGCGATGGTCGATCGCCATCGCATCACCCTCGATCACGGTCAGCCGGCCCGGAAAGGCGGCGGCGAGTTCGGCCAGCGCCGGGATGCAGCGCCGATCGCGCTCGATCGCGGTCACCCTGGCACCCGCTGCGAGCAGCGCGCGCGTGAGCCCGCCGGGACCGGGACCGATCTCCAGCACTTCGGCGTCGTGCAGGTCGCCGGGAACCGCCGCGATGCGGGCAAGCAACTGGCCGTCGAACAGGAAATTCTGGCCGAGCGCCTTGGACGCGGCCAGTCCGTGGCGCGCGACGACCTCGCGCAGCGGCGGCAAGGGAGCGACGGGCGCGATGCTCATTGCGCGGCGCGGCGCGCGGCGGCTTCCCCGGCCAGGCGGATCGCGGCGATCATCGCACCCGGTTCGGCCATGCCGGTGCCGGCGATGCCGAAAGCGGTGCCGTGGTCGGGCGAGGTGCGGACGATCGGCAGGCCCAGCGTCATGTTGACGCCCTCGTCGAAGTGCAGGGCCTTCAGCGGGATGAGCGCCTGATCGTGGTACAGGCACATCGCGGCGTCGTAGGTGGCGCGGGCGCGGGCATGGAACATGCCGTCTGCCGCCAGCGGGCCCACCGCGTCGATGCCCTCGTCGACTAGCTGCGCGATCGCGGGGGCCAGAATGTCGATTTCCTCGCGCCCGATCGCGCCGCCTTCGCCGGCATGCGGATTGAGGCCGGCAAAGGCCAGCCGCGGCCGCTCGATCCCGAAGTTGCGCTGCAGGCCGCGCGCGGTCACCCGCGCCTTTGCCAGGACCAGGTCGATGGTCAGCAGGCCCGGCACGGCCGACAGCGGCACATGGGTCGTGATCGGAACGACGCGCAGCGTGGGACCGGCCAGCATCATGACGGCATTGTCGCGCGCGATGCCGCAGCGTTCGGCGACGAATTCGGTCTGGCCGGGATAGGTGAAGCCGATGCGGTAGAGATCGAGCTTGGACACCGGGCCGGTCACCAGCGCACCGGCGGCGCCCGATCGGGTCAGGCCCAGCGCCAGTTCCAGCGCCTCGATCGCGCACCGCGCGCCATCCACGTCGGGGACACCCGGTACGATATCGCCCGCATCCGCCACCGATATGACCGGAAGCGCGTCGGCGAATACGTCAGCGGCCTGTGACGGCGAATCGATGCGGACGGTCGGCCCGGCCCATACCCGCTGGATCGCGCGCACGTCGCCGACCGCGAAGAAGACGGGCAGCGTGTGCACCGTCCGCGCGTCCCAACTGCGCGCGATCGTCTCGGGACCGATCCCGGCGGGGTCACCCATCGCGACGGCCAGCGGTGCCGCCGGTCCCGATGCGTCCGCCGGGATCGTCATGTCAGCGATACTCGACGATCGCGTCGCGTCTCAGGTCGCGCAGCATCCGCTGGGCGCGCAGGTTGACGCGCTGTTCCTCCATCCGCTCCTGCACCTGCGCGACGGTCGGCAGATTGGCGATCTTCTGTTCGTCGCGACCGCACAGGACCAGCGCCCGGACGCCTTCTTCCGGTGTGCCGAACGGCGGCGTCGCCTGGCCGATCGTCAGCTTCAGGACGATTTCCTGCAATTGCGGTGGCAGGTCGCGAGCGCGGACGGCATCGTTGTCGACCACTTCGGCGCCGAGATCGGCAGCGACCTTCGCCACGCCGCCGCAACCGTTGATCGCCCTCGTCGCGGTTGCAAAGGCGGCGGCACGCTGCGTCGCCTGGGCCTGGGTGGTGCCGGCGGGGAATTTCACCGTAAGCTGGCGCAGGCTGAGCTTGGCGTCGCGCGGATCCGCGGTCAGCACCTGGCGCTTGTCGACCAGATACAGGATCGAATAGCCGCCCGGCACTTCGACCGGGCCGGCGATCTGGCCGACCTGCAGCCGTGCGGCGGCATCCTGCAGTTCCTGCGGCAGGACCGACAGGCGCACCCAGTCGAGGTCGCCACCGACCGCGCGGGTCGATGCTTCACTGAAATTGCGCGCGAAATAGTCGAACGGTGTACCCGATCGCATCTGCTCGATCATCTTGCGGGCAGTCTGGACGACTTCGGCCTGACGCTCCGGCGTGGACGACAGATAGATTTCGGCGAGGTGATATTCCTCGGTCCCCTGCGACGCCTTCAAGCGCTCGATGAAGCCGCGGACCTCTTCCTCGCCGACGTTGATCTGCGGGGTGACCTTGCGCCGCAACAGGCGGTTCCAGGCCAGTTCGCCCTCCAGCTGGCGCTTCAGCGCACGATCCGACGATCCCATCTTGCGCAGCAGGGCGGTGAACGCGACCGGCGTCATCTTGAAATTGGTGGCGACGCGATTGTAGCTCTGTTCGATCTCGTTCTGCGAAATCGTCAGGTCGTTGGCCTTGGCCTCCTGCACCTTCAGCGTGTCGTCGACCAGTTCGCGCAGCATCTGCAGCCGCACCTGATCGACCTGATCGGCGGGCAGATCGACCTTGCGCCCGCTCTGCATCTCGCTCAGCCCGAGCGTCATCGCCAGTCGCTGATCGACGTCGGTGCCCGTGACGACCGTGCCGTTGACGATCGCCGTCGGCTTGCGGACGTTGGGATCCTGCTTGCCGAAGACCTGCAGGTTCTGCGGCAGGTTCAGATTGGCGGTCGATGACGGTTCGCCGTCCGGCACCGTCTGTGCGACCAGCGCGCCGGCGGCCACGGTTGCCATCATCGCCACCATACGCGTGGCCGGGCGGCCGAGCCGCACTAGCTTCAGAACACTCATCACGTCGTTTTGCTATCCCACCAGGCGCCGACCCGCAGCGCATCGCCGCCCCTATACACGAATTCAGGCTGAACCGTGGCTTACGCGCGTTACCCTATCGACCCAGATTCTTGAACGACATCGACAACAGGAAACTGTTGCCGCGCCGCGCGTCCCCGAATGTCCCATAGTCGCGCCGCCACGTCAGGCCAAGCCTGAGGCAATCGTCCTCGTACGTCACGCCGACGCGGTGCCGGACGGGGTCGTAACCGTCGGATTGCGACGACGGATCCTCCGCCCGATCGGTCAGGTCGATCGTCGCCGATCCGAACGCCGACCAGAATTTCGCGAACTGCACCCGTCCGCCGACCCGCGCTTCCTCGCGATCCTGCAGATCCTCCAGCGCGAAGTCGATGTCGCGGTTCAGGCGCAGATAGCCGAGCAGCAGATAGGTCTTGCGCGTACCGATCGTCGCATCGACCTCGTTCCGGCGCACCGCGAAGCCGTCCTTGTCGAGCCGGAATCGGTGCGTGATCGACGCGAAGTCGCGGAACCGCACGGTGGTGCGCCCGACATAGTCGGAGAAGCGATCCGACAGGCCGGTGCCGTCGGGCAGGATCGACGGTCGCGTGTTCAGGCGATAGCTCTGTCCGACATTCGCCTCGATCGACAGGCCGGGCAGATCGAGCGCGTAATCGACGCCATAGGTGAAACGGGTCGAATCCTCGAACCGGTCGTATCCGGGGAAGCGGTTGAGCGCGAAGAGGTTGGAGTCTTCCAGATCGACCGCGCGGGCATCTTCGTTGGGCAGCGACAGATTGGCGAGTTTGGGGCTGGCGGTGACCTGCAGCCGCGGTGTGATCCGCTGCGTCCCGCCGAACATCGCGCCGATGAACGGCCATTTCACGTCGATCGCCAACGCGCCGATCGCGCGGGTGGAGATGCCGTCGTCGCCGCGATAGCTGGCCACCGTCGTGGTCAGCGTGTCGTTGGCATTGTAGATATCGCCGCGGGCAAAGGCGGTGAACGTCACTTCCTGGCCCATCGTCGTCAGCCGGCGCAGGTCCCAGCGCGCCGATGCGAACGCGCGCTGCGTGTCCTGGCCCTCCGGCCGGGTCAGCGCCAGCGTGTTCAGCTGTACCTCGACGCGCCCGCCCAGCACGGCATCGTCGAACCGGCGGCGATAGTCGATTTCGGGCAGCGCGATCGGCTGCAAGCCCTGGCGATCGCCGATGCGCAACGTCTGGACCGACCAGCTGGTGATCGACAGATAGCTTTGCGGGTCCACGCGTTCGACGCGCACCGTGGTGCGCAGCCGATCGTCGCGTGAAATGTCGTAGCGGCGGAGGAAGCTGCGATCGCTGGCGACGCGCAGCGATTCGCTGATGCTCCAGTTCGGGCTCAGCTGGAACCGGGCGGCACTGTCGATATAGCCGCGCAGATCATTCTGCGTGGTCGCAGCGAGGCCGGTGACGCCGGGATCGTCGCTGCGACGGCTGTACGTCAGATACCCGCCGACGCGAAACGCGCCCAGCCGGTTGAGTTCGCGATATTCCGCCTGCACCATCGGCAACGTGTTCGAGAAAATCCGCGGCGTCACGGTGAGGTCGCGATTCTCGCCCAGGTCAAAGACGTAGGGGACCGACAGTTCGAGCCCGTTGACCCGGCCATAGCGGATGTCCGGGAGCAGGAAGCCGCTGGCATTCGCCCCGCCGACCGGGTGCGAAAACGTCGGCAGCGGGATCGTCGGCAGGCCGAACACCGACAGGCGTGCGCCCTTGTACTTTATGCGGCCGAGTTTCGGATCATAGACCACGCGGACGGCGGTGATCTTCCACGTCGGTTCCTTGGGACAGCCATCGCCGCCGGTGACCGCGCACGGCGTGTAGGCGGCGTCCTCCACGGTGATGACGCCCCCGTCGTTGCGCTCGCCGCGCCGCGCGGCAATCCGCCCGCCCTGTTCCAGCACGACCAGCATGTTCTCGATCACGCCGTCCTTCAGCGAATCGGTCAGCTCGATCCGGTCGCCGAACGCGGTATCCCCCTGCGGGTTGGTGACGGCGATGTTGCCGGTGGCGACGACCTGTCCGGTCTTGCGGTTCCAGGTGATGCCATCGGCGCGCAGCCGGTCGCCGCGCCGGTACATGCGGACGTCGCCGGTTGCCGTGACGATATCGTCGTTGAGTTCATACTCCAGCTTGCCGGCGCTGAACTGAACCTGATCCTCGTCGGTCGGCAGCGGCGTCTCGGACGGCGGCGGGGGCGCGACCGGGCGATCCTGAAAATCCTGTGCCGCCACGGGAAGCGCCCAGAGCGCAAGCGCGAACGCGCCGGAAGTCAGCAAGGCGGTGCGCGTCACGAGGGAAAGCTTCTCCACACGGCCGCCTGCGGCCTGAACCTGCCCTATCGCACCGGATGCGACGCGCCGCAATCGCCTGTCGCCGCTTTGCGCTTGGCGCGGGGCGCGCCTAGATAGGCCGCATGCCCAAGGATCAGGATACCGAAATCGCAATGAAACTGACGTTCGCCACCGCCGTCCCGTCGCAAGCCGAAGTGCTCGCGCTCCCGATCGAAAAGGACGGTATCGACCGCGCGACGTTCGGCGGGCTGCATGAGTCCTCCACGGCGCTGCTCACCGCAGGTGCCGCCGCCACGAAGTTCGAGGGCGAGGCGGGGTCGATCGCGGAGTTCGTGGTGCCGACCGATGGTGGCGTGCGTCGTGTCGCGCTGCTGGGCGTCGGGGCCGGCGCGGACCGCGACTGGGACAAGGCCGGTGGCGCGCTGACCGCGCGCTATCTGGTCGGCGGCACGACGCAGGTCGCGGTCGATTTCGCGAGCCTCGACACGCCACCCACCGCGCAGGCGATCGCCGGCTTCGCGGCGACCGCCGTGCAGCGCGCGTGGCGGTATGATGTGTACCGGACCAAGCTGGCGACCAAGCAGAAGCCGACGCTGGAAACGCTGACATTGGTCAATGCCCCGGCCGACACCGATGCTAGCTGGGCGGGACATGACGCGGTGACGCAGGGCATGGACCTGACCCGCACACTCGTGGCCGAGCCGCCGAACCTGCTCTACCCCGAAAGCTTCGTCGATCGCGTCGTGAAATCGGTCGAGGGGTCGGGGCTGGAGATCGAGATCCTCGACGAGGCGGCGATGGCCGCGCTCGGCATGGGCGCGTTGCTCGGCGTCAGCCAGGGGGCGCGGCGCGAGGCGCGCATTCTCGCGCTGAAATGGAACGGCGGGGGTGACGCGCCGATGGTCGCGCTGGTCGGCAAGGGCGTAACCTTCGACACCGGCGGCATCTCGATCAAGCCCGCCGCCGGCATGGAAGACATGAAGTGGGACATGGGCGGTGCCGGCGCGGTCGCCGGCGCGATGAAGGCGCTGGCGCTGCGCAAGGCGAAGGCCAATGTCGTCGGCGTGATGGGTCTGGTCGAGAACATGCCCGACGGCAACGCCCAGCGTCCCGGCGATATCGTGACGTCGATGTCGGGCCAGACGATCGAGGTCATCAATACCGATGCCGAGGGGCGGCTGGTGCTGTGCGACGCGGTGACATGGGTGCAGAAGGTGCACAAGCCCGCGACGATCGTCGATCTGGCGACGCTGACCGGCGCGATGATCATCGCGCTGGGCAACGAATATGGCGGGCTGTTCTCGAACGACGACGCGCTGGCCGAGCAACTGGCGGCGGCGGGGCTGGCGACCGGTGACAAGCTGTGGCGCTTTCCGTTGTCGGACACCTACGACAAGCTGATCGACAGCCCCATCGCCGACATGAAGAACGTCGGCCCGCGCGGTGCCGGATCGATCACCGCGGCGCAGTTCATCAAGCGTTTCGTCGACGAGGGCGTGAAATGGGCGCACCTCGACATCGCCGGGATGGTCTGGTCCGACAAGGACGGCGTGAACCATGCCAAGGGGGCGACGGGCTACGGCGTGCGCCTGCTCGACCGGTTCGTGCGGGACGCGTTCGAGCGGTAATGCAGGTCGATTTCTACCACTTGGTCGCCAGCCCGCTGGAGCGGGTGCTGCCCCGGATCGCCGAGAAGGTGGTCGCGGGCGGCGGGCGGCTGGTGGTGGTTGCCGACGATGCCGGGCAGCGCGCCGGGATCGACCGGCTGCTGTGGACCTATGCGCCCGAGAGCTTCCTGCCGCATGCGCAGGCCGGCGGGGAGAATGATGCCATGCAGCCGATCCTGATCGCCGCCGACGTCTCGACCGCCAATGCCGCGCGCAACGTGGCGCTGATCGACGGCGTTTGGCGCGACGCGGCCCTCACTTTCGACCGCGCGTTTCATTTCTTTGATGGCGAGACGGTCGCAGCGGCACGGACCGCCTGGAAGGCGCTGGCCGATCGCGACGGCGTGGAACGGCGCTACTGGAAACAGGATGACGACGGTCGCTGGACGCAGGCTGCCTAGAGTCGTTCTCGATCACGTCGAACCCTCTCTTCCGCTCGCACTGAGCGTGTCGAAGTGCTGCCCTTCTTGTGCCAATCGGTCGCTAAAGAAGGGCTGTGCTTCGACAAGCTCAGCACGAACGGGAGAGGTGCATCGACCTGATCGAAAACGAGTCTGAGGTTTGATCCAGCGTTGCATCAGCCTGCCTAGCGCCGCTGTACGTTTTGCCGCAGTCCGACGTTATCGCGGCTGATCGCTGTCGCGCGCGCCCGGTCGCTGCTGCCGTCGAGCGGTGCCACGCCATAAGCGGCGGGAACCGGCAGGAATGCGGGCTTGCAGATGTCGGCGGTCGTGACGTCATTCTCGACATACGGTTGCTCGGCGTCGCGGCTGTAGTCGAGGTTGAACGCGATCACCGTCTGTCGCAGGCGCACCGACGCCAGCGTGATGAGATTGCTTTCCATCCGGGCGGCAGCGATGGTGGCGCGCAGGCTGGAGGCTTCGCCGGGATCGATGCTGCGGCCCGGGCCGACGATCGTGAAGATCGCACTCCACAGTTCGAGTTCGCGTTCGCTGTGCCGCGCGATCATTTCGACGAATTCATAGGCGCCGGATAGATTGTCCAGTTCGTCGCGACCCAGATGCGCCGCGGTTTCCGATCCCACGACGCTGGTCCACACGCCGCGCGACCAACTGCGCATGATCGGCGATCCCGGCGATCCGGTGGGCGGTAGCCGGCCCGTCTCAGCGCCGCGTTCGACCACCGCGGCCAGCGCGTCGAGCCGCTGGAGATAGCAGCGCTCGATCCGTTCGCGCTCGCTCGCCTGGCCCATCGCCTCGCCCAGTTCCTCGGCGATCGCGTTGCGCGCGTTGTGGACGTAGATCCGCCATCCGATCTCGCTCGCCACCGCGCCCAGCGCCAGCGCGATGACGACGCCGAGTACGACGCTGCCGACCTCTCGCGCGAACTTTTGCCCGCGTTCGCTCTGTAGGGTCAGGACCCATTAATCGCGATGGTCGTGATTGCCCTTGCGTGTTCGCTGGCAAGGAACGGCGTGCAGCAGGTAGCGGCGCTACCTGCAATCGTCGTGACGCTGCCAGCGGGCGCGCAAGGGCAACCGCTTTGCGGCGGGCGGATTTTGGCCCAGGGCGGCGTCTCTCGTCGGTCACGATGCTCGAGCATCGCTCCGCTCCTCGATCCTTGCCCTGAACCAAAATCCGCTCCGTCACGACCATCGCGATCAATGGGTCCTGACCCTAACCAGCCCATCAGGCCGGGCCCCCGACTTGCCTGTCCCGGCATCCAAGCCTAAGGGCCGCGCATCTTTCCACAAGCCCCAACACAGGAGCCCGTGACCATCATGGCCGCGAACCGTACCTTTTCGATCATCAAGCCCGACGCCACCCGCCGCAACCTGACCGGTGCGGTCACCAAGATGCTGGAAGACGGTGGCCTGCGCGTCGTCGCGTCCAAGCGTATCCAGATGACCAGGGAACAGGCCGAGGGCTTCTATGCGGTCCACAAGGAGCGCCCGTTCTTCAACGACCTGGTCAGCTTCATGATTTCGGGCCCGGTCGTCGTGCAGGTGCTGGAGGGCGAGAACGCCATGCAGCGCAACCGCGACATCATGGGCGCGACCAACCCCGAGAATGCCGAGCCCGGCACGATCCGCAAGGAGATCGCCGAGTCGATCGAGGCGAATTCGGTGCATGGTTCGGATTCGGACGAGAATGCCGCGATCGAAATCGCGTACTTCTTCAAGCCCGAAGAGATCGTTGGCTAATTTCCGACGGCTGACGCCAGCCGCTTCGCCTCGACCGCCCAGAGCGTGTCGAGGCGGGCGATGGCGTTGCCCCTGACCCGCTCGCGGAAGACGACACCTTCCAGCTTGAGCGTACGGCTACCCAGCGTGTGGCCCTCAGTCGCGAACACAATGTCGTAGATCGCGCGGTCTACCGCGGGCCGGTCGCCTTCGGCGATGGTTGCAGCGATCAGCACCGGCAATCGTCCCCGCACTGAGTCGGCACCGCCATCGGTTAGCTTCAGCAGCGCGCCGTCAATCCAGTCGGCTTCGATCCGCGCCGGCACGATCGTCTGTTGGTCGTCGATGCCGAGTGCCTTGGGGAACGTGACGTCGATACTCGCGACGGCCGGCTGGGCCGGGTCGGCCAGTGCGACCCGCTTGCCGCCGTCTTCGGTCTTGCCAACCAGCCGCGCCGTCGAGGATTTACGGGCATCGGCGGACTGCTCCGCCTGTTTGGCTGCTGCATCCTCGCGCCGTTCGGCCCAGCCGAGATAGAGCGATAATGCGGCGATCAGCACACCGGCGACCGCCACCGCCTCTGCCAGCGTGATCCAGCGACGACGCGTCGCGGCGGCCTCGGCCCGGTCGGCGGGCGTTTCTTCGGTCATCGCCCGCCCATCTCCAGCAGCCGCTGCGGCGCGACCATTTCCCAGCTTTGGGCGACGCGATCGCCGATATGGTCCCAGTCGGTCGCTTCGGCATCGGTGCGGATCGCGATCCAGCCCGACGGGCCGAGATAGGGCGGCTTGTAGTAAATCGCAGGTTCGGCCTCGATCAGCGCGGCCAACTCGTCGGCGCCGGTCGTCTTGACCAGCACCGCGGCTTCGCCATCGCCATGGTGGTCGTGCCAGAGATAGGCGAAGAACTTGCCACCCTCGATATGGAAGCCGGGCGACCCGTGCGAACTGCGCTCCGCGGTGCCGGGCAGGGCAAGCGCGATCGCGCGAAGCCTGTCCAGGTCGCCGTCATGATCGGGACTCATCGTGTCACGAACTCCGCCAGTATCTTGGGATACAAGGAATGCTCGGCGACCAGTACGCGTTCCGCGAGTCGTTCGGCCGTGTCGCCCGGCAGGATCGGCACACGCGCCTGGCCCAGCACGGCGCCGCCGTCGAGTTCCTCGGTGACGACGTGGACCGAACAGCCACCCTCCGCATCGCCCGCCGCGATCGCGCGGGCGTGGGTGTCGAGCCCCTTGTACTTCGGCAGCAAGGACGGGTGAATGTTGACGATCCGTCCGCGCCACCGGGCGACGAACGCGTCGGACAACAGGCGCATATATCCGGCCAGCGCGATCGTCTCGACAGCGGCATCGCGCAGTGCGGTGTCGATGATCGCTTCATACTCGGCCTTGGCCATGCCCTTCGGGGATTGCGCGAAGGTGGCGACTCCGTGCGCGGCGGCGTGCGCCAGCCCGGGCGCTTCCGGCCGGTCAGAGGCGACGAGGACGATGTGATAGGGGCAGTCCGGCGCGCTGGCGGCGTCGATCAGCGCGGCCATGTTCGATCCGCGGCCGGAAATCAGGATGCCGACGCGGTGTTTCCTCGTCGATGCCCCGTCAGTCGGCATGCGTCGCCGTCCAGTCGCCGCGCGCGCTCCAGGTTTCGGCCGAGCCGGCGACCGTGCAGCCGCGCTGGCCCGCCTCGACCGTGCCGATCCGGAACACCGTCTCGCCCGCTTCGGTCAGCGCCGTCGAAACCCGATCCGCCTCGCCGGCCGCGACGATCACCGCCATGCCGATCCCGCAGTTGAACGTGCGCGCCATCTCCTCCGGCTCGATGCTCCCTTGCGCCTGCAGAAACGCCATCAGCCGCGGCTGGGGCCAGGCGTCCGCGTCGATCCGGGCGTGGCAGCCTGTCGGAAGGACGCGCGGGATGTTCTCGAGCAGACCGCCGCCGGTGATGTGGGCAAGTCCGTGGACAATTCCGGCATTCAGCAGCGGCAGCAGCGATTTCACATAGATGCGGGTTGGCGCCATCAACGCGTCGATCAGCCGGACATCGTGGTCGAAGGGAGCGGGGCGGGTCAGCTTCCACCCCCTGTCCGCCGCCAGCCGCCGGACCAGCGAGAAGCCGTTGGAATGGACACCGGACGACGCGATGCCCAGGATCACGTCGCCGGGCGCCACGCGATCGCCGGTCAGCAGGTTTTCGCGCTCGACCGCGCCGACGCAGAAGCCGGCGAGGTCATAGTCGCCGTCCGCATACATGCCCGGCATCTCGGCCGTCTCGCCGCCGATCAGCGCGCAGCCGGCCTGCCGGCACCCGTCCGCGATGCCGGCGATGACCCGCTCGGCGACCGCAGGATCCAGCTTTGCGCTGGCGTAATAGTCCAGGAAGAACAAAGGCTCCGCTCCCTGGACGATCAGGTCGTTGACGCACATCGCGACCAGATCGACGCCGACGCCATCGTGCGCGTCCTGTTCGATCGCGAGTTTCAGCTTGGTGCCGACACCGTCGTTCGCCGCGACCAGCAGCGGATCCCGGAACCCCGCCGCCCTGGGATCGAACACGCCGCCGAAACCGCCCAGATCGGCGTCGGCACCGGGGCGGCGGGTCGACTTGGCCAGGGGCCCGATCGCGCGGACCAGCGCGTTACCGGCGGCGATCGATACGCCAGCCTGGGCGTAGGTGTAGGGTTTGGTCATGGCGCGCGATTAGCGGGAGTCGCGGGCATGTAAACCACCGTTCGTGCCGAGCGAAGTCGAAGCACCTGAGTCACACGTGCTTCGACTTCGCTCAGCACGAACGGGGTGGCGGGCCACAAGCCGCTTGGATTTCCACGCCCGCTTCGCCAAAAGGGCGGCCAGATGGCTGCACGACGTATTTCCCGCGGGATAGAGATCGGACTGGCGGCAGCCTTGCTCGCCGGCACGGGCGCGCTCGTCGCGCAGATCGAGGGCGGGGATCGTGGAGCCGCGCCGATCGACAGCTCCGGCGATTTCGAGGTCGGCGGGATCAGTGTGGATGTGTCGGCCAAGGATGCCGACGCGGCCCGGCTGGGTGGCTGGCGCGTCGCCCAGCGCCAGGGCTGGGCGGTTCTCTCGCGCCGGCTGACCGGCACGGCCAGCGGATTGCCCGACGGCGCGCTCGATTCGATCGTCACCGGCATCGTCGTCGAGAACGAACAGATCGGCCCGACGCGCTACATCGCCAAGCTGGGCGTGTTGTTCGATCGGACGCGCGCCGGACAGATCCTCGGCGTGGCGACGCAATTCAGCCGCTCGCCGCCGATGCTGGTGATCCCGGTGATGTGGTCGGGTGGGTCGGGCCAGGTGTTCGAGAGATCGACACCGTGGCAGCAGGCGTGGGCGCGCTATCGCACCGGCAACAGCGTGATCGATTATGTGCGGCCGGTCGGGACCGGTCCCGATCCGCTGTTGCTGAACGTCGGTCAGACGGGGCGGCGCGGCCGGGGCTGGTGGCGCACGATCCTCGACCAGTACGGTGCGAACGATGTCGTCATGCCCGAAGCGCGGCTGTACCGGCAATATCCCGGTGGGCCGATCATCGGCGTGTTCACCGCGTTCCACGGTCCCGATCGCCGGGCGCTGGCGCAGTTCACGCTGCAGGTGCCCAATGCCGAGGCGCTGCCTGCGTTGCTCGACGCCGGCGTGGCGCGGCTGGACGAGGCGTACCAGAACGCCTCCCGCGGCGGTGCGCTGGTGCCCGACGCATTGCTGTCGCCGCCGCCGCAGCCCGAGGCTTTGCCGACGCCCGAAGCCACGCCGACCGAGGGCGAGCGGACCATCGAGGATATCGTCGGCGTCGCCGGTGCGACCGTACAGATACAGTTCGATACGCCGTCGGCCGGCGCGGTTACGGCAGCGGAGGGGGCGTTGCGCGCGATTCCCGGCGTACGATCGGCGGCGACGACCAGCATGGCGCTGGGCGGTGTATCGGTGATGCGCGTCTTGTACGATGGCGACGTGGCGGCCCTGCGCGTCGCGCTGGAGGCGCGTGGCTGGACGGTGCAGGAGGGCGGCGGCACGCTGCGGATCCGACGAGCGGCGGCACCGGTCGCGCCGCTGACGCCCACGGCACCGCCGGGCGGCTGATGGACCAGCTCGACCTGCCGCTTCCCAAGCCGGTCAGTGCGCGCGCCGAGGAGTTCCTGGTCGGCCAGTCCAATGCCCATGCCGTCCACGCGATCGAGCATTGGGGGGCATGGCCGGTGATGACCGCGTTGCTCGTCGGCCCGCGCAAATCGGGCCGCAGCCTGCTTGCCCGGCTGTTCGTCGCCGAAAGCGGCGGGATGATGATCGACGACGCCGATCGTGGTTCCGAAACCGAGCTGTTCCACGCGTGGAACCGCGCGCAGGCCGATCGTCGCCCGCTGCTGCTGATCGCCGACGCTGCGCCCCCGGACTGGGCGGTTCGCCTGCCGGACCTGCGATCGCGGCTGGCGGCGTCGCCGATCCTGCGCATCGCCGCGCCCGACGACGCGCTGGTCGCCGACCTGCTCCGATATCTGCTCGAGCGCCGCGAGCTCGATGCGCGCCCCGATCTGATCGCATGGCTCGACAAGCGGCTGGAGCGGACGCACCTGGCGGTGCTGCGCGCGGTCGAGCGGCTGGAGGAGGCTGCGGATGCGCGTCGTACCCGCCGCCTGTCGATCCCGATGGCGCGGGCGGCGTTTGCCGGCGGCGGCTATATCACGACATCGTCACATACGCCTGTCAAACTGGCCGGATGAATCGACCCCGCCTCGACCTGACCGAAGACCTCGATCCGGCCCCCGCCGGCGATCGCTATTTCAATCGCGAACTGTCCTGGCTGGCGTTCAACCGCCGGGTGCTGGAAGAAGCGTGCAATCCCGCGCACCCGTTGCTGGAAAGGCTGCGCTTCCTGTCGATTTCGGGATCGAACCTCGACGAATTCTTCATGACGCGCGTCGCCGGCCTGATCGGGCAGCAGTTGCAGAAGGTCGAGCAGCGATCCGCCGACGGCAAGACGCCGGCGCAGCAACTCGCGGCGATCGTGTCCGCCGGCGACGCGCTGGTCGATTCGCAGCAGGCGGTCTGGCGCGACCTGTCGGCGGCACTGGCGGCCGAGGGCATCTGCATCGTCGATGACGCGCCGCTGGACGCGGCCATGTCGGAATGGCTGTCGAAGTATTTCCGCGAACAGCTGTTCCCGATCCTGACGCCGCAGGCGCTCGATCCGGCGCATCCGTTTCCGTTCATCCCCAACAGCGGTCTGAGCGTGATATTCGACCTCGTGCGCCTGTCGGACAGGGAGCCGATCCGCGAACTCGTCCTGCTGCCGACCAGTGTGCCGCGGTTCGTGCGCCTGCCGGGCGATGCCGCGCGGTATCTGACGATCGAGGCGGTGTTGAAGCGGTTCTCGTCCCAGCTGTTTCCCGGATACGAGGTCAAGGCATCGGCGGCGTTCCGCATCCTGCGCGACAGCGATATCGAGCTCGAGGAGGAGGCGGAGGATCTGGTCCTGTACTTCCGCAGCGCGATCAAGCGGCGGCGGCGCGGGCGCGTGATCCGGCTGGAGATGGAAACCAGCACCGAGCCGGCACTGGAACAGGTGCTCAAGGAGGAACTGGGCGGCACCCAGGCGATCCTGACCGAGGTCGGCGGGTTCCTGGGGCTGGGCGACCTCGCCTTGCTGGTCGATATCGACCGATCCGACCTGAAGTTTCCGCCGTACAGTGCGCGCTTCCCCGAGCGGATCCGCGAATTCGGTGGCGACTGTTTCGCAGCGATCCGCGCCAAGGACATCGTCGTCCATCATCCGTACGAAAGCTTCGACGTCGTCCTGGAATTCCTGAAACAGGCGGCGGGCGATCCGGATGTCGTCGCGATCAAGCAGACGCTCTACCGCGCGGGCAAGCAGTCGGCGGTCGTCAACGCGCTGATCGCCGCGGCCGAAGCGGGCAAATCGGTGACGGCGGTCGTCGAGTTGAAGGCACGGTTCGACGAGGAGCAGAATCTGCTCTGGGCCTCCGCGCTCGAACGCGCGGGCGTACAGGTCGTCTACGGCTTCATCGACTGGAAGACGCATGCCAAGATATCGATGGTCGTGCGGCGCGAAGGGGCGGGCTTTCGCAGCTACTGCCATTTCGGGACGGGCAATTATCACCCCGTGACGGCGCGGATCTACACCGATCTCAGCTTCTTCACCGCGGATCCGCGGCTGACCCGCGACGCCGCCGCGGTGTTCAACTACATCACCGGCTATGTCGAGCCGGGGCGGCTGGAACTGCTGTCGATCTCGCCGCGCGACCTGCGCAACCGGCTGATGACGCTGATCGACGAGGAGATCGGCCACGCCCGCGCCGGGCGACCGGCGGGCGTGTGGGCAAAGATGAATTCGCTGGTCGATCCCGCCGTCATAGAGAAACTGTACGAGGCGAGTGGCGCGGGGGTGGAGATCGACCTCGTCATTCGTGGCATCTGTTGCCTGCGCCCGGGCGTTCCGGGCATGTCCGAGCATATCCGGGTGAAGTCGGTCGTCGGCCGGTTCTTGGAACACAGCCGCATCTGGGCGTTCGCCAACGGCGCCGACCTGCCCAACGACGGGGCGAAGCTGTTCATTTCGTCCGCCGACTGGATGCCGCGCAACTTCGACCGTCGTGTCGAGTTCATGCTGCCCGTGCTGAACGAAACCGTCCATGACCAGATCCTCGACCAGGTGATGGTCGCCAACCTGATCGACAGCGAGCAGAGCTGGGCGTTGCAGCCCGATGGTCGCTACGAGCGGGTGGAATCGGGCGAGAAGCCGTTCAACCTGCACCGCTATTTCATGACCAATCCGTCGCTGTCGGGCCGCGGGGCAGCGGTCAGGGGGCGCGGTGCCGTGCCGACATTGTCGTTGCGCGGACGCACCGGCGGGCCGCGTTGACCGTCGCGTCCCGCCTGCTCGGCCTCGGCCGCGCGGCTCCCCGGTCGACCCCGGCTCGCAGCGCGATCATCGACATCGGGTCGAATTCCGTCCGGCTCGTCGTCTATCAGGGGCCGGCGCGTGTTCCGGCGCCGATCTTCAACGAGAAGGTCATGGCGGGACTGGGCCGATCCTTGTCGGAAACCGGCACGATCGACCCTGCCGCGTTCGAGCTGGCGCGCACGGCGCTGGCCCGCTTCGCGTGGCTGGTCGGCGAGATGCAGGTCGCCGATGTGCGCACCGTCGCCACCGCCGCGGTGCGCGATGCCAGCAACGGCGCCGACCTGATCGCCGCCGCCGAAGCGCTTGGGCTGAATGTCGAGGTGCTGAGCGGCGAGGAGGAGGCCAATGCCGCAGGGCTGGGAGTGCTTTCCGCCATTCCCGACGCCGACGGCATCGTCGGCGACCTGGGCGGTGGCAGCCTGGAACTCGTCCGCATCGTTGCGGGTACGGTAACCGACCGCATCTCGTTTCCGCTGGGAGTGCTGCGGCTCGGCGCGATTCGTGCGAAGGGCAAGGGTGCGCTGGACCGCCGGGTCGAGCGCATGCTGATCGACGCCGGGTGGGTCGGGCGCGGAAAGGGACTGCCGCTCTACATGGTCGGCGGATCGTGGCGCGCGCTGGCCAAGCTGGACATGACGCTGACCGGCTATCCGCTACCCGTCGTCCACGGCTACACGATGACGGCCGACGAAGTGAGCCGCCTTGGCCGGTCGCTGGTCCATATCGACAAGGCGCGGTTGAAGGCGATCGCCGATATCTCGACCGCCCGCCTGCCGACACTCGGCGACGCGGCCGCGCTGCTGGCGATCCTGATGAGGCATCTGGGCAGCGACGGTGCGATCGCATCGGCGCACGGCCTGCGCGAAGGATTGATGTTCGCCCGGCTGTCAGCGTCTGTGCGGGCGCAGGACGCGCTGATCGTCGGCGCGCGTGAAGAGGGCGGTCGGCTGGGGCGCTTCGCCGAGCATGGCGACCTGCTGACCGAATGGATCGCGCCGCTGTTCGCCGGCGAGTCGGCCGAGCTGGCGCGCCTGCGTCATGCGGCGTGTCTGCTGGCGGACGTGGGCTGGCGGGCAAATCCCGAGTTTCGCGCCGAACGCGGGATCGAGATCGCATTGCATGGCAACTGGGTCGCGATCGATGCGCATGGCCGCGCGCTGATCGCACAGGCACTGCATACGTCGCTGGGTGGCGACACCGCATCGCCGGAACCGCTCGGTCGCCTCGCGCCGCACGACGAACTCGCCATCGCTGCGCAATGGGGGCTGGCGATGCGGCTGGGCCAGCGCCTGTCCGGCGGCACCGCAGCGCCGCTTGAGCGTACCAACCTGGCGCTTGACGCGGAACGGCTGCTGCTGCTGGTCGGGGCAGCGGATGCCGCGCTCTACGGCGACACGGTCGAAAAACGGCATCGCGCGCTGGCAGCGGCGCTCGGCCGGGCAGCGGTCCTCGAGGTTCAGCCGCAGTAGATGCGGGCGACCGTGTTGGCGTCGTCGATGGTCAGGTTGACGCGATTGGCGCGAAACTCCTGCGTGACCATCATGCCCGGCAGGACCGCACGGACCAGCCGGGCCTGCGCCTTGTCCTTGACGATCTTCGCGATGCGCGGCGTGTAGCGCTGGCCGACATACCCTTGCGCGCCATCCGCGCGGCAGCCGTCGCTGTTCGGCAACTTGATCGGGATCGTGCAGCCGCCGAGCGTGATGCCGAGGATCGCCGCAGCCAACAGGGTCCGTACGGTCATGCCTGGTCATCCTCGGTCGAGCGGGTCATTTTCAGCTTTCCGTCCAGCACCGCGAACGCCAGCCGCCCCTCGACGAGATCGAGCGCGTCGTGGCCGAACTGCTCGTAGCGCCAGCCCTCAAGGATCGACAGTCCCTCGCGCTGACCGGCGGCCAGCGCTTCGAGATCGTCGGTGCGGGCAAGCAGCTTGGCGGCGACGTTGATGTCGCGCGCGCGGATCTTGAGCAGCAGCTTGAGCAGGTCGGCGACCAGCCCACCTTCCTTGCCGAGGGCAGGGCCGCGCTCGTCGCGGGCGGGCATCTCGTCGGCGGGCATCGGTCCGGCGCCTTCGATCGCGGCCATCAGACGCGCGCCGATGTCGTTGCCTGCCCAACTGGCCGACAGTCCGCGCACCTTGGCGAGGTCGCCCTGGCGACGCGGCGGGTTGGCGGCGAGGTCGGCGATCGTCTCGTCCTTGGCGATGCGGCCGCGCGGCAGGTTTTTGCCCCGCGCCTCGGTTTCGCGCCATTTCGCGATCGCCTTCAGCCGGCCGAGCACTTCGGGCTTGCGGCTGTTGATCCGCACCCGCTGCCACGCCAGATCGGGGTCGAGCTTGTAATTGTCGGGATCCCCGATCCGCTCCATCTCCTGGTCCAGCCACGCGCCGCGACCGGTCTTCCTCAGCTTCTCCAGCATCTTGGGGAAGATGACCGACAGGTGCGTGACGTCGGCGATGGCATAGGTGATCTGACGCTCGTCGAGTGGGCGGCGGCTCCAGTCGGTGAAGCGCGCGCCCTTATCGACGGTGATGCCCAGGTAGCTATCGACCAGGTTGGAGTATCCGATCTGCTCGCCCTGACCCAGCGCCATCGCGGCGATCTGTGTGTCGAACAGCGGATAGGGCGTCTTGCCGGTCAGGTTGTAGACGATCTCCAGATCCTGCCCGCCGGCGTGGAAGACCTTCAGCACGTCCTCGTTCTCGGTCATCAGGTCGAGCAGCGGCTTCAGGTCGAGGCCCGGCGCCATCGGGTCGATCGCCGCGGCTTCCTCATCGTTCGCGACCTGGATCAGGCACAGCTCCGGCCAGAACGTGTTCTCGCGCATGAATTCGGTATCGACCGTGATGAACGGCGATTGTGCGAGGCGGGCACAGAGGTTCGCGAGGGTCGCGGTATCCTCGATCAGCGGGTGGATATGCATAGGGTGCGCCCCATAGACCGACCGGCGCGCCTTGACAAAGGGCGTGTTGGAGGGGAGGGCGCGCCTTTCAACTTCATGTACCCCGGCGAAGGCCGGGGCCCAGTTGCGGGCAGCTCGAAACTGGGCCCCGGCCTTCGCCGGGGTACAGCCGTATATGAGATGACACACATGCACGCCTACCGCACCCACACCTGTGCCGCGCTCCGTGACGGCGATGTCGGCCAGACGGTCCGCCTGTCGGGCTGGATCCACCGCAAGCGCGATCACGGCGGCGTGTTGTTCGTCGATCTGCGCGACCATTACGGCATCACCCAGATCGTGGCGAAGGCGGGGACGCCGTTCATCGACCTGCTCGAAGGGCTTCGCGCCGAATCGGTCGTGACGGTCACCGGTGAGGTGGTGTCGCGCGGCGCCGAGGCGACGAACCCGAACCTGCCGACCGGCGCGATCGAGGTCGTCGCGACCGACGTGACGGTCCAGTCCGAAGCGCAGGAGCTGCCGCTGCCGGTCGCCGCCGAGGCCGACTATCCGGAAGACATCCGGCTGAAGAACCGCTTTCTCGACCTGCGGCGCGAGCGCATCCACGCCAACATCATGCTGCGCTCGAACGTCATCGCGTCGATCCGCAAGCGCATGGTCGACCAGGGTTTCACCGAGTTCCAGACGCCGATCCTGACCGCGAGCAGCCCTGAGGGCGCGCGCGACTATCTGGTCCCCAGCCGCGTCCATCCGGGCAAATTCTACGCGCTGCCGCAGGCACCGCAGATGTTCAAGCAGCTGCTGATGGTCGCCGGCTTCGACCGCTACTTCCAGATCGCGCCGTGCTTCCGCGACGAGGATGCGCGCGCCGACCGTTCGCCGGGCGAATTTTATCAGCTCGATTTCGAGATGAGCTACGTCACGCAGGACGACGTGTTCGCCGCGATCGAGCCGGTGCTGCACGGCGTGTTCGAGGAATTCGCCGACTGGCAGGGCCATTCTGGAGCGAAGGGGGGGCGCACCGTCTCTGCGCTGCCGTTCAAGCGCATCCCCTACCGGGAATCGATGCTGAAATACGGCAACGACAAGCCCGACCTGCGTAACCCGATCGTCATCACCGACGTGTCCGATCACTTCAAGGGTTCGGGCTTCGGCCGGTTCGCGTCGATGGTCGAGGGCGGCGACGTGGTGCGAGCGCTGCCGGCGCCCAACACGCATGAGAAGAGCCGCAAGTTCTTCGACGACATGAACAGCTGGGCGCAGTCCGAGGGTTTCCCCGGTCTGGGCTATGCGACGCAGAAGGACGGTGTGTTCGGCGGTCCGATCGCCAACAATCACGGCCAGGACGGCATGAAGGCGATCGCCAACGCGCTCGGCCTCGGCCCCAACGACGGCATCTTCTTCGCCGCGGGCAAGGAAGCACAGGCCGCCAAGCTGGCCGGTCTGGCGCGCACCCGCGTGGGTGAGCAACTCGGGTTGATCGACCATAGCCGGTTCGAGTTCTGCTGGATCGTCGATTTCCCGATGTTCGAATATGACGAGGACGCCAAGAAGGTCGATTTCAGCCACAACCCGTTCAGCATGCCGCAGGGCGAGTTGAACGCGCTGGAGACGATGAACCCGCTCGACATCCTGGCGTATCAGTATGACATCGTCTGCAACGGCATCGAGCTGTCGTCGGGCGCGATCCGCAATCATCGCCCGGAGATCATGTACAAGGCGTTCGAGATCGCCGGCTATACGCAGGCCGATGTCGATACGAATTTCGCGGGCATGATCAACGCCTTCAAGTTCGGCGCGCCCCCGCATGGCGGATCGGCGCCCGGCATCGATCGCATCGTCATGCTGCTCGCAGACGAGCCGAACATCCGCGAGGTCATCGTCTTCCCGATGACGCAAAAGGCCGAAGACCTGATGATGGGCGCGCCGAATTTCGCGACGGCAAAGCAGTTGAAGGAACTGAATATCCGGCTGGTCGACCAGGCCAAGCCGGCCGTGAAGGGGGAGTAACCGATCCGGGCTCCCGCTCAGGCGGGAGCCCAGGGTTACGGAGTGTCTCGCTGGTGGCTCTGGACTCCCGCCTGCGCGGAAGCACCGTATCGATCAGTCCGACAGACCCGGCTCCATCAGGCGGTGCAGATGCACCAGCACATATTTCATCTCGGCATCGTCGACTGTCTTCTGCGCCGCTGCGCGCCATGCCTTCTCGGCGCTGGCATAGTCGGGGAATATACCGACGATATCGATCTTCGACAGATCGGTGAAATCGAGCGTCATCGGATCCGCAACGCGACCCCCGAAGACGAGGTGCATCTTGCTCATGTGAAATCTCCCGGGGCGTTCGCAGGTGCAATAGACCGCGACTACCCCGGGTCAAGGCGGGTCAGGCTGCCTTGCGCGACTTCTTCGCCGTCTTTTCCTTGGCGGCGCTGAGCGCGCTGTCGAAAATCGCCCGCGCGCTCTGCTTGGCGGCGTCCTTGCTCAGCACGGACGCGTTCAGATGCTCCTTGCCCGTTTCCTTGGCAGCTGCGACAGCGGCGACGGCCCCTTCGGCCAGACGCTTGCCAACGGGTTTCAGGGCGGCTTTTTCACGATCGCTGCGCGGGATCAGCGCCCCGGCGATCAGCCCGAATGCCAAGCCACCGACGAGCACACCGACCGGATTGGATTCCAGGCCTTCCACCGTCGATCGCGCCCGCTCGAACGCCGTATCCCGCGCCCTCGCGATCTTCTCGCGCTTGCCCTTTTGTGCAGATGTCTGCTCAGCCATCGTCATGTCCTCGTGTCTGGGCTCAGCCCGGTTTAACCTTCAACTCGCAGAATCTTCGCCGGTTTCATCCCGCCATCGGAGCCAGCGCATCAGGGGTTTGCGCGCCAGTGCCAGCGCCAGCGCACCCGCTACGGCCGCTGTCGTGCCGGGACGATCGCGGGCCACGGTCAAGCCCGTCTGGGCTGCCTCGATCGCCTTGTCGCGCGCGGTTTCGATCGCATCGCTGGCCAGCGCGCGTGGTGTCACGCGCTGTTTTGCCGCCGCGATCGAGGCATCCAGCCTAGCCCGCGCCGCGACCGCGGACGCGCGGGCAGCAACGATCGCGGCGGTATTGCTCATTCGATCTCTCCGAATGCGCGGGCAAGCCTGCGGATCGCCAGCCATCCGATCACGCCCGCCAGCAGGCTGACGGCGCCGACGACGATCAAGGTCGCTCCAAGCGCCCCGTACCTCGGCACCAGCGCAAAGATCAGTCCGATCACCAGTCCGGTCAAAGCAGAGGTCGCCAATGCCGCCGCGCCCGTGACCAGGATGATGCCCAGCCTCGCCGCGCGGAACCGCGCATTGGCCATCGTCTTGTACAAAGTGACCTGCGCCGACAGATATGCGCGCCCGTCGTCGACGACCTGAACGATCGCTTCTCCCACGCTCATGTCATCATTCGCCGGCATGTGCGCTCCCCCGTTCCGCTCGTTCAGGCGTCGCGGTTGGCATCGACGCCTGAGCGGAGAACACGCGCGAGCACGAAGCCGATCGCGGCGGCCGCGCCGATCGCGACGCCGGGCGACTTCTTCACGAACTCACGCGCATCGGCGAACAGGTCATCGACATCCTTGTCGGCCAGCTTCCGCGAAAAGTCGGATACCGCGCTAGACGCCGTGCGGGCATAGCCACCGAACTGCGCACCGACCTTTTCGTCGATCGTGCCGGCTGCGTCGTCGATCGTCTTGGCCAGCTCGTCCAGAACGCCGGTGGCGCGCGACTTGCCGTCGTCGGCGAACGCGCGCAGCTTGTCGGTGGCCTGACCACCCAGTTTTCCGGCCTCGTCCTTCACCAGTTGGGCAGCGCCGCGGGCCCTGTCGCCGGTGTTGTCGATCGCGGTCGCGGGAACGGCATTTTCGGTCCCCGTATCCGACAGGATATCGACGGTTCCCGAGCCGGTTGCAGTGTCGTTCGCCATGATTGCGCGCCTTTCCATGTCAGTACGCCACCACAACAAGGTGGTGGCAGGCAGGTTCCATCGACATTGCCGATCCGGCGACTTGGGGTTAGAGGCCCGCCGCGAACCCAACCCTCATGTAGGAAGGTCGTTACGTGACCGCAATCATCGACATCCACGGCCGCATGATCCTCGACAGCCGCGGCAATCCGACCGTCGAGGTCGATGTGCTGCTGGAAGACGGCAGTTTCGGCCGCGCGGCGGTGCCCTCGGGCGCATCGACCGGCGCGCATGAAGCGGTCGAACTGCGCGACGGCGACAAGAGCCGCTGGCTGGGCAAGGGTGTGGATCAGGCGGTCGAGGCGGTGAACGGCGAGATCGCCGAAACCGTGCTTGGGCTGGAAGCCGAGGACCAGGCCGATCTCGACACCGCGATGATCGAGCTGGACGGGACCGAGAACAAGGGCCGGCTGGGCGCGAACGCGATCCTGGGCGTGAGCCTCGCCGCGGCGAAGGCGGCGTCGGAGGCGCGCGGCCTGCCGCTGTATCGCTATGTCGGCGGCGTATCGGCGCACCTGCTGCCGGTGCCGATGATGAACATCATCAACGGCGGCGAGCATGCCGACAACCCGATCGATTTCCAGGAATTCATGATCGTGCCGGTCGGGGCCGAGAACATCGTCGAGGCGGTGCGCTGCGGCTCCGAGATCTTCCACACGCTCAAGAAGGGCCTGTCGGAAAAGGGCCTGGCGACCGGCGTGGGCGACGAGGGCGGCTTTGCGCCGAACCTGTCGTCGACCACCGATGCGCTCGACTTCATCATGTCGGCGATCGAGAAGGCAGGATATACGCCGGGCGACGATGTGATGCTGGCGCTCGATTGCGCGGCGACCGAATATTTCCGCGACGGCGCGTACAAGATGGTCGGGGAGGGCAAGACCTTCACCCCGCATGAAAACGCCGAGTTCCTGGCCGACCTGACGCGCCGCTACCCGATCTTCTCGATCGAGGACGGCATGGCGGAGGATGATTTCGAGGGCTGGAAGGCGCTGACAGACCTGATCGGCGGGACGACCCAGCTGGTCGGCGACGACCTGTTCGTGACGAACCCGATGCGGCTGGCCGACGGGATCGAGCGCGGCCTCGCCAACTCGCTGCTGGTCAAGGTCAACCAGATCGGTACGCTGACCGAGACGCTGGCCGCCGTCAGCCTGGCGCAGCGGTCGCGTTACACCGCAGTGATGTCGCACCGTTCGGGCGAGACCGAGGATGCGACGATCGCCGACCTGGCCGTCGCCACCAACTGCGGACAGATCAAGACCGGCAGCCTCGCGCGATCGGACCGGTTGGCGAAATACAACCAGTTGATCCGCATCGAGGAAGAGCTTGGCGACGCGGCGCGCTATGCGGGTCGGGACATTCTGAAGCGGGGGTAGTCGATATCAGACCCGTCCGTTCGCCGTGAGCGCAGTCGAAGGGCTGAAGCCGCAGGCGGAGCGCGTGAGGCACGGCGCCCGTCGATGTCGCTCAGGGCGAACGGATATCGGGATCCGCATACTTGCGTCAAAGGCTTGATTCGCCGAATCAAATAAGCGACAGTTAACCATGGCCGCTGCCCGCATCCGCACCAAGACCAGTCCCTTCGCGATCCTGCGTCGCGCCGGCGTGCCCGCCGCTGCGCTGATCCTGATGGGGTTCTTCGGCTATTATGCGGTGCTCGGACCCAACGGCGTTCTGTCGTATCGCGACTATTCGCGGCAGCTCGATCTGCGGCAGCAGGAATATGCCGCGCTCGACAAGCAGCGCGCCGAACTGAAGAACCGGGTCGCTCTGCTCGACCCCAAGCGCACCGACCCGGACCTGGCCGACGAACTGACCCGCAAGGACCTGAACGTCGTGCATCCGGACGAGGTCATCGTCCCGCTGAACTGACGGTGCCGTAACGGCACTTCGGCATCCGCTCCCGGTTGCAGGATGCGCATCTTCGCGCCTATAGCCCTGCTTCCTTCTCCTTCAAGGAAACGAGGTTTCTCGCATCGTGGCCAAAGCCCCCGCACGCACAACCGCCGCCGAGCCCCCCATTCCCAATCGCGAACGTCCCGCCGAACCGACCTCGTACGAGGCGACGAAGGACGAACTGCTGCAATTCTACAAGGACATGCTGCTGATCCGCCGGTTCGAGGAAAAGGCGGGGCAGCTGTACGGGCTGGGGCTAATCGGCGGATTCTGCCACCTGTACATCGGCCAGGAAGCGGTCGCGGTGGGCCTGCAGTCGGCGCTCGACAACGACAAGGACTCCGTGATCACGGGTTACCGCGATCACGGGCACATGCTCGCCTATGGCATCGATCCCAACGTCATCATGGCGGAGTTGACCGGCCGCGCGGCCGGCATCTCGAAGGGCAAGGGCGGGTCGATGCACATGTTCTCGACCGAGCATAAATTCTACGGCGGACACGGCATCGTCGGCGCGCAGGTGTCGCTGGGCGCGGGGCTGGCTTTCAAGCACAAGTACAGTGGCGACGGCGGCGTGACTTTGGCCTATTTCGGCGATGGCGCGGCGAACCAGGGCCAGGTCTACGAAGCGTTCAACATGGCCGAGCTGTGGAAGCTGCCGATCATCTTCGTGATCGAGAACAACCAGTACGCCATGGGCACCAGCGTGAACCGCGCATCGGCCGAGGACCAGTTGTACCGCCGCGGTGAATCTTTCCGCATTCCCGGCATCCAGGTCGACGGGATGGACGTGCTCGCCAGCCGCGGCGCGGCTGAGACGGCGCTGGAATGGGTCCGCGCGGGCAAGGGGCCGATCATCCTCGAGATGAAGACCTATCGCTATCGCGGGCATTCGATGTCGGATCCGGCCAAGTACCGCAGCCGCGACGAGGTCCAGTCGGTCCGCGACAAGTCCGACCCGATCGATCACGTGAAGAAGTTGCTCGATGCGGCCGGCGTGAAGGAAGACGAGCTGAAGACGATCGAGGCGGAGATCCGCAAGGTCGTCAACGCCGCCGCGGACTTTGCCGAAAACGCGCCCGAGCCGGAGCCGCAGGAACTGTATACCGACGTGCTGGTGGAGAGCTACTGAGATGCCGATCGACATCAAGATGCCGGCACTGTCGCCGACGATGGAAGAGGGCACGCTCGCCAAGTGGCTCGTCAAGGAGGGCGACACGGTCAAGTCCGGCGACATCATGGCCGAGATCGAAACCGACAAGGCCACGATGGAATTCGAGGCCGTCGATGAGGGAACGATCGGCAAGATCATGGTCGCCGAGGGCAGCGACAATGTGAAGGTCGGCACCGTCATCGCCACATTGCTGGCCGAGGGCGAGGATGCGTCGGCCGGCACCGCGTCTGCGACCAAGGACGATACGCCGGCCCCGGCGGCTAACGCTGACGAAGCCAAGGCCGAGGCGGTCGAGGATTCGGCGCATCCGGCGCAGGAGAAGGTCGAAACCGGCGCGCGCCAGATGTTCGATGCCGCCCGGCATGACGCCGAGGTCGCCGATCCGGAAGTCCCGGCCGGCACAGAAATGGTCAAGATCACGCTGCGCGAGGCATTGCGCGACGCGATGGCCGAGGAGATGCGCGCTGACGACCGCGTGTTCGTGATGGGCGAGGAAGTCGCGCAGTATCAGGGCGCGTACAAGGTCACGCAGGGCCTGCTCGACGAGTTCGGCGAACAGCGCGTCATCGACACGCCGATCACCGAATATGGCTTTGCCGGGATCGGCACGGGTGCGGCGATGTCGGGCCTGCGCCCGATCGTCGAGTTCATGACGTTCAACTTCGCGATGCAGGCGATCGACCACATCATCAATTCGGCGGCCAAGACCAATTACATGTCGGGCGGCCAGATGCGCTGTCCGATCGTGTTTCGCGGCCCGAACGGTGCGGCCAGCCGTGTCGGCGCCCAGCACAGCCAGAACTACGGTCCCTGGTATGCCAGCGTCCCCGGCCTGATCGTGATTGCGCCCTATGACGCGCAGGATGCCAAGGGTCTGCTCAAGGCCGCGATCCGCAGCGAGGATCCGGTCGTGTTCCTGGAAAACGAGCTGCTCTACGGCCGCACGTTCGAGGTGCCCAAGCTCGACGACTGGGTGCTCCCGATCGGCAAGGCGCGGATCATGCGCGAGGGCAAGGACGTCACGCTGGTCAGCTATTCGATCGGCGTCGGCATCAGCCTGGAAGCGGCCGACAAGCTGGCCGAGGAAGGCATCGATGCAGAAGTCGTCGATCTGCGCACCTTGCGACCACTCGACACCGCGACGGTGCTGAAGTCGCTGGCCAAGACCAACCGTATCGTGGTGGTCGAGGAAGGCTGGCCGACCTGCGGAATCGCGTCGGAGATCGCGGCGGTGGTTATGGAGCAGGGGTTCGACGACCTCGACGCCCCGGTCTTGCGCGTGACGAACGAGGACGTGCCGCTGCCCTATGCCGCCAATCTCGAGAAGCTTGCGCTGATTACCGCGGACAAGGTCGTCGCGGCGGTGAAGCAGGTCACCTATCGCTGATGTACCCGTCCGCCCCGGTTCCGGCCGGGGCGGACGCGGTCAGCAGGTCGATCTGGTCGCGTTTTCGGAATTGTAGATCCGCGTCGTGTCGCGGCGGTCGCGCACCATCATCGAGGCGAATTCGGTGATCGTCGCGGACGGCGACAGCGATGTCTTGATAAGCGGCTTGTAGTCGTAGGACACCTCGACGAACATCGTCGCGCCATTGTCCGGCGCGGTCACCTGGCGCCCTGCCGGCCCCATCCCGCCGCTGATATTCAGCAACGCGTCGTCGTACGGCGAATTGTACGATTTGCTGCCGCGACAGCGCTGCCAGCCGATCTTGTAAAGACCGGTGAGATTGGGGCTGGTCATCGGCTCCAGGCTGGAGATCATCACCCGGCCGCGTGTGTACAGGTCCATCTTGCCGGCCTGCAGTTCCGCGCCGGTCAGCAAATCGTTGATGTCGGTTTCGCTGATCGTCTTGGCCTGCAACTGGCTGCCGCTGCCGATCCGCGCGGCGTTGTCGGCGAGTTGCAGCGCCAGCTGGCTCACCCGCATCCGCGCGATGATGTAGTTGGTCAGCTCCGCCCCCGTCAGGCTGAGCACCAGGAAGATCGGCAGCACGAACGCGAATTCGAGCAGCGCGAGGCCGCGGACGTCGCGGATCAGCCGACGCGCATGTGCGGTCAGGCGGGCGGTCATGGGCAATTCCGGACGACCGGCGCGCCATAGCTGCCCTGATCGCCATAGGGCTGGTTGCGCAGCACGGTCTGCGCAGTCGCGGTCGATGTGGCGCCGTCGCCCAGGAAACCCATCAACGGCATCAGTCGCGGATAGGTCATCGTGACGGTATAGAGCGTGGCGTCCTTCGCGCCGCCCTGACCGGCGTTGCCACCGTCCTTGTCCCACGTCGAATTGAGGTTCGCATCCTCATAGGGTTCGTTGGCGTCACACTTCCCGTTGCCGTTGGTGTCGGTATAGGCCTCCGCCTTGGCCGCGGCGGCTTCGCTGAACGTGCGGTAGAATCGGCGGGTGATCTTGATGTCGGCGGTGTTGTACAGCGCGCTGGCCTGCTTGCGGACGCGATCGTCGAGTTCCTGCTGCGTGTCGGCGGAGTTGCTCGCCTCCAGCGTGGAGTCGCGCGCGGTCTTCTGGACGATGCCCTGCAGCACACCGCGCGTGTAGAGCGAGTGGCTGAAATCGAACGCGCCCAGCAGCAACAGGCACATGACCGGCGCGACGATCGCGAATTCGATGATCGTCGCGCCGCGTTGGTCGCGCCGCAGCCGGCGCAGGACGGTGAGTGGGTGCCGCGTCATTTGGTCAGCCTCAGCATCGATATCTGGTCGGCGATCGACTTGAACGTCGATTGCAACTGCGCGGCGCTGGTCGCCTTGAAATAGCGGCCGGAGGTCGCGCAGTTCGACAGTCGCGTTTCCGTCTCGGTCGCCAGATTGCCGAACGCGATGACCCACAGGGTGATGTTCTTGTTCTTGATCGCGGAACACAGTCCCTCGGTCCGCTTGTTGACCTGCTCCACCAGCGTCGCGGTGTTGAACGTGCAGCCACCGGTGGGGGCGGATGACGTGCTGGTCTGGCGACGGTCGAACCACGGTACGCCATAGGCGGTGTAGTCGTACGGCTGGGCGCAGGCGTCGCCGTCGGTCATGAAGATCAGGTGGCGCTCGATCTCGCCGCCCTGTGCGGTCAGCGCATTCTCGGCCTTGAACAGACCGGTCGGCGACAGCAGGCGCGCACCCCAGATCAGACCGATGTCGTGATAGGTGTTGCCCGATGGCTGAAGCGAATCGACATAGCTGCTGAACGCACTGGGCATCGGCCAGCTCTGCAGCTTGCGCGCTTCGGTCGGACAAAAATACTGCGACGCAACGGCATAGTCGGTGGACGTGACGACCGGATTGTAGCTCCACTGCGGATAATTATAGCCGTAGTACTGGTCGCCGCGTGTGTAGAGCAGGTCGCGCAACACGGGCTTCCACCGCGTCGCATCGCTGGACGGGACCGTGTCGATGTCCAGGTCGCTCGCCCCGCTGGGGATCGGATCATAGTTCGTGGCGCGCACGGTATCGCGCTCCTCGACACATCCGTCCCAGGTGATCGTCTTGTTCGTACCCGATGCGCCGACCGGCCACTGGAAATCGTTGCGCCAGGCGGTACCGTTCTTCAGCAGCCCGACATTGACCGGCAGCTGCGCGTAGCGCCACTGGCTGAAGACCTGGGTTGTCGTGTCGGTGCGCGAATACACGCGGCGCAAATCGCCATAGACCGTTCGTCTCTGCATCTGGCACTGGAATGTCGACGAGCTGTAGACGCGCTGATACTCGGTAATGCTTCCGTATTGATAGGTCGCCCAGGTCACCGTGTTGGGATTGCCGCCGGTCGAGGACTGCTCGACCGGCGCACCCTCGCTTCCGATCGCGGTGAATCCCGACGTCGGCGGGATCGGCGTCGTGCATCCCGAACTGGACGTGTAGGTGAAGGAGTAGGTAGCCCAGGCGCGCGGATCACGGTTGACCATCGATGACGACGTCACCGCTGGGGTCGAGCTGGTCGTGCCGTTCGAGAATTGCGCTTCGCGGGTCTGATATTGTGCCGAATCGACGAACCATTCGGTCGGCAGCAGTTTGCCGACGTTGACGTTGACGGCATAGGGCACGAAGCCGAAACGCAGCTGCACCTGATCGCCGGTGCCGCCCGACGGCGCGCCGGTGGTGCAGGTCGCATCGGTGTCGAGCCGCGCGACGATCTCGTAAAAGCACTTCACCGATGTCTTGAGTGCATCGATTTTGCTCACCGTATCACCCGGCTGCGGATCGGCCATCGACCCGGTCGTATCCAGCACGAACATCACATCGGTGTTCGGCAGCCGCATCTCGGTCGAACAGGTGACCTCGATCGTCTCGGTCGTGCGGCCGAAGATCCGCATCAGCGTCATCGGCAGGACGGCGGACACCGTGCCCGTGACCTTGCCGGCATTCTCGGTGAACACGCGGCTAAGCGCCGACGAATCGAACGAGCCCGTCTGGAAATTGCCGTCGAAGAACATCTCGGCCTGGGCGCGCGAATAGTTGTTGTTATAGGCCCAGGTGCCGCCGCCCATCGCCTTGCGCCCCGCCAGCGCGCCGGCATCGCACGCGTGTTGCAGTCGCGTCTTGAGGATGTACATGCGGCTGATGTCGATGCCGCCACCGACCATGCCGGCCAGCGGGACCAGCGCCATCGCCATGATGACCAATGTGTTCGCGCGCACGTCGCGCGCCAGCGACGCCATGAAGCCGCGCGCCCGGCCCGGCGGATCCTTGCGCTTGCCCCAGAACATCACGAATTGCCCACCAGTTTCCCCATCAACGCGACGCCATGCACGTGCGCTCGATAAGACCGGCTAAAGCATCATGGTTAACAGGCATTTGACGCCGGACGGGCAGGCCGCGGAACGCCGCATGCTGATGTCCTATGCCGCGGCGGATCGACGGGACGGGCTGGCCGCGTTGCTGGCGCTGGATGACGCGCTGGGTAGCATCCTGCGCACGACGCGCGATCCGATGGTCGGGCAACTGCGGCTGACCTGGTGGCATGACGCCATCGTCGCGCTGGATCAGCGCCCGGCTCCCGCCGAGCCGGTTCTGCAAGCGCTCGCGCGACACGTAGTGCCGCATGTTGCTAGTACGCGGATCGCGTCGCTGGTCGAGGGATGGGAAGAGCTGCTCGACCCCGAGCCCATGACCGACGCTCGGCTGTCGGCCTACGCCGCGGGGCGGGGCGGGCGACTGTTCGCGGCGGCGGGCGCGCTGCTGGGTGCCGCACCCGGCGATCCGCTGGACGCGGCGGGGCAAGGCTGGGCGCTGACCGATCTCGCCCGGCACGTCGATGACCGCGCCACCGGTGAAAAAGCGATGAGGCTGGCGGTGCCAGCGCTGATCGACGCGACGAGGACACGCTGGAGCCGCCCCGCCCGCGCGCTGGGCGCGATGACGCATCTGGCGCGCATGCCCGACGACGCCGGCGCGGGCCGTGTGGCACGGGCGCTATGGCATCGGTTGACCGGGCGATAGCGGTCGCTCTAGCTTCCGGCCGAAGCGCGGGCTTTGGAGACGGTGATGCTCAGATATCTGGCAGGCGTGGTGTCGGCTTTGCTGCTGGTGGGGGCGGGTGTGTTCCTGTTCCGCTCAAGTGCGACAACCGAGTCGATGCCGACGCCTGCGCCCCGCCAGGCCGCGATGGCTGTCGATCCCGAAGCGGACGATGCGCCGCTGCCGCAGGCGTCGCAGCTGACGCGCGAGCAGAAGCGCTTCAACCGCGTGGACAAGGATCGCGACGGACAGGTCGCGCGCGAGGAATATCTGCAGTCGCGGCGCAAGGCCTATGCGAAGCTCGACGTCAACGGCGATGGCCGGCTGACGTTCGACGAATGGGCGGTCAAGACCACGGCCAAGTTCGCCGGCGCGGACAAGGATCGTTCGGGCAGCCTGACCGCGGCCGAATTCGCGACGACCGCCGTCAAGCGTTCGCCGCAGGCGCGGCTGCGCTGTCCGCCGCGGCAGGCGCCGAACGAGTCCGAGTGACGCCGGACGGATCGAGCCAGGCACCCAGCGCCGCGCGGGCGCGGTCGGTGTACATCCGCTTGCGATCCGCCTTCTTGGTGCGGCCGGCGATCGGCGGGAACAGCCCGAAATTGACGTTCATCGGCTGATAGGTTTCGGCCACCGCCGCGCCGGTGATGTGGTGGAGCAATGCGCCCAAAGCCGTTTCGACCGGGGGCGGGGTCATCGTTTGCCCGAGGACCTCCGCCGCCGCGAAGCGCCCGGCGAGCAGGCCTACCGCAGCGCTCTCGACATAGCCTTCGCAGCCGGTGATCTGGCCCGCGAAACGGATGTGCGGTCGGCTCTTCAGCCGCAGTTCGGGGTCGAGGAGTTCGGGCGAACGGATGAAGGTGTTGCGGTGCAGGCCGCCCAGCCGCGCGAATTCGGCGTTCTGCAGGCCCGGAATGGTGCGGAACAGGCGGACCTGTTCGCTGTGCTTCAGCTTGGTCTGGAAGCCGACGATGTTCCACAACGTGCCCTGCGCATTGTCCTGGCGCAGCTGGACCACGGCATAGGGCCAGCGCCCGGTGACCGGATGATCGAGTCCCACGCCCTTCATCGGACCATAGCGCAGCGTCTCCTGACCGCGTTCGGCCATCACCTCGATCGGCATGCAGCCCTCGAAATAGGGGACGTTCTCCCACTGCTTGTACTCGGTCTTCTCGCCCGCGATCAGCCCGGCGTGGAAGGCGTCATACTCCTCCTTCGTCATCGGGCAGTTGATGTAATCGCTGCCCTCTCCCTTGTTCCAGCGCGACTGGAACCAGGCCGTCTCCATGTCGATCGAGTCGCGGTGGACGATCGGGGCGATGGCGTCGAAGAATGCCAGCGCGTCGCTGCCGGTGGCCGCGGCGATGCTGTCGGCCAGCAGCGGGTCGGTGAGCGGTCCGGTCGCGACGATCGTCGGGCCTTCGTCGGGCAGCATCGCGATCCGCTCGCGCACGATCGTGATTTTGGGATGCGCCGCCAGCGCCGCGGTGACACCGGCGGAGAAGCCGTCGCGGTCCATCGCCAGCGCCGATCCGGCGGGAACCTTGTGCGCGTCACCCTGCGCCAGAATCAGCGAACCGAGTGTGCGCATCTCCTGATGCAACAGGCCGACCGCGTTGCTCTCCGCGTCGTCGCTGCGGAAACTATTCGAGCAGACGAGTTCGGCCAAGCCATCGGTATGATGCGCCGGCGTGGTCGCCCCCGATCCGCGCATTTCCGACAGGCGGACGCGCACGCCCGCCTCGGCCAGCTGCCAGGCGGCTTCCGATCCGGCGAGGCCGCCGCCGATGATATGGACTTGGGTTTCGGTCATGCGCGAACCCATGCCGCCTGCGCGGCGCGGGGGCAATGGCGGGACTCAGGCGGGCTCGGGATCGATCCACTCGATCGGGCGGTGGGCGATCGTCGCGCACGCAGCCGATGCCAGGACCAGCGGAACCGTCACGACCTGCGCATCGAACAGCCCGGCGATGGCCAGGCCCATGCCTCCGCCGGTCGCGGCCCAAAGCCAGCGCTCGCGCGCCAGCGGATCGTGCAGGCCGCGCCACGCCAGGATGCCGGTGCCCAGCAAGATCGGCAGGCAGCCAAGCACGATACCGACCAGCATGGTCAGCGGCATGGCGACCAGACTGCCGAACAGCAGGCCCATGCGTTGCCCAAGGTCTTCGCCCATCGGAACCGTGATGATCGCCGCGGCGGTGAAGATCGGTCCGGCGGCGAGCATCGCCTGTCCCATCCCGACGCCATGACCTGCGACGCTGGCCGGAGCCTCGACCGACGCGACGGGTGGCGGCAGCGATGGACCATCGACCGGCGGCAGGACGCCATCGCCATCCGGCGCGAGCCAGAAGGCGGTCGGGCAGTCGCGGTAGAGCCGTTCCTCCGCGGTCGTCCAGCCGAACGTCGCGGCGAGTGTGCGGTCGGTCGTCCGTGTCATCTCGGAGGCCTGGGTGCGTACCGTATCCGTCATGGCAAATCCTTTCCGACAGGTCAGAGGAAGGGGCAGGGCACCACGCGCCGTGCGGTGGCGGCCAGTGTCGGCAGAGCGCAGTCGATCCGTTCGGCGAGCCGGCCGAGCCGCTTGACCGGCACGCCCGGAAACAGGTGGTGCTCCAGATGAAAGAACATGTTGTAGGTCAGCAAGTTGATGATCCGGCTGCGCTGGGTGCGCGCGACGGGTCCGTCCTGCGGACAATCATGATGAGTGATCCAGACCGCGAAGAAGGCGGTCAGGCATTGCGCCAGGATCATCATCGCAATGTGGAAGGCCAGGACGATCGACCCGCTCGCCAGCGCGGCCGTCACGAGGGCGGCGTTGAGCGCGAAGTCGATGGCCATCCGTCGCCGCAGCGCCGCGGACCCGCGGGTCCACGCCGCGCGATGCATCTCGATCGGAAACAACGGACCGTAGAGCAGCACCCGCCAGCCGGACATCGTACCGGCCTTGCCTTCCAGGTCGTCGGGCTGCCCAAGATGACGGTGGTGGTGGAGGTGATTGGCGGCGACCGCAGTGTTCGACCCCAGCATCAGCGCGCTCAGGCCATGGATGACGATCCGGTGTCCGCGCCCGGCGAACCCCAGGTTGCGATGGATCGCCTCGTGATTGAGCCGCAGCGCGGTCAGGAAGAACATGAACGACGCGGCGACGGCGGGCAGCCAGAGTCCGGCCCCCGCGCAGATCCAGGACACCGCAAGCCACGGTAGGGGGTGGAGGCACTCGACGACGCCGTCGATCGCTCGCATTGGGGTCAGATCACGCCACGGCACCGATGTTTGCAACATACTGGTTGCGACTGGCATTTCCGATGTTTCGGGAAAATCAGAAACCTGTGTGCGTGAAAATGTCGTGGTCATTCCGCCCTCCTGTCGTCAGTCGGATTTCTTCGCTTTTCCGGGGATGAGCTTGGCGACCTTGCCGCCCAGCTTCATCAGCGTGACCAGCGTCGATTTCGGCAGCACCCGGACCTGGTCGTACCAACCGCCTAATGTGCCCAGAAAATCGTGCATCCGCGCGATCCGTTCGCGGACGTGGGGCGGGGCGGTGTCGTCCTGCTTCAACCGTTCGGCCAGTTCACCCAGCAGCGTGATGGTGGGATCGATCTCGCGCCGCTTGCGCTCCTCGACGATGCGCAGCAGCATGTCCCACAGATCGGTTTCGGCAACGAAGTGGTCGCGGCGGTCGCCCTCGACATGGACGCGGCGGACGATGCGATAGCCTTGCAGTTCTTTCAGCGCCGTGGATACGTTGGACCGCGCCAGCGTCAGCGCATCGACGATCGCGTCGGCGGTCTGCGGCGCGTCGGAAAGGTAGAGGAAAGCATGGACCTGACTGACCGAGCGGTTGACGCCCCATTGCGTTCCCATTTCGCCCCAGTGGAGGATGAACGCCTTGGCATCGGGATGATCGGTCGGGGTCATGCGTCGTCCGTTTCTGTTATTCCAGAAACTACCGGATTGACGGGCATGAGTCAATGATCGGAACGACACGATCGCAAATGCTGTTCTGGTTCGGGCTGTTCGTCGGTGCGAGCTACTTCGTCGCGATCCGCGCCGGGTTCGGTCACGCCGACATGGTCGCGTGGAAGGGGGCGGGGGTCGGCCTGCTGGCACTGTGGGCGGCGCGCCACGCCGAGGGGACCGAGGGCTGGATGATCGCCGCGGTGTTGGCCTGCGGGGCGGCAGGCGATATCCTGATCGAGACACACGGCCTGGTGCCCGGCGCGGCCGCTTTCCTCGTCGGACATGTGATCGCGATTGCGCTGTATCATGGTCGCCGGCGCGCGAGCCTGCCGGCGGGCAGCTTCGCGATTGCCGGCGTCACGATCGGCCTGGCTTTCGCGATGACCCGCGATTTCGCGATGACCCGCGACATGGGCGTGACGCTCTATGCCATCGGACTGGGCGCGATGGCGGGTGCCGCGTGGCAGAGACGGTTTCCCCGCACCGTGGCATATGGCGCGCTGTTGTTCGTGGTTTCGGACTTGTTGATCTTTGCGCGACTGGACTGGCTGGCCGACAGCGCGATCCCCGACTGGACGATATGGCCGACCTATTTCGCTGCCCAGGCGTTGATCGCATGGGGCGTCGTCACGGCGCAGTCGGAGGCGTCCGGGAGGACTGGGGGATGACGATCTACACCATCGGCTATGAAGGCGCGACGCAGGCCGAAGTGATTGGGGCGCTGGAGCGCGCGGGGGTGCGGCGCGTGATCGACGTGCGGCAGTTGCCGCTGTCGCGGCGGCCGGGCTTCTCCAAGTCATCGCTGGCCGCCTCGCTGGCGGAGCACGGCATCGATTACGTCCATCTGCGCGCGCTGGGGACGCCCAAGTCGGGGCGTGATGCCGCCAAGAAGGGCGACCGCGCGACGCTGGAGGCCGTCTATGCGGGTCAGCTGGACTTGCCCGAGGCGCAGGTCGCGGCGGCGCAGATGCGCGCGCTGGCGGCCGAAATGCCGAGTGCGCTGCTGTGCTTCGAGCGCGATCCGTGCGTGTGCCACCGGACGCTGCTGCTGGCGGCGGAAGGCAAGGGCGTGGAGGTGGTCGATCTGGTGGCTTAGATACACAATCCTCCGTTCGCCCTGAGCCAGTCGAAGGGCGTGTTCCGAGCACGTGCTTCGACAAGCTCAGTACGAACGGAGTCGGCGGGTCACCGCCGCGTCGCGAACCAGATCACGTGGCGTGGCCCCTTGCCGTTCTGGCGGGCGCGGACGGCGACCTCCTCGACCGCGTAGCCGCTGTCCTTCAGCCGACGGGTGAAGGACGCGTCGTCGCCGGCCGACCAGACCGCCAGGATTCCGCCGGGCTTCAGCGCCAGTCGTGCCGCGTCGAGCCCGCGCATCGAATAGAGCCGGTCGTTGGCATCGCGAACCAGTCCGTCGGGACCGTTGTCTACGTCGAGCAGGATTGCGTCATAGGTACCACGCGCGGTGCCGATGACGTCGGCGACGTCACGCAGGGCGATCGTCACGCGCGGGTCGTCGAGGCAGCCGGCGGCGAGGTCCGCCATCGGTCCGCGCGCCCAGTCGATGATCTGGGGGACGAGTTCGGCGACGGTGATCCGCGCATCCGTGTCGACCCGGGCGAGCGCGGCGCGCAGGGTGAAGCCCATACCATAGCCGCCGATCAGCAGATGCGGGGCGGGTGTCGTGCCCAGCCGGTCGAGCGTCATCGTCGCCAGGGCTTCTTCGGATCCGCTCATCCGGCTGTTCATCAGTTCGTTGCGGTCGAGCACGATCATGTAATCGTCGCCGCGGCGGAACAGGCGCAGCGGCTCGCCGCCGGGGACGGGGGCGGTGTCGATGAGGGTGCGGGGGATCATATGTTCTCGTCCTCGACGGCCACAAGCCCAACTCCGTTCGTGCCGAGCTTGTCGAAGCGCCGTCCTTCGTGCCTCCGGCGGTGCGCCCGCGGATCGAAGAACGGCCCTTCGACAAGCTCAGGGCGAACGGTTGGGTTCAGCCCGCCACCGGCAGCGTCACGTGGCCCGCATCATCCCGCTCCAGCGGGCTGTACGCCACGACCGCCGACAGCGGCAATGCGGCATAGATGTGAGGAAACAACTGGCCGCCGCGCGATTCCTCCCACTTCACCGCTTCGCCCAGCGCGTCGAGATCGACCGCGACGACGTGCAGGTCGGACTGCCCGGCGAAATGCTTGTCGACCGTCTCGGTCAGTTGGTGCGCGGTCGACATGTGGATATAGCCGTCGGCCAGATCGACCGGCGCGCCGGCGAACGACCCGTCGGCTTCCAGCGAGTCCATCTGCCCTTGCGTCAGCACCTTATAAGCTGTCGTGGGGTGGCTCACTGGCCGTCCTCGGGGCCGGCGGCGGCGTCGTCGCCGGTGTCGGCGTCCGGAGTCGCCTCGCCCGCGACGGGGCCATCGCCCAGATCAACCTCGGCCTCGTCCTCGCTCTCCTCGATCCGGGCGGCGCTGACGACATGCTCGTCCTTCGCCACGCGGAACAGGATGACACCCTGCGTGTTGCGACCCGTCACGCGTACCGATCCCACGGTGGTGCGGATCAGCTTGGCCTGATCGGTGACCAGCATCAGCTGTTCGCCGTTGTGCGCCGGGAAGCTGGCCACGACGGGGCCATTGCGGTCCGAGCTGACGATGTTGGTGATGCCCTGACCACCGCGGTTGGTGCGGCGGTATTCGTACGCCGAGGTGCGCTTGCCATAGCCATTCGCGGTCACGGTGAGGATAAATTCCTCAGCTTCCGCCATGGCGGCGATCGTGGCGTCGTCGAGCGTCTTTTCACGCTCGCCCTCTTTCCACGGCGCGGCCTTCAGATACGCCTCGCGGTCCTCATGGCTGAACGGGGTTCCGCGCAGGACGGACAGCGAGATCACCTCGTCCCCCTCGGCCAGCCGCGCCCCGCGCACGCCGGTCGAATCGCGGCTCTGGAACTCGCGCACGTCAGTGCTGGCGAAGCGGATCGCGCGGCCGTTCTTCGTCGCCAGCAGCACGTCGTCGGTTTCGGTCAGCAGCGACACGCCGATCAGGCGGTCGTCGCTGCCTTCCTCGAACTTCATGGCGATCTTGCCCGAGGTGCGGATGTTGGCGAAGGCGTCCATCGAGTTGCGGCGCACCGACCCCTTGGCGGTCGCGAACATGACGTGCAGGTCGCCCCAGCTGTCCTCGTCCTCGGGCAGCGGCAGCACGGTCGAGATGACCTCGCCGGCGGCCAGCGGCAGCAGGTTGATCATCGGCCGCCCGCGCGTCGCCGGCCCACCCTCGGGCAGGCGCCAGACCTTCATCCGGTACACCTTGCCGTGGTTCGAGAAGAACAGGACCGGCGTGTGGGTGGACGTGACGAACAGGTTGGTGACCGCGTCGGCATCCTTGGTCGCCATGCCCGCGCGACCCTTGCCGCCCTTGGCTTGCGCGCGGAAGGTCTCGAGCGGGGTGCGCTTGATATAGCCTTCCATCGTCACGGTGACGACCATGTCCTCGCGCTCGATCAGGTCCTCGTCCTCGATCCCGTCGGCGGCGCCGGCGATCTCGGTACGGCGTGGCGTCGCATAGGCGTCGCGCACTGCCACCAGTTCCTCGCGCATCACCTCGTACAGGCGTACGCGGTTCGCGAGGATTTCGAGCAGTTCGGCGATCGACGATGCCAGCTTGGCCAGCTCCTCGCCGATCTCGTCACGGCCCAGCGCGGTCAGGCGGTGGAGGCGCAGGTCGAGGATCGCGCGGACCTGGATTTCCGACAGCTTGTAGGTGTCGCCAGTGACCTCGACATCGACCGCCTCGACCAGGCGGATGTAGGACGCGATCTCGGCGATCGGCCATTCGCGGGCGAGCAACGCGGCGCGGGCATCGGCGGGGCTGGCCGATCCGCGGATGATCTTCACCATCTCGTCCAGGTTGGTCACCGCGATGACGAGGCCCAGCAAGATGTGCGCGCGGTCGCGGGCCTTGTTCAGCTCGAACTTGCTGCGGCGGGTGATGACCTCTTGACGAAAGCGGACGAACGCTTCGATGATGTCGCGCAGATTGAGCAGTTCGGGGCGGCCGCCGCGGATCGCCAGCATGTTGGCGGGGAAGGACCCCTGCGCCGGCGTGTGCCGCCACAACTGGTTGAGGACGACTTCGGGCGTCGCGTCGCGCTTCAGGTCGATGACGACGCGCACGCCCGCGCGGCTTGATTCGTCGCGGATGTCGCTGACACCCTCGATGCGCTTGTCCTTCGCCGCTTCGGCGATCTTCTCGACCAGCGCGTTCTTGCCCTGCTGGAACGGGATTTCGGTCAGGACGATGCTGCGCCGCTCGCCGCGCTGTTCGGTGATGTAGCGGCTGCGCACGATGATCGAGCCGCGGCCGGTGGTGTAGGCACTCCGGCACCCGCTCCGGCCCAGGATCACCGCGCCGCTGGGGAAGTCCGGCCCCGGCACGATCTCCATCAACTCTTCGGCGGTGATTGCGCCGTTTTCCATATAGGCCAGGCAGGCGTTCACGACTTCGCCCAGGTTATGCGGCGGGATGTTGGTCGCCATGCCGACCGCGATGCCGCCCGCGCCGTTGACCAGCAAATTGGGATAGCGCGCCGGCAGGACCGAGGGCTCGCTTTCCTGCCCGTCGTAGTTGGGGACGAAATCGACGGTATCCTTGTCCAGATCGTCGAGCAGCGAATTCGCCACCCGCGCCAGGCGGCTTTCCGTGTAGCGCATCGCGGCGGGCGGATCGGGATCCATCGATCCGAAATTGCCCTGACCGTCGATCAGCGGCACGCGCATCGACCAGTCCTGCGCCATCCGCGCCAGCGCGTCATAGATGCTGCTGTCGCCGTGCGGATGGTATTTGCCCATCACGTCGCCGACGATGCGCGCCGACTTGCGATACGGCTTGCCCGCGACATAGCCACTTTCGTAGGCCGAATAGAGGATGCGGCGATGAACCGGCTTCAACCCGTCGCGCACGTCGGGCAGGGCGCGGGCGACGATGACCGACATGGCATAGTCGAGGTAGCTCGACTTCATCTCGTCCACGATCGAGATGGGCGAGATATCGGAAGGGTCGGCGATCGTCGTCGCGTCGTCGGTCAAGGTTCAAAAGCTTTCGGTGGAAGATGTCGCCGAAAGCTCTAGCGGGGGGTAGAGGCACCAGCAACCCCCGCGCACGCGTATGCGCGCGAGGAGATGGACCCCGTGCTCCCGCGAAGGCGGGAGCCCAGGGTGCCGAGGACAAGCCTATGCGGCCCTGGACCCCCGCCTGCGCGGGGGCACAGCAGCGTTACCGGCAGCGCACCTGATCGTTGCTCCGCTCGACCGCCCGTCCGCCGAGCGCGCCCGCTGCAGCGCCAAGCAACGTTCCGACGGTGCGCGAACGTCCGCCATCGATGACGTTGCCGAGCAGCCCACCCGCGGCGCCGCCGACGATCAGACCGGTCGTTCCGTCACTGCGCTTGCAGTAATAGCGGCCGTCGTTGCCCGAATAGACGCGTTCGTCGGCACCAAGCACACGCTCGCGATACTGGCTGCCACCGCGATAATATTGCTGCGGGTCGTACCCGCCCTCGTCGCGCCAGTCCTCATAGCTATTGTAGCCCTGCGCGCGGTAATCGGGCGCATCGCGATAGTTGTTGTCATAGCCAAGCGCGGGGCCACCGCGCGGGTTGGCGGCGCGGAAGCGTTCCACTTCCTGACGATAGATCTGATACTCGCGGTCGAACCGCTGTTGCGCGGTATCGAACCGCGCCTGTGCGGCGCTGCTCTGGGCAGAAGCCGGCGCGGCCAGCGCGGCGCAGGCGCTGGCGGCCAGCACGGCAAGGGTGGTGAGACGGGTCATGATGCGCATCCTGTACTGAACGGCCCAGATCGCGGAGCCATGACGTCGATACGGTCAGGCAACGATATGGTTCCTGAACGGGCGGGCGGCAAAGACTGGCGTCCGGAGCGAAGTTATGGAGACACGATAAAAATGCTCTGATCTCCTCAACTTGCGGGGCGGTTGCGGAACGACGCGCAAAGTCAACGCGGTAACCGCCGGTCGGTGGTCGAATAATGCCGCGTATCGACTACCTATCCGCAATATCAAGCGTTGAGCGCGTTGCTCGGCGGATGAACGGGAGCGCAGGTCGAAATGGCGATCCGGTTCGAGAGGGTATCCGGCTTTCGGACCGATAAGGTCGTTTACATGAGACTGCGTACGATCTGGCACACGTGCGTCAGCGGAAGGTTCGATCGAGGTAGAGTAGTGGCTACTCGACCAAAACTTCCGCCGAGGTTGAAGCGCACTGCAAAGCCATGCTGGCGGTTTCATCCGTCGGTGTTATCAGGGCGTTGATACCACGAGGCGGGACGCAATGGCACGAGCGAAACAGCAAGATCTTACGTGGGAAGAGGCCATTGTTCAGGTTCTGAGACGGTCCGACGGGGCGATGCATTACGCAGATATCGCTGCGGACGTCGCGACTCAGAGATTAAAACGCACGATCGGAGCGAATCCTGCAGCTACTGTAGCCTCTGTACTAAGTAGGGCGTTAAGCGATCCAGAGACGCCATTTTTGAGGGTAGGGAAAGGTGAATACACCCTAAAGAATAAACCCTCTGTGGAAGCGAGTGAAGACGCCGGTGTGATACAATCACCCGGGGAAGAGAGTGATACCGGCGCCCTCAAGGCCTTCGGGATGTTTTGGCGCCGTAGTGAGGTGCTATGGAGCGGCCGTCCGAAGCTGCTGGGCCGCCAGCAAATTGGTGCTGCTGACGTAAATTTCGCAGAACAAGTAGGTGTCTACCTGCTACACGATCGTGAACGTGTGATCTATGTCGGCCGAGCTGCAGATACTATGCACTCTCGCTTAAAGGCGCATACTGTGGACAGAATGGGCGGTCGTTGGGATCGCTTTTCATGGTTCGGATTAAGAAGCGTTGGCCCTGAGGGAACACTTCTAGATCCATCGTCCGCCTGGACCCACGGCGTCGTTATTGAAACTTTGGAGGCTTTATTGATTGAAAGTCTTGAGCCTCCACTCAATAGAAAGAGAGGAGATAACTTTTCAGGTGTCGAATAACTTCAGGTCAGCGACCCAGAAATTGACGCGCTGAGAAAAAAGCAGATCATCGGCGAATTAGTGAAGCAGGCCGGATTTGGTGATTTAGGATAAATCGCCTACCGTCACAAAACTATCCATGACCCGCTTCCGCCCGGCGACCTCGAAATCGATCTCCAGCTTGTTGCCCTCGATCTCGGCGATCGTGCCATAGCCAAACTTCTGGTGGAACACGCGCTGGCCGAGTGACAGGTCGTCGCGGCCCTTGTTGCCCAGGCTCACGGCTGTGCGGGTCGCTTCCCTTACGCGTGACGGTTCGGACGAATAGGTGCGGCTGGTGAAGCCGCCGGGGTTCTTCAGGTCCACGCCTGCCGCGCGCTGCCAGCCCGGGCCGCGCCCGGTCCCACGCGCGACGTCGGCAAACGGGTCGGCGCGCTCGCTCCAGTTGGCTTGCCACAGGCTGGCGCCGCCGGACATCGTCGTTTCCTCGGTGATATGCTCCTTGGGCAGTTCGCCGACGAAGCGCGACGGGATGGACGAGTTCCACTGACCGTAGATGCGGCGGTTGGCGGCGTGGATGATGACGGCGCGGCGGCGGGCGCGGGTGATCGCGACATAGGCGAGGCGGCGTTCCTCCTCCAGACCGCCGAGGCCGCTTTCGTCCAACGAGCGCTGCGAGGGGAACAGCCCTTCCTCCCAGCCGACCAGGAACACGGTGTCGAATTCCAGCCCCTTGGCGGCGTGGATCGTCATGATCGTGACCTTGGCGCCGGTGTCGCGCCCTTCGGTGTCCATCACCAGGCTGACGTGTTCGAGGAACGCGCCCAGCGAATCATACTCCTCCATCGCGCGGGCGAGTTCGGTCAGGTTCTCCAGCCGCCCCGCCGCTTCGGCCGAGCGATCGGCGGTCAGCATCGCGGTATAGCCGCTCTCGTCGAGCATCTGCCGCGCGAGTTCGGCGTGGGGCAGGTCCTCCGCCTTCGTCCGCCAGCTGGCGAAATCGGCGACCAGGGTGCCGAGCGACTTGCGCGCCGCGCCGGTCAGTTCGTCGGTGTCGAGTATGCGCGCCGCCGCCTCGTACAGCGGTACGCCCAGCGCGCGCGACAGCTGGTGGATCTTCGCCACCGCCTTGTCGCCCAGGCCACGCTTGGGCACGTTGACGATGCGCTCGAACGCAAGGTCATCGGCGGGCTGGGCGACGACGCGCAGATAGGCAAGGGCATCGCGGATCTCGGCGCGTTCGTAGAAGCGGAAGCCCCCGACGATGCGATAGTTGAGGCCGGTCGCGATGAAGCGATCCTCGAACTCGCGGGTCTGGTGCTGCGCGCGGACCAGGATGGCGATTTCGTCGAGGCTCTTGCCGGCGCGCTGGCACTCCTCGATCTCCTGCGCGACGCGGCGGGCTTCCTCCGGGCCGTCCCAGACGCCGATCACCTTGACCTTCTCGCCCGCCTGCTCGTCGGTCCACAATGTCTTGCCCAGCCGCCCGCCGTTGTTGGCGATAACGCCGGACGCGGCGGCCAGGATGTGCGGGGTCGAACGGTAATTCTGTTCGAGGCGGATGACCTCCGCGCCGGGGAAGTCGCGTTCGAACTTCAGGATATTCTCGACCTGAGCGCCGCGCCATGAGTAGATCGACTGATCGTCGTCGCCGACGCAGCAGATGTTGCGCCGCTCCTGCGCGAGCAGGCGCAGCCAGAGATACTGGACGCTGTTGGTGTCCTGATATTCGTCGACCATGATGTAGCGGAAGCGCTGTTGATACTGTTTGAGCACCTCGCGGTCGGTCTTCAAAATGACCAGCATGTGGAGCAGCAGGTCGCCGAAGTCGCAGGCGTTGAGCGATTTCAGCCGGTCCTGATAGGCCTGGTACATCTGCTGGCCCTTGCCGTTCGCATAGGCCTCGCTTTCGCCGGCATCGATGTCCTTCGGGGTGAGCCCCTTGTTCTTCCACCCGTCGATGATCCCGCCAAGTTGCCGCGCGGGGAAGCGCTTCTCGTCGATGCCGGCGTCGCTGATGAGCGCCTTCATGACGCGCAACTGGTCGTCGGTGTCGAGGATCGTAAAGTTTGATTTGAGGCCCACGATCTCGGCATGGCGGCGCAGCATCTTGGCGCCGATGCTGTGGAAGGTGCCGAGCCAGGGCATCCCCTCCACCGCATCGCCGACGATGCGGTGGACACGCTCGCGCATCTCGCGCGCGGCCTTGTTGGTAAAGGTGACCGACAGGATCTCGCTCGGGTACGCCTTGCGCGTGTAGAGCAGGTGCGCGAGCCGCGCGGTCAGCGCCGCGGTCTTGCCCGTTCCCGCGCCGGCCAGCACGAGGACGGGGCCATCGGTGGTCAGCACGGCCTGACGCTGGGGCGGGTTCAGACCGCGAAGATAGGGCGGGTCCTGGGCGTCTGGGGCTGGCGTGGTCATCCGCGAACAGGTAGGGAACGAGAGCGTTTTGGGCAACCGGGAAGGAGCAGGTCATGGTGATCACCGGAGGATGCATGTGCGGCGCGATCCGTTACGAGGCGACCGGCGAACCGCAGCATAATGCGCTGTGCCACTGCGCCGATTGCCGCCGCTCGGCCGGTGCGCCGATGGTGGGATGGGCGCTGTTTCCGCAAGAGGCGGTGACGATCACGGGTACGCCGGTCGATTACAATTCATCGGGTGATAATCACCGCCAGTTCTGCGGGACGTGCGGGACGGGTCTGTTCTTCTATTCGCAGAGCGTGTTTCCCGGGATGGTGGATATCCAGGCCGCGACCTTCGACGACCCCGATGCGCTGACGCCCGGTGCCTGCATCCAGATGGCCGAGGCACCGAAATGGATGTCGGTCGTTTCCGATCTGCCCAAGTTCGATCGCTATCCGGGGATGTAGGGATGTTCGACCGTCGTACACTGATCGCCGCCGCCGCGTCGCTGCCGCTGCTGTCGCGGTCTGCGCTCGCGCAGGGCCGGCGGCGGCTGGTCAACTCGATCGCGGTCGAGGACAATCGCGTGTGGATCGCCGCGCGGATCGGCGCGGAACCCAAGCCGCGCTATTTCGTGATCGATACGGGGGCCAATGTCAGTCTGATCGTCGATACGCTGGCGAAGCGGTTGGCGATGAAGGAGATCGGCAAGTCCGATCTGCTTGGTGTCGGCGGGGTCAGCCGCTTTCCCTATTACGGCGGCAGCGAGCTGACCTTCGCGAGCGGCCTGCGCGTGCCCAACATGCTGTTCGCCGGCACCGACGCACGACTGGGGCAGGACGCGGCGGGTGCGCTGTCGGCGGGGCTGTTCACCAGCTACGACAGCGACCTGGATTTCGTGAAGGGCGAATGGCGCGCATATCCGGATGGCCGTCCCGACTTCACCGGTCTGGAGCGAGTCACGTCGCGCTTCATCGGCGATCCCCGGCTGGGCCACCGGATCGTCGCTGATGCCGTGGTCGGCGGGTATGAGGGCAGTTTCCTGGTCGACACCGGCGCACCGGCACCGGTGGTGGTCGAGGGGCGCGCGGCGGAGAAAAGCGGGCTGTGGCGCGATGACCGGCCCTATGCGCCCGGCGCGATGCGCGGGATCGGGCGCGGCATGGTGCGCCGCCGCTTCGTGCGTGCCGATGCGGTGAAGATGGGATCGGTGACCTTGGACCGACCTTTGGTGGCGGTGTCGGCACCGGGGACGCCGGGCCATGACGGCGATGGCTTCATCGGGCTGGGCGTGTTGGAGCGGCTGCACCTGACGACCGACGTCAAGGCGCGGGCGCTGTTGATCGCCCCGAACGGCCGCCCCGCGCCGCCCGAGCGCTATGGCATGTCCGGCCTGTGGTTCGACCGCGAAGGCGACGACATCATGATCGGCGACGTCGGCACCGGCAGCCCGGCCGCGGCGGCGGGGCTGAAGGTGGGCGACCGAGTGACGGGTGTGATCTGGGATGAACTGCTGCGCCGCGCGGCCCAGCCTGCGGGGAGTGAGATGGCGCTGCGGGTGGTAAGCGGCGGCAAGGGGCGCGATGTGGTGTTGAAGCTGACGGCGTATCTTTAACCGAGTTCGTCCCGCTTCTGCAAAGGTCTCAGGCGCCCTACTTTTCGGGCGTTGGCATGAGGAAGCCGCTGTTCGAAACAGCTTGCTTCGACACCTGAAATCGCGCTGCCCGCCTTAAAAGCCATGCGAAGCCAGTGTCTATAACCGGCTAGATCATTTTGATTAAATGCCGCCATTGCGAGATGCTGAGCTGCACGTTCGTCACCTTGGCGAAGGGCACGGCGATACAGTCCCGCCGCGCTAAACCGGTCGGCGATTCTTCCCATCGCACGACGGTCACCGCCACTTGAAAACCAGGCTGCTAACTCAATCATCGCGGCGCTGTGTCCACGCAACGCTAGGTGCCAAATAATAGGCAGCCACAAACCGATATGACGGTCATAACGCTTGCCCAGCGCCGTCAGGTACAAGCGCTCGTTCTTTGAGTCTTCGCTGACACGATTCATGATCGACACATCGCATGACCCATTGCGCGATGCCAAGTGATCGACTGCACATCCCCACCCTTGACGCCGCCCCCGCGCTGCCCGACCAAGCGGCCATGTCCATGCGCACGCACCGCCGCATCCTGATCGCCAGCCTGGTCGGCACGTCGGTCGAGTTCTACGATTTCTATATCTACGCGACCGCGGCGGCGCTGGTGTTCGGGCCGTTGTTCTTTCCGGCGGAGAGCGCGTCAGCGCAGTTGCTGGCGGCCTATGCTTCCCTCGGCGTCGCGTTCGTCGCGCGGCCGGTGGGGGCGTGGGCGTTCGGCCATTATGGCGACCGGATCGGGCGGAAATCGACGCTGGTCGCCAGCCTGATGCTGATGGGCGGATCGACGCTGCTCATCGCCTTCCTGCCGACCTACGCCACGGCCGGCTACTGGGCACCGATCCTGCTGTGCCTGCTGCGCTTCGGGCAGGGCTTCGGGCTGGGCGGCGAATGGGGCGGGGCGGCGTTGTTGGCGGTAGAGAATGCGCCGCCGGGCTGGCGCGGGCGGTACGGCATGGTGCCGCAGCTGGGCGCGCCGATCGGGTTCATCGCCGCCAACGGGCTGTTCCTGGTGCTCGGCACGGTGATGACCCCGGCCGAGTTCATGGCATGGGGCTGGCGCATCCCCTTCCTGCTGTCGATCGTGCTGGTGGGACTCGGCCTGTGGGTGCGCCTCAAGATCGCCGAGACGCCCGCCTTCGCCGCGGTGCTGGAGGACGGGCCGCCGCCGGCGGTCCCGATGGGCGAGTTGCTGCGCGATCACTGGCGTCCGGCGCTCGGGGGCACGCTGGGCGCAATCGCGTGTTTCGGAGTCTATTACATCGCGACCGCGTTCGCGCTCGGCTATGCCACGACGACGCTGGGGATCGACCGGCAGGTGTTCCTGTCGCTGCAGTTGGGGGCGATCCTGTTCATGGCGTTGGGCATCATATTGTCGGGGATGTGGGTGGATCGCAGCAGCGCCAATCACGTGCTGGCATGGGGTTGCGTCGGGGCGATCGTCGCCGGGTTCCTGCTGGCGCCGGGGCTGGGATCAGGATCGCTCGCGCTTGTGTTTGCCAGCATGGCGTTCGCGCTGTTCGTGATGGGCTTCGTCTACGGCCCGCTCGGCGCCTGGCTGCCCAGCCTCTATCCGGCGCGGGTGCGCTACACCGGGGTCAGTCTCGCGTTCAACATGGCCGGGATCATCGGCGGGGGACTGACGCCGTTCGCCGCGCAGACGCTGGCGACGTGGGGCGGGCTGATGCTGGTCGGCGGCTATCTGGCGGTGATGGCGACGATCAGCCTGGTTGCGTTGCTGAGTTTGCGCGGTCGGGGCGACGCGGCGCCCGTCGATCTACAGGGGGTATGACGATGCTGAAGTTTTTGATCGGTGCGGGCCTGCTGGCGCTGGCGACTCCGGCGGTTGCCGAACCCGACTATGCGACCGCGATCCGCGCGGATTACGACAAGGATCTGGGCGCGCTGTTCGACTGGTTTCACCGCAATCCCGAACTGAGCTTCAAGGAGGTCAATACCGCCGCGCGCATGGCCAAGGAACTGCGCGCGGCCGGCGCGACGGTGACCGAGGGGGTCGGCGGCACCGGCGTCGTCGCGATCCTGCGGAACGGGGCGGGACCGACCGTGCTGGTCCGCGCGGACATGGACGGGCTGCCGCTCAAGGAAGCCAGCGGCCTGCCCAACATGTCGGTCGCGCGGCAGGTCGGCATCGACGGCGTCGAGAACCCGGTGATGCATGCGTGTGGCCATGACACCCACATCACCGCGCTGGTCGCGACCGCGCGGCGGCTGGCGGCGATGAAGGACCGGTGGAAGGGCACCGTCGTGATGATCGTCCAGCCCGCCGAGGAACGCGTCGGCGGCGCCGCGGCGATGCTCAAGGACGGGCTGTACACGCGCTTTCCCAAGCCGGACGTCGCACTGGCGTTCCACGTCAATTCCGGCCAGCCGACCGGCACGATCTCCGCGTCCGAAGGCATCCAGTATTCGTCCGCGGACTCGGTCGATATCAGCGTTCCCGGCGTTGGCGCGCACGGTGCCGCGCCCGATACCGGCAAGGATCCGGTGTATATGGCGAGCCAGATCGTCATCGCGCTGCAAGGCCTCATCAGCCGCGAGAAGGGGCCGCTGGTCCCCGGCGTCATCACCGTGGGGTCGTTCCATGCGGGCACCAAGCACAACATCATCTCGGACGAGGCGCGGTTGCAGGTGACGGTGCGCGCCAACGACGAAAAGACCCGTGCGCAGCTGATCGCCGGAATCAGGCGCGTCGCCGAGGGAGTCGGGCGGCTGAACGGCATGGCCGACGACAAGCTGCCCAAGGTCGTGGTCAGCGAGGGCACCCCGACGACGATCAACGACGCCGCACTGGCCCGCCGTCTGAACGCGACGATGGTGCGCGAACTGGGCGCGGCGGCAGTCATCCCGTTCACGCAGTACGGCATGGGCGCGGAGGATTTCTCCTATCTGATCCAGCCGGCCTTGAAGGTCCCGGGCTATTATTTCTCGGTCGGTGGTACGCCCAAGGCGGCGCTGGACGCTGCGGCGAAGGGCGGCCCGCCGGTGTCGTCGCATCACTCGCCTCTATTCAAGGTCGATGCGCGGGCGTCGGTGGTGACCGGCGCGACCGCGATGACGGCGGCGGTGCTGGAGGTGTTGAAGTAGGGCCCGTTTCACGGCAAACTTGATTTCCGTTCGTCCCGAGTAGCCATCGAGTAGCGCGCAGCGCGTATCGAGAAGGCGTATCGAGGGATGGTGGCTTGGCAGTACCTCGATACGAGCTCTCGATACGGCCTTTAGCCTACTCGATCTCTACTCGGCACGAACGGTAAAGAGAAATCGACGGCGAGCTTCGGAGTCGGTCAGCCCGCCATCCGCAGCAGCGTTATCATTGCCTTGCCGTACACCCGCTCTGCCTCGGTCTCGAATCCGGCGACCGTGACCTTTTCGCCCTTTGCCGTCTCGACGCTGATCCAGGTCGCCGGGCTGGTCCACCCCAACCGCCCGAGCTTGTCGAGCGCGACGTTGCCCGCGCCGCTGGCATAGGGCGGGTCCATCATGATGAGGTCGAGCGGCTTGCTGGCCTGGCCCAGCGCCATCACCGATGTCGCACGGACGTCGGCACCCCTGGCCCCCAGCTTCGCGATATTGGTCTTCAGCGCGTCGATCGCCGGGCGATCCTGTTCGACGAACAGGCATGTCGCCGCGCCGCGCGACAAGGCCTCCAGCCCCAGCGCGCCCGATCCGGCGAACAGGTCGGCAACGGCCAGATCCTCGAAACTGCCGAGACGACTGACCAGCATCGAGAACAGCGCCTCGCGCGTACGATCGGCGGTCGGGCGCGTCGCCTCGCCCGTGGGGGCGACGAGCGGACGGCCGCGCCACTGGCCGGCGATGATCCTCATGACCTGGGCTTTCTGGGCTTGGTGCCGGGCTTCGGCTTGGCCTTGGCCCAGCCAGCGCCGCGCTTGGGACGGGGCGCTGGCTCGGGCCGCTCGGTCACCGCACCGGCGCGGGCGCGGCGCGGGCGGGTGGTGATGTCCTCGCGGGGGGCGGCTTTGCGCTCCCCTCCCTCTAAGGGAGGGGGTGGGGGTGGGTTGCGCGTTCGCGATACGGCCGGATTTTGAGACGTCGGCTGCCGTATGGCCCGGCCGCCACCCACCCCCGGCCCCTCCCTTAGAGGGAGGGGAGAAGTGCGCGTTGGGCGCTGCGGGGTCGTCGAGCGATCGGGCCTTGCCGGCGCTGCATTCGAACGATTGAATGCCCGCCCGCCCTGCGGCGAAGCTTCCGGGCGCATACGCTCGGGTCGCTGCGGCCGGGTGTCCAGATCCTCGCGGATCTCGTGCTTGCGCGGCGCGGGTGCGCGGACCCGGCGGACGCCCTCGGGCTCGATCGTCGGGCGCGGTGCGGGGGGCCGCTTCGGCTTGCCGGTCACCGCGATCGGCTTTGCGCGCGCATCCTCGAGCGCCTTGGCCTTGTTGCCCTTGAGGCTGGCGCGGAACGCCTCCAGGTCATGCTGGCGCACTTCGCCGACCCCGCCGACCGGCAGGTCGCCCAGGATGAACGGGCCGTATCGGGTGCGGATCAGGCGCGAAACCTGCAGCCCCAGATATTCCAGCACACGGCGGACCTCGCGGTTCTTGCCCTCGGTCAGGATCATTTCGATCCACACGTTCGCGCCGGTGCGGCGTTCGAGATTGGCATTGATCGATCCGTAGCGGACCCCCTCGATCTCCACCCCCTCGATCAGATCCTCGAGCTGCGCCTGCGTGACGTCGCCATAGGCACGGGCACGATAGGCGCGCTCGACGCCGGTCGCGGGCAATTCCAGCTCGCGCTTGAACTCGCCGTCGCTGGTCAGCAGCAACAGCCCCTCGGTATTCAGGTCGAGCCGCCCGACCGGCATCAGCCTCGGCAGATCGCGCGGCAGGCGATCGTAGATCGTCGCGCGGCCCGCAGGGTCGTTCGCGGCGGTCAACACGCCGGGCGGCTTGTGGAACACGAACAGGCGGGCGGCCTCGGCCTCCTGCACCGCCACGCCGTCCACCGTCACGCCCTTCAGCGAGGTCAGGATGGTGGCGGGCGTCTCCAGCGGTACGCCGTCGAGCGCGATGCGGCGATCGTCGATCATCCGTTCGATCTCGCGACGCGACGCTATCCCTGCGCGGGCAAGCAGCTTGGCGATACGCTGCGGTTCTGGCTGTCCGGTTCTCTGCACGGCTGGAGCCTTAGACGGAACGCGCGGGGCAGACAAAATAACTTTGCGACGCGATCGATTCCCGTGCGTTACGTTTGCGCAATCAGTTGGCCCGCGTATCTGGGTAGGGGTGTCACGCACATGTTGTTCGGCAAGAAGGAACGTCACATCACCCGCGTCCTGGTGGTCGAGGACGAGCCGCTGGTGGCTTTCGATACCGAGCATTTTCTCGGGCACGAAGGGTATGAGATCGTCGGTACGGTCGATACCGTCGCGGATGCGCTGGCGACGCTGGAGGCGCGGGAGGACGTCCACCTGGTGCTGGTCGATGTGAACCTGTCCGACGGCAGCGGCGTCGACGTGGCACGGGTCGCGCACGGTCGCGGGATCAAGGTGGTGTTCGTCACCGGCAACTGCCCGGCCGAAGCGCGCGACTATGCCGTCGGGTGCATCTCCAAACCCTATCCGCAACGCGACCTGCTCGGCGCGATCGCCGCGCTGGAGACGGTGCTGGGCGGCAAGGTGCCCAAGCGGCTGCCGGCGACCTTCAGCCTGTTCCTGCAACCGGCCTGAAGGGGCAACCCCATGTCGTCACTCCCGATCTTCACCGTTTAACCAGGCTATCGCGCTGCGGGGCAGGCCGGATGATCTCCTGTAGTTGGCGGAAGCACGTCTAGCGCGACGATCGGGTGGTTCCCGCTTCCTCTCCGTCACATTTCCGCTAGTCTCCCGATCCGGGTAGGGGAGTGAGCATGTCGGGCGTAGCGGATCAGGGGACAGGCAGCTGGTGGGCGGGCGTACGTCCCTATTTCGAGGCGGCACCGCTGACCGCGCTGTTTCTGGGGATATCGTCGGGTACACCCTTCACGCTGCTGGCGGCGACGCTGACCAACCGGCTGGCCGAGGCGGGGATCGAGAAGAAATCGGTGTCGGCGTTCGCGTTGGCATTGTTGATCTACAGTTTCAAATGGATCTGGGCGCCGCTGATCGACCGGCTGCGCATTCCGCTATTGTCAGACGCGATCGGCCAGCGGCGGTCGTGGCTGTGGCTGGCCGCGTTGCTCGCAGGCGGCGCGATCGTCGTGATGGGATCGGCCGATCCGTCGGCCAGCCTGCAACCCGTCGTGGTCGGCGCGCTGCTGCTCGGCTTTGCCGGCGCGACGTTCGACATCGTCATCGACGCTTACCGGATCGAGACGCTGGAACCGCGCCAGTTGGGCGTCGGATCGGGCATGTCGCAATATGGCTGGCGGCTGGGGGCATTCTTCGCGGCGTCGATTGCGCTGGGCGTCGCCAACATCTCGGGCTGGAGCTGGGGCTATTACGCCTGCATCCCGCTGGTGTTCGCCGCCCCGATCGCGTCGATCTTCATGGGAGAGCCGGTGCGCCACAATCCGCCGGCGCCGGTGCTTGGTGTCGGCGCACTGGCGGCGGCGTTCTGGACGCCGCTGGCCGATTTCTTCAGGCGCGAAGGCGCGGTGATCGTGCTGTTGTTCGTGCTGGTCCACAAGATCGGCGACACGCTGGCCAACCTGATGATCCGCGACCTGCTGGTGCAACTGGGCTTCACCAAGCCCGAGATCCTGGCCGGCGACGTCTGGGTCGGCTTCGTCGCACTGCTGGCCGGGATCTTCGTCGGCGGCGTGATCTACGCCAAGATGGGGATGAAGCGCGCCGTGATGGTCGGGCTGGTGCTTATGGCGGTATCCAACCTCAGCTTCGCGGGCCTTGCCGCGATCGGCCATTCGATGCCGATGCTGGCATGGACGATCGGGTTCGAGAATTTCGCCAGCGGCGTCGGTGGCGTGTCGATCGTCGCCTACCTGTCGGCGCTGTGCAACCTGCGCTTTACCGCGACGCAGTTCGCGCTGTTGTCGGCGGCCGCCGCGATCGCGGGTCGGTTCCTCACCGGGACGACGGCAGGCGCGGTGATCGAAGCGGTCGGCTATGTCGATTTCTATCTCATCACCACCGCGCTGGCGGTGCCGGGCATCGTCATCTACTGGCTGATGCTGCGTTCCGGCCTGATCGACCGGTCGATCGGATCGGCCGGCGTGGCGGGCGAGGGGGATGCGCGCGGCGAGCCGGTCGCGTGATCGCCTATGCCGCGATCCTGGCGGTGCAGATCGCCTGCATCGTCCATGTCATCCGCAACGGTCGCAACCAGTTGTGGATCATGGCGCTGTTCTTCCTGCCCGTGGCCAGCGCGATCGCCTATTTCGTGATCGAGATGTTGCCCGGGCTGCAGGGCAACCGCCACGTCCGCACCGCACGGACGGCGGTCATCACGAAGCTGGATCCGGAGCGCGAGGTGCGCGCGGCGCGGGCCGCACTCGACCTAGCCGACACCGCGGCGAACCGCATCCGGCTGGCCGACGCGCTGGCCGGGGTCGGCCGGCATGGCGAGGCGATCCCGCTCTATCGCGAGTCTCTGGCGCGACAGTCCGGCACGGATGCGTTCACGCAGGTGAAGCTGGCGACCGCGCTGTTCGAGACGGGCGCATCGACCGAGGCGCTGGCGTTGCTGGACGGGGTGCCGGTCGCGGGGACGCAGGGCGAGACCGATCGCCGGGGTTTGCTGCGCGCGCGTGTTCTGGAGCATCTCGACCGGCCGGACGATGCGCTGGCGCTATATGCGGATATCGTCACGCGCCTGCCCGGCGAGGAAGCGCGCTGCCGCTACGCCGGATTGTTGCTTGCGCAAGGATATGACGACCGGGCGCGGCGGGTGCTGGAAGAGGTCGAGGGGCGGATGAAACACCTCGACCGGCATCAGCGCGCGGCCGATGCGGACATGTATCGCTGGGCAAGCGAGACGCTGACGGTCATGCGCGCGCAGGGCTAAGGGTCCGGACCCTAGTTCAGCGGCATCCCGAGATCGGCGAACGCGATCGCCAGCGCAGTGGCGGTGGCCAGCGGGCCGCTGGCGTCGCGTATGCCCAGCATGTCCGCGAGCAGCAGGTTGGCGGCGCCCTCGCTCTCCAGCGACTTGCACAGGGCCGCGATCAGCGCGCCCTCGCACGGGGTCATCCGCGCGCAGCACCACGGCGCGATCCGGATCGGACGGGTGGCGGCAGCCGACAGTTCCATCATCAGCGTCCGCAGCAGGATCAGCGGCCGGCGGAAATCCTTGCCGAAAGCGGTGACGAAGGCATGCGCGGTGCAGGCGTCATCCAGTCCGTGCGCGCCCATCTGGCGAAAGCCGAAGAGGACCAGACGCCGTGCGGGATCGTCAGGCTGCGACTGGCTGAGAATTGCAAAGGACTGGATCGTGCTGGTCATGGATATGCTCCGCGTGTCGGCTCTACGGGCATCGTCGCTACTTCGCTATTGATAGTCAATCGCAATAATTGTCAGTCAGGCCATTGGTCGTTCGCCGCGAGCACTTCACCGGCAAGATAGAGCGAACCCAGGATCGCCACGGCCCGTGTGCCGCGCTCGGCGAGAGACGACAGCACCGCGCGAACGTCGGTCGCGGTCGTCGATTCGATCGCCAGATCCCGTCCGATCGCCGCCAGCGCCGCGGGCGCGTGATGATCGTGCCCCGGGATCGGGACCGCAGTCAGCGATGCTGCATGGGGGGCGAACGGCGCGAGGAAGCCCGCCGCGTCCTTGTTCGCCAGCATGGCGACGATCAGGTCGGCCTTGCGCCCGTGCAACAGCCGACCGAGCGTGTCGGCGACCGCGCCCGCCGCCGCCGGATTGTGTCCGCCGTCGAGCCACAACGGTATGCCGGGCGGCAGCAGTGCCGTGAGCGGTCCGACACCCAGGCGCTGCATCCGTGCCGGCCACCGTGCTGCGGTGGCGGCGTGTGCGATGGCATCGGGCGATATGCTGATCCGGTCCTGATGCCGCAGCATCGCCGCGGCGAGCGCGAGATTGCCATATTGGTGCGCGCCGGTCAGGCCGGGCGACGGTGCTGCGACCAGACCCGCTGCGTCGCGATAGCGCAGCCCGTCGTCGGTCGTGAACGACCAGTCGCGGCCCTCCATCAACAACCTCGCCCCGGCGGCGTTGGCGACTTCGGCGACCGCCGCGGCGATGTCGGGTGGGTAGGCGAGCGTGACCAGCGGGCGCCCGGCCTTGGCGATACCTGCCTTTTCGCGCGCGATGCCGGTGGCACTGGACCCCAGGAACGCCTCGTGATCGATGCCGAGTTGCGCGATGCCGCAGGCGGCGGGATCGACCAGCACGTTGGTCGCGTCCAGCCGGCCGCCCAATCCGACCTCGATGATGCAGGCGTCCGCCGGCGTCTCGGCGAAGATCAGAAAGGCCGCGGCGGTCGTGACCTCGAAGAAGCTGGCGCCGATCCCTTCGGCCACCGCGAGCACGCGATCGAGCAAATGGGCGAGAGCATCGTCTTCGATCAGGCGGCCGGCGATGCGGATGCGCTCGTTGAACCGCACCAGGTGCGGCGAGGTATAGGCATGGACGCGATAGCCGTCCGCCTCCAGCGCCGCGCGCAGGAAGGCGCAGGTCGAGCCCTTGCCGTTGGTGCCGGCGACGTGGAACACCGGGGGCAGGCGCAGGTGCGGGTTGCCGAGCCGGTCGAGCAGTTCGGTGATGCGCGACAGGCCGAGCACGTCCGCTCCGGGCGACAGCGTGACGAGCCGGTCGAGCTGCGCCTGGACGGCGGGCGAGGTGGAGGTCGCGTGGTCGGGCACTAGGATGTTCCCCGGCGAAGGCCGGGGTCCAGTCTCGGGCCGGCGCGCAACTGGGCCCCGGCGTTCGCCGGGGAACATGATACTCTAAGCGGCGATACGCGACCCGGCGAGGAAATCCACCAGCCGCCCCAGCGTCGCCTTCAGTTCGTGGCGGTGGGTCACCATGTCGATCAGGCCGTGGTCGCGGTAATATTCGGACGTCTGAAAGTCCTCGGGCAGCTTCTCGCGGATCGTGCTTTCGATCACCCGGCGACCCGTGAAGGCCAGTGTCGCATTCGGCTCGGCGATCTGCACGTCACCCAGCATGGCGTATGCTGCCATCACGCCGCCCGACGTCGGATCGGTCAGGACGACGATATAGGCCAGCCCGGCATCGTGCAGCATCTCGATCGCCACGGTGCTGCGCGGCATCTGCATCAGGCTGAGGATTCCTTCCTGCATCCGCGCGCCGCCGCTGGCGGTGAACACGATGTAGGGCGCGCGCTCGCGGATCGCCGCCTCGCAGCCCGCGACGAACGCCTCGCCGACCGCCTGGCCCATCGATCCGCCCATGAACGCGAAGTCCTGTACGCCGATCACCGCGCGATGCCCGTCGATCGTACCGACCGCGTTCAGGAAAGCATCCTGCTCGCCGGTCTGCGTCCGCGCCGCCTTCAGCCGGTCGACGTAGCGCTTGGAATCGCGGAATTTCAGCGGATCCTCGGCGACCCGCGGGGCCGGCAGCGTTTCCCAGCTGTCCTCGTCGAAATGATATTCAAACCGCAGCAACGCACCGATGCGCTCGTGATGCTGGCATTTCGGGCAGACGTGCTGGTTGTCCTCCAGCTCCTTGACGAAAACCATCTGCCCGCAGCCCTTGCACTTGTGCCAAAGGTTCTCCGCCGTCTCGCGCTTGGCGACGAAGGGGATGGCGTTGCGGACGCGGTCGATCCAGCTCATGATTTGGTACTCGTGATCGCGGATTTCAGGGTGGCGATATAGGCACGGACCGGCTCGGCCGCATCCGCGCCGTGGATCGCGACGAGATCGACGATCGCCGATCCGACGACGACGCCGTCGGCGACACGCGCGACGTCCGCCGCTTGCTCGGGCGTGCGGATGCCGAAGCCGACTGCGACGGGTAGGTCGGTCGTCGCCTTCAGCCGCGCGACAGCATCGGCGATCGAGGCCTGAGCGGCCTGTTGGAGCCCGGTGATGCCGGCGACCGACACGTAATAGAGGAAGCCGCTGGCGCCATCGAGCACGGTCGGCAGGCGGGCGGCGTCGGTGGTCGGGGTGGCGAGGCGGATCGGGGCGATCCCCTGCGCGCGCAGGTCGGGGCCGAGCGCGTCGTCCTCCTCGGGCGGGATATCGACGCAGATGACTCCGTCGACACCCGCTTCGGCGCAGGCAGCAGCGAACCAGTCCGATCCGCGGCGCAGCATCGGGTTGGCATAGCCCATCAGGACCAGCGGCACGTGCTGGTGCCGCGCGCGGAAATCGGTCGCGATGCGCAGGATGTCGGCGGTGGTGGTGCCGGCGGCAAGGCTGCGCAGGTTCGCGCCCTGGATGGCGGGGCCATCGGCCATCGGATCGGTGAACGGCATGCCCAGCTCGATCACGTCCGCCCCCCCGGCGACGAGCGCGTCGAGGATGGCGGGGGTAGCTCCCGGAGCCGGGTCGCCCGCGGTCACGAAGGTGACGAGCGCGGGGTGGCCCTTGGCGAAGGCGGCTGAAAGGCGATCAGTCGGCATTCTTCAACTTCCGAAACTCAAACAATAGCCCCGCGATCAGCGCGACCAGACCTATGCCGGCCTTCATCGCATAGTCGGTCAGGTCGCCAGCAAGCGTCCCGTCCTTCACAAAGTCCAACGCGGGATCTCCGAAGGCAGCTAACGCGACGATAATCGCCAGAAAACCTATCCGGAGCCTCAATCGGCCGTCGCGTTCACGAACGAAATGCTTTGAAATTTCGGCTTCAGGTTCGCTTGGCGCTAGCATTCCCTTCGCCGGTGGCTCTCCTATCCATCGCTGCCGCGGCACGTCACCGGCTAGCGAGTCTCGTTCTGACCATGCGAACTTCACATTTCCACTCCCAGCGCTTCCGCCACGGTGAAGATGTCCTTGTCGCCGCGACCGCACAGGTTGACCAGCATCGTCTGATCCCGCCGCATTTCGCGCGCGCGCTTCGTTACTGCGGCGATGGCGTGGGAGGGTTCGAGGGCGGGAATGATGCCTTCGGTGCGACAGAGCAGCTGGAATGCGTCGAGCGCCTCGACATCCGTGGCCGACGTATATTCGACCCGCCCGATATCGCGCAGCCAGGCGTGTTCGGGGCCGATGCCGGGATAGTCGAGCCCGGCGGAGATCGAATGGCCCTCGTCGATCTGGCCGTCCTCGTCCTGCAACAGATAGGTCTTGTTGCCGTGGAGGACGCCGGGGAAGCCGCCCGCCAGGCTGGCGGCATGCAGCTTGTCCAGCCCATGCCCCGCCGCCTCGACGCCCAGCATCGCCACGTCGGGATCGTCCAGGAACGGGTGGAACAGCCCGATCGCGTTGCTGCCCCCGCCGATCGCGGCGACCAGCAGGTCGGGCAGCTTGCCGGTGCGCTTGAGCATCTGCTCGCGCGCCTCGCGCCCGATCACGCTCTGGAAGTCGCGGACGAGCTCCGGGTAGGGATGCGGACCCGCGGCGGTGCCGATGATGTAGAAGGTGTCGTGGACGTTGGCGACCCAGTCGCGCAGGCCCTCGTTCATCGCGTCGCTGAGCGTTTTCGCGCCGCTCTCGACCGCGCGGACCTCGGCGCCCAGCAGCTTCATGCGAAACACGTTGGGCTGTTGCCGCACGACGTCCTTGGCCCCCATGTAGATCACGCAGGGCAGGCCGAAGCGCGCGCAGACCGCCGCAGTGGCGACGCCGTGCTGGCCCGCGCCCGTTTCGGCGATGATCCGCGTCTTGCCCATGCGGATCGCCAGCAGGATCTGGCCGATGCAGTTGTTGATCTTGTGCGCGCCGGTGTGGTTCAGCTCGTCGCGCTTGAACCAAACCTGCGCCCCCATGCCGTCGCCCGCGCCCTCGCGGATCGCCGCCGACAGACGCTCGGCGTGGTAGAGCGGGCTGGGGCGACCGACATAATGCTCCAGCAGATCGTCGAATTCGGCCTGGAAGGCGGGATCGGCCTTTGCCGCCTTATACTCGCGGTCGAGGTCGAGGATCAGCGGCATCAGCGTCTCGGCGACGTAACGGCCGCCGAACTGGCCGAAATGTCCCCGCTCGTCAGGCTGGGCGCGGAAGCTGTTGGGGGCGTTCATAAGGCGGACGCCTTAAGGAACGCGGCGATCTTGTCCACATCCTTGATGCCGGGCGCGGTTTCGACCCCGGAGGAGACATCGACCAAAGTCGCGCCGGTCGCACGGATCGCTTGCGCGACATTGCCCGCATCCAGACCGCCGGACAGCGCCCAGGGCAGCGGGTGGCGGAAACCGTCGAGCAGGGTCCAGTCGAAGCGCAGCCCCATGCCACCGGGCAGCGCGGCCCCATCGGGTGTCTTGGCGTCGTAGAGAATGCGATCGGCCGCGCCGGCGAAGGCGTGTGCCGCGTCCAGGTCGGCGCGCGTCTTCACCGCGACCGCCGCCCACGCCTCCATTCCCGCCAGCCGGCGGAGCGCCGCGACGCGATCGGGCGTGGTCTTGTGCAGCTGGATCGCGGTCAGGCGCGCGCCTGACACCGCGCGTTCGACCAGCGCGTCGTCGGGATCGACGAACACGCCGACCCGACCGACGTGCGCGGGCACGAGCTCGGCCAGCGCGGCGGCACGATCGACATCGACGTTGCGCGGCGATGCCGGGAAAAACACGAAGCCGACGTGGCGCGCACCGTGGCGGATCGCCGCTCCCAGCGTTTCGGGCGTCGACAGGCCGCAGATCTTGGCAGGCACGGGCATCGCGCGGCCATGCCCGGCGGATCAGGCGTCGGCAAGAAGCTTCAACGGTCGTTCCAGTACCGTCATGAACAGAGGCGGATCGACTGCGAGCGGAAAGTCGCGCGTCTCACCCGTCACCCGGTAGCCGCGGCGCCGATAATAGGCGATCAGCTCGTGGCGGCTGTCGATGACCGTCATTTCGATCCGGTCGGCGCCGAAGGTCGCCCGCGCGGTCCGCTCCGCCGCCGCGATCAGCAGGCGACCGATTCCGGCACCCTGCAGCACGGGCTCGACACACAGCTGTCCGAGATAGGCCAGGCCGTCGCCGCGATCGGAAATCGCGACGCAGCCGATCGCCTTGCGACCATGCCACGCACTCAGCAGGCGCTGGGCGGGGTCGGCGACGATCGCCTCCAGTATGTCCATGCTGGTGCGCGGCCCCTGGAGCAGGTCCGCCTCGTGCGTCCAGCCGCCGCGGGCGCTGTCGCCGCGATACGCGCGCTCGATCACGGCGTGAAGCTGAAGCAGGTCGGTGACGCGGGCACCGCGGATATGTGTCTTGAGCCGCATGACGTCCGGCTTTTCGATACCGTCGGCAATTTCGCAAGACGGTTGATCTGGATCAGTGCGCATTTCCGCCGTTTTGAGCGTCACGCCGGCCGATCCCTACAACGTCGCCTCGATCGCCCGCGCGGCAAGGTCGGGATCCTCGGCCTGGGTGATCGGGCGACCCACGACCAGGATCGAGGCACCGGCGTCGAGGGCGGCGCGCGGCGTCACGACGCGTTTCTGGTCGCCGACATGGCCGTCCGCCGGGCGGACGCCGGGCACCACGAAGAAGCCGTCGCGCCACACCTTCCGCGCGGCAGCAACCTCGGCCCCCGAACAGACGATGCCGTCGATCCCGGATTCGCGCGCCAGTTCGGTCAGGCGGACGACCTGCTCATGCGGATCGCTCGACAGACCGATCGAGGCGAGGTCGCTCGAATCGAGGCTGGTCAGCATAGTCACCGCGACGACCTTGGTACCGGTCGGCGCTGCCGCCTTGGCATCCTCCATCATCGCGCGACCACCGGCGGCGTGGACCGTCAGGATCGCCGGCTCCAGCCCGCGCAGCGCCATGATCGCCTTGGCGACAGTATTCGGAATGTCGTGGAATTTCAGGTCCAGAAAGATCGGCAGGCCGATCTCGGCCATCTCGCGCACCCCGGCGCGGCCGTTCGCCATGAAGAACTCAAGGCCGAGTTTGATGCCGCCGACATGATTGTGGACGCGGTTCGCCAGAGCCTTCGCGCGCTCCAGATCGGGCGTATCGAGCGCGACGTAGAGCCGCGAGCTCACGATCGGCCGTCATCGATCAGTGGCGGAGCAAGCGGGGGTTCGACCACGCCGGGCGCGACCACCGGTGTCGGCGCGACGACTGCGGCGCGCAGATCGGCCACGGTCCGCTCGCTGGCCGACAGCCGCTGCCGCAGTCGCCAATTCGTCGCCTTGTACCACAGCCACGTCGGCGCCAGCCCGAGCAGGAAACATACCAGCAGCAACAGCGGCTTGTTGATATCGACCAGCAACCCGCCCCACAGGCGGATGTCCACGCTGGTCCAGTTGTTGAAGGCAAACGCCACCGCGAGACCCACGGTGAACACGATCAGCAACGTCTTCAGGAACTGCATGGGATCAGCTTAGGCGGCGAATCGGGAATTGACCAGACTCGGCCTTTTCATCCGACCTCGCGCCGCAGCGTGTCGAACAGGCCGGGGATCGCAGTCAGGCGCGGCTCCTCCGCATCGAGGATCGCGAGGAAGGCAGCGCGCTTGATCGCGGCGATGCGGCCAGGTTTCAGCCGGCTGCTGGCAGGCAGGGTCGAAACCACGATGTCGATCAGCCGGTCGGCCCCGTGCAGTCGCCCCCACAGATAGTCGTTCTCGCGATACGCGCGGCTGAAGAACGCGCCGAAATTGTGAAACTGCGTACCCTTCAACGTCGCCGCGGCGCCACCGGTGCGGATCGCGGTGGCATCGTCGGGCGAGATGCGGTCGACCTTGACCGGATCGAACTCGTCCAGCCCCTCACCCTGCAGCAGGGGCAGCGTCGCGATGTCGAAGAACGGGAATCCGAGATAGGCAAGCAGCAGCGGGCGGCGCTGGTCCCTGGGCAGCGCCGACAGTGCGACCGACAGGCTGCGGTCGGTTTCGGCATCGATCGCCGGCAGGTCCATCGCATCGGCAAGTGCATCGAGCGTGGCGGCGGGGTCGTCCGCGATTCCCCGGATCGATGGGCGCAATGCGCGAAAGGCGTCGCTGCGCTCGTGGTCGAGATAGGCGGAAAGTGCGGCATAGACCGCCTCGCGCACCGGGTTCAGGACCGCATCGTCGCCCGCCTCGTCCATTTCGGCCAGCCGCCGCGCGAGCAGGCGCAGGCGACGGACGCGGAAACCCAGGTCGTGGCGGCGCAGGAAATCGACGATCGGCGACTTCGACGCGAGCGCTGTCGCGCTGTCCCATCCGACGCCGCGTTCGGCCACCGCGCGACGCACGCTGCGATCGATGCGCTGCACCGTATCGAACCCGGCATCACCCGCCGCGCGCTGCAACGTCGCCACGGTCTGCGCGACGACGTCGGTCAGTTTCAACCGCGCATAGGCGGAATAGGACAGGCCGGCGTTGTTTGCCGCCGCGACCTGCGCGCGCCGCCGCCACGCGGCGAGCCGCGCGGGCGTCGGATAGTCCAGGAACAGCGTATATCCGAACAGCTTGATGACCTGCGCCTCGACCTCGTCGCGCAGGCCCGTCAATATGCCCTGCAACCGCTCGACGCGTTGCGTACGCGCGTCGATCGCCTCCAGATTGTCGCGGATCGGCTGCTGGCGGGGCAGTTCGCTGAGCGCGCCGATGATCGTCTGGAAGAATCCCGGCGCCTGCGCCTTCGCCACCCCCAGGTTGAAGTGATAGCCCGGAACCGGGTCGACATAGACGAATCGACGATCGATCTGGCGCTTCGCGGGGCGGTCGCGCAGCGCGTCGATCGCGGGCCGGAACGGCGCGTTGGCCAGGACCGATCCGTCGATCAGGACCGCGTCCTCGGCCGCGTTGACCGCGAAATGGCGCGGCAGCATGCGCTGAAGAAACGCCTTGCGCCCCGGCCAGCGCTGCTTGCGCTGCGCCATCACGCCATCGACTTCGGCGACCCTCAGCGGCGGGAACGCACCGGGGAAGCTGGATGTCGCGCGCGCGGCGAAGGCGAGTTCGGGCGCGGCTCCCAGGTGACCATCGCCGCTGTCGGTAAAGGGGAACACCAGGCGATGCTCGGTTTCGACGACCTCGGGCGGGGAGTTGAGGCGCAGCCGCTCGGGGTGGCCGCGAAAATCGGTCACGGTGACGAACAGGTCGAGCGGCTGGCCCGCGGGCAGCAGACGCGCGCCCGCGGGGCCGCTCGCCATGGCGTCGAGCGCGTCGAGGATCATGTGCGTCAGCCGCGCGCCACCGAACGGCGGCTCGAACCAGCGCGCCCGGATGAACTGGCGCAGCTTGCGGCCGACCTCTTCGCGCGTACCGGGCTCGACCGTCTCGTCGATGCGGTTGCGGTCGGCCATCATCCAGGCAAGCGGCGTCGCCCAGAGTTTCGAGAATCGATCCGGCGCGGCATCGGGGTCGAGCAGTGCTTCGATATCCGCGTTCTCCAGCCACATGCGGGTCAGCGGCTCGAGCGATTGTCCGGTGCTGATCGCCTGAGCCAGGAAAATGCCGTTGATCCCGCCTGCGCTGGCCCCGGCGATGATGTCGGGCAGGATGCGCAGGCGCACCTCGGCGCTGTCGCCGATTTCCTGCAACAGCGCATGATAGACTCCGGGACTGCCGGCCTCGGCGGGCGCGCCGTCGTTGTACGCACGGCTGGCGCGGGCCAGGCGCCAGATCTCCCCGGTGATGCCGTGCATGTACACCGCCAGGCTGATCCCGCCGTAGCACACCAGCGCCAGCCGGAGTTCCTTTTCGCGCATCCTAGTCAGCGATCCTCAAAGCTTCTCCGTTCGTTTCGAGTAGCCGTCGAGCTTGTCGAGACGGCATATCGAGAGATGCCCAAGCGATATCTCTCGATGGCGGGCTCTCGACAAGCTCGATCCCTACTCGAGACGAACGGTGGGGGATGACGATGCTACCTTCACACCAGTTCCAGCTTCGCCCAGATCGGCAGGTGATCCGACGCGGTGCGGGCGGCCGTGCTCGCATGTACGCCACACGCGACGATCCGCCATTCGCGCGACACCAGGATGCGGTCGAGCCTGGCGACCGGGCGGCGGGCGTGAAAGCTGGGACCGGTGTCGGCGCTGGTGTAGACGCGGCAGAAATCGCGCAGGCAGCCGGCCTGTCGGCTCCATTCGTTCAGGTCGCCCATCATCACGGTCGGATACCGCGTTGCGGAGGCGGCGACATGGGCCATGATCGCATGCGCCTGACGCCGCCGCCACAGGCCCGACAGGTCCAGGTGCATGCCGACGACACGCAAGGGGGTGCCATTGACCCGCACGTCGGCCATCACCGCGCCGCGCGGCTCCAGCGTGGGCAGGTGGATCGCCTCGCAGTCCGATACCACCGCGTCCTTTCGGACCAGCAGCGCATTGCCGTGCCAGCCCATCGACTGCGTCCGGATGCCGACCGGCAGCGCCTTCCACGGCGAGTGTTCATCCAGGAGATGCGGAGAGATGACGCCGGCGCGCGTACCGAACCGGCGATCGGCTTCCTGCAGTGCGATCACGTCGGCGTCGATCTCGCGCAGCACGTCGAGTACGCGCATCGGATCACGTCGGCGGTCGGTGCCGATCGCCTTGCGCATGTTGTACGACGCCACGGTAATCATCTCAGCCACGTAACAGCTCGATCGTCGCCGCCAAGCCCCCGCCGGACCGGTTGACCAGGGTCAGCGTGCCGCCCGATTCCTGGACGATCGCCCGCGCGAGTGCCAGGCCCAGCCCGATTCCGCCGGTGTCGCTGTTGCGCGAAGTCTCGACGCGGATGAAGGGCTCGAACACATGCGCCAAACGATCATCGGGGATGCCGGGTCCGCGATCGAATACACGGATACACGCGCCCGTCGCAGTCGGCTCGACGACGACTTCGGCCGCGCCGGCATATTTCACCGCATTCTCGACCAGGTTGCGCACCGCGCGCCGCATCAGCGAGGGGCGGATGCGTAAGGGAAGGCGCGCGGAATCGACCGTCACCACGTCATGGCCCAGATCGCGGAAATCCTCCGCCACGGCGTCGATCAGCGCGGCCAGATCGACCTCGGCCGGTGGCTCGCTCGACCGGCCGAGGCGGGCCAGCGACAATATGTCCTCCAGCATCCGCGTCATCTCGTCGATCGTGTCGGCCATCCGTGCACGATCGTCGTCGTCCTCGACCGATTCGATGCGGACGCGCAATGCCGCCAACGGCGTGCGCAGGTCGTGCCCGATCGCACCCAGCATGCGGTCCTTTTCGTCGAGCATCGCCGTCACGCGGGTGCCGAGCGTGTTGTAGGCGGCAATGACGGCGCGGACGTCTGCGGGTCCGCGTTCCTCGACCGGATCGGTCGTCTCGCCGGGTCGGAACGCGCGCGCGGCGGTCGCCAGCGTCCGCAGCGGTCGCGCGATCCGCTTGCCGATCCACAGGACCGCCAGCAGCACGATACCGTACAGGATCAGCGTCTGCGCGATCAGCTGCGCGATGACGCCGCGTTCGGCGCGCGGCCACGGCACCGCGATCGTCAGCCAGCCGCGGCCGGGCTGCTCGACCGCGATCACCAGTTCGGCGACGTTGCGGCGGATGCGGTCACGCCGCGTGTCGTTGATCCGCCGCTCCCGCTGCGGGTCGAGCTGGAACGGGCGCAGGCCCGCCTCGATCCGGGCGAAGCGTACGCCGGATTCGACCAGCCCGGTGCGGATCGCCGCCTCGGCTTCCGCGACATGCTCGGTGCCGGCCCGGACGGAGGACGCCGGCGCCAGTCGTACGCGGTTTCGCGGTCGTTCGGGAGCCGGCAACTGGCGACCGGCGTCCAGCCGCTCGCTGGCGTCCGCCAGCCGGGTGATCGCCGGATTGGTCGCCGCCGCCAGCCGGAACTCGCGCCGCTCGCGCAGCAGCAGCGCAAAGTTGATCGCCTGCGCGACGAACAGCGCGATCGCGACCAGCAGGGCGATCTGTCCCGACAGGCTGGTCGGGCCGCGCCAGCGCATCAAAGCCGCGTGACCTCCGCCGCCAGCGTATAGCCGCCGCCCCACACGGTCTTGATGAGCGCCGGGTTCTTCGCGTCGATCTCGATCTTCTTGCGCAGGCGGCTGACCTGATTGTCGATCGCGCGGTCGAACGCCGCCGCCTCGCGCCCCTGCGTCAGGTCGAGCAGCTGGTCGCGCGTCAGCACCTGTCGCGGGCGGGTGACCAGCGCGTGGAGCAGGTTGTATTCGCCGGTCGACAGCGGCACGGCGACGCCCTCGCGATCGACTAGGTTGCGCTCGCCGGTCTTGAGCACCCAGCCGGCAAAGGCGAAGCTGCCCGCTTCCGGCGCGTGCTGGCGCGTCCCACCGGCCGCCATGCGGCGCAGCACGACCTTGATCCGCGCGGCGAGTTCGCGCGGCGAGAACGGCTTCACGACATAATCGTCGGCACCCATTTCCAGCCCGACGATACGGTCGGTTTCCTCGCTCTTGGCGGTCAGCAGGATCACCGGCGTCTCGCCGGTCGCGCGGATGTGGCGGCACAGCGACAGTCCGTCCTCGCCCGGCATCATGATGTCGAGCACGACCAGATCGATCGCATAGGCGTTCAGCCGGGCGCGCGCGGCCTCCGCATCGCCGACCTGCGTGACGCGGAAGCCCTGCTTGGTCAGATACTGCGCCAGCGGTTCGCGGATTGAGCGCTCGTCATCGACGAGGAGCAGGTGCGGCAGGTCGGAGGAGGCCATGTCCACGGGCGTATCACATTCTGCGGGAGGTGCCAGCGCCGGAGCGGGGAGAAGAGGGAACCCCGCATCCGGCGCCGGAGCCGCTTACGCGCCGGTCGGCGCGGGCGGGGTGGGGGTGCTCATGGGGGCAGGGGCGGGACGTGCCCGGCGCGCGCCGCCGCCCTTGCCGCCGCGACCCATCGGCCCGGCCTGTAGTTCGGCGGCGTCGATGACGCCGTCGGCGTTCATGTCCATCCGGGCGAAGCGCTGGCCGGACTGGGCGTCGAATTCGGCGCGGGTCAGCGTACCGCTGCCATCGGCATCCATCCGGCCGCCCATCCGGCCACCACCGGGCAGCGCGGCCATCTCGGTCGCATCGACGGTGCCGTCGCCGTTGGTGTCCATGCGCGCGAAACGCTTGGTCGACTGGGTGTCATATTCGGCGCGGGTGACCTTGCCGTCACCATCGGTATCGAGGCGCGCCATGCCGCCGCCGGGACGACGGGGACCGCGCATCGCATCGCCACCGGCGGTCGGGGGCGGGGGCGTGTCCTGACCGGCGGTCGGCTCGAATGGACCACCCATGGCATCGCGCGGGCCCCGCGCCGACTTGCGGCCGTGGCCGGCGCGCTGTTCCTCGCGGGTCAGCGATCCGTCCCTGTTGGTATCCAGCATGGCGAATCGCGTCTCGGCCTGGCGGACGAATTCGGCGCGGGTCACCTTGCCGTCGGCGTTCGTATCGCCCTTCATGGGCTTGGGGGCCGCGGTCGGCGTCGGCGCGGTCTGGGCATAGGCCAGGCCGCCGGCGGCGACGGTGCCGAACAGCGCGGCGGCGATCAGGGAAGGCTTCATGGGCGATACTCCGGCAAAAGGGCGTGGCGGCGGACCCGAGGTGCTCCGCCATGAACGGTGTTCTGGCTCACGGGTGTAGCGGACATGTGTCGCGAGAGCGGGAAAACTGTCGCGAGATGTCGCAGATGTGTTGCCCCAAGTACCGCTCGGCATAAACGGGGGGCGAAGGGGAGGCTACACGAACACCGCGACGCCCTGCATCGCATCGACCACGGGTACGCCGTCCGCGTTCCACAGGGTCATGCGCTGGCTCGAATAGCCGCCGATCGCGCGATCGGTGGTCGCGGTCAGCAGCCACCAGCCGTCGGTCGTCGTCGGGCGCGGCACCAGCAGGTTGACGATCCAGGTCAGCGAACTCATCGGCGCCATGCCCTTGTGCAGCTTGAATGCGGCGGGGGGCAGCGCGTCGGCGATCGCGATCAGCTCGACCTCCGCGTCAAGACCGTCGCGTTCGACCAGTCGGCCCCAGCGGAGCCATTCGGCGGGGCCGGCGTGATCCTTCAGGTCCTTGAACTCGAAATTGCCGGTGAAGAACTCGGGCGGCCCGCGATACAGTTCGGCACCCGGCGCGGGCGGCCGGTGCGCGGTTGGTACCGACACGTCGTGGACGATGGTCGAGGCGATGTCGGCCATGAACACGAATGTCGCGCGATAGCCCAGGCCCGCATCCGACGTGATCGTCGCCTCGACGAACGCCGCGTTGCGCCCGCGTCGCAGCCGCTTCGCCGAGACGATCACCTCGCCGGACAATGGCCCGACGAAGGCGATCAGCGCGGATCGCAGCGGCGGCAGATCGACGTCGCTGGCCTTGGCGGCATGGAGCGCCAGCGCGCTCGACAGCCCGCCATAGGCGGTCCGTCCCTGCAGCCAGCCGGGCGGGACCGTCACGCGGTACCCGTCGTCGGTCGGGACCATCGACGCGATCAGGTCGGCGAGCGCGGTCATGCGCTCACCACCTGCGCGGCCGCCCAACGATCCCGCAACGCGCGCTTCAGGACCTTGCCGATCGCGCTGCGCGGCAGTTCCTCGACGATGTGCAGCCCGGCCAGCCGCTGTGTCCTGCCGACGCGGGCGTTGACCCAGTCGAGAATGGCCCCCGGGTCCAGATCCGCATCCCTCACCGGAACGTAGAAGCCCATCGGTGTCTCGCCCCAGACCTCGGACGGGACACCCACCACGGTGCCGTCGGCAACGCAGGGATGGGCGTTCAGTACGCCTTCGATATCGGTTGGATAGATGTTGAACCCGCCCGAGATGATGACGTCCTTCTTGCGATCGAGCAATGTCAGGAAGCCGTCTTCGTCGAACCGTCCGACATCGCCGTGGCGGATGTAGCGATTGCCGTCGGCATCGAACCATTCCGCCTCGCTCGTCGCGGCCTGGCGCCCGTGGTATCCCGTCATCATCGCGCCCGAGCGGCCGACGACCTCGCCCATCTCGCCGACCGGCACTTCGTTTCCGTCGTCGTCGATCAGCCGGATCTCGCAGCCCTCGGCCGGCTTGCCGACGGTGTGCAACTTGTCGGGATGGGCGTTGGCGATCAGGATGCAGGTCCCGCCACCCTCTGTCATGCCGTAATATTCGACCAGCAGACCGGGCCAGCGCGCCAGCACGTCGGCCTTCAGAGCGGCGGAGAACGGCGCCGAGGTGCAGGTCTTCAGCCGGAATGCCGACAGGTCGTACGCGTCGAAATCGGGCAGCGCCATGATCCGCGCATACTGCACCGGTACCAGCATCGCATGCGTCGCGCGGTGCCGTGCCGCTTCCGAAACGAACGCCGCGGCGTCGAACTTGCCCAGCAACACGCACGTGCCACCCCAGCCGAGCGTGGGCAGGACGCTGACCAATGTCGTGTTGGAATAGAGCGGGGTGGCGATCATCGTCACCGCATCCCCGAACCCCATCGCCTCGTTGCGGGATATATGTGCCCAGCGCATCGCGTGACTCTGCACGATCCCCTTGGGCACACCGGTGGTGCCCGACGAATAGATGATGTTGAACGGATCGGACGGCGAGACCGTCACCGCCTGCGGTTTCGCACCGGCGGGCGCGAGCCATGCGTCGAGGTCGGCCAGTCGCGCTTCGTCGAACAGCATCGGCGCGCCGCAATCGGCGACCATTGCCGCGACCTGTTCCGGCGTGGACGAGGTCGCGAGGGGCGTTGGTACGCATCCGGCGCGCAGGCTGCCCAGGAACGCCATGGCATAGGCGATCGACGGCGGGCCGACGATCGCCACGGCATCCCCCTGCGCCACGCCATCGCGTTGCAACGCGGCGGCGAACCGGTCCATCGCGGCGTCGAGCGCGGCATAGGTCATCCGCTCCTCGCCATGGATCAGCGCGACCTTTTCACCACGCTCCCGGGCGTGGGCGGCGATCAGGTCGGCCAGCGTGGCGAAATCGCCGTGGAGCATGTCGTCAGCGGTCGGCATCGGTCCTCCGTTTCGCAGCACCTGCTAGGCGGCGGCGATCGGGAATGCCATACGCGATCTTCGAAAACGGATGAAAGGTGGCGGCATGGCGGGTGGAGCGATGGACGGGCATGTGGCGATCGTTACCGGCGGCGGTACCGGGATCGGCGCGGGCGTGGTGCGGGCGCTGGCGGCGCGGGGCGCCCGCTGCGTGGTCAATTACGCCAGCAGCCGCGACGAGGCGGAGGCGCTGGCGGAGGAAGTGGGCGGGATTGCGGTACAGGCCGACATTGCCGACGACGCGGCCTGTCGCGCGCTGGCGGCAAGTGCCACGACGCGGTTCGGGCGGCTCGACTATCTGGTCAATAACGCCGGCCGCACGAAATTCGCCAATCACGAGGATCTCGACGCGCTGGATGCGGAAGATTTCATCGACATCTACCGGCTGAACACGGTCGCCGCGTTCCAGACGATCCGCGCCTGCCTGCCTGCGCTGAAGGCGGGGCCGTCGAGCGCGGTCGTCAACGTCGCGTCGGTCGCCGGCATCCACGGCCACGGATCGTCGGTCGCTTATGCCGCATCCAAGGGCGCGCTGATCACGATGACGCAAAGCCTGGCGCGCGCGCTGGCCCCGCATGTCCGAATCAACGCCGTCGCTCCGGGCTACGTCGGCACATCATGGTTCGAGAAGCGGCTGGGGACCGAAGCCTTTGCCGCGCTCAACGCCCGAATCGCCGGCTCCACGCCGATGGCGATGGCACCCGACGCAGACGACATCGCCGGCCCGATCGTGATGCTGCTCGATCCCATGAGCCGCGTGATGACCGGAGAGGTCGTTCGCCTCGACGCCGGCGCGCACCTCGACCTGGCCCACGCCCGGCGGCCGGGGAAGGAATAGCCCTAACGCGCGGTCTGGCCGAAGAGGATCTTGCGCTGCTCGTCGGTCATCGGCGGCAGGTCGGCCTGGATCGCGCGACCCTTCGCATAGGCGCGCTCGGTCGCCGGACGCGCGGCGATGGCGGAGTGCCATCGGGCGATGTTGGGGAAATCGGCCAGGTCCTGCCCCTGCGCCTCGGGCAGGATCCACGGATAGCAGGCCATGTCGGCGATCGAATACTCGCCGGCAATGAAGTCGCGACCCGCCAGCTGCCTGTCGAGCACACCGTACAACCGGTTGGTTTCCCTGACATACCGGTCGATCGCATAGGGCACTTTTTCGGGCGCATAGCGAGTGAAATGGTGGTTCTGACCCAGCATCGGACCCAGGCCGCCCATCTGCCACATCAGCCACTGGGTGACGTCGGCCTTGCCGCGCGCATCGGCGGGCAGGAATTGGCCCGTCTTCTCGGCGAGATAGAGCAGGATCGCCCCGGACTCGAAGACGCTCAGCGGCCCCGCGCCGTCGGCCGGATCGGTGTCGATGATCGCCGGCATCCGGTTGTTCGGGCTGAATTTCAGGAAATCGGGCGCGAACTGCTCGCCCGCGCCGATGTTGACCGGGTGAATCGCATAGTCGATCCCGGCCTCCTCCAGGCACAGCGATACCTTGTGCCCGTTCGGCGTGGGCCAATAGTGGAGTTCGATCATCGCGCGGCCTTTCGGTGTAGGCGCGTCAGATGGGGCGGTCCTCAGGCGTCCGCAACCGCCCATCCGGCGTCGGCGTCCGCCTCACGCCGAACAGGATGACGGCCAGCGTCAGTAGCGACAGCACCGCGGCCAGCAGGAAATTGCCGCTCGTCTCGCCCCGCTCCGCGCCGTACGCCAGCGCCTGCGTCATCATCAGCGGGCCGATCACTGCCGACAGGCTGGCGAGGCTGGCCATCCCGCCCTGCAACGATCCCTGGTTGGCGGCATCGACCCGCGACGACAGGATCGCGTTGAGCGACGGAAAGACCAGGCCGGTGAGCGACCCCAGCGCGATCAGGACATAGACCTGCCAGCCGGCATCGACGAGCGTATAGGCACCGAACACGGCCGCGCCGGCGACCAGCCCGATCATCACCGTCCGCACCTCGCCGAACCGCCGGATCGCGCGGCCGGTCAGCAGTGTCTGTGCCAGCACCATGCTGAGTCCCGATGCGGCCAGCGACCACCCGATCGCCCGGGCATCCCAGCCCAAAGCGATCTCCGCCCAGAACGCCCAGGTGGCGGGATAGACCATGTGCGCCAGTTGCCACAGGAACACCGCGGCCAGCAGCGCTGCCGCACCGCCGGCATGAAACAGCGGCCTGAACGCGCCGAACACGTTGGCGCGCGACCAGTCGAACGCCCGGCGATTTTCGGGCGCATGGGTTTCCGGCAGGATCGCGGCGATCGCGATCGCATTGGCCAGCGCGATGGCGGCGGCGGCGAGGAACGGCGCCTTGGTCCCGAACGCCGACAGCAGCCCGCCGATCGCCGGACCGATGATGAAGCCCAGCCCGAACGCCGCGCCCATCAGGCCGAACGTCGCGCCGCGTTTCTCGGGCGGCGTCACGTCGGCGAGGATCGCATTGGCGGGACCATATACCGCCCCGGTGATTCCGGCGATCACCCGCCCGACGAACAGCCATGCCAGCGTGGGCGCAAACGCCATCAGCGCGTAATCGGCGGCGAAGGCCAGCATCGCGGCCAGCAACACCGGGCGGCGGCCGTAGCGGTCGCCCAGATTGCCGAGGATCGGGCCGGCGACGAACTGCGCGGCGGCGAACGCGATCAGCATGTATCCGCCGATCCGCGCGCCATCGGCCAGCGACACGCGGCCCAGCTCGACGATCAGTCCGGGCAACACCGGGATGACGATGCCGAACCCGATCGTGTCGATCAGCACGGCCGCAAGCGCGATCGGCACGGCGCGGTGATGGAAGCCGAACATCTGTGTCCCCCTGCTGCCAGACCGGTCTATCACCCGCGCGGCGTATCGGCACCCCGCTTTGTCGCGTTCCACGGGACGGCGCGCTTTCGCGACGCACGATGCTGTGCGATACCATACCCGATATTCGATTCGAGGTCTGGAGAGGAATGATGGCGACGCTGGCCGAACCGCGCGTGGACGAGACGCCGCTCGACGCCTTCCGCGCGGAAGTGCGCGACTGGCTGGCGGCGAACTTTCCGCCGTCGTTGAAGGGCGTCGATAATACGATGTCGGCGATCGAGGGGCCGTCGGATCCCACGCCCGACGAAGAAGCGTGGCGCACGGCGATGGGCGAAAAGGGCTGGGGCGTCCCGACCTGGCCCAGGGAATATGGCGGCGGCGGGCTGTCGCGGGCCGAGGCGCGCGTACTTGGCGAGGAACTGGCAAGAGCGGGCGCGACCAATCCGATCGGCGGGATGGGCGTGATGATGTTCGGGCCCACGCTGCTCGAATATGGCAGCGAGGAGCAGAAGCGCGAGCATATCCCGGCGATCGCGCGCGGCGAAGTCCGCTGGTGCCAGGGCTATTCGGAGCCGGGGGCGGGGTCCGACCTCGCCAGCTTGCAGACCTTCGCCGAGGATCGCGGCGATCATTATGTCGTCAACGGGCAGAAGACGTGGACGTCGGGCGGGCAATGGGCCGACAAATGCTTCGCGATCGTCCGCACAGACAAGACGAAGAAGCATGAGGGGATCACCTTCGTTCTGATCGACATGAAGGACCCGGGTGTCGAGGTAAAGCCGATCCGCCTCATCAGCGGGTCGTCGCCGTTCTGCGAAACCTTCTTCACCGACGTGAAGGTCCCCAAGACCGACCGCGTCGGTGAGGAAGGGCAGGGCTGGACGATCGGCAAGCGGTTGCTCCAGCACGAGCGCAACAGCCTGTCGGGTGGCGGATCGGCGGTCAGCCGCCTGTTCGGCGGCGTTCCGCTGGGCAAGCTGGCGAAGCAGTTCCGCGGTGAGGACGCGCAGGGGCGGATCGACGACCAGGATTTGCGGATGCGGATCGTGCGGCACGAAATGGACGCCCGCGCCTTCGGCCTGACGCTGCGCCGCGCGATGCTGGACGCGAAGTCGAACCAGGGGCCGTCGGCCGCGACGTCGATCATGAAGAACGTCGGCGCCCGCATCACCCAGGATCGCGCCGAACTGGCGATGGAGATCCGGGGCATGAACGGCCTGGGCTGGGACGGCGAGGGGTTCAGCGAGGACGAACTGGCGGCGACGCGCGGCTGGCTCTTCGGCAAGGCGGTGTCGGTCTATGGCGGGTCGAGCGAGATCCAGAACAACGTGATCGCGAAGCGCATCCTGGGGATGCTGGATCATCAGTGATCGAAGCCCTCTCCCCTTCAGGGGAGAGGGTTGGGAGAGGGGCAGTCGGCGAATATCTAACCTACGGGTCGTGGAGAGACTGCCCCTCTCCCCGACCCTCTCCCCTGAAGGGGAGAGGGAGACTTGCATGGCAGTCCTGACCGAAGAACAGACGATGATCCGCGACATGGCGCGCGAATGGGCGGACAATGAATCGCCCCTGACCGCCTGGCGCAAGGTGCGCAACGCCGCCCCGCCCGAGGGCTATGATCGCGCGGTGTGGACATCGCAGGCCGAGATGGGCTGGGCCGGCATCCTGATCCCGGAGGAATTCGGCGGGGTCGGCATGGGTTACCTGTCGCTCGGCCTCGTCCTCGAACAGCTCGGGCGCAACCTGTCGGCGACGCCGCTGGCGGCGACCGCGGCGGCGACGTCGGCGATCCTGCTTGGCGGGAGCGACGCTCAGAAAGCCGCGTGGCTGCCCCGCATCGCGCGCGGCGAGGTCGTGGCGACAGTCGCGTTCGACGAGGGTCCGAACTTCGCACCCGGCAAGGTCGCGACGACCGTCTCCGGCGGCAAGCTGACGGGCACGAAGGCGTTCGTGGCGGAAGGCGACAGCGCGCAGCTGTTCGTCGTGTCGGCAGTCGACGGCGTCTATCTGGTGGAGAATGGCGAGGGCGTCACGCGCAGCCATCGCGCGCTGGCCGATGCGCGCAGCCATGCCGAGGTGCGGTTCGACGGTGCCGCGGCCGAAGCCTTGTCGGACGGCACCGATCTCGTCACGCAGGTCGCCGATCGCGCCGCGGTGGCCTGCGCGGCGGAAATGCTGGGCCTCGCCGAATCCGCCTTTGCGATCACCAACGATTACCTGAAGGTCCGCGTCCAGTTCGGGCAGGTGCTCGCGAGTTTCCAGGCGCTTCAGCATCGCATGGCGAAAATGTTCACCGAACTCGAGCTGATGCGCTCGGCGGTCGAGGGCGCGCTGGAGGCGGTCGATGCGGGCCGCTCTGACGTCGTTCAGTCCGCCAGCCTTGCCAAGGCGCTGGCCGGCGATACGGCGAAGCTGGTCAGCCGCGAGATGATTCAGCTGCACGGCGGCATCGGCATGACCGACGAGCATGACGCGGGCTTCTTCCTCAAGCGATCGGCGGTGCTGGAGGCGATGTGGGGCAATGCGGCCTACCACCGCGAGCGCTTCGCGCGGTTGAACGGGTATTGATGGCCCATCTTCCGACCCATCGATCGTCATCCCCGCGAAGGCGGGGATAAATTGTGGCTGACGACAGCGAGTCTCACGGCGTTCAGCGACTATCGATTCCCGCCTTCGCGGGAATGACGGCGTAAGATGTCGGGGCGTCCTTCCCCCATCGCCGACGCGCTTGCCATGAAGCGGCGCGGGGTCACCCTCGCGCTCCTCACCGCGGCCTATTTCTTCAGCTACATGGACCGCCAGATCCTGGCGATCCTGCAGGAAGACATCCGCCGCGACCTGTCGCTCAGTGACACCCAACTCGGCCTGCTCGCGGGTTTCGCCTTTGCGATCTTCTACGCGACGCTCGGCCTGCCGGTCGCGCGGCTGGCGGACAAGGGCAACCGGGTCAACATCATCGCGATCGCGCTGACATTGTGGAGCGCGATGACCGCAGTGTGCGGCCTGGCACAGAATTTCGTCCAGCTGCTGGTCGCGCGGATCGGCGTCGGGATCGGCGAGGCGGGGTCGTCGCCGCCCAGCCACTCGATCATCGCCGACCTGTATCCGCCCGAAAAGCGGGCCGGAGCCATGGGCATCTACTCGCTCGGCGTCGTGCTGGGGTCTGCGTTCGGGACGATGATCGGTGGGTTCGTCGCGCACATCTATGGCTGGCGCGTCGCGATGTTCGCGGTCGGGGTGCCCGGCATCCTGCTCGCGGTCGTCATCAAGCTGTTTGTCGTCGAGCCGCGCCGTGGCCTGTCCGATGTCGCGATTGTGGCCGAGAAGCAGGATCACGGCGACCTGCCGGGCTTCACCGCCGGGTTCCGCTCGCTGTTCGCCAATCGCGCGGCCTTTCACCTGGTGATGGGCGTCACCATCACGGCGATGATTGGTTACGGCCAAACCGCGTTCGGGCCCAGCTTCCTGATCCGCTCGGTCGGGCTCGACAAGATCCAGATCGCGTCGATCGTCGCCCCCGTGGGCGCAGTGTGTGGAACGCTGTCGGCCTTGCTCGGCGGGTGGCTGGCCAACTGGGCGGCGGCGCGCTGGGGCATTCATGCGCAGGCGTGGCTGGTGCTGGCGATGAAGAGCATCGGCCTGCCGCTGGCCTTCCTGTTCTACATCTCGACCGATCCGTGGGTGGCGGTGCCGTTCTACTGGGCGTCGCTGCTGCTGACCAACAGCTACCTGGGGCCGACCTTTGCGCTCATCCAGGGGCAGGCACCGTTGCGATTGCGGGCATTGTGGGCGGCGGTGACGTTGCTGGTCATCAACCTGATCGGGCTGGGGCTGGGGCCGACGCTGATCGGGATCATTTCCGACCTGCTCAAGCCGTCACTGGGCGACGCGGAGTCGCTGCGCTGGGCGATGCTGAGCTTTGCCGCGGCGACGCCCTGGGCGTTGTTCCATTACTGGCGGGCGGGGGTGTTGCTGAAGCGGGCTGCGGACATGAATCCTGCTTCATCGCTCCGTTCGTCCTGAGCGCAGTCGAAGGACGTGTTCCGGGCGAATCTCGCGCGGCATGTGCTTCGACTTCGCTCAGCACGAACGGGGGAGGGGTTTGACGGTCCCGCTACCCGATCACCCGATCGTCGAACAACCCAAACATCAACGTCGACGCATAGAACGCCACCGCCCGCTCGCGCGGCATCGTGCTCGCCCACTTGCGCATGTCGAACGCGGCATTCTGCAGGCTCATCAGCGTTTGTGACGCGACCAGCGGATCGACCGCGCGCAGCGATCCTTCGGCGATGCCGTCGGAGATCATTCCCGCAAATCGCCGCGCCAGCCGGTTCGAGCGGTCGATCATCACCTGCCGGTCGCGCAAGGGCAGCCCCGACAGCGCCGTCGTGCGCAGCAACGGACCACGCTCGGAAAACTGTACGTCGAGCAACGTCGCCATGACATTCTCCAGCATCTGCCAGAATGTGCCGCCGCGCGCATGCGCCTGGGCCTGGGCATCTGCGATCATGTCGAAGCTGCGGCGATAGCATTCGGTGACCAACTCGTCCTTGGCGTCGAGATGGTGGTAGAAGCTGCCTTTGGTCACGTTCAGCTCGCTGGCGATCTTCTGCACCGACGCCCCGCGATAGCCGAGTTCGTTGATGAGCGTCGTCGCCGCGGTCAGGAACGCAGCGCGCCCCGGTTCCCGCCCGTCGCTGCCGATGTCGAGCAGTCGCGGCGACCAGCGCGCACCGTCGCCGGCGATGCCGTGCCGGAACACCTGCATCAGCCGTTCCTCGACCCGGGCATATTCGTCGAGTTCGTAGCGGGTCAGCCACGCCGACAGCCAGAACGTGTTTTCCAGCAGGACGTGCGCACGCGCCCCGTTCAGATCCTTGGCCAGTCGATCGGCCGGCGTCCCCCACAGCGCGCGCGTGTTGCGGAACACGCGCTGCCACCCCGCCATCAGCCGACCGCGCATCGGCTCGTCCATCGCGCGCAGGTCGCTGAGAACGGCGAACGCCTTTTCCTCGCCGCGGTTGATCCGCTCCAGCCGGGCGAAGTTGATCGACAGGTAGCGCGCGACGCGATCCTGCGGCGTCGCTTCCTCCATCGCGGCATCGACCATCGCCTGCAGCTGGTCGAGCGTATGGTCGAAGCAGGCCGACGCCAGATCCTCCTTGCGGCGGAAATAATAGGTCACGCTGGTGGTATTCAGCCCGACCCGCGCGGCGACGTCGGCGAAGGTCATGCCCTTCGCGCTCTGGTCGTTGATCGCATCGGCGGCGGCGGCCAGGATTGCGTCGCGCTTCGCCTGGAAACGCTTCGTGCCGGCCTCACCCCCCGATTTCGTCGTCGCCCCGTCGCTCATCGGTGCAACTCTAGCAGGGGTTTTTTGAAGTCCTAGTGGCTTTTTCATGATGGCGCGAATGGCCGTGGCCGTAGGAGAAAGAATCGCGCGGGCAGGCTTTACCGAAAAACCGGTATGGCCTAACCAGCCGGCGGAACCGAAGTTTGGGAGGATGTCGATGGACTTCACGCTGAGCGAGCGCGAAACCTATTTCCGGGATCGCGTGAAGGCCTTCATCGACCAGCATATCCGCCCACGCGATCATGAATATCACGCCCAGCAGGCGGAAGGTGAGCGCTGGAAGGTGCTGCCGGTAATCGAGGAGGTCAAGGCGCTGGCGAAGGCGCAGGGGCTGTGGAATTTCTTCATGCCGCCGCATTCGGGCCAGACCCATGTCGATGACAGTTTCGAGTTCCAGGGAACCCAGCTGACCAACCTCGAATACGCGCTGTGCGCCGAAGAGATGGGCAGGATCGGCTGGGCCAGCGAATGCTTCAACTGCTCGGCGCCCGACACCGGCAACATGGAGGTGTTCCACCGATATGGCACCCGCGCGCAGAAGGAGCAGTGGCTGCAGCCGCTGATGGATGGCGAGATCCGATCGGTGTTCCTGATGACCGAGCCGGCCGTCGCCAGTTCCGACGCCACCAACATCGAGACGAGCATCGTGCGCGACGGCGACGATTACGTCATCAACGGCCGCAAATGGTGGTCGTCCGGCGTCGGCGATCCGCGCTGCAAGATCGCGATCCTGATGGGCAAGACCGACACCGGCGCCAAGCGCCACGCGCAGCAGAGCATGATCCTGGTGCCGATGGACGCAGCCGGCGTGCGGGTCGAGCGGATGCTGTCGGTGTATGGCTACGACCACGCGCCGCATGGACACGGCGAAGTGGTGCTGGAAAACGTCCGCGTACCGGCCGAGAATATCCTGCTGGGCGAGGGCCGCGGGTTCGAGATCGCGCAGGGGCGGCTGGGGCCGGGCCGGATCCATCACTGCATGCGCACGATTGGCGTCGCCGAGAATGCGATCGAGGCGATGGCGCAGCGCCTGTTGAGCCGCGTCGCGTTCGGCAAGCGGATCGGCGATCAGTCGGTCTGGGAACAGCGGATCGCGCGCGCAAGGATCGACATCGAGATGACCCGCCTGCTGTGCCTGAAGGCGGCCGACATGATGGACCGGGCCGGCAACAAGTCCGCCCAGCTCGAGATCGCGATGGTCAAGGTGGCGGCGCCGACGATGGCGCTCCAGATCCTCGACGACGCGATCCAGGCGCATGGCGGCGGCGGCGTGTCGGGCGATTTCAGCCTGGCACACGACTGGGCCGGCGTGCGGACATTGCGCTTCGCCGACGGCCCGGACGAGGTCCACAACCGCGCGATCGCGCGCAACGAGTTCGGGAAGTGGGGCGACTGGAAGGCCGACCTGGTGTCGAGCGGCGACGTGGGGGTGTCGCGATAGTCAACCCGTTCGCCCTGAGCTTGTCGAAGCACTGTCCTTCTTTCGCGAGCCGCCTGATGAAGAAGGACAGCCCTTCGACAAGCTCAGGGCGAACGGGGAGGGACTGGTCCTACCGTTTTCGGGGTGAGTAAGTGAAAGCAGCCGTTCTTTTCGAAGCGAAGACGCCCCTCAGTATCGAGGACGTCCAGGTCGCCAACCCCGGTCCGCACGAAGTGCTGATCCGGACCCATGCGGTCGGCGTCTGCCGGTCCGACCTGCACTTCGTCGACGGCGCCTATCCGCATGCCATGCCGACCATCCCCGGGCACGAAGCCGCCGGCGTGGTCGAGGCGGTCGGCGGCGAGGTGCGGTCGGTCCGGGTCGGCGACCATGTCGTCACCTGCCTGAGCGCCTTTTGCGGGCACTGTGAATTCTGTGTCACCGGCAACATGTATCTATGCCTGGGGGCCGACACGCGCCGCGGCGAGGGCGATGCGCCGCGCCTGATGATGGGCGAGACGCCGGTCGCGCAGATGCTGAACCTGTCGGCCTTTGCCGAGATGATGCTGGTGCATGAACATGCCTGTGTCGCGATCGACCGCGACATGCCGATGGATCGCGCCGCGCTGATCGGGTGTGCCGTCACGACGGGGGCGGGCGCGGTGTTCAATTGCTGCGATCTCGATCCCGGCGAAACGGTCGCGGTGGTCGGCTGCGGCGGCATCGGGCTGGCCGCGGTCAATGCGGCGAAGATCGCCGGTGCCGGCAAGATCATCGCGATCGACCCCGTGCCCGAAAAGCGTGCGCTGGCCGAGAAACTGGGCGCGACGCACAGCATCGACGCGCTGAGCGCGACCGCCGCCGACGCGGTGGTCGAACTGACGCGGGGCGGGGTGCATCACGCGATCGAGGCGGTCGGCCGACCGCAATCTGCGGCGACCGCGGTCAAGGTGCTGCGCCGCGGCGGCACGGCAACGATCCTGGGCATGATGCCGCTCGGCGAAAAGGTGGGGCTGTCGGCGATGGACCTGCTGTCGGGCAAGAAATTGCAGGGTGGACTGATGGGCGCGAACCGTTTTCCGGTCGATATTCCGCGACTGGTCGATTTCTACCTGCGCGGGCTGCTCGACCTCGACAGCATCATCGCCGAGCGGGTGCCGCTGGAGCGGATCAACCACGCGTTCGATGAACTGCGTCGGGGTGATGCGACCCGCAGCGTGGTGGTGTTCGCATGAGCGAGATGCTGCAACCCGAGGGCCGGGATCGGCTGGACGTGCCCGCGCTGACTGCTTGGATGGAGGAGAATGTCGCCGGGTTCGCGGGGCCGCTGACCTATGCCAAGTTCGCCGGTGGCCAGTCCAACCCGACCTATCGCATCGACGCGGCGTCGGGCAGCTATGTGCTGCGCCGAAAGCCCTATGGCCCGTTGCTGCCGTCGGCGCATGCCGTGGACCGCGAATATCGGCTGATCGCCGGACTCTATCCGACCGGCTTTCCCGTCGCAAAGCCGTACGGCCTGTGCACAGACGAAGGCGTCATCGGCGCGATGTTCTATGTCATGGGTCTGGCCGACGGTCGCAACCTGTGGGACGGGACGTTGCCCGATAATACGCCGTCCGAACGCACGGCGATCTATCACGCGATGTGCGACACGCTCGCCGATCTGCACACCACCGATCATGTCGCGGCGGGGCTGGGCGACTATGGCAAGCCCGGCAATTATTTCGAGCGCCAGGTCGCGCGCTGGACCAAGCAATATCGCGCGTCGGAAACCGAGACCATGCCGGAGGTCGAGCGGCTGATCGCATGGCTGCCCGCGACGTTGCCGCAGCAGGATCGCACCGCGGTCGTGCACGGCGACTATCGCATCGACAACATGATCTTCGCGCATGACGCGCCACGGGTGATCGCGGTGCTCGACTGGGAATTGTCGACGCTGGGCGATCCGCTCGCCGACTTCAGCTATTTCCTGATGAGTTGGGTCACGCAACCGGAGGGGCGATCCGGCGTGATGGGGCGAACGGGTGCGGATACCGGCATTCCGACGCTGGAGGACATGGTCGCGCGCTATTGTGCGCGAACGGGGCGCGACGGCGTACCCGACCTGAACTGGTATTTCGCGTACAATCTGTTCCGCCTGACCGGGATCGTCCAGGGCATCAAGAAGCGGATCGTCGATGGCACGGCGTCCAGCGCGCAGGCGGAGACGTCGGCGTCGCAGGTGTACCGGCTGGCGGCGTCGGCCTGGGACTTCGCGCAGAAGGCGGGGGCGGCGTGAGCGATTTCAAACCCCCGTTCGTCCTGAGCCTGTCGAAGGACGTGCCACCAGCGGGTCGCCTGCGGCATGTGCTTCGACAGGCTCAGCACGAACGGTTCATGGGCATAAGCCGTTGAAAGCCCTGTTCGACCTGACCGGCAAGGTCGCGATCGTCACCGGATCGACCAAGGGCATCGGCCGCGCATCGGCCGAGGCGCTGGCCGAACATGGCGCCAGGGTCGCGATCTCCAGCCGCAACCAGGATGATTGCGATGCGGTGGCGGCGGCGATCGACGCAAGCTTCGGGACGGGCACCGCGATCGGCGTCGCCGCCGGCCTGTCCAGCAAGGCGGCGCTGCAGGATCTGGTCACGCGCACATGCGACGCGTTCGGTCGGATCGACGTGCTGGTCTGCAACGCGGCGTCCAATCCCTATTACGGACCGATGGGCGGGATCGAGGATGCGCAGCTGCGCAAGGTGCTCGACAACAACATCGTCGCCAACCACTGGCTGGTCCAGATGGTCGCGCCCGAGATGATCGCGCGCGGATCCGGATCGATCATCCTCGTGTCGTCGATCGCCGGCATCCGCGGTACGCCGATCATCGGTGCCTATGGCATCTCGAAGGCCGCCGACATGGCGCTGGCCCGCAACCTGGCGCACGAATTCGGCCCGCACGGCGTACGCGTCAACGCGATTGCGCCCGGGCTGGTCCAGACCGACTTCGCCCGCGCGCTGTGGGAGGATCCGGAGCGCGCGAAGGAAACCAACGCGCGCGTACCGTTGCGCCGGATCGGCCAGCCCGACGAGATCGCCGGCGCGGTGGTCTATCTGGCCAGTCCGGCCAGTGCGTTCATGACCGGCCATACGATGGTGATCGACGGGGGAGTGACGATCTGATGCGGTTCAAGGGCAAGTCGATCATCGTCACGGGCGCCGGCTCGGGCATCGGCCGCGCGGCGGCGTGGCTGTTCGCCAGCGAAGGCGCGCAGGTGATCTGCGCGGACATCTCGGCCGATGTCGACAAGACAGCCGAGATGATCGGCGACCGCGCGACCGCCATCCGAATGGATGCGGGCAGCGAAGCCGATGTGATCCGCACGGTCGAACTGGCGATGTCGGCACACGGACGGCTGGACGTGATGTTCGCCAACGCCGGTATTTCGGGCGGCATGGCGAACATCTTCGACACCGACGTGTCACTCATCACCGAGGTTCTGCGCGTCAACCTGATCGGCCCGTTCCTGGCGATCAAGCATGCCGCCCCGCGGATCGCCGAAGCCGGTGGCGGCGCGATCGTGCTGACGGCCAGCGTCGCGGGCATCCGGTCGGGCGCGGGATCGCCGGCCTATTCGGCGTCCAAGGCCGGCGTCATCAACCTGGCGGCGGTGTCGGCGCAGCAGCTGTCGGGATCGAACGTTCGCGTCAACGCGATCTGCCCGGGCCTGACCGAGACGGGCATGACCAAGCCCACGTTCGACTATGCCCGCAGCGCGGACAAGATGGACCGCGTCGGTCGCCTCAACCCCCTGCGCCGCGGTGCGCAGCCCGAGGAACTGGCCGAAGTCGCCGCCTTCCTGGCGTCCGACGCCGCCAGCTACGTCAACGGACAGGCGATCGCGGTCGATGGCGGCCTGTCGTCCAGCCATCCCGTGACTAAACAGGAGTACGGCAAGACGGCGGTGTAGTGGAACGCGCTGGAATGACAGGGGTTTCCAGTGTTCCAAGGAGACGTCCCCATGTCGATTGCCCCACCCGTCCGCTACACCCCCGATGTCGAGACGATCGAGCCGGATGAGGGTGAGACGATCGACCGGCTGAACGCGATCTTCGACACGATCCTGGATACCACGGCCGAGGATTACGGCCACGCGGTGCGATCGGTCCATGCCAAGGCGCATGGCGTCTTGAAGGGGACGCTGACGATCGACGCCGACCTGACGCCTGAACTCGCGCAGGGGCTGTTCGCGACGCCGGGCGAGCATGCCGCGTTCGTGCGACTGTCCACCAACGCGGGCGACGTGCTCGACGATGCGATCTCGCTGCCGCGCGGACTGGCGCTGAAAATACTGGATGTCGCGGGGGAGCGATTGCCCGACGCCGAAGGCACCACGCAGGATTTCGTTATGGTCAACGGTACCGTCTTTCAGGCGAAGACCGCCGAGAAATTCGCGGGCAACCTCAAGCTGCTGGCCGCGACCACGGACAAGGCGGAAGGCAGCAAGAAAGTCCTGTCCGCCGTCCTGCGCGGTGTGAACACGGCGCTGACCGCGGTCGGAATCGAAAGCGCCACGATCAGCACGTTGGGCGGTGCGCCCAATGTGGAGCCGCTGGGCGAAACCTATTTCAGCGCGACCGCATTCCGATATGGCGATTATATCGCCAAGTTCAGCCTTGCACCGATCGCGCCCGCGATGATCGCGCTGACCGGCGAAACGATTGATCCCGACGGCGATCACGATGCGATCCGCCATCGTGTACAGAACGAGATGAGGACGATCGACGCGGTGTGGGAATTCCGTGTGCAGCTCTGTCGCGATCTCGAGGCGCAGCCCGTCGAGGATCCGACGGTCGAATGGGACGAAGCGGACGCGCCGTTCCAGCGAGTCGGCGAGTTGCGCGTACCGGCGCAGGACAGTTGGGCGCCCGACACCGTTCAGGCGGTGGACGAAGCGATGCGATTCAGCGTGTGGACCGGCATCTCCGCCCATCGACCGCTCGGCAACATCAACCGCGCGCGCAAGGCGACCTATGAGAATTCGGCCAACTTCCGCGCGAAGTTCAACGGGTGTCCGATCCACGAACCGGCGTGAACCACGTCAGTGCCACGTCAGTCGCGCATCCGGATCAGCCCTTCCTGCGCGGTACTGGCGACCAGCCGCCCGTCCTGCGTGAAGATGCGACCGCGATTGAAGCCGCGGGCATGTCCCGCCCACGGGCTGTCGGTGGTGTAGAGCAGCCATTGGTCGGCGCGGAACGCCTCGTGCAACCAGACCGCGTGGTCGAGGCTGGCGGTCTGCATGCGATCGGTCAGCCAGCTCTTGCCGTGCGGCAGCATCGCGGTGCCGAGCAATGCCATGTCGGACGCATAGCTGAGCATCGCGCGATGCAAGGCGGGATCGTCGGGCAGCGGCGCGACGACCCGGAACCAGCTGTGCCAGACCGGCTCCGTCGGCTCGGGTCGCGTCAGCATGCGCGGGCTGACCGGGCGCATCTCGATCGGTCGTGCGCGCAGGAAGAACGGGCGCAGCTTTTCGGGAATCTCGTCGATCTGTTCCAGCCGCAGGTCGCGTTCGGCGCGTAGATCGTCCGGCCCGGGCACGTCGGGCATGACGTCCTGATGATGCAGCCCGTCTTCAGGTCGCTGGAACGACGCCGTCATGTTGAGGATCGGCTTTCCGCGCTGCATGGCGATGACGCGGCGGTTGGCGAAGCTGCCGCCGTCGAAATCGCGCACGACGCGATAGACGATCGGATAATTCTCGTCGCCCGCGCGCATGAAATAGGCGTGGAGCGAATGCGCCGCCTTGTCGTCCACGCTGCGTTGCGCCGCCTGCAGGCCTTGCGCGATCACCTGTCCGCCGAACACCCGCCCGACCCCGCCGGGCTGGCGCTTGCCGCGGTACAGGTCGGTGTCGATCTCCTCGACGTCGAGCAGGTCGATCAGCTGCGCGGTCAGCGCTGCGGGCGTCTCCGCGCGGGCGGGGGGGTCGTGATCGGCCATCGGTGTCCTGCTTACCCTTACGCTGTTCCCCGGCGAAGGCCGGGGCCCAATCGCGAAGACGTCTATGGCGCGCGTGTCGCGCATTCTTGAGGCGACAGCAACTGGGCCCCGGCCTTCGCCGGGGAACAGCCTAGGTCCGCTTCAATATCCTGCCGACCGGGCCAGCGCATCGGCGTGGAAGTTCGTGTCGCCGAACATCTCGGCCAGCACGCGCGCGCGCTTCATGTAGAAGCCGATGTCATATTCATCGGTCATGCCGATGCCGCCGTGCATCTGGATGCCCTCCTGCACACTCAGTGTCGTCGCCAGGCCAGTCATCGCCTTGGCCACCGACACCGCCGCCTCGGCACCCTCGTCTCCGGCATCGAGCAGTTGCTGCGCCTTCAGCGTCGCGGCGCGCGCGACTTCCATTTCGGAATAGAGGTGCGCGGCGCGATGCTGGAGCGCCTGGAAGCTGCCGATCGGCACGCCGAACTGCTTGCGCTCCTTGAGGTAGGCAACGGTCATATCCATCGCCCCGCCGCCGACGCCGAGCAACTCGGCCGACGCGCCGGTGCGCCCGGCCGACAGCAGGCGGGCAAGCTGGGTCCAGCCGCCATCGACCTCGCCGATCACCGCGTCGGCATCGACCTGCACACCCTCGAACGTCAGGCGCGACGCAATGCTGCTGTCGGCCAGCCGGTGTGGATCGCTGGCGAGGCCCGCTGCGCCGGCCGGGATCGCGAACAGCGTGATTCCGTCCTGCTCGCCCGGTGTTCCGGCGGTGCGCGCGGCGACGATCAGCAGGTCCGCGACATGGCCGTGGGTCACGAACTGCTTGGTCCCTGACAGGGTGAAGCCGTTGCCCGACCGCTCGGCCTTCATGGCGATATCGGTGCGGTGCTTCGGCCCCTCGTCGATCGCCAGCGCGGCCACCGTCTCGCCGCTCAGGATGCCGGGAAAATGCTGCGCAGCATGGGCGGTGCCTTTCAGGGCTTCGACCGCAGCAACCGCCGTCGTCAGGAAGGGGGAGGGGGACAGGTTTCGCCCGATCTCCTCCAGCACCACGCCCGCCTCGACATGGCCGAGGCCGAGGCCACCCTGATCTTCCGGAATCAGGATGCCGGTGAAGCCCATCTCGGCGAAGGACTTCCACAGGTCGCGGCTGAATCCGGTCGGGTCGTTGGCGTCGCGAAGTGCGCGCAGGTGCGAAACTCGCGCGTGTTCGGCGACGTAGTCCTTCGCGGTGTCGCGCAGCATCGTCTGTTCGTCGTTGAGGAAAAGGGGCATTTCAGAGGTCTCCGTGTTCCGACGAAGGCCGGAACGCTGGGTATCGTGAGGCTGCGGTCGCCAACGCTCCGGCCTGCGCCGGAGCACGACTGCTAAGACGGCAATTCCAGGATCCGCTTGGCGATGATGTTCAGCTGCACCTCGCTGGTGCCGCCCTCGATCGAGTTCGCCTTGGTGCGCAGCCACGCGCGCGCCTTCGCGCCGCCCGACGACTGCTCGCTTTCCCACTCGAGCGCTTCCGATCCGCCGGCGGCCATCACGAGTTCGCTGCGGGTCTTGTTCAGTTCGGTGCCGTAGTATTTCATCATGCTCGGCTGTGCAGGATGCGCCTGTCCGGCCTTCAACTCGTCGATGAACTTTTCCGACATCGCGCCGAACGCCTTCGCCCGCACCTCGAACAGGGCAAGGTTCGCGCGCAGCAGCGGATCGGCGAGGCGACCGTCGTGGTCGAGACCGATCGTCGCGATCGCGCCCTCGATCAGCGGGTTGCCGCCGGGCGACGACAGTCCCATCCCCGAGATCATCTCGCGCTCGTGGCCGAGCAGGTACTTGGCGACGTCCCAGCCCTTGTTGAGCTCGTGCACCAGATTGGCCTTGGGCACCTTCACATTGTCCATGAAGGTTTCGCAGAACGGGGAATAGCCCGAGATCAGCAGGATCGGTTTCGTCGAGACGCCCTCGCTGGCCATGTCGAACAGTACGAAGCTGATCCCGCCCTGCTTGGTCGTCTTGTCGGTGCGGACGAGGCAGAAGATCCAGTCGGCCTTGTCGGCATAACTGGTCCAGACCTTCTGGCCGTTGACCAGGAAATGATCGCCCATGTCCTCCGCCGATGCGGCAAGGCCGGCGAGGTCGGAGCCGGCGTTGGGTTCCGAATAGCCCTGGCACCAACGGATTTCGCCGCGGGCGATCTTGGTCAAGTGATCGAGCTTCTGTTCCTCGGTCCCGTATTTCAGCAGCGCCGGCCCGAGCATCGAGATGCCGAAGCTGTTCAGCGGATTGCGCGCGCGGATGCGCGCCATTTCCTCGCGCAGGATCTTGGTTTCCGCCGCCGACAGCCCGCCGCCGCCATAGGCCTTCGGCCAGTCGGGCACGGTCCAGCCCTTCGCGGCCATGCGGTCCATCCAGAGCTTCTGGTCGGGCGTCAGCATCGACTGATCGCGGCCACCCCATACGGCGTCCTTCTCGGATCGCACGGGTTCGCGCATCGACGGCGGGCAGTTTTCCTCCAGCCACGCGCGGGTTTCGGTGCGGAAGGTTTCTAGGTCTGTCATCTCACTCACTCCACCGTTCGTCCTGAGCGAAGTCGAAGCCTGTCCTGAGCTTCGACGAAGGGGACGTGTTACGGGCGATACGCTTGGGGCACGTGCTTCGACTTCGCTCAGCACGAACGGGGGGAGGGGGCGGACCCTCCCCCTAAGGCGATCAATTGAACCGCTCGCCCTTCTCGGCCTTGTCCTTCAGTAGCTTCGCCACCGCGAACCCGTGCTTCTCCAGCCCCGCGACGATCTTCGCCAGACCCTCGGTGTCGGCCCAGAACATCGGCCCGCCGCGATAGACCGGCCAGCCGTAGCCGTAGATCCACACGACATCGATGTCCGACGCCCGCTGCGCCTTGCCTTCCTCCAGGATCAGCGCGCCTTCGTTGACCATCGGGTACAGCGTCCGCTCGACGATCTCCTGATCGGTCACCTCGTGCTGCTCGGCGCCCGACTTCTTGCGGAAATCCTCGATGATTTCGGCGACGCGGAGACTGGGCGAGGGGTTTCGCTTGTCGTCGTAGTCGTAGAAGCCGGCCTTGGTCTTCTGCCCCCAGCGGTTCTCGGCGGCCAGCGCATCGCGGATGTTCTCGATGCGCGTGGGATCGCGGTGCCAGCCGATATCGACGCCGGCGAGGTCGCTCATCTGGAACGGCCCCATCGGCATGCCGAAGTCGACATGGACCTTGTCGATCTGCTGCGGCGTCGCGCCTTCCATCAGCAGCTTCATCGCCTCGACCTGGCGCGGCATCAGCATGCGGTTGCCGATGAAGCCATGGCAGACGCCGGCGACGACCGCGACCTTCCGGATCTTCTTCGCCAGCGCCATCACGGTCGCCAGCACGTCGCCCGCGGTCTTGTCGCCGCGCACGACTTCCAGCAGCTTCATCACATTGGCTGGCGAGAAGAAGTGCATGCCGACGACATCCTGCGGGCGGCTCGTGCTCGCGGCGATCTCGTTGACGTCGAGGTAGCTGGTGTTCGACGCCAGGATCGCGCCGGGTTTGCAGATCGTATCGAGCTTGCCGAAGATGTCCTTCTTGACGCCCATCTCCTCATACACCGCCTCGATCACCAGATCGCAGTCGGCGAGGTCTTCCATCTTGAGCGTCGGGGTCAGCGCAGCCATCGCCGCTTCGACCGCTTCGGGCTTCATCCGGCCCTTGGCGGCGCTGGCTTCGTAATTCTTGCGGATGACGCCGGTGCCGCGGTCGAGTGCCTCCTGCTGCATCTCGACGATCGTCACCGGGATGCCGGCGGACAGGAAGTTCATGCTGATGCCGCCGCCCATCGTACCGGCCCCGATCACGCCGACCTTCTTGATGTCGCGCAGCTTGGTGTCGGCGGGTACGTCGTCGATCTTCGACGCCTTGCGCTCGGCGAAGAAGATGTGGCGCTGGGCGGCGGACTGGACGCCGAACATCAGCTTCATGAACTGTTCGCGCTCGAACGCGATGCCTTCCTCGAAGCTGGCACCCGACGCGGATTTCTCTACGCAGGCGATGTTCGCGGCCGGCGCGTCGAAGCCGCGGAAGCGGCGGGCGTTGTCCTTCTTGAAGGCTTCGACGGCTTCCGGATCAGCCTGCACCGGCTTCTGACTGGCGCGCGGCACCGGCTGCCCGATCACTTCGCGGGCGAACGCGATCGCGTCCGCCTCAAGGCTGTCTTCGCCGGCCAGCCGATCGATCAGCCCGGCCTGCAGCGCGACCTTGGCAGGGATCGGATCGCCCTTGGCGGTCATCTCCAGCGCCAGCCTGACGCCCGCGACGCGCGGCAGGCGCTGGGTGCCGCCGGCGCCGGGCAGCAGCCCCAGCTTGACCTCGGGCGTACCGATCTTCGCGGACGGAACGGCGATACGATAATGGCACCCCAGCGTCACCTCGCAGCCGCCGCCCAGCGCGGTGCCGTGGATCGCTGCGACGACGGGCTTGTCGGATGCCTCGATCTGGTTAATGACGCTGCTCAGGTCCGGCTCGACGAAGGGCTTGCCAAATTCGGTGATATCGGCGCCCGCGAAGAAGGTCTTGCCGGCGCAGGCGATCACCATCGCCTTGACGCCGTCATCGGCCAATCCCTGCTTGATCGCGGCCGCCAGCCCCTGCCGCACGGCCGCGCCCAAGGCGTTCACCGGCGGATTGTTCGACGTGATGACAAGGACGTCGCCGTCCTTGCGGGTGGTGATGGGCGAAGTCATGTCCAAATCCTCTCAACCGTCATCCCCGCGAAGGCGGGGATCAATAAGCACTGCGCTCCGGGATGGAGCCGAAAGTTCAGCCAGTATCTATTCCCGCCTGCGCGGGAATGACGCCAACTGGGGGGCGGGTCAGGTCAAAGCCGAATAGATCAATGTCTTTAGCTCGCGGCGCACCGGATAGGTGTTGCTCGGGCTCATCTGGGTCATGAAAATCATGATGATGCGCTCCACCGGATCGATGAAGAACGCGGTCGAGAACAGCCCGCCCCAGTAGAATTCGCCCACCGACCCCGGCACCAGCGTCGGCGCGACGTCAGTCGTCACCGCGAAGCCAAGGCCGAAACCGACGCCGGCGTTGGTGGCTTCCGAGAACATCGACCGGCTCATGCTGGCCAGGTCGGCCCCGCCGGGCAGGTGATTCATCGTCATCAGTTCGACCGACTTGCGCGACAGGATGCGCGCGCCGTCAAACGTGCCACCGTCCAGCAGCATCCGGCAGAAACGGTGATAGTCGAGTGCGGTCGAGACCAGTCCTCCGCCGCCCGACACCAGCTTCGGATCGTGGCTCCACGCCGATGCCTCGCCGCGATCGTACATCACGCGCCCCTTGCCGGGCACGAAGCTGTAGCAGTCTGCCAGTCGGTGGACCTTGTCGGCCGGCACCGTGAAGAACGTGTCATCCATTCCCAGCGGCGCGAAGATTCGGTCGCGGAACACTTCGGCCAGCGGCTTGCCCGCCAGGCGCTGGACGACCAGGCCAAGCACGTCTGTCGAAACCGAATAGTTCCAGGCGTCGCCGGGCGAGAATTCGAGCGGGATCGCGGCCAGCGCCGCGACAAACCCGTCGAGGTCGAGATTGCCGTGCCAGTTCTCGATCCGCCCCTCGCGGTAGGCGGCATCGATATTGGAGCGATTCTGGAAGCCATAGGTCAGGCCGGAGGTGTGCCGCAGCAGGTCGATCATCCGCATCGGCTGCGCGGTCGGCGTGATCGCGAACGGTACGCCCGCGCCGCCGCCGGCGTAGACGCCCAGTCCCTTCAGTTCGGGGATGACGTGATGCACGGGGGTGTCGAGCGCGACCTTGCCCTCCTCCAGCAACTGCATGAACGCGACCGAGGTCACCGGTTTCGTCATGCTGGCGATGCGGAACAGGGTGGCGGCGTCCACCGCTGCCGAGCCATCCTCGCGCGCGGAGCCTTGGGAGGTGAAATGCACGATCGCGTCGTCGCGTCCGATCAGCAACTGGGTGTTGGCGAAGCGGCCCGAATCGACGTAGCGCTCCTGCAGGAACGTATCGATCGCGTGCAGGCGGCTGGCATCGAAGCCGTGATCCTCGGGCGTGGCGATCGTCATCCTGCGTCCATACCCCGTATTCGAATCCGACATTTCGACCGCAGGCGGCCTTGCGGCGCTTCTATCGCCTTGAGCGCGGCGTGAATCAACACTAACCTTGGGCAAAGTCGGGAAACGCGCCCAAACCCGATATTCAAGTTGGAGTGGATGCCTGTGTCGCAAGAACCGCTGATCGCCCTCGACCCCGCCTGGCCAGCGCTGTCGCTGCCCGCGATCGAGGCGGCGCTGTGCGCACCGGGCGAGCGGTTCGAGATGGAGACGGTCGATATCGGCGGGGTGCCGACACGGACCTGGAAAAACGCCCCGCCGAACCTGTCGCTGCTGATCCAGTTCGGCCGCAGCCACGGCGAGCGGCCGTTCATCGTCTATGAGGGCGAGCGGGTCAGCTACGACGCCGCGTATCGCGCCGTCGCGCATCTCGCGACGCATTTGCGCGACGCTGGCGTCGGAAAGGGCGATCGCGTCGCGCTGACCATGCGCAACCTGCCCGAATGGCCGATCATCTTCTTCGCCACGGTCGCGCTCGGCGCGATCTGCGTCCCGCTCAATGCCTGGTGGACCGGCGGGGAGCTGGAATATGGCATGAAGGATTCGGGCGCGACGATGCTGTTCGTCGATTGCGAGCGGCATGCGCGGTTGCAGGGCTGCTACGACGCCTTGCCCGATCTGGCGCGCGTCATCGTCGCCCGCCCGCGCGATCTGCTGACCGGCAAGGCATCGGCGCTCGAGGATCTGATCGGACCGGCTACCGGCTGGGCGGACCTGACCGACATTCCGTTTCCGCAGACCGAGCTGCATCCCGACGACGACGCGACGATCTTCTACACCAGCGGCACCACCGGCGCGCCCAAGGGGGCATTGGGCACCCACCGCAATTTCACCACCAACATCATGTCGTCCGCCTATGCCGGCGCGCGGATGCTGTTGCGGCGCGGCGAGGCGATTCCCGATCCGGTGCCCAAGGTGTTCCTGACGGTCATTCCGCTGTTCCATGTCACGGCGTGTTCAGCGACGATGATGGGCGCGATCGCGGCGGGCAACACACTCGTCTTCATGCGCAAATGGGAGCCGGAACCGGCGATGGAGATCATCGCGCGCGAGCGGGTGAATGTCACCGGCGGCGTCCCGACGATCGCGTGGCAGCTGCTCGAACATCCGGATCGCGACAAGTACGACCTCTCCAGCCTGGAGATGATCGCCTATGGCGGCGCGCCGTCCGCACCCGAACTGGTCAAGCGCATCTACGAGGAATTCGGCGCGCTGCCGTCGAACGGCTGGGGCATGACCGAAACGACCGCGACCGTCACGATGAATGGTGGCGAGGATTACATGAATCGCCCCACCAGCTGCGGTGTGCCGGTGGCGGTCGCCGACCTGAAGATCATGGATGTCGAGGGCGCTCGCGAAATGCTGGTCGGCGAGGTCGGCGAACTCTGGTCGCGCGGGCCGATGGTGGTGAAGGGTTACTGGAACAAGCCGGAGGCGACTGCGGCGACGTTCATCGACGGCTGGGTCCGCACCGGCGACCTGGCGCGGCTGGACGACGAGGGCTTCTGCTACATCGTCGATCGGGCGAAGGACATCGTGATCCGCGGCGGCGAGAACATCTATTCGAGCGAGGTCGAAGACGTGTTGTACGCGCACCCCGCCGTCACCGATTGCGCCCTGATCGGCATCCCGCACCGGTCGCTGGGCGAAGAGCCGGCGGCAGTCGTGCATCTCGCGCCGGGGACACAGGCCACAGAGGCGGAGTTGCAGGACTGGGTGCGGCAGCGACTGGCGAACTTCAAGGTGCCGGTGGCGATCCGGTTCGTCCCTGAAACGTTGCCGCGCAATGCGAACGGAAAGATTTTGAAGAAGGATCTGAAGGCGATGTTCGAGGGCGGCGGGGTTCGATCTTAAGCCTAGGCCCCCGCGAAGGCGGGGGCCTGGAGCGACGAGCGAGGTCCTGCGCATTGCTGGGCTCCCGCCCTCGCGGGAGCACGGACACTTCAGCCGATCTCATACTCGATCGGCTTGAAGCTGCCGTTGTTCGATTGCAGCGCCGAACACGCGGTCAGCCCGATGATCAAGTCCATTCGCGCCATGAAGGTGATGTGGTCGCCCGCACGGCTGAGCGGCGGATCGACGCTGAGCGCCCCCGACACGCCATCGACCCGGACGTTCATGAAACAATTGAATGCGATCGGGATCATGTCCGGCGTGACACCCCAGGGCTGAAGCGCGGCGGCAAGATTGCCGAAGCAGCCGCGATGCGGATCCTCGTCGCCATAGATGATGCGGAACGTGTCCTTGCTGCACGGAGTCAGCAGGAAATCGTGACGGCCGACACTGTCCGAAACGATGTCGAGCATCACGTTGCTGCGATTGGAATAGAGTGGGTCGCCTGTCGTCAGGAACAGCTTGCTGGCATAATCGAGCGTCCGGCCGGACGAGATCACTTCGCGGATATCGTCCCTCGCATAGGCCAGCAGGTCGGCGACCTGCTCCCCGCGCGGGTCATATACGGTCAGCGTCTGCCCGGCCTTCACCTCGAAGCCGACGCCGGAGCGCGGTGCGATCTCACACCGCATCGGAAAAGCTCCGGCGACCCTGGAACGGGCATTGCCATGCGGCATCGACGGCGCGTCCGCTATATTGTCGCGCCTCCGACATGGTGCCGTGGCGTGCGAGCATCGGATTGGCGGTCCCGGCCAGTGCGACGTCGCGATCGATGATCGACTCCCGCAATCTCTCGTACCGGCCCTCGTCGCGCAGCCGCTCGAACTGGTCGTGCAGGTTGAACACCAGCGCCGGTCGCGGAAACCGGCGCGCGGGTCGGCTGGCGAGCGGGTGGAGGCCGACGACGAAAAAGCCCTCACCCGCGAAGCTCAGCGAGAAATGCGGATCTTGCGGATCGTCGCTGACTCGCGGATCGGACACTTGGCCCAACCACGCGTCCTTGTCCGACAGCGATTGGACGCGGCTCCACAACGCGCCCTCGAACCCGGCTTCGTCCAAGGGCGTCTCGTCCTCGAACAACAGGATCAGCGAGCGGAACAGCGTGCGGTCGGCGCGGTAGTCCGCCACGAACCGCCGGATCGCGGCATAGACGCGCAGGTCGTCCCACGCCGAACGTATATCGCGCGCGACGAGGAACTGCATGTTGCCGCGCGACAGGGCGGACTTGGCACCGACGCAGGGAAAGGCGGGGTCGCGGATCGCGACCTGGAACTGCTGGGCGAGGGGGTGTTCGTTCTGGAATTCTGGCGTTTGCATCCGCTCCCAATGCCTCGGCGAAGCGTTCGTTGCGCATGTGTGACGGTAACTGATGTCGATCAGCACGATTCCAGGATCGTGCGTCGCACCGCGTGTTTCCATCCCGTCAGGCGCTTGCCGCGCTCCACCGCGTCCAGCCCCGGGTCGAAGCGGTCGACCGCCCCGCGCATCGCCGCCGCTTCGCGCAGCGAGCCGAACAGTCCGCAACCGACCCCCGCCAGCATCGCCGCGCCAAGGGCCGTCGTCTCGACGAAACCGGGCCGTTCGACCGGCAGGTCGAGCATGTCGGCCAGATCCTGCGCGATCCAGTCGTTGGCGACCATGCCGCCGTCGATCTTCAGGCTTGCCCAGTCGGCGCCGTCGGCCGCGAATGCGGTCTTCAGGTCGTGTGTCTGGTGCGCCATCGCTTCCAGCGCGGCGCGGACGATGTGCGCGCGCGTGGCGGAGAAGCTGAGGCCGGACAGCAGCCCGCGGGCGTCGGGGTCCCAGAACGGCGCACCTAGCCCGGAGAGGGCGGGGACCAGACAGACTCCGCCGTTATCCGCGACGCTCCTTGCCAGTGCCTCGGTTTCCCCGGCGGTGGCGATCAGCCCTATCGAGTCGCGCAACCACTGGATCAGGCTGCCGGCGACGAAGACCGATCCTTCCAGCGCATAGGCTCGCTGGCCGCCGATCTGGTGCGCGACGGTGGCGAGCAGTCGATGTTTCGACGCAGGGACCTGTTGGCCGTATTGCGTCAGCACGAACGCGCCGGTGCCGAACGTCGCCTTGGTGTCGCCCGGTTCCAGACAGGCCTGGCCGATCGTCGCGGCCTGCTGGTCGCCGGCAAGGCCGCAGATCGGGATCGACCCGCCGAACACCGTCGTGCGCCCGACATCGCCTGCGCAATCCACGATTTCGGGCAACAGGCCGCGCCGCACGTCGAACAACGACAGCAGTCCGTCGTCCCACTGCCCGCTGCCCAGCCCCATCAGCAATGTACGCGACGCGTTGGTGGCGTCGGTGACATGAGCGCCGCCCGTCAGCTTCCACACCATCCAGCTTTCGATCGTTCCGACGGCCAACCGATCCCCCGCCGCCTCCAGTTGCGGCCAGTGCTGCATCGCCCAGGCGATCTTGGTGCCCGAAAAATACGGATCCAGCAGCAGTCCGGTGCGCGCCTGCACCGCGGGTTCCTCTCCGGACTCGTTGAGCGCACGGCACATATCGGCGGTGCGGCGGTCCTGCCAGACGATCGCGGGTGCCAGCGGTTCGCCGGTCGTGCGGTCCCAGAACACCACCGTCTCGCGCTGATTGGTGATGCCGATCGCGGCGATCCGGTCCGCGCCACCGGCCAGCGTCACCATCGCCTGGGCACAGGCCGCGCTCCGGGTCCAGATTTCCGCGGCATCATGTTCGACCCAGCCGGGGCGGGGATAGCTTTGGGTCAGGTCGGCGGATTGGCTGCCCAGGCATCGCCCGTCGCGCGCGAACAGCATCGCGCGGGTCGAGGTCGTCCCCTCGTCGATGACCAACAGCGTCTCTCCCATCCGGGCAGCGTAATCGGGATTACACCGCGAGGGAATGCCGCTACATCCGCAGCGATCCGCAGGAGAGTGACGTGGCCGACGAACCCGAACCGACGACCGGCGACGACAATCATATCGAGGTGATGCGCCGCGATCGCCTGCTCGCCGCGCTGACGTTGATCGCCGGCGTCGGGCTGGTCGTCGCGGTGCCGTTCGCGCTGCAGGCGGGCGCGGTCTTCTTCCTGCCGACCACCGCCGCGATCGTGATCGCGATCGCGATGGTCCCGATGCTGGAATGGATGGAGCGGCGGCGTGTGCCGTCGGGTCTGGCGGCGCTGTTCTGCGTCCTGCTGTTCCTGGCGGTGGTCAATGTCGCGCTGGCGTCGATCGTCGTGCCGGCGTGGCAGTGGGTTCGGATCCTTCCCGAACGGATCGACCAGATCCAGTCGAACCTGTCGGGCCTGATCGACTTCTATTCCAACCTGGAAAAATTCGTGAACAAGACGCTGCGCCAGATGGCCGATTCGCCGCAGCGGCAACAGGTCGCGCCGGTCGCGCCGCCACGATCGATCGTCGAGCTGTTCGCGACCTCCGCGCCATCGGCCTTCATCGAGATGTTCTACGCCGTGCTGGTCATCTATTTCTTCCTGGCCGGCTGGAGCGCCACGCGGCGCGCGGCTATCACGCGGCGGACCAGCTTCGGCGGGGCGCTGGCGACGGCGCGCGTCATCCAGGACGTGGTGGACGATACCTCGGCGTACCTCGGGACGATCACGATCATCAACATCTCGCTGGGGCTGGTCGTCGCCGGCGCGCTGTCGCTGCTCGACATGCCTACGCCGTTGATGTGGGGCGGGCTGGTCGCGCTGCTGAACTATATTCCCTATCTCGGGCCGATCCTGGCGGCGGCGCTGCTGGCGTTGGGCGGACTGATGACGTTCAACGACCTGTGGTGGGCGATGATGCCGGCTGCGATCATGGTCGGCGCGCATCTGGTCGAGGCGAATGCGATCACGCCGTTCATCGTCGGTCACCGGCTGACGATCAATCCGATCCTGATCCTGATCTCGCTGAGCTTCTGGGGCTGGATCTGGGGGACGCCCGGCGCACTGCTGGCGGTGCCGTTGCTCATCATCATCCAGACCGTGCTGGATGCCGCGGGACGGCCCGATATCGCCGGCTTCCTGTTCGAGCATGGCACCCTGGTCGGCGAACCCGCGGAATTGCGTGTGCGTGTGGATCGCGACGGGGACAAGGATGCGGCGAACTGAAAAAAACCGCGCATCGCGGCGTTGACACCCCCGGATCGTGGCCGTAACAGCGCCGCTCCGCAAGGTTCAGCGGGTGTAGCTCAGTTGGTTAGAGCGCCGGCCTGTCACGCCGGAGGTCGCGGGTTCGAGCCCCGTCACTCGCGCCACTTGCGAAGGCAGGACACGGCGCAGCTGCGCTGCGCAGCACCTGCCAAGCACGGCCGGCGGGGCAAAGCCCCGACCGACGACGCGGCTTCGCCGCGGCGCGCCTCAGGCTGATGCTTTCCAATCAATCGGCATGTGATTCATGCGAAGTCGAGACTTTGGGAAACCCCTTTTTCGCACTCCGGCGAAGGACGGGGCTCAGCGTCTGGCGGTCGGTGAGTTATGGAAATCGCTTGCCACTGGACCCCGGCCTTCGCCGGGGAACACGAAGGATTTCGGACGTTCGCAGAAGTCCCGCGAAGGCGCGAGTAAGTTCTGGCTGACCATCGTGAAACTCAACGCATTCAGCGACTATTGATTCCCGCCTTCGCGGGAATGACGGTCAAGAGGTTGGACGTCCGGCGCCCGCCACGTCCCCGTCTCCATCCACTGCAGCACCGGCTTGAGCGGCAGGATCCAGACGATCCCCGCGATCAGATAGATCACCGTCTGAACCAGCACCGGCCAATTGCCGACGACCCGTGAAAAGCTGGCGACGATCACCACCCAAAGCGTGATGAACGCGCAGATGCCCAGCGCGCCGACGGGTTTGCGCCAACTCGGGTTCATCGCACCATCCCCCGTTCGGTGACGACGGCGTGCAGCGGCACGTCCCACGTATCGGTGTCGATCATCAACAACTGCTGCACCGACCAGGCGATGCCCAGCCGCCAGGCGTTAGGGATGCGGCCAAAGGCGCGGTCGTAATGGCCGGCACCCTGGCCGAGCCGGTTCAGTGCATCGTCGAACGCGACCAGCGGGGTCAGCACGATATCGGGTACGCATTCGGGCGAGACGGCAGCCGGCTGGCGCAGCCCGAACGGGCCGGGGATCAGCGGATCATCCTCTGACCAGATCAGGAACCGCAGGTCGCCTTCGCGGCTGTCGACGTGCGGGAGGGCCAGAGCGGCACCCGTGGCTCGCGCTGCGGCGGCAAGTGCGGTGGGATCGGCCTCGCTGCCGACGGGAATGTAGGAGGCGACGACGACGCCGGGGGCCAATCTGTCCAGGAAATCCTGCGGCGGCGCGATCGTCGCGTCGCTGCGCATGGCGAAGGCGTCACGCTCCGCCCGCATGTGGGCGCGCAGCGCACGTTTCTCGTCGCTCATGCGCACTTGCCCCCAAATTCAGCGGTGGCGGGACCGCCGTGGCCGTATGCCGGGTTATCCACTGACGCACGGTACGTCAGGTGGGGATCATGTGCTTCGGACCAGGATCCTAGCAGGGACAACCCCCTTTGGATGATGAATAGCCTCAGGGATAATAAAGGCTCGTACCGGGCAGTGCCCGCCGCAGACATATCTAGGCGCTGATCGTGTCATTCTCAAGACCGTCGGCAAGGCGTTCGAGCCGCTCGGCGATCCGGTCGAGCGTGGCCGATGACGGACCCGTTCCCGGTGCGGCCTGCGCCTCGACCAGTTCGTCGGCCAGCATCAGCGCGATGTAGAGCATCGTCCGTTCGCCGCCCTGCGTTCCCGCTGCCCGCGCCGCGGTGCCGGCATGCGCGTCGAGCTTGCGACCCAGTGCCTCCAGCGCCGCCTCGCCGCCGTCGCGACAGGCGACCATATGCGTGCGCCCGCCGATGCTCAGCCTGACTTCGGCCATCAATCGTCCCCTTCGCCGGCGATCAGCGAATCGAGCGCCGTCAGCGCCGACCCGACTTCGTTGCGCAGCGTGGCATGGCGGCGCGCCAGATCGGCGTGATCCCGGGCATTGCGCCGTGCGGCGGCTTCGATGCGGGCGAGTGCCCGTTCGATGCGAGCACTCGCGTTTTCAGACGCTTGGTCGTTCATTACCGTCGATTAGCACCTTTGCGACGGCGGGCAAGCGCAGCCATCCGCTGCGTCCGACCGGTTGACGCGGAACGACGACGATGCGCAAAGGCAGCGCGCGGCACGTCCTGCCGTCCGTCACCGGGAAGATACGCATGGCCGCCTCCGACGCCCAACTCGCCAACGCCATCCGGGCGCTGTCGATGGATGCGGTGGAGGCCGCGAATTCGGGCCACCCCGGCATGCCGATGGGCATGGCCGATGTCGCGACGGTGCTGTTCACGAAGTATTTGAAGTACGATCCCGCCGATCCGGCCTGGCCTGACCGCGATCGCTTCGTGCTGTCGGCGGGGCACGGGTCGATGCTGATCTACAGCCTGCTGCACCTGACCGGCTACGCGAAGCCGACGATCGAAGACATCCGCAATTTCCGACAGCTGCGCAGTCCGTGCGCCGGCCACCCGGAGAATTTCCTGCTGCCCGGCGTCGAGTGCACGACGGGACCGCTGGGGCAGGGGCTGGCGATGGCCGTCGGCATGGCGATCGCCGAACGCCACCTGAATGCTGAGTTCGGGGACGCTCTGGTCGATCACCGGACGTGGGTCGTGGCCGGCGACGGGTGCCTGATGGAAGGCATCAACCACGAGGCGATCGGCCTCGCCGGGCATCTGAAGCTCGGGCGGCTGATCGTGTTGTGGGACGACAACCGGATCACGATCGACGGCGCGACATCGCTCTCGACCAGCGAGGATATCCCGGCGCGCTACGAAGCGACCGGCTGGCAGGTCGTCGAATGTGACGGGCATGACCCGGCCAGCATCGCCGCCGCGTTCGACGCAGCGATCGCGGTCGAGGACAAGCCCACGCTGGTGCGGTGCAGGACGATCATCGGCAAGGGCGCGCCGAACAAGGAGGGCAGCCACAAGGTCCACGGATCGCCGCTCGGCAAGGACGAAGTCGCCGCGACCCGCGTCGCGCTGGGCTGGGACTGGCCGGCGTTCGAGGTGCCCGCGGACATTCGCGACGCATGGGCTGCGGCGGGCAAGGCTGCGGCGGCACCTCACGCCGACTGGCAGGCTCGCCTCGCAAGCGCCGCGAACGGCGCGGATTTCACGGCGCGCATGGCGGGCGATTTCGACCTGGCCGAAGTCGGCAAGGTCGCGCTCGACGACATCGAACGCGGCGGTGCGAAGGTTGCTACGCGCAAGTCGTCCGAACTCGCGCTGGAGAAACTGACCGCGGCCTATCCCGCCCTGCTCGGCGGGTCGGCGGATCTCACGCCGTCGAACAACACCCAGACCAAGGCGACCACCGAAGCGATCACCGGCGACGATTATGCCGGTCGCTACGTCCATTACGGCATCCGCGAATTCGGCATGTCGGCGGCGATGAACGGCATGGCGCTGCACGGTGGCGTCGTACCCTACGGCGGCACGTTCCTGGTCTTTTCCGATTATGCGCGTCCCGCCATCCGCCTGGCCGCGCTGCAACAGACGCGCGTCGCGTTCGTGATGACGCATGATTCGATCGGGCTGGGCGAGGACGGCCCGACGCACCAGCCGGTCGAGCATGTCATGTCGCTGCGCCTGATCCCCAACCTCGACGTGTGGCGGCCGTGCGATTCGATCGAGACCGCGGAGGCCTGGGCCTGTTCGCTCGCGCGCAAGGATGGGCCGTCGTTGCTGGCGCTCAGCCGGCAGAACCTGCCGCAACTGCGTCAGACGGGCGGCGACATGCTCTCGGCCAAAGGCGGGTATCGTCTGCGTCCCGCGACGGCGGATCGCCGCGTGATCCTGATCGCCAGCGGTTCGGAAGTGTCGCTGGCGGTCGAGGTCGCCGACGCACTCGAGGCGCAGGGGATCGGCGCCGACGTTGTGTCGATGCCCTGCTGGTCGCGTTTTGATGCGCAGGACGCAGCGTACCAGAACGACATCCTGCCGTTTGCCGACCCCTCGCAGATCCTGCGCGTGTCGATCGAGGCGGGGACGACGATCGGTTGGGAACGCTACACGATGGTCCAGGGCCTGCGCTTCGGCCTCGACCGCTTCGGCGCGTCGGCCCCCATCGACGACCTCTACGACCATTTCGGACTGACCGCGGCCAAGATCGTGCCGCAGATACTGGCGGCTCTTTGAAGTTGACCACCACCCCCCCCGTTCGCCCTGAGCTTGTCGAAGGGCTGTCCTTCTTCGTTTCGTCAAGCCAGCGGCGAGAAGAAGGGCAGGGCTTCGGCAAGCTCAGCCCGAACGGATTTGGAGTAAGTAGAAGATGACGAAGGTAGCAATCAACGGTTTCGGCCGCATCGGGCGCCTGGTGGCCCGCGCGATCCTGGAGAACAAGGATTCGGGCCTGGAACTGGTCACGATCAACGACCTGGCGGACGCGAAGTCGAACGCGTGGCTGTTCAGCCGCGACAGCGTCCATGGCAAATATCCCGGCACCGTGACCGCCGAGGGCAACGATCTGGTCGTCGATGGCAAGAAGATTGCGGTGACCGCCGAACGCGATCCCGCCAACCTGCCACATGGCCAGCACGGCGTCGATATCGTGCTGGAATGCACCGGCTTCTTCACCGATCGCGCCAGCGCGCAGAAGCATATCGATGCCGGTGCGAAGAAGGTGCTGATCTCGGCTCCGGCCAAGGGCGTCGACCTGACCGTGGTCTACGGCGTCAACCACGACAAGCTGGAGGCGGGTCACGACATCGTGTCGAACGCGTCGTGCACCACCAACTGCCTGGCGCCGGTCGCCAAGGTGCTGAACGACACGGTCGGTATCGAGCGCGGCCTGATGACCACGGTCCACGCCTATACCAACGATCAGAAGATCCTTGACCAGATCCACCCCGACCTGCGCCGCGCCCGCGCCGCCGCGATGAGCATGATCCCGACCACCACCGGTGCCGCCCGCGCGGTCGGTGAAGTGCTGCCCGAACTCAAGGGCAAGCTGGACGGATCGGCGATCCGCGTACCCGTGCCCGACGGGAGCCTGATCGATCTGACCTTCACGCCCAAGCGCGACACGTCGGTCGAAGAGGTCAATTCCATCCTGAAGGCGGCGTCGGAAAGCGGCCCGTTGAAGGGCGTACTGGTCTATTCGGATGAGCCGCTTGTCTCGATCGACATCGTCCACACCCCCGCGTCCTCGACGATCGACAGCCTGGAAACCGCGGTGCTCGACGGCAAGCTGGTGCGCGTCGTCAGTTGGTACGACAATGAATGGGGCTTCTCCAACCGCATGGTCGACACCGCGAGCGCGATGGCGAAGTTCCTGTGAGGCATTCCTCCCACCCACCGTTCGCCCTGAGCGAAGTCTAAGGGCATGGTCTGGGACTGTGCTTCGACTTCGCTCAGCACGAACGGTAGGGTTGGGGGGCCGTAGAGTTGGGAACACTCGCCGGCATCGCCCGCCACGCGCGGCCGAAGGCACCGATGGAAACCATCGACCACGCCCACGTCACGCCCGAGGCGGGTATAGTCGGCGACTATCGCGGCGCGATGAAGGGCAAGCCCCACAAGCGTCAGGTCACGCTGATCGAGCGCGCCGACTGGGACGCGGCGATGGCCGAGGTCGGACATAATATCGACTGGGCGGAACGCCGCGCGAACCTGCTGGTCGATGGCCTCGACCTGCCGCAGGCCAAAGGCACCCGCCTGCGCATCGGCGCGGACGTCGTGCTGGAAATTACCCGCGAAACCGACCCGTGCGAGCGAATGGAAGCATTGGCCGAGGGCCTGCGCGCGGCACTGACCCCCGACTGGCGCGGCGGTGCCTGCACGATGGTGGTATCGGGCGGCGACATCGCCGTGGGCGACACGATAAGGATTGAAGAATGACCCGTGCCTTCAAGACCCTGGACGACATCGGCGAGGTGCGCGGCAAGCGTGTGCTGGTGCGCGAGGACCTCAACGTGCCGATGGCCGACGGTCAGGTCACCGACGACACCCGGATGCGCGCAACTCTGGCGACAGTGACCGAACTGGCCGACAAGGGTGCGATCGTGCTGATCCTCGCGCATTTCGGCCGACCCAAGGGACCGTCGCCTGAATTCTCGCTTGAGCAGATCGTCGCACCCTATGCCGCCGTCCTCGGCCGCCCGGTGCGTTACATCGACTGGGAGGGGGATGCCGCCGCAGTCGCGTCGCTCGCGCCCGGCGAGATCGCGGTGCTGGAGAACACGCGCTTCTTCGGTGGCGAGGAGAAGAACGATCCCGCGACCGTCGAACGCTTCGCTGCGCTGGGCGACCTCTACGTCAACGACGCCTTTTCCGCCGCCCACCGCGCCCATTCGTCCACGGCGGGGATCGCTCACCGGCTCCCGGCGTTCGCGGGCCGGGCGATGGAGGCCGAACTCGACGCGCTCGACAAGGCGCTGGGCAATCCCGAACATCCGGTCGCGGCGGTCGTGGGTGGCGCGAAGGTGTCGTCGAAACTCGACGTGTTGCGCCAGATGGTGACCAAGGTCGATCATCTCATCATCGGCGGCGGCATGGCGAACACCTTTCTTGCCGCGCGCGGGGTCGATGTCGGCAAGAGCCTGTGCGAACATGACCTGGCCCAGACCGCCGAGGAGATCCTCGAAGCCGCCGACAAGGCCGGCTGCACCGTCCATCTCCCCTACGACGTGGTGGTGGCAAAGGAATTCCGGGCCAATCCGCCGGTCCGCACCGTCAACGTCCACGAAGTCGCCGCCGACGAGATGATCCTGGATATCGGCCCGGCCGCCACCGAAGCGCTGGGCGACGTGCTCAAGAACTGCCGGACGCTGGTGTGGAACGGGCCGCTCGGCGCGTTCGAGACGCCCCCCTTCGACACCGCTACCGTCGCGCTGGCCCGCACCGCGGCGGCGCTGACCAAGGAAGGCTCGCTCGTCTCGGTCGCGGGGGGCGGGGACACCGTCGCCGCGCTCAACCAGGCCGGCGTCGCCGACAGCTTCAGCTTCGTCTCGACCGCCGGCGGCGCGTTTCTGGAATGGATGGAGGGCAAGGAATTGCCGGGGGTGGCGGCGTTGACGCGTTGAAAGCCGATGGCCGCCATGCTACGTTTAACATGTTAAACAAGCAGGTGCTGCCATGTTGGGTGTCCGACTCGACGACGAACTGGAAAGACGACTGACCTCGGTCGCTCGGTCCCAAGGCAGGTCCAAGAGCGACATCGCGCGCGACGCGGTGCGGCGGTACGTCGATCAGCACGATCAGGCTTTCCTTGCCGAGGCGCGGCGCCAGTCGCTTGCAGCGGCAGCGCGTGGGTGGACCGAGGAGGACGAGGCCTGGGAGCGTATGGGCGTTCTGTACGATGATCCGGATCGGGATGACGCCCGCACTGCTGCCGAATGAAGCGTGGAGATTTGGTCACCGTCGCCGACCGGAGCGGCGACTTTGCCGGTAAACCTCGACCAGCAATTATCGTGCAGAGCGACCTGTTCGACGCGCACCACAGCGTGACCGTGTGTTTGATTACCACTGGTGTCACCGGACAACACCTGTTTCGTGTTCCCGTAACTCCTGGTGCTACGACAGGATTGCGATTTCCCAGTGAGATCGCGGTCGACAAACTGCAGGCGGTTCGCGCCGATCGCGTGGGATCGCGCATCGGCGTGGCTGCGGACGAAACCATGATCCTTGTGGACCAGGCGCTCCGGCGCTGGCTCGCGCTTTAAGACCGTATCGAAGGGGATATTCCATGACGCCGACCGTAAAAGCCATTCTCGCCAACTACGAATCCGACAATCCCGGCGTGAAGGGCAACCTCGCCCGCATCCTGATGCAGGGGCGGCTGGGCGGTACCGGCAAGCTGGTGATCCTGCCGGTGGACCAGGGGTTCGAGCACGGTCCCGCGCGCAGCTTCGCGATCAACGAACCGGCCTATGACCCGCACTATCACTACCAGATGGCGATCGACGCCGGCCTCAGCGCCTATGCCGCGCCGCTGGGCATGCTGGAGGCGGGGGCCGACACCTTCGCCGGGCAGATCCCGACCATCCTGAAGTGCAACAGCTCGAACAGCTGGGCGTCGAGCGCCAATCAGGCGCTGACCGGCGGTGTCGACGACGCGCTGCGGCTGGGCTGCGCGGCGATCGGCTTCACCATCTATCCGGGTTCGGACGATGTGTTCGACATGATGGAGGAGATCAAGGAGCTGTCGGCGGAGGCCAAGTCGGTCGGCATCCCGACCGTGCTCTGGTCCTATCCGCGCGGCGGCATCCTGCCCAAGTCGGGCGAACTCGCGCTCGACGTCGGCGCCTATGCCGCGCACATGGCCGCGCTGATGGGCGCGCACATCATCAAGGTGAAGCTGCCCAGCGACCACATCGAACAGGCCGACGCGAAGAAGGCCTATGAGGGGCAGGACTGGTCGAAACAGTCCGATCGTGTGAAGCATGTCGTGAAGGCGTGCTTCAACGGCCGCCGCATCGTCGTGTTCTCGGGCGGTGCGGCCAAGGGTGCCGACGCGGTCTATCAGGACGCGATCGACATCCGCGATGGCGGCGGCAACGGATCGATCATCGGCCGCAACACCTTCCAGCGCGAGCGTGGCGAGGCGCTGGCGATGCTCGACAAGCTGGTGCGGATCTACAAGAACGAGGAATGATCGGCCGGATCACCATTGCCGCCGCGGCGGCCGCAATCGTGTCTCTGGGAGCGACGACCCTAGAGGCGCAGGACAAAGCGATCGCGCAAGCCGATGCACTCGAGGCTGCGGCCGATCGCATCGACCGGGCGAACGCCTCGTCAGCGCAGCTGGCCCGAGCGACGGCGCGGGACATCGCACTGGCCTGTCGGCTCGCGTCCCGGTTCCATGTGACGGCCTTCGCCAGCGACCGCCCGATCATGGCCGCAGCACGACATGACGCGGTGCAACAGCGACTGCGGGCATTGTCGTGGAGGGCGCTGCCGGCGCACACCCGTTGGGGCGGCCGCGGTCTGGTAACGTTCCAGCCGAGGGGCTTCGGTGATTTCGTGACCGGGATCGCTTCCGGCCCGGATGGCCGCTTCGTCGGCCTGCGCGGAGGATGGCAGCATGCGCCGCTGACGGGGGGCGGAGCCGATTGTCTTTACGAGCGCCGGACCGATGGCCTGCTGATCGTCGGCTGCGTCCACACATGGGCGTCCTGACGTCCGGAGCGGCTGAGCCGGATGCCCCGGTCCGATTTTCCTATGCGCGCGCGGTCGCGCCGATGATGTGGGTGTTGCTCGCTCTGTCGTCGATTGAGCTGGTCGTGCTGCACCTGCTGGTATCGGCCTGGCGTCGCGACGTCGCGTTGCTGCTGTCGGTCGTCACGCTGGCCGGGATCGTCTGGCTGGTCCATGCGATCCTGTCGTTTCGCCGGATGCCGGTGACACTCGACGATGGCGTGTTGACGATGCGCGTCGGAGTCATCCGGACGATCGCCATCCCGGTCGATGGCATCGCTGCCGTCGGTGGGGAACGGTCGGCGGCCGCGTCAAAGCTGCCCGGTGTCCTGAACCTCGCGCTGATCGCGCATCCCAATGTCCACGTCGATCTTCGCCGTCCCGTGCATCGTGGTCGGCGCACGATCACGTCGGTGGCGCACCGACTGGATGACCCGGCGGCCTTTCTGGCGGCGCTCGACCCCTTCGTCGCCAGCTGACCGCGTCAGCGCGGCTGGCGTTTGGCCATGAAGGCCAGCCGCTCGAACAGCATCACGTCCTGTTCGTTCTTCAGCAGCGCCCCGTGGAGCGGCGGAATCGCCTTGGTCGGATCTCGGTTCTGCAGCACCTCAAGCGGCATGTCCTCGTGCAGCAGCAGCTTCAGCCAGTCGAGCAGTTCGCTGGTCGATGGCTTCTTCTTGAGGCCCGGCACCTCGCGGATGTCGTAAAAGATATCCATCGCCTTGTTGACCAGGATCGTCTGGATGCCGGGGAAATGGACGTCGATGATCGCCTGCATCGTCGCGCGGTCCGGAAACTTGATATAGTGGAAGAAACAGCGCCGCAGGAACGCGTCGGGTAGCTCCTTTTCGTTGTTTGACGTGATGACGACGATCGGTCGCTCGACCGCGCGGACCGTCTCCTTCGTTTCGTAGACGTGGAATTCCATGCGATCGAGTTCCTGCAACAGGTCGTTGGGGAACTCGATATCCGCCTTGTCGATCTCGTCGATCAGCAGGACCGGCAGCTGCGGCGCGGTAAAGGCTTCCCACAATTTGCCGCGGCGGATGTAGTTGCCGATATCGTGGACCCGCTCGTCGCCGAGCTGACCGTCGCGCAGCCGGGCGACGGCATCATATTCGTACAGCCCCTGCTGCGCCTTCGTCGTCGATTTCACGTTCCATTCGATCAGCGGCGCGCCGATCGCCTTGGCGATTTCGTACGCCAGCACGGTCTTGCCGGTGCCGGGCTCACCCTTGACCAGCAGGGGGCGGCGCAATGTCACTGCGGCGTTGACCGCAACCTTCAGGTCGTCGGTCGCGACATAATCCTGGGTGCCCTCGAAACGCATGCTCAGCCCGATCGGTAGCCTTTGAAGATCGGGTATGCAGTAACGATGGCGGACGCGAGCGCAAGCGCCTCGCGACGATGGTCCGACCGCGGATGGTCAGAGCGTGGCGCGCGCGACGGATCGTGCTTCGAGAAGCTGCCACAGCGCATGATGCTGCGCGAGCAGCTGTTGCGCGCCGAACAGCATGGCGCGCTCGAACGCGACGGTTTCCGCAAGCGTTGCGATGACGGTGGCGCTGTCGCGGTGCTGGGGCAGGGCGCCGACGGGCAGATCGACCCCGATCCGCTCCGCCACGCTGTCCAGCACCGCGCGGATCACCGGCCAGTCGAGCATCAGCGCCATCGCCGCGCCGATCGGACAACCGGCGCGATCGGACCCGGCGAGCATGTCGAGCGCGTGACGCTGACCCGCGATCGCGGATTCGGTTTCGGCCTGGCCCGGGGTGCTGGGCAGTGGACCGACCGCGGCGACGAGGCGGACCAGCGACGCGCGCTCTCCGGCAAACGCCTCCACCACTTCTCCGAGCCATGCCGCCGCGACGGGATCCGTGGCGCGGCTTTCGGCGAACTCGACGATGCCCGGGTGCCGACCATGCAGCAGGCACAGGCAGTGGACGGCGTCCGCCAGGTCGCGCATCGATGCTGCCGGCGACAGCAGCGCGGTCGCGAACGGCTCGTGCGCCGCGCCTTCGGCTGCGACCAGCGCCGTGACTGCAGCCCATGGCTGTCCGAATCTGTCGCTGTGCGCCGTACCGAGTACCATGAAACCTCACCATCGCAGGAATGTCGCCGACGCATCGGCAGCGACCATCCTTGTGCGGGCAAAGCCTATACCGAACCGCGTAAAGACGCGGTTGATGACAGCTTAAGGCAATCGCAACCTGACGCGCGGGATCAGCCGACCCGGACAATCGTCGCGACGATATAGTCGAGCGATGCCCTAAGCATTTCGGCGGAAACAGCAATCCGGACATCCACGGGGTCGCCGCGATTGACCATCAACCGTGCCTCGACGTGCTGCGGTTCCACCCTGTCGATCGCGCGTTCAAGCGCGTCGCTGACCGTGATGCGCGACGTGATGTCGAACAGGGTGGGCATCCGTACGCTGCGATAGGCATCTGGCGTCAGCCCCGACATCGACTCGAACGATTCGGATGCGCCGACAATGAATCCGCGCAGGTTGATCCGGACCACCGCCACGATTTCCAGAAGGTTGAAGGTCTGGCGGACGGCATCGAAAATGGCGCCGGTTTCGATCCGCGCCTGGGTCGCGCGGCGATCGTGACCGATGATGCAGACCCCCCCGTCGAATGGTCTCACCGCGACCTCGACCAGGTTCTGCGCCTTTTCACCCAATCGCAGGTGAAAGGAATCCGCCGTGCCCGTGCCGATCACGTGGTGCACCGATCGCATGATGATCGAGCGCAGCTGTTCCGGCAGGAGTGTCTCCAGCTTGTGGCCATGCCAGTCGCTGTTGGCAAAGTGATGTCGGGCAGGCGGACTCATGGCCACGACGCACAGGCGGCTGTCGGTGACGATCACCATGGTATCGATAAGGTCGAGCAGCGATTCGATAGAGAATGAATCCGAAACCTCGGTATCGCGCGCATCCATCAGCTTCGACATGAAGTCGACGGAGGTCAGCACCAGCTTCGTTCGACCGTGATGGCGGATGTAGACGGGATTCGCCATCGCACGATCCTGCCACGTCCCGAACTGTCGCACGAGATCGGACGAGGACACGGTTTCCATCGATCAATCCTTTTCCGCGATCATCTCGATACTCCTGTTACGCAATATGCGGCACGCCGACCCGCATAACATCGATTTGGATCAACTTTCCATTAGCTAGATAATAAATCTCCTCTCAACGCACCCGTTTAAAAATATGTATTTTCCGGATTTCGCTACCGTTTCGGATTGGATTGTTGTTTTTGTCATCCGGTTAGATTTCTTCTGGGAACAGCAGGAGTTTAACCGCGATGACACGATGCGCACGCCGCCGATCGACCCGGCTCGCCTTGGCTCTGATCGCCAGCACCGGATTGACGAGCAATGCTGCGTCCGCCCAGATCCTGACGCTGACCGTCGGGGACGCGTTGCTCAGTCTGGATTCGCGCGTGACGCTGAATGCCGGACGGCTCACCGTGGTCGAGGGGCAGGTCACATCCGCCGCCAGCGCGCTCACCGCGCTGACCAGCAATGTCCAGACGCTGTCCACGTCGCTTGCCAGCAATGTCGCCAACACCACGGCGCTGACCAGCCAAGTCACGGCGCAGACGGCCGCGAACCTCGCACTCGATGCCCGCGTCACCGGGCACGACGGCCTGCTGGCGTCGCTGCAGACGTCGGGCACCGCGCTGACCGCGCAGGTCACGGCGCAGGGCTCGTCGATCGGCCTGCTCGATGGACGGATCGGAACACAGGAGGGCATCACCGCGGCGCTCGGCACCCGACTGACCACGGCGGAGGGCGCGCTGAGCGGCGTCCAGACCGGGCTGACCGGACTGCAGACGAACGTCGCCGCCGTCCAGTCGGGACTGGCCGCACACACCAGCGATATCGCCGCTCTGGGCACCCGGGTTGGCGCCACCGAAACCGCGCTGACCACGTTGGCGACTCAAGGTACGAACCTCGTCGGCCTGACCGCGCGGGTCGCGACGAACGAGGCCACAACTGCCGCCAATTCGGGCGCGCTTGTCTCGCTGGACGCCCGTGTGCTGACCAACGAGGGCGCAACCGCCAACAATACCGGCGCGATCACGGCGTTGGGAACGCGACTCGGGCTGGCGGAAACCGCTGCCACGACGCTCGGCGGGCGGGTCGATGGCCTGACGACGACGACCAACGGCCTGGGCGTCCGGATCGGTGCTGTCGAGACGACGACGGCGGCTCATTCGGGAGCATTGGTCTCGCTCGACGCGCGCGTCCTGACCAATGAGGGCGCGACCGCCGGCAACAGCGGCGCGATCAGTGCGCTTGGCACGCGGCTCGGTCTGGCCGAAACCGCGACGACCGGTCTGGGCGTGCGGGTCGGGGCGGTGGAAACCGCGACCGCCAACAACGGCGGCGCCATCGCGGCGCTCGACGTACGGCTGGGCACGACCGAGGCCACGCTCAACACGCTGACCACTCATGGGACCAACCTGGTCGGTCTGACGGCGCGCGTGACGACGAACGAGGCGGCGACTGCCGCCAACACGAATGGACTGCTGGCGGTCAACGCGCGGGTGCTGACCAACGAGGGGGCGACCGCGGCCAATACGGGTGCGATCACTGCGCTGGGAACGCGGCTGGGTGCGGCCGAATCGGCAACGGCGGGGCTGGGGGTTCGCGTCGGCGCGGTGGAAACGGCGACCGTCACGAACAGCGCAGAGATCGCGGCACTTGGCGGACGCCTGACCACGAACGAGGCCGCGACGGGCGCGAATACGGCCGCGATCGCGTCGCTCGACACGCGCCTGACCGATACGGCCGCAGGACTGGGTGCCCTGACGGGACAGGTCGGAGCGAACACCGACGCGATCACTGCCCTGCAACTCGCGGTCACCGGTGTCGGTGGCGGCGGACCCGGTGGGACGAACGGCGTGGTCACGCGGATCGTCGATCTGGAATCAGGCTTTACCGGCGTCAGCAACAGCGTCGCCACGCTCGGGACGCGGGTCGATACGCAGGATGGCAGGATCGACGTGCTGACCGGCGTGACCGACCGGCTCGATACCGGGCTGACCGCTGTCGGCACACGGGTCGATCAGGTCGCCACCCAGGTGGGCGGGTTACAGACGACGGTGGACGGCATCGACACCCGTGTCAGCGTACTGGAGGGTGCTGCTGCCGCCAACGGGACGGCGATGGCCGCGGTCAATGGTCGGGTCGATGCGCTGGCGGTCGATCTGGCGGCGACCAACACGACGGTCGTCTCACTCGGCGGGCGGGTCGGCAACGTGGAGACCAATGTCGCGACCAACACGCGCGATATTGGCACGCTGGGGACGCGCGTCGGGACGGTCGAAGCCGGGCTGGCGACCAACACACAGGCCGTGGCCGCGCTCGACGTGCGAGTGAACGACAATGGCGCGGCCATCGCCCGCGAACGGACGCGCAACGACGCTCAGGACCAGCAACTGGCCGCCCAGTCGACGCGGATCGACGCCGTGGGCGCGACGGCCGACGCGGCGATGGGCAGCGCCCAGACGTTGCGCGCGGATGTTTCTGCCGGTCGCGTCGGGCTGGTCCAGGTCGCGCAGAACGACACGATCACCGTCGGTGCCTCGCTGGGTGGCAACACCGTGTCGATGGCGGGCACCGGTGGGACGCGTCGCATTTCCGGCGTGTCGGCCGGCACACAGGCCGACGATGTCGCCACGGTCGGTCAGCTGGCCGGCGCGATGGCGACCACGCTTGGCGAGGCCAATCTCTACACCGATCGTTCGATCCTGCGCGCGCTGGACGCCCAGATGGGGATGACCCAGTCGCTGATCTCGGACAACAATCAGGTGCTGCGCCGCGAAATGAATGGAATCGCCGCTGGTGGTGCCGCGCTTTCGGGCCTGCCGCAGGCGACGATCCCGGGCAAGGGATTTGCCGGCATGAGCATGGGCGGCAAGGGCAGCGAGGTGTCAATCGCGTTCGGCGCATCCAAGGCGTTCAGCGGCGATCATGCTCCCGTGCTGCGGGCGGGTGCGGCGATCGACACGCGCCGCGGCGACCTGACCTACAACGCCGGTGTCGGCATCCACTTCTGACCGGTTCGCGCGGGTCCCCAGTCCCCCGGGGAACCGCCGAAACGATCGGGCACGGCAACGGCCCGATCCCCATGTACCCCGACGGCATTGCCTCCTCCGCCGTCGGGGTACTTCCCCCGACGTGGAAAGGCCCGGATCGCTCCGGGCCTTTTCGCTTACTGATCCAGGAAGCTGCGCATCTTGCGACTGCGGCTGGGGTGCTTCAGCTTGCGCAGCGCCTTGGCCTCGATCTGGCGGATACGCTCGCGCGTGACCGAGAACTGCTGGCCGACCTCTTCCAGCGTGTGATCGGTGTTCATGCCGATGCCGAACCGCATCCGCAACACACGCTCCTCGCGCGGGGTCAGCGACGCCAGCACCCGCGTGACCGTTTCCTTCAGATTCGCCTGGATCGCGGCATCGACGGGGATGACCGCATTCTTGTCCTCGATGAAGTCGCCCAGGTGCGAATCCTCCTCGTCGCCGATCGGCGTTTCGAGGGAGATCGGCTCCTTGGCGATCTTCATCACCTTGCGGACCTTCTCCAGCGGCATGGAAAGGCGTTCGGCCATTTCCTCCGGCGTCGGCTCGCGGCCCTGCTCGTGCAGGAACTGGCGGCTGGTGCGGACCAACTTGTTGATCGTCTCGATCATGTGGACCGGGATGCGGATCGTCCGCGCCTGATCGGCGATCGACCGGGTGATCGCCTGGCGGATCCACCACGTCGCATAGGTGCTGAACTTGTAACCGCGGCGATACTCGAACTTGTCGACCGCCTTCATCAGGCCGATGTTGCCCTCCTGGATCAGATCCAGGAACTGCAGGCCGCGGTTGGTGTATTTCTTGGCGATCGAGATGACCAGGCGCAGGTTCGCCTCGACCATCTCCTTCTTTGCGATCCTCGCCTCGCGCTCGCCCTTCTGGACCATGTTGACGATCCGGCGGAATTCGCTGAGCGCCATGCCGGTCTGCTGCGCGATCTCGGCGATCTCGACGCGGATTCGATCGACGGCACCCGCCTCGGCATCGGCGAACGCGGCCCATTTCTTGTCGTTCTTCGCGTTGGCGGACAGGAAATTCTCGTCGAGCTCATGATCGACATAGGCGTCGAGGAAGCTTTTGCGCGGCACCTTGTGGCGCTCGGCCAGACGCAGCATCTGCCCGCCCAATGCGGTCAGGCGCCGGTTGAAGGCATATAGCTGGTCGACCAGATATTCGATCTTGGCCTGGTGGAACTGGACGCTCTCGACCTCGGCGGTCAGTTCCTCGCGCAGCTTGTGATACTTGCGCTCGTCGCCGCCGGACAGCTCCCCGCCGGCGGCCATCGCCGACAGGCGGGCTTCCTGGATCTTGCCGAACTTCTTGTAGATCGCGGTGATGTTGGCGAATTTCTCCAGCGCCTGCGGCTTGAGCGTCTCCTCCATCTGCGCGAGACTGAGCGTGTTGTCCTCGTCCTCGTCGTCCGACGGCCGCGGCGCGCGGCGCTCGGTCATCGAATCCTCGTCCTCTTCCTCCGGCGCGTCCTCGACCTCTTCCTCTTCCTTGAAGGTCGCGCCGGCGGTCTTCTCGCTGATCTCGCCCGAATCGTCGGCCTCGGCCCCCTCGACCTGCTCGGCCGACGGTCCCTTCGACAGCATGGCGTCGAGATCCAGGATCTCGCGCAGCTGCATCGTGCCTTCGTTCAGCGCCGTCGACCAGCCGATGATCGCGTTGAACGTGATCGGCGATTCGCACAGGCCCAGGATCATCGTGTCGCGACCCGCCTCGATCCGCTTGGCGATGGCGATCTCGCCCTCGCGGCTGAGCAGTTCGACCGCGCCCATCTCGCGCAGGTACATGCGGACGGGATCGTCGGTGCGATCGACCGTCTCCTTCTTCTTGGCGATCTCGAAGGTCTGGCTGCCCTCGGTGCCGTCGTCCGGGGCATCCACCTCGTCCGGCGTGTCGTCCTCCGGCTCGGCGTCGTCGCCGGCTTCCTCGTTCTCGACGACGTTGATGCCCATGTCGTTCAGCGCGGACATCACGTCCTCGATCTGCTCGGACGACATCTGGTCCTGCGGCAGCATCTCGTTCAGCTGATCGACGGTGATGTAGCCACGCTTCTTCGCCCGCGCGACCAGCTTCTTCAGCGTGCCTTCGTTCAGGTCGATCAGCGGCGCGTCGCCCGTGTCGATCATCGTGTCGTCGCCGCCGCCGGAGCCGCCGCCGTTCGCCTTAGCCATCAATTACCCTCGAAAACTCTAGGATTCGTCTTTGTCGTCCAGCATCAGATTTGCAAGCCGTGCTTCCAGCGCCTGCCGTTCCCTGACCAGGGCGACCTGCCGCGTGAACGCCGCATCGGTACCCCCGTCCGCCACCGCCGCGGTCGCCTCGGCCAGCGCTGCATCCACCGCCGGTCGCGCCACCAGCACGGCGATCGCCTCGTCCAGGTCCGCGCGGGCACGTTGCGCATCGGCGTCGCGCCCGGTGAAACTGAACGACAGCGAATCTGCCCGCAACAATTCCGACGCCATCGTATCGAAGCCGGACCGCGCCAATATGGTAAGCACCTTGCCGCTATCAAGCTCACGATCTTCGAGCGCGACGTCGATCACCGCCTCGAACAGCTTGCCGAGTGCGCCATCGGCCAGCCGCAGCGATCCCAGAACCTCCATGTGCCGTGCGATCTCGGCCGGGTGACGGATCAGTCCGGCGAGCACCGCCTTGGCCAGCACACGGTCGATCCCGCCTGAGTTCAGCGCCCGGGCGGAGGCCGAGGGCGGCTCGGGCGGGGGCGTCCATTTCTCACCGGGTTTGCGGGCCTTGCGGGGCGTGAAGCTGCGCGGGGCCGGCGCGAAATGCGCGTAACAACGCTGGCGGAACTCGGCCTTGTACTCTGCCTGGACATTGCCGTCGGCGATCGTCGCGGCCAGCTGGTCGAGCCGCGCCTTCAGCCCGGCGCGCTGCTCGGGCGTGTCGAGCGGCTCGGCCGCGAGCTCGTGCGCCCAGATGCGATCGACCAGTGGCTCGGGGCTGCGCAACAGTGCCTCGAACGCCGATGGTCCCTTGGCGCGGACGAGATCGTCCGGGTCGAGCCCGTCGGGCAGCGTGACGAACGCCAGGCTGCGACCCGGCGCCAGCATCGGCAGCGCTCTGAGCGCCGCGCGCATCGCCGCCTTCTGCCCCGCGGCGTCGCCATCGAAGCACAACACCGGCACCTCGGCGATCCGCCACAGCCGGTCGAGCTGATGCTCGGTCAGCGCGGTGCCCAAGGGGGCGACCGCTTCGCCGAACCCCGCCTGCGCCAGCGCGATGACGTCCATATAGCCTTCGACCACGATGATCCGCCCGCTCTTGCGCGCGGCGGGCAAGGCGCGATCGAGGTTGTAGAGTGTGCGGCCCTTGTCGAAGAGCGGCGTCTCGGGCGAATTGAGATACTTCGGCTCGCCGTCCCCGATGATCCGCCCGCCGAATGCGACCGGGCGCCCGCGCGGATCGCGGATCGGGATCATCAGCCGGCCGCGGAATCGGTCGTACGGGGTCTTGTCGTCCACGGCGATCAACATACCCGCCTCGACCAGCATGGGATCGCCGTACGCCTTCAGGGCATCCTTCAGCTTACCGCGCGAGTCGGGGGCAAAGCCCAGCCCAAACGCCCGCACCGTCTCCGCCTTGATCCCGCGCTTCTCCAGAACGGCCCGCGCCTCCGCACCGGCGATGCCGTTCAGCTGGTCGGTGAACCACGCGGCGGCATCCGCCATCGCCTCGTGCAGCCCCTTCGCCCGCTCTGCCCGCTCGGCCGACGCGCGATCCTGCGCGGGCATTTCCATGCCGGCGGCCTGGACCAGCTCCTTGACCGCATCCATGAACGGCAGGCCGCGATTGTCGGTCATCCACCGGATCGCATCGCCATGCGCCCCGCAGCCGAAGCAGTGATAGAAGCCCTTGTCGTCGTTGACGTAGAAGCTGGGCGATTTCTCGTTGTGGAACGGGCAGCAGGCCCGGAACTCGCGACCGGCCTTCTGCAGCTTGGTGGTGCGCCCGATCAGCGCGGACAGCAATGTGCGGTGGCGCAGTTCGTCGAGGAATTGGGGGGTGAGGGTCATGGGGCGGCGCTTGTGGCACGTGCTTCGACAGGCTCAGCACGAACGGAGTTGTCGAAGTCCACCCTTGCCCCCGTTCGTCCTGAGCCTGTCGAAGGACGTGCCCCGAACGACCGCGCAAGTTGCGACACCCGATCCCAGTCGCCAGCGATCAGCGCTTCTTTCTTCGCCCGCGACCAGCCTTTGATTTGGCGCTCGCTCTCCAGCGCTTCCAGCCGTGAGGAAAAATCCTGCGCCCAGACAAACGTCACCGGTTGGCGTCGCGCGGTGAAATCGCTTCCCCTGCCAGCCAGATGCGCAGCAATCCGAGCTTCGAGCGCGTCGGTATGTCCGGCGTAATATTTGCCGTCGCTGCAGCGCACGAGGTACGTCCAGAAGACCATGTTTATGGCTTGGCAGAAGATGGCGATTCGGTCGAGCCAATCGCGTGGGACACGTCCTTCGACAAGCTCAGGACGAACGGTGGGAGGATATGTCCGCCCCCAATTCCCGTTCGTGCTGAGCTTGTCGAAGCACGTGCCCCATAATCCGGGGCTTATTGCAGCGCAGCCTTCACCGCCGCACTCGCCTTGCTCATGTCCAGGTTCGCGGCATGCCGGCTCTTCAGCTCCGCCATCACGCGCCCCATGTCCTTCATGCCTGTCGCGCCGAGCTCCGCCTTGATCGCCTCGATCGCCGCGGCCGTTTCGGCGTCGCTTAGCACCGCGGGCAGGAAGCGTTCGATCACCGCGACTTCGGCCGCTTCGGCGTCGGCGAGTTCCTGGCGGCCGCCCTTCACATACATGTCGATCGATTCGCGGCGCTGCTTGACCATCTTCTGCAGCACCTCGACGATCAGCGCGTCGTCGCTGTCGGGGGCCTTGCCGGTGCGCGCTTCGATATCGCGGTTCTTGATCGCCGACTGGATCAGCGTGATCGCGCCGCGGGTTTCCTTGTCGCCGGCCTTCATGGCGGCGATCTGGGCGGATTTGATGTCGTCTCTAATCATGCGGCAACCCCATAGCGGCGGTTGACGAAAAGGGGGAGGGGGTCTAGCCGCCGCGTCTTAGCGACATCGCCGCAACTTTGACTGGAGTGCCTGCCCGACATGGCCGACGCCGATCCCTTTGCCGTGCCCGCAGGCGCCACCGGCGTCCTCGTTCTCGCCACCGGCGAGATCGTCTGGGGCCGCGGATTTGGCGCGGAAGGGCAGGCGGTCGGCGAAGTGTGCTTCCACACCGCGATGACCGGCTATCAGGAGATCATGACCGACCCGTCGTTCGCGGGCCAGATGATCGCCTTCACCTTCCCCCACATCGGCAACGTCGGTGCGAACCCGGACGATGTCGAGGCCGATAACCCCCACGCGCTGGGCATGATCGTGCGCGAGGACGTGACCGAACCATCGAACTTCCGCAGCGCCGAGCATCTCGATTCATGGATGAAGAAACATGCGCGGATCGGGCTGTCAGGCGTCGATACGCGGGCACTGACGCGGCGGATTCGGGTGGGCGGCGCGCCGAACGGAGTGATCGCGCATTCGGCTGACGGCGTGTTCGATCTCCCGCTGCTGCTGGAGATGGCACGGGGCTGGCCGGGGCTGGAGGGGATGGACCTCGCCAAGACGGTGACGCGCGAGACGCATGGTGGCTGGGCTGGCGGCGTGTGGCGGTTGGGGTTCGGGTATGAGCAAGGTGCTTCGACTTCGCTCAGCACGAACGGGGAGGGAAATGCGCCCACCACCCCCCCGTTCGCCCTGAGCGAAGTCGAAGGGCAGCCGCGCATCGTGAGCGAAGCCGAACGACCACACGTCGTCGCGATCGACTACGGCAGCAAACACAACATCTTCCGCAACCTGGTTCAGGCCGGAGCGAAGGTGTCGGTCGTCCCCGCCGACGCGACCTACGACCAGATCATGGCGCTGGAGCCCGACGGCATCTTCCTGTCGAACGGCCCCGGCGACCCCGCCGCGACCGGCGAATATGCCGTCCCGGTGATCCGCCAGCTGCTGGAGACGGGCAAGCCGCTGTTCGGCATCTGTCTCGGCCACCAGCTGCTCGGCCTCGCGGTCGGCGCGCGAACCACCAAGATGTTCCAGGGCCACCGCGGCGCCAATCATCCGGTCAAGCGCCTGAGCGACGGTGCGGTCGAGATCACCAGCATGAACCACGGCTTCGCGGTCGAGCGCGAGAGCCTGCCGGAGGGCGTGCGCGAAACCCATGTGTCGCTGTTCGACGGATCGAACGCGGGGCTGGAGCTCACCGACCGACCCGCCTTCAGCGTGCAATATCACCCCGAGGCCAGCCCGGGGCCGCAGGACAGCTTCTATCTGTTCGAGCGGTTTGTGGGGATGATGTGATGAGCGACGCATTGCCAACCAATCGGCTCATCGCTTGGCTTAACGGCCTGACCGGTTGGTGGAGAGCATGGTTTGTCGCGTTAATTCTACTTATCTTCTTGGGCATCTATCAGGGGCTAGGCGATTTAAGCACTTGGTACGGAAATTTCCAAAGAGATTTCTGGTGCGTTCCGGGTACGGTCGCCAGCAAGTTGGAATTTACCCAGTATAGTGACACTCCGTTGACTGTTCAGTCATGCGTAACTTTTGGGGCGATCGGTCGGGCGATAATTAAGTACTCTTGGCCCATGTTATTGTTGCCGCCAGTTGTATTCACAGCCAAATGGATTATCCAAGGCTTTAAGAAGCTAGATCAGAACTAATGCCCAAACGCACCGACATCTCCTCCATCCTCGTCATCGGCGCGGGGCCGATCGTCATCGGTCAGGCGTGCGAGTTCGATTATTCGGGCACGCAGGCGATCAAGGCGCTGAAGGAGGACGGTTACCGCATCGTCCTGGTCAATTCGAACCCGGCGACGATCATGACCGATCCCGAGCTGGCCGACGCGACCTATATCGAGCCGATCACACCCGAGATCGTCGCGAAGATCATCGAGAAGGAGCGTCCCGACGCCGTCCTGCCGACGATGGGCGGGCAGACCGCGCTCAACACCGCGCTGGCTTTGTTCAACGACGGGACGCTGGAAAAGTACGGCGTCGAGATGATCGGTGCCGATGCCGAGGCGATCGATAAGGCCGAGGATCGTCTGAAGTTCAAGGACGCGATGTCGAAGATCGGGCTGGAATCGGCCCGCTCGGCGATCGCGCATAGTGAAGCCGAAGCGCTGGAAGGGCTGGCCAAGACCGGCCTGCCGGCGATCATCCGCCCCAGCTTCACGATGGGCGGGACGGGCGGCGGCATCGCCTATAATCGCGAGGAATTCATCGAGATCGTCCGCAAGGGGCTGGACGCATCGCCGACCACCGAAGTGCTGATCGAGGAATCGCTGATCGGGTGGAAGGAATATGAGATGGAGGTCGTGCGCGACCGCGCCGACAACGCCATCATCGTCTGCTCGATCGAGAACATCGATCCGATGGGCGTCCACACCGGCGATTCGATCACCGTCGCGCCGGCGCTGACGCTGACCGACAAGGAATATCAGATCATGCGCAACGCAAGCATCGCTTGCCTGCGCGAAATCGGTGTCGAAACAGGCGGTTCCAACGTCCAGTTCGCGGTCAATCCGAAGGACGGACGCCTGATCGTCATTGAGATGAATCCGCGCGTCAGCCGTTCCTCGGCGCTGGCGTCCAAGGCCACCGGCTTCCCGATCGCCAAGGTCGCGGCGAAACTGGCGGTCGGATACACGCTCGACGAGATCACCAACGACATCACCGGCGCGACGCCCGCCAGCTTCGAGCCGACGATCGATTACGTCGTCACCAAGATTCCCCGGTTCGCCTTCGAGAAGTTCAAGGGGGCCGAGGTGCTGCTGGGCACCGCGATGAAATCGGTCGGCGAGGTCATGGCGATCGGCCGCAACATCCACGAAAGCCTGCAAAAGGCGCTGCGGGGTCTGGAAACCGGGCTGTCGGGCTTCAACACCGTCGATCGCCTGGCCGGACGTCCGCGCGCGGAGATCGAGGCGGCGCTGGCCACCGCGACGCCCGATCGCCTGCTCGTCGCCGCCCAGGCTCTGCGCGAAGGCTTTACGGTGGCGGAAATCCACGCGATCGCGAAGTTCGATCCCTGGTTCCTGGAACGCATCGCGGAGATCGTGGCGGCGGAGAACGAGGTCTGCACCAACGGCCTGCCGATCGAGGCCACCGGCATGCGCAAGCTGAAGTCGATGGGCTTCAGCGACAAGCGCCTGGCGTGGCTGGCGCTGCAGTCGGCCAACCTGCGCGGCATGCAGCGCGGCATCGCGCGCGGATCGGGCCTGATCCACGAGGCGGTGAAGGCGATGACCGGCGGCGTGACCGAGGACGAGGTCCGCGCGCTGCGCCTGCGGCTGGGCGTACGGCCGATCTTCAAGCGGATCGACACCTGCGCGGCGGAATTCGACGCGAAGACGCCATATATGTACTCGACCTACGAGGCGCCGAGCTTCGGCGAGCCTGAGTGCGAAAGCGCCCCGAGCGACCGGAAGAAGATCGTGATCCTGGGCGGTGGGCCGAACCGGATCGGACAGGGAATCGAATTCGACTATTGCTGCTGCCATGCCTGCTTCGCGCTGGCGGACGCGGGCTATGAGACGATCATGGTCAACTGCAATCCGGAAACGGTCAGCACCGATTACGACACGTCGGACCGTCTGTATTTCGAGCCGCTGACCGCCGAGGACGTGCTGGAGATCCTGCACGTCGAGCAGCAGAACGGTACCCTGGTCGGCGTGATCGTCCAGTTCGGCGGACAGACGCCGCTCAATCTGGCGCAGGCGCTGGAGGACGCCGGGATCCCGATCCTCGGTACCAGCCCCGACGCGATCGACCTGGCAGAGGACCGCGAGCGGTTCGCGGCGATGGTTGCCAAGCTCGGACTGTTGCAGCCGGCCAACGGGATCGCGCGCAGCCGTGACGAAGCGGTCGCGGTGGCCGAGCGGATCGGCTATCCCGTGCTGATGCGCCCCAGCTACGTGCTGGGCGGCCGCGCGATGGAGGTCGTCGACGGCCTGGCGCAACTCGATGACTATATCGCCACCGCGGTGCAGGTATCGGGCGATTCGCCGGTGCTGATCGACAGTTACCTGCGCGACGCGATCGAGGTCGATGTCGATGCGATCTGCGACGGCACCGACGTCGTGGTGGCCGGCGTGATGCAGCACATCGAGGAAGCGGGCGTCCATTCGGGCGACTCCGCCTGTTCGCTGCCGCCCTACAGCCTGTCGGATGACATCATCGCCGAGATCGAGACGCAGACGAAGGCGCTGGCGCATGCGCTGTCGGTCGTCGGGCTGATGAACATCCAGTTCGCGGTGAAGGACGGGCTGGTCTATCTGATCGAGGTCAATCCGCGCGCCAGCCGGACGGTGCCGTTCGTCGCCAAGGCGGTCGGATCGCCGATCGCCAAGATCGCCGCGCGCGTGATGGCGGGCGAGAAACTGGCCGATCTGCCAGCGATCAACCGGCCGATCGGCCATGTCGCGGTCAAGGAAGCGGTGTTCCCTTTCAACCGCTTCCCCGGCGTCGATCCCGTCCTGTCACCGGAAATGAAATCGACCGGTGAAGTCATGGGAATCGATCGCGATTTTACGCTCGCCTTTGCGAAGGCGCAGCTGGGGGCGGGAACGATCCTGCCGACCGGGGGCACCGTGTTCGTCAGCGTCAAGGACAGCGACAAGCCCGTCATCCTGCCCGCTGCGCGGACGCTGGCCGATCTCGGCTTCGCGATGGTCGCAACCGGTGGGACGGAGGAGTATCTGATCGCCAACGGCGTCGCGGTCGAACCGGTGCTGAAGGTGGCACAGGGCCGCCCGAACATCGTCGATCGCATCCTGGACGGCGACATCGCGCTGGTCATGAACACGACCGAAGGATGGCAGAGCCTGAAGGACAGCCAGGAAATCCGGAAATCCTCGCTGGCGCAGAAGATTCCGTACTTCACCACGGCGTCGGCGTCGGTCGCGGCGGCGCGCTCGATCGCGGCGCTCGGCGAGGCCTCCCTTGAAGTACGCCCCTTGCAGTCCTATTATTCGCAGTCGCACAATTGATTCCCCGACAGTTCGGTTGAGGTGCGGGCGGCTCCGGCAAGGGGGCGCTTGGGGAAAGGGGCTTGCAAGGAATTCACGAGATGGCGACGGTCGAAAAGATGCCGATGCTGGCCGAGGGCTATGAAAAGCTCCACGCCGACCTGAAACGGCTGAAGACCGAGCGTCCGACCATCGTCGATGCGATCGAGGAAGCGCGCGCCCACGGCGACCTTTCCGAAAACGCCGAATATCACGCGGCGAAGGAGCGCCAGGGTCAGGTCGAGGCGTCGATTTCCGACATCGAGGACAAGCTGTCCCGCGCGCAGATCATCGATCCGAAGGACCTGTCGGGCGACAAGATCGTATTCGGTGCGACCGTCACCTTGCTGGACGACGACGACAAGCCCGTGAAGTACCAGATCGTCGGCCAGACCGAGGCGGATGCCCGCACCGGCCGGATCAGCTATAATTCGCCACTCGGCCGCGCGCTGATCGGACGCAGCGTCGATGACGAGATCGAGGTGTCGGTGCCCGCGGGCGATCGCTATTACGTCGTGAGCAAGATCGAGTTCATCTGAGGCGCCTTGCCTTTGGGACTTTCCTCACCTTTCGCCGTTCGTGCCGAGCCTTATCGCGGCACGTGCCCAGACCACGTCCTTCGACAGGTTCGGCACGAACGGAGATGTAGGTGATGGCGGTTCTGCGGTCCGCCTCGGCGACGTTTGCCATCGCGATCGTCACCACGATCGTCAGCGTGGGCGTCTCGTTGCTCGGCCTCGAACGCCATGCAGCGCTCTATGCTGGGTTCGTGCCCGGGCGCGCGAGCCTTGGCATGGCCGGGGACGTGCCCGGACTCGTGCCGCTCATCCTGACGCCGCTCAGTTCAACGCTGATCCACGGCGGGTTCGTCCACCTCGCGTTCAATCTCGTGACCCTGATCTATTGCGGCATCGCAACCGAGCGCGCCTTGGGTGCACGCGGCATTGTCCTGCTGTATCTGGTCGGTGCCTATGCCGCCTGTGCGGCGCAGTGGGCGGTGGACCCGTTGTCAGCGATCCCGATGATCGGCGCGAGCGGTGCGGCTTCGGCCATCGTCGGCGCCTATGCGCTGCTCTATGGCCGATCGAAGACCCGCAATGTCGGGCCGATCCCTGCATGGCTGTTGCACGTCCTGTGGCTGTTTGCGGCCTGGACCGTGTTGAACCTGGCGGTCGGAATACTCAGTGTGCAGGCCGGCCAACCCATCGCGGCAGCGGCGCATATCGGCGGATTTCTCGCGGGCCTCGTGCTGTGTCGGCCGCTTCTGTTGTGGCGGTGGCGGGGCGCGTGACACGCCCCGCCGGTTGAGTTTACGCCGGTACGAAGGTGTCGCTGGTTTCCAGCACCCGCAACTTGCCGTCGGCGATCGAGAAGACCGCGCCGTGGATGCTGAGCGTTCCGTCGTCGAGGCCCTTCTGCACAAAGGGGAAGGTTTTCAGGTTCGCGATCGAAACGCGGACACCTTCCTGTTCCAGCGCCTTCTGGCCGTCGTCGCCCGTGCCGTGCTCGGCGGCGACCTTGTCCCGCGCATCGTCGAGGAGGCCGATCCATTCGGCGACGAAACCGCCTTCGCCCGGCTTGGCGTCGGCCAGGCTCCGCGTCAGCGCGGCGTTCACGCCGCCGCATGCGCCATGGCCGAGCACGAGGATTTCCTCGACCTTCAGCTTGGTGACCGCGAATTCCAACGCGGCGGACACGCCGTGCAGGCCGCCGCTCTCGTCGAACGGCGGCACCAGCGCGGCGACGTTGCGGACCACGAACACCTCGCCCGGGCGGGACCCGAAGATCGTCGCGGGATCGACCCGGCTGTCCGAGCACGCGATGATCATCACCTTCGGGCTCTGGCCGGTGGCAAGCTCGCTCCAGCGCTCGCGCTCCTGAAGCCACTCGCCGCCGCGGAACTTGTAATATCCTTCGACCATGTCGGTGAAATGAGTCATCGAGTCCTCTGCTGTTGGCGGCCCCCCACGGGCCGTCTTGCGAAGCAAACCTAGGTTAGTCGAAACGGTTCCACCATTGTGATCGCGCCGCAGCGTGGCTATCTCGCGACCGATGAACGACATGACTCCCGTCGCCCGCCCTGAGCGCCAGCGCAAGCCCGACTGGATACGGGTGAAGGCGCCGACATCCGCCGGCTTTGCCGCAACGCGCGCGCTGATGCGGTCGAAAAGCCTGACGACGGTGTGCGAGGAGGCGGCGTGCCCCAATATCGGCGAATGCTGGTCCAAGAAGCACGCGACCGTCATGATCCTGGGCGACACCTGCACCCGCGCCTGCGCCTTCTGCAACGTCAAGACCGGCATGCCGCGCAAGGTCGACGTCAACGAACCGAACAACGTCGCGGACGCGGCGGCGCAGATGGGGCTGGCGCATATCGTCGTGACGTCGGTCGATCGCGACGACCTGCCCGACGGCGGAGCAAGCCAGTTCGTCAAGGTGATCGAGGCGATCCGCAAGGCCAATCCGACCACGACGATCGAGATCCTGACCCCCGATTTCCGCAACAAGCACGAGGCGGCGGTCGAGGCGATCGTCGCGGCGCGGCCGGACGTGTACAACCACAACCTGGAAACCGTACCGCGGCTGTATCCGACGATCCGGCCGGGTGCGCGCTACTACGCCTCGCTCCGCCTGCTGGAGAGCGTCAAGCGGCTCGATCCGTCGATCTTCACCAAGTCGGGGATCATGTTGGGGCTGGGCGAGGAGCGGCTGGAGGTCCATCAGGTGATGGACGACATGCGCAGCGCCGACATCGATTTCATGACGATGGGTCAATATCTCCAGCCGACGCCGCGCCATGCCAAGGTGATCGATTTCGTCACCCCGGCGGCGTTCGACGCCTATGCCGCCATCGGTCGCGCCAAGGGCTTTCTGCTGGTCGCCTCGTCACCGCTGACCCGGTCGAGCTATCACGCGGGGGACGATTTCGCGCAGATGCGCGCGAACCGCGAGGCGAAGCTGGGCCTCGTCCGTGCCTAGGCATGCCGAGACACGCCATCTGCCCTATTCACCGGAGCAGATGTTCGATCTGGTCGCCGACGTCGGTCGCTATGCCGAGTTCCTGCCGTGGGTCAGCGCGATCCGGGTGCGGTCCGACAGCGAGACGGAGATGGTGGCCGACATGATCGTCGGCTTCAAGGGGCTGCGCGAGACGTTCACGTCGCGCGTGGCAAAGCAGCGTCCGACCAAGATCGACGTCGATTTCGTCGATGGCCCGCTCGATCACCTGACGAATGACTGGACATTCCGACCCGATGGGCAGGGGGGCTGCCTGGTCGATTTCGCGGTCGATTTCGCGTTCAAGAACCGCGTGTTCGAGATGCTGGCGGGACAGATGTTCGACCGCGCGCTGCGCAGGATGATCGGCGCGTTCGAGGCGCGGGCAGCGGCGCTCTATGCCTCCACGGCAGGGTCCGGCAGCAGCAGTTCGAGCGCGCACAGCGCCGCCTGAAGGCGGATGCCGCCGCGGCCGAGGTCGCCGAACGATCGTTCGTCCGCGACGACATGCACGGGATCGGCACCACGCTCTGCCCGCGCGAAAACGACGGTTCCAACCGGTTTCTTGGCCGTTCCACCCGCCGGGCCGGCAATCCCGGTGATGGCCACGGCCACATCGGCTCCCGATTTCAGCAGCGCGCCCTGCGCCATCTGCCACGCGGTCGCGACCGACACCGCGCCGAACGTTTCCAGCACGTCGCCGCTGACTTTCAGCAACGCCGCCTTCGCCTCGTTCGAATAGGTGACGAAGGCGCATTCGATCACTTCCGACGATCCCGGAATTTCCGTCAGAGCCGCTGCGACGAGTCCGCCGGTGCAGCTTTCCGCGGTCGCGATCTTGCGACCGGCGGCACGGTTTTCGTCGATCACCCGGCGGGCCAGATCGACCAGCTCGCTCGGCAGGATGGTGTCGATGCGTTCGGTCACGGTCGCGATGCCGCGACCGGACACAGGTTGAAGCCGTTGCTGCCCTTGCCACCCTTGGCCTTGCCCGACATGTCGAGGATCGCGACGACCAGCGCGGCCGTATTCTTCGCCGGCAGAGGATCGATCAGCGTCAGAACGCGGTCGATGTTCGCGCAATCCTTCGGCTTCACTTCCTTGGCCAGCATCGGCGCGATCATCGCGGTGACCATCGGTCGCGCGACTTCGCTGTCGACCAGTTGGGCGGAATCCGGGCCGATCAGCTTGCGCAACCCTTCCTTGGCAAGCGGCCAGGCGGCATCGCTTTCAGCGGCATATTTGGCGGTCAGCGGGCCGACCGAACGGCGCAGCAGTGCGTTGGCGGGCAGGGCGGTCGCGCACGTCGCCGCGACGCTGCCGATCACCGCCGGTGCCATCGCCAGCAGCAGCGCCTCGGCCTCGCGCTGGGGAATGCAGGCCTGCGCTTGCGCCTGGGCCGACGACGACGTGACGAGTGCGACGGCAGTGATGAACGAACGGATCGACATGGCTTACTCTCCGGGTACGCGGACGGTGGCGACGGCCTGGGCGGCGATGCCCTCGCCCCGGCCGGTGAAGCCCAGGCGCTCGGTCGTCGTCGCCTTGACGCTTACCCGACTGGCATCCAGCCGCAAGATCGCGGCGATCCGGGCCTGCATCGCCGAACGGTGCGGGCCGATCTTCGGTGCTTCGCAGATGATCGTCAGGTCGATGAAATCGACGATCCCGCCGGCGGCGCGAACCAGCGACGCGGCACGCGCGAGGAACTGGTCCGATGCCGCGCCGCGCCACTGCGGGTCGCTGGGCGGGAAATGGCTGCCGATGTCGCCGGCCGCGATCGTGCCGAGCAGCGCGTCGGTGATGGCGTGGAGCGCAACGTCCGCATCGCTGTGTCCCGACAGACCGCGATCGTGCGGGATCAGCACACCGCCCAGCCACAATTCCTCGCCCGCCTCCAGACGGTGGACGTCGTACCCGGTGGCGCTGCGCGAGATCAGCCCCGCCGCCAATCGCGCCTCCGCCAGCGCGAAATCGGGTGCATGCGTGATCTTGTCGAGCGCGGCATCCCCCGCGACCGTCATGACGTCGTGTCCGGCGGCACGGAGAATCTGGGCATCGTCTGTTGCGTCCCTATCGACTGGCCAGGCGTCATGCGCCCGGAGGATGGCGGTGAAATGGAAAGCCTGCGGGGTCTGCACCCGGACCACGCCGGTGCGATCGATGGCTTCGCCCAGACCCCCGTCGTCCCGCGCCAGCGAGTCGGTCACGGGCAAGACCGGCACGGCGCCGATTCCATCGTCGAGCGCAGCCAGCAGGCGGTCGATCACCGCGGCGGACAGGAGGGGTCGCGCGGCATCGTGGATCAGGACGCGGTCGCACGGCCCGATCGCATCCAGCCCCGCGCGCACCGACTCCCGGCGCGTGGCTCCGCCGAGGACGAAGCGCACCTCGCCCATCGCGGCGCGCAGCCTATCCTGCTGACCGTCACCGATGACCACGACGACCGCGTCGATCGACGGATGCCGCGTCAGAGCCTGGTAGGAATGGGACAGCACGGCCCGGCCGCCGAGCATGGCGAACTGCTTCGGCTGGTCGCCACCGGCCCGCTCGCCCCTGCCGGCGGCAACGATCAGGGCTTTCGTGGTCGGACGGCTCATGCCCGCCGACTAGCGCAGGTCGATGCGGCCCGCCAGTCTTGCTCCGACACCGGGTTTCCCCTATCGGATGCCCAAATTTCAGGCACATCATTGCATGCGTATCATCGCTCCCATTCAGGTCGGCCCCGTGCGGATCGACACGCCCGTCCTGCTGGCGCCGATGACGGGGGTCACCGACCTGCCGTTCCGCCGCGTCGTGCGCGGTTACGGCTCGGGTCTCAACGTCACCGAAATGGTCGCCAGCCAGGCCGCGATCCGCGAGACGCGCCAGTCGCTGCAGAAGTTTGCGTGGGACCCGATCGAGGATCCGGTGTCGATGCAGCTCGTCGGCTGCACCCCGCACGAGATGGGCGAGGCGGCGAAGCTGAGCGAGGATCGCGGCGCGGCGATCGTCGACATCAACATGGGCTGTCCGGTGCGCAAGGTGACCAGCGGCGATGCCGGTTCCGCGCTGATGCGCGACCTGCCACTAGCGGCGGATCTGATCGCCGCGGTGGTGAAGGCGGTGTCGGTGCCGGTGACGCTGAAGATGCGGATGGGCTGGGACCTCGACAGCCTGAACGCGCCCGAACTGTCGCGCATCGCCGAAGACCTGGGCGTGAAGATGATTACCGTCCACGGCCGGACCCGCAACCAGATGTACAAGGGGTCGGCGGACTGGCGGTTCGTGCGCCGGGTGAAGGACGCGGTTGGCGTACCGGTGATCGTGAACGGCGATATCTGTTCGGCAGACGATGCCCATGCCGCGCTCGACCAGTCGGGCGCCGATGGCGTGATGATCGGCCGCGGCGCCTATGGCCGACCGTGGCTGCTGCGGCAGGTGATGGATGCGATGGAGGGGCGCGCGCCCCGCGCCGATCCGAGCATCGCAGAACAATATCATCTGTTGGCAAGGCATTATGACGACATGCTGTCGGTCTATGGCAACGAGATCGGCGTCAACATGGCGCGCAAGCATCTCGGCTGGTACACCAAGGGGCTGCCCGGGTCGGCCGAGTTCCGCAATCGCGTGAATCAGGTGCCCGATCCGAATGTCGTCAAGGCGATGCTGGCCGAATTCTACGCTCCGTGGATCGATGATGCATCCCTGACCCGCGCTGCAGCGTGAGCGCGCCACTGCCCGGTTTCGCCGAACTGTTCGCCGCGCTGCCGATCGCGGTGCTGGTGGTCGATCCCGCGGGCCGCGTCGCACACGCCAACGCCGCCAGCGAGGCGATGCTGAACTTTTCGGAACGGGCGATGGCCGGGCAGGACATCGACGTGCTGATCCGCTTTCCCGAAACCTTCGCCGAGCGCCGACGCGGCCGGATGTTCGCTGCGTACGACGCCGATGTCGGGATCGGCCGGATCGGGCGGATGCGCGTCGATCTGCTGGAATGCGAAGTGCCGGACCATAGCGGCTGGACGATCGTGACCGTGCGCAGCACCCCGGCCGCGCGCGGCCACGAACGCGGGGCCGGCGCACGGGCCGCGATCGGCGCAGCGGCGATGCTGGCGCACGAGATCAAGAATCCGCTGTCGGGCATTCGCGGGGCGGCGCAGTTGCTGGGCGAGGCCGACGGGCAGCGCGAACTGACCACGCTCATCACCACCGAAGTCGATCGCGTCGCCGAACTGATCGACCGGATGCAGGACTTCACCGACACCCGCCCGCCGAAGCTGGCGGCGCACAACGTCTATCCGATGCTCGACCACGTCCGTCAGGTCGCGCTGGCCGGGTTCGCGCGCGACATCGCGATCGACGAACGTTTCGATCCCTCGCTGCCGCCCGCGCTGGTCGATCGCGACGCCTTTACCCAGGTCGCGCTGAACCTGGTCAAGAACGCGTGCGAGGCGCTGGCCGGGCGGGACGACCCGCGCATCACGCTGGCGACGGCCTATCGCCACGGCATGGCGGTCAGCGCCGCGCCCGGCCGCCCGCGGCTGCCGCTGCCGATCGAACTCAGTGTCATCGACAACGGCCCCGGCGCACCGACCGACATCGCCGAACATCTGTTCGAGCCGTTCGTATCGGGCAAGGCCGAGGGTCGGGGCCTCGGCCTGTCGCTCGTCGACAAGCTGGTCCGCGACATGGGCGGGATCGTCACCTATGCGCGCGAAGGCGACCCCGAGCTCACCGTCTTTCGCGTGTTGTTGCCGAGGGCACCGTCATGACCGCAACCGGCCGCATTCTGGTGGTGGACGACGACGCCGCCATCCGCACCGTCGTGGGCGAAGCGCTGCGTCGCAAGGGTCATGAGGTCGAGATCGCCGCCAGCCTGGCCGAATTGACCCGATCGCTGGCGCGCGGCCTGCCCGACGTACTCGTGACCGACGTCGTGCTGCCGGACGGCGACGGGCTGGACCTGCTGCCGTCGATCCTGTCCGATCATCCGCACCTGCCGGTGATCGTGTTGTCCGCGCGCAACACGCTGTCCACGGCCGTGCGGGCCACGGAGGCCGGGGCGTTCGACTATCTGCCGAAGCCGTTCGACCTGGACGTGCTGGCGCAGGCTGTGGCCGGGGGGCTGGCACGGGCGCGGCGCGATCCCGGCGACACGCTGGTGCCGGCCGACGATGCGCTGCCGCTGATCGGGCGGTCACCGGCGATGCAGGACGTGTATCGCGTCATCGCCCGCGTCGTGTCGAACGACCTGACCGTGCTGGTTTCGGGAGAATCCGGGACCGGCAAGGAGCTGGTGGCGCGCGCGATCCACGATCTGGGCCCACGCCGCCGATCGCCGTTCGTCGCGCTGAACATGGCGGCGATTCCGCGCGAATTGATCGAGGCGGAATTGTTCGGCCACGAACGGGGCGCGTTTACCGGCGCACAGGCCCGCGTCGCGGGCAAGTTCGAGCAGGCGGCCGGCGGCACGTTGTTCCTTGACGAGATCGGCGACATGCCGATGGACGCGCAGACCCGGTTGCTGCGCGTACTGCAATCGGGCGAGTTCACCACCGTCGGGGGCGCGCGGACCATCCGTGCCGATGTGCGGATCGTTGCGGCAACCAACAAGGATCTGGCGGCGCAGGTTTCGGGCGGCAGCTTCCGCGAGGACCTGTTCTATCGCCTGAACGTCGTGCCGATCGCGCTGCCGGCGCTGCGTGAACGGCGACAGGATGTCGCGATCCTCGCCCGTCATTTCCTGACCCGCGCCGCCGAGAGCGGCCTGCCGCGCAAGCGCATCGACGGCGAGGGGATCGCCGCGCTGGAGGCGCACGACTGGCCGGGCAACGTCCGCGAACTGGAAAATCTGATGCGGCGACTGGCCGCGCTCAGCCGTGACGAGTGGATCGGCGCGGGCGAGATCGCTGCGATGATCGGAGCGCCGCTCGTCACCGCTGCCGCGGTCGCCGCCGACCCGGGTATTCCGGCCGCGGTGATGGCCCGGCTGGCGGCGATCGAGCGCGAACGGCCCGGTGCACTGGACGACGGCAGCCTGTACGATCGCATCATCGCCGAGGTCGAACGCCCGCTGATCCGCGCGATGCTCGAACGCCACGGCGGCAACCAGCTGCGCGCGGCACGGGCGATGGGTATCAACCGCAACACGCTGCGCAAGCGGCTGGACGACCTGGAAATCGATGCCTCCGACACGCGATCGGGCGGTCGGCCAGCGGGGTAGCCTGACCGAAATTATGTGTTTTCCCTGCAACAGTGAGCGTGTAAGCGGGCAACGATGACTGTTGCTGCCGTGCCGATACCGGAGCTCGCGGCGTCCCCCGAGACGACTGGGCGGCGCTTCGCGGTGACTCCGGCGATCGAAGTCGGCGTCGTCGTGCTGGCGGTGGCGATGGCGGTCGTGACGTGGCGCGTCATCGCCGGCACCGGATCATCGGTCAGCCTGCTCAGTCCACCGCTCGCCGCTCTGCTGCTGACCGCCAATTTGATCCCCGCCGTCGCGCTGGTGTCGCTGATCGGCCGGCGGATCGCGATCGCCCGGGCGTCCCGCGCCTCGATCGCAGGGGGCGGGCGGCTGCACGTGCGGCTGGTCGCGGTCTTCTCGCTGATGGCGACGATCCCGATCGTGCTGACCGTGGTTGCGGCATCGGTGATGTTCCAGTCGGGCATCCAGCTGTGGGGGTCGGAGCGCGCGCAGGGTGCCTTCAAGGCGTCGATCGGGTTGGCCAGCCAGGGTCAGAAGGTCATTATCGAGCGCTGGACCGGCGAGGCGAGGGTGATGGCGGAGGATATCCGCGAACGCTATCCGGCGATTCCGGCCGGCTCGCCCGATTTCGAGCGTTTCTTCCTGCAACAGACCTATGTCCGCAATCTCTACCAGTCCGCGTTGTTCCGCATCGTCGACGGCAAGACGGTCGAGGGCCTGTACGGGTACGCGGTGCCAGAGGCCAAGATCTTCTCCGATCGTGTGTCGGGGTTGATGCTCAACCGATTGGCGGACAAGGATAGTTACACCAATTTCGACAAGACGACCCTGTGGGTGGTCACGCCCGTCGATCGCTCGCGCAGCATCTTTCTGTATGTGGCGACGCCCAACAACGTCGATTTCCTCAATCAGCAGACATCGGCGGCCAGCCAGTTGCTGGCCGACTATGACTCGCTGCAGACGCGCGCACGATCGTTGCAGTTGCAGTTCAACGCCATCCTGTTCGGCGTCGCGCTGTTGATCGTCGGGCTGGCCACGGCGATCGCGCTGGGTGTGGCCGATCGCCTGGTCCGGCCGATCGACAAGCTGGTGACGGCGGCCGATCGCATTGCGACCGGCGACCTGACGACCCGCGTCGCGGTGTCGGGTGTCCCGGACGAAATCGGAACGCTGGGCCAGGCCTTCAACGGCATGACCTCTCGTCTGCAGGCGCAGACCGGCGCACTGGTCGCCGCCAATGCCGAGGCCGAAAGCCGCCGCGCGCTGATCGAGGCGGTGCTGTCCGGCGTCACCGCCGGCGTCATCGCGGTCGGCGCGGATCGCGCGATCCGGCTGGTCAACAGTTCCGCGCTGGCGCTGATCGCACCCGGCGCGGCGCTGGTCGGCAGGCCGCTGGCGACGGTCGCACCCGATCTCGACGCCTTGCTTGCCAGCGGCGCCCGCGAAGGCGTGGTGCAGATCACCGCGTCGGGCGAGGCGCGTACGCTGGCGGTGAAGATCACGCGGGACGAGGACGGCAACGTCCTGACCTTCGACGACATCACCCAGCAACTGCTCGACCAGCGCCGCGCGGCCTGGGCGGACGTCGCACGACGCATCGCGCACGAGATCAAGAACCCGCTGACTCCGATCCAGCTTGCCGCCGAGCGCTTGCAACGCCGCTATGGCAAGCTCGCGCCGGAGGGCGACACGGTGTTCGGCCGACTGACCGAGACGATCGTTCGCCAGGTCGGCGACCTGCGCCGGATGGTGGATGAATTCTCGTCCTTTGCGCGCATGCCCAAGCCCGTCTTCCGCGAGGAATCACTGGTCGATCTGGCGCGGCAAGCGGTGTTCCTGCACGAGGTCGCGCATCCGGCGATCCGCTTCGCGCTGATCTATCAGGATCCGGCCCCGAACCTCGTATGCGACCGTCGCCAGATCGGCCAGGCGCTGACCAATCTGGTCAAGAACGCGGTCGAGGCGATCGAGGGTCGCGCCGGCGACGCGTTGCCCGTCGGTGAGATCACGGTCGTGCTGACCGCCGATCGCGGGCGCAGCGTCGGCGTCCAGATCGCCGACAACGGCATCGGCCTGCCGGTCGAGCGCGACCGCATCGTCGAGCCGTACATGACCACGCGCAGCCGCGGCACCGGCCTTGGCCTCGCCATCGTCAAGAAGATTGTCGAGGAACATCTTGGCGCCATGCACTTCACCGATCGACCCGGCGGTGGAACCGTCGTCACGCTCGCCTTCGACGCCGGCACCCTCGCCACGCTCGTCGATCCCAATGCCCCCGATGACGCGGCCGATCCAAGCCCCGCCATGCTGACCCGGAATTTTCAATGAGCATCGATATCCTGGTCGTCGACGATGAGTTCGACATCCGCGAGCTGGTCGCCGGCGTACTGGAGGACGAGGGCTACAAGACACGCCTTGCCGCCGACAGCGATTCCGCGCTGGAGGCGATCTCGGCGCGTCGCCCCAGCCTGGTGCTGCTCGACGTGTGGCTGCAGGGGTCGCGGCTCGACGGGCTGGACCTGCTCGACGAGATCAAGCGGCGCGATCCGTCGATCCCGGTGCTGGTGATCTCCGGCCACGGCAACCTGGACACGGCGGTCGCCGCGATCCGCCGCGGTGCGAGCGACTTCATCGAGAAGCCCTTCGAGGCCGAGCGTCTGCTGCTGCTGGTCGAGCGCGCGACCGAAACCGAGCGGCTGAAGCGCGAGATCGCCTCGCTGCGCGCGACCGTCGGACGCGAGGACGACCTGACCGGCAGTTCGGCGGCGATCAATACCGTCCGCGCAACGCTGAAGCGTGTGGCCTCGACCGGCAGCCGCGTGCTCATCACCGGTGCGGCCGGCGTGGGCAAGGAAGTGGCCGCGCGGCTGCTGCACGGCTGGTCGGGCCGCGCCAACGCCCCGTTCGTCATCGTCAACGCCGCGCGGATGACGCCCGAGCGCGTCGATGACGAGCTGTTCGGGGTGGAGGAGGGGGGCGACCTAGTCCGGCCCGGCCTGCTCGAACAGGCGCATGGGGGGACGCTGTTCCTGGACGAGATCGCCGACATGCCGATCGCGACACAGGCGCGGATCCTGCGCGTCCTGACCGACCAGAGCTTCACCCGTGTGGGCGGTACGCGCGTGGTGAAGGTCGATGTTCGGGTGGTGTCGGCGACCGGCCGGCACCTGCAGGACGAGATCGCCGAAGGGCGGTTCCGCGAGGATCTCTACTATCGCCTGAACGTCGTTCCCGTCGCGATTCCGCCGCTGACCGATCGCCGCGAGGATATTCCGGCGCTCGTCGAGCATTTCGTCGCGCACTACGCCGCCGAGCGCCGTGTACCGACGCCCGAAATCGCATCCGACGCGATGGTCGCGCTGCAAAGCTATGAATGGCCGGGCAACGTCCGCCAGCTGCGCAACGTCGTCGAACGCACGATCATCCTGGCGCCGGGCAACCGCATCGGCCGGATCGACCTCGACCTGCTGCCGCCCGAAGTGCTCGGTCGGCCGGGCGAGGGGCAGGGCGGCGGCACCACCGCGATCATGGGCGCACCCCTGCGTGAGGCGCGCGAGAGTTTCGAGCGCGAATATCTGAGGGTGCAGATCCGCCGGTTCTCGGGCAACATCAGCCGGACGGCGAGTTTCATCGGGATGGAACGCTCGGCGCTGCACCGCAAGCTGAAGCTGCTGGGCATTACCGAAACGCGCGACGAATAGGCGAACATATCCTGGCTGAACCGAACGGTCGCCGCTGGCGTTCTGGACGCTGCGGCATCGGTCCACCAAGGGTCCGGACCCATAAACGGCAATGGTCGTGATCGTGCGCACGTGTTCGTCCGGCAAGGAACGGCGCGCAGCAGGTAGCGGCGCTACCTGCAAGTGCCGTGACACAGCCGGCGGGCACGTGCGCGCGACCGCTTCGCGGCGGGGGGGG
>JAZKBG010000009.1:0-22894 GCA_040388765.1 Pseudomonadota bacterium | reverse complement strand
TTGCTCGTCAGTCACGATGCATCAGCATCGCTCCTTCCACGCGCCTGCCCCGGGGTCCCCGCAAAGTACACTTTGCGGGGTGGGCCCTGCGCCAAAATCCGCTCCGTCACGACCGTTGCCGTTTCTGGGTCCGGACCCTAGATTATGCCTGCATGGCATGCGCCACGCATCCGACGCCGGGAAACGGCGCGCAGCGGGAAAGCTCCCGCCAACAAGAAGGATAACCCGATGGCTGACAAGCAGACGTCGCTCCAGGACCTGTTCCTCAACGCACTGCGCAAATCGAAGACGCCGGTCACGATGTTCCTCGTCAAGGGCGTCAAGCTCCAGGGCATCGTCACCTGGTTCGACAATTTCTCGGTCCTGCTGCGCCGCGACGGCCAGTCGCAGCTGATCTACAAGCACGCGATTTCCACGATCATGCCGTCCGGTCCGCTCGATGTCGCCGGTATCGTCGATGCGATCGGTGAAAACACGCACAAGCAGCCGGGATTGCAGGAAATCTTCCTCGGCGCGGTGCGACGTCAGGAAGAGACGGTGACGATGTTCCTGGTCAATGGCGTGATGCTGCAGGGCGGTATCGCGGCGTTCGACCTGTTCTGCATGCTGCTCCAGCGCGAGGGCATGTCGCAGCTGGTCTACAAGCACGCCGTTTCCACGATCCAGCCGGCCAACCCGCTCAACCTCGCCGATGAGCCACACGGCGAGGACGAGTAGGATGTCGGCCGGATTCGATCGCGACGCGGAGGATTTCGCACGGGGCGCGCGCGCCGTCGTCGTGCTGCCTGACCAGGGCGGCACGGCGCGCGATGCCGACGCCCGGCTGGAGGAAACCGCGGGCCTCGCGCTGGCGATCGGCGTCGAGGTGGCACACCGGGTCGCGTTTCGTGTCCGCGCCCCCAAGGCCGCCACGTTGATCGGCAGCGGGCAGGTGGAGCAGATCGCTGCACTCGTGCGCGACGACGAACTGACGCTGGCGGTGTTCGATGCAAGCCTGTCGCCGATCCAGCAGCGAAACCTCGAAACCGCGCTCAAGTGCAAGGTCATCGACCGCACGGGACTCATTCTCGAGATTTTCGGCGAACGAGCGCGCACGGCCGAGGGGCGATTGCAGGTCGAACTCGCCCATCTCGACTATCAGGCGGGGCGGCTGGTGCGCAGCTGGACCCACCTCGAACGCCAGCGGGGCGGCTTCGGCTTTCTGGGCGGTCCCGGTGAAACCCAGATCGAGGCCGACCGACGGCTGATCCGCGATCGCATGGCGCGGCTGAGGCGCGAGCTCGAGCAGGTCAGCCGCACACGGACGCTGCACCGCGAGCGCCGCCAGCGTGCACCTTGGCCCGTCGTCGCGCTGGTCGGCTATACCAACGCGGGAAAATCCACGCTGTTCAACCGCTTGAGTGGCAGTGACGTCATGGCGGAAAATCTGTTGTTCGCGACGCTCGACCCCACGTTGCGCCAGATCGGCCTGCCGGGCATCGACAAGGCGATCCTGTCCGACACGGTCGGCTTCGTCTCCGAACTGCCGACGCAACTGGTCGCTGCGTTCAAGGCGACGCTGGAAGAGGTCGTGTCGGCCGATCTGCTCGTCCATGTCCGCGACGTCGCGCATCCCGACAGCGCGGCGCAGAAGGCGGATGTCGAGGGCGTCTTGGCCGATATCGGCGTCGATGAAGCGACGCCGCGGATCGAGGCGTGGAACAAGCTCGACCTGCTCGAGGGCGACGCATTGCAGGACATGATCGTCGATGCCGGGCATCGCGACGACGTCGTGGCGATCTCGGCGCTGACCGGGGAGGGGGTGGATACCCTGTTGCAGGCGATTTCCGCCCGGCTCACGCAGGACCATCGACTATATTCGGTGGAACTGGACGCCAGCGACGGGGCGGGGGCGGCGTGGCTGCATGCGCACGGAGAGGTATTGGGGCATTCGGACGGCGACGACCGCGTGGCCTATCAGGTCCGGCTGGCACCGCGCGATTACGACCGGTTCGTCACGCGCGAGGTCGGTTCGGCCTAGGCGGCCTGCTCGCCGCGCTTGACCGTGGCCCACAAGGCTTCCTGCTCGTCGAGCGACAGGTCGGCGAAGGCGTCGCCAGCGAGTGCCTCCATCCCGCGAAACCGGCGCTCGAACTTCGCGTTCGCGCTACGCAGCGCGACTTCGGGATCGATCCCCAGCTTGCGCGCCCAGTTGACCACGGCGAACAGCAGGTCGCCGATTTCATCCTCTCGCTCGTCGCGGGTGGCCGCCGCTTCGACTTCGGCCAGCTCTTCATCGACCTTTGCGCGCGCACCACGGGGATCGGGCCAGTCGAAACCGGTCCGCGCCGCGCGTTTTTGCAGCTTTTCGGCGCGCATCAGTGCGGGCAGGCCCAGCGCGACACCACCGACCGCGCTGGTATCCGCCTTTGCCGCGCGCTCGGTGGCCTTGACCTGTTCCCACAGATGATGGCCGCCCTCGGACGCGCCCAGGAAAATATGCGGATGCCGGCGCTCCATCTTGTCGCTGATGGCATCGACGACATCGGTCAGCGCGAAATGTCCGGCTTCCTCGGCGATCCGCGCGTGGAACACGACCTGCAACAGCAGGTCGCCGAGTTCGTCCTTCAGCTCGGCGATGTCGCCGCGCTGGATCGCGTCAGCGACCTCATAGGCTTCCTCGATCGTGTACGGCGCGATCGTCTCGAACGTCTGGGCGACATCCCATTCGCAGCCGTGGTCGGGATCCCGCAGGCGCGCCATGATCGTGAAGAGCCTGTTCATCACGCCGACTGATCTCCGACACCGCCATAGCTCAGCGTGATAATATGTATTATGTTAAATCGAGTCATGGTTTGATCTGCTTGGGTTCAAGGATCAGCGTCCGCCCCTCGACCCGCCACGATCCCAGCCGCGAAAGGAAGTTCATGCCCAGAACGTCGGTGTCGCCGAACGCCGGGGACACGACGACGCCGAGCTTTTCGGTTTCCAGGCTGCCAAGCGTCACGCGATCCACGGTGGCGCGTTCGGCGCTGATCGATCCGTTGGCGGTGTTGATGACGACCGGAAACGGCGACGACCTGGTCTTCAACCCGACCTTGTTTGCGGTGTCGGTCGACATGGCGGTGATCGTCGCGCCGCTGTCGATCAGCATCCGGCGTTCGACGCCATCCAGCGAAACGCGCACCCAGAAATGGCCGTCCTGGCTCATCGTGATGCGCACCGTGTCGCCCTCGACCGACTGCGCCCCGACCCCGATGCGCTCGCCGATCGCGACGATGACCGGTTCGATCCGGTCGCGGTTGGCGATGACGGCCCACGCGACGCCGGCGATCACCAGCCAGCTGAGCAACGCGCGAAAGACGGCCCCGAACGACAGTTGCCGCGCGGACAATGCGCTGACGACCAGCACCAGCGCGCCGATCCCCCACAGCATCGTCGCGGTATCATCGCCGCTCACAACGCCACCTCCAGGCCGTCGAAGCCCGGTTCGACACCTGCCGGAAGTTCGCCGCGCAGCGTCGCATAGTCCATCGACTGGTCCATATGGGTCAGGATCGCGCGGCGCGGCGCCAAGGCCTTGATCCAGCCCAGTGCCTGGTTCAGCGTGGGATGCGTCGGATGCGGTGCGCGGCGCAGCGCGTCGATCACCAGAACATCGGCACCCTGATACAGATTCCGCATATCATCGGTCAGGACATTGAAATCCGTGGCGTAAACAATGGCAGACGCACCTGCCTCGAACCGCAATCCGGCCGACGTGATCGACCCGTGCGGCTGGTCCGTGACGCGGATCGTGATGTCGCCAATCGTCAGCGCATCGGGCAGCAGTTCACCGGCGATCATCGGCGGATAGCCGCCCCGCCCCTCGAACGCATAGGCGAAGCGCGTGGATAGGCTTGCCAGCGTCGTGAGGCGCGCCAGTCCGCGCACGGCGGCGCGCCGTGCGTGGAACACCTGCCGCAAATCATCGATCCCGTGGCAGTGGTCGGCGTGGTCGTGCGTCCAGATCACGGCATCGACTTCCACGACACCGGCGGCCAGCAACTGTTCGCGCAGATCCGGGCCGGTATCGACCAGGATGCGCGTACTGGCGGTTTCGACCAGGATGGCGACGCGCGTCCGGCGATTGCGCGGCTCGGCCGGGTCGCATGCCCCCCAGTCGCCCCCGATCCGCGGAACGCCGGACGACGTGCCGCATCCCAGGATCCGCAGCTTCATGCGGCCAGCGTCCTGGCGAACAGCGCGTGGAAATTCGCGCGGGTCCGCTCGGCAAGGTCTTCAGGCTCCTCGCCACGCAGCCCGGCCAGGAACCGGCAGGTGTCGGCGACGAAGGCGGGCTCGCCGGTCTTGCCACGGTGCGGCACCGGGGCGAGGAACGGGGCGTCAGTTTCGATCAGCAGCCGGTCGATCGGCAATCGTGCGGCGGTATCCTGCAGGTCCCGCGCGTTCTTGAACGTCACGATGCCCGATATCGATATGTAGAAGCCCATGGCGAGCGCGGCATAGGCGAATGCGCCGCTGGCCGTGAAGCAGTGGATGACACCGGGATACGCCCCCTTCCCCAATTCGTCCCGCAGGATCGCCAGCGTGTCGTCCTCGGCATCGCGCGTGTGAACGACGATCGGCAGGCCGGTCTCGCGACAGGCGGCGAGATGCGCGCGAAAGCTCGCCTGCTGCCGCGCACGGTCGCTGTGGTCGTAGAAATAATCGAGGCCGGATTCGCCGATACCCACGACGCGCGGGTGCTGCGCCCGCTCGACCAGTTTGGCGGTGTCGATGTGTGGATGCTGATCGGCCTCGTGCGGGTGGATACCGACCGTGGCCCAGACGTCGGGCTGGGCTTCGGCGGTGGCGAGTACCGCGTCCCACTCGCTCTCGCGGGTTGCGATGTTGAGCATCGCCGTCACACCGCTGTCCCGCGCGCGCGCCAGGATCGCGGGCTGATCCTCGGCCAGACCCTTGTAGTTCAGGTGGCAGTGGCTGTCGGCCAACCTCATGCCGCGGCCAGTTCCAGTCGCGGGAACAGCGGCTTCGGCTGCTCCAGCGTGAAGCCGCTCTCGGCCAGCGGCGAATACCAGTGGCTGGCGATTCCGACGGGCGTGCGCAGGTCCGCGCCGATCCCCATCCGGTCGAGCAACGTGTCGGCACTGGTCGGAATAACCGGCCGGATCGCGACGGCGAGTTGCGCGATACAGATGTACAGCGTGGCGAGCACCGTCTCCATACGCGCGGGATCGGTCTTGCGCAGCGCCCAGGGGGCCTGTTCGTCGATATAGGCGTTGCAGGCAAACACCGCCTGAATCCAGATTTCGACCGCCTGTGTGAGCGCCAGCTCCTCGAACGCGGCCGGAATGGTCGTTCCCACGGCGGTGCCGACGATCTCGAACAGTGCGTTGTCGGCGTCGGTATGACCGCGGATCTCGGGCAGGCCGGTGCAGTTCTTGAACACCTGGGTCAGCGTCCGCTGCGCCAGATTGCCGAAGCTGTTCGACAGGTCGGCGTTGGCCCGCGTGACGATCGCCTCGTCGCTGAACGTGCCGTCGTTGCCGAAGCTGACGTCGCGCAACAGGAAATAGCGCAGCGCATCGACCCCATAGAGTTCGGCCAGCGCCATCGGATCGACGACGTTGCCCACCGACTTCGACATCTTCTCCCCGCGATTGAGCAGGAAGCCATGACCGAACACCTGCCTGGGCAGCGGCAGCTTGGCGGACATCAGGAACGCCGGCCAGTACACCGCATGGAACCGCACGATATCCTTGCCGATCAGATGCAGGTTCGCCGGCCACCATGTCGAGACGTCGGCAGTGTCGTTCGGATACCCTACGCCGGTCAGATAGTTGGTCAGCGCATCGACCCACACATACATCACGTGTCCCGGCGATCCGGGCACGGGGACACCCCAGTCGAAACTGGTCCGCGACACCGACAGGTCGGTCAGCCCGCCCTCGACGAAGCGCATCGTTTCGTTGCGCCGGCTGTCGGGGGCGATGAAATCGGGCTGCGCGGCGTAGAGATCGAGCAACGGCTGCTGATATTTCGACAGGCGGAAGAACCAGGTTTCCTCCGCGGTCCATTCGACCGGCGTACCTTGCGGTGACAGCTTCTCCCCGCCCTCCCCGACGACAAGTTCCTTTTCTTCGTAGAACGCCTCGTCGCGGACCGAGTACCAGCCCTCGTAGCGATCGAGATACAGGTCGCCGGCATCCGCCATCGCCTGCCAGATCGCCTGGCTCGCGGCGTAATGATCCGCCTCCACCGTGCGGATGAAGCGATCGCACGAGATATCCAGTGTGTCGGCCATCTGCTGGAAATATCCGGACATTTCATCCGCCAGCGCACGCACTTCCACGCCGCGGTCGCGGGCGGTCTTGACCATCTTCAGGCCATGCTCGTCGGTGCCGGTCTGGAACCGCACGTCACGCCCCGCCTGACGCTGGAAGCGCGCGATCACGTCGGCGGCGATCATCTCATAGGCATGGCCGATGTGCGGACGACCGTTGGGATAATGGATTGCGGTGGTGATGTAATAGGGTTCGGCCATCGCAAGCGCTTAGCGCCGGCCGCCGAGCCGTGCAACGAGACTGCCCATCTCGAACGCCGTCGTCGCCGCATCGAGCGACTGGGCAATCGACGCGCGGGCCAGATCGGTCGCTTCGGCATAGGCGTCGAGCGCCGCGAGCAGCCGCTCGCCGGTGAGCAAGCGCGCGCGGTCGGCGATGAACGCCGGCGCCCGTTCCAGAAATGCCTCGTATCGCGGCTGCGCGGCCTTCAGCGCCAAAGCCTTGGACAGGCGAACACGCTGCCGATTGTCGGGATCGCCATCGTCCGCAATCTCGGTCAGTGCGGTTTCGATCGCGGCCAAATCGAGCCCCGCAAACCGCAGCGCCCGACCCGGCGATCCCGCCCCGGCCCGCACCAGCGCCGCGATCTCTCCGGCACTGGCCTGCGGCAGGCGCGCGCGCAACACGCCCGCGACCTCGGCATCGCTCAACGGATCGAACCGCAGCAGCCGGCAGCGCGAGCGGATGGTCGGCAGCAAACGCCCCGGCGCATGGCTGACCAGCAGGAAGATCGTGCCGGACGGCGGCTCCTCCAGGCTCTTGAGCAGTGCGTTCGATGCCGGGCGTTCCAGGTCGTCGATCGCATCGACCACGATGACGCGGCGCGTCGACATCGACGGTTTGACGGCGAACATCGGCCCCAGCGCGCGCACCTGATCGATCTTGATCGATCGCGCGCTGCCCTTTTCCGGCTTGTCGGCGTCGATCGGCAGCCGTTCGAGCAGGCGGAAGTCGGGATGAGCGCCCGCCGCGATCATGGCCGCGGTGCGCCCACCCTGTTCGTTTGCGCCACGCGCCAGCAGACGCTCGGCCGTCGCGTGTGCGAAGCCGGCCTTGCCGACCCCCGCCGGTCCGGCGATGAGCCAAGCATGATGCAGGCTGCCGGCCAGGTCGGCATCGTCGATCGCGCGGCGCGCAGCGTCGTTGCCGACCAGCGACGTCATGGCAGCAGGTCGGCCAGCGCCTCCAGCAGCCGCGCAGTCACCACCTCGGGTGTCGCCGCCGCGTCGATCAGGCGGACGCGATCCGGCTCGCGCTCGGCGATCCGGCGGAACTGCGCGGCGACCGCGGCATGAAACTCCGGTCCGCGCTGGCCGAAGCGATCGAGCGCGCCGGCATCGCGCGCCACCGCCCGCGCCCCGCCCTCGTCGTGGTCGATCTCCAGCACCAGAGTGCGATCGGGCAGCAGCCCCTTCGACCCGAAGGCATGGAGCGCCAGGATCGCGGCGTCGTCGATATCCTGCGCGCCCTGATAGGCACGGTTCGAATCGACGAACCGGTCACAGAGCACCCACGCGCCGGTCTCAAGCGCGGGACGAATGCGTTTTTCGACGTGATCGGCACGCGCGGCGGCAAACAACAGCGACTCGCTGTGGGCGCTCCACCGTGCGACGTCGCCACCCAGCAGGAGCGCGCGCACCCCTTCTGCGCCTTCGCTCCCGCCGGGTTCGCGCGTCACCACGACGTCGATTCCGCGGCGGGCGAGGTCGTCGGCCAGCCGCGCGACCTGGGTCGACTTGCCAGCGCCCTCCCCGCCCTCGAGCGAGATGAAGCGCCCCGGGGTCACGCCCCGAACAGCGAGGTCAGCCCCGCCCAGGCGCGACCGAAGAAGCCCGCCTCGCCCACGTCGGTTTCGGCGACCAGCGGCATGGTCGAAGTCGGTCCGCCCTCGGTCGAGACGACCAGGTCGGCGATATGCTGCCCGGCCTTGATCGGCGCCTTGATCGGGCCGGTATAGACCAGCTTGGCAACCATCTCGGGATCGCTGCCGGCCGGAATCGTCACGGCGAGCGCGTTCTGCGCGACCAGGCCGACCTCGCTCTCGTCGCCCGCCTGGACTTCGGCGGTGCCGACCCGCTTGCCCTTGGCGACGATCGGCTTAGCCTTCCACGCACGGAAGCCCCAGTTCATGAACTTGACCGATTCCTCGATCCGCGCATTGAAGCTGGACAGGCCGGCGACGACCATGACCAGACGCCGGCCGTTCTGCTCGGCCGAGCCGGTGAAGCCATAGCCTGCCTCTTCGGTATGTCCGGTCTTCAGCCCGTCAGCGCCGGCAACGCGGCCCAGCAGCGGGTCGCGATTGGCCTGGGTGATGTCGGCTCCCGACCCCAGTGTCTTGCCCCAGGTAAAATCGCGGCGGCTGTAGAATTTCTTGTACAACTGCGGATGCGTCTTGATCGTCGCATCGGCCAGGTGTGCCAGATCGCGCGCGGTGACATAGGTCACACCCGCGTCGGGCCAGCCGTTGGAATTGCCGAAGTGGCTGTTCTTCAGCCCCAATTCGGCGGCCTTCTTGTTCATCAGCCCGGCAAAGGCCTCCTCGGTCCCGGCGATCCGCTCGGCCAGGACGACGCAGGCGTCGTTGCCCGACAGCACGATGATGCCGTTCAGCAGATTCTCGACGCTGACCTGTTCGTTGGGCGACAGGAACATCGTCGATCCCGCCGCCGGCCCGTGCCACTTCTTCCACGTCTCGGGGGCGACGGTGACCATCTCGTCGAGCTTGAGTTCCCCCTTCCGAATCTGGTCGAACGCGACATAGGCGGTCATCATCTTGGCCATCGACGCCGGCGGCATCCGGCGATCGGCATCGCGCTCGAACAGGACGGCACCGGTCGAGAGATCCTCGATATAGGCGACCGGCGCGGTGGTCTGGAACGGCGGTGCCTGCGCGATGCCGGGGGCGGCAACCGCGATGGCGAGAACGGCGGCAATGATGGGCTTGGTCATGTCTGGATCCAACGCTGGTACGAATGTGATCAGGGAATTCTGGAGATCTGTCCGCCGGCATAGCCCTTGCGCGCGGCATCGGCCTTCGCGCGGGCGGCGGTAGCGGCATCGGGATAGGGGCCCATGCGGACGCGCCACACCGGCGGCCCGGCGACGACCGTGCCGCCCACCGCCCGCGCCACCACGGCGGCACGCGCCGCGCTCGACAGCGCGGCGACCTGCACGACATATCCGGAGGTGACGACTGCAGGCTCCGCAGGCGCGGGTTTGGGCGTGGCGACCGGCGCGCGGGCGGCGGGCGCCGCTGTCCTGAGCTTGGGAGGGGCGTCCGGCTGCGATGCCACTGCGGTCTGCAACGCGGGCAGCTTGCGACGCAGGGCCGTGAGCAGGACGGGCGGCGCGTCGACGCGCGACGAGGCCGCCTGCCCCTCGCGCAACAACGCCATGTCCTGCGGCGTGACGGTGACCTTGCGGACGCGCACCGCCGGCGAATCGCCGGAGAGTCCCAGGGCCGCGGCGGCTGCACCGGACAGCGCGACCAGCCGGCCCGAAGGCACCGCACCACTGGTCACCGCGACCACGATCGTCCGGCCACTGTCGATCGCGGTCACCTCCGCATAGCTGCCGGCTGCGATGTCCGAACTTACGGCCGTCATGCCGGCCGCGTCGCCGATCTCAGCATAGCCGACCCGGTCATAGCGAATCTCGCCGGGCTGCGCCTGCGACGAGCCGCGCGGACCGTCACCCGCCGGCGGCTCCTGCGCCGACGCGGGGGTGGCCGCCACGAGCAGCAGCAGGGCAAGATCAGCGCGCGATTTCATCGGCCAGCAGCCCTACCGAAAGCGCATAGAAATTCGAGCAATTATAATCGAGGATCACGCGGTAATTGCCCGTCAGCAGATAGGCGGGCTGCCCCGCCCCGTCAGGTTCGATTAGCGTAGCCAGCACGGAATCCGCCGGCCAGCCGCCGCCCTGCGGGACGATCCCCAGCGCGCGCCATTCGGCCATCGTCCGCCAGCGGCTATGCCGGTCGTGGACGCGCGGACACCGCGGCGACACCGTGCGATTGCGCATCCCGGCCCTGTCGAAGCCGGCCGGCACGGTGACGGCAAACCCCCAAGGCTGACCCGGTCGCCAGCCCGCGTTGACGAAATAATTGGCGATCGATGCCAGCGTGTCGGCCTCGTTCGACCAGATATCCGCGCGCCCATCCCCGTCGCCGTCGCGCGCGAGGCGCAGATAGACCGACGGCAGGAACTGAGGATAGCCGAACGCGCCCGCCCAGCTGCCCTTCAGCCGGTCGCGCGGCACCCCGCGGTCGATCATGCGCAGCGTGGCGATGAACTCGCCGGTGAAGAGCTCCCGGCGACGGCCCTCGTACGCCAGGCTGGCCAGGCTGCGCGGAAGATCGAAGTTGCCGGTGTACGACCCGTAGTTCGTCTCGTGTCCCCAGATCGCGACCATGATCTGTTCGGGTACGCCCGTTTCCCGCTCGATCCGCGCCAGATTGGGTCGCGCGCGGGCATAGGCGGCGCGCCCGCGGGAGATCCGCGCGGCATCGACATGCTGGGCCTTGTACGGCGCGAAGTTGGAGATCGGCGCGTTCGGCGCCGTCTCGGGCTGTTGCCGGTCGAGTTCGACGACCCGCGGATTGAACGTCAGCGTCGGCGCGACCGCATCATAGGTCGATGGCCGCACCCCCTCCGCGATCGCCCGCGCCCTGATCGATTGCAGGAACGTCTGAAAACCCGCGTCGTCCTGTGCACTCGCCGACGTCGAGAGTGCGAGCAGCGCGCACACTCCCCATCCGCTCCGAAACCGCCAACGCATACGCCACCCCTGCTGCATTCCGGCGTGATGCCACACCCGACCGCGCCGGGGGAACCCCAATCGTCCCGTGACTTGCACAAATGGTCGCGCGCGCTAATCCGGGCCGCGCGCGGATGGGTGGCCGAGTGGTTTAAGGCAGCGGTCTTGAAAACCGCCGTGGGTGGAAGCTCACCGTGGGTTCGAATCCCACCCCATCCGCCAGCGCCATCAGCGGGTGAAGGCGCGCTGGACGAGGCGTGGCAGTCCGCCCAGGCCGAGGTCGCTCGTCACCCCGCCGAGATCGCCGGACAGTCGAAATTCCAGCCTGGCATCGACGCCGCGCGTCCTGCGACCGCGATCGAGACGCAGCGCACGGACGCCGGCGAACTGGTCACGATCCTCGTGCTCTGTGGAAGTGGACTGTGGCGATGGCCCGAACCGAAGCGGATCGGGCAGCCGCTGCCATGCCTCCCGTCCAGCCATCGCCAATGTCAGCCGCGGACCGATCGCAAGGAGCGGCAGGATCGATACGCCGCGTGGCGCGGCCGGAGCCGGATGCGCCAGTCTCCTGGGTTCAGCGTCTCGGGACTGTCCTGCGACCGGCACCGAACAAAAGCCGGCGATCGCAGCCGCCAGCAGCATCAGGCATCGATTCCGTCGCGCGACCATCGTGTCCCCCCAGACCGATGGATGGGAAGGTGACGCAAAGCGGCGGCGCCGACAAGCGCGAAATCAGGATGTTATGGTGCGAAGCGTTCAGCCGCTCAGCACGGTGGCGAACACCGTGGCCTCGATCGGGGTCTGGAACTCGCAGCCCGCCTCGAAATCGTCGGCCCAGCGCACCGTCGCGGCGATCTGGCCGATGATCGGCAGCGTCAGCCAGATCATCGCGCCCTTCTTCAGGCCCGAATAGGTCTGGATCCGCGCGCCATGGACCGACAGGTCGGTGACCTTGCACAGGGTGCGGTCGAGGCCGCCGCGACCGATCTTCGCATCGAGCGAAACCGGCGCGCGCGGCGCACGACGCCGGCCGAGCGATTCGGCCGGCTCGTATTCGGCGTTGAACAGGACGGGCTCGTTTGGCGTAATCATCGCGCCAACCCTAGGACGACGACGGTTAATGCCGCGTTAGCCCGCCCTGCCCTGCGCGATTACTTCTTGGCGAGCGACAGGCCGCCGAAACGCTTGTTGAAGCGCGCGACCTGACCACCGGTGTCGAGCATCTGGCCACGACCGCCGGTCCATGCCGGGTGTGCCAGCGGATCGATGTCGAGCGTCATCACGTCGCCTTCCTTGCCCCACGTCGTGCGGGTCTGGAACTGCGTACCGTCGGTCATCTGGACGGTAATCATGTGATAATCGGGATGTGTGTCGGTCTTCATGATGCGAACTCCGGAAGATGGCTGGTTCCGACCAGCCTGAAAGGAGGCGCGCCGTTAGCGTGGCGCGCATGGAAAGTCAAAAACGCCGCGGGATCACGCCTTTGGCGGATCGGCGATCATCGCCGTGAAATTCGCCTGCGCGACGACCTGACCGCCCACTTTGGCGACACCGGCGAACTTGCAGACGCTGGCACGCTTCTGGACGAACGACACCTCCAGGCTCAGCAAGACGCCCGGTTCGACCGGCTTGCGGAACTTCGCCTCGTCGATCGCCATGAAATAGACGAGCTTGCCGGATCCGGCGAGGCCCAGGCTCTCGACCGCCAGGACGCCGGCGGCCTGTGCCAGCGCCTCGACGATCAGGACGCCGGGCATGATCGGGCGCCCGGGGAAATGCCCCTGAAAGAAGCCCTCGTTCATGCTGACCGCCTTGATCGCGACGATCGACCGGTCGGGGATCAGCTCCTCGACGCGATCGACCAGCAGCATCGGATAGCGGTGCGGCAGCGCCGCCATCACCCGCGCGATATCGAGCGGGCCGATGTCGACGTTGGTGACAGGCGTCGCTGCCGTAGCCTCCTCGCTCATCGGCCGCTGTTGGGCCGTGCCGGGGTGGTCGCGGCGGGCGCAGTCGGCACAGGGGCGGCACCGGCGGCGGGCTGCTGACCCGGCTGCCAGTTTGCCGGCGGCGTCGTGTTCACGCTGGGGACCAGGCGGTTCAGTTCGGTCGTCACGTCGGGCGTGATGTTGGCCACCGGCTGCGCGAACATGACGGCTTCGGGACGCAGCAACAGCGTCACGCCCTTGCGGGTGACGGCAGCCTGCACTGCGGCGGGCAGCTGGTTCTGCAGCTGTTCGACGGCATAGGCCTGGGCGCGCTGCGCCGGTGCCGTCAGGCGCCCGATCTCGTTGTTGCCGGCGGTTTCCTTGGCCTGAATCGCCGATGCCTGGGTCCGCAGCGTGGCTTCGGCGACGTTGGCGCGCTGATCCGCCTCGAACTTGGTGTAGAGCGGCTGCAGTTCGGCGGTGATCGCGCGGCGGCGGGCCTCGGCCTGATCGATCTGCGTCTTGTAGGTCGCCTGGATCTGCGTGGCGGCAGTGCGGAACGCCGTGCTCTGCGACACTGCGGCATTCGGATCGGCCACGGCGATGCCCGAAACCTGCGCGGCGGCCGGCGCGACGAGCGCCACCGTGCCCGGAACGGCCGCAGCGGCGGCCAGCATCATCATCTTGATCGTCTTCATCAGAACTGTGTCCCTACGTTGAATGTCAAAAGCTTGGTGTCGTCGCCCTTCTGCTTCAGCAGCGCCTTGGCAAGGTCGATGCGCAGCGGGCCGAACGGCGAGTTCCAGTTCACGCCGATGCCGACCGACAGGCGCGGCTTGGCCGAATTGCCGACGAACTGTTCAAAGAACGCCGGTGACTCCTGCGTGAACGGCGAGTTGATCTGCGATCCGACGCACGGGCCACCAAAGGCCGCGGCGGTACCGATCGCGCAGGTGGTGTAGGCCACCGTCGTATCGACGTTGTTGACGACATACAGCTGGCGACCCTGGTCGTCCTTCACGAAGGTCGTGAACGGCAGCAGGCTCGGCGAACCGTCGGCGTTGAAGCGCAGATTGCCCGATGCGTCGCGCGCCTGCGGGAAGGCGGTGGTGGGCAGCGGCCGGGTGATGCCGAACAACGCACCGGTCTGGATGAAGATCGACGGACGCAGGCCCATTTCCCGCGCGCCGGCGCCCAGCGGAATCTCCAGCTCGGCCTTGCCCAGATAATAGGCCCGGCCGCCCAGCGCGTCGTCGATGATCTGATTGCGATCGGTGACCAGCGCCTGGTCCCCGCCCGCCAGCGACCCCGTGTAGGGAATACGCTGCACGCGTGGACCGACACCGCGGATGTCGAAACCGCGGAACTGCGGCTCGCCCAGATAGAAGCGGTCAGTGATGCGGACCTTGTCGATCCCGGGACCGCGGCTGTCCTCCAGACTGTGGATGTAGCCGCCCTCGCCGGTCAGCGAGAAGATGAAGCCGCTGCGGCCCAGTCCCCAGTATTTCGCGCCATTGACCGACCCACGCAGATACTTCACTTCGCCACCCAGACCCGCAAAATCGCCGGAGAGCGAGATGCGATGGCCGCGCGACGGGCGCAGGCGGCTGTTCAGGCTGTCGAAGCTGATGCCGACGCCGATCGACGAGGTCAGGCGGTTACCGATCGCCTCGCACAGATACCGCCCGGCCTTCACCGGATCGCAGACGCCGCCGGTGAAGAACGACGCCTGGTCGAGCCCGACATCGTCCTGCGTCAGGCTGTAGCGGCCCGACAGCGTCCAATATTCGGTCAGCGGAATGCCGGTCGCCAGCTGGAAACCGGTCGACACCTGCGAATAGGTCGTCTGGCGATCGTTGCCGACATAGTTGAACGCGTTGTAGTCGCGGCGGAAGATCGTCGCACCCAGCGCGATGTTCTTGTCGAGGAAATAGGGTTCGGTGAACCCCAGTTCGACCGACTTGGAATAGCTGGAATAATTCACCGACGCGCGCAGGTCCTGGCCCTTGCCGCGGAAGTTGCGCTGGCGGATCGATGCCTGGATGATGAACCGTTCAAGGCTGGAGAAGCCGGCCGACAGCGACAGCTCGCCGGTCGCCTTCTCCTCGACATTGGCGTTCAGGACGATGCGGTCGGGGGTCGATCCGGGCTTCTGCTCGATCTCGAACTTGTCCTGGAAATAGCCCAGCGAATTGATGCGGTCGGTCGAGCGCTTGACCAGGAAGGTGTTGAACGCATCGCCCTCGGCCACGCGCATCTCGCGGCGGATGATCTTGTCCTGGGTCTGCGTATTACCGGTAATATCGATCTTTTCGATATAGGTCCGGTTCGCTTCCTTGATGTGGAAATTGATCCCCATCGTCAGCGCTTCGCGGTTCGGCGTGAATTCCGGCTCGACCTCGGCAAAGGCATAGCCGAACAGGCCCGACGCCTCGCTCAGCGAATCGACCGAATCCTCGACCTTCTTCGCGTCGTACCAATCGTCCTTCTTCATCGGCAGCGTCGCAGCCAGCGACGTGTCGCTGAAGTCACGGATGTCGCTGTCGACGGTCACGTCACCGAATTTGTAGCGTTTCCCCTCCTCCACCACATAGGTGATGATGAAGTCCTTCTTGTCCGGCGTCAGCTCGGCCACCGCCGAGATCACGCGAAAATCGGCATAGCCGTTCGTCAGATAATATTGCCGCAGCTTCTGCTGGTCATAGGCCAGGCGGTCCTGGTCATAGGAGGTATTGGACGACAGCAACGTCAGCAGGCTGGCCTGCTTGGTCGCCATCTGCTTGCGCAGTTCGCCGTCGTCGAACACCTCGTTGCCCAGGATGTTGATCTGGCGGACCTTGGACTTCGGTCCCTCGCGGATCTCGAAGATCACGTCGACGCGGTTCTGGTCCAGGCTGACCTGCTTGGGCTCGACGACAGCGGCGAAGCGGCCCTGCCGGCGATACAGCTCGACGATCCGCGCGACGTCTGCGCGTACAGCGGTGCGCGTGAAGATCTGGCGCGGCTTGAGCTTGATCTCCTTTTCGATCTTGTCGTTCTTCAGCCGCTTGTTGCCCTCCAGCACGACGCGGTTGATGATCGGATTCTCGCGGATCCGCACGACCAGGTCGCCCGTCTCGACCCCGGCGATCGCCACGTCGGCCAGCAGGTCGGACGCGTAGAGGTCGCGGATCGCCTGATCGACGCTTTCGTTGGTGTAGGGCTGGCCGACGCGCAGGCGCGTGTAGCTCAGGATCGTGTCGCCTTCGACACGCTGCGACCCCTCCACCCGCAGCGAGCGGATGGTCCGTTCGGCCTGCGGCGGCACGGCCGTCACGGTCGGCGTCGCCGGCGCGGCGGGCGGCGTGCTGGCGGCGGGAGGCGTGGCGGGGCGCTGCTGCGCCTGCACGCTCACCGGCACCCCGGCGAGGATGGTACCCGTCATCAGCACCGCGGCGGCACGCAACGAAGTCGTCGAGGGCTTGTTAGAAGTCACGTAAATTCCCACCCAAGTCGGAGAAACACGGCCCGCAGGCCAAACACTGTCACGTCGCCCTGCCCCAAGCGACTCAGCCGATCAACCCGGCGAGGCCGTGCCATACACCAAAGGCGCCGAGATCGTTGAACGTCACCAGCAGCATCAGCGCCAGGATCGCCGCCAGCCCACCCCGGAACGCCCACTCCATCGCCTGCGGGCTCGCCGGACGCCTGCGCACCGCCTCCACCGCGTAGAACATCAGATGCCCACCGTCGAGGACGGGAACTGGCAACAGGTTGATGAATCCCAGATTAATCGAGATGAATGCGGCCAGATAGATAAACTCTGCAAAACCGAGCGACAGACGCTCCCCTGAAACCTTGGCAATCTGCAATGGTCCGCCAAGTTCCTTCACTGAACGCCGTCCAGAAATGATCTGACCGAGCCCATCCGCGGTCCTCTGCACTGCCCTCGCGGTATCGCGAATGCCGATCAACGGCGCCTTCAGCGGACTGACCCGCTGCCAAACCTGTTGACCAGAGGCCACACCTAAAACACCGATGCGATACACGTTGCCAAACCGGTCGCGTTCCTCACGCGATCCAAATGTCACGGTTGTCGAAATCTGTTGTCCGGCCCGATCGAGGTCGATGGCCACCCGTTCGCCAGGTCGCATTATGGCAAACTTCGATACTTCTTCGAAGGTGTCGATCGATCGTCCGCCCAGTGCCGTGATACGATCGCCAGCCTGCATACCAGCCCGCGCCGCGGCACTTGCGGGCAAAACCTCGCGAACGACGCTTGGCGTGCTGGGCTGACCAAATGCCAAAGCAAATACAGCGAGAATAAGGATCGCGAGGACGAAATTGATGAACGGCCCCGCCGCCACGATGATCGCGCGCTGCCAGAGCGGCTTGGCCTGGAATGTCTTAGCGCGCTCGCTGGGCGGCAGTTGGAGCCATTCGGCGGTCGGCTGGCTCGCCGGATTCATGTCGCCGGCGAACCTGACGTAGCCGCCGAGCGGCAGCCATCCGAATTTCCACCGCGTACCGCGCCTGTCGGTGAAACCGGCGATCTCGCGGCCGAAGCCGATCGAGAATTCCTCGGCCTTCACGCCGAACCAGCGGCCGGCGGCATAGTGACCGAATTCGTGCACGAACACGAGCGGCCCGAGCAGCAGCAGGAATGCGCCGATGTAGAGAAGGAACCCGGGAGCTTCGGTCACGTGTGGCTTCCTAGCGGCTCATCGCCGTTACGCGATCCGCTGCGATCCGTCGTGCCCCCGCATCGACCTCAAGCACCGCATCAAGGCTGTCCGGCGCGCCCGGATCATATGCGTCGAGCGTATCGGCGACGATTGCGGCAATTTCAAGAAAGCCGATGCGGCCGTCGAGGAACGCGGCCACCGCGATCTCGTTCGCGGCGTTGAGGATTGCCGGCCGCGCCCCGTCCGCTTCCATCGCGGCCCGTGCGAGTGCGAGCGCGGGGAAGCGCACCGGATCGGGTGCCTCGAAATCGAGCCGGCCAATCGCGGCCAGGTCGAGCGGGGCCATCGGCGTCGCCATCCGTTCGGGCCACGCCAGCGCGTGCGCGATCGGTACCCGCATGTCGGGCGGCCCCAACTGTGCCAGCGTCGATCCGTCGACATATTCGACCATCGAATGGATCACCGACTGGCGGTGGACGATCACGTTGAGCTGGTCGGGGCGAAGCGCGAACAGGTGCCGCGCCTCGATCAGTTCCAGCCCCTTGTTCATCATCGTCGCCGAATCGACCGAGATCTTCGCCCCCATCGACCAGTTGGGGTGCGCGACCGCCTGTTCGGGCGTGATCGCCGCCATCTCTTCGCGCGAGCGGTCGCGGAACGGTCCGCCGCTGGCGGTCAGGATCACGCGGCGTACCGCTGCACGATTGGCCGGCTCCAGGCACTGGAAGATCGCGTTATGTTCGGAATCGACCGGCAGCAGCGTGGCTCCCGAGGCCCTTGCCGCGCGCATCATGACCGCGCCGGCGGACACCAGCGCCTCCTTGTTGGCCAGCGCGACCGCCCTGCCCTGCTCCAGTGCCGCCATGACCGGCTTCAGGCCGGCACAACCGACGATCGCGGCCATCGTCCAGTCGGCCCCCATCGCCGCCGTGTCGCAGATCGCCTGCGCGCCACCCGCCGCCTCGATGCCGGTTCCGGCCAAGGCGTCGCGCAACGCGGGCAGGCAGCTCTCATCGGCGACCACCGCGCGCTCGGCCCGCGTCCGGCGCGCGGCATCGGCCAGCTTCGCGACATCGCAGTTCGCGGTCAGCGCCAATATGCGGAACCGCTCGGGCGCCCGCTCGATCAGGTCGAGCGTCGACGTGCCGACCGATCCCGTCGCGCCCAGGATGGTGACGGTCTTCACAGCCATTTCGGCACCTCGACCAACAGCGCCGCGATCGGCGCGACCGGCACCAGCCCGTCGAGCCGGTCGAGGACGCCGCCATGTCCGGGCAGCAACGTCCCGGAATCCTTTACGCCGGCCCGACGCTTGAGCCAGCTTTCAAAGAAATCACCGCCTTGCGCGACACAGGCGAGCAGCGGCGTCCACATGACGAGCCGGAACGGCAGTCCTGCCCAGATGTGCAGCGCGAACGCGAAGATCGTCGCCGCGATCACGCCCCCGACCAGCCCGGCCCAAGTCTTGCTGGGACTGATGGCGGGCGCGATCTTCGGGCCACCGATCGTGCGGCCGGAAAAATAGGCGCCGATATCGGTCGCCCAGACCAGTGCCATCGCCCAGAACGCCAGCAGCAGCCCCGTGTTTGGCTGCGCGCGCAGCAGCAGCAGCGCGAGCACCGGCAACCCGACATAGATTGCTCCCCAACCCAGTGCGCTGCGCCGTGTGATCGCGGCGATGAAGAACGCCGCACCGGCGACGAGGCCAAGCGTCAGGAAGCTGGCACCCGACGCCAGCGGGCACATCACCGCCAGCGGCACGGAAATCGCGAACTGGCCGACGCGCTTGGTCCTCGCGTCGGTACCGTGCAACTCGATCCATTCGGCCATCATCAGCAGCCCGGCGACCACCGCGAGCAGCCAGAAGGCGATCCCGCCAAGCCACAACGCCGCCGCCGCAACCGCGATCAGGATGATGCCCGACAGGCTGCGCTTGTAGAGGTCGTTCACAGGCCACCGAACCGTCGCTGGCGCTGCGCAAACGCGGCCAGCGCGTCCTTCAAGGCGTCGCCGTCGAAATCGGGCCACAGCGTATCGACGAACAGCAGTTCGGCATAGGCCGCCTGCCACAACAGGAAATTCGACAGGCGATGTTCGCCCGACGTGCGGATCAGCAGGTCGACCGGTGGCAGTGCGCCGCTCTGCAGGGCATCCTCGAACGATTCCGCGTCGATCCCCGCCGGATCGATCTCACCACGAACCGCAGCGGCCGCGAGCGAGCGCGCCGCCGACGCGATCTCGGCCTGCGCACCGTAGTTGAGCGCGATCACCAGCGTCGGCCCGGGATTGTCAGCGGTCCGCGCGACCGCGGCGTCGATCATCTCGACCAGATCGGGTGCCAGCAGTGCGTGATCGCCGATGACTTGCAGCCTCACGCCTTCGCGATGGAATTCGTCGATATCGTCCTGGATGAACCGCCGCAGCAGGCCCATCAGGTCGCTTACTTCCTCTGCCGGACGCCGCCAGTTCTCGCTCGAAAAGGCGTAGAGCGTCAGCACCTCGATGCCCAGGTCGCGCGCGGCGCGAGACACCTTGCGCACGGCTTCGACACCCTTGCGATGCCCGGCGATGCGCGGCAGGAACCGGGCCTTCGCCCAGCGACCGTTGCCGTCCATGATGATCGCCACGTGGCGGGGCACTGCCATTATGCGTGCTCCCCACCTCCGTTCGCCCTGAGCTTGTCGAAGGGCTGCACTTCTTCTGCGCCGAAGAAAGGACAGGGCTTCGACAAGCTCAGCCCGAACGGGGAGAGTGCGGAAAGACGCAACACATGCGTCACTTACCAAGAATTTCCTTTTCCTTGGCATTGGCCGCCGCATCGATATCGACGATCGTCGCGTCGGTCAGTTTCTGCACCTCGGTCTCGTGGCGCTTGCGCTCGTCCTCGCTGATGACGCCCTTCTTCTCGTCGGTCTTCAGATTGTCCATGCCGTCGCGACGCACGTTGCGCGCCGCGATGCGCGCGGCCTCGGCGTATTTGCCGGCCAGCTTGGCGAGTTCCTTGCGACGTTCTTCGGTCAGGTCGGGAATCGGCAGGCGTAGCGTGGTGCCATCGACGATCGGGTTCAGGCCAAGCCCCGCCGAGCGGATCGCCTTGTCGACGGGTCCGACATTGGTCTTGTCCCAGACCTGCACCGACAGCAACCGCGGCTCGGGCGCCGACACGGTCGCGACCTGATTGAGCGGCATGTCGGCGCCATAGACGGTGACGGTGACCGGATCGAGCAGGTTCACCGAAGCGCGGCCGGTGCGCAGGCCGACCAGATCCTGCTTCAGTGCCTCGATCGCGCCGGCCATGCGGCGTTCGAGATCGGATTTGTCATATGCTGCCACGATGTCTCTCCTATGCGGCCTGAACGATCGTGGCGGTGGCCTCGCCTTTCAGCACCCGCGCGAGATTGCCGCGCTCACGGATGTTGAAGACCACGATCGGAATATGGTTGTCGCGGCACAAGGCGACGGCACTGGCGTCCATGACCTTCAGATTTGCCGACAACACCGTGTCATATGTCACGGTTTCATAACGCTTTGCGTTCGCGACCTTCTTGGGATCGGCATCATAGACGCCATCGACCGAGGTGCCCTTGAACAGCGCGTCGCACTTCATCTCGGCGGCGCGCAGCGCGGCACCCGAATCGGTGGTGAAGAACGGCGATCCGACGCCGGCGGCGAAGATCACGATCCGGCCCTTTTCCAGATGCCGTTCGGCGCGGCGGCGGATGAACGGCTCGCATACGCTGGCCATCGGGATCGCCGACTGGACGCGGGTCTCGACGCCGATCTGTTCCAACGCGTTCTGCACCGCCAGCGCGTTCATCACGGTCGCCAGCATGCCCATGTAATCGCCGGTCGCCCGGTCCATGCCGCGCGCGGCACCCGATATGCCACGAAAGATGTTGCCGCCGCCGACGACGACGCACAGTTCATAGCCTTGGCGCTTCACATCGGCGATCTCATCCGCCACGCGGGCGATGACATCGGGATCGATCGACAGGCCGCCGTCGCCCATCAGCACCTCGCCCGACAGTTTCAGCAGGATGCGCTTGAATGCGGGCGTGGTCATGGGGCGGGGAAAACTCGTTACAGCGGATACGGAAGCGGCGCGGACCCTAGTGGACCCGCGCCGCGAATGGAAGCGTCGTAAACCATCGCTCTCGCTCGTCATCGCCGCCCTTCGACTGCCTGCAAGGCAGACGCTCAGAATGAACTTCGGCCAAAGGTCGAAGGCCGGGATCCACCTCGCGCGCTCGCCGGGAACATTGCGCGCGAGATGGGTTCCCGCGTCCGCGGGAATGACGAGCGCGATATTACTTCGTAATGCCCGCTGTCGCCGCGACCTCGGCGGCGAAGTCGCTTTCTTCCTTCTCGATGCCTTCGCCGAGCTGGAAGCGGACGTAATCGACCAGCGTGATCGTCGTGCCGGCGTCCTTGCCCGCTTTCGCCACCACGTCGCCGACCGGCGTCTTGCCGTCCATCACGAACTCCTGGGTCAGCAGTGCGTTCGCCTTCTTGAACTTCTCGATCGGTCCGTTGAGGATCTTTTCGGCGACTTCGGCCGACTTGCCGACGATCTTCTCCGCATTCTTCTCGCGCAGGATCGCAGCCTCACGCTCGACCACCTCGGGATCGAGGTCGTCGACCGACAGCGCCAGCGGGAACGCCGCCGCGACGTGCATCGCGATCTGCTTGCCCAGCGGCTCGAGCACGTCGATGCCGGCGTCCGATTCGAGCGCGACGAGCACACCGATCTTGCCCAGGCCCGGCGCGACGGCGTTATGAACGTACGGGATCACGGCGCCCTGAGACACCGACACCGACTTCGCGCGGCGCAGCACCTGGTTCTCGCCGATGGTGGCGATGTTGTTGGTCAGCACCTCGGCGACCGTGCCGCCCTGCGACATCCTGGCACCCTTCAGTGCCTCGACGTCGTCGCCCTGCTCCAGCGCGATGCCGGTGACGTCGCGGACAAAGGTCTGGAAGATGTCGTTCTTGCCGACGAAATCGGTCTGCGAGTTGACCTCGACCGCGACGCCCTTGGTACCGGCGACGGCGACGCCAACCAGACCTTCGGCGGCGGTACGGCTCGACTTCTTGTCGGCGGTCGCCAGACCCTTGGTGCGCAGCCAGTCGATCGCGGCGTCGATGTCGCCGTTCGTCTCGGTCAGCGCCTTCTTGCAGTCCATCATGCCCGCGCCGCTCTTCTCGCGCAGGTCCT
>JAZKBG010000008.1:0-231776 GCA_040388765.1 Pseudomonadota bacterium | reverse complement strand
CGAGGCCGGCGATGACGAGGAACAATGCGAGGACCGTCCAGCGTGCGCGGACGGATAGCGCCATGAGATTTGCGATCATGGGTTATTCTTCCTCGCCTGCGCCCTTGCCGAGTTCGGCCTTGAGCAGGAATGCGTTCTTAGTGGCGATCTGCTGGCCGGCGGCCAGACCGGAGACGATTTCTACGCGGCCGGCGCTGCGCTGACCGAGCGTCACGAAACGTGCCCGGAAACCCTGCTGTGTGCGAACGAACACGGCATCACGTCCGTCCACGGTCTGCACCGCGTCCTCGGGAACGACGATCGAAGACGAGATATCGCCACGGCTCGGCAGCAGGCGAACTCGAACAGCCAAACCAGGTTGAAGCGCAGCGCCGCTGACATCGAGGACAGCCGTGGCGGCGCGGGTTTCGCCGCTAAGCGTCGGGGTGACCGCGCGAACCCGCGCATCGACGGTGCGACCGTCCGGCAGCTCGACGATCGCCCGATCCCCGGCCGAAAGCCGCTGGGCGTCGGCGGGACCCACAGCTGCCTCGATCTGGATCAGACGAGGATCCGCGACGCGAAAGAGCTCGGTTTCCGGCTGCACGAATGCGCCGAGGCTGACATTCTCCGCCGTCACGCGTCCGGCGATCGGGCTTGCGACGATCACGCCGCGACCATCGCGCGTGACATTGGCAGCCCCCGCAGCAACCTGCGCGCGCCGTGCCTCGGCGGCGGCGGCCTGCGCCTCGGCTTGCGCCCGTTCAAGATCGACCCGCGCCGAGACCTTTTGCTTGTATAGATATTGTTCCCGCGCGAGGCCCTTCTGGGCGAGGTTCGCCTTGGCGGCGGCTGCAGTGCGGTCAGCCGCGATCTGGGCTGCGTCGCGGCTCTCCACGATCGCAAGCGCCTCGCCCGCACCGACCGGATCACCGAGCCGCTTGAAGATCCGCGTCACCGCGCCCCCGGCGCGCGCGGTCACGATCGCCTCTCCCGAAGGAGAGGCAGTCACGATCGCCTGGCTGACAATTTCCGCGCCCAGGCCGCCTGATTTGACCGTTTCGGTGACCACGCCAGCATTCTTGATCCGCTCCGCGGTCATCACGACGGTGTCGCTCGGAGCCTCGGCTTTCGCTTCCTCGGCGGGCGCCGATGCGTTGCCGGTCGCGCCGGGCGCGCTGGGATCCGACGTGCAGCGTGCGACGCTGAAGCCGCCGACGGCCGCCAGCAGCACGGCCCCCGCAACGCCGCCAAGAAGACGCTTGTCTTGTGGTATCATCGAAAATCTCCGAATTGGGTCTGACAGTGCCCAAGCCGAGCGGACGTGGTGTCCACATGCCGGCCGGCTGTCTTGGATGTGACGAAATCAGTCGGTGTGTGGGGCCTGAACCGCATCTCAGCGCTCCAGGCGATCAGGCGTGGGCGCCGGCGTCGTCAGACGTTCGAGACGCGCCTCGGCATCATGGTAGGCGGCCAGCGCATCGACATAGGCTTGGCGCGTCTGGGACAAGGTTCGCTCGGCATCGAGCAACTGGATCTGATCGAACTTGCCCTGCCCGTACCCGATGCGCGCGATCCGCGCGGCCTCCGCCGCCGCGGTCAGCCCAGGCCCGCCGGTTGCCCGCGCGGTAGCAGCCGCATTGGCCACTTCGGCCTGCGCGGAGGCGATCGCCTGTCTCGTATCGAGGACCGCGAGGTTCCTGAGTGCGACACTCTGCGTTTGCTCGGCGCGCGCCTGACTTACCAGCGCGCGGCCGTTGTTGAAGAACGGGATCGGAATGGCGACGCCGACGACGGCGGCGGTGTCGTTGGTCGCTTCGAGCCGGCGCGCCGCGACGCTTACCGTCACGTCGGGGGTCCGAAGGCTTCGCGCGACCCGTATCTGGGCATTGGCGGTATTCACATCCGCCTCGGCGGCCGCCAGCGCCAACGTGCCTTCGACCTCGATCGGCGCCGGCGGCCCATATCCCCCAACCTGATCGAACCACGCCCGATCTAGCTCTCCGACGACCGGTCGGCCGATCAGCCCCGCCAGGTTCGTGCGTGCGGCCTGCGCGTCGCGCGACGCGCTTTGCGCGGCAACCTGCGCGTTGATGCGCAGGACATCGGCCCGTTGCTGCTCGATCGGCGACGCCGCCCCGACTTGGACGCGATCGGTGGCGATACGCGACGCCTCTGCCGCGATCGTCGCCTGTTGGCCGAGCACTTCGGCGCGACGCTCGGCCGCCGCCGCCTGCACGTAAAGCTGCGTGATCCGCTGCCGCAGGTCAGCAATTGCGATCGCCGACTGGATCTGGGCGCGGGTCAAACGCGCGTTGGCCAGCGCGATCCGGGCTGGGCGCTTGCCACCCAGCTCGAGCGGCAGCGCAACTCCCACCGTCGTCTCGGAACTCCGAAGCCCCTTGTAAACGCCGGTGCCGCCGACGTTTTCGGTCTGCGCCTGCACCTCGGGGTTGGGACGGAGACCGGCCACGGTTCGGGCAGCGGTCGCCGCTCGGATACCGGCTGTGGCCGACTCCAGCGATGGCGACGCCGCGCCGCCTTGCGCGAGCGCCTGATCGAGCGTCAGGGTGTCGCTCGTGGCAGGGGATGCGGTTGGGATGCCGGGTTCGGAAACGGTTTGCGCCTGCGCGATAGTGGCGCAGGACGCCGCGGCAAGCATAGCCGCGAGCAAACGATACATGTATGAAACTCCTGACGTACGTCATCAAGCCCCGCAATCGTGTCGCGGAGCGTCGGCGCAGATCAGGCGATGGGCGGTCTCAGGTCGTTTCCGGGCGGCGCGGCCGGATGATTGTCGCTGCGATCGAAACCAATCGGGGTACCGCGATCAATCGACACAGCTGCCACCTCATCAGCAATCGGGATGCCGATCTGATGGCTGTGGCAAGGACAATGGTGATGCGCGATCGCCTTCCCCGGCTGATTGTCGGAGCTGTCGCTCGACGGAGCGTGAAGGACGCTTTGCTCGAAACCGGCAACCTTAAGGCTGGGAGCGCCCTGCAGACAGGTCGCCGACGCCTGCGCTCCGACGACAAGCGCCAGAGACAGAACAGCCCGGACAATCAAGGCGAGGATTCGATCCATCGCCCGTGCCCCTAGCTCAACCGGTCCACCTTGCCTAGCGATCTTTGCTGCATCGCCAAATAGGCCGAAGCCGTTAACATCGTTCACGCAAGAGAACTTGAGGCAATGTTATCGTATATCTCAAGTGTTGTCCTGGCTTGTCGCGGTCACTCCCGCGCGTCACGTTGATCAAATCCGTGATGCCGGCCGGAACCGATAGGCGATACGATATGTCGATACAAACTGACAGGTCAGCGTCGCTCGCGCCTGCGGCCAACGAAGATTTCCGCGGTCTGGAGCGGGACGGCCGACACCCCGGGGGGGCTTCCGCCGTCCGCGAACGCTCTTCCTTCACACGCAAACGCCCGCGAAAGCTGCGGGTGCTTATCGGGATGGCAAGAAAAAGAGGAGACGAACGATGATCACCCTTATGCTGGCGTCGGCGCTAGCGGCATCCGCCGCCGCGTCGATCGCCGCCGATTCCCCAAGCTCGGCCTATATGCCCGGCGTCTGGAGCCTTGGCGAAACGAAGAACTGCGAAGCCGGTCCCGCATGGGTGTTCCTGGCCGACGGCTACTACGCGGAAGTCACCTTGCCGGACAAAGGTCCGTTCGCGACCGGCCTCTGGAAGGACGAAGGCAAAGCCATCGCCTATACACACAGCCATATGCCATTCCTCGACATGATGAGCGCAAACGAGATGAAGCGCCTCACGGTCGAGGAGCGGAGGCCGGACAAGCTTACCACCCGCAACTACCGCGGTGTCGTGCGAACCTTCCATCGCTGCCCAGCAGGGACCTTGCAGGCGCCAGCCGGTCAGGAAGCACATTGAGACTGGCGCTGATGGTAGCGGCGATCACGCTGCGGCACCAGTCATGTCGGGGTAGCAGCGCCGCCCTGGTGTTATCGACGCCGCGGCGGTTGCCGAAACCCTTTGCGTAGCGATGCCACCGGTCGTGGCTGCGATGGCGTGACTCGCGGCTGCGCCAGGCGCTGCTGAAGCCGCTTGAGGGGGATGGACAGTAACGGCATGAGCCGCCTCTCCATCGCTGCGCGCCCGGGAACGCGTAACATCAGACCGCTCAGTTTGAAGCCATGTTGGACATTGCTTCCGCCCTCCACGGATTCAATTCGATAAAATTCTTCGAGGGACAGGACGGGTCGGACACCGAACGTCACCACGAGTTCGGCGCAGGGATCCGACCGGACGAGGATTGCGTCCACCGTCCAGCCGCGCTTCTTCTCATGCTTGCGCAACGTGTAGCGCAGCTCCGCGCCGCGCTCGTTTTCGCCCTCGATACGCACGAAGGGATGCCAGGCTGGATAGGCAGCAAAGTCCGTCAGCATCGTCCAAACGCGCACGGGCGACGCAGCGATCTCCAAAGAAGAGGCAATTTCCATCATTGACGATCTACCAAGGCTGGACGGCAGGATCGCATATTGGAGAAGTTTCCGGAGGCAGCAATCGCTTTCCCGATCCGCCAGCTGCCAGCCAAGTGAAAGAAGCCAGTTCTTTCGGATCGATGACGTTGATTTGCTATCCTTATTCAGAGCCGCTGACGGCGCGCACAGGACGATTGACCCTGGTCGTGTGAAAGCGGATGTTCCGGCGCGGTCGCTCGCCACGAGGGACCGATCTACCTTGGAGCGCAAGAGTTTATGAGCGAGGAGACAAACGCGGTCGAACTGGCGACCGAGCTGACGGTCGCGTGGCTTGCCAACCCCAACACGCGCAGCGACGACGTTTCTGCGACGAGCTTTCTCAACCTGATGTTCACGACCGTCGACGAGCTGAAACGGCCCCCGGCGCCAGTCTCGAACGCGTCCTTGCATCTTCCTGCGGTCTCAGTCCGCAAGTCGCTCGCCAACCCCAATTTCATCGTCTCGATGATCGACGGCAAACCCTACCGGGCGTTGCGCCGTCATCTGACGACCCATAATCTAACCCCTGAAGAATATCGCAAGCGATACAAGCTGCGCGCCGACTATCCGATGGTTGCGCCCGCTTATTCTGAACAACGGCGCGCGATGGCTCACAAGCTCGGTCTCGGACGCAAGCCTGTCCAACCGCCGGTGTCTCCAACGCGATCGAGCGAAAAGTCGGACAGCGGACAACCTAGGCAATCACGCGGCAAGCGGCAGGGTGCACCGGGCCGGCCGCGCTGAATGCCACGGCCGGAGAAGCATGTCTGGCGGCAACGCAATCACGGCCGGAGGCGGAAGTCGCGCCACCGCTTCAAGTTCGGCCGCTACGAAATAGCCTTGTTTCTGGCACTTGCCGTCGGCGTGATCCTGCCCGTTTTCTTCCTACCGCCTCATCGCCTCGAGAAGGGCGGCGGACGTTTCGACGATGGTCGGGCGGTCGTGACCGGCAATGGCCTTCGCGCGACTGCGCCGCACGAAGGCGGATCGGTGGTAATGTCGATCGTATCGCAAGGCGGCGCGACCAGGCTGCTGATCGTGTTTATCGACAAAGCGGGACGACAAGCCAACGCGCCAGCCACCCTGCTGAGCTATGCGCCTGGCCTACGGGACGACAGACATGTGGCTTTCAGTGAGACCAAAACCGGCTTTCTTTCGGACCAGGCGATTTCCCGCTTAGCCGCAGGTGCGGTGCTGACCGTGAGCGGAAGCCATTCGCACCGGTACACGGTCACGCTACCATCGGCGAGCCGCCGGACGCCGTCAGAGATTACCTGAGCAGATGGAGCCCGCTGTGGCAAACCCAACCCGACCACGACCACGGCGATGCGTCTGCCGACCGGTGAATGCTCTCGCGCCGATGATCAAATCCAGATGGACGCACCGGCCTTATCGTGATCGATCTTTCCCGCTGGATCCCTGTTTTCGAAGCGCGGCTCCGTTGCGATCCGGACTCCGCCCTCCCGACAAAGCGATCTGAGGCGAGCACCATGCAGGCGTTCACCTTCACCTTGATTCCCGTCGCCGCCGTGGTCCTCGGCTCGCTATTTGCCGTATCGCGGCGGCCGAGCGATGCCTTTGTGAGCGCGATGCAGCATTTGGCGGCAGGCGTCGTGTTCGCAGCGGCGGCGGCCGAAATTCTCCCTCAAGTCATGCATGAAGCGTCGCCGATCGCGACGTTTACGGGGGGAGCGCTCGGTGTCGCGGTCATGCTGTCCCTCAAAGCCTTTGAAGGTCGTGCCAGCGGGCCGGTCGCAATGCTCGGAGCCGTCGGCGTCGATATTCTCGTTGACGGGCTCGTTCTTGGGCTGGCGTTCGTTGCCGGCGAGAAGGCCGGCATATTGCTCACGGTTGCGCTGACGCTGGAAGTGCTGTTTCTCGGTCTGACCATGACTACCGAATTGGGCAAAACGATCGGGTCGAAGCCGCGCATCGTTGCGATCACGGCCGGAATCGCATTGCTGCTTCCAGCCGGCGCAGCGTTGGCGACTCCGATAGCGGCCTTTCCGCCGGTGGTTATCGCCGGATTCCTTAGTTTCGGCTTGATGGCGCTACTCTATCTCGTCACCGAAGAGTTGCTGGTAGAGGCGCACGAGAAACCGGATACTCCGCTGATCAGCGCCATGTTCTTTGTCGGCTTCCTGGGGCTGCTCCTGGTCGAGGAACTCCTGATATGACGAGGTTGCGTATCGCGCCCGTCGCACTTGTCGCAGCGCTCGCCCTGACCGCCTGCGTCGGGGGCCCCGCAGTTCCGACTCCGATCGCGCCGATATCGACCAAACAGCTCCGGATCTACGGCGTTCGGGCCTATCTGCAATCGCGCGGCTTGCTGGTGATGGGGCAGGTTCGCAGGCCGCCTTTGGACCTAGGTCCGTTGTGGGGTCACCTGCACGTCACCGCATCTTTTCGCGACGGCCGGCCCCCTCTGGTGGTCGATACCCGGTGGGGCACGATCTCGCCGCGGGGCGTGAGGTCCGCATTGTTCGCAGCGGTGCTCCGCACCCAAGACCCGGGTCAGATCGAATTGGTGCGGGTGGAGTATCGTCCCGTTTCGGACGACCGACATGCCTGATCTCATCCCGATCACTTAAGGGGCGCCCAGCTGATCGATCGGCGCAAATCATCTTGGACCGAGCAGGACGATGCCGAGCTGCGCAGCCGCGTTGCAGCCAAACAGACCATCGCGCACATCGCGCGGGAAATGGCGCGCACCATGGATGCAATCCGTGGTCGTGCCGCGGTTTTGCGAATTACGCTGCGGTCATCCCAGCGACCATGGAGAGACGGCGTGTCGCGGCGGCGAGATCCCAATTGAGGCGGGATCACGCGGCCAACTCTAACAGGTCGCGCGACAACAGCGCAGGCGTGCAGCGTGAAGTCACCAGCGCGGGCCGGAAAGGCGCTTATGTTCTTGATCTTGCATCCGCTCAAAGAACGCCGCCGAGGCGGCGCATTCCCATTCGACGGCGGCGGTATCGATATGATCGGCACCTGCGCCAGGCTCATTTTATTGATGGCGCTACCTGGAGCGACGCGGGCGCTCCGAGCCGGATCCGTCATGCGGCGCTAGCCCGAATCTTGTTCAAGCGCCCGAGATCAGGCCTCGAGCGCCAGAACGAGCCGGCCGGCCGGAGCCTCGAGGTTGCGCGGGGACCGTGGACTTATGCCTTCGGGATCCTCGTACGCGCGTTGCGACGTGAAGATGCCGGTCATGTCAACGGGAGGTGCCTGCTTCGCTTTTCGCTTCCGCGATGATCGCCGTCATGTCGAGCGGGCCGGCGATACCGCTCGCTTTGCCGCTGTCCCATGCGGCTCGCAACACAATAAGTTCTTTGGCTCGAGATGCGCGACGCTCGCTCCAGAGCCGCACCGCATCGCATACGACTTCGCTTGTCGACGCATATTCGCCGGTACGCACAGCGGCGTGTATCGTCGTCGCGATCGGATAAGGCACAACCACGGTTATTTGCGCATCGTTACACATCGGCATGTCCTGCGTGTAAAAGATTTCATACAAGATACGCGTCGCCGAGGCTACAAAAGTGGGGACCACATTCTGTGAGGTGTGCCACATGGCACACCCCCGCCGTCAACAAACTATTCTTGTCCGAATCGTCGAATGACCCGAGCAACGCATGACCATCGCCAAAACCCTGCCGAATACTGACCTTGAGACGCTGCGCCAGCGCATCCCACAGATGGACTTCGCCCGCGGTACTCCGGAAAAGATCGCTCTTTGGCGAGAGGACATAGCCGAATCGCGCACCAATCTCATTATTGAAGGTCTGATACCGACAGTCGATGAGGATGCTATGTTTGCCATGATGCTCGAGGCGGGCGTGCCTCCTTCGACGATGGCAATGATCATTCGCGGTCTATACGAGTCCGACCTCACCAGAGTTTCGTCTGAGAACCCTTCGCAATCACGGTGAAATTCGCGGGCCGTTCGGCTCGCTTTCGAAAAGGCGGGCATGGATGATCCGAAGCGTTTGCTCGGCAATCCAAACACCTCGCGGCGCGCTGGGGCGGCCATTACCGGTCGTATCCTACGGTTCGCGGAAGGGGTCGAGGACACTGCGACCGATCGCGCGCCATAGCGCCCACCCGAGGGCCAGCGCTCGCCAGTTCGTTGGCAAGTTGCCGCTCCATGATAACTACTGGAACAACTTGCTATGCGAATCCGTGGGGTATTAAGCTGCTCCCCGCACAACACTCTTCCAGCGCTAGATGACGGACGCGGCGTTCGCGTGATCGTCGCCACCTATTGGATCGCCCAGAACAAGAAGTCGCTGGGCCCGTCAGCTTACAATATGACCGTCTTAGGAGTTGCCACCGCGCTTCCCGCCTCGACGCCGTAGCGGGAGGAGCTTAGGTTTGGCGTCGCTCTGCAAAAAACGGGCGTGAGGAACGGGGATCGCATGGCGGCGCAGATCAGCACAATTGACGACGATCACGAGGGTTTGGCCCGCCGGCTGATCACCCGGTGGCGCGATGATCCAGGCGCAACCTATCGAAGCTGGTTTCTGTGGGATGAGCGGCTGAAAAACTTCCGCTCGATCCGGCGAGGCATCACCCACGTTGTCGGCGAGATCGAGCGCGGCACATTCGGCGTCGCCTACCGGGGATCATCGCTTGAAACCGTCGTCCACTCCGTCGCCGAGCAGCGGCAGATCTTCAAGGGCGCGGACCATGCGTTCCTGTGGAAGCCGAAGCTCCGCATCCCCGACATTTACGAGAGCCCCGACAACCAGCGCGCGTTCGGCCGCTTGCTCGACGCCTGCTCGTGTTGTGACACGGCCGAGGAGATCATCGGCCACATCCACACAATCGATCGCTTGAAGATCAAGGGACTCGGCCCGGCTGTCGCCAACCTCCTCTACTTCCTTCACCCGACGCTGGTGCCGCCCTTCAACACCGCGATCGTCAAGGGCTACAACGCGCTGACCGGCGCGAACGTGAAGCTCGGGAGCTGGGAGCACTTCCTGGCGATGCGGACCGGCATCCTCGACCTCAATGATCGCTACCGCGACCTGCTGTCGAACGACCTGGGCGCAATAGGCGGGCTGTTGTTCGACATCGGCGCCGATCGCTACCCGGCCCCGCCCCTCGAAGTGAGCGGCGCAGCGCTCGCGAGCTGGGGGCAAAGACTCGAGGCGGCGCGCGAGGAAGCGCGTTCGCTCAGCAAGGCAGCGCAGCGCGACGGCGAAAACGAGCGTACTCATACCGAGGTTCAAGCATGGCTTCGCGATCTCGGGCTGGCGCTCGGCTATGACGTGTGGATTGCCGCGAACGACCGCAGTCGGCCGTTTAACGGATCACCCTTGGGCGCGGGGTGCCTTGAGCACCTGCCCAATTCAATCTCGACATCGAAAGGGGCGGATTCCATTCGCCTGATCGACGTGCTGTGGCTTGAGAAGGTCGGCGATCACGTCGCCGCGGCGTTCGAGGTGGAGCATTCGACGTCGATCTATTCGGGTATCGTTAGGATGCTCGACCTGGCCTTGAGCGGTAGCGACCTTCACGCAACCGCAGGGCTGTTCCTTGTCGCGCCCGACGCGCGCGAGGCGGATGTCCGCGCGCAGTTGCAGCGGCCCGCGTTCAGCCGCGTCGCCGACCTCGACATATCCTACCTCCCTTATGGCGAACTCGAAAGGAACCGCGAGGCCATCGCTCGGTTCGGATCGGGGCTGAAGGCGATCAAGGCCGTGTCCAGCAAGCTCGCATGAATTGGCGGAGCCAGCGGCAAAGGATGATGCCTCGGGGTGCGTATCTAGGGGCAGGCAGGGGCTCACATAGATATCGGGCGATGCACCAGATCGGCCCTGACATAAAGGCGTGCATGGATCGCATGTCTCGATTGCCATGTGACGTGTCTTCACACCGCGATGAATTACTGCCCCAAAACGATGGCCAGCACATAGCGACTTAGCATGAAAATCATGGCTTAAAGTATTCAGATTTGCGCGATCGCGATCGACTTCAAGAAAGATTGCGTGGCGGCGTGCCGCAAGTGCCCCGACGCTTGCGATCGGATAGCGACCTAGCGGCGCCTGCGTGGGCGATTTGGACGCGCGCACATCCATACGGCGAGCTGTCGGGCATCAGCAAGCGAATTGCGGGACTTGCCCTTAAATGCTGAAGTTCAGCAATTCTGAGGGGCGGAACCAAGCGGCGCGTATACGCCATTGAGGCCACTAGGTTCGGCTGTTCGCTAGAACGGCCCCTTAAGGAGTGAAGCGGACCTTCTGTGGCTGCCACCTCATGGCAAGCTGAACGGCAACGGCAGGATTGCATTAGCGCTAACGGCGGAAACAAACGATAATGCGTCAGCTGGCAACGACGATCGACACCAGGGCTTCGGTCGGCGAAGTTTGGACGATTCTCAGCGACTTTGCGGCGTATCGAAACTGGCACCCCTTGGTTGCTATGCACGGCGAGGCCGTGTTCAACGCTACCCTGACGATCGAGCCAACAGCACTGCGGCCGGGACCCGGGAACCCGATGATTCCCGCCCGGGTCGTCTGGTACGTACCTGTGGAACTGATCGGCTGGCGTCTTGGCATCCGCCGTCTCTTATGGATCGACGAAACCTACCGAGTTATCGCGTTGGCAGATGGCGCTCAGGTCCTCCACGAAGTGCAGTTCAGCGGGTTGCTCGCCCGCCCCACTCAGATGTTGATCCGTCGGCGCGTGATGCTTTATTTGGAACGGACAGATCAGGCACTGCAGGATCGGCTTCCAAAAGGAGAAGATCCCGTCGCACCCGCATCGTCGTTGCATGGCACTTCGGGAGAAAGCTGGCGGCAGGTTGGGCGCAAAAGGTTCTAGCGGGCGAAAGGTCTGATTTCGCGCGGCCGAGGTTCAACCACGTGCGCGATCAACCCATGCTTGCGAGCAGGCTATCGATCGACACCGTCGCAACGGTTGCAAAATTATCGGCAACTCCGAACGGTAGCAACAGCATGCGATCTCGAACGAGGCTCCCGCAGCTGTAGACAACATTGGGGACATAACCGTCGCGTTCACTCACGCTTGGTTCGAGCACAGGCCGCTCCGTCCTGGCGAGGAGCTTCGTCGGATCACTCCGATCGAGGAGGCAGGCGCCGATGCAATAATTGCGGACCGCGCCCACGCCATGTGTGATCACGAGCCAGCCTTCTTCGATCTCGATCGGCGAGCCGCAATTGCCGAGTTGGACAAATTCCCAAGGGTAACGCGGCTGAAGCACCTTGCCGCCGCCTTCCCAGTTTAGAAGCCGGTCAGACTGATGCACCCAGATTGATTCGCTGTCCTGCCGACCAAGCATGGCAAAACGCCCACCAACACGTCTCGGGAAAAGCGCCATCCCTTTCGCGCGCGCCGCTGCCCCGGAAAGTGGCCGCATCTCGAACGACCGGAAGTCACCGGTTGTCAGCAACTCCGGTCGCGCTTGCGCGCCGTCAAAGGCAGTGAAGATACCGTGATATAGCGTCGAGCCATCGTCTTCTGAAAATCGGACAAGACGCAGATCCTCAATCCCTTGACGATGCCGGGCAAGGACGGGGAACAACACCGTCTCCGACACATCGCGGCTGCCATCGCAGCACAGCGTCACCGAGTCGTCAGCGCCTTCTGGCAGTTGAATGACGGGAGGAATGGCGGTCTCACTCGGAGTATCGACGACGACTTCTCCTGACGCGAGCCATAGGCCGGTCCGGAACGTGACCGACGAAATATGGCCCTCTCCGATCCCCCTGAGCGACATGATGAATCGGACGGTGCCTAGCGCTTCAGGGGCCTGCCCGGGATCCAGCACGACGCTCGGGTTAAACAGGGCTGCCGCTTCGAACGCATATTCTTCGCTGAGGTAGGCACCGATCAGCCTTTGCTGGTCATCTGCCACCGTACGGTCAATCATCAGGCTGGCGGCGACTTCGCAGAAGCGTCTACGGAGCAGATCATCGACATCGCGGTGCCGTTCGTCCAACGACGCCTTCACCCTCGTGAGTTCGATATCGAGGTCTTCCGCGCCAAGCTCCATGACCCGCTCGGCGATCTGCTGCACGCGCGACTGGCCGCTTTCGAACCCGTCGGGATAGTCTGGGGCGAACGGCCGAATAACGGTCCGGCTCGGGTCGGGACGCAACAAGATGTGCTCGTGCTTGACGAGACCTGCATTACGAGCCGCGTGCCGCGGTGACCGCGGGGGGTCGTCTCTGATGGAAAATGGTCCAACGCGCATATTGTCTCTTACGCAGGCGTGAGTTCCATCCCTCATGTTGACCCTCGCGCCAGCATCGGCCTGCGCCACGAGAATGCTCAAGGGTCATAACCTTCTTTGATAACGTCAAACGGAATCCACATATCCCGTGATATTTGATGGCTGCTTTCCGGACCCAGTCCTATTGCGCTGTGATCAAAGCGAGCAAGCGGAGGGGGTGCGATGTCTAAGCTTGGTTCCAGCGCTGCGGCAGGGGCGCTCGCAATCGCGCTATGCGCACAGCCCGCGCAATCACAGGTCGCCGAGCCTGCTCCGCCAGGTCCAAATTCGACACCGTCTGACCAAGGCGAGATTGTGGTCACCGGCACCCGCCGCGCCGACTTGACCGCCGCCGATGCGCCGTTGCCGATCGACATCATTTCCGGCGACCGGCTCACCCGGCAGGGCAGCGCCGACCTCAACGATGTGCTGCGCGCCGAGATACCGTCTCTCAATATTCAGCGGTTCGTCAGCAACGATGGCGCGGTGTTTACGCGGCCCTTCTCGCTGCGTGGGCTCCCGCCCGACCAGACGCTGGTTCTGGTCAACGGAAAGCGCTTTCACAGAGGCGCGACCGTCCAGTTCACCAACATCCCCTACATCCGCGGTTCGCAAGGACCGGACCTGAGTGCCATTCCGTCGATCGCGATCGGCCAGCTCGAAGTTCTGCGCGACGGCGCCTCCGCGCTCTATGGCTCCGATGCCATCGCGGGTGTGCTCAACTTCCGGCTGCGGACCAATCGGGAAGGCGGCACCCTGATCGCGCGCTACGGCCAATATTACAAGGGCGACGGACGCGACATTCTCCTCCAGGGCAATATCGGCCTCCCGTTCACCGAGCGCGGCTTCGTCAACATCAGCGGCGAATATTCGAACAGCAATCCAACCTCACGCGGCATCCAACGTCCTGACGCTCAGGCGCTGATCAATGCGGGCGTGCCGGGCGTGCCCGTGCCTGCCCAACGCTGGGGCAATCCGGCTGCCGAAGCGGCGCGGATCTTCGTGAACGCGGGCATCGACCTTACCGACACCCTGAAGTTCTACACGTTCGGCAACTATAGTTGGAGCAGCGGCACGACGGCCTTCTTCTACCGCAACCCGAACACGAGCTTCATCGCGACGAGCATCCCGCTGACGACCACCCGTGGCGGACCGCGCTTCAGCTTTCGCCAGCTCTATCCGGGCGGTTTCACGCCCGATTTCGGCGCAACAGTCACCGATGCGTCGCTCGTCGGCGGGCTGAAGGGAGACGTCGGTTCCGGCCTTACCTATGACGTGAGCGCGTCTTACGGACGCAACTCGGCCAGTTATCGCATCACCAATACCGTCAATCCGTCCCTCGGTCTGAGTTCGCCCACAACCTTCAAGCCGGGCAAGCTCGAGCAGCGCGAGCTCAACTTCAACCTTGATCTCACCTATCCCATCGCGCTCGGCCTAGCCGATCCACTGACGCTCGCTGGCGGTGCCGAGTATCGGCGCGAAACCTACGAGATAACTGCGGGTGATATTCCCTCGTGGCAGGTTGGCCCATACGCATCCGTGATCGATCCCGACACTGGCGCGCGAACCGGATTGCCGGTCGGATCGAACGGCTTCCCCGGCTTCAGCCCGACGCAAGCCGGTGTCTTCTCGCGCAGCAACTGGGCGGTCTACTCGTCGCTCGAAGGCAATCTGACGAAGTGGTTCCAGGCCGGTCTGGCCGGACGCTACGAGGATTTCACCGATTTCGGCGGCCGCTTCACCTGGAAGGCGAGCGCGCGCGCTGACTTTTCGAGCATGTTCGCCGTGCGCGGCTCGGTCAACACCGGCTTTCGCGCGCCGACGCCCGGGCAGTCGAATGCGTCGCAGGTCCAGACCAACATCGATTCGGTCACGGGCGCCCCGCTCACTGCCGGTATCGTTGCGCCAGCCAACCCCGTGGCCCAGTTCTTTGGGGCTACGCCGCTCAAGCCGGAGCGTTCCTTCAACGTCGCCGGCGGCGTCGTGATCAAGCCTGCACGCAATGTCACCCTCACGGTCGATTATTTCAACATCAAGGTGAAGGACCGCATCGCCGTATCCGGCAACTTCAACCTGACGCAAGCGCAACGCGATCAACTCGCGGCACTCGGCATTCCCGGCGGGGGTTCGTTTCAGCAGGTCAGCTTCTTCACCAACTCGTTCGACAGCCGCACGCAAGGCGTCGATGCGGTACTGACCGTCGGCATGAACATGCTCGGGGGCCGCGGGACGTTCGGCGTCAATGCGAACTACACCGACACCAAGGTGACGCGGGCATCGCCGGTGATCGCCGCGGATCGCGAACGCCTGCTCGAGCTCGAAGGTTTCGTACCGAAATGGAAGGGGAACGCATCCTTCGTTTATGAGGGTGACCGCATTGGCCTGACCGCGCGCGCGAACTATTATGGCAAGTGGACCGACTATGGCGCGACACCCGCAGCCGACCAGACCGGCGGCGCGGAGGTGCTCGTCGACCTCGAAGCCTCATACAAGCTCACATCGATGTTCCGGCTCGCGATTGGTGCGGAGAACCTGTTCAATAACTATCCCGACCGGGAAATTCGTCAGTCGCAGATCGCGAACGGCATCCAATATCTCAGGTTCGCGCCCACCGGGTTCAGTGGCGGGTTCTGGTATGTCCGCGGCACCGCCAAATTTTAGCCGAGCTCCACACGCCCCGTGGCGAGGAAGGCGACCCGATGTTCTTCGAGGACCGCAATAAACGCCTGCGCGACTTGAGACATCGGCCGAAGCTTCGGCGTGAAAAGCATATATTCGAACAGCACGTCGGGCTTGAACGGCCGGACGACCAGGCCGCGGTCGACATAGTCGGCCGCGGTTATGGGATTGAGAATGGAGCACCCCAACCCTTGCAGCACCAGCGCACAGATTGTCATCGCATATTGGGTTTCGATGATCATGTCGCGATCGACGCCGGCATCCTCGAACACGCGGTCGATGCGGTGACGCGTCCGGTCTTCGAGCGCCAGCGAGATAAACCGCTCGCCCTCAAGATCGGCGGGTTCAATACATGGCTTTTCAGCGAGCCTGTGACCCGGCGGCAGGACGCACGCTCCCGGACACCGCAGAAAACTTTCCATCGCGATACCCGGCAACTCCCGCGCGGGAGTCGCAAGACCGATGTCGAATTGCTGATTAGCGATCCACTGCCTGACCGTCGACGAGCTACGAGTTTGCAGTTGGATAGAGACGCCAGCATGCCGACGCCGGAACGTCGTGATGACCGCCGGCAGAAAACTGACCGCCAACGCCGGAAGTGCTGCGATCCGCAGCGTCCCCGTCGAAGCGTTGCGGATGTCGGCCGCCGCGCGCTTCAGAACCGCAATGCCGGCAAAGCTACGCTCGACCTCGTGGAAGAAGATGTCGGCTTCCGGCGTCACCGTCAGCGCTACGCCTTTCGAGCGGACGAACAGCGGAAACCCGAGCTGATGTTCGAGATCGGCCAAAAGCTTACTGACGGCCGGCTGCGAGATGTGGAGCGCGGCTGCCGCTTGGGTGACCGAGCCGGACAGCATGACAGCCCGGAACGCTTCAAGCTGGCGCAGATTCATCGGGCTTACTCCCTGGTTATCGCCTTCGCTTATAACCCCAGCCCCATGCTTGCAGACAAGATATGACTTTGTCGCGCACCGACATGGCAGTGCGGCACGCACCGCAAGGCGTCTGGAGCGGCGTTCCCGCGTCGGTTCTCTGCTTGCACGCCCAGTCTCGGGCCAGAGTATGTTTGGCGTGCGCAGTTGGCGACCAGCCGCTTCCAGCGTCGATTTGCAAAGGCGTCCAGTGATGACCGACGCGCCATTGGACGCTCGATCTCAGGACGAGCAGACCTGCTCGTTTGCCGAGGCGACGACCCTCCTCCATTCGACTTCGCCATCGGCGCAGCAGGCGGGCCTCCTTAACCCGCCGGTGCACCGCGCCTCGACGATCGTCTACGACCGGGTCGAGGATTATATCGACAGGCATCGCCACCTGTATGATGGCGTCATTTACGGCCTGTACGGCACCGAGACGAGCCACGCGCTTGGGAACGCGATCGCGCAGCTGGAGGGTGGCGTACGGACCGTCCTCACCTCATCCGGGACGGCTGCGATTTCGCTCAGCCTCTCCGCATTTCTGGGCGCAGGCGACCACCTTCTCGTGGTCGATACCGTCTACCGCTCGACCCGACGGTTCTGCGATGAGGTTCTGACCAAACACGGTGTAGAGGTTAGCTATTTCTCGCCTGCCATCGGCAGCGAGATCGCGTCTCTCATCCGACCACATACGCGGATGATATTCCTTGAAACACCGGGATCGCTCACCTTCGAACTGATCGACGTCCGGGCGATCACCACCGTCGCCCGCGAGCAGGGGATCCTTACCGCTCTCGACAACACCTGGGCCACTCCAATGCTCTTTCGCCCGATCGAGCACGGTGTCGATATTTCGATCGCGGCCGCCACCAAATATCTCTCTGGCCATTCCGACGTGATGCTTGGCGCCATGACGGCCGCGACTGCGGACATTTACAAGCGCCTCAAGGACACGGCCGCGCGCTGGGGCAGTTCAGCAAGCCCCGACGATTGTTATCTGGTGCACCGCGGCCTTCGTACCCTCGACGTGAGGTTGGAACGCCACCAGCGGACCGCTCTTGAATTGGCTGCCTGGTTCGAAACTCAGCCTGAAGTCCGAAGGGTGCTCTACCCTGCCCTTCCCGGCGATCCGAGCCATTCGATCTGGAAGCGCGACTTCACAGGCGCTTCGGGACTCTTCGGCGTGCTGCTCGACCCAATGTCAGCCACCGAGCGGGCCGCGCTGTTCAACGAACTGTCGCTGTTCAAGCTGGGCTCGAGCTGGGGAGGATTTGAGAGCCTGATGGTGCCTTCTTGGCCGGCACCGACGCGCAGCTGCTCCGCGCTCGACGACGGGGCGCTCATTCGCGTGCATGCCGGACTGGAACGCGGTGCGGATCTCATTTGCGATCTGGAGCAGGCTTTCGCGCGTCTGCGATCGGTCCGCGTAAAAATCTGACTGACGCCCTGCGCCCTCACCAGAACAAGAGAAAAATCTGCGGTCATGAACATGAGAACAAAGAAGTCGCAGCCAGCTGTGCGAGAGCGATATGCGCTGAGCGCGCAGCTCGCCGGCTTGTCGTGCATCCGCTGCGGAAGGACACTGCCGCTAGGCGATTATTTCGAAGGCTGCCCGGCCTGCCGTGACGAGGGTCAGCCCGCCGCCGTACGATCCGAATTTCACCAATTCCCGACGGTGCTAGGTAACCCAGACGCGCGAGGCATGCAGCGCTACGCCGCGTGGATGCCCTATTCCTCCTGGGTTTCCCTTGGGGAGGGCGGCACTCCTTGCACCCCCGTCCGTCGCCTCGCCGACGAGGTCGGCGTTGCCGCCCTGCATCTCAAGAATGAGGGGATGAATCCGAGCGGCTCGCACAAGGACCGGGTCAGCTGCCTCACCGTCACGCGCGCGCTCGACATCGGCGCGACGAAGATCGTGGCGGCTTCCAGCGGCAATGGTGGCGCCTCTCTTGCCCTTTATGCCGCGGCCGCCGGGATCGAATGCTGCATCGTGTCTACCCCCGCGCTCTCGCCCATCCACCGTCGGGCGATCACCCTTGCGGGCGCCGACCTCGTGATCGCAGACGACTCGCTCGAACGATGGCAGCTCGTCACCGATATGGTCACGCAACAGGGTTGGTTTCCGGCGACCAATTATCTCAATCCGCCCGTCGGCAGTAACCACTTCGGCATCGAAGGACTGAAAACGCTCGCGTTCGAGTTGGTGGAAGATCTTGGCCGCGATAGCATAGACGCTGTGCTCGTGCCGACGTCGCGCGGTGACCTCCTGTGGGGGTTGTACGAAGGATTTCGGCAGCTGAAGGCGACAGCGCGGATGGAAACGCTCCCGCGGCTGTTCGCGGTCGAGCCATTTCCCAGGATCGACAGGGTTCTGCATGGGGCGGCGATTACTGGCGTCTTTCCCGGCTCGACGACGCTCTTCTCGATTGGTGGATCGACCGTGACCTATCAGGCGGCGGAGGCGATCCGCCAGACCGGCGGTGGCGCCGTCGTCGTCGACGATGCGGCTGTCGCTCGCGATCAAGTCCGCCTCGCACGGCACGGATGCTATGCTGAGCTGTCCTCTGCAGCGACGCTCACGGCACTGGAACTCCTGCTGCAACAAGGAACGATCGCGCGCGACGAGGCGGTCGTTCTGATCGCGACGTCCAACGGCTACAAGGACTCGCCGGATGCGGCGAGCGCGGCATGACCCAGCCATCGACGCCCGACTCGCTGCTGCGCCGCGAGATCGGCCGGATCGGCGTGGCGACGATCGCGATGAACGGTGTCATCGGGTCGGGCATCTTTGCGCTGCCCGCAGTCGCGATCGCGCAGGCAGGGTATTTCAGCCCCTGGCTGTTTCTGCTCTGCGGCGTTCTCATCCTGTCGGTTGCGCTCACGCTCGCACGGACGGCAAGTTTCTTTGAGACGACGGGGGGGCCAATCGTCTACACGTCGCATGCCTTCGGGCGGTTTGTGGGGTTCCAGACCGGGCTGCTCATCTATGTCAGCCGTGTCGCTGCGATCGCGGCGAGTGCCAACCTGATCGTCAGCTATGCGGTGCCGATCTGGAGCCCGCTGGCGTCCGGCTTGCCGCGAATGATCGCGATCGCGAGTTACATTGCGCTTGCGACGATTTTGAACGCGATCGGGGTCCGTGCGGGGATGGCAGCGCTTTATCTGATCAGTATCCTCAAGCTCGCGCCGCTGCTGCTCCTCATTCTGGTCGGTTTCCCAGATGTCGAATGGGGCCTGGTGACGAACGCCAATGTTTTGCCGCCGGAGGCCATAGGACGAACCATGCTCGTCCTGCTCTACGCATTCATCGGCTTTGAATTCAGTCTGATCAATGCGGGCGAAACCCGTGACGCGCGCTCCGCCATCCCCCGAACGCTCGTTACCACTGTTCTCGCTATCGCCGTCTGCTACGCCTTAATCCAGCTCGTCGCGGTGTCGGTCGGTCCAGACCTTGGCGGCAGCAACGCGCCTCTCAACGAACTCGCCCGCCGGCTCATGGGTCCCACCGGCGCTCTCGTGCTCGGCCTGGGGGTCGTGTTCTCGATTGGCGGCGGCAGTCTGACGTCTTTGCTCACCGCGCCCCGACTGACCTACGCATTGTCGCGCGACGGCACACTGCCCGGCTGGTTTGGTACCGTAAACGCGCGAACGCGCGTGCCGGTGAATTCCATCCTGTTCTGCGGCGCGTTGAGCGTTGCAATGGCGGTAGGTCAGCAGTTCGTGTGGCTCGCGACGCTCAGTACTTTCGTTCGCTTGCTGACGTACGGGCTGTGCATCGCCTCGTTGCCGGTGATTGAGAGGACGGTGCCGGCAGCAGCCGGGCAGTTCAGGTTGCCCGGCGGTCTCGCGATCCCATGCGTCGCGCTGCTTCTGACCCTCTGGCTGCTGGGCCAATCCACAATTGAAAACTTCGCGATTGCCGGCTGCGTCGTCGTCGCGGGAACCGTCGGTTATTGGCTATGCACGCGAAAGCGCGCTACCGCGTCGGAGTTCGGATCCGCCGACGTTCCAGGACGAAACGATCGGGCGATTAATGATGACCGTGCGTAGCGTCTGCCGGTGCGCATTAGCCGGGCCGGCGGTTACCTTGATGCAACAGGCCGGATAACGCGCGGGAAGCCGGGCGACATTCCTCGGTCCGAAGATGGCTGCCTTCGGATGCGTCACCGTCCAAGCGGCCAACAGCAATTGTGGATTTTGATACGGCACTGACAGAGGGAGCGACGAAAAGCCGGATTTCAAGGCTGATCCTCTGGCGCCGGTGACAAGCCGTTATCGAAAGGGGTCGCGGCGTTATCAACCGGGTGATCGTGTGTCTCGATACCAGCATAGTGGTTGAGCTGGTCCTCGGAGACGTTCGCATATGGTTCGGGCTTGTTGCAGCCGGTCAGACCCATAACGATCAGGACGATCGCTACCGCAGGCACGCGTTTCGAGGTCAACGTCCCACTCCTCCCTGCCTGAACGAGCCACGTGTCTCCAGCCCGGCGCTCGCTCATATGGCCTTCAAAGGACATTACGCGCCAGCGGGCGCTGGCCCTCGGTTTTTCGTACCGAAAGCCAGGATCGGCGATCGGGCGTATTTATCAGCGGAGATGGACTGTCGAAGTGAATGAGGGATACCGCGCTCTCACGCGTATAATGAACTAGGTGTCCGCCGATATCAGAGGTGGGACGTAATGATGCGTTACAACCGTACAAAGATCGTGTCGCGGGCGTGCGCCATCGGGGCGGGTCGCCGTGCTCGGTTTATTGCCATGACGCCAATCACAGACACGCCCCTGGCGCTGATGCGGATGGCGCTGGCGTTGCTCGACACGAACGGAGAGGGCGTAAGCCCATGCGCGATCCATCTTCAGACGGCAATTGATGCAAGACTGCGCAAAACGCCGGAGCAAAACGGGAACGGAGCGATGTTTGGCGGTGGGGAATTGAGGAGCCATTGATGCTTACGATCCCTATTCGAATTGCGAAAGATGAAATCAAGCACCATTCCTTACGGAAGATTTGGTGACCGGGATTTTCGCGAGGGAAAAAGTATCCGGTCGCGCATCAGTATTGAAGGCCGCAACGAACGAGGTCGACCGTGGAACGCTGCGACTTGGATTATTACGAACGCAGAGCAGAGCAGAGCAGGAGCTCGAGCTTGCCCAACGTGCAACCAGGCCGGAAGTCGTCGCCGCGCACTATCGATTGGCCGAACTCTATCTCGCGCGGCTGCCGCCCCAATCCGAAGCGAAGGATGATCGCCGACAGGATGATTCGACGGCTTCGGCTGCCGTCGTCGACTTTCGCCTTCGCGAGACGACCGATAGCCCCGCAGAACCGACCGTCCCAAAAGATCGCTAATGGCCTTTTCTTCGTTTCTTGGCCCGCCGCTTCCACGCCAAGATTCGTTTGACGGATCGCGTGCCAGCTGCCGGAATGGCGTTTAGGCTTGCGACTGATGCCGTCGGCGCAGCGGCAATCCGGGGAAACCCAGCAACGGCTATGATCGTCTTCGAGCAGGCCGCGGAATCAGGTCCAACCGCTTCGTCATGACCAACTCGTCCACCGGGCCATCATGGCAAAACGGTTCCGAGGAAGACGGATCGGCAAGGGCATAGCCCAGTTTTCGATAGAACCTTTGGGCTGGCACGTTGCCGGGCGCAACATTAATCGCAACAAGTTGTCGACCCGTGCCGAGCAGCCACTCCTCCGCTGCGGCCACAAGGCTGCGTCCGATCCCTTGTCCGCCCGAGGCCGACACGACCCCCAGTTCGAACGATCCCAGCGTTGCGGCACAAATGCCGGCGACCGAGCGAGCGTCAACATAGCCGACCGCCTGTCCACCAACCTCGTACAGGAAGATGCCACGCCTGGTGTCTTCGCAATCGATCAGATCTCGTGCACAACGCGCCTCCACGGCTGCATAGCTAAGCCTTCAATGACAAAAACGGCGTTTCGCGCGAGAGCGCCAGTTTGAGCGTCGCGAGATCGCTCGAGTCAGCGTGGCGACCAATGCGCAGCGCTGCGCGCAGTTCGCCACGCAAGAAACCATCGGACGCACTGACCGTTTGATGCGCGTCCTCATCTTCCCGATTTTTGAAATCGGGACGTCTTGAGCATCCCATGCTTTTTCTCCAAGAGCTCCATCTCGCGACAGAACCGGCTGGTACGCGGCGAGCAGGACCAGGATTGCCGCTGCGAACCGCCGTCACGGTCCTGTTGGGCGCTGGCCGGTTCGCTGTGACGGTTGCCGGTCTGGCTCTGAACCGAACGCCCTTCCTGCCCAAATGCTAAGACGCCGCCGCAAAGGGACCTCCCACCGCTGTGCGAGAAGCCATGATCCAGCGCACAGCGCTGCCAGCACAGCGACGCCGATCCACGGCGCGCCGGCCTGAAGCAAACGAGGGGACAGCCGCGCCGCGCCCAGCACGAGCGCCGAGAAAACCGGAATCTGCAACACATAGATGGGATAGGACACGTCGCCGAGCAGCCTATCGATCCGCCGACTGTCTCGCGGTGCGCGCGTTATCGCCGCAACGAGGACCAGCGGGAAGATGGCAAGCACGACCACGGCGTCGGCCGCCCCGCGGATCGAAGCGGGAACCGGCCACGCAAGCGCCAGCGTCGCAACACCGATGGGGACGATAGTCGGAATGCGGATCGTCGGGAGTCGTCCCGTCGCTCGAGCACGAAAGACGAGCACGCCCAAAAAGAAGGAAAAGAGCACGCGGAGAACCGCAAGATGCACATCAGGCCAATAGGCGCCACCATTGAGGTTACCGCGCATGATGGCGATGGCGGCGAGCGCCGCCCCGCTTGCACGAACGCCGATCGCCAGCTTCTGCGACGACAGCCACGAGACCGATGCGGCGTAGAGGATGTTGGCGAGCAGCTCGAACGCCAAAGTCCAGGCGACAAAATTGCCCGGGAAGAGGGGATTATCTGGGAATCCGACGGGCGGTACGGGCACCATGAAAAAGTTGAGGACGGTTGAAAGCGCAACCGCCATACCAAGCCCATCGTGTCGATAGAAATAGGCAAGCTCTATGGTGCTGAGCAGGAGCGCAACCAGGTAAAACGGTAACAGCCGAATGACGCGCGCGCGCAGGAAGGCGCCAGCGTTCATCTCCCCGGCAAGCTTGGCGTCATAGGCATTGGCGAGCACAAATCCGCTCATCGCGAAGAACAGATCAACGGCGAGGTACGCGCCGGGCGCGGCGATCGGCGCGAACGCCTGAGGAAAATGAAGGACGACGACACTCATCGCGGCGATGCCGCGCAAGATATCGAGGATGTGATAGGACCGGGATCGTTGAGCGGCGCTCTCCTCGGCGCCGGTGCCCACTTCCGCCATGTCGTGCCCCTGTTCGATGGGTCCGCCGCCACAATCTGGCATCGTGCCTGGAGACCTAAACCTAACTACGCGGCTTCCCCTCCAAACCCTCGCCCAGCGCCAGCATTTGGTGCTGAACGTCGCCAGCCCCTTCTACCCATTCGGCGCTGTCGTTTTCGGCGATCCTGATCGCCGACACGTTCGTACAAGCCGTGATCGTTACGCCGTGCGGCGTCTTCACTCCGCGCACGCCCTCTTTTCAACTCAGGTACGATCCCGGAGGGCACCTATCCGCGCCCCATCGCCGCGATGATGCCGAAGATTTCGCCGGTGAACTTGATGAGAAGCTCAGCGATCGCTGCGCCAAACGCGGCGAGGCAGAAAAGGAGAACGATCAGCTTGGGCACGAGACTGAGGCTTTGTTCGCTGATCGACGTCGCTGCCTGAATAATGCTGATGACCAGCGACACGATCATCATCGGCGTGAGCAGGACCACCATGATCAGCCCGATGACCGAGAGCATCCGACCCGCCTCGTCCAGAAGGAGAGACTGGTCCAAGGCGGTCACATCCCCGATGCGGGGGGCGCGAGCGTGCCGAGCCACGCAACCAGCGCCAGGATGACGACGACGCACGCGGTCTCGACGCCCAGGCTCAGCCGCAGCGAAACCAAGGCACCGCGATGATCTTCCCGCGCGATCGACTGTTCGAACGCAGGCGTCAGGCGATAGCGGTTGAGGGAGGCGAGCGCCAGCATACTTACGAAAAGCGCAAGCTTCGCAAGAAGCAGGCGACCGTACAGGTTGGTGCCGAGCGCACTGACCTGGTCCGGCCCGACGAGCAGCCAGCTGTTGACCAGACCTGTGACGACAAGGACCGCGACGACCACCGTTCCGATACCGCCAAATCCGTGGAGCGCCCGGTGACTCAGCCTGAGATGCGCGACGTCGACGCGCTCGACCGGGCGGGCGAGCAACAGCAGCAAGCCCAAGAGCGCGCCGACCCAGGCGCCAGCTGCAACCAGATGGAAAATATCGGCAATCAGATGTATCCAGTCGACAGTCCCTTCGTCCATGGCACCATGGCCCGTCCATGCCAGCGTCGCGAGCGAGACCGCCGCAGCTGTCATGATCAGGCTTAGCGACCAGGCTCTGTCGGCAGCGCCCAGCGCCAGACCACCGGCGACCGCCAGCGCAGCCATCCGCACCAGCCAAGCGGTGCCGATCGCGCCGCCGCCCAGGAGCGCGCCCACGGCGGTACTGTCGATGGGCCACAATGGCGTTCCGGCCATGACCGACACCATCAGCAGCAGCGCGAAAGCGGACAACAGGAGGCCGAAGACGGCGAAGCCTGTCAGCCATGGCCGCAGGGCTATCGCATCTTCGCGCTCGCCCGCGCGCAGTCCATATAGACTGAACGCCGAAAGGCCGAACAGCGCCGCCACCACAAGGTACAGCGCAAGGCGTACGACGATGGTCGGCCCGTCGAACATTGGCTTACTTCACCGCGAACGCGAGATGTCCATTGATTTTGTGCGTGTCCCCCGAAACGACATTCCAATTGACGGTGTAGCGGCCGCGTGGAAGCCGCGAACTCGGTGTGATGACAAGCGTCTTGCCATCGGGCGCGACAGCCGAGCTGCTAGCCATCTTCATAGCCGCCATGCCGGGCATTGCGGCCATAACGACATCAGCCTTCGAGAACGCGGGAACCAGCTTCTCGCTGAACTGAAGCGTGATCTTCGTGGGCGACGCCACTACGCCATCGGCCGGCGGATTGGCCGATACGAGCTTGGGGTGCGCGTAGGCGGTTCCGCCGACAAGGGCGAAAGCAAGCGTAGCAGCGGTAACGATGAAACGACGCATTGAGCGATTCTCCATTTTATGATGCTCATCTGACGTTACGCGGCGCGGCCGTTCATCCCTCAAATCCTTTTTCGATACGGCAAGGGGCATCGCGCCGTGAGGGATGAAGCCCCCGCGGGCGTATCACTGATTACCAGCACCAGACGATCACCGGCGGCGTCGCATCCACGCCTTCGAGGTTCTGGTGCCGTCCTGGTCACGGAGAGTTTTTGAATGTCTTCACAACCGGCCGTCCGCCGCTGGGACGGCGATCCGCAGAAAATGCTCGATTGCGTCGTGATCGGGGGCGGTCCGGCCGGACTGACCGCCGCAATCTATCTTTCGCGCTTCCTGCGCAGCTGCGTGGTGATCGACGGGGGTGCGGGACGTGCTGCGTCCATCCCACGGTCGCATAACCTGCCCGGCTTCCCGGACGGCGTGTCGGGTATGGAGCTGCTCGCTCGTCTGGAAACCCAACTTCACGAATATGGCAGCGCCGTGCGAAAAGCAGCGGTCGATGGAATCAGTCTATCGGAGCCGGGGTTTCTCATCAGCTGCGCGGGTGATGTTTTTCGATCGCGGTCGGTCGTTCTCGCGACGGGAGTCGTCAATCACAAGCCGAATATTCCAGAGACGATGCATACGCTCGGCGTCTCGCAGGGCTTGATCCGCTATTGTCCGGTCTGCGACGGCTACGAAGCGCGCCTGACGCCGATTGCGGTCCTGGGCGCGGATCGCCACGGCGCGGCCGAAGCCTTGTTCCTGCGCCGCTATGGCGCTGCGGTGACCTTGCTTGCACAACGCTCGCTCGATCTGACGACCGGCGACCTCGAACGGCTAGAGCGTGCAGGCATCGATGTTGTCGCGGAACCGATCGATGATTTGCGGCTAGCTGACGATGCGGTCGAAGTCTCGTGGCGTGGGTTGCCGCGGCGATCATTCGGCACGCTCTATCCGGCCCTCGGGTCAACGGCCCGAACCCAATTGGCCGCAGGGCTCGGCGCCAATCTGAGCGATCAGGGATGCCTTCTCACCGACGACCATCAACAAACATCGATACCGGGGTTTTACGCGATTGGCGACGTCGTCGAAGGGTTGGATCAGATTTGCGTAGCCACCGGCCATGCTGCAATCGCGGCGACGGCGATCCACAACAGTCTGCTTGAGCGCGACTATCAAGCCTCTGTGGACGCGGTCACAGGACCCGAACATTAGCGGCGGCATTGGGAGCGAGATCGACGGCAGCCTCGCGCGGCGCCGAGACTTTCGCACCAATGCGTTTTACCGAGTGTCGGCTGATGAGGGGTAAAGGTCGCCGCCGCGTAATCTGTGATAAGAGCATTGGAGTGACGGAAATGGATGATCTTGACGCGCTGCTTCGGCAGCTTGCGCGGGTACCGGCCCCTCCCGGGCTCGCATCGATGGAAGACAGGGTGTTCGCCCGGCTGAACGCCAGGACCGCCGCGCGCGCCGGGCTGGGCCTCAGCATCGGCACTGTTGCTGCAGCGCTGATCATGGGGGTCGCGGGAAGCGTTCCTGCATCTGCCAGCTCTGCGTCGCCGTTGGCGCCCCTCGGTCCGAGTTCGCCGCTCGCGCCGTCAACACTGCTTATGGGCGCGCCGTGAATCCCTCTTGGCGGACCACGGTCACGGTCGTGACCGCCTTTGCCGCGGCGCTGGGCGGTGTTTTCGTCGGCCGCGAACTTTTGCCCGCGGCGCCGAGACCGGGTGCCGAGCTCCATGACGTGTTGCATCACAGATTGGCGCTCGACGGCAATCAGCGAGCACGGCTCGAAACGCTTGAGCAGCGCTATGCCGTGCAGCGCCGCGCGCTGGAGCTCGAGTTGCGGGCCGACAACGCCCGCCTCGCAGCGGCCATCGAGGCCGAACATGGAAACGGACCGCGTGTGGCAGCGGCGGTCGATCAGAGCCATGCCGCCATGGGCGAACTTCAAAAGGCAACGCTTTCGCACATTTTCGCAATGCGCCAGCTATTAAAGCCCAATCAGACGACGCAATTCGACCAGGCGGTGGTGAAGGCGCTGACCGAAGACGCGCGGTGAGCCTCGATTGGACGACGCTGTCCGACGGTGAACTCGCCGTGCTCAGTCAGGCCGGCCGTCAACCTGCCTTCGCCGAACTCGTTCGCCGCTACGAGGAAGTGGTATTCCGCTTGGCGCGGAGCTGCCTCGGCAGCACCGACGACGCGCTCGACCTCACCCAGGAGACGTTCATCTCGGCCCACCAGGCCTTGTCGCGCTATGACGAGGCGCGCTCGATGCGGATCTGGCTTTCCGCAATCGCGCTCAACAAATGTCGGGATTTGGCGCGCAAGCAGAAGGTTCGCCGGTTTCTGTCCTTCGCGAGCCCGCTGACGGAAGAAGCCGATGCCATCGCGGATGAAAGCGTCGCAGTCGACGACGCGACCGCCGATCGGCAGGAACTCGACCATGTGACGCGGCTGATCGCGGCGTTGCCCGGAACGCTCAAGGAGCCGCTCGTGCTGCGCACGATCGAAGGCTTGAGCCAGGCTGAGACCGCCGATGTCCTCGGCATCACACAAAAGGCCGTCGAGACGCGCGTCTATCGTGCGCGTGCGCGGCTGCTGGAAAATTTGAACCGACCAGCTCGATAGACTCCGGCTCGGGGTCAGCGGCAGTTCCCCGACATTGCCCGATCATCGATCGTCGCTCCGCGGGTTTCGAGTTCAGACGCCTTCTAACTAGGCGTAGCCGAAGCGTAAGGTCTCAGTCCTAGTCAAGGCGACATTCGCCGCTGGGGGCACCTCGATCATGCGCTGTGCAAGCCATAGCGGATCAAAGAGCGGCCGCGCGCTCAGCCGTGCAGTTCGCTTCAAACTGGAGACGTTGCCGGCAATCGACACCGCATCGATGCAAACCGCGAAGATTGCGCCCACCGCGATGTTGTGGAGGATCCAGAACGGCGCCCCGATCACGAAGATGATCTTCATGCGGGTTGTGGACTTTTGCACCCGCGCAAGCGACCCCGCGAGGCTTCCGCAAACGGCCAGCAGCGATGGCGTTCCTTGCCACGTCGAGACGGTGATGGCGATAAGCGCGACAATACTGAGGCCGCAAATCGCACGCACGCACCTACGGTCGCCGATAGAAGCCACGCAGACCAGTTGCGTGAGGGAAAGGATCGACGTGGCCGAGGCTGTCCAAGCACCCAGACACGCAAACTGCACCGCAAACGCGGCCGCGCCTGCGCCTTGTACTGCCACCGCTTTGCGGTAACTTGCCGCGTAGGGCCACGACATGACGCAGACCAATGCGACGGCGCCGCAGATCAATGCCAGAGTGTCGGTTTTTGCAACAGAGTCCCATGCGCTCAGCGCCATCACATTCCTCAAGAGAATTTCTCCGAGGACTTGGTGAAGAAATGAGGTTAAAACTACGTTGACGCGGATAGCCTGCGCGAGATCGAGCACGGCATCTGGATTTCACTGGTCCTTTCCAGCCTGCGCGCGTTCCCGCAACCGATTACCCTCGAACTAGTGGGTCACGATCGACACGCTGGGGCACTCCGGTACCCCAGCGAGAGCGAATGGCGGCCCTTGCCCGACAATTTCGACAACGATTTGGTCGGCCGGGAAACTTTTATGAGGGAAGCGCGCGCGGGCCGCGTATCCCTAGGAGAACGCAAAAACGCTCGTCAGGCCAGAGAGACCATGCAGCATCCATATAGTCGACGTCAATTCATGCGCGGCAGCGCCGTTGTCGGAGGCAGCCTGGCGCTGTCCAGTTATTTCCCGGCCTGGGCGCAGCCGGTGTCGGCGGGCATCACCGCGCCGCTGCCGACCGTGTCGGGCAATGACATCACGCTCAGGATCGCCCGGCAGACAATGATGATCGACGGGCGGTCGTCGCCGGCGATCGGCATCAACGGCACGGTGCCGGCACCGCTCATCCGGCTGCGCGAGGGGCAAAACGTCAGGCTCAACGTCGTCAATGATCTTGCGGAGGACAGCTCGATCCATTGGCACGGGCTGCTCGTGCCTGCCCAGTTCGACGGCGTCCCCGGCGTCTCGTTCCCCGGAATCAAGGGTCGTTCCAGTTATCTCTACGAGTTCCCGATCCGGCAGAACGGCACCTACTGGTACCACAGCCATTCAGGCTTGCAGGAGCAGCTTGGCCATTACGGTCCGATCGTCATCGATCCGGCCGGCGAGGATCCGGTCAAATATGACCGCGAGCATGTGATCGTACTTTCCGACCATAGCAAGATTTCGCCCGAGGCGATTTTCAGGCGGATGAAGGTCGATCCCGGTCATTTCAACTTCCAGCGCCAGACACTGGCAGGTCTGCTCGCCGGGCGCGACCAGACGCTGAAGGAACGCATCGACTGGGGCAAGATGCGGATGGACCCGACCGACGTTTCGGACGCGACCGGGCCTGCCTACACGTATCTGGTGAACGGCCATGGCCCGTTCGACAACTGGACGGCGCTGTTCACACCCGGGCAGCGGGTGCGGCTGCGCATCATCAATGCCTCGGCGATGACAACCTTCAACGTCCGCATCCCCGGGCTCAGGCTGGCGATCGTCCAGGCCGATGGCCAGAACGTCGTGCCGGTCGAAGTCGAGGAATTCCAGATCGGCGTTGCTGAGACCTATGACGCGATCGTCACGCCGACCGAGGACAAGGCATTCACTCTTGTCGGAGAAGCCGTCGACCGCTCGGGCATGGCGCGGGCGACGCTCGCGACGCGCGCCGGTATGGTCGCGGCGGTGCCGCCGCTGAGGAAGCGTCCAATCGCCACCATGAAGGACATGGGCATGGGCGACATGTCGATGGGCGGCATGCAGGGCATGGATATGTCGGGTGGCGGCATGGCCGGCATGGATATGTCCGGTGGCGCGATGCGCGGGGTCGATCCGACTGCGGAGAAGAATCCGTCGGCGAAGCTCGCGACCACCGCGGTGGCCGCAGGAGCGGCCGCCATGAGCGGGATGGATCACAGCGTGATGCCGATGGACCATTCGGGCATGGCTGCTGACGGCGGCGCCATGGCCGGCATGGATCACGGTGCAATGGCGGCGCAGTCGGGCAGCATGCCCGGTATGGACCATGGCTCGATGGACATGGGTTCCATGGACATGGGCTCGATGAAGATGCGCGACTTCTCCAAGGCGCCGCAGGTCAAGAAAGGGCCCGGCGTTCAGACCATCTCGCCGATGCCGATGGACCGCACAGGCGAGCCCGGCCAGGGACTGGAGGACGTCGGCCACAAGGTCCTGACCTACCGCGACCTGATGGCGCTCGAACGCAACCCCGACGTTCGTGCACCGTTTCGCAGCATCGACATCCACCTGACCGGCAACATGGAACGATTCATGTGGTCGTTCGACGGCGAGAAAATGTCGGACGTGCATGAGCCGATTCCGTTCATCGAGGGCGAGCGCGTGCGCGTGAACCTCATCAACGACAGCATGATGGGACATCCGATTCATATTCACGGCCATTTTTTCGAGCTCGTGACCGGACATGGCGACCGCGCGCCGCGCAAGCACACCGTGATCGTGCAGCCGGGCGGCAAGGTCACCTGGGATTTCACCGCCGATGCGGTGGGCGACTGGGCGTTCCACTGCCACCTGCTCTACCACATGCACGCCGGCATGATGCGCGTCGTCAGCGTCCGGCCGAAGGGAGAGGCGGCATGACCCGGCTCGCCGCCGCCCTCGCGGCCACCTCCGCCCTCGCCGTTATCGTTGCCGCACCCGCGCAGGGCCAGTCGATGCAGGGCATGCCCGGCATGTCGATGCCGATGCCTGCGAAGAAACCGGCGCCCAAAAAGCCGACGGCAACGAAGAAGGCTCCAGCGAAAAAGACGGTTCCGGCGAAACGGTCGTCTACCCAAAAACCGGCGGCGACCGCGCGCCAGCCGGCCGCGAAGCCCGGTGATCAATCGATGAGCGACATGCCCGGAATGCCCAGGATGTCGGCCACACCGGCACGACCCGCCATGACCGGAATGGATCATGGCACGATGGCGATGCCTGCCACGCCGGCGCAGTCGGGCACGATGGAAGAGATGGACCATGGTTCCATGCCCGGCATGCAGTCCCAAACGGGAACGTCGTCGATGCCCGGAATGGACATGCCTGGCGGCCAGGCGGGTCATGACATGTCGGCGATGTCCGGCATGGCGCAAACGGGGACGAACCTGCCGGCCGGCACCGCTCCTGCACCGCGGCCGCCGATGGACCATTATGCGGAGAAGCTCTTTCCCGCCCCCGAGATGGCGGCGGCGCGCCGCGACATGATGCGGGAGCAGGGCGGCCAGACCAACTATCAGGTGATGTTCAATCTCGCGGAATATCAGGCGCGGAAAGGGCGCGATGGATATCGCTGGGACGGCGAGGCCTGGGTCGGTGGCGACATCAACCGCCTGTGGCTGAAGTCGGAAGGCGAAGGCGCGTTCCGTCAAGGTGTCGAAGCGGCGGAGATCCAGGCGCTCTACAGCCGTGCGATCGGACCCTATTTCAACCTGCAGGGCGGCATTCGCCACGATTTCAAGCCGGGGCGACCGACCACCTACGCGACCGTGGGCTTCGAAGGTTTGGCGCCCTATTGGTTCGAGGTCGAGGGCGCGCTGTTCCTGTCGGACAAGGGGGATCTGCTCGGCCGGCTGGAAGGCTATTACGATCAGCGCATCACGCAGCGCGTCGTTCTGCAGCCGCGGGTCGAGTTCAATCTCGCCGCTCAGGATGTGCCCGAGACGCGCACCGGCGCGGGCCTGTCGAGCGCCGAGCTGGGACTAAGACTCCGCTATGAGATCACGCGGCAGTTCGCGCCGTATATCGGCGTCTCCTATGCGGCGGAGACCGGGCAGACCGCCCGCTACGCGCGTGCGGACGGCGAAGATCCGACCGTGACAAGCCTGGTCGCCGGCGTTCGGCTCTGGTTCTGACGTTCGATAACGGGAGGAGATGATGAACCGCGCAGGAATGAGGCACCATTTTCCCAGCCTGACCTTTGTCGCTATTGCCGTGGCTGCACTGGTCATCGCTGCGGCGGGCTTCATCTATTTCGGCGCCTATAATATCGCCGCCGACGATCCGCACACACGTCCCGTCTACGCCATGCTTGACGGTCTACGCGAGCGGTCGATTGCCGTCCGCTCGCGAAACATCGCGGTGCCCGGCAATCTCGCCGACGCCAAGCGCTTATCGTCGGGCGCTGCGCTTTACACGGAAATGTGCTCGGGCTGCCATTTGGGACCGGGCGTGGAGCGCAGTGAGATGAGTCAAGGTCTCTATCCGCAAGCGCCAGAGCTCGCCAAAACCACCGACCTCTCGCCGGCGCAGCAATTCTGGATCATCAAGCATGGTGTTAAACTGAGCGCGATGCCGGCATGGGGCAAGACCCATCCCGATCCGCTGATCTGGGATATGGTCGCCTTCGTTCGGAAGCTGCCGGGCATGACAGCCGAGCAATACAAGACCCTGATCGCGAGCGCGCCCGCCGAGCACGATGAGATGATGAAGGACATGGGCGGGATGAAGGGGATGGCAATGCCCGCAGCGCCGCATGGCCATGACTGAGGTCCGCGCGACAGGCGCAGGCACCGCTCTGTGAGGAGCCCGCGCGCGAGGCTGCATCTGCTTGCCAGCCGCGCGCACAAATGGTTGGCCATCGTCGTCGGCGCGCAGCTTCTGCTCTGGTTCGCGAGCGGCGCGCTGATGAGCTTTTTGCCTATCGACCGCGTCCACGGCGACCACCTCGTCGATCGCACCACCGTGTTGCCGCTGAACCCGGAAGTCCGGCTCGCCGCGTCCTCGGAATATTTACGATCCGTCGGAGCGCCGGTCCAGAGCATCACCATCCGGATGCTTGGCAGCAAGCCAGTTGCCGAAATCGTGACGGCGAACGGCGTCACGCTCGTCGATGCGGTCACCGCTTCGCGTCTTCCGCGGCTCGACGAGAGTCTTGCGGAGACGATCGCGCGCGACGCCTGGCGCGGGACGGGCCGGCCCGCGACGAGCGTGACCCTGGTGACCAACGCAAGCGCCGAATACAGGGGACCGCTCCCGGCGTGGCGGGTCGCTTTCGCGGACGCCGACGCGACACGAGTTTTCATCCCGGCTTCGACCGGTCGCATCGCGGCGGTCCGCACCGGGACCTGGCGGCTCTATGATTTCTTCTGGGGGCTCCACATCATGGACTGGAAGAATCACGAGAATTTCAACACGCCGTGGCTCCTCAGCTTCGCGCTTGGCGGGATTGTCCTTTGGCTGGGCGGGGCCGTGCTTCTCTACATGCGCTGGCCTGTCCGGCGCCGCCGATCGGTCTCGCGACCGACATAGCAATGTGCGGGGGCACAGGAGAGAGCAATGGAACAGATGAAAAAAATGCAGGGCATGATGAACCCCTATGCGAGCCTGGCGGTGCAGACGCTGGTCAGCGGCGTGATTATGTATCTCGTCATGTTCGTCATGATCGATGGGCTCGACAGCTTCTACAACAATCTCAACATGACCTACATGACGCTGATGATGGTCGCGCCGATGGTGGTGCTGATGATCCTCGCCATGAAGCATATGTTTCCGAATAGGGGCGCGAACGTCGTGCTCCTGGCGATCTCTGTCACGGCGTTTCTTGGCTCGTTCGCGCTGATCAGGACCCAGACGACGATCGGCGATCGCGCCTTTCTGCGCTCGATGATACCGCACCACTCGGGCGCCATTCTGATGTGCCAGCAGGCGTCGATCCGTGATCCCGAGATCAAGCAGCTTTGCGGCAATATCATCCGTTCCCAGCGCGAGGAGATCGACCAGATGAAGGTGATCCTGCAACGGATGTAGAGAGCCGAAGGGCGTGCGCGGCGGCGATCGCGTGCGAGGCTCAACAATCGGTGCGCTGACGTCCTGCCATGCGCCCCAGAATGAACTTCGAAACGCCGTTTCCGGCTGTTCGGCCTTCCGCGGATCTCATTGCGCTCCCGCGCCGCCGATAACGCGCGAAGGCCTTACTAAATTCCGCCTTTGTCAGGCTCATTGCGAGGGTTCGGGCGTTGGGGCGCGTATTACCAAGCAAGGAGCCTGATATGTCAAGAATGATACCCGGAGTAATCGCCGCGGCACTGGCCGTGATGTCCGTCCCTGCGCTAGCCCAAGGGCAGGCCATGCAACACGGCCAGGGTGGCATGCAGGGCATGGACCATTCCAAGATGATGATGAACGATCCGGGCAATCCCTATGGACCGGCTGAAATGGACATGCATCGCAAGATGATGGCGGCCAAGGGTTCGGATGCGGCGGAGACCTGGACGCGCAAGATGATCGAGCATCATCGCGGCGCGATCGCCATGTCACGGATCGCTCAGCGTGACGCGAAGGATGCCGACACGCGCCAGATGGCGGCGATGACCGTCACCAAGCAGGAAAAGGATATTGCGGAGCTCCAGGATTGGCTTCGCAAGCACGGCAAGCGCCCGCAGTAGCGGTCGCCCGCCCCGCCCTGACTCCCCCTCGCATCCCCCGTCAGGGCGGGGCCAATTCTTTGGAGCAAGTCATGAAGCAAACGATTCACGCCGGTCTCGCCCTCCTCCTTGTTGCGTCGCCCGTCGCAGCGTCGGCGGCGACCGCGATCGCGATGCACCGCGATCCTGGATGCGGCTGCTGCGAAAAGTGGGCAGCCCAGGTCCGCCAACAACTCGGTCGGCCCGTCCGCACGTTGGACGACCCGAACCGGGCGGCGTTCCAGGCGAGGCTCGGGGTGCCTGCCGATCTGGCTTCCTGTCACACAGCGGTGATCGACGGCATCGTGGTCGAAGGGCATGTCCCGGTCACCGACATCAAGCGTGCTATTGCGGAAAAGCCGCGCGGGGTGCGAGGTCTCGCTGTTGGCGGCATGCCGCTCGGATCGCCCGGCATGGAGGTCCACGGGTTGAAAGCGCAACGTTATGACGTGATCGCGTTCGGCCCGGGTGGGCGCCGGACGTTCGCCCGCCATGGCTAAATGGCGCCGCTATCGCGTCTGTGCCGCGTTTCAAGGCTGCGCAGCCAGGATCCGCGTCGGCTCCAACTCCTTCATCACGCCTTTCTCAGACGCAAGGACCGCTTCAACAAAGGCAATAATGCAGGAAGATCGTTGCATGTTGACCCCCATCCATCCCACCCCGTCCTCGGGATGGTAGACCAGCGCGGCATATCATGCAGATGCGGCAACGCTTTAGCGTTGAGCGCCAGCCTTCCAAAGGCGGCACGGCAAGAGGAGTTTCGTTGACTCTCGCCTTCGATCGTCCGACACGGATCGAATGCTGAGAAGCTGTTTCGCCTTTCTGCTTTTGGTCGGCGCGTTGATCGGCCTCTTCGGGGTACAGGCGGCCTATGCCGTTGGCCCGGCGGCTTCGTCGATGGTGATGGCCGCCGCTGGCGCGTCTTCTTCGGAAACAGCATGTGCAGACATGGTCGGGCAACAGAAGAACAGCGTGCCAATGCCCTGCAAAGGGCTGACGCTCGATTGTATTGCGCAAATGGGCTGTGTTGTGCCCATGACCATTGCAAACGCTGCTCTCGCCAGCGATCACGAGCCCCTGCCGGGGGAACCGGATTTCTGGCCCGCCGTGTCGATCCTGGCGGGTGGCGACATCAGTCCCGAACCGCATCCCCCTTCGATCCTCCTTTGATCGCCTACGCCTGCGGGTGAGTCGCGTCTGGCGACCGTTTACCCCGCAGCGCTGACACCGCATCTTTCGAGGATATCGTCATGATTGCTCTACTTGCTGCGGTCGCACTTGCGGCCGCTCCCCAGCCGTCTTCCCCGGACGCAGCGCCTGTGTCGCAGGCGGCGCCCTCTGGCCACTATGAGTGGCGCCCGGTCCCCCAATTCGGGCCAAGGTCTACTGGACCCACCATGCGGCGGGTCTGGGTGCCAGACCGCCAGAGGCCCGCGTGCGATTGCGCGATGATGGTTGTCGATCCGGCGACCTGTATGCAAGGATCGTCGGCTGATCGCTCCGGCGGCGATCGCTGATCTTAACCTGAGCAAGGCGACGCGGCAGATCGGCGCTTCCCGCAAGCTTGCCGAAATGTCGGTCGCCCTGCCCGGCTTGCTACGGAAAAATTCTATGAGACATGCAGTGCTCGCGTCGCTTGTCGCGACGTGTCCGGTGGCCATTTCGGCGCAACCGCTCACCTTCAATGCGGCGCTCCAGCACGCGCGCGCAAATGCCCCGGTGCTTCTCGCGAAAGCCCGCAGACTTGACGCTGTGCGTGCTGCGCGCGGCGCCGCCGGTGCGCTGCCCGATCCAACGCTCGGGGTCGGTCTAGACAGCTTTCCCGTTTCCGGGCCGCTGGCATTTCAGCCGAACCGGGACAATTTCACCTGGGTAAAGGTCGAGGCGTCGCAAGCCATTCCCAACCTGGCGAAGCGTCATGCCGAACAGGCGCGTGCCGATGCCGACATCAGGGCAGTCGAAGCCGACGCCGCGGTCGGCGCGCGCGACGTCGCGGTTTCCGCTGGTCTTGCCTGGATCGACCTCGCCTATGCCGAGCGCCGGGTCGCTGCGATCGATGACGTCCTACGTCGCTTGGAAGCGATCGTTCATACCTCGCCTAGCGCTGTCGCTTCAGGCAGCGCGCGACCGGCCCAAACCGTCGGCGGCAATGAGGCGGTCGCAAAAATGCAGGACCGGCGCAGCGAGCTCGTTGCCGGCGTCGCCAAGGCGCGGGCGGCGCTGACGCGCTGGACCGGCGATACTGAGCCCGAGATCGCAGGCGAGGTTCCGGACTTCCCGATCCGCGCGGCTGCTTTTGAAGGAGCGCTGGACCATCATCCGGCGATCAGAATGGCCGCCGCCAGGGAAGGCCAGGCCGAGGCGGATGTGCGCGTGGCTGAATCCGGTCGGCGGTCCGACTTCGGGGTGAACCTTGCCTATCAGCGTCGCGATCCACGCTTTGGCGATTATGTCTCGGCCGGGGTGACGATCGGCTTGCCCATCTTCACTCGCCACCGCCAGAACGCGCAGATCGCGGCACGACAGGCCGATGCTTCGGCAGCCGTGGCCGAACAGGCAGAAGCTCGCCGCACGCTCGCGGCCGCCCTCGCCTCCGACCTCGCGGACCACAAGATGCATCACGAACAATGGATGCGCGCGCGGGACATGCTGCAGCCGCTTGCCGAGAAGCGGGTAGGGCTTGAGACCGCAAGCTTCGCGGCCGGGCGCGCGAGCCTGATTGACATCGTCGATGCGCACGCCGCGCTGGCCGACGCCGTTCTGACCACTCTCGACCGCGAGGCGGCCGTTTTGCGCGATGGCGTTCGGATCAACCTCACCTATGGGGACGACAGCCAATGACACCTGATCGCACACAGCGTGCCCGTGCCGGTGCCGCGCTTGCCGCTGTCGCCGTGATCTCCGGCGCGTCCGGCTATTATCTCGCCGGATCGCGCCAGCCCGCGCCAGCCGATGTCGAGGCGCAGGGGGGGCGCAAGGTCCTCTATTATTACGATCCCATGGTGCCAGGGGAGCACTACGACAATCCGGATTCGCTTTCCTCGATGGGGATGAAGACCTTCAAGCCCAAATATGCCGACGAAGGCGGCGATGGCGCGCCGGGCATCACCGTTAATCCCCGCGCTGCGCAGAATTTGGGCGTGAGAACGGCCGTCGCAAAAGCCGGGACGCTGGCGGGCGTTCTCGACGTGACCGGCACCATCGACTTCAACCAACGCGACGTCGCCATCATCCAGGCGCGCGCTGCCGGATTCGTCCAGCGCGTTTATGCTCGCGCGCCGGGCGACGTGATCCGCGCAGGTGCTCCGATCGCCGATCTTCTCGTGCCCGAATGGGGCGGCGCCCAGGCCGAATATGAGGCCGTGCGCCGCACCGGCGACAAGGCTTTGATCGCGGCCGCGGGTCAGCGTTTGCGGCTGATCGGCATTCCCGGCGGGGGTTCGCGCGGTCGCGGACTGACCACGGTGCGCAGTCCGATCGGGGGCGTCATCCAAACGCTCGACGCGCGGGCCGGTGTCACGCTTGCCGCGGGTCAGACGCTAGCGCAGGTCAACGGGCTTGGGGCGGTCTGGCTCAATGCCGCCGTGCCGGAGGTCCGAACCGGTGATGTCAAAGTCGGGCAGTCCGCGACAGCCGAGTTAGCGGCCTTCCCAGGCGAACGCTTTGCGGGGCGGGTCATCGCCGTCTTGCCGACCGCGCAAACCGAGAGCCGGACCCTGACCGTCAGGGTGGAGCTACGCAATGCAGGTGGCCGCCTGCGTCCGGGAATGTTCGCGACAGTCCATCTGGGCGATACATCGCAGGCGGCATTGCTCGTGCCGAGCGAAGCGGTCATCCGCACCGGCAAGCGCACGCTGGTCATGCTCGCGGAGCCCAAAGGTCGCTATCGTCCCGCGGAAGTGCGGGTCGGGCGCGATGCGGGCGGCGAGACCGAAATTCTGGCAGGCCTGCATGAAGGCGAGAGAGTCGTTTCCTCCGGCCAGTTCCTGATCGATTCCGAGGCCAGCCTTACCGGTATCGATGCGCGTCCGATCGCGGGCGACGCCAAATGATCGCGCGCATCATTCATGCATCGGTCAAGGCGCGCTTCGTCGTCCTCCTGGCCGCCGCCCTGCTCATCGCCATCGGGATAGGTGCGGTCAGAACGACACCGGTTGATGCCTTGCCGGACCTGTCGGACGTCCAGGTCATCGTTCGCACGACCTATCCCGGGCAGGCGCCGCGCATCGTCGAGGACCAGGTCACCTATCCGACCGCGACGACGATGCTGTCGGTGCCGGGCGCACGCGTGGTGCGCGGCTACTCCTTCGAGGGCGACAGCTTCGTCTATGTTCTGTTCGAGGACGGCACCGACCTTTACTGGGCACGCAGCCGCGTGCTCGAATATCTCAGCCAGGTGCAGAACCGCTTGCCGGAAGGGGCCAAGGCATCGCTTGGTCCGGACGCAACGGGTGTCGGCTGGGTCTATGAATACGCCCTCGTCGACAGAACGGGACGGCACGACCTCGCCCAACTTCGAAGCATTCAGGACTGGTTCCTGCGCTACGAGCTCAAGACCATTCCGGGGATCGCCGAGGTCGCGAGCATCGGCGGGATGGTCAAACAGTATCAGGTGCAGCTCGATCCTCAAAAACTTGCCTCCTACGGCGTGACGCAGGAGCAGGTCACCGTGGCGTTGAAACGCGCCAACCAGGAGACGGGCGGCTCCGTGCTCGAAATGGCGGAGGCGGAATACATCGTTCGCGCCTCGGGCTATCTGAGGACGCTGGACGATTTCCGCAGCGTGCCATTGAAAACCGCTGCGGGCGGCATTCCCGTCCGCCTGGGCGACGTCGCGACGATCCAGCTCGGCCCCGAGATGCGCCGTGGCGTCGCCGAGCTCAATGGCGAGGGCGAGGTCGCAGGCGGCGTCATCGTGCTGCGCCAGGGCAAGAATGCGCGCGAGGTGATCGACGGCGTGAAGGCCAAGCTCGCCGAGCTGAAGAAGAGCCTGCCACCGGGCGTAGAGGTCGTCACGACCTATGATCGCTCCGGCCTGATCGACCGCGCGGTCGAGAATCTGACGAGCAAGCTGATCGAGGAGTTCATCGTCGTCGCGATCGTGTGCGCACTGTTCTTGTGGCACGTTCGATCAGCCCTCGTTGCTATCCTGACGCTGCCCTTGGGCATCCTGTTCGCATTGATCGTCATGCGTGTGCAGGGGGTGAACGCCAACATCATGTCGCTAAGCGGCATTGCGATCGCGATTGGCGCGATGGTCGATGGTGCGATCGTGATGATCGAGAATGCCCACAAGCACATCGAGCATTGGGAACGCGATCGGCCGGGTGAAGAGCTGAATGGACCTGAGCGGTGGCGCGTCATCACCGAGGCGGCGGCGGAGGTTGGCCCAGCGCTTTTTCTTAGCCTTCTAATCATCGCGCTGTCGTTCGTGCCGGTCTTCTCGCTCCAGGGCCAAGAGGGCAGGCTGTTCGCGCCACTCGCCTTTACCAAGACCTATGCGATGGCAGGTGCGGCGATCCTGTCGATCACGCTGATCCCGGTACTGATGGGGTTTCTCATCCGCGGCAAGATTCCGCTCGAGGAATCCAATCCGATCAATCGCTGGCTGACACGCATCTATCGGCCGGCGCTCGACTGGACGATGAGGCGGCCCAAGCAGGTCTTGCTGATTGCCGGGCTGGTCTTCGCAACTAGCCTCTGGCCGATCAGCCAGCTCGGCGGCGAATTCATCCCGCAGATGAGCGAAGGCGATCTGCTCTACATGCCGTCGGCGCTGCCGGGGCTGTCCGTCGCCAAGGCGGCACAGCTGCTCCAGCAGACCGATCGACTGATCAAGACCGTCCCCGAGGTCGAGAGCGTGTTCGGCAAGGCGGGGCGCGCCGACACGGCGACCGATCCCGCGCCGCTCGAAATGTTCGAGACGACGATCCGCTTCAAGCCGAAGAGCGAGTGGCGCGCCGGCATGACGCAGGATAAGCTGATCGAGGAACTCGACAAGGCCGTCAAGGTCCCGGGGCTCGCCAATTTCTGGATCCCTCCGATCCGCAACCGCATCGACATGCTGTCGACCGGCATCAAGAGCCCGATCGGGATCAAGGTCGCGGGGTCGAGTCTGGCCGAGATTGACCAGGTCGCGCGCAGGATCGAAACAGTCGCCAAGACCGTGCCCGGGGTTAGCTCCGCGCTCGCCGAACGCCTGACCGGCGGTCGCTATATCGACATCCTGATCGATCGTGCGGCGGCATCACGGTACGGCATGAATATCGCGGACGTGCAGTCGATCGTGTCGGGCGCGATCGGCGGCGAGACGATCGGCCAGACGGTCGAAGGGCTCGCGCGCTATCCGATCAGTGTTCGCTATCCGCGCGAATTGCGCGACAGCCTCGACGATTTGCGCAATCTGCCGGTCGTGACCCCCTCGCTTCAGCAGATTACGCTCGGCACCGTCGCCGAAATTCGTGTCAACGAAGGGCCGCCCATGCTGCGCAGCGAGAATGGCCAGCCGGTGACATGGATATACGTCGATGGCCGCGGGCGCGCGCTCACCGAAATCGTCGGTGACCTGCAGCGCGCGGTCGCCGCAAAGGTCAAGCTGACGCCCGGCGTCAGTGTCACCTACACCGGCCAGTTCGAGTTCCTTCAGCGCGCGATCGAACGGCTCAAGATCGTCGTGCCGGCGACCCTGCTGATCATCTTCCTGCTGCTCTACGCGACCTTCAGACGCCTCGATGAGGCGGCGTTGATCATGGGGACCCTGCCCTTCGCGCTCACCGGCGGGCTGTGGCTGCTCTATCTGCTCGGGTATAACCAGTCGGTCGCGACCGGCGTCGGGTTCATCGCGCTTGCCGGCGTGTCGGCCGAGTTCGGCGTGGTCATGCTCATCTACCTCAAGCACGCCCTCGCCGAGCGCGGGCCGACACCGGACAGGGAGCAGATCGAGGCGGCGGTGCGGGAGGGCGCGCTACTAAGGGTGCGCCCCAAGGCGATGACGGTGGCGGTCATCCTGGCAGGCCTGTTCCCGCTCTTGATCGGCACCGGTACAGGTTCGGAAGTGATGAGCCGCATCGCCGCGCCGATGATTGGCGGCATGCTGACCGCGCCGCTGCTGTCGATGCTGGTCATTCCGGCCGCCTATCTGCTGCTGCGGCGGCGCCAAGCGCAAGGCGCAGCCAGGCCAACCGAAGCGGTGCGAGGATCGTGAGCGCTGCGTTCGTCTCTCTGTGCATTGGCTATCGCCGATGGAGATTACTGAAGCCTACCAGGATCGACCCCGAATGCAGGAGTTGAATGTTGTGCCTGCGAACTCACTCTTTTCGAGGGATCAATGCGTGCGCGACGTATCGTTAGATGAAGCCGGACAAGGCGCCCGCAGGTCCCGCTGGAACGACCGCGATGAGGTGATCGATGTCGACTGAACACGCCACGCCTTCTGTCGATCAGCCCCGGGAAGTCGTGCTCGTCACGGGCGCAAGCGGCTTCATCGGTGAGGCCGTCGTACACCGCCTCGGTGAGCGTTACGACATGGTCGGCCTGGATCAAGCTGGGCCACCCGACCCGCCAGCGCCGGCGACCGCCGTGGATATCGATCTTGCGTCAGAACAAGGGGTACGCGTAGCCCTCGAAGAGGTACGTGCAAAATTTGGCAGCCGCATCGCGTCGGTCGTTCACCTCGCCGCCTATTACGACGTCACCGGCGAACCCAATCCTCTCTACGACGAGATCACCGTCGAGGGGACGCGCCGGCTGATCGATGCACTGCGTGACTTCGAGGTCGACCAATTCATCTTTGCCAGCACGATGCTCGTCCACCGGCCGACCGACAGCCCTGACGAACGCATCAATGAAGAATCGCCGATCGATCCGAGCTGGCCCTATCCCGAATCCAAGGTACGTACCGAAGCGATGCTCCGTGAGCGTCATGGGAACATCCCGGTCGTCTTTCTCAGGATTGCCGGCGTCTATGAGGACGAAGGCCATCAGCCCTTCATCGCGCAGCAGATCGCCCGGATCTACGAGCACCGGCTGATCGCCCACCTTTACCCGGGCATGCTTTGCGCCGGCCAGTCCTTCGTCCACCTCGACGATCTGACCGATGCGATCGCGCGGCTGGTCGACCGCAGGGATGAGCTGCCGATCGAATTGCCGCTGCTCATCGGCGAGCCGGAAGCGCTTGGCTATGCCGAAGTCCAGGACGTCATCGGCCGCGCGTTGCGCGGGGAGCGCTGGGACACGCTTCGGATTCCACAGCCGGTCGCCAAGGCAGGTGCCTGGGTGCAGGACAAGCTTCTGGGCGAGGACAGCGAAATCAAGCCGTGGATGGTCGAGGCGAGCAACGACCATTATGTCCTCGATATCAGCCGCGCGCGGCAGCTTCTTGATTGGGAGCCAGTGCACCAACTCCGCACGACGCTCCCGAAGATGGTGGCGGCGCTCAAGCGGGACCCCGTCGCCTGGTATGCCGCCAACAAGCTCAATCCTTCGCTGGTCGCGTGGTATGGCCAACGGCCGGGGCCTCCGGCGGGGCATGACCATCGAGCGGAAGGCGAAGGCGACGCCGCCAGCGAAGATCGGAGCCCGGGCAAAGCGCGCGGCCCCGATCGTCACGACCACAATATGGCCGTGGCGCCCGGCGATCATTCGATGGGCGGCGACCACATGGCGGTAATGGACGCGGATGGTCGAAAGACGCGATGGGCACATTATGCCAATATCGGACTTGGCGCGTGGCTGGCGGCGAGCCCGTTCGTCTACGATGCCGTAACTAACGAGACGGTCGCGGCATCGGTGCGCGCGGTGACGATAGACCGCGGCCTTGCGCCAATCGAGTGGCGGGCCGATCTGCTCATGGCGAGCGACATCGCGAGCGGGACGTTGTTGGCGCTGTTCGGCCTGCTTTCGCTATCCAGGCGGACCGCCTGGTTCGGGCAATGGGCGGCGTGCTTCGTTGGCATATGGCTGCTTTTTGCACCGCTGCTTTTCTGGAGCCCAAGCGCCGCGCAATATCAAAACGACCTGCTCGTCGGCACACTTGCCATCGCTTTCTCCGTCCTCGTGCCGATGATGCCGGGAATGAGCATGGCGGGGATGATGGACCCCAAATCGATACCGCCGGGATGGACCTACGGTCCATCGACGGACGCGCAGCGGCTTCCCATCGCGATGCTGGGACTGATCGGGCTGCTGATCTCGCGCATGCTGACCGCCTATCAGCTCGGCCATGTCGATGGCGTCTGGGAACCCTTCTTCTCAGGCTCGCTCGCCGATCCCCGCAACGGGACCGAGGAGATCATTACCTCGGATGTCTCCAAGGCCTGGCCCATTCCCGATGCCGGGCTTGGCGCGGTCAGCTATACGTTTGAAATTCTGATGGCGGTCATGGGAACGCGCGACCGCTGGCGTACGATGCCGTGGATGGTCACCTTCTTCGGCATCCTCGTGATCCCGCTCGGGGTCGTTTCGATCTATTTCATCATCATCCAACCGATCGTCATCGGGACATGGAGCACGCCCGCGCTGATCGCAGGCCTCGCCATGCTGGTGATGATCCCATTCGCGCTAGACGAGGTGATCGCCATGGGTCAGTTCCTGAAATGGGCACGCTGCCAGGGCAAGCCGCTCATCGCCACCTTCTTCCATGGCGATGCCGTCGAAAAGGGCGAGGTGGACTCCTTTGATGCGCTCGCCAGCCCCGTCGCCTTCTGGAAAAACGCAACCCGCGGCATCACGCTGCCATGGCCATTGGCGGCGAGCATGGTCTTGGGCGCGTCGCTGATGCTGACCCGTCTGACCTTCGGCACGACGGGGGCGATGGCCAACAGCGACCACGTCGCCGGTGCGATGGTCATCACGATATCGATCATTGCGACCGCGGAAGCGGCGCGCGCGCTTCGTTTTCTGAACATCGTCGCCGGCGTCTGGATCGTTTCCGCGCCGCTGTTTCTCGCTGGGGCGAGTATTGCAGCAACGCTCGGCGATATCGCGGTCGGGGCGGTTATCATCGGGCTCAATCTTCGGCGCGGCAAGCGCAGCAGCGAGCATTATGCCGGCTGGGACAGATACATTGTTTGACGCGACACGTATCACGATTTGCGCTGTGGCGGTGCTGCGGCTTTGACCGGCAACGGGCCTTCGCTGTCCGAATGGGTGTGGGCCGCGGTGAACGTCTTTTTTTTAATAATCGCCGGCATCTTGTTCTTCTCGATCGACGACTCCGTATTGGGTACGCTCGCCTTGGCTGTTACGCTGATCATGGGCGAACTGATTGCCCGCTTGTTATCGCGTTGGGTCGCGCGCTGCGCTGAGATTGAATGATTGCTGAGCTGCGTGGAAAGCTATTGTCCATCACCAGTGAACGCGCTCGGACACTTCAAGATCGCGGAGAGGCGACCGCCAGCCGCGGCCCCATAACGCTCTCGGCAAAAGTCCACCAACGTCGCTGGCAACCCGGTTGGCGGTACATTGTACGCCGCTGCCGGTCCGGACCGGATGACGCTCAGCAGGAGGAAAATGTGCGGCCGTTGACCGTCATCCTTCCCCACCGTGCAACCGTGTTCAGGTATCACGGCCATGCGTCTGGCGAGGCAGATAGCGCGACACCCACTGACGGACGGTATCGGTTCTCGCTTCAGTGATCGTTGACAACCCGTGGGCCAGCCAGACCACGGTCGCTACAACGACTACAACCCAGATCAGGCCCAAAATGCCCGGTTCCAGGCGCTCACGACCAATTATCAAACCAGCCGCAAAGGCTATCAGCGGGAAATGGATCGCATAGAGCGTGAAGCTCGCTTGCGCACCAAATCTAGCGAGGCCGATCATGCAGCGGGGCAGTTCCAGTCGCGCCGAGAGGGTAACACGAAGCACGACCGCGAAAGCCGCCGCCAGCACGACATCCTCGAATGCGAAGTCAACAAGTCTTGCCAGAATCAGCAATATTGCCGCGCCAGCGGCAGTCCACGACAGCGTGACCGCGGATGGTCGCGTGGCTGGCCTCTTCGTCGACGCGGCGCGTCTCTCCGCGAAGTACACCGCGCTTCCAGCGAGCCAGCAGAGAAACCCAATGGCCAGAGGCGAAGCGATCGCGCCAAGCAGGAGGGTCGGCAGGAATGCCGAAATCCGCCGTGTCCGCACCGTCACCGCGAGAGCCGGAAACCAGAAATAGTACCAGAACTCATAGGCGACGCTCCAAAGCGGGCCATTTGAACCGAACGGTCTCGCAAGAACGCCTTGCAAGAATGACATGTTCGCCAAAAATGTCGTCGCTGACAGCGTGCTGCCAAGATTCGTTTTCAGAACGAAGGTGTCGGTCAGCGCGCGATGGGTGGCGGTCTCCAAGACATGGTAGCCGACCGCGTCGAGCAATCCGCCCAGGATCAAGGCCGGGATCAGGACGAGGTACAGCCGAACAAGCCGGTCAGCGAGGTAGCGCGGCCATGACCAGCCCGTGTCCAGGCGCTTGAGAACCGACCGCGTTATCCAATAGCCGCTCAGCACGAAAAAAAGCACGACACATGCGTGAGCGAAACCTGCCGCGAAGTAGCCTAGCCCCGCCAAGGCTCCGTCACCAGGTCGATAGTCTCGAATAAGGAGATACCACGCGTGCGAGAACGTGACGACGCCGGCCAGAATCGCGCGTAGCGAGTCGACAATTGAATAGGCCGGGTTGACGGAGCCCCCGCTCGGTGTCGACTGAGCAACATGCGGCTCACCACATGTTCGAGTGGTCTGCGATGCAGCTGGCGGCGCCACAACGCCAGCCAGCCGTTGAGCGTGAACCGACGCTTCGCCGGATCGCATTGTCCAGTCTGATACTTCCCCCATACCCTTTCTACGCGCCGGCGCGGCTCATCCCTCATCACTGGAAGCTGCAGCAGATCAGCTCTCGCGAGCGGCAGGATCTGCGGCGGAACCTGATGGGCGAGCGCTGACTTGACCGAGGCCAAGGGAAGCCTCCAGTCTGCACCGATCATTGAAACTATTTGTTCGAGGTGAGGACCATGCACGCAACGCCTTATCATATTGCAGCACGCCCAAAGGCACCGGCATGGTGTCGGTATGCCCTGCAACGCGGCTTACCCCGGCTTCTTGTGATCGCGGCGTTGCTGAGCCCCCCTGCCTTCGCTCAGTCGTCTTCTCCCGAGGCGTCGGCGGTTCAGGCGGTTCTCGACCAGTATAAGCAGGCGATTGAGCGCCTTGACGCTACCGGGACCGAGCGTTTGTTCTCGTCCGATTCGACAATTTTCGAGAGTGGGGCCAGAGAGGGAACCTATGCGCAGTATCTCGCGCACCACCTCGGTCCCGAGCTCAAGCAGTTCTCCTCCTTCCGCTTCAGCAATTACCGCGCCTCTGTCAGGGTCGAGAATGGGCTGGCGCTGGCGAATGAAGCGTATGATTACGCGATCACAACCAAGGCTGGCGAAACGGTGCAGCGACGCGGCGTGGCCACCAGCGTCCTCAAAAAAGTTGCGGGAGGATGGCGGATCTTGGTCTTGCATACGTCAAGCCGCAAACCGCCGGCCGCAAAGTAGGCAACATCGTCTGATCCAGCTTTGCTTGCAGAGCGGTCGCTCGCGTGACTGTGTCAAGGTGGCGACTTGCCTTGCGGGTATCGATACTTCAACCGGTCAAAGGAGGAGGCCGCGCGCGCCGGGCGACACCCGCGACTGGTCGAAAACCAGATAGGCAAAGGGGTCCGCGCAGGCGGGCTGTTACGTCGAAGCCGCGGGGCAGTCACGGTTGCCGCTGATCGTGGCGGCGAGTTTCGCGGTGCTGATCGGTGGCGCGCCGGGTTCGCCAGTGATGAGCCGGACCGCGGCGCCAATGATCGGCGGGATGCTGAGGGAACCGCTCTCGTCGATGTTGCTGCCGCCCGCAGCCCATTTCCTGCCTTGCAGTTCGAGGCTACGCAGCGTCCTTGCCCACCGTCGCCAACGCTATGCTTAATGCGCCATCGCAAGCGAGGCCGGGGCCGCCAGCATCCAGAGCGCCATCGTCACCATCATTACGTTCTCGGTGAGCGAGATGAAGCCCAAAGGCACGTTGCTGTCCCCGCCCACGCACGCGCATTTCAGCTCGCGCTTATCGACATAGACGGCCTTGAACACCGACACCGCGCCGATCGTGCCGATGGCCAGCGCGACGGGCACCGAAAACCAGGTGAGCGCACCCGCCGCCATCAGCACCCCCGCCCCGCCTTCCGCGAACGGGTAGATGTAGGAATAGGGCACCCAGCGCTTCGCCAGCAGGTCGTAGTTGAGGAACATGCTTGAAAAGCTCTCGACGTTCTGGAGCTTGAGCATGGCGAGGATACACATCGAGAAGGCAATGAACCATTCGCCCGCGCGCACCGTGAACGGCGTCCCCAACGCGGCGTAGCTGACCGCCAGCGCCATCAGTGCCGTCATGGCGAACACCGCGATCACCGGCCGATAGGTGACGGCTTTGGGGTCGCGAACCTTCTTGAAAAAGAAGCGACGCAAGTCGTCATAGCCGCCCACCCGCTCGCCGGCGATGAAGGTCTGCGGCGTCGTCTTGACCCCGTGCTTCGCCTTGAAGGCGTCGGTTTCCTCCCGCGTCGTCAGCCAGCGATCATCGACCGCATAGCCTTCCCGCCGCAGCAGGTCTTTCGCCTTCAGCCCATAGGGACAGGTGTGTTCCGGCATCACCATCCGGTAGATCGTCGCCTGCTTGGCAGGAGCGGTCGCCATTTCGCTTCTCCAACTCGTTCGCCCGCCTATATAGGGTCCGTACCATAGTCCGGAGTCAAGGCATGGCGGGCATGACGATCGCGGGATTCGCGCGTGAAGGCGGCGTGGGCGTGGAAACCGTGCGCTACTATCAGCGCCGGGGTCTTCTCGGCACGCCGGATCGGCCGAGCGGAGCCGGCACGAGCGGCGGTATCCGCCGCTACGGCCTCGATGATGTCCGCCGACTCCGCTTCATTCGCTCCGCCCAGGCGGCCGGCTTCACGCTTGAGCAAATCGGCGAGCTGTTGGCGCTCGACGCGACCGACGATCGCGCCCGTGCGCGCCAGCTCGCCAACGAACGCATTGCAGCTCTGGATGTCAAAATCGACGAGCTGACACGGGTCCGCGCCTCACTTCGCCAACTCGCACGCGAGTGCGGATCGGGATCGGAAGGGCGGTGCCCGATCCTGACCTCGTTTGATGCCGTGTAGCGGACTGGCTGCCGTCTGCCGGACGAGATATTTTCCGGCCCGCGCCGGCAACAGCGATCGGGAGCAGCAGGGACGTGATCAGCAGCGGACGGAGGTAGCAGCTCCCCGCGCTCTTGCCGGTTTAATGATGTAACGCACATCAACGATTTAACAACTTTAAAGATCGTGATCGCTGGCTTGGCGCCCGGTCACGATAGTAAGCCGGGCCACCACCGGCAGCCTGACGGGATGCAGGAGTTTATCAGGATCCCGTCCCTTCAGGAATTGAGACCCGCCGGGTAGCAGCGCGACGGTTCAGGAGGTGCCGCTTTCGAGAATCACGCAACAGAACGCCTTATATATACTCGTATCCCATTCAACATCCAACCGCGGCCCTTATCCTGGCATCAGGATGACCGCGCGCGGGTGTGCCACGTGGCACACGTACTTCGGCGAAGGCAGCGCATCAAAGCGTCAAGCAGTGCGAGCAGATCAAAGATTGCGCAACGCCGATAGGCGTTCAGCCGGCGACAAAACCCGGGTGCATCATAGATCAATGGCACCCTAGAGATCGCGGCTAGGTCGCGGCCCATGCTCTGGGTCGGATCGTTGTTGAGATGCGCACAGGCGATATAGACCAGCGTGACGTGAAGGATCGTCATCACGACTGCAGCGGCCGCCGCCGGGGTGGAACAGGCGCGTCGCGTGCGGGCGCCGGCAAAGCTCGCCTCGCCCCCGGCGCGGCCAAACCGGACCATCTTCAACAGCTCGGGCCAGTCGATCGGATAGAGCCAGCGATGTTCGGCCAAGATCGGCATGACGATTCTATGAGTCACGACCTAGCGGAACGAAAGCAGAAAATACGCTAGAGTCAGGGGCCTCCGCCATGCCGCGCCATTGGCGAAGGCTCCCGCCTCAAGCCGGGTCTCAAGCCCGGATGACGACCGCCGCGCGGAGCGTCGCCACGCGATGCTTATCCCTCATTTTTCCGCAAACCTCCACCCCGGCCAACGGACCGCCCGCAAGCGGACGGGCGCTGGTTTGATGGGGCTGTTTCGTCAGTTATCCCATAGCGCAGAAGGCGGGCGGCACCACGAAGGATCAGCGGCGGTAATATATGCGATCCGACCTTCAGATGGCCGATGCCCCGCCTGGCCGGGATTGGCCACGGCCGTTCCAGGCGAACCCGATGGCGATCGCGACCGCCATCAGGAGTTGCGCCAGCACCGATTGCCAGGTCGGGAACAGCCCGAGCATCGAGAGCCGGGGCACGTCCGCGAGCGGCGTTATGTCGATGATGCCGGCTTCCTGTAGCGCCCCGACACCCTTGCCGGCGAGCACCACCGTCAAGACCGCCATGAGCCACGAACTGTAGCGGAAGAACTGTGCGATCGGAAGCTTGCGGCTATACCTGAGCATCACCCAGGCGATCAGGCCGAGAAGTCCGATCGCCGTGCCCGCTCCCGCGAGCAGCATCGCGTTGTTCCCTTGCGCCGACAGGGCGGCGTAGAACAGGATCGTCTCGAAAACCTCGCGATACACGACGACGAACGCGAGGCCGAACAGCAACCAGCCCGACCCGCCGCCCAGCGCGCGCGCCATCTTGTCGCGAATGTAGCGTTGCCACTGGTCGGCTTGCGCCTTGCCGTGCATCCAGATTCCCACCGACAGCAGCACGAGCGCAGCGAACAGCGATCCGAAGCCTTCCGTCAGCTCCCGGCTCGCCCCGCTGATCCCGATCGCGTAGGTGGCGATCGCCCAGGTGATGCCGCCAGCGACCAGCGCGCCGATACATCCGCCGTGAACGTAACGCAGCGCCTCGCCTCGCTCCGCTTTGCGGAGAAAGGCGATCATCGCGACGACAATGAGCAGGGCTTCAAGCCCTTCGCGCAACAGGATCGTGAACGCGCCCAGGAAGGTAGAGGCGCGGGTCGCGGCATCGGGCACGAGCGCCGCTTCGGCATCATCAAATAGCCCGCCCAGCACCGATACTTTGCTGGCGAGTTCGTCAGGTGACGATCCACGGTCGATCGCGGCGCGATACTCGCCCATCGTGCTTTCGATCCGACCCATGAGTGTCGCATCGCGCGCCGTTAGCGTCGGCTCGATCGGCTCGAATCCGTCGAGATAGGCCGACAGCGCCAGTTCCTTCGCCATGCGCCTGTCACCACGCCGCGCCGCTGCCACGCTATCGGCCAGTTTCGCGCGCGCTACCGCGAGTGAACCGGGAGCCTGTTGCACGACCTGTTTCGGGTGGCGGCGCAGGTAAGCGATGACCGCATCGGCCCTGCCTTCGCCGATCGAGGTGGCGAGCGTGGCTGGAGTAAGGCCGGCCAAGGTCTGAAGGTCCGGGATGCGCCGGCGGAGCGCCGCATCGGACTTCCATAGCCGCTCGCCTTCGCGCGCTTGTGCGTCGGTGAACGCGAAGCCCCCGGCACGAAACGCTACCGCCCAACGCTGATCGTTCGGCAGATCGGCGAAGCTCTGCATGGCCGTCCCGTCGATGCCCTGCGTCACCGCCTGATAAAGCGCGAACACGCTGCGCTGGCGCGCGCGTGCCAGGTCCGTAAACGCGATCGGCGGCGTGGAGAGCTTGGCCGCGTCGGGGCCGTGCCCATTGCCTGTCGCCCCGTGGCAGGCCGAGCAGGTTTGATTGAACAGCGCAGCGCCGGCGGCGAGGCTCGGGGCTTTGTCGGGAGCAAGCGGCACGGGATAGGCGTGAAGCAGGTCGGCCGCGAGTCCATGAGCAAGCACGCCAACCTGGCCTGCGGTTGCCTTGCGGGCGATCATCGACTGAAGTTTCGCCGCGCCCTCCAGCAGTGTTTGCCGCTCCGGTTTCGGTGGCAGCGTTTGCAGCCGCGCCGTGACCGACGCCGCGAACTCGTTCATCTCCGCATATTCGGACGCACTCTTGATCCGTCCATCGGCGACCGCGCCGCCATAGTCGACCGCCACATAATCGAGCAGTCGCCATGCGGTTTGCACGTCCCTCGCCTGCGCCATTGCCGCGGCTGGAAGCAGGACGGCGACGAGCAGCGCCAGCAGACGCGGCAGCACAATGCGGGCCTGAGCGCGGATCACGATGAACGGTCGCATCAAAGCTCCCCCAGCTCGCGACGGGCGCCCTTTACGATCTCATAGGCGGAGTGGAGGAACAGCAGCGCGATCACGCCGGCCACGGCGAGGTCGGGCCATGCGCTTCCCGTCCACGCCACCAAACCCGCTGCTGCGATCACCGCGACATTGGCGAGCGCGTCGTTGCGGCTGAAGAGCCAGATAGCGCGGACGTTTGCGTCGCCTTCCCGGAAGCGCGCCAGCATCAAGGCCGAGCCGACATTGATGGTCAGTGCGACGGCACCGATCGCGCCCATCAGCTCGGCGTCGGGCGCGGTTGCGTGAAGGGCGCGCCAGATCGCGAAGGCGATCACGCCCACCCCGAGCGCCCCAAGGAACACCCCCTGCGAGAGCGCAACCCGCGCCCGCGCCCGAGCCGACCAGGCGAGCGCGAGCAGACCGAGGAGGCTGATCGATCCGTCGCCGAGAAAGTCGAGCGAGTCCGCCTTGAGTGCCTGGCTATCGGCGATGAACCCGCCTAACAATTCGGCGATCCCGAAGCCGAGGTTGAGGACCACAACCGTCAGCAAGGCGCGACGGTAGGCCGGATCGTGCTGGGCGCGAACCGGCTCGCCGTGACACCCGCAACTTTCGACAGAAACACTCATGCGGCTTCCCCTACCACCTCCAGTCACTGTAGGATCAAGCGAAATCTGCGACCCGTTCGCATTAGCAAGGTGCCATTGATGAAGCCGGTGATGATCGGGCAGCTCGCCCGCGAAACCTCGACGAAAGTGACGACGATCCGCTTCTATGAATCGATCGGATTATTGCGTCCCGCGCCCCGCACGGCGTCGGGGCGCCGAACCTATGACGCGAGCGAGATCGAGCGTCTGCACTTCATCCGCAACGGGCGTCGGCTCGGGTTTTCGGTTGAGGAGATCCGATCGTTGATGGGTCTCGCGCAGAACCCCGATCAGGACTGTAGTGCTGCTTCAGCCATAGCGAAGCAGCATCTCAAGGAGGTGGAGACGAGGCTGGCGCAGCTCGCCGTGCTGCGGGACGAGCTTGCCATGCTCAGCCAGAGTTGCACCAAGGCGCGTATGGCCGATTGCGGGATCATGAAGGCGATCGGCAGCGGCCAAGGCAGCTCGGAGCTTCAGTAATAGTCGGCGAGCCGAAGCGCGCGTTTTTCACCGGCGGCCATCGTGAATCTGACGAGGGTTCCAGCAGGGCGAGAGCGCGCGCGCCAAAGGTCTCCATGCGTGTAGTCGGCGTCGATGGGGTGGCCGTCGACCGCTACAATTTGATCGCCGACGACCCAGCCAGCCTTTTCCGCCGGGCTGCCTGTCGCCACATGGACTACGGTCAGCGTCGTTGGTGAAGCTGCGAGTCCAAGGCCGCTACGATCCTTCAGCATCGGCAGGCGGTGGCGGGATTCAATTGGCCGGAGCCACACGAAGCCCGCCGTCACATCGAACACCACGTCGAATTGAGCGAGGAGCGGCAAGCCGATGTTGCCGACGGTGCTGGTGGAGAGCCAGCTTCGCATCCCCAGGGTCGGAATGTTCGACACGCCGAACCCGGCGATGTCGATTGTCGCGATCGTGAAAATATCGTTGGTCTTCACGCCATCGACGCCGCCTAGCGCCGCAGTTGAAACGCGCTTGCCCGTCAGCAGTCCTTGACTGCGGGCATAGGACGACGAGAGCATCAGCGCCGCCGAGCTTCCGAGGTCGATCATCAGAGGCGCGGGGGCAAGGCCCGCTACGGACGCCTGGATGAACAATTCCTGTTTAGCCCCGCGGCCGAGCGGGATGGCCCGCCAGCCGGGACCGGCCAAGAACGCCCCCGATTTCGCGACCGCAAACCGCTTACTCTTGAAATCCAGCGCGATGCTGCTCCCCGCAAACATGTCGGCGCCGAGTAGAATATCGATCGGCCGGCCGAACGCCGCCGAGACCGCACTGAGGTCACCAACGACAGCAAAGGGCAATCGGCGAGTTTCGCGAGCGAGCAGCACGTCGACATCACGGACCAATTGCACGGGTGCCTTGGCGCTTAGCCCGCTAATCATGCGCCGCTCGCCATTGTTCAGGCCGAGCTTCGCCGCGAGCGCCGTACTCATGATCGAAGCGCCGCTGCCGCTGTCGAGCACCGCCCGCACCGGCAGGCCCCCGACTTGCGCGGACACCAGGAGGGTATCTCCCGTCCCGATTTCCACTGGCTCCCAATCCAGGGCGGCCGCTCCGAAGTTCCACGAAAGCGCAGATTCAGAAGCAGTCCGGGCAAGCACAGGCGTCCCGATCGCAAGACCCGTTCCGAATGCGAACATCCGGGTCATTAGCGAGCGTCGAGACACACCGATTGTTTCAACCAGGGCTGCCAAGGAACCTTCTCCCAAATCCAGGCATCAGGGGGCAAACCCCGGTACATGCTCCAGTCACTAGAGGATCAAGGGGCTTTGCAATGCCGGGTAGGCCGGTGTCAGAAACGCTTCGAAAACCCGGCCGCGACAAACGGGTGAGGCGGCGTCGATCCCGCCACGCCTGTTCCCACGCTGAAATCGAGTTGGATGTCATGTCCGATGACCAAGGCTCCCCCGGCATCCACGATCATCGAGGTTCTACCGTGCTTCTCGTCCGGCGTCTGGACACCCGTGTCCACCAAGAAATTGACCACCTTGCTTGGGTTGAAATTGAGCGTCGCGGCGAACAGCCCCGCAGCATAGGTGCGTCGGTCGTCGCCCTGATAGAGCCCGATGTCGACGTTCGGGTTGAGGGATCATTTGTCCGCGATTCTCCAATCGGCCGCCAGGCGGATGTCTCCCGTGGTGCGCGTGTTGCGGAATTCACCAGAGCCGGAAGGTGGAAACACGCGAATGATCGTGCCGAGCGAAGGCTGGTTCGACCCTACCGCCTCGACGAAACTGTATTTGAGGCCGATCGATGTAGGCGCGAGCCCGTGGGAGTCTGTCGCATTCTCCGCGGAAACGACCTGCATTTCCCAGGTGTAGCCGTTACCCTCGATCCGTACCTCCCACTTGTCTGCGAAGCCGTAGCGCAGCAGCGTGGGGACGAAGGTGGTGCGACCGTCCCCGCCCTCCCGCAACTCCCGCTGGAAAGCGGTCTCGAGTTGGAAGCGTCCGCGTCCGACGGTCGTGCTGCCATCGGCGATCCCCGGCCGATCCGGGTTAATATGATCGTCATCTGGCTCAGCAGCCGCCGGAGATGATGGCGCCAACAGGCACGCGGACGCCAGCCTAGCAAGACTGAATGACTGGAGGGACATGGACAAGACTTTCGATCGAGCGCGCCACCGCCTTGTGGCGCGACGCGCCCGGTCGGGCCGCTCGCTTCTGCGCCGTTTGAGAGGCAACCGCGATTGTAAAAATCATAGATTAGAGAGGCGAAAGGATAGTGCTCGACTTCAACGGTCGCAGCAACCCCCTGCGGGTCCGGTCGCGCCCGCCTCCTGGATCGGCGGACACGCGACATCGCCGAACGAGCAAAACACGCAGCAATCGCCAGCCAGCGGACGAAGCACCGCTGCGCAATGCCGACAATCGTAAAAGAACTGGCATGCGTTGGTGGGCATGGTCTCGGTCGAGACGCCGCGGCATTCGGGACAGGTCAGAGTCGAAGCGAGCTCCATCAGGAGAGCACCTTCATTATCGGCGCTTCCACAAAATCCCACAATAGCGCTGTCAGCGTCATGGCCGTGCCAACCACAAGCGCGACCGACGTAATGCGAGAAGGCAGCGGCACCGAGCAGGAGCGATCCGCCATGCAGATCTTGCGCCCCCGTGCATAAGACCACCACCCGGCTGTAAGGCCGAGGACCGAAAGCGCCGTGAGTGGCCAGCGCAGCGGCATCATTACCGCAACCGTGCTGGACAGACCAGCTCCGACTCCGAGTGCCCCAAGCGCAAGCGGTAGCACGCAGCAGGATGCCGCCGCGAGGATCGCACCTAGGCTCGCTAGTGCCCCCAGCAACGTCAGCCCTGTGCCGGAGCCTGCGGACGACCCTGACGAGCGTCGTGCATCGCATGTACTTTTAAGTTCGTCCATGATCGTCTCCACGGCAAGAGTACGCTATGCATCCTGTAGCAGCTACAGGAGCAAGCGGTTTATGCAGGCCGAACAGAATATCGCGATCGGCGAACTTTCGCGGCGGACCGGCGTGAATATCGAGACGATCCGCTATTTCGAGCGCGTCGGTATCCTCGCCAAGCCACCACGGACGAGTGCTGGTCGTCGCATCTATGGCGCGGACCATATCCGTACGCTTGGACTGGTGCGGCGCGCGCGTGAACTGGGTTTCACCCAGGCAGAAGTGCGCGCGATCCTCTCGATCTGGGATCCGTCAGAGCCGGGCTGCAGCGAGGCGCGGGACATCGCGGTCCGTCATCTGGAGCACGTTCGACAGAAGATGGTGGACCTGGGGCAGCTCGAACGACTTCTCTCGTCCACGATCGCCCGATGCGAAGGCGACGGTGCGACGAGCTGCCCTGTTATTGACATGCTTGATCAGCCAAGATCATGAACCGACCGGAGCACCTAAACCCTTACCGCGACGAGTCTGGATTCCGCAGTCCCGGTCAAGGTGGCAAGGTCGTTCATAGGACCGACCGCGACCCGACTGAATGGCTCGACCTCCTCGGGCAGAATAAGGCTTGCCAGACTCAAGGTCGTAATGGCGACGCTACCGCTTCGCGACAGCGTCCGGCACTGCTCGCGGAAGTCTGGGTCGTCCAATAATCAGCCGATGATCCCTCGATACCCACTTATCAAGACGTGACCAGCCTGGACGGTCTGCCCGATAGCACGAGTGCCGCAGTCGAGTGCCGTTTTCGCTAGAATTGCCCCAGGTTCCACTATTCAATGTGGTCGATCCTTCGTGCTTTCGGGCACTCCGTCCGTTGAAGGCAGAGCGCCGCGACCGCAAGGCACGCTATTGAGACGATAATCGGCGCGCGGTCGAAGCTGCTACTCGTCCGGGAGCGACTCGACACTGTCCCGCCCGTCATCGTCAGCGGCAGGAACCTGCTCCGGCGCGTCATCTCGGTTATTCGGTGGCGAGTCCGGGTGCGGATCCGGTGGACCGCCACGCATGTCCGTCTCTACCATTGGCAATCTCCCGTCAGGACGAAACCGTGGCCATTTTGGCTCGGGGCAACTTGGATTTCTCTGCTTTTGCTTCCAATTCCGCCTTGCGACTGGCAAGTTTCTCACCGAGCACTTCCATATCGATGTCGGTTCTGCGGCTCTGCGCAAAGATTCCTCGCAGCCAGCGTTCTTCTTCCTGGACGTGATGCTTGATGTCTTCGGACAACACCTTGACTTTTGCATCGTAGAACGGGTCCGTCGGTTTCGCGTTCGACAGGTCGTTGATCCACATCTTTGCCCCGTCATGCTCTACGATACCCTCATCGACAAGGGCATCGTCGATCTTCGGCCGGATAGCCGGGTAGAAGATTTCTTCCTCGATCTGCGTGTGTATCTTCAGGGCCATACAAATCTGCTCGACCAGACGCGCTTTGGTATCCGAGCGACGAGCCTTATCGAACTGCTCGAACAGATCGTCCACCTTGCGGTGATCGGCCTTGAGGAGTTCGATCGCGTCTATCGGCTGGTCACTCGCCACCGCTGTTCTCCCAGGATTGTGACACTCACAACCCCTAGGCACCGCGAAAGTTCAGGCGTGCCTTCAGGCGCGGCGATGGATGCGCGCGCTGCGCCCCAGCACGAGAATTCGTGCAGGCGATTTTGGTTTCGGCTTCCGACCGCTGCCGACGTTCTTGGCGACGGCGATTGACAGACATCCAAGCCAGAGAACAGATAGGGAACGAGTCAACCGCCTCCCGAGTCTCTTTGCTGCCATGCGTGAACCGTCCGCCCTTGCCGAATTGCGCGCTCGCATCGCCGAGCTCGAGGGCTCCGCTGCGCGACAAGCGGCAATTCCGTTCGGCGTGGATGCGCTCGATCGGTATCTCCCTGGTGGTGGTTTGGCGGCCGGCGCCCTTCATGAAGTCGCGGGCAGCGTCGATCTGGCCGACGACGCCAGTGCCACGATCTTCCTCGCCGGCATCCTCGCGCGAGTCGACGGCCCGGTCTTCTGGTGCCTCCGCTGGCGCGATCTGTTTGCCCCGGCGCTGCATCTCGCAGGCTTACATCCCGATCGCGTGATCCATGTCGAGGCGGGCAGCGACACCAACGTCCTGCTGGCAATGGAGGAATGCCTCCGTCATCGGGGCCTGGCCGGCGTCGTCGGCGAAATCACGAAATATTCGACGACGGCCTCCAAGCGGCTTCAGCTCGCCGCCGAAGCCTCCGGCGTCACCGCCTTCGTCTTCAGGCGCGCGTCGCGGGCCGAGGCAACGGTCGAAGGCACGGCCGCGCTGACGCGCTGGCGCATCAGCGCCGCGCCGAGCGAGGCGCTCAGCATCCCCAGCCTCGGCCGCCCGCGCTGGCAGGTGGCGCTCGAGCGGGTGCGCGGCGGCGAACCTCGTCAATGGATCGTGGAGGGGTGCGATGCGCAGGGTCGCATCGGTCTATCTGCCGCACTGGTCGACCGACCGGTTGCGACGGAAGACCGCCAAGCCGCCGCCTGACGGCCGCACGGTACCGGCGGCGCCGGCGCTCGTCACCGCGATTCCCGATCACGGCCGGCGCATCGTCGCGGCGGTCGATGTCGGCGCGCGGGCGCTCGGTATCGCGCCCGGCATGACGGTCACCAAGGCGCGGTCGTTCGCGCCGGGCCTCGAAGTGATCGACGCCGATCCGGAAGCTGATTTCGTCGGATTGGGGCGTCTGGCGCTTTGGGCGGGCCAGCGCTACGCGCCGATTGTCGCACCCGACCCGCCCGATGGCCTCTGGCTCGACATCACCGGATGCGCTTCGCTGTTCGATACCGAGCGCGCGCTGATCAAGGACCTGCATCGCCGTCTCGCGGCGTTCGGTCTCTCCGTGCAGATCGCCGTCGCCGATACTGCGGGCTGTGCGCACGCAGTGGCGCGCCATGTGCTCGCCGGCCGGCCCGTCACGATCGAACCCGGCGACCATCGCAAAGCGCTGGAGCTGCTGCCGGTCGCCGCGCTACGCCTCGAACCCGGCGTGGTCGAGGGCTTGCGGAAGCTCGGCTTCGACCGGATCGAGCAGCTGATCGGCACCCCGCGCGGTCCCCTCGCCAAGCGCTTCGGACGAACCTTGCATCGCCGCCTCGACCAGGCGCTCGGACATACGCCCGAACCGGTCGAGCCGGTCTTTCCCGACGCAATGCCGCGTGCGCGCCGCGGGTTCATGGAACCACTCTCGACCGCCGAGGCCTTCGCCCAGGTCATCCGCGACCTCGCCGCTGACGTCGCCGGGCAATTGGTGGAGGCCGGAAAGGGAGCGCGCAGGCTCGATTGCCACTTCCACCGCGTCGACGGTCACACCCAGGCGATCCGCGTCGGCACCGCCGCTCCCTCCCGCGCGCCGCACCATTTCGCCAAGCTGCTTGCCGCGAAGATCGAGGGCGTGGATCCCGGCCTCGGCATCGAGGCGATGACGCTGGTGGCGCCGCTGGTCGAACCGCTTGGCGCGAGCCAGGGCGAAGGCCTCGAGAGTCTCGTGCGCGGCGGCCCCGACCTGTCCGCGCTGGTCGACGCGCTCGCCAATCGCTTCGGACAGCGGTGCCTCTACCGCACGACGCCGCAACCGAGCGCGATGCCCGAGCGCTCGGTCAGGTGCGCGCCGGCGCTGTCGGACGCTGGCGGCGCGGCGTGGAACGCCGATCTTCCGCGGCCCGGTCGGATGCTGGTTGCGCCCGAACCGATCGACGTGACCGCCATGCTGCCAGACCACCCCCCAGCGATGTTCGTCTGGCGGGGCAAGCGCTTCCGCGTAACCCAGGCCGACGGTCCCGAGCGGCTTCATGGCGAATGGTGGCGCGACGCCGGCGCCGAAACCAATCGCCCCTTAACCGTGCGCGACTACTTCCAGGTCGAGACGACGAACGGCGGCCGCTACTGGCTGTTCCGCCTGGGCGACGGCGAGAATGCCGTGACGGGCCCCATGCGCTGGTTCATCCATGGCGCGTTCGCGTGACGCGCGGCGACCGGTCAGATCGCGAGGCCCGTTATGTCGAGCTGCAGGTCACGACCCACTTCAGCTTCCTGCGCGGCGCATCGTCCCCCGACGAACTGTTCGCCGCGGCGGCCTTGCTCGACCTGCCGGCGATCGGGATCGTCGATCGCAACTCTGTCGCGGGCATCGTCCGCGCGTGGGATGCAGCGAAGACCACCGGCGTACGCGCGATCGTCGGGTGCCGCCTCGACCTGACCGACGGCACGGCGCTGCTGGTCTATCCGACCGACCGCTTGGCCTATGGTCGGATGTGCCGGCTGCTCAGCATCGGCAAGGGCCGCGCCGGCAAGGGCGCGTGCCACCTCGACTGGGCCGACGTCGAGGACTGGAGCGACGGGCTGATCGCGATGCTCGCGCCCGATCGCGCCGATGCGACGGCCGAGGCGGCGCTGGCGCGAACCCGGCGCATTTTCGCCGACCGGGCCTATCTCGCCTTGACGATCCGCCGCCAACCGCGCGACGCGGTGCGGTTGCGAGACCTGGCGGCCATCGCGGCGGCGGCGCGCGTGCCGACGGTCGCGACCGGCGACGTTCTTTACCATTCGCCCGATCGCCGGCTGCTGCAGGATGTCGTCACCTGCATCCGCGAGAAATGCACGATCGACGAGCTCGGCGATCGACGCGAGCGCATCGCCGACCGCCATCTCAAGACGGGGCAGGAAATGGAACGACTGTTCCGCCGCTACCTGGAGGACACGGGGCCGGTCGCGCGCAGCGCCGAGCTGGCCGCGCGCTGCGCCTTCAGCCTCGACGAACTCAAATACCAATATCCCGACGAAATCCGTGTGCCGGGTCGGACGCCGCAGCAGGAGCTGGAGCGGTTGACCTGGGCAAGGGCGCCCGAGCGGTATCCCGAGGGCCTGGACGGAAAGGTCCGTGCGCAGTTGGCGCATGAACTCCGCTTGATCGCCCAGCTCGATTATGCGCCCTATTTTCTGACCGTTCATTCGATCGTCGCGTTCGCGCGGAGCAAGGACATCCTGTGCCAGGGGCGCGGCTCGGCGGCGAACTCGGCGGTCTGCTACGTTCTTGGCATCACCTCGATCGATCCGGTGCGCTCCGAGCTGCTGTTCGAGCGCTTCGTCTCGGCCGAGCGCCGCGAGCCGCCCGACATCGACGTCGATTTCGAGCACGAGCGCCGCGAGGAAGTGATCCAGTGGATCTATGATACCTATGGCCGGACGCGCAGCGCCCTGACCGCGGTCGTCACGCGCTACCGCGCGCGCGGCGCGGTGCGCGAGGTCGGCAAGGCGCTCGGGCTGTCCGAGGACATGACCGCAGGGCTGTCGTCGTCGGTGTGGGGCTGGAGCCGGGAAGGCGTCGAAGAGAAACACGCCGAAGAGCTCAACTTGGATCTCGGTGATCGCCGCCTGGCGCTGACGCTCGAACTGGCGCGGCTGCTCATCAACACCCCGCGCCACCTGTCGCAACATCCCGGCGGCTTCGTGCTGACCCGCGACCGCCTCGACGAGCTGGTGCCGATCGAGCCGGCGGCGATGGAGGATCGCCAGGTCATCGAATGGGATAAGGACGATATCGACGCGTTGGGCTTCATGAAGGTCGACGTGCTCGCGCTGGGCATGCTGTCGTGCATGCGCCGCGCCTTCGAGTTTCTTGGAACCGACAAAGGCGTGAAGGTCGACCTCGCAACCATCCCGGCGGAGGATCCGGCGACCTATGCGATGATCCGCAAGGCCGACACCTTGGGCGTCTTCCAGATCGAGAGCCGGGCGCAGATGGCGTCAATCCCGCTGATGGCGCCGCGCACGTTCTACGATCTTGTCATCCAGGTCGCGATCGTCCGGCCCGGACCGATCCAGGGCGACATGGTCCACCCCTATCGCCGCCGCCGCAACGGGCAGGAGGAAGTGACCTACCCGACCCCCGAGCTGCGCCGCGTGCTCGAGAAGACGCTGGGCGTGCCACTGTTCCAGGAGCAGGCGATGCGGGTCGCGATCGAGTGTGCGGGGTTCACCGCGTCCGAGGCAGACCTGCTCCGGCGGGCGATGGCGACCTTCAAGCTGACCGGCGGCGTCTCGCATTTTCGAGGGCAACTGATAGAGGGTATGGTCACGCGCGGCTACGAGCGCGACTTTGCCGAGAAGACCTTCAAGCAGATCGAGGGGTTTGGCTCCTACGGCTTTCCCGAAAGCCACGCCGCGAGCTTCGCGCTGATCGCCTACGCCTCGTCGTGGATGAAATGCCATCATCCCGACGCGTTCTGCGCGGCGTTGCTCAACGCCCAGCCGATGGGCTTCTACGCCCCCGCGCAGATCGTGCGCGATGCCCGCCAGCACGGCGTCGAGATCCGCCCGATGGACGTCAATTCGAGCCGCTGGGACTGCACGCTGGAGGTCAGCAACGGGCGGTACAAGGCGGTCCGCCTCGGTCTGCGAATGGCGCGCGACCTGTCCAACGCGGATGCCGCCGCGATCGTCGCCGCACGCGGCGATGACCCGTATGCGAGCGTCGAGGAGGTCCAGCGTCGTGCCGGCGTCGGGCGCGGGGCGCTCGACCGGATCGGCGACGCGGACGGGTTCGGGTCGGTCGGCGCGAGTCGACGGAAGGGATTGTGGGACGTCAAAGGGCTCGGCGATGCTGCCCTTCCCCTGTTTGCGGCGGCCGACGCGCACGATGGCAAGCTGCGGCAGGAAGCGATCGAGCCGGAGGTGATCCTGGCGCCAATGGGTGACGGTGCCGAGGTGGTCGAGGATTATCGCGCCTCGGGCCTGAGCCTGCGCGCCCATCCGCTTGCGTTCCTGCGCGACGAGCTGACGACGCGGCGGATGATCACCTGCGAGGCGCTGCAGACCGTCAGGGACGGGCGCTACGTCGAACTCGCCGGAATCGTGCTCGTCCGCCAGAAGCCGGGTTCGGCCAAGGGTGTGATGTTCATCACGCTCGAGGACGAGACCGACGTCGCCAATCTCGTCGTCTGGACCAAGGTGTTCGAGGCGAACCGGCGGACGGTGCTCGGCGCATCGATGATAGGCGTGCGCGGCCAGGTCCAGCGTGAGGGCGAGGTGATCCACCTGATCGCGCATCGGCTCGACGATCTGTCGCCGCTGCTCGCCAGCGTGGGCAACCGCAGCGATGTGGCCGATATCTATCGGACCAGCCGGGCCGATGTCGCCAAGAACCCGGTCGGGCCTGACCCGCGCGATCCCGCCGAACGTCCGTTAGGTCGCGCGCCCCGCGATATCTACATTCCGGATCTCCGGCTCGGTTCAGGCATCATTCCCGGCCAGCCGACCGAAGGCATCAAGGTCAAGCCGCGGGATTTTCGGTAACGGCTTCTGTTCCGTCTATGTTCTGTGCTATTGGTACCGGTGAGTCGATGTGCGGAAGGATTCGATGTCCAGGCTGTTCAGCCTTGCGGCCCCGCCACAGCAGGTTGCCACCGTATTCGGGGCGGACCCCGCCCTGCCCGTCTCGATCCCGGGCGAGACGATTGAAGGCGACCCGGGCGTCGTGGTCATCGACAGAGAAGGCCGTCGCTTGCTCAAGACCATGACCTGGGGGTTTCCCCGCCATACCAGCGAAAGCCGGCTTCGTCGCGAAGCCCCCAGCCGGTTGGGCCTCGTCGCCGATTTGACGAATCCAATGTGGGAGCATCTCGTCGTCGATCCTCGATATCGCTGCCTCATCCCGCTCACCCATTTCGCCAATCCGGCCGGAAAGGCGGGTGCCAAGACGCGCGCCTGGTTTTCGCTGGTCGATCAGCCGGTCGCGGCCTGGGCCGGGTTCTGCCGCAACACACCCGAGTTCGGGCCGGTGTTCGCGGGCATGACGATGACCGCCAGCGCTCTGGTTCAACCCTTCAATGACCGCATGCCGGTGCTCCTGGCCGCTGATGAATATGAGCGCTGGCTGACCGGGACGATCCAGGATGTGATCGGTTTCCAGTTCCGCGATCCACCGCCGGACGAACGGCTGGCGATCCTCCATACCGACGACCGCTGGCGGAGTGGCAGGCCCCCGCCGTTGCCCGACGCCGCCAGACCGCCAATGGCGTTCGCGCTCTGAGCCGTGCTGTCCGCTCAAGCCGACGCCGCATCCTCGTGTCGATGGCGGCGGCGATCACTGTCATGTGGGCGATACCCGCGCGGGAAGATCCCTGCGAGGGGCGCCTGCCATCGCCCGGCACGCGGTTCGGCGGGGTCGTGCGCTATGTCGGGGACGGCGACGGCCTCTGCATCGGACCCGAAGGCCGACCTGATCAATGGATCGAGATCAGGCTGGGCGACTATTACGCGCCCGAGCTGCACGACCCCGGCGGCATGGAGGCGAAGCGGGAGCTCGAGCGCGTTGCGCTCGGCCGCGTGATCGCTTGCCGCGCGGGACGCCGCAGCTACGACCGCGTGATTGGCTACTGCACGCTCGCGAACCGGCCACTGGGCGAATGGCTGCGTGCGCAAGGGGGGAAGCAGGGCGGTCGCGGCTGGCAAGCCGACAAGCCGGCCGACCATCGCTGATCTAAAGGACGCGGCAACGGCTGCAAGCCGCACCACCCAGGATCATCTGACGCCCTTGTATCCACCCGCAATCTCGCACAGATCGGTTAGAACCTGCGTTCACGGATCTTCGACGATCGTTGGTCAGGCAGCGCCGCTATCCGCCTCGCTCGATCGGGGGGCATTACCGGCGAGTTCGGTCCGTACAAGAGGCAGGCTAGTTGATCGCGTTGGCACATCTCAAAGCCTGGGTACAAGGGCTCGAGCGCGACGTAGTGGCGCTCTGGATCGCTGCGGGAGACCGGCGGACGCCTTGGCACGCGAAAGCGCTTGCTGGATTGGTCGCAGCATACGCGCTGAGCCCGATCGATCTGATACCCGACTTCATTCCGGTGCTTGGCTTCGTGGATGATGCAATCATCGTCCCAGCGGGGATCTGGCTGGCGGTGCGGTTGATTCCCTCAGAGCTCATGTCGGGGTTCCGAGCTGAAGCGATGCGCCGCGCTGAACGTCCCACCAGCACCATGGCCGCAGTCGTGATAGTATTGCTCTGGATTGCGATCGCCGCGGCAACCACTTGGTGGTTGTTGACGTGACCCGCGGCCAGCATCCGACGTCGCTTTGGAAGCGGACGTTGGGGATGCTACGCTCTGTTCATGTGCAATCTTTATACGGTGCGGAAGAGCGCGGCCGAGGTCGCCGCCCATTTCGGGGTCGCCAATCCCGTCCAGTCGAACGCGCCGGAAGAGGTCTATCCCGGTACGCCCGGCGTCGTGATGCGCGAGCAGGACGGAGGCCGCCTCATGCAGTCGATGACGTGGGGATTTCCGCTGCGTCTGAAGGGCATGTCGCCGACCGCAAAGCCCAAGCCGGTCAACAACATCGCCGACCTGCGCAAGCCGATGTGGATCGGATTGGCGCGGAAGCCGCAGTGGCGCTGCCTCATTCCCGTCACCCGGTTCGCCGAAGCGGAAGGAGCGAAGGGCGCGAAGACCCGCACCTGGTTCAGCGTGAAGCGTCAGCCGATCTTCGCATGGGCGGGCTTGTGGCGGATCAGCGATGAATGGGGTCCGGTCTATTCAGGGGTGATGACCGAGTGCAACGAGGCCATCCGGCCGGTCCATGACCGCATGCCGGTTCTGCTCATGCCCGACGAATACGAGCAGTGGCTCCACGGCAGTTTCGACGATGCGGTGGCGTTCCAGAGCCGTTGCTTTCCCGACGATCTGATCGAGATGACCCGCACCGACGAGCTGTGGGTGAAGCGGCGGCAGAGCAGCGAAGCGGGGGATGCGGTGCCCATCGGACTGCCACTATAGCTGTCGAAGGCGACCGCCGACCGGCGGTCCGGCTTGGCTGACGTGGGCGGCGCTGTGACTCTGCGGCCCGCGGCACTTTGCATATGACCCGATTGCGCTTATCGTCCCCCCACTCGCGGAGACGCGAGCGGGGCCTAGAAACCTTGAAGATTGCGAGCCGGTTCGAACGACCGGGTGGCGGACGCGTATGTCCAAGCCATCCGGCCAAAGGCGTTCGCGCTTAGCGCAGTCTAGGTTTCTAGCACCCGGTTCCGAAGCGACGACACGCCCGGTGGGCGTGTCGCCGGCTTCCTTAGTTGGAAGTCGCGGAAAATGGTTGGGCCAGAACGGAATGCAGCCGTAGCGCTGGGATTGATGCGCAAGGCTCTGAAAATGCTCGATCGGATGGGAGAGACAGACGCGGCGTGCCGCCTGCAGAGCGCGATCGACACCTTGCAGCAGAACAGACCAATGCAGCCGGGCGACGAGATCGACGATGAGCTCGCGGCGCTTATCGCGGCGATACCGTTGGAGCGGCGACGCGGCGGTCAAACTAAGCCGACCCGCGAGCTCCAGGCCCTTGGCCGCTGACGATCCGCACATCCGCTCTTCCGACGCGCTCGAAGGTCCGCAGCAGTCTGCCGCAATGCTCGGCGGCTTCGTCCTCGGACCAGAAGGCGTCGGTCGCGTAGCGGTCGCGGGCAAGCTCGATCGCCGCGACTTCGGGCAAGCGCGCGAACTCGTCCGGCCAGCCGGTCAGGACCAGCCACGGCCACCCGCTCTCGGGCGGGTCGTAGCGCGCGATGAGGGGCTCGGCCAAAGCGAGCTGCGATGCCCGTCGGTCGAGCAGATCGGGTGCCGAGGGACCGGCGCGAGCCGCGCCGAGAAACGCTTCGAGCTCGTCGTGCTCGGCCGGAGACTCGATGACGATCGGGTAATAACGGCCGAGCAGCAGGGCGTCGCCGCGCGCGCCGGCCGGAATGTCGATGAGCATCACGGCCGGCATCGATTCCAGGGGAGCAGGATAGCAAACCCTCGACCGGGCGACGTCGTCGGTCAGACGATAGATCGAGCCGGGCGGCTTCACCTCACACGATCACGTCGATCTTGAGGGATCGGAGCGCCGGGACTAGCGCCGCGAGCGTCTCGAGCTCGACGACCGGCTCGGCCGCGAGCTTGGTATCGACCGCCCGATCGTAGACCGCGACGCAATCCTTCTTGCGGAGGCGTGAGTGGTAGAGGATGCCATCGAGGTCGCTCGTGTCGTACAGCGTCTGACTGAACAGCCGGGCTTCGTCCTGCGCTTTGGCGCCGACAATATCGGTGGAGATACCGAGCTGAAAGCAGCCGTCCTTGCGGAGGTCGAGCACGCGTAGCCGCGCGGTGGCGTCGACCGCGCACACACCCCAATCGCTGATATCCGCCATGGTCAGCGCGCGGGCGGCCGCGCCCTCGAAGCGGTCGCGGACGATCGCCTCGGCAATGCTCGTTGGCAGGTCCTTGGCGATATAGACCAGCTTGAAGGCATCGACGGGGCTTGCGAACCGCGTCTTGCCGAAGCCCATGCCGAGCGGCGTCGCGCGATGCGCCCACGGCGTCGTGCGAAGATAGGCGGTCGGCTGGAACCGACGCATCAGTCCCGCGACAATGACCGGATCAAGAACCACGCGCTATTGAAAGTCGCGCTCTGCGGTCGTCAACACCCTTGGACATTCTCCTGCGCGCAAGCAGTCGAGCGGTGACTTACCGTCGAGCGCGCCGTGGGGCTGGCGCAGCCAGAGCCAAGCCGACCGGGCGTCGGGTGCGATCCGCAGGACATCCCCCACCCCTTCGAGTGGCCTCGCATCGACGAATTGCTCCAGTGGATAGGCAAGTTTTCGCTCGCCTCGCAGCAGGCCGATGACCGCTCCACGCTTCTGCCAGTTGCTCAACGTCGACCGGGGGATGCCGAACTGGTCGACAATCTCGCCGGCGCCCGCGACAGGGCCGGCCCAGCTCTCGAGCGACCGCGGCGTCGCGTAGCGCGCGAGCCGGCCCTGCCCTTCCTCGAGGGAGATGCGATCGCCCAGCCCCGTGCCGCGGCTATGCTCGGTCCGGCCCGCATCCTCGATGCGGACCCGTGTTCCCGCTTCGGTCCGCTCGGGGGTCGCGACGTTGAAGAGCGCCTGCCGGACACGATCCTTGCCTTGGGCGATCTCCCGGCGCTTGGCACTGGGAAGCTCGACCACGACATCGAAGACCAGTTTCATGATCTTCGCCATCGTGCGAAGGTCGCCCGCCGGGGCCTTCGGGTTGCTTTCGCGCAGCGCCGCGCGAACGGCATTCTCGCTGAATCCGTGCAGGAGCGCGCCCTGATCGGCCTCTAAAGCTACATTGGCCATGTCCGACTCCGTGGCAACACGCCGCTCCATATAAACCACATTGGCCCGATTGTCCAGTTTGCCCAACGCGATACTTTGTCGTATTTGACTTGGAGAGCGACCTCCTCCCGCCCTGAACTGCGCTTGACCTCAAACGGTCAGTCTCGCGCAGGAAGGACCGACCAGCGCCCAGACTGCTTCGATCACCGCGTCGAGGGTCACGGCTTGGAGCTCTATCGATGCGGCATAAGCGCGCCATTGTCGCTGCTTGGTCTCATCGGCGATCATCTCGGCCGAAAGTCCCGCCGACCGCTCCGTCGGGATGGATGTAAGGCGGCGTTCGAATGTCGCTTTGATCGCGGCGTCGAGATCCTCTTCGGCGATCTTCAGAGACTTGGGGATCGCCCAGAGATCGTAATAATCCTTCATCCGCCCGTTCGCGATGCCAGGCGCGACCATCGCCTGGAATTTCTCGGCGACGACCGTCGCGGGCGAATAGGCGCGCACGTGGGGAACCGGGAGATCGAGCAGCGTCGGATAGTCGATCGCTTGCGAGGCATCGGCCATCGCATCCCCGAAGCCGATATCGATCGTGACCGGGATCCGCGCCTTCTCGAGATAGGCTGCGGTGCGCAGGCGGAAGCCGCCATATTCCATTTCCTCGCGGATCGCGGTCGCCGTCAGCGCGTCGATGTCGAAGCGTAGTCCATCGTCGGCGGGAATGCTCATGATCTCGCCGAAATCAGCCGTCAGCTTCGCCGCGTCGGCATCGCCGTGGCCGAGAAAGTCGGCGTCGCGTGTGACACGGTTGTCGTCGTCGACCCAGGCCGTCACGAGCATGCCACCCTTGAGCACGAACCGCTGTTGATGATCGGAGATCGAGAGTCGATAGAGCAGCCGCTCGAGCGCGAAGCGCACCAGCACAACGTCGAAAATCCGGCCCTCGACGCGCGCGAGGTTCAGCAGCCGGTCCTTGACCGATCGGGCGAGATTGACGGGTACCTTAGCCATTGGAGGTGAGAGCTTCGAGATAGGGTTGCATCGTCTTCCAGACGCCTCCCGCTTGGGCGCTTTCCGAGATTTCCGCTGGCCGGACCTTACGCTGATCGAGCGCCGCTCGGAGCCCCTCGATCGCGACCGATCGATCGACGAGTTTTGGATTACGAAACAGGTCGGCAATCGTCTTCGGGATCGAATAGATCGGCACCATGACGCCGGCGATTTGATGGTGTTCCACGCCCTGGCGCAGATATTGATCGCTGAAGCGCACGAGGCGGATTGGCGGGTACGATGGAGCTGGCGACCAGTCGCTTTTGCCGAGCGCGATCCAGACCCGCCTCGGCATCTGGTCGGTGAGTTGGTGGTAGGCGAGCGCCGACAGCATTGCGATCACGCCTTTGGGGATGCGCTTCGCCACCTCCGCAAGAGCTTGGTCGGTCTCGATGCTCGCACCATGACGCTGGTAGAGACCGCGCGCTATACGGTCGAGTTCGCCATCGTCTAGCGCGCGGGCGATCGTTTGCGCGGCGACGCCAGCCGTGCGCAGTTCGTGCGCGCGCAGGATCGGCTGCGCTTCAAACAGGGCACGCAGCGTCGCACGCTGCGACTTCTGCTCATCGGGCATCGTGTTACATTTCCTCTGACAGAAAGTGTCTCTATCAGAGGTTTTGTCACTCGTCACGATTGCAAACGGCCTCTCCAAAGCCTATAAGTTTTGCTCGGAGGCCAACATGTGGGTCTGGGATAGCACGACCTTTTTTGGAACGAGAAGCGACGAGCGCGACGGCGTTTGGACCTCCAGATGGGAGTCAGAGCCGGAGCAACTTTATGAGCCGCTGCCAAAAGACGCCTCCGTTGAAACGCTCATAGGCCGGATCTTAGCAACAATCATCTTGATTGGCGTTGTCGCTTACATGTGGTCGGCGCTAGGGATCTAGGCTTCACTTCCGCAGGTTTGGGTCCGTGAAGAAATCTTTGTTGAGCTCTTCGCCGACATTTTGACGAGTGTCAGCACCGGCTTGGACGTGCAACGTGCGTCCGGCAGCGATCGCCCCTCGCTCTTGTTCGAGCGCGGCGGCGCCCTCTTCGATCTTCGCGATGGCGGGGGTCGGACCAGATTCCGTTCCTTGGTCTTGGGGGGTCGGCAGCGCGGAGGGTCGGTAGGATGCGCGCACGTCGGCCGGACCGCCGATGCCCGGCCCGCTGACCGATCCAAGGCTCGGCTCGACCAGCCGGTCGGCGATCTCTTCGCGGATGGCCTCGCGCTTGTCGGCCATCCAGCGGCTGACCATCTCCTGACGAACAGCGCGCTGATGAGCGGAGAGATCGGTGGCCCACAGATCCGGCACGTCTAGGCTGGGATTGCGGGCCTGTTCGTGCCGATACCATTGCGCCAGATCCTGGCTCAGATTTTCGCTGAGCTGCATGTTGTGAGTTTCGGCGTAGCTGGCGTCGCGGGACAGCGATTGCGACAACTCCTCGAGCCGCCGGGCCGTTTCCGAGTAAGAACGCGCGCGGGTGAGCGCGTCCTCGGACCCGCTGGTCGACGACGAGCTCGAGCTGGAGCGGCTGACGCTGCCCGAACGGGCATATGTTCCGTCACCGGCCGAGGCGTTCGAGCCATTGACGTGCTCATCGCGCGATGCCTCAGACTGTGAGCTGGAAGAATCAGAAGTGCGCGACCTTGTTGCGTCGACGCCGATTTGATCAGCTTGGATCCCCGACTTTCCAACTTGGAGCCCGATGCCGGGCAGAGAGCGCGACAGTCTTCCGCGGCCGCCGCCCTGCTGGCCGCCTCCCCCGCCGATCCCCCCTGATACGGACCCTCCAACTCGATCTTCAATTGTCGCCCTGCGCTGATGATCCTGCGATTGCCGAACGCTTTCGCCATCTGAGGAGCGCTGCTCGGTCCCCTGGCTGGTGCTGCCGCTGCGGCGGTCGAAGCGCTCGACCGAGGTACTCGACTGGCTGCCGGCACTGCTATCGAATCCCGATAATCGTTCGACCGACCGCGATACGCCGGTGCGATCGGTGTGCGACGCGGTGAGGACATCGGCCGCGGCATGTTCATACGCTTGGGCCTGGCGATGCGCCTCGGTCGCCATCTGCCTCCATTCAGCGACGACCCCGGACGTGACCGTCGGCGTGAAACCGAGCCGCGAGATCGCGGCGCTTGTGTCGATGACATCCTGGCCGTTGCCGAACCCGCTGACCATGGCGCCATTGTCCTGCCGAAAGCCGACGCTCGGCGCCCCGGCCATGTAGCTGGCGGCCGTGAGCCACTGGTTGCTCTGGCGCATATTCGACGTCGCGTTGCCAGTGCTGACATTGCCGTAGGAGTAGTTGCCGGTGGTCTGCTCGAGCGCGGCGGCTTCGGCCGCGTTCTGCGCCGGCGCCAGCATCGAGGTCGCCTGGCCGGCGATCCCCATCGCGCCGCGCGCAAGTCCGGCGGCGAGAAACGGCACACTCATCAACATGAAACCCGCGATCGTCGCGGTCTCGGCATTGACCGCGCCGATCCCGGCATAGGTGCCGAGCGTGACACCCCCGCCGGCGACCGCAGACGCGGCAGCTTCGGCGCGGGTCATGCAGATCATGTGGAGGACGACATAGAGCGGTCCCCATGCGGCCAGATAGAAGAAGCCGGTCGCATAGCCTTTCAGCGTACCGATCCCGGTCTGCGGCATCAGGAACAGCGGGAAGATCACCGGAAACATCGCGAAGAAGACGACGGTCAGCACGATGTTGAGCACCGGCACCCAGGCCATCGCCTGCTGCGCGATCGAGTTATACGTGTTGCGCGCCTGGATGTCGGCGCGGGTCGTGGCGAACGTATCGATCGCCGCGGCGCCGCTGCCGCCCGCCATGCTGTTGCGCGCCTGCATGAACGCATTGATCGCGGTGTTCTGCCGGATGATCGCCGGGAAGTCCCTTGCCGCGCCGGTGAACGCCTGGCTGACGATCGGCAGGTCGTGCTTGAGCTTGTCGCCGGCGAGCGCATTGCTAAGCTTGGGATAGGCCTGCTTTCCCCACAGCGGCGTGTTCGCCTCGATCATCCGCTCCCATTGCCCGTCGAGCGTCTGATAGGCCTGGCGGCAGGTGATGATGTAGCTGCGGACCGTGCCGTCACCCTGACGCTCGAGCCACTCCTGCGACCTGGCCTCGGAACCGGGGCCGATCGCGGCCCATAGATCGGGGGCCTGCGCGAGATTGGTGAGCGACTTCTGGTACAGCATGATGTCGCCGAAGAGGCAGTTCTTGAAATGCGTCTCCAGGTTGGTCGCGAACTCGGCATCGCGAATCTCGAAATTGCGTGTCGCGTCGAACAGCCGCGCGCCATACACCATACCGTTGGTCGAATAATTGAGCTCGCTCGGCATCACGAACACCGTCTCGGCGGTGCGAGTGAGCCAGTCGCCGACCTGGCTAGTGAAACTCGCCAAGACGCCGAGCCCGAGCGGGACGTTGTCCACCGTCGCGGGCGCGAGCGACGGATTGAGGCGGTCGGTCACCTTGATGTCGATCGTCGGCACCATCAGGCACATGTAGATGGCGGTCGCCTGCAGGAACCAGTTCAGCCACGCGCGATAGTTGAGCGTGAACGCAACGACGAGCAGCGAGTAGATCAGCCCCATCACCATCACGACCTGGAGCAGCGAGCGGTAGCCCCCGCCGCCCGACCAGGCAGCGACGGCGTTGAACGTATTGACGAGATATTCGCCGCCGCCGACCGTGAAGACCTCGAGCATCGAACCGCCCCCTGCCCGCTCAGTTCAGCCCCTGCGCGTTGAGCCCGCGCGAGAAATTGAGCGCCGAGGCCATCCCCGGCGTCATCGAGTTCTGGAGCGTCGATTCCAGCATGATGCTGCGGTCGATGATCTGCATCGTGACCTGCAGTTTCTGGTCGAGCCGGATGCTGCGCTGGCCGAATTTCGCGCGCGTCGCGGCGATCTGCTGCTTCCACTGGTCGGCGGTTGCCTGGTCGAACGTCTGATAGTTGATCCGCGCCTGCTCGACCCGGTCGAGCATATTGTCGAGCATGGCGTTGAGCAGATCGACCGAGACGATCTCCGACAGCGTCTGGATCTCGCCGTCGGTTAGCCCGTAATGGGCGAAGGACTGGACCGCGAGGATCTTGTAGAGCGGAATCGTCGCGAGATTGAGCAACTGCTTCTCGGCTGCGTCAAGCGGCGTGTCGCTACGGATCTTGCCGCTCATCGACTTGATCATCGAGGCAATCCTGGGACGAAGCGCGGATGAGGCCGGTACCGTCAGGCTCTGCTCGCCGACGTTGAGGCAGGGATCATCGTTGCATTTCAGGATCTTGACCGGCGGCGCGTCGGCCGTCCCGTCGAGCAACGCCGTGACCACCGCTTCCTCGGCCGGACCGAACATGACGACCTTGCCGCCGACGCTCGGATCGGTCGACGGCGTGGTCACGACCGTGCCGACGAGCGTCATGATGTATTCGGAGAAGGACTGGTCGAACGCGCCGAATTTGGCCGACTTGCGGAGCGCCTCCCAGGTGTAGTTGTGCGGTTCGCCGACGAGCTGGTCCTGCATCGCCGCGTCGGTGTTGCCGGCGATGGTGCTGTCGCGGCGATTGCCATTGTTGCAGCCCTGCCTCGATGCCGCCCAATCGGAAAACACACCCTGGCTGTTGCCGACCGCCTCGCAAATGGTCGCGCGCGTTGAGTCCATCTGCGGCCAGATGCCGCCGACCAGCGCCTGTGCGGTTTCGCAACTCGAAATGTTCATCTGGTTGAGGAGCTGCGCCTTCTGGCTGAGCTCGTCCATGACCTTGCCGATCTCGGGCGAGACGCTGTCGATCGCGAGCTTGAACGCGAAGCCGAGCGCGTTGTTGGCGGTCGCCTTCAGCATCGCCACTATCTCGGAGGCATTGATGAACGAAAAGGAGCCCGAGAACAGGTCGATGCCGCCGCACCCGGCCCGGGCGCTCGGCAGCTGGAGATTGAACGGCTGCACGCTCTTCTGCGGGAACCGCGTCCAGACGTTGCCGAGTGAATAATAGCCGGCGGACTGGCCCTGAAAGGCGGTCGGGCCGGTGACGTTGGCGGCCCCGCCGGCATCGTTGAAGAAGCTATTCATCTGCCCGGCGACATCGGCGCGCGCCGCCGGCAGCAGCGTCAGGTTGAGCATGGCGGCGGTGCCGAGCATCGCGGCGAAGCGGCGGGCGAGGAGACGCGCGCGGCGGGAGGATGCAACGGAGGCCATCAGTAATCGCTCCCGACCTTGGTGTTGGTGAGGGTGAAGATGCGATCCATGATCTCGTCGGCCGACAGGATGCCGTAGCCGACGGGGATCGTCCGATGCGAGGCGGTGTCGAACAGCACCAGCGCCGGCGTCTGGTTGCCGGGCACGCCCATCCGGGCGCGTTGCCCGGAGTCGACGACATAGTTGGGAAATTCGCGCGACGGTCCGCCATCCATCGACACGGCCATCACCGCGAGCCGGTGGCTCTCGGCGACCGACCGCAGGATGGGCCCGAAGACATCGCAGGCGCCGCAGGACTGCGCGTAGAAGTAGAACAGCCCGTAGCGCTCGCCGAGATGCGTCAGGACGGCGTCGCGGTCGGCACGCCGGTTATCGAGCCAGGCCCGCTTGCCCAAGGTGGAGACCGGCCGCTGCAACGTATAGTCGAGGTCGGGGTGCTGCCACAGCGCCCGCTGCCAGGTGTCGGAGAAGGTCGATGCGCGGTCGAGCTGTTCCCGCTGAAAGCGGACATAGGCGATGACGTTCTCGTCGGTCGGCTCGAGGATCGCGCGCGCCTTGAGTTCGTCGAGCTGCTGGGTGACCGCGGCCATCCGCTCCGTCGCGCTTGCCGGCGGCGGGGCGGGAGCCGGCGGCGCCGCCGACGGCGGCTTGGGCCGGGAGCAGTAGAACCATTGGCCCAGCCTTCGCTCGCCGCAATAGAAGGCATCGTCGCCGGGCTGGTCGGCAGCGACTTCGGTCGGCACCGGGTCGGCGCGCTGCGCCAGAGCGGGCCCGTCGAGAACCGCGAGGATCGGCAACAGGGGCAGCAACATGGCCCGGCGCATCATCGTAATCGTCTTCTCCTTCCTTCGCCGACCGGGCGAGCCGTGAGCGCCGCTTCGGGCCTGTTCAGGTGGTGCATCGATCATCGAGCTCCCCCTTCGTCAGCCGCAGCACCGCCATCATCAGCGCGACGTCGATCAGCTTGGTCCCATGGTCGAGCATGAGAACGAGTCCGTGCAGCAGCGGACGAGCAACCTCGCGCCCATCCGCGGTCGCCTTGATCCGGTCGCCCACCGGCGCGAGCCAGGCGTTGCCGATCATCCGCGCGATCGCCGCGCCCAGCGTCGCCGGCGGCACCTCGCCCGCAAACCATTCGCCGACCGAGCCGGCGATCTCACCCCGATTGAGCGCGCACGGCCGCCGATGCACGCTGAGGAAGATCGCGAGCTCGAGCACCGTCATGTCCCAGCGGCCGCCGCCCGCGCCATCATTGGCCGCCACGGGGAGCACCGTGGAGTTCATAATACCCCCTGATCTTGGACTGGATGTCGTTGATCGTCTGGATTTCATCGGGGAGCTTCGCGGCGTCGATGAATTCGGCGTAGACCTCGGTGAAATCCATCTTCGACAGATCGAGCCGCGCGAATTCGTCGATCGTGAAGCCCCTGCAGGATTCGGTCTTGGGAGCCCCCCAGGCTTTCCCCAGCTGGGCGCGACCCTGTTCCTGGAGGATGCGGCTGAGCTTGCTTTCGAAGCAGCAATAGGCCGTCTTCTTGGTCGTGCAGATGCCGAGGAAGCTTGACGAACACCAGGTGCCGACCTTGTGGCAGAACCCCATGCGGTCCTTGATGTCGAGGCGCATCTCGTCCTGCGAGCACAAGAACAGCGACAGAAACGGCGTCGCAAGGGCCGCGATCGCCGCCGGCCCGCCAGCGAGCGCCGCGCCGCCCGCGGCGGCGGTCAGCAGCCCCGACGTCTTGCCCGCGCAGCAATTGACGAGGCCAAAGACCGGTTTGTGGCAGGTGTCGCGTGTCCCTGAAAACACCAGCAGGTTGTTGGGATCGAATTCCTTGCCTGCCTGGTCGATCGCATGGAGCGCGACGAGCGCGTCCTTGAACTCGGTCGAGGCTTCGCGAACGATCGGTTCGCAGTCGCCGTTGATGCAGTAGACGTCGTTGCCGCAGATATATTGTTTGTCGGTCGCGGTGCTGCCTTGCGGGATCGGGCAGCGATACACCTTCTCGCTCACCTTGCACGGGCCCGCCTGGGGGTCGTCGAGGCAATCCGTCCGCAGATAGGTGCATTGCTGGTTGCCCTCGAGTGCGGAACAGTCGTTCGCCTGGCTGAAGCGGTGACAGCTATAATTGCGCTGCCAGTTCCAGCAGGCGCGGGTGACGGGCAAGCCGCCGACGATGCGGGTCTGAGGGTCGCTGTCGACGCAGGTTTCGGACTGGAGTTCGCACGTCATGTCGGCCGTTGCGGCCTGGCACATCGTCTCGTCGCGACGTTCCCCAACTACCGTCGCTTCCTGCACCTGCGTACCTGACTGGCCCGGCACCTGCGCGCCGCACGAATAGGTCACCTCCTCGATCGGGTCGCCCGGTTCGGTGCAGTTCGGCCAGCGGCCCTGCAGGCACGTCTGGCCGATGACCCGGCGGGCGATCTCGCGGCAGACGCCGCTGCCGACATAGGGATCGAACGGAGCGCACAGCACGCCGCGCCTGCGGGTGAAGCGGTCGAATTCGCTCTGACAGGTGTAGTGCCAGCGCTGCTCGCTCCGCACTTCGACGACGAGCGGCGCGCGGCAGCTCGGCGATGACTCGTCCACCTTGGTGCCGCTGTTGCACGTTGCCTCGTAAGAGCCCTGGACGCCGCTCCCCGGCGGCAGCGGCACGCAGCTCCCGTTCGCGCTCGTCATGCTCTCGCCCGCGAGAAACGCGTTGGGATCCTGCTCGACTGCCGTCGCGCGCGCGGTCGTCGCCCTGATCTCGGCCGCGCTGAACGTCGGCCGGCGGTGCTCGGGATCGGTGACGGTGCGGTAGCTGTCGCTCGCTCCGGCCGCTGTGCTGGCGTCTGAAACAAGCCGGTCGGGATCGTCGAAATAGGTCGACTGGCTGGTCGTGGTGCCCGTGTAGCCCGGCACGATGCGCGCTTGCGCGTCATCGGTGGGGACCAAAGCGGGATCCGCGCGCTTCTCCGCGGCGAGCGCCTTTCCCTCCTCGCGGGCCTGCTGGACCGTTTGCTGCGCGGACGCCTGCGGCCCGGCCAAGACAAGCATCGCGAGCGCGAAGGAAAGCCGCCAGCCGTTCACGGCCGGGTCTTCCGCAAATTGGCGAGTCCGACCCGCGCGACAGCCGCGCCAGGTCCGCCGCCCTCGGCAAAGGTGCTCAGCGCATAGTCGACCGTGACGTTGCCGATGATCCGGTCGAACGGCGGCACCGCGGTCCGGCAGGAAAACCCCGCGCATAGGTCGAAATCGGAGGACACCACCACATAGGTCGGCACCGCCCGTACCTCGAACGCGCGGAACAGGCGCGGATCGATGCCGATATTGTCATATTCGTCCTGCCGCTCGACGACCCTGGCGATCGCCTGCGTGAACAGCTTCATCGAATTGTTCGGAAAGCCCCGGAAAACGACGACGCCGCCGGCGCGCGCGGTGTCGGCGATCAGCTGGCGCAGCGAGGCTTCGGGCATCGACAGGCTCGCGAAGACGATCAGCTGCGGCGCCTCGCCCCGCGTGGCGCGCGCGTTGGCGTCGGCGCCCGCGACGATCTCGTCGAAATCGACCGGGCCGGCCGGACCCTTGGGTAGGTCGGACCGGGCGACGCGATGGAGATTGGCCTGCGCATCCGTCCGCACCGTTTCGGCCTGCTCGCGAAACTCCGCGCCACGGTCCTTGACCTGATCGGCGAAAGCCTCAACTTCGGCCTGCATCGCCTGCGAGCGGCGCTTCACCGCCTCCAAGTCGAGCCCGTCCACGGTCTGCGCCAGCAGCGCCGACAGGCCCGCGCTGCCGAGAAGCGCGCAGAGGGCGAGGGGAAGAAGCCGCACGCGCCCGCCCCTCACAACACGCAGCAATTGCGCTTGCGCCAGACCAGATAGCCCATGTCCTCGCCGCCGGCCGGATAGGCGCGGCCGGCGTCGGGGGGCATGGTCGACGCGCCGATCGCCGAGCAGGCGAAACGCCCGCTGACGGTCGGGATCGGATTGACCATCTGGAAGCGGTATTGCTGCTTGCGCAGGATCGGCATGAGATATTTGTGGCAGAGCCCGGCCGAGCCCATTGTGCCCCAGGCGAGACCCTCGCGGTGCATCTTGTAGGCGAAGCGCGAGAGCGCGAGGCGCGACGACTGGACGTGACCGATCGAGGCGGGAATGTTGCCGTTGAGGGGGTACATCGGGCCCTGGCAGCCCGCGCACCAAAACAGGCTGTCGAGCGGGAGGTGCGCGGTGGCGGCGATGCAGTCGCCGGCGCAGGCGGCCTGTGCGATCGGATTGGCGAAGATGACCGCCTCGGGATTGATCAGCGCGGTCAGCGTGTCGTCCTGCCAGAGCGGATCGACCTCGGTCATGTAGGCGATGTCGAACGACGCCTGCTCGAAGCAGGCGAAGTCGGTTAGGATCTCCATCCAGTAGAGCAGCGGATAAACGTACCAATGGACATGCCACTTGGCGGTCGATTGCGACCTGCCGCCGACCGCTGACGGGCCGGTCAGATAGCCTTGGCCGATGTCGAAACCGGGGGCGACCTTGAGGCCACCGAGATTGACGAAGCACCACGGCTTCATGCTGACGTCGGCGAGCCTGACCGGCTCCCAGAAACCGACCGAGATGCCGATGCGCGGCAGCGGCGACCCGCAAGCGCAGATCGGCGACGCCGGGTTGTTCGTATCCGGACGGCCGCTCGGCCAGATCTTCAGCCCGCCGACCGACATCGGGAACAGGCACGACCAGCAAACGTCCGTGATCGGGTTGACGAACTTGCCCGTGCAGCTGCCGGGGGCCGCCGATGCAGGCGACGCGAACGCCAGCGCGGCAAGGACGACCAACAGCGCCGCCAGGATTGCGCGCACGGCCTTCATGGCCGCGGCTCCGCGAGTTCGGCGAGATAGGCCTCGTCGGCGCAGTGCTTGCGCGCAAGATACAGCGCGCCATAGCCGATAACGGCCGCCAGCAGCACGGCTACGCCCAGCGTCGCGCGATCTCCCAGGAGGCGATGCAAAGGGCGAAAGCCGCCGGCCGCGACCGCGGTGCCGATGCACAGGCCCTGCCAGGTCAGGCGCATTCGCCGCAAGCTGCGGGTCTCGGGCGCCGCCATCGGGGTTCGCAGCAGATCGAGCCACAGCGGCATCACCCGCCCCTCCCCGCCTTGAGGACATGCTCGCTGACCCGCATCACCTTGCCCGACTGGACGACGACGGCGGGGGTGTGGGCGATGCCGAACTTGGCGGTGAGCCGCCCTTGCTGGTCGAAGTAGAAGCGGCGGCGGCGCTCGGTCATCGCCTCGATCGGCGAGCCCGACACCATGATGATCTTTGCGTTGAGGTCGGTGTAGGACGCCATCGCCCAGCTGACTTCGGCGGGGTCGTCGCCATCGATGAAGACCAGGCTCTGCCGCACCGTCACGAAATCGAGCGGATTGATGCGCTGGCCTCGCGCCGCGATCAGGTTGCCCTTCTGATCCCGCACGTCGTGATCGACCGTGATCGCCGGGTCGTATAGCCAGGTCCGGTCGACGAGCGCGCGGGTGACGCCGGCGACCGGCGCAGGACGGCGGATCCGCTGTTCGGCGGCGCGCGCGAAGCCGGCATTGGCGCGGTCGATCGCGCCGCTCGCGGCCAGTCCCTGCAATCGGCCTTCGATCGTCGAGAGCAGATCGGGCTCGACGATCGCGAAGGTCTGGCCCGACTGGCCATAGTCCTTGGCGAGGGAGGCAGACACATCCAGTGCGAGCGCGGCGACCGTGACCGCAAGAAGATTGACCGCGACCCTCACAGGATCGCCTCGCCGGTACCGACGAACTGGCGCGCGCAGACGAATCCGATATCGGCATAGCGGCTGTCGAAGCCGTCGGGGTGCGGCGTCCCGGTGTAATAGCAACCGGCCGGAATCCTGCCCGTCGCCCCAGGGGTCAACGGCTCGCCGGACCTCGTCAGCGGCTTCATGCGCGCGATCGGCCGGCCGTTGATCAGCACCATGGGGCCAACGTGCCCGACAACGTCGCCGGGCATTCCATAGACGATCTTGCCGAACATCTGCGGGTGCCGACCGAAGTGGCGCTGCACCAGCGCGCTCGGCGGCGGCGAGAAGAAGACATAGTCGCCGCGCGCGGGCGCCGCATTGCGGTGGATGACGAACGCCCAATTGGGCAGCGAGTCGGTCTGGTTGATGAGCAGCGCGTGATCGTCGCGGAATGTCGCGAGGGCAGAAAGCGCGACGCTGCCGGTCACGAAGGCGGCGAGCGCCCCCCACAGCCGTCGGCGCGGTCGCCAACGCGTCGCCGGGCGGTCAGGGGCGAGGGTCGCCATCCGGCGCTCCGAAGCTGGAGACGGTCGCCGCGGGCGGCGCTACCGGCTCGCCGGCCGCAAGGGCAGGTCCTTGGCCGACTGGCACGGCTACCGGCGGGGTCACCGCCGGAGGCAAGGCGCCCGCGATCATCGGCGCTGCCGCCGGCGCCGCGCGCGCCTGCAATTGCGCCAGATCGGCGGCGGACGCGACGCGCGGTCGGGCGACGCCAGACGCATAGACCGCCTGGCGCAGGCTGTCGGTGATGTCCGGCACGTTCTTGGTCAGTACCGCCTCACCGACCAGCACGACCTCCCCGCCCGCGCTGCGTCGCTGCAGTTCATGATCGAGCGAGGCCATGAAGCGCCGCATCTCGGCTTCGACCTGGCCCGGTGGCGACGCGCTGCGCGCCTCGGCCTGGACATATTCACCGACGATCGACGACAGCCGCGCCGAGACGATCCGGTCCTGCTTCGGCGCGATCATCACCCGCGTTACCCACATCGCCCAGACCAGTGCCGCTATGGCGAGAAGACCGACGACGAGCTGGACCGCCGATAGCCCGGCGAACACGGCGCGGCGCGGTTGCGCGGCTGGTTGGTTGAATGGCGGCTGTGCGGCGGGACGAGGCAGGTCGAGTTCGGGCTGGTCAGCCATGGGGCATGCTCCGGTCGAAATCGCGGAAGGGGCGGAAGGCGTGGCGGCGGAAGACGAGGAAGCCGATCGCGAGGATCATCTGCACCCCGCCGATCAGCTCCTTGAACGCCATCTGCCGGTGGGCGTCGGCCGCGACGTATCGCAGCGCCAGGTTGTTGAGGTGGGCCATCATGCCGTCGATCGAGAAGCCGCCGATCGCCAGGAAGAAGAAGACGATCGCCCCCCAGCTCAGGAGCAGCGTCGTCGCCAAGAAGCCGAAGGCGTGCAGATAGAAATAGAGCAGGTAGCGCCAATCCAGCCGCCGCCGCGGCGCTGGCCGGACATCGCAACGCTCTGCCTGCGGCGTCGCAATCCCCGTGGAAACGATCGTCGCCATGGCTCACTCCGCTGCGATGGGAAGCGCGTCGTCGGGGACGCCCGCCCATTTTTCGGGATTGTCGGGAAAGGCGACGCGCTCGATCGCCTCGTCGATGCTGAGGCCCTCGGCGACGAGCGCCTCGATCGCCGCGAAGGTCTTGGGCGACGAAGAATAGACCGTCGCCGAATAGGGATCGAGGACAAGGCGGCCGACGGCGAGCGTCTCCGGCCCCTTGATCATCACGTCCGAATATTCGGTGCCGTTGCGCTTGAGCGACCGGAGCAGCGCATCGGCGTAGTTGTCGAGCTCGAGCCGCTCGTGCTTGCGCAAATCCGCGATCGTCTCCGGTTTCTGCTGGAGGATGACGAACCAGTCGGAGTTTTCCAGCGCCGCGATCGCGCCGTCCGACTTGTAATAGTCGTTGAGCGACTGCGCCGCGGTGACCAGGCTGGCGCCATATTTGCGGCAGGTCCGCGCGTAGGTCTCGATGAAGTCGGCCATCGCGCCGCCCTTGAGCATCTGCCAGGCCTCATCGAGCAGCAGCGCCTTCGGTATCGCGCGGTCGATCCGCCGCATCATCTGCGACGACATGAACATGATCGCGGTCAGGACGACCGAGCGGAGCTCCTCGCGCGACGACAGGTCGGACAGCTCGAAGACGGTCAGGTTGGCCGACAGCTCGAACGAGACCTGACCCTGGAAGAACTTGCCGTAGGTGCCCGCGCTCGAGAACGGCCGCATCGCGATACCGAGATCGCCGGCCATCGGGTTGCCGGTCGCGTCCAGCGCCGCGATCACGTCGTCGATCGAGCCCGCCGTCCCTCGCTCTTCCCAGACTGCATTGACCGCCCCATCGATCAGCCCGCGCTCGGTGTCGTTGAGCCGGTCGATGTGCCGCGCCATCTGGTTGACGATCGCCTTCAGCATCGACAGGCAGTCGAGCAGATAATCCTCGTCGTCCGCGGCCTGGGCTGCATCGACCATCGAGAACGGGTTGAGGCAGAAGCCCGAGCTCATCGTGAATTCGACGAAGGCGCCGCCCTGGAGCTTGGCCGAGTGCTCGAACGAGCGTCCGTCATCGATCACAACCACCCGGGCGCCGGCACCACACAGGCTCGCGCACAACTCCTGGAGCGCGACCGACTTGCCCGAGCCGGACTTGCCGAAGAAGGCGACGTTGTGGTTGCCGGCGGCGTTTTCGAATGGCGACCAGAAGAAGGGCTGCCCCCGCCGGCCAATGAACAGCAGATGGGGCGTCGCGCCGCCGAGATACTCGCCCTGCAGCGGCGCGAGGTTGGCGGCGGTCGTCGTCAACATCGTGCGCATCCGCTTCATGCGCTCGAGATCCTTGGACAGGCCGTTCGCCATCGTCATGGGCATCGCGGTGAGCAGACCCATGATCTGGAGGTAGCGGTCGTCGTGAAGATCCCACCCGGCCGCCCGATAAACCGACTTCAGCACCCGCTCGTTGGCGTCGCCCCGCCCGTTGGGCGAAAAGGAGGTCAGGCTGTAGAACACGCGCACGAGCTTGCGGCCCTGGCGCAACTCGTCCTGCACGAACTGCCATTCGCGCGACTGGTCCTTGAGCTGTGGCAGGAAGCGCGCCGACTTCGAATCGGCGAGGCTCGTCGTGCGCATGAACTTGAAGCTGGCCTTGCCCGCGGCGCGCTCGACGTCAGGAAACTCGAGGCACAGGTTGGTCGCAACCGGGCACGGCATCCTGAGCTTGTCGGTGAACATGTCGCCGATCAGCCGGGCCACGTCCCAGGGCGCCCAGCGCGCGGGCAGATTGCGGACCGAAAAGCTGCGGACATCGAAAACATCCGGAAAGATTTCCCCGATCTCGGGCGCACCATCGACATCCCGGCCGGTCGGCCGGAACCGCTCGGTGCGCAGCAGCATCCTGTCGGGCTCGACCCGCAGCTCGATATCGCGCCGAACGGCCTGATCGGCGATCGGATCGAGTGGACTGTAGCTGACCGCATCGTCGCCAGCGGCGGTCGTCGGCGAGGTGATGTCGTCGATCCACCCGATCAGCGCGACGGGGTCCATCAGCCGCGCGGCGACGTTGACCGACGCCAGCACCGAGATCAGCCCCTCCTGGACCGCGATGATCTCCTCGGTCGACAGGCTCGCCGTCTCGGGCGTCGAGAAGGAGATCGCGACGCGGTGGTTGCGGAGCGAGAACGGGGCGTCGGCGCTGAGCGACTTCCAGACGCCCCCGGTCAGGAAATCGGTGCGGTGCTTGGCCATCCGCTCGTAGACGCCGCGCGCGGCATAGCGGGGCAGATACCATTCGGAAAGGCGTTCGCCGACGCGCGGACTCATCCACTGGTGGACCTGCAGGCACGACGGCGAGGGAATGCCCTCGGAGAGGAATTGCGTCAGGATCTCGCCGGTCCGCTCGTCGGCGGCGCCGCCTCAACGACGAATCCGCGCGAAGCGCTGTTGTAAAAAATCCCGTTCCTGGCGTCGTAGCTGCGGTAGGGCAGCCAGTGCGCAAGCATCGGAACGCCGAGATCGGGCCGGGAGGAATCGGGGCGCCGCCCGTCGCCGAACATCCCCTCGAACAACCCGTCGAGCCGCGCAGAGCCCTTGCCAGCCATCACCGCTCCTCCGTCACGGCGGCAGGGAAGTTGCTAGCGCGCACCACCGGGCGGGCGGTGGGGGGCGACGCCTCCCGCGCGGTGAGCTGTTGCGCCTCGGGGCCGGCGGGAGGTCGGGCGACCGGGCGGGCCGACGGGGCCGCCGCGCGCGTCGGGGCGGAAGACCCTCGCGACCGTTGGCGCGAAGGACGGGTCGCGACGCGCGTCGCCACGTCGGCCTTGATCGCCGCGATCGGATCGAGCTTTGCCCGCGCCGCGGCGACCGCCTCGTGTGAGGGCATCTCGGGATCGGCGTTGGCCGCGAGCGGCGGATCGGCGCGATCGACCGCTTCGGCGAGACTGGCGCCGGCCGAACCAGGCACGGCGGCTAGCGGGCCCGCGACTGGGGCAGCAGCCGCGACCGCCTGCCGCCATCGCCCGGTTTCGACGACCGCGCGGATCGCACTCGCTTCGTGCAGCCGCCCGCGATCGTCGACATAGGCCGGAAAAACGATGCGCAACACCTTGTCCTGCGAGCGGTCGAGCGGGGTCGCCGCGGTGCGCATCACGCCGGGGGCGGCCGGTGGCGCGGAATAAGGTCCGGCCGGCGTCGCGGCCGCCGGCGCCTCGCCGGTGATCATCGCCAGCGCTCGATCGTCGATCTGCGAAGTCGGCGCGCAGATCCCGTCCGGCGCGTTGCAGGAAAAGCTGCCGCGGACGTTGCCGCCAAAGGTCGCGCACCCGCCCAGCGCGAGCAGCGCCGTCGCCGACACCGCGACCGGCCATCCGCCGCGCCCTCCCCCGATCAACCTCGCCGCGCTCACGACCGGCTCTCCCGGAGCCAGGCGTCGAGAAACTCCTTCGGCCGGAAGCCCTCGAGCATGGCGCCGTCATCGCGAACGATGACCGGCGTCCCGCTCAGACCATGCGCACGCGCGAACTTCTCGTTGGCATCGAGACCCGACGTGTCGCACGCAGCGACCGCGCCGATCGGCTCGTCGGCGTAGGCCGCGTGCAGGGCGCGCTCACGATTTCGCGCGCAATAAACCCGATCGGCGAGGTCGCGGCTGCCGAGTACCGAGATCGGCCGCTCGACGACCCGGACGTTAAGGCTCTGCAGGACCGAGGTCAGTGCGCGGCAGTAGCCGCAGCGAAAGTCGGTGAAGACGGTGACGGTCCGCCCGGCGGGGTTGCCCCACACGATCGCGCCGTCCTTGGGCAGGCCGGTGAGCGACAGCGTCCGCGGCGTCGGCGGAGGAAGCGCGGCGCGTTGCCCGCGCGGCGGGGTCGCGGCGCCCTCCTCCTCACCGCCCGCCGCGGCGGCGTTGGCGCGGGCGGCGCCGCCGACCAGCATGTCGGGGTTGATTTCGAGCAGCCGCGCCGCGGTAAGATCCTGGCGCGTCTCCATGTCGTACACGCGGCCGATGACCAGATAGCGGCCGCCGCTATCGACATAGAACAGGTTCGATCCCGCCGTCACTTCGCAGAGCCCGGCAACCTTAGAGCAATCGACATGGCTGAGCTGCGTCTTGGGCAAACGCACCTTCAGCAGCGCGGTAACACGCGCGTCCTCGGGCGCGGCGGCGGCCGCGGCGAGCGCGATCCCGACGCCGGTCAGCGCCGCTGCGCCAATGACGAAGCGCGACGAGCGCAGCAGCGCAAATTTCGGGCGCGGACGATCAGTTGCGGACATAAACCCCCTCCAGAAAGACGATTTCGACGTCGATGCCGGTCGGCATCTCGATGACCGGCTGATATTGCTCGGCGCGCTCGATGAGGTAGCGCGACACCGTGTCGCTCGCCTGGCTCACGCCATTGCCGATGCCGCCCTGGACGATGTCGCCGGCGGAAAGCTGGGCGCGCCGGCCGTTGGTCGTGATGTTGGTGCCCGAGAAGATCGCGTCGGTGTTGGCGGAAAAGCCGCGCCCGAACCCGCCTGCGAGGCCCGCTAGAAAGGCCTGGGTGACGAGCGAGCCCTCGCGGCTGACGACGTGCCCCCTCACCCCGGTCTTGCCGCCAAAGGCGATGAAGCCCTTGACCTCGGACACCGCGTAGCGGCCGCCCGGCTGCGGGCAGGTCATCTTCTGGAGCTTGACGTAGACCTTCTCGCTCGAGAGATCACCGCGCGCCGCACCGTTGACGAGGCAGCCTTCGATCTTGGTGGTGAGCAGGCGGCCGTTCTGGAACACCGAGCGCGCCGGGCCGGTGACGCGCAGCACGACGGGGAGCGGGTCGGCCTGGCTGTTGACGCCGGCGCTCGCATCGACGCCGACGATCACCTTGGCCGAGGCGAAACTGTTGGGCGGCAGGTAATTGAGGCTGTCGGTAAAGACGGTGTTGCCGCGCTCGACCCGCGTGGCCGTGCCGCCCGCGCCGGCCGCGAAGGAGACGAGCTTGACCTCGCTCGGTCGCGCCATCGCGCTGGCCGCCGCGCCGGGCGCACCCGTGCCGTCCGGCCGCTGATAAAGCGGCGCGCCGCCGGGGCCGTACATGGCGGTCGGTCCCGGCGCGGGCGGCGCGGCGGCGCGCGTGTTGATCTGGCGCCGGAGATCCTCGTTTTCGGCCTGATAGGCGCCAAGTACCCGACGGCCGTCCTCGGCCATCGCTTGGTTCTGGCCACGCAGCGCCTCGATCTGCTGGGCGAGCTGGTCGACCCGCTGCTGCTGGCCGTTTATCGACCGCAGCTGATTCTCGGTCGACTGGAAGCGGTTTTCCGACAGCGCCATCCATTCCTGGTCGGAGAGGTTGCGGTTGACGAGGTCGTTCGTCGAGACGGTGACGCGGTCCGCGCCCTCCTTGGTTGTCTTGCTCGGATCGGCGTCGCCGCCGAAGATCCAGAAGGACGAAACGAGTAGACCGGCGCCGGCGACCCCGCCGAGCAGCATCATCTGCTTGCGGCGGATCGCCTCGTTGCCGTCGAGCTCGGGCGCGATCGGCGAGATGCCGGCCTCGTCGGTATCGAGCGGCTTGCGCCTGCGCGAGAAGAGATCGCGAAGTGCCATCGGTCAGTTTCCTTGTCTCGTGACGAGGTAGGCGGTCGTCACCTGGCCGGGGGCCAGCTTCGGCTCGGCGATCGAGACCGCAAGCGCGCTCGCCGGCGCGACCGTCGCTTCGGTCAGCGCAATGGGATCGCGCCCCGTGTTCTCGATCCGCAGCACGCGCCCGGCGAGCGCGGCCCCGCGATACTCGGCAATCATCTGGACCTTGAGCGCGCCGACCATGACCGGCCGGAGCGCGCGCTGGCGCATCTCGTAGCCGTCGACGACGCTGTTCGAATACATCGCCTGGACAAGCGCGACCGCCTCGTCCTGCGGGGTCCGCGCCACCGCCGGGGCCGCACCCTCGCCTTCCTTGGCGATCGCCGGATTGGAGACGAAGACCTGCGCGGCGTCTTCCCCGACGACCTTGCAGACGAATTTGTAGACATAGCCGCGCTTGCTGGTCGCGAAGAACGAGAGCGCGCGGCGGCCAAACCCGTCAGGCACAGAAAGATAGATGTCGCCGCGAACCGGTTCGTTGACGACCGAGAAATCATCCTGCGGGTTGCCGGTCGAGATCTTGGAGACGCTGGCGAACTCGTCCTGCACCAGGCTGATCCGGGTCAGATCCTTCGCCGAGGCGCTGCAGTCGACGGTCGCGCTGTCTGCCGCCATGATCGTCTGGTCGGCCCAGACCGGCGGCGCCAGCACCATCATCGCAATGCCGATGAGGACCGCGCCGATCAGCCGGCTCAGATGGCACCAGGTGCGCGACAAGAAGACCGTGCCGATGGCGGCACTGCCGATTGCATAGGCCGACATCATTGGTCCCTTTCCGGGTGCGCGGCCTGCACCATGCCGAAGCCGACGAGCTTCAGGGACAGGCCGGAATATTCCCAGGTGTAGCGGAAGGTCCGAACCTCGTTCGAGATTACCTTCTCGCCGACGATAGTGTGAAGCTCGCCGGTCACCTCGGACACGAGCTGCTCGGGGTCGATCTTCATCGACTGGATCGTGAAGAATTGTGCGATGCTCGAGCCACGCTGCTCGTCGATGATCTTGAGCAGATCGCCCTTGAGCCGCCCCTGGGCCTTGGGGCTGGTGATGCGCAGCACCTCCTTCATCCAGTAATCGAGATTCTGCGGGCTGCGGTCGAGCGTCAGCACCGCCGCGTCGCGCGTCACCATCTCCAGATAGTCCCGGCTGACGCCCGCGCTGCTGATCGTCACTGGCGACGACAGCACCGGCTGAAGGACGATCTCGCGATTGCGCGACGTCGAGACGAGGAACAGGACGACCACGAGCCCGGCGAGCGCCAGCGTCGCGATCGCCAGCATGTTGCGCTGTTTCAGCAGGCGCTGGCCGTAGGAATGTTGATAGGCGAGATCCATGTCAGCCTGCCATCAGCCGGAGGTACGAGGGTGGCGTGGCCTTGAGGCCGGTGAAGCCGGCCGGCAGATGCCAATAGGCCATGTGGAACAGCCAGGATGTCGCCCGACCCGCCTTCGCCTTTTTGAGCCCCCACCAGCCGAGAAACGACACCAACATGCCGATGAGAATATGCTGAGACAGGATCCCCCACACGAAGGGAATGATCATCGCGAGGAACTCGTCGAGCGTCCAAAGCCCGATCAGTTCGGGGTCATCGAGATGAGACGGTATGACAAACTTGTCCTGGGCCATGCGCCACCCCCTCCTGGAGCCCGACCGCGCCGCTAAACGCCGCCGGGCGTCGGACCGATCAGATCGTCGCGGTCACCGTCGAGGTGACAATCGGAATGCCGGTGCCGGCGCCCACGCCGACGCCGACCGGGATCGCGACCTGGCTCAGCGAGAAGCGGCCGGAAGCGAGTGCGACGATGCCACCCGCGAGGCTGAGCACGGTGATGATTTTGCCGCCCGAGCCCTCGAGGAAGTTCGTGAACTTCGTCAAAGCCGTGTTGAACGTCGTGTCGGCGCCGGCGAAGGCCGGGCCGGCGAAGAACAGGAGGATGAACGCGGCGGCGAAAAAGGCGAGGACCGCCAGCTCCGCGCGCGCGCCCTGTTTCAGGATCGACTGCATTTCCTTTCCCCTTCTGCGGGATGCGCGAGCCGCATCCATGAAGAGGGTGTTTCGGGGATCTTAAGGTCGCAACGGATTCAAACGAAGATGGCGCAAATCACTGATTGTGCCGGCCTTGAGAGCCGCTTTTGAGCCGCGCCGTCCGGAGAACAGGGACAGGAGGCAGCCCATTGCGGGACGCGGTGACGACGACCCGGGACACGCTGTCCGGCGCACACCGAGCGGAGCGCTCAAACTTGATTCTGCGACTCGCAGGCGCGCCTTCGAGGGCTGCCAGTACACATTGTGATTCCCCAACCCGCCGCGCTGACGACTGGCTAGGGCTATCGACCAGGGACCTAACCACACTTGCGCTATTCCCAGCTGAGACATATATTCGCTTCACTTGGAGAATAGCACGATGGCCTCGCAACTTGCTTCTGTAGAGGGATTGCTCGGACTGCCCCGCGGCCCCGCGGAATCTCGGTTGGCTCTTGCGCGCAAGATCCTAGACGGATTGCCAGTTAGCGCGGTGAACAGACTGGCCTCGGTGGTGGCGCCTGACGACAATGCGTTCAAATATCGCCTTATTCCCCGGGCTACCCTTGACCGCCGCAATAAGACAAGCCGCCTGACGAGCGAAGAAGGGGACCGGCTTGCGCGCCTCGCCAAAGTGATGAGCTTCGCTCTGGAAATCTATAGGGATCCCGTCAAGGCGCGCGAGTTCATGTCCCGCGGCCATGCGATGCTCGATGGACAATCGCCCCTCGATGTCGCTTTGGCGACGGGACCGGGGGCAGACGCTGTTATCAATGTGCTCGGTCGGGCGGCCTATGGCGGCGCGGCGTGACGGGTCAGACGACCGATCGCGTCCTGACCTCTTATCGCATCGGTGATCCGGACGGAGCCTTCCCGATCTACAGCGCTGAGGGGGCTAGATTATTCCCAGGTCGATGGAACACGGCAGCGAGTCCAATCATCTATTCGAGCGAATTCTACTCGACGGCGATGCTTGAAAAACTGGTCCATGCCAGCGCCGTGATGCCGCCCAACCAGTATTCTGTTCGGATAACGATACCAAACGGCCTGAGCTACGAGGTCTTTCAAGCGGCGAACCATCCCGGCTGGGACGGCAAAGCCGAAGAGATCTGCAAGGCTTACGGGCTCGCTTGGTACGACGAGCAGCGCAGCGCATTGCTCCTCGTTCCTTCGATCCCGGCTCGGATCGAGCGAAACATCCTTATCAACCCGCGTCATCCCGACGCACGCGCTATAAGCTTTGCACTACCGGAACCGGTTTGGTGGGATGACCGACTCTATGCGGCGTGATTTGGAGCACTTGCCGGAAGCCGCGCGTGCCGAACTGCGCGAGGTGGTGCGCATCGTCTTCGGGGAATTCGAAGACGCGCTGGCCGGACGCAACGCGCCGCACCGCAAAGCCGGCCGGATCCTCAAGATCATCCTGTTCGGCTCCTATGCGCGCGGGGATTGGGTTGCCGATCCGATCGGCCGCTATTTCTCCGATTTCGACATCCTGGTCGTCGTCAATCATGACGAGCTGGTCGACGGCGAATATTGGAGCCTGGCGGAAGACCGGCTGGTGCGCGAACACGACGCCGGCGACAGCGTCATCACCCCCGTTAATCTGATCGTGCACAGCCTCGCAGATGTCGATCGCCAGCTGAAGCGCGGCAGACCGTTTTTCATCGACATTGTCCGTGATGGCATAGCCCTCTACGAAGCGCCCGATCACCCGTTCGTTCGCGCCAAACCGCTATCGAAGCAGGCTGCGAATGAGGAGGCACAGCAGTTTGCTGATGAATGGCTTCCAAGCGCTGGCAATTTCCTCAAGTTGGCGACGGGAGCACGGGACGAAGGTATGATGAAGGAGGCCGCATTTCTTCTTCACCAAGCTGCCGAGCGATTCTATCACTGCACTCTGCTGGTCCTCACGCTGTACAGTCCGAAAAGTCACAAACTCAATTTCCTGCGTTCGCAGGCCGAACGCCTAGCCCCTGGCCTGATCGCAGCATGGCCACGAGAAACCCGCGTCCAGCAACGCTGTTTTGAGCTCGTGCGGCGAGCCTATGTCGATGCCCGCTATTCGCCGCACTATCAAATCACGGTAACCGAACTCGATTGGCTCATTGAGCGTGTTGGTGTCCTACAAAACCTTGTCGATACGGCCTGCAAAGAGCGCCTTGCAGATTTTTGACGTCGGCGGCAATTCTACGGCCTACATCATTTAGGTTCGCTCGACCGTCGGCTTCCAACCATCGCATTGCTCCAGCGCGTGCATCAGCGGATTGGTCGTCGATGCGCTGATCATGACGCAAGTCCATCACGAAGACGAAGGCGGATGCCACGCTCATCGGCATCGGCCGGGTCCACGAAAGCATGGAGGTCAGTCAGGACTCGCCTCGTCACTTCAAGCTCACCCCAATCGACGGCCATCACCCATTTGCGGGCGAAGTCGAGCGTGCGCACGATCGGCTGCGGCTGCGAATTGAGCGATATCGCCTTCAGCGCCGACAGATAATTGCCGCGAAACACGGTCGGAATGATGATCCGCTCTTCCCCAGCCGACACCAGTTCGGCGTTCATCATGATGCGCGCGATGCGACCGTTGCCGTCGGTGAAGGGGTGAACCTCCGAGACGAGGAACATCATGAACACAGCCCGCGCGAAGGGCGAGTTGAGACTTCGGTAATACTCGAAGCCGCGGGCAAGTGTCCCTTCGACCTGCTCGGGCGCGACGAACACCGTTTGGCCGGCGCGATTGCCTTCAATCTTGAATTTTCCGGGTCGCTTGTCGGGGCGCGCCGCCATCAACAAGGCATGACGGTCGCGAAGCAGCGCCAGCAATGTCTCGTAATCCCGCGGAGTTCGCGCCATTTCCACCGGATCGGAAACGATCTGCCAGGTGCCGAGAACATCGTGAGCATCCTCGGGACGATCGCGCGGGATCACGTTCCGAAAAACGATATCGGCCGCCTCTTCGACCTCGAACTCGGTGCCTTCGATGAAGTTGGAGAAATACGCCTCGAAGAAGGCGAGCGTCGCCCGCCCTTCCCCGTCGCGCTCGGTCGCGATGCGCGTGACCGGCGCGCTGGCGTGCAGCTCGCTGTGAAGCCGCTCGAAAAGGACGATCCGTTCGGGATCAAAGGGCTTGGCGGACTGGCGGGCCTGGGCACGTTCGGATGTCAGTCGATCTTTGCGCGTGCCGAGCATGGCGCCGACCAGCCGGTCGAACGTCTCGAACTCCTGCTCGCGCTCGATGAGCGGCGCGATTCGGCGCGCCTCGTCGCGAATGGCATTGAGCGCCTCGGCCCCGTTACGGCGGATAACGTCGTCGACGCGGACCTCGATCTCCTGGCGGTTCAAGGTACGGCTGACTTCGCCTTTTCGGCGTCGCGAGGGAGCCATGTTATCGAGGTAGGCGCGTGCTGGCGACGACAGGAAGAGGCCACCGACGAAACGGCGGTCGATTTCCAACGCCCCAGGCCCCGCACGTGAACGGATGACGACGCCGGGCAATTCGATGTCGCGCTTGCGGCTCGAAATGACGAAGATCGATCCGTCGCTTGCCGGACGCAACTCGATCGCCGTGCGGTCGGCGATTAGAGCATCGGGAAGGTAGGCTGCCACCAACTGCCATAAATGGCGGCTAACGATCCGTTCGGGCGTGTCGACCAGATTGAAGGTGTAGAGTTTGGAACCGATTTGGCGCAGGGTGCCGTTGCTGACCGCCCGCGAAACGGCCACTGAGATCGCGGTCGTCGACAGGAAAACCTCGGGCAACCCTTCAAGCAAATTTTTGGGCATTCAGAGCCTCCTCGGAAGCAGTGTAGCAAGCTTTCGGGGTTTAAGCACTCTTTTTTGCAAACTTTTGGGGTTTAAGTAGTGCCGCCAGCTACGGCTGGATCGATGCCGCTGCACTTCCTATGTCCTCGTACTTCAGCCAATATCCACCCTGGACGCAGCGTCTTTCGGAACGTCGCGCGTGGGAACTCTGTAGACGCACACGGTTACATGATCCCTACGGTTAGGGTCCTATTGCTACTTCGGGAATCGAACTCCCCTGCCTGTCACGCGCGTAATCCCAGCCTTTTTCTTCCGATAAAGCGGATTGCGGTCGTACTGGTATCGCACAGCGAACAAGGACCAGTGGCGCATTCGAAGCTCGCCAAGCCAGCCAGTTCGCGGGTGCGATGAGTCACCTGGTGCCGCGCGGCGAGGTTTAGGCGGTCGGCGATACATTGGTCGCAAATCGCGGCCGGTGCGAGGCGTCGGATCAGAGCTTCGACTCGATCGATCATGTTGGCATGCTCATGGTAGCCATTGATTGGCGCACCGAGCGCGGGGCACGCAAGCCGAATGTCATTCGCGCTTCCCAATCATGGGCAGCGCGCGGCCCGCCGCAGATAAACTGCCTTCATCGGCTTGATTTGCGCACAAGCCATAGGGATGGCGCTTGGATATGTGCAGCGCTTCAGACACAGTAGCTAGACGGAGCGCACGTAGCGCCAATCATGTTCTCCTTACCAACGGATGGTCTCGGATAACCGCGTGCCTGCGTTGCGGCGTCGTGGACGCTGCGATACGTCTTGGCGGTCGGGTGCCGTGAAATAGCAGCGTCGCCGTCTGCCTGGGACTCGCAAGGGTAAAGGCGCGGGCGCCGTCGCAAATAGCGGACCTCCCACAGAGGTTCCAACACCCGACCCCTTGCTCCTGGCGTCAGCATCGGGCAACTTCATCCGCATCGGCAGCGCCGGCTGTCGAAGGGGTGTGGAAGCCCTTGTGACGGACGGAAACGTCGGCGGCCCATATCGATGGTGGCCGCGACGCCCATGCGCCTGTGCGGTCACTCTTTGCTCCACGCCTCGAAGGAGGTGGGTAGTGAAGGGTCTGGGCATCGATGATCCAATCGTCATCAGCCATGACGCGAGCTTGGACGAGCAGTATCGCGAGCTCTCGCCGTGGTTGAGTAGAAGGCTGCGGCACCGGCTGGGAAACCAGTGCGATGTCGACGACCTCGTCCAAGAAAGCTTCATCCGCTTTGGCCGCTACGACCGCCAGAGCCGGAACAGGCATCCCCGTGCTTTGCTCATCAGGATCGCAGGGAACCTCGTCACGGACGAGCAGCGCCGGGCACGCGCCCGGGGCATCGATTGCCAAGTGTCGCTCGACGAGCAGGCACTCGGCCCAAGATTGCTCACGGCCGCCGATCAGGAGGCGACGCTTTCGCTGAAGCGCGCCATCCTGAACCTGCCGGCGGATATACGCGAGGTCTTCATTCTCGCGCGATTTTCGCCAATGACTCAGGTCGAGATTGGGCAAGCGCTTCGAATATCGGTTAAGACAGTGGAATGGCGACTCGCCAAGGCGGTCAGAATGTGTCTCGATGAACTGGGACGATGACGGCGAATCATGAGCGTAAGCGACCAGCATAATGCCGACGATGAGGCGGCCCTTTGGATATCCAGGCTGCAATCGCGCAGCGTCTCGACGCACGACCTCGCCGATTTCGCGCGCTGGCGCCGAAACCCGAACAACGCCGAGGCCTATGCACGCGCTGAAGCGTTTTGGGACTCAAGCGGAAGGCTCAGCTCAGATCCCGATATTGCGGCCGCTATAAACCGCGCACAGAACACGCGCCGCAGGCCCGTTTGGCACCGCTTTGCGATGCCGGCGCTAGCGCTGGCATCGGCGGCGGCCGCCATACTGCTGTTTTTCAGCGGCGGGCTCGTCACCACTCCAACCGAGCATTACACGACGATCGCCGGTGAGCGCTCGGTGCTCCGCCTGGATGACGGAACGCGGGTCCAGCTTGATACGGACTCCGGCATCAGCACGGCATTCACCTCTCGCGACCGGGAAGTGTCGCTCACAAAGGGACGGGCCTATTTCGAGGTCCGGCACGACGCACGCAGGCCGTTCGTTGTGACGGTCGATCATGACGCAACAGTCACGGCGCGCGGCACGAAGTTCGATGTCTTCCGACGCGATCACGCGATCGACGTCGTCCTTTACGAGGGCTCGGTCGAGGTCGTGAACCTCGCCAACGGCGAGCGGCGCGTGCTGACCCCGGGCCAGTCGATCACGATCGACAAGGATCTGCCACTGCGTGCAACCCGGATTTCACCGGACGAACGGGGCCTTTGGCGGTCCGGTCACCTATCGTTCCACGAAACACCGCTGAGGGACGCCGTCGGCCAGATCAATCGTTACACGACGCGACCTTTGCGGCTCTCCCGCGAAAGCCTCGGCGACGATCCCATCAGCGGCGAGTTTTCCGCCGACGATATTGAGGGTTTCGCGGCCGCGACGAATACACTCTATGGCCCAGGCGCCGTTGTTCGTTCCAAGACGGATGAGTGACCGCTAAACATCTGCGAAATTCAATGTTATGCAGCAGCATAGCGGGGGACGATACCACACCGCGGATCGGAGGTGTTGCATTTCCGAGCAGGACTCGATCGCTGCAGCCATGCGCGCCATCCGCAAGATGCGCCGGATGCGAGCGGGCGAGGTAGCTCGAGCGATGGATATGCCGGTGCGCTCCTACGAGCATCTCGAGGCGGGCTCGGGGCGCATCACCTACGATCGAATCGTGGCTTTCGCGGAAGCGACCGATAGCGATCCGATCGCGCTTATGGCCGTGGTCGCCACCGGCGCGCCGGAATTTGCCGTTCGTTGCGCCGACAACAAGCTCATGACGGTCATGATGATCGCAATGAACGAACTTGATACCGAGCTGGGCGCGGACATCGGGTTTCTCGAAGCCCGCACGCTGGTCGGAGCGTTCACGCGTCTGACCAAAGATTTGATTCGACATGTGCGGGAGCGTGAAACCTTTGCCGAGGAATGGCTGAAGAACGGCAAGGCGTCGCTTGCGCCAAGCCGGAGCGCGCCCGCCAATCGCAGACTGCGAGCAGCGAGATCCTGAGCAATCCGAAATATTATGATTGGTCGTTAGGGTTGGGTTAGCTCGCGTGCGTTTCCTGCCTTGTGATGACAAGAACAGGGCGGTCAAAACCCGCCCGGGGCGGGGGCTGGATGCGCGCAGGAAAAGGTCGGGTAACAATTGCCGCCGGCTTCGTGATGATCGCCGCGATTGCTACGCCCGCATGGGCTGCCCAAGAGCGCTATTTTTCTTTCAACATCCCGGCCGGTTCCTTGGATGTTGCACTACGTCGATATGCTAGAATGACCGGTCTTCAATTGCTGTACCGGGGCGATACCGTTCGCGGCTTACGCACACGCGGCGTTACCGGCAACCTGACCGCTCCCGACGCTTTGTCACGCCTGCTTTCGGGAACTACGCTCATTGTCTCCCGGCCGACGCCCAAAACCGTCGTCATCCAGATTGGAAGCAACAGCGTCAGCCAGGCCACGCGACCGGCGCAAGCGGCACAGACGGAAACTGCTGACGCTGACACGTCGCAGGAGATCGTCGTCACCGGTACGAATATTCGCGGTACGAGTGCCACGTCGCCCGTGACCCGCATCTCGCGCCGGGAGATCCAGCGGTCGGCAAAGGCAACGGTGGGCGAGATCATCACAAGCCAGGCTACCAACTTTGGCGGCACGGGAAGTCCAGTGGTCGCCTTGACCGGCGTCGACCGCACGGGACTGAACGACACGCTCTCGATCGCCCCCAACCTTCGTGGACTGGGAAGCGAGGCGACGCTGACCCTGATCAACGGACGTCGCGTCGCGGGTTCGGGGGGTCGTGGCGATTTCACCGACCTTTCCGTCTTGCCGACGCTCGGCGTCGAGCGCGTCGAAATCCTGACCGATGGCGCATCCGCGATCTACGGCTCGGATGCGGTTGCCGGGGTCGTGAACGTGATCATGCGCGAGGATCTCAAAGGCATCGAACTGCGCGTGCGCGGATCGACCGGTACCCAGAGTGGCGAACATCGTTTGCTCGCCTCGGCCGCGCTGGGAACCAGATGGAGTGGCGGAAGTGTAGGACTGATTTACGAATTCGGTCACGACGATGCGCTGAACGCAGCCGATCGCTTCTATACGGCGACGGGCGATCTCCGGCCCTTTGGCGGGACCGACCGTCGGACGTTCCTGTCGTCGCCGGCAACGATCCTGACTCTGGATCCGACTGGCAGTGCCTACATTCCCGCGTTCGCAGTGCCAAAGGGCGGCGCCTCGAGCGTGACGCAGCTCCGGCCGGGCACCAACCTTTCATTTCCTCTACAAGCGATCGATCTGACGCCGCTCAGCGATCGACACATCGTGTACGGTTATCTCAATCAGCAGATTGGCGCCGTCGAATTTCATCTGGATGGTCGTTTCGCATCAAGGACATTCACCAACCTCGGCAGTCCGCAATCGACAATCTTCGCCATAACGGCCGCCAACCCTTTCTTTCTTTCGACCGACGGCGGGCCATTCAGCGTCATCGGCTATTCGTTCGAAAATGAGCTTGAGAACAGCCGCACGCGCGGCAGGGTTCAGGCGCTCAGCTCGACGGCTGCATTAACATGGCGCACCGGCAGATGGTCGGTCGACGGATATGCGACTTATGCCCAAGAGCGCAGCAGCAGTCGGCTTTCCGGGTTGGTGAACGCCTCGTTGCTCAACGAGGCGTTAGGAACGACCCCTGACGACCCGCAAACCACCTATTCGGCCGCTCGCGATGGCTATTTCAATCCCTATGGCGGCGGTTCCGCCAACAACGCGGCAATATTGAACTTCGTCAGTCAGGGCTTCTCCGCACAAGTGCGGAAGACCGCGATCATCGAGGGTGGCGTAAAGGCCGATGGTCCCTTGCTGTCGATTTTCGGGATGGAAATCGTCGGAGCCCTGGGCGGGAGCGTGCGCAGCGAACGCTTCAGGAGGACGGGCGAGAATTTTTTCAGCGGTTCCGCACCCAGCCCCGCCATCGTTAAGCGGGGTGAGCGAACCATCCCCGCAGCCTTCGCCGAGCTCAACGTGCCTCTTGCGGGTGGTAAAAATGGCGGCACGCGCGATCCTGGTCTGAGGTTGTCCCTCGCCGGCCGCTACGAGCGCTATCCCGATTTCGGCTCAACCGCGAATCCGAAGATCGGCATCGCCTGGCGGCCGACGCCGGCGCTGCAGCTTCACGGCAGCTGGGGCACTTCCTTTCGCGCGCCCGCGCTCACCGATCTCAAGGACCCGTTTCGAGTCTCGGTGACGCAACTCCCGAATGCGGCCGGTGCTTTCGCACCGGTTCTTCTGCTGTCGGGCGGAAATCCGTCGCTTCGGCCGGAAACCGCACGAACCTGGAATGTCGGCATGATCCTCACCCCGCCCCCGATCCCGTCGCTGAGGATCGAGGCCAACATTTTCCGTACCCGCTTCTCACAGCGCATCGGTCAGCCCGTCCTGCAAGATGTTCTGACCGCGCTGACCAATCCTGAAGTCGCGAGCTTCATCGAACCGATCAGTCCGGCGTCTTCCGCGGCCGACCTGGCGCGCGTGAAAGCGCTGCTGGCGTTGCCTGGCACCATAGGCGCCGGCATATTCCCCGACACGGCTTATACAGCGATCGTCGATGCCCGGAGCGTAAACACCTCGACCCTGACGGTCAGCGGCCTCGATACGACCATGCAGCTGGCGCGACCGGTTGGAGCCGGGCAGCTCGACCTCGGCTTGTCCGCAACATGGCTGTTTTCCTACCGTCGGCAGTTGACGCCGTCGGCGCGCCCGCTCGAACGCATCGATCGCCTTGGTTTCCCGACTTCGCTGCGCGCCAATGGAACGCTCAGCTACACGCTCGGGCCGGTGTCCGCAGCTATTATCGGTCGCTATGTCGGTGGCTACACGGACGACACGGCGCGACCCGCTCGGCCGATCCGAGATTGGTTCACCACCGATGCGACGATCGGTTTTGCGCCCCAACACGGCCGGCTTGCTGGCGTGAGCCTAAGTTTGATCGTCGAAAATCTCTTCGACCGAAACCCGCCCTTCGTCGATCAGAGCAGCGGTCTCGGCTTTGATGGCGCGAACGCAAACCCGTTCGGACGAACCGTCGCACTCCAGCTGAACATGAAACTCTAGCGCCGCGGCGTCTCCGCCGCTCATCACAGGTATCAAACCATGCTTTGCAAGCGTGCGATGGCGCTCGCCCTGAGCACAGGCCTCATCGCCCTTTCCCCGACACCGATACGGGCCGTTTCCAGCGCTGGCGCACCCTACCGTGTCGACGACCTTCTTGCGCTCGAAGACATCGGCCAGGTCGAGTTCACCAAGAATGGCGCCTTGGTGTTGATCGAACGGTTACGTCGTTACGATTCAGCTTTGAGCTACGCTGAAGGTCCGTGGGGACAACGCTCCCTCGGCACGATCCTCGCCGCGCCAGCCGACGGCAGCCGTCCACTTCAACCGCTGTTCGAGCAGGAAAGCGAAGCCGGCTACTGGATGGGCGGCTTTTCGCCTTCTGGCACCAAGCTGTCAGTATTCCGCCTGAGGCAACACACGCTCGACCTCGGCGTCGTTGATATCCTTGCGCGGACGGTGAGGTGGCTGCCGGTCGTGCCCGACATGCCCCTACTATATCAGCGGCCGCAATGGATCGACGATGACCATCTCGCGATCGTGACAATGACTCACCAAAGGCTGCCGGCGGGACTGGCCCTCGGGGCGGCAACTGATGATTCCGTCGAACTTTGGGCCGCGCAGGCGACCGGGATACGGCCAAGCAGTATAACCGTCATGGCAAACCATCCCGTTCCTCGACACAGCAACGACCGGGAGGTGCAGATCGTCGACGTTCGAGACGGTCGTTCGAGGCGCATCTATCAAGGGCCGGTCGTCGACCTCAGCGTCGGCAGTAAGCGGCTCGCGCTAGTGAGCCTCGCAGGCGCGTCCCTGATCGATCCCCGGGAACCGGTCACCGCCTTCACCAACGCGAATCGATACGCGCTCGACGTCCTGTCGCTCGACGCAGGTGGTCAACCGAAGCATATCGCCGACGACATCATGCCGGGCTTGTTAACGTGGAACCCGAATGGCACCAGACTCTTGTTCGCAACGCGTGATAACGGCAGTTCGTGGCGAAAGCCGCGGCTGCGCTTCGCCTCATTCTCTACGCTCGGGTTTGCGATAACCCCAGGCCCGATCGAGCCGCAGGTTACTTCCGGCTGGACGCTAGCCAACATAAAGGCGCGTTGGTCGGGTGAACGCCTCCTCGCCGAAGGCGTCGGCGCGGGAAAAACAGCGAGGTGGCGAGCCGCCCGCGTCCATGGCGGTGGACTCGCGATCGAAGACCTTCCTAGCGGCCAACTGGTGGCGAGCGACTCTCGGGCGGTGACCCTCAAGATTGGGAGCAGCTTATGGCGAACTCCCCTTAACGGTCGTCGACCTCGCCGCGTTGCGCGCGATGTGATGGCTGTCGGCGGCCTGCCATGGGGCGGGGGCTATTTGGGCATACGCGCGATCATGAACCCGCCGGACCGCGACATACCGCTTCTCATGCAAAACGGCGAGACGGCCAGGGTCGCGGTTCTTCAACGCAACGGCGGTCTTTCGCCCGCCATGCCGTCACCGCTCGGCGCAGACCTATTGGCGGCTCACGTTGATCACGCCGTGCTGAGAACGCGAGACGAGCGAGGCGCGGCGACATTATGGCTGCTTAGGCCGCGTCATACGCCGCTGAAGCTCGCGACGCTGAACGAACATCTTGCCGCGAGGCAAATGCCTCGGGTCGTGCAAGTTGAAGCAGTGATGTCGGACGGAAAGAAACATCGCCACTGGCTGCTGCTGCCAAATCGGCCGGCCGGCACCTCGCCTCCGCCCTTGGTTGTCACCATCTACCCGGGGCAGCTTAGGGATGATCGACCCTCCATCGGCCTGATGCGTTCCTCATTCCAGGCCAACCAAAATGCATCGATTCTGGTTGGCCACGGCTACGCCGTCCTCCTTCCCAGCCTGCCCTTCTCTCGCAAGCAGAAAGACCCGTTCGGAGCATTGACCGTCGACTTGGCCCACGTCGTCGAAGCGGCCGAGATCACCGGCGCCGTCGACGCCAACCGAGTGGCGATTATCGGCCATAGCTTCGGCGGCTATGGCGCGCTGGCGATCGCTACCCGAACGTCACGCTATCGCGCTTTTGTTGCCGAGAACGCGCCCGCTGACATGGGCGCGGCCTATGGATCACTTGCTGGACATGATCGTACGAGGCTTGAATCGGGACTACCCCTCGCGATGGGCATCGGCTGGCCAGAAGCAGGGCAAGGTGAGATGGGCGTCGCACCTTGGCAGGATCCCCGCGGATATACGAACGCCAGTCCCTTTTATGCACTGGACAGGATTCGATCCCCTCTCCTGCTGGTCGGCGGTGACCAAGACTTTGTCTCTGTGGAGTCCGCCGAGCGATCCTTCCTCGCACTCACGCGCTTGGCACGCGATGTGACGCTCGTACGCTATTGGGGCGAGGGCCACGACCTTCTGAGCCCGGCCAATATACGGGACTATTACGAAAAACTGTTCTCGTTCCTCGACAAGCGCCTGTCGTCCCCGCCTGATGCGCATGACCGCGGCGGCTCAAAAGACGCATATGGGAATGAGTCGCCCGCCGACGTCCAGTAACGGGCCCAGGCCTCGCACGCGACATGGATGATAAGGGCAGTGTAGTCATTGCTGTAGAAAAGGCTCTCGGACGTGAGAGCCTGCTCCATCGCAACTCGGTCCACGACACCCGCGCTCTCCAGTGCACCCCCGAGCAAAAAGTCTCGCAGGAACGGCAGATTGGCCGCCACTGCGCGGCTGTAATGGTTCGCTGCGGCGCCCTTCGAGCGCCGATCACGAACGACTGGCGGCAGACGATCTGCGAAGGTGGATCTTGCGAACGCGCGATCCATGGGCCCGTAGACGAGGCTGGAGACCGGAAGGGCAATAAGTTCCTCGACTATCGGCTGGCTCAGCAGCGGATGACGTTGCTCGATCGCATGTCCGAGCGCACGTCGCGTCATAAAGAGTTGGCTGTCGGCGAGCAGCACGAGGTGGATTCGTTTTGCTGCGGAGAGGCTATCGGTATCGTCGAGCCATGGATGAAGACGATCCACTCCCCCGAGCCGACCTCTCAAATCGGAAGCGAGAAGGTGGTCGGCAAACCGCCGGCGACTTCTCCAAGTCTCGCGAAACAGCCCTCGAGCCGCGGACGCCAGCAGCGCCCACACCGACGTCTGATCACGGTGCGCTTCGTCGGCGAGGCTCGACGGTCGTAGCGCGCGCAAGCCGGTGCACTGGATACGGTCGAGCAGCGTAACCGACGTGGCTGGCTGAAAAAAGATAGCATCGCCCCCCTGCCCGGTGATGAGACGTGTGGCACCGACGTCCCGACATATCGAACCGGTGGCGTCCTCGAACGAACTGTCGAGGCCGAAGATGAACGGTCGGGGTCCCGGGGTCACGTCGGCAAGTCGCCGCAAATCCGCATGGGCATCGGGCTGCACCTCACGCAACGTCACGCCGTTAACCGCTGCTACGGCCCGCGCATACGCACGCTCGTCCCCCTCCTCGGCTCGCGTCACGAAATTGACCGCAACTTTTGGCCGCTGCCGCGCGTCCAACGAACCAAGCACGATCGAGGAATCGAGACCGCCCGACAGCAAGATCGCCGTCGTCTCGTCGACAGCCGCAGCGCAGCTGGCTGCGACGACCCGGCGAAGTCGTCGCTTGTCGGGCGTCCGCTGTGAACGCGCGATGAGGCCAGGGCTCCAGATTGTTTTTGGATTTTGATTGCCAGCCAGCACGACCAGCCTTCCGGGAATGACTGGCTCGACGCCCTCGATTTGGGATTCATAGACTGCGATCGGCGGGGTGACGAGAACGCGCGCGATTGCCTCGGGATCAAGCGTGATACTTTTCTTCAGCATCGCACAGTGGCGACGGTCCAACCTGGTCCCGACCATCGACACGCCGTTGTGCGAGAGCCGGTGCGCCTGTACCTGTCCGCTGGGATCGACGAGGAAGTTGACCGCTTCGCTTCCGAGCGTGATCAACGCATAACGCCCCCAGTAGCGCGCTACGATCTCGGACGCGATTTCGGCCTCGCTTGCCTGGGCGCCACTCCGCAGGTCGATCCGCCGCAGCAGAACGCCTTCGGCGTCCCTCAACTCTCCGAATATCATCAGGGAGAACCGGTGATATCGAAACTTAGCGACCGCTGTTTCGGACACTGCGACGCAAAGGTCTGAGCCAGCTTCCTCAACGCGGAGCAAGCCTCCGAGCCTTGCTATCGCACATGATGCGAGTTGGTGCGCGACAGCATTCTGCCGGTTCCACGATACGATCAGCAGGTCGTCCTTCATGGCTGCCCGATGACGATTGGCGTATAGCTGCGGACGTGCTCGGGATCGTCGTTGAGAAGAATGCCTCCCTGCTCAAGCCAACAATGAGCCTCGAAGGGATAGCTTCTCACCCCGAAGACGAGATCGACCTCATGACCCTTGCTGCGCAAATAGAGCGCGGCTCTCAGGCTCTTAGGCAGACACCGAAACGAAACAGGCAGCCATAGCATCATGACGTCGATGCGGCTCAGTTCCACCGCGAGATCGGGCAGCCGTGCCGCACCCGACAGCCGTCCCGTCCTGTATGTCCGGGCAGCGCGGCCACGTCTCAACCGGCAGTGCGTTCGCACAGCCGCTATAACGAAGGCCAACCAATCCGTGATTCGTAAGTGCGGTGGGGCTTTGGGCCGACCGAGGACGGCGTCGACCGTTCCGGCCAATATGGGCGGTGCGTGGTCCGCATCAATCAAGAAACCCGCCTCCAACAAAACCGCCCATGCCTCAGGCGAGAGCGAGCCGGTAATGCCCTCGCTATGCCGAACGTCGGAGGCAAGCGCGCCGGGCAAGCCAAAATACCGATCGGCTCTGAAGTCGAATATCACGAGGTCGCGATCGAGCGCTGCGACCGCCAAACTGGATCTAGTGACCAGCATATCGAAAGGGGAGCGGCGGCTGCCCGCCGCTCCCTCCCGGTCACGGGTTGTAGCGCTGAGCCGGATTGCCCGGCTCGCTGACGAGCCCGATAAAGCCCGAGCGCGTCACGCGTGATGCGCGGCCGAGATCGATCAGTTTGAGCAAGATACGCATTTTATGCCTCCATGACATACACCGCGACGTTGCGGCATTTCGCAGGAAACCTCGTCTCGCCCGTATATTCGAGCTATTTCTGGGCCATATGCAGGCGACCAAGCATAGCGCCATTCGGTGGAAAGTCTTCGCGCGCCTGGACGATCTCGACGGCCCGCGACGCGCGCCGCCGATGATATGCCTTGAATGCCGCGCGGGGCCGCTGGCCGGATGCCGCCTTTGCAAGTTCTGCCAGCTCGCTCGCGTCGCTCCGCAAGACGGAAGGCTCGACTAAACGGAACGGCGCCAGCTGGTGAGCAAGACGAGACCCGGCATCGGCGAGCATCGAACCCCCTGCCGATAGGAACAGCGCGTCGAAAAAGGCTTCCGTGGCCGTGCGCTCGTCGCCCGGCCCGATAGCCAGGGACATAATCGTTTTCCCTTGCGATCTGGTGACCGCGCCATCGACAAGGACCGCGTGCAGATCAATCATTTCGGCAAGATCCCGGGGGCTGTGACGGGGCATTATGAAGCCAGACCGGTCACGCGCCGGGATGACCAGACGCTCGCCGACGAGCCGTTCAAGCGCTTCGCGAATGGGCGTTACGCTCAAACGCAACGCGTCGGCCGTGTCCTTGACGTTGATCGCCTCGCCGGGCCGGACACCGCCGTCGCGTAGCCAGGTCCTGATGGCGACATGCGCGATCGAAACACGTGAACCGATCATCAAACTGTTCCCACGGCCGTTCAACACACATGCACCGGTCGACGCTCGGTTGCGCGCTGCGCCGAACCCGACATTGCGATTCGCCAGTTTTTGACACGATCACCGGCACGTCTTGCCGGGCACCCGCCGCACTTTGCGGCTTGTTGACAGCCCGTTGGCGGGATTCGCGCAACGCGTCTGGGAGTTAAAATCGTTTCGGTGGTTCATTGCGTCGGCTGACGGCCTTCGGTGGCGCGCCGCTCACGGGCGCTCGTCGCGCTTCATGCGCTCAATCGATACCGTCACTCTAGTTTCCCAAACGACATCAGCGATTTGCTTATCGCGCCTGAAGATGCATCCTCGATCGGTTATGGCTCGGGGGGAAGGAAGATGGCGGAGGAGCGAGCGAGTGCCCATGCATTTCACCGACCTGAGGACCCGCCAGCGACGGGACGTGACTATGCGGCGCATATCCTTGCGATCATGGATCACGACCGTGTCGGGATTCGCTCACTCGCCTTGCATTCTGGCATTGGAAAGTCTCGGATTGGCCTTCTGCTCCATCGCGACCCGTCAAAGCGCTCGGCAATGCAGATCAATGAGCTACAAGCGATCCTGAGGGCACTCGATGTCGAGCTACTCGACGCAGTCTTCTGTGTCGAAACCCTGCGCGACGAGAATATCCGCTACTCAGATCGATATCGCACCCTGATCTCCATGCTTTGTGCGCTGTTTCGTCACCTCCCAGCCAGCCTGATCGCAGCCCTCGATGACGTGACCGACCTCGACGGAACCGAAGTCCGGCCTGAATGGGCCGGGCCCCTCGAACGCGCAGTGACCAAGCGAATCGTTCACGAAATCAACGCCGTCACAAACCGTAGAGCGATGCTAGGCGATTTTAATATCTTCAGCTGATTTCCACCGTGCGGTCAGGCCGAAAAGTGTTCAAATCACTTCAGTGCGCCATGATCCGAACTGCCCCGATAGGCGTCCGACTGACGCTTCTAAATACGGCGTTCAGACGAGACCTCCTCAAAAAATGGCGAGCAAAACCTGTCGGCGACGCCGGGCATCCGGATCGGCCCCGACGCTGGCGGCGTGCGCGGAGTTCAGCCCGAATGGAGCAGCGGACCACCCATTCAGCCGCGACCAGTTAGCAATCACGTTACTGACGTATGCCTGGGTCTCGGGAATGTCGGGAATTTGCCCGCCGCGGACGCGCCCCGGCCCAGCGTTGTAAGCGGCGAGCGCCAAATGGTACTGGCCAAACCGATCGAGCTGAGATCGCAGATAGCGGGCGCCCCCACGAAGATTTTCGACCGGATCATAGCGGTTCACGCCCAGCGCGCGTGCGGTGTCCGGCATGAGTTGGGTCAGACCATAGGCGAGTTTGGGCGAATAGACTTCGGGCTGGTACTGGCTTTCTCGGATGATCAGCGCGTCGAACAAGCTGACCGGAACGCCAAACTCGCAGGCAATGCTGCTCATCATTGCAAAATAACCGCGGCGACGCTCTTCGCCGGTAAGGCTAAGTAGTCCCGACGGGCTGTAGCTCGCACCGCCGCAGCCGGACAAAAATGGCGGGGGCATCCCGAACCCGGCCCCCGATGCCATCCACTGTGGGGGCACAATCGCAGACACGGGTGATACTCGCCCGATCGCGGTAGGCCCTGCGCCCAATACCGGCGACACGCCAGAGTCGCGCAAGGGATCATTGGTTTGGCTTTGAGGACCGACACCATCGGCCCGATAGCTTGCTTCCAATTGGTCTTCGATCCAACGCCGGCGAAGATCATGAACGCGAATGCCGCGATCCGGCGACGCGGCGGGATCTAGAGATACCGTCGGGGCCGGTGCGGCGGCGCGCGCGGCTATACCCATCGCAATCACCTCGACCGATCGGGGCCTTGGAACCCGATGGCCAGCGTATGCGCGCTGCGCCATCGCAGCCAGCACCACTGCCGGAACCACAAGATGTCGCATCATCTCCCCCTCTTGCTGACGGCAGTTGACCGCGCCCCTGATCGCACTGTCAACTTGGGCAGAAGTTGGGGCAACCGCCTCGACCCGTCCGGATGGGCACGCGATGTGGCTTATCGACAAGGGAAGCGAGGGACGCTGCGGGTCGCGCATCCCGTTGCCGCCGCTGCTCGAAAATTCGCTGATCCATTGGTACACCGGGGCTGGCGGCAGCGCAGAAGAGCAGGCTGGGATCACGCTTGTCCAGCAAGCACGGCTTGGCGAAAAGTGGCTTGCGTGCGATTGTCTCGGCGCGGTCGCAGCACCGCCAATTCTCACGCCCGCGTATCTGTCCGACGCGGAAACCTACTACCTGCGGCGACTCACGGGCCAAAAACGTCCCGAGCACCGGACGACCTGTCCCTTCTTCCGGGACCAGGCAACGAGTCGGGTCTCGGAGGTCCGCGAGCGGCAGCTGCCGGCAGAAACGCCGTTGGGCTATTTCGAGATCATTCGGCCCGCTCCCGAGAAACTCGCGCAAATGCCGGAGCGGGACGCTGTCGATGATCGGACCCGACACGCGAGCTTCCCAAGGCTGGCGCTGCTGCTGCGCCGGTTGCTCGAAGTCGGCGGCTTGACCGAATGGACTCCCGGGACCTTTGATGACGCCAATGCGGTTGGTCGCCAGTTTGCGCGGCTTCGGTCGGTCGCGGCGCGGATCGAAGCGGCCCCTGGCATCGCGCTCGACCGCGTGCTGTGGACCCACAGTGCTGCGCTCCATTCCCGCCAGATCTATGCTGCGTTGCGCGCGCTCGAGCCGCAATGGCCGTCGGCCCACGCGCCGCAGGGGTTCCTCCTTGTCTATGCGCGTGAATTTCATGGCCACGTCGTGCATCCAGCAAGCGGCGAGCCGTACAGGGTGGCCAATCGCGTCCAATCGCCAGCGGTCCGCGGCACGGCCGTCGATGGCCCCTTCTTGGTCCTGACGGTAATCGGCACCTATCCTGAGGCACGCGGCTACGCGCCCCTGCGCGCCTATGCGCAGCCGATCCTGTCTGGCCGATCGTTCATCGCCGTGGAAAGCAACGCCGAACGAGACCTGTTCAAGCAGCTCATCGCCTTCTTCCGCGATTCGATCGGCCGTGGTTACGACGCGCGCCTTCACAAACCGTTGTTCGATCAATTTACCGCGCTCGGAACCTGCCGGGCCGATGCGGTGGCCGAGATCTTGTCGCTGACAACTGGTGAGGTCAGCCGACTGGCGTTGTTGCTTCACGAGCAAGGCGGCCCGTTCCCGGCGGCGTCGCTCGGAGCGCTCAGAACACAGATGCCAACGATCCTGGTCGACCCAGATAAGCTTGATCGCGCAAACCTCCTCTCGGCGCTCGAAGGCGCGCTGGGGTCGTTACCAATTTAACGCAATTTTCCGGGCTAACAGCAGCGCCGCAATCTAGCTGCGAGCGACGAAGGCTCCGGGCCGATGCCATCCGCCTCTGGAGCCTCCGGCAGAACGGTGCGCCGGTCACCGGTCTGCGCCGCGTGTGACGCTTCAAGCCATTCAGGTTGACGACTGGTGAGTGGGTGTCCTGCCCTGCTCCGCCAAGCGGCGAAGCCGCCGTTTCAAATCCCCGATGACCATTTTGCGCGCACCAGGCTGCATTTTCCGCCAGTCACGTATCTCCGGTGCCGTGCGGCCACAGCCGCGACACCAGCCGGATCGCCGATCTATGCCGCATTCGTCGATGCAGGGAGACTGAGGAGTCACTCGGCTGCCATACTTTGAGGCACAAAGCTCGCGCTAGGATGCGCCTCGCCAGCCCGCGTTGCTTCTGGGCTCGCGCCTTGTGGCAGCAACCGAGCCGAATTGAGGATGAACGCGAGCTCTGAGACGACGTGAATGAAGGCTGCCAAGAGCGGATTGAGCAACCCGACCGATGCGAGGATGATCCCTGCCAAGTCGACCGTGATCGTCCCGGCAAAATTCTGCCAGATGATCCCGCGCGTGCGGCGCGCGAGCTTCAGTGTCTCGACGAGGCGCACCAGATCGTTGCCGAGGAGAACCACGTCGGCGCTTTCCTGTGCCACGTCGGTCCCCGACCCCATCGCAATTCCGACGCTTGCCTCGGCGAGCGCGGGCGCGTCGTTGACCCCGTCGCCGACCATCGCCACCGTCCGCTTCTGGCGGACCAGCGATTCGATGCGATCGAGCTTGTCTTCGGGCAGAAGTCCCGCTTCGATTTCGGCGATGCCTAACCGCGCTCCCACCGCCTGGGCGACGGGCCGTGCATCGCCCGTCAACAGGATGGTCCGGATCTTGAGCGCTTTCAGGTCTTCGATCGCGCGCTTGGCCTCGGGCCGCACGGTGTCGGCGACGGCGACAGCGCCAAGCAGCATGCCGTCGCGCGCGACAAACACCTCGGATCCCGCTTCGACGCCAGCGTTCAGCGAGCCGGGAACGGCGACCTTCTTTTCCGCCATCCACAGCAAGTTACCGACGAGTACGGTGGCACCGCCAACCGTCGCCAGGATGCCGCGGCCCGGGGTGTAGACAAAATGTTCCGGCTCGGCGATCGGACGACCCAAGCTCTTGGCGTGCGCGACGATCGCCTTGCCGAGCGGATGTTCGGACCGAAGCTCGGCCGCCGCTGCGGCGTCCAAGACAGCTTCCAGGCTCGATCCGGTAGTCGGGACGATGGTTTGAACCTCGGGCCGACCAAAGGTCAGGGTTCCGGTCTTGTCGAGCACGACCGTGTCGACTTTACCGAGGGTTTCGAGATGGACCCCACCCTTGATGATCGCGCCAAGCCGCGCCGCGCGACCGATGCCGCCGAGGATCGCGAGCGGGGTGCCGGCGGCAATACCGCAGGCGCCCGCGACGATGATCACCGAAATCGTCGACGTCATGTTCCGCGTGATGAGATAGGTGAAGACGGCGGAGCCAAGCGCGAAATAGACCAGATAGCCTGCCATGCGATCGGCGAGGCGCTGCACCGGCGCGCGCGAGCGTTCGGCGCGCTCGACCGCTTCGATGATCTTGCCGTAGCTGGTGTCTCGGCCGATGCGCTCGGCGCGGACCTCGAGCGCGCCGGACTGGTTGATTGACCCGGCGAAGACGGGTGCGCCCGCCACCTTCTCGCTCGGCATGGACTCGCCGGTGATGCGAGACTCGTCGACGAAGGAGTGACCCGACATCACCGCGCCGTCGACGGGAATGCGCCCGCCCGGCGCGACCAGGATCACCTCGCCAATGCTCAGCTCGTCGGCCGAAACGGTGCGGATCGCGCCGGTTCGCCGGACCGAGACCTCGCGCGGGAGAAATTCGAGCAAGTCGCGGATGGCCCTGCGGCCGCGCCCGACAGTCATGCCCTCGAGCACCTCGGCGACCAGCACGAACAACGTGATCACGAGCGCCGTGAAGAACTCGCCGATCGCCGCGGCTGCGACGATCGCGATCGTCATCGACAGCTCCATCGTCATCCGGCGCTGGAAGACGTTCTCGAAGGCTTCCTTCACGATCGGCCAACCGCCGACAGCCAACCCGACGACGCCGATCACGCTGACTGCGGCGAAGGGCTCCCAAAGCCGGAACCAGACCAGCGCCGCCGCAAGCGCGACAATGCCGATGCGTATGGCTTCCTGCCATTCGAACGGATGATCATGATCGTGTCCGTCATCGTGGTCGTGACCATCACCGCTATGGTCATGGTGCTCGTGCCCCCGCGTGGCCTCGCCTATCGCCGCGGGGGCTGTCGTGCGCGCCTCGGCCTGCTCGGCCAAGGTTGGGCGCTCGCGGCTAACATGATCGGCCATGGCCAAACCCTCTCATTCAAGTTCTGGAGACGACGCTTTTCAGGCAGATAATATAGGGGGGTATGCTATCTTGTCTAGGACGGGATTGGCTTGTGCGATGACGACACCCTTTGGGCGCGACGTATTCGGACGGCGTTGACTGGTCCTCATCAGCGGTATTCTGGACGAGCGGCGCTGCTCTACCTGGCGGCGGCGCACAGCTTGAGAACCTGCTTGAGCAAGGTTTCTGCCCGATAGAGGTGGCCTGGGCGGAAGCTTCGTGACGCCGACCCGCATGACCGCGCTAGCAGCGCGGTGGGTTTAGTTAACTTCGAGTCCGCACCGCGGGCAATTTGCGGCGCAAGACCTCGCGATAACGTCCGCGAGCACAAGCAGGACTAGGCCGACGGTAGCCGCGATCAGCCGAGTCCGCCGCGAAGCGCCGGTCACGAGCCTATCCTCGCCAGTAGAGAGTAACTTTCCCTCCTTTAGCGCCGTCGAACCGGCACATCTCGATGCCCGGCGCACACGACGATGCCACCCGCTCGGCAAGGGCCGAGCGCTCGTCAACCGAGCGGGACAATCGGCCGCGATCACGCATGAGCCATGTCAGCGGCGAATGCTGGCCAGCGCCGTGCTAGGCATCGACGAACAGCGTGGCGACACGCTCGGGACGCTGCGAAAGCCCCCGCCCAGTGGCCGCAGCGTCGACTACGCTCGCTACAGGGGCTGCAATTGGTCGCGCTGGTGCTGAGAAATTAGCCAGCGACATCGGCGCGCCCGCCATGCAACACTTCGAGCTTCTCCAGCGTCACCAGTCCGACGCCGCTCGTTTCGGCGATACTCGACCAGAAGGCGCGAACCCGCTCTTCAACATCGACGATCTCGACGATCACCGGGTAATTGTGGTCTAGGAACCCGCGCCGGTGGAGGTGCGTGCTATGGCCAAAGCCTGCCTGCGCCCTGTGGACGGTAGCGCCCAACAGCCCGGCTGCGCGCGCGCGCTCGAGTACCAGCTCAAACACCCGGTGATCGCCGGCAAGCGCGGCCTCATCGGTGTAGATCCTGAGCAGCCAATGCGGTCGCGTTTCCATCAGAATTTTTTACCTCCATTGTGGATGCGAGGCGTCGGGCAACCCACGACGCCTCGTGGTCACGCAATCGATCCCTGTTGAGATACTATCGGTGCATGCAAACCGTTGCGCCGCGCAATCAGCCGCGACGCCCAGGCGGTAATGGCCGGCAGCACCAACAGCGTCAGCGCCGTCGAGGTGATGAGCCCACCGATGACAACGGTCGCGAGCGGCCGCTGCACCTCCGCGCCCGTGCCTGTCGCAAGCGCCATCGGTACGAAGCCGAGCGACGCCACCAGCGCGGTCATCAGCACCGGCCGCACGCGCTCCATCGCGCCCCCTATGATCGCGTCATCCTCCTTCGCACCGTCTTCGCGGTACTTCCCAATCGCGCTCATCATCACCAGCCCGTTGAGCACGGCCACCCCCGACAAGGCGATGAAGCCGACCGCCGCCGTGATCGAGAACGGGATGCCGCGCAGCAGCAGCGCGAAGACCCCGCCCGCGAGCGCCATCGGCACCGCGCTGAACACAATCAGCGCCGGTACGACGCCGCCCAAGGCCATGTACAGGAGCCCGAATATTGCGAGGAAGCAGATTGGCACGACGATCAGTAATCTTAGGCGCGCCGACTGGAGGCTTTCGAAGGTGCCGCCCCAACCCGTGTACATGCCGGCCGGCAGGTCCATCCCCGCCATCTTTGCCTGGGCCTCCTTGACGAACCCGCCCAGATCACGGCCGCGGACGTTGATCTGAACGATCACCATGCGCTTGCCGTTCTCCCGGCTGATCTGATTCAATCCCTGCGTATAGCTGAACCCCGCCACCTCTCTTAGCGGGATCGAGCGGGCGGATTGCCCGTCGGCGGCAGGCAGCATCACCGGGATCGCGCCGAGCGTCTCCAGATCGTCGCGCTGGGCATCGGGCAGGCGAACGACCACGTCGAAGCGTCGGTCACCCTCAAACAACAGCCCCGCTTCGCGACCACCCAGCGCTGCAGACACGGTATTTGCGACTTCATCGACCGAGAGGTCATAGCGGGCGACCGCCTGACGATCGATCTTGACGTCGAAGGTTGGGGCGCCGGAGGTCTGCTCTGCGCTGACGTCCCCCGCGCCGGGGATCGTTCGCATGGCTGCGGCGATCCGGCGGGCCTGCTGGCTCATCTGTTCCAGATCGTCCCCATAGAGCTTGATCGCGACATCGGCGCGGACGCCGGCAATCAGTTCGTTGAAGCGCATCTGGATCGGCTGCTGGATCTCCGTCCGATTGCCGATCAGGGCCTTCATTTTTGCCTCGATACGACGGAGGATATCCTCCTTGCTGCGGACATCGGCCGGCCACTCGTTCTCGGGCTTGGGGATGACATAAGTGTCTGACGCATTCGGGGGCATCGGATCGGTGCCGAGATCAGCGTTGCCGTTCTTGGAAAAGACCAAGGCAACCTCGGGCAACGTCTTCAGTGCGTCTTCGATCAGGAGCTGCATCCGTGTCGACTGGTCGATCGAAGCGGACGGCACCCGAAAGTTTGTGACCGTGATGTCCTTCTCGTCCAACTGCGGCATGAACTCCTCGCCGAGCAGCCCGAACGACAGCACCGCGGCCGCAAACACGCCGCCGCCGGCCAGGATGAACGGCATCGGCCGCGCGACCGCCCTGGTCAACGCCGGCGCGTACTTCTCCTTGAACCAGCGGATCGGCTTGACCTCGGTTTCACTCACCCGCCCCTTGATGACGATGGCGATCATCGCCGGGATGAACGTAAGCGACAGTACGAACGCGGACGCGAGCGCAACCATCAGCGTGATCGCCATCGGAGCGAAGGTCTTGCCCTCGACGCCCTGGAAGGTCAGCAGCGGCACGAACACGAGGAAGATGATGAGCTGGCCGTAAACGGTCGGCCGGATCATCTCCTGCGCGGCCAGCGTCGTCTCCTCCATCCGCTCCTCACGCGTCAGGAGGCGTCCTTCATGCTCCTGCCGTTCGGCAAGCCGCCTGAGCGCGTTCTCGACGATGATGACCGCGCCGTCGACGATCAGGCCGAAGTCGAGCGCGCCGAGGCTCATCAGATTGCCGGACACCTTTAGCGCGTTCATTCCCGCGGCCGTCATCAGCATGGTGATCGGGATCACGGCCGCGGTGATGAGCGCGGCGCGAATGTTGCCGAGCAGCAGGAACAGCACGACGATGACGAGCAGCGCGCCCTCGGTCAGATTCTTCTCGACTGTCGCGATCGTGGCGTTGACCAGTTTCGAGCGATTGTAGACGGGTTCCGCGAAGACGTCGGGCGGCAGCGCCCGATTGATCGCGGTGAGCTTCTCCGCCGCGCTGTTGGCGACGATCCGGCTGTTCTCGCCGACCAGCATCAACACCGTCGAAATGACGGCCTCCGAACCCATGCGGCTGCCCGAACCGGTACGAACCGCACCGCCGATTTCGACAACGCCGACATCCTTGACCCGCACCGGCACGCCGCCCCGGGTCGCGACCACCGCTTCCTGCAGGTCCTCGATCGACTTCAGCCGCGCGTCGGCGCGCACCAGAAAGCTTTCGCCGGCCCGGCGGACGTAGTTGGACCCTGCGGACAGGTTGGCGCGCTCCATCGCACTCGCCAATTCGGTAATCGAAATGCCGTACGAGGCGAGCGCGTTGAGGTTCGGCTGGATGAGATATTGCTTGACGTAGCCGCCGTTGGAATCGACCCCCGCGACGCCGGCCACGTTGCGCATCTGGGGTCGGATGATCCAGTCCTGCACCGTGCGCAGATACGCGGCCTTCGCCAGTTCGGTGGTCAGCCGTTCGCCTTCTGGCGTCAGATAGCTGCCATCGGACTGCCAGCCCGGCTTGCCGTCGACGATCTGGAGGCCCTTGCCATCCGGGTGCCGGAAGGCGACCGAGTAGAAGAAGATCTCGCCCAGCCCCGTGCTCAACGGCGACAGGTTTGGCTGGACGCCCGCCGGCAGGCTGTCCTTCGCCTGCGCGAGACGCTCCGTGACCTGCTGTCGCGCGAAATAGATGTCGGTCGCATCGGTGAACACCGCCGTGACCTGGCTGAACCCGTTGCGAGTAAGCGACCGGGTCAGCGTCAGCCCGGGAATGCCGGCAAGCGCGGTTTCGACGGGGAATGTGACCTGCTTTTCCATGTCGACGGGGCCAAGCGTCGGATTGAAGGTGTTGATCTGCACCTGACGATTGGTGACGTCGGGCACGGCGTCGATCGGTAGCTTGGTGATCTGCCACAGACCGAAGCCGACGATCATGAGCGTCAGCGCGGCGACCAGCCACCGCATTCTGACCGACAGCGAAAGGATGCGCGCGATCATTCCGCCGCCTCCTTCTCGATCTCGGCCTTGAGCAGGAAGGCGTTGGTCGTCGCGATCGGCGTGCCAGCGGCAAGGCCGCCGACGATCGCCACCATCCCGCTCGAACGGCTGCCGACCTGAACCGGCCGCGCGACGAAGCCGCTGCGCGTGCGCACGAAGACGACCGTCTGGTCGCCCAGGGTCTGGACCGCATCCTGCGGCACCATCACCCCGTTTCGCGCCGCCCCGCCGCTCGCGAGGATCCTTGCCTGGACCAGCTGGCCCGGCACGAGCGTGCTGGCCCCGGCCGTCGGCGTAACGACGACCGTCGCGGTCCGCGATCGCGGGTCGACGACGCCGGTCGCCGAACGGACGCGCGCATCGATGACACGACTGTCGGAAGTGGTCAGCTCAACCCGATCGCCTGCACGCACGCGCGCAGCATCCGTCGGCGGGACGTTGGCCGTGATTTGCAAGCGGCTCGGATCGACGACGCGGAACAGCTCTGTCTCGGCAGCAACAAACCGGCCGAGGTTCGCCGCGGCAGCGGTAATGCGTCCGGCCACCGGGCTGACGACCGCGACCGATCGTCCATCACGCGCCACACGGGCTGCATTCGCGGCTGCGCTGGCGCGGCGCGCATCGGCCTGCGCGACGGCGAGGTTCGCCTGAGCGGTCTCGTAATCGGCGCGCGGCGACACCCCTTGGTTCAACAAGGTACGTTCGCGCGCCAGCTGGCGGGACGCGAGGGTGACCCGCGCCGATGCAGCGGCGCTGTCCGCCGCGATTTGCGAGGCGTCGCGGCTCTCGACGAGCGCCAGCGTCTGTCCAACCTCAACCGGATCACCCGTGCGCGTGAAGATACGCGTCACGGTTCCGGGCGCGCGCGCGGTGATCACCGCTTCGGCGTCGGGGGTAGCCTCGACTGTAGCGGAGGCCAAGATGGCGGCGTCCAGTTCGCCCGAGGCGGTGGGTGCAACGTCGATCCGCGATGTCGTGATCGCTTGCGCCGACATCACCACGGAGTTGCTCGATGCAGCCGGCCCGACCGGCGTTTCGGCTGGCGCGGCAGGCGGCGGGGCCTGGGTGAGCCGGGCAGCGCCGAACCCCAGAGCGGCGGCAATAGCAAGGCCGATGGCCGCGCCGGCGTAAAGTCGTTTCTTCTCGGTCATTGGACCGGATCCCCCGTGATGGTGACGCCCTGCAGGCGCGAAAGATTGATGCGAGCGTCGAGCCGGGCGATGGCGGCATCGACCACGACGCCGCGCGCGGTGCCGAGACTGCGCCGGGCGGCAACCAGTTCGATAAGCGGTGACTTGCCGACCTCATAAGCGATCCGCGCGAGGCGATAGGCCTCCTGCGCGGTCGCAAGGGTGCGTTCCGCCGCCGCAGCGCGCCGATCAGCGGCCTCGACGAGCGCGAAGGCGACACGCGCATTGGCTTGGGCGTCAAGCCGCGCGCTCGCCGCACGCGCCTCGGCACCCTGCAGCTCGCCACGGGCCGCGGCAATATTCCCGCGATTGCGGTCGAACAGCGGCAGCGGAACCGAAAGCCCTGCGACAATCGCCGGCCCGCTCGCGACGCGAAGCTGGCGAACCCCGAGCTGTGCGGTCACGTTCGGGATCGCCAGCCGCTGTTGGACCGTGACCTGTCGCGCCGCTGCGTCGCGCTCCGCTTCGGCGGCACGGACGGTCGCCGACTGGAGCGGGTCGAGAGGGCCTGCGGGGGGTCTGGCGTTGAGACGGTCAAGCAGGGATTCCGATACGCCGGTATACGCAGAAGGCGCCCCTGCGAGAGCCGACAACCGCGCCAACGCAATGGAGCGATCCGCGCGGGCATTCTCCACGACCGCCTGAAGCGAGTTGAGTTCGGTCTCGGCCTGGAGCTGGCGCAACCGCGCCTCCTTGCCGGCGCCGACAAGCGCTCGCGCAACCTTCAGGTCGGCGCCAGCAGCTTCGGCCTCCTCTGATGCCAGCACAATCCGCCGCTCGGCGAGCTCGACGCCAGCATAGGCGCGGGCGAGATCGGTGGCATAGGCTAGCCGGCCATCGACGCCGCGCGCCTGTGCCGCCACGATCCCGGCTTCGCCAGCGGCGATCCGGGCCGACCTCTTGCCGCCAAGCTCGATCGGCTGGTCGATCTGAAACGTCGTTTGCCGCTGGTCGGCCGCGTTCCTGGTGCGGTCGCCGGCAAAGTTTTCGGCATAGACATTGATCGATGGGTTCGGGCGGGCGCGTGCCTGCTCCGCCAGGCCTCGGGCCCGCGCGACCTCGGCGTCCAGTGCCAAAACGCGCGGCGTGTCGCGCGTTTGCCGGAACAGTTGCGCGAAGGGCGGCGCGACCTGCGACCACGCAGGGGCTGCGGCCGGCAACGCCGCAAGGCTACCGACAAGCGCCACCATGCGCCGTCGGCGATAAAATCTGTTCATGACTCGGTCCTCGAAGATAAGCTCGATACGCGGTGACGCGCGCGAAGAGGCTTACGCTCGGGGAGGGCGCAGCGGCGCGGACGGATCGTTGCCGTCGCTTATACGCGTGACCATCGCCAGCCAGCCGCCGCGACCGGCTCGCGGCGCGGCGGGGATCGCGGCCCTGGCGTCAACGGCAACCAGTTCGCCGGTCGCGTGGGCGACCGAGTGCAGCGGAGTGTCGGTGTCATCGTCCTGCATGGGCTCGCCGGCATGATCAGAGTCCGCGGCTATCGTGCTCGCATGGTCATGCACCCTCGCGCCATGCCAGACCGAAGCCGAGGTTAGCGTCAGGATCGCCAGGCCCGCCAGGAGAAAACCAAGCGCCAGCGACCAAGCCGGGGAGAGGCGTCGCGACACGGTCATTGCTTGGGCCACTGTGCATGCCGGCGATCGATAACGAACGCGTGATCGCTTGTCGCATGCTGCTGGCGGTGTTCGTCGTCCGCGGCAAGGTCGCCATGCTCGTGAGCGATCACATCGGGATCGTTGGCCGGCCAGAGCCGAAGCGCGGCGATCGTGCCGACCGCCGCGGCCACGGCCATCCCGCCGAACGCCGCTGTCATGCCGACCCGCGCGCCCAGCTGGCCGACCAGCGGATAGCAGATCAGCCAGCAGACATGGCTAAGCGCGAACTGCGCCGCGAACAGGGCGGGTCGATCCTCGGGGTTCGCGGAACGGCGCAGCAACCGTCCCGACGGCGTCACGCTGGCCGAATAGGCGATCCCCAGCACCACCCACCCGATGAGAAGGACATGCCAGGAAGGGAGACCCTGCGCCATCGTTGCCGTGATCCCCGCCAAGACCGCCAGGGCAAGGGTCAGAACCGCCGCCGCCACCAGCATCACGGTCCGGTCGGCGACGCGATCGAGGATACGCGGCAGCGTCAGCGCGGCAGTGATCGAACCGCCGCCGAATGCGGCGAGCGTCACCGCCACGTCACGCTGGCTGAGGCCGAGCCCCCGCACGATGACGACGGTATTGACGATCACCATGGCGCTGGCCGCCGCGGAAGCCAGTGTCAGTGCGAGCAGGCCGCGCAGGCGCGGGGTCTTGAGATAGATGCGCGTGCCGCGGGTCGTCTTCTCATAGATGCCGGCGTCGTTCTCGACCGGCGCAGGACGTGGCAGCACGGTCGAGACAACCAGCAGGCCCGAGGCGACAAAGCCGATCGCCGTGCCCGAGAACAGCCAATGATAGCTCATCAGCGTGAGCAGCCCGGCGGCGAGTATCGGGCTAGTCAGGCTTTCCATATCGTAGGCGAGCCGCGAGAGCGAAAGAGCGCGGGTATAGTCCCGCTCTTCGGGCAATACGTCGGGAATGGTCGCCTGAAAGGTCGGCGTAAACGCGGCCGAGGCAGATTGCAGGACGAAGATCAGGAGATAGATCTGCCAGACCTGGCTTACGAACGGCAGACAGAGGGCGACCGCCGCCCGTACGACGTCCATGCTGACGAGAAGAGCGCGCCGCGGCACCCGGTTGGCGAACGCGCCGGCGACCGGTGCAACCCCGATATACGCGACCATTTTGATGGCGAGCGCGGTGCCGAGCACAGCGCCAGCGCTCCCGCCCGCGATGTCATACGCGAGCAGCCCGAGCGCGACCGTCGCTAGCCCCGTTCCCACGAGCGCGATGATCTGCGCGAGAAACAAGTGCCGGTAAGTACGGTTCGCCAGAACGCTGAGCATAGGGTAGGCCCCTATCCCGAGCGGTCACCGCTGTCTATCCCCCCGAGGGGATACTCGACATTTTGGTCCGCAGGCGCTTAATGGCGGCATGGCGCACGAAGCACACACCTCTCACCCGGCGATCATCAAGCGGCTGAAGCGGGCCAATGGGCATTTGCGCAGCATTATCGACATGATTGAGGCCGAGCGGCCCTGCGTCGACATTGCGCAACAGCTTCAAGCGGTGGAGAATGCGATTGCGAGCGCAAAGCGCGCGCTCATCAATGATCACATCGATCATTGTCTTGTCCACGCCGAGGACGGCGACGGGCCGCGTCACGCCATCGAGCAGTTCAGAGCTATCTCGAAATATTGGTGACCACGGACGCTGTGCCGACGCCCGCTCCGGTCGCAACGCGCAATGCCTAAGCAGCGCGCGGCTTCGCATTACTCCGATCGTCTTCCCGTCACCAGCAAATGCGGCGATAGACCGTCAAGCAGAGCGAGGCCGAGCCAGTCATGAACGACACGACGTTTCCGCCCAATCTTCGCCCCGTGATGGCCAAGGCGGTTACGCTCGAGTGGTGGAACGTCGGCCTCAGTCTTTCCACCGTGGCTGTCATCGGTCTTGTGCTGGGCCAGAGCCAGACCATGAAGACCGTCTGGCTCGAGGACATGCTGGCGCTGATACCGCCCATCGTTTTCCTCATTTCGGCACACTTCGAGTTGAGGCGAGGTCGCTCGCGGCGCTTTCCGTTCGGCTTTGAGCGAGGAAACAGCCTCGGCTTCTTCATCGCCGCCGCGGCATTGACCGGCGTCGGCCTCCAGCTCCTGATCGACGCCTCGTTCAAGCTGTTCAGTGCCGAGCACCCTACTATCGGATCCGTCACATTCTTCGGTCAGGACATCTGGCTCGGGTGGTTGATGCTAGGCGCCCAATTCTATGCGCTCATCCCGCCCTTCATTATCGGCCGCCTCGAATTGCCGTTGGCAGAACAACTCAGCGACAAGCTGCTCCACACCGACGCGCTCATGAACAAGGCCAGCTGGCATGGTGGCGCGGCGGGCTGTGCCGGCATCATCGGGCTCGGCTTGGGCTACTGGTGGGCGGACGCCGCCGCGGCGGCATTCATCTCGGTCGGGATCATCTACGACGGGGTGATCGCCTTCCGCGTCGCAACGGCTGAACTGATCGATGGCGCGCCCTGCGCGCTCTCCGGCCACGGATTGGCCAAGGACGCGCTGGAGCTGCAGGAGTCGCTGGAGAAACGCTTCCCAAATGCCGAAGTCCGGCTGCGCGAGACCGGTCGGGTCATCCGCGCGGAAATCCACGGCGCAGCCCCGCCCCACCGGCCGGTCGACCGAGCGGAATTGTGGCCAGGCGATCCCGCGCGCGCGTGGCGGCTCGCGCAGATCAGCTTCATTCGCGAGCCGGAGCCAAGTTCAGCCGATGGCGATCAAGAGCAGCGCGAGAGCAGCCGAAAGCGCCAGCCCAAGAAGGAATAATCTATGCTGCGGGGCAGGGTCGGCGACGTTTCGCACGCGGTGGGCGACCCGCTCGGCGACATCCATTTGCCGCCGCCATGACCAGCCCATGATGCGGTCGAGCTCCTCGCGGTTCAGATCGAAGAAACGCACAAGCTCCCGCTCATCGTCGCCGCGCAGGCCCTGCACGCGGAACACGGCATCGCGGTGAGCAACCTGCGCCGGCGAATTGCCCGATTCCGTCGAGCCGGTTGACGGCCGTTCGTCAACGCGCCGCATTTCCAGCAGTGCGGACGGGCTGCGCTCCAGCAGCTCAGCCCAGCGAAGCAGGCGATCGCGACGAGCCACGTGGCGTCCGCGAAGAGGGCGAAATGGACTCGGGCTAGGCGGGCCACCTTCTGCAGCGCTCATGGCCTTGAATTTGCGCCGCTGCGCCTCCCTCCCCTCGCGCCTCCGTCCGAAGCGCCCGAGATCCGCGGCACGGCGAGTACGGTGCGAAACGCGATCACGTCCGCCGCCAGCGCGGTCGTGACATGGACACGACCTTTGCATTGCTCGCCCGTGATCGACCAGCTGTGCGGCTCGCATTTCCTGACACATTCGCCGAGTGTCGTAGACGTAACATCGCGGAACGCGCCGGATGGTTGACCCGAACCCGCGGATCTCCTCGGCGCACAGCGAGAGCAGCCTGGCCGCGACATTGGGCGCTCATCCGCCACCGTCCTGTCCGGAGGGCGCGACGCCACTGCGCACAGGCGAACCGGTCTTTCCCTGGCAAGCGACAATCGCGGCGATCGCGGTCATCGTCTCGGCTGGATCCCGGACCCTGATGGCATCGACGCCGGTCGCCAGCGCCGGCTCGTCGTTGCCGCCCGGGTAAAGCGCGTCGCCGATGTAGAGGGTCTCAGCAATCGCGACGCCGCTCACCTCAGCAAGGCGTCGCAGAGCGTAAGCCTTGTCGATTCCCGACCGTGTAACGTCAATCGACGTGGTCCCGCCCAACCTGATCGAGAAGTTGGGCAAAGCTCGAGCGAGCATGGTCTGCAGGGCCGCTCGCTTGCGACGGTCGGGATCCCACCGCTCCTTTGCCTCCAACGGCGCCTCCTGCCCGAGACCGGAAAACGTAAACTGACTGCCCCGGTCTTCCAGACGCTCGCCCCATGTGCGCTCGTCCGTCAACCCGGCGTCCCGCAGCGCTCCATCGAACGCAACGCGGATATCGGTCTTCTCCGCCTCACTGAAAAGTTCGGCGTACACCGCTGTCCATCCATCGGCATGCCGATAAAGCTTCGTTCCCGTGGTCGGCATCAACCACAGGCCGCCGAGCCGGGCACGAGCGGGCAGCCGAGCAGCGACCTGGCGCTCGAACTGCGGCCAGTCGCCACCAGAGATGACCGCGACGTCAACCACGTCCAGCAACTGTGAGACGCTGCGCGCGACCCCGTCGTCCAGCGGCCGCTTGCTGTCAGCAAGGGTGCCGTCGAGATCGAACGCGACCATCCGTTTCATCATCGGGCGACCCCATTTTCTGACACGATGACGACGGCTACGCAGTCGCAATAAGGACAGCAAGCGCTATACCTCGGCATACCAAATGCGATAGGGGGTTAGCCTATGGGCCATCTCAACAAGACTGACGGCGACCTGATCGCGCGTGCGCGGCGCATTTCGGGGCAGATGGGCGCGGTCGAACGGGCGCTCGAGGGCGATGCCAGCTGCAGCGAAACCCTCCACCTCGTCGCCGCGGTGCGTGGCGCGCTCAACGGCCTGCTCGACGAAATCATCGCACGCCATCTGCAGGCGCACGTCGCGCGCGCCGGGCTTACCGATGCCGAGCGCCTGGCAGGCTCGGAAGAGCTTTTGGCGGTGATCCGCCGGTATTCAAAATAGTGGCCCGCCAACGAGACTGATACGGCGCTGCTTCGACAAGCGGCAAAAAATGATCGAAGATTTGAGGCCAACGCCTTCGGCCTGAAACGGAAGAAGGCAATGCGCGTTTCCGCCGCCAAAGCCTCCGACAACCCGGTTAGTCGATTCGCCGTAATATTGCACGATGATTCGCACGAAGAACCGCATCAGGTTCCTCAAAGCGCGTCATCAGCACAGTCGGGTCACGTTCGGTTGGTAGCTCATCGGGGTCGCGGCGACGATTCGGCAGGATGGCTGGTGCTGCGGTCAGCATGACGTTCAATCTCGGGAATCTTGTCGGCACCACCATCTTGCCCACGTTGCTGGTGGCATCCCTCAGCGCAACCCAAGCCTGCGCAGGAGCGCGTCGACCTGACCAAAAGCATCCTGCTGCCAATCATCCGGCGATCGGTCCTCGGCGGCATCCGACCCTTCGACGAATTGACGAACGCAGGTCGGCCCAAAGCCGTCGGGCGTATCGAACTTTTCGGCAAGATGGCCAAACCCTTCGGCACCGCTGCGATGTTCAAGCACCGGCCGGCAATCTTCGGCCAGGGCGTCGATCCCGCCCGGATAGTTCCGGATCGAATAATAGACGTCGTAGGCGTCCTTCTGCTTGTACCGGCCCGCGAGAGCGTAGCCCTTCATCGCCAGCAGCGCGGGGATCGAGGCGACGGCAATCAGCGCGCGGTTGGTGCCGCCACGCGGCATGTCACCCTCGATTGCCACGAGCTTGTAGAAATGGACCGCCAAGTCGGCGCCGGACGCGCGCTGAGTCGCGAATTCCGTCGTCAGCGGCGGCCGGTTCTTCTCGAGCACAGCATCGAACGGCCGCAGAAAATCGACGATCACGTCAATCGGACCACCGCCATCATCTGGATCGATCGTCCGCGCCATCTGGAAATAGCGCTCTTCGCGTGGCGCATAACCTTGGGCGCGCAGCTCGCCGACGAGCGTCGCATAAGCGTCGTTGACCGCCAGCGCCTCTGCATCAAGACTGAGGTCGATATCGCGCGTCCCGACATGCTTCATCTCGCTGTCCGCTAGCAAAAGCCAAGGGACGGCACCGCCGATCACGGCAAACTTGCCCCGGAAGCTGGCGAGCGTCTGTCCGATCTCCAGCAAAACCGAACGCACGGCAGCGCTCGTGCGGTCGGTATAGTCATTGGCCGATTGCGGCTCGCCGGTCACGTCCGCCACTGCAGGAGCTCTTCGCGCAGATGCTTCGCCGCCTCCTCGCCACGCTCGCCGGCATGCAGCAGGTCCAGGTAAGTCTGGACGGGGCTCGTCGCGACCAGACCGTCGGCAACCCGCTGCGCGTCGCGCAGAACGCCGCCGTCGTCAGGCACCCGAATAACCACGTTGGCGCCGCGCGGCGGGGTGGATAGCGCGAGGAGGGTTTGGAGCGATCCGAGCCCTCGCTCGTCGGCGTAGAAAAAGCTAGTCGCATGACGAGCGTAGGGCGCGAGCCATTCTGCTGCGGAATAGGACGCGAGCGCGACCCGCCCGTCACCCGGCGTTAGTCCTTTAAGCTTTTCAACCAGCTGCTTGCCGTGAAGGTGCGTGTAGAGGCGCACCTCTTCACCTCGCGGCGGCTCATAGTCCTGCGCCCAGGCGTCGAGTAGCCGATCGGGATCGGTCAGGTAAAGTCCCTCCTCGTCTTGGTCGGCCCAGTCACGTTCGCGGAGCGCCTTGCCGACCGTGCTCACCAGCCCAAGGCTCACTTCAACGTCGTGCGCAAGCTCGACGACGCGCCAGTGGCGGTCGGGCATGTGCAGCATTGCGCGCAGGATGCGCGCTGATTTTGGCTTGAAGAGGGAACGAAGGGCGCGCCGTTCCGGCTCCGGCCGGCCCTCAACCCTACGCTCCACATAAACAGTGCCGAAGGAAACCCGGCTGTTCCCCATGAAATCGAGAAATGCCACCTGCTCGTCGCGGCATACGTCCTGCGCCTGCTCCGAGAGATACGGAGCCATGATCATCGGGACTGCGTTGCTCCCGGCGTGCGCGATCGCGCGTTTCGCCTGACGGGCGGCCTCCCGCACAATCTTGGGTTGTCCGCTTCCCTTGACCTCGACCACCAGCACGAGAGGTTTGCCTGCGTAGCTGAGGGTTGCAACGAGGTCAGGCCGGTCCGCCTGCGCCAGGTCGGGTTCACGTTCCAGCTGCTTTATAGCCAACCCAGGAATCGACGACAAAAACGCCTCCAGCACCTTCGCCGCACGCCGCTCGATAGACTGGACGGAATCCTTCATCAATTTGTTGAAATAGCGAATCTGGTGAAATAGTCAATGCGTTTTCAGTTTTAACGCGGTTTCAGCGGTTTGTTGAAATGTCCCAAGTGATTGGAGCGCCATGCTAGTCTAGGGTGGCTCGAATATATCGAGCCACCCTGTTTGCCTACAGAAGCTTGCCCAGGTGCTTCGCCACGGCGGCGGCACCGGTGCCCACCGCGGTGACCGCCGCCTGCAGCTGCGCCTTGGTCACCCCGAACTTATGGGTCCACCAGTTCACTTCATAGGGCTCGTGCATGTTGATGCGCGAAGCATCCTGCGGGCGGGTCTTGGTCAAGTCGTCGCTCATATTCGGGGTTTCCATTGTGCTCGCGCCGCAAGATTGCGGCTGCAGATCGTCAATCGGCCAGATTTCGGCAGACCGGTAAAATCCACATGACATTCTTCTACGGTTGCACGGTCATGCCGCTCACGCACAAACTCCGACCGAAATAGACCCGTTGGCAACGCTTTGCCGCGCGATGCTCTTGGCGATTGAGGGTTTCGCCGATAGCAAGTCACCAGGGGGTTGCGTGCAATGATCCGATCACAGGCCGTTCAGTCAGCATTGGCGGCGCGAGCAGTCAAACCGGTGATGTTTGACAGGACACAGGCGTGCAGCAGAGGCTTGCATTGATCCCGCCGCTGCGAAAACGCACCAAAAAGGGGGTCCTGTACATGCGTTCGGCAGCGGTCGAGACGCTGCTGGTGGAGATCGCCACCCTGTCCCGCGATCAGCTGCTTGAGCGTGCCGAAATCCGCAATCGTCGCGCCGCCGGCTGGGTTCCGAGCGAATGCCTGCTCCACCTCCTGCGCGCCAGCCGCAGCGAGAATTCGGAAGCGTTCTTCGAGCGGCTGTTCTCGGTCCTCAGCGCACGCGTGAAAGCTGCGCTCCCGCGCATGACGACCGGGAATGAGACCCACGGCCGGATCGAACGTACTGCCGAACGCATCCACGAGCTCGCCTTCGACAAATTCCAGGATCTGCTATGCGGGGACCGTCAAGCATATGACGAGCGTCTCGACTTCTTCGAGGCGCGCTTCGATCTCGGCGTCGCCAATCTGCGGCGCGACGCGCGGGAAAAAGCGTATGAGGAGGAAAATCGTGGTGCGAGCCTCGACTATGATTGGGATACCGGCGAGCCGTCGCCCGAGGTTGAGCGCGCGCGCGGAGCCTTCGATCCGTTCGATCCGGCGCTGATCAACGAGGAAGATTACCGGTCACGACTTCGTGCGGCGATTGGGGGCCTACCACAGGAACAAATCAGGATCGTTGAAATGATCTCCAAGGGAATACCCATCGACTCGATCGACAAGTCCGCGGTTTCGATATCGAAACTACTGGGCAGATCGGAGAAGACCATCAGGACGCACCGGGACAAGGCCTACGACGCCATCCGGGCGGCGATGCAAGACGAGTCGCAGTCGTGACCGGCGATACGGATCTGGACGACGTCCTCGAGTCCTTCGCGCTGGAGGCGGAAGGCGACGCGACGGCGCTTGCCAGATATCTTCGCGATTATCCGCAATATGCGCTCGCGCTCGTCGATCTGTCGCACGAAATGACCCGGAGCATGCCCGACGAAGCTGCGCCGTTATCGCCGCGTGACGAAGCCCAGATTGCTTCCGCCTGGACCCGTTTCGCGGCATCGGTGCCGACTAAGATGGAAGCCACACAAGGCCAGCCTGCGAGCGTGTTCGACGGTCGCAACGCCGCTGAAATGAAAACGCTCGCCGCGACGCTCGGCGTGCCGCGACAGGTGGTCGCCGCGGTACGCGACCGGCGTGTGCTCGTCGATACGATTCCGAAGGGGTTTCTGGCGCGGATGGCAGCGGGCATCGACGCGCAGCTCGAGGATCTGATCGCAAGCATCCGCGGCGTCCGGTCGGCGACGCTTGCGCCGAGCTACAAGGCGGATTCCCGGCCGGTACTGTCGAGCCAAGTCACCTTCGAGCAAATTCTGATTAATGCCGGCGTCAACGAAGCAGCGCGCGCCGGCATCCTCGCCGAAATAGACTGACATGGACGCGCTCGAAGTCGCACGGCAGATCGCGGCGCGGCTTCACGCCGAGGCGGTTGGCCGTGGACTCGACCCTTGGGCCCCGTTCGAGTTCGCGAAGGCAGAGGCCGAGCGCCGCGGCATCGATACCGAGCCTACCGCGCCGGGCGCGGCGATGCTCGATGGAGGGCGCGCGATATTCCTGCCTGACGAAGCCGATCGAATGATCTTGTATGAGGACATCGGCACCGGCTTCCAGAGGGCGTTCCTGATTTGTCATGAGCTGGGGCATGTCGAACTCGGCGACGATCGCACGCCGTGCGAGATTGACCTCGCCCGGTCCTCCGAGGCGGCACCGGTCGGCTCCGAACGCGTCATCGATCACAACCGGCGCAAACGCCGCGAAGTCCAGATGGACCTGTTCGCGCGCGAATTCCTGCTGCCGCGCGACGTTGCGCGGGCACTGCATATCGACGGCATGTCCGGCGCAGCAATCGCGGAAAAGCTCGGTGCACCATATGACCTGGTCGCGCAGCAGCTCTTTGATGCCTTGCTGCTGCCCCCGGTCGTCGCCGAGGATCGGCCGGAGCGCCCGCCTCCGCCGCTCAACGACGCCCAGCGCGATGCTGTGCGCCACGGGGGCGCGGCTTATTTACTTAAGGCGGGCCCCGGAACGGGGAAGACGCAGACGCTGACTGCACGGGTCGCCAGACTGGTCGAGGACAATGTGGATCCGCGTTCGATCCTGGTGCTGACCTACTCCAACAAGGCAGCCGGCGAGATGTCGGATCGGATTGCCGCGCGCAACCCGCAGGCGGCGGCCGCGATGTGGATCGGTACATTCCACGCCTTCGGCCTCGATCTGCTGCGCCGGTTCGGCGATCGGCTGGGGATCAGCCCAGGGTTTCGCATGATTGACCGTGCCGAACAGGTCGAGCTCCTCGAGGACGAGTTTCCGCGCCTCGGTCTTGTTCACTACCGCGACATCTACGACCCGACGAGCAAGATCGCCGACCTGCTCGACGCCATTTCGCGTGCAAAGGACGAGGTGGTCGGCCCGGAGCGCTATGCCCAACTCGCTGCCGAGATGGCGGCGGCCGCGACCGACGACGAATCTCGACTGGCGGCGCAAGCAGCCGACGAAGTAGCGCGCGTGTATGCGCGGTATGAAGTGGTGAAGGGGCCAGGCCGTATCGACTTCGGCGACCTGGTTATGCTCCCGACCATGCTGCTCGAGACGGACGAGACATCGCGCGACCATTTTGCCGCGACTTATGCCCATGTGCTCGTCGACGAGTATCAGGATGTGAACCGCGCCAGTGTCCGTCTGTTGAAACAGCTACGGCCCCAGGGCATGAACTTGTGGGCTGTCGGCGACATCCGGCAATCGATCTACCGCTTCCGCGGCGCCTCGTCGCACAACATGGACCTGTTCGAGACCGAGGATTTCCCCGGCGCCAAGAGCGCGCGGCTGAAGGTGAACTACCGCTCGATGCGCGAAATCATCGACACCTTCACCGGTTTCGCCAAAACCATGGACGCAGGCGATAAGGCCGACACGAACCTCTCCGCCGACCGCGGGCCGTCGCTTTCCCGCACGCAACTTCGCACGACCGACATCCCCGGCGCGACCTCGGCCATGATCGCTGACGCGGTAGCCGAGCAGCTGAAAGCGGGGCATCCTTACCGCGACCAGGCCGTCTTATGCTCGGGCAATGACCGGCTTGCCGATATCGGCCGCGACCTCGAGGCGCTAGGCGTTCCGGTCCTCTATCTCGGCAGCCTGCTCGAGCGGCCCGAGATCAAGGACCTGCTCTCGATCCTGTCGCTGCTGACCGACCCACGGGGCATGGGGCTGGCCCGGACCGCGTGCCTTGCCGAATATCCGATGGACCTGGCCGATCTCGGCGGCGCGCTCGACGCGCTGCGCGGCGAAGACACGATGCCGCCACGCTGGCTGAGCGGAGCGGCCATCTTCGGCGCGGTGTCGCCCGGCGGGCAAGCCTCGCTCGCGTCAATCGTCGGCGTGCTAGCCGGGTTCGATGCTAATTCCGCGCCCTGGTCGGTGTTGGCGGCGTTCCTGCTCGATCGCACCGATGTCGCGCGGCGCTTCGCCTGCTCGACCAAGGTCGCCGATCGCAGCGCTGCGATCGCCGTCTGGCAGTTCATGAACTTCTTGCGCGCACAACCCACTGGCAAGGGGCTGCGAGTTCCGCGCTTCCTCGCGCGCGTACGGCGGTTGCTCCGGCTCTCGGACGAGCGGGATCTGCGCCAACTGCCCGCAGCCGCACAGGGCATCGATGCCGTCCGCTTGATGACCATCCACGGTGCCAAGGGTCTGGAGTTCCCCGTCGTCCACCTGCCCGGCATGAACATCAGCACGCTGCCGCGAAGCTGCCGGCTGCCCGCGTGCCCCGCACCGCCGGGCATGATCGCCGGTGCCACCGGGACCGCCGAGGACGAGTTTCGCGCAGGACATGACGAAGAACAGCAGTGCATCTTCTATGTGGGGCTGTCGCGCGCCCGCGATCGGCTGATCCTCTACGCCGAGAATCGCACCAAGACCGCCAAGCGATCGCTGTCCCCCTTCATCGACCACTGCGGCTCCTCGATCGAACGTGTCACTCTCGTACCGTCACAGACCCTGCCGCCGTCTCCTGACACCTTGCCGATAAAGGTCGAGGCCGAGGGCCGGCGCTATCATGCCTCGCAGCTGGCGCTTTACAGGAAGTGCCCGCGCCGGTTCTTCTACACCCATGTGCTTCGCATCGGCGGGCGCCGCGAGATGTCGCCCTTCATGCTGATGCACGAAGCGGTGCGCGTTATCGTCGATGAAGTCACGCAAGGCCGATCCTTCGCCACCGACGCAGATCTCGCGCGGCGAATCGCCGACGAGTGCGCGGTGCAGGGCATCGCAGATGATGGCTATGTCGAGGACTATCGCGGGTTCGCAACGGCGATGGTCCGCTTCTTCATCGGGTGCCGCGACCGGCACCAGCCACAGGCGAAAACCGCCTTGCGTCTCAAATTCGGTGCGGACGAAGTGCTCGTCACGCCTGACGAGATGCTCATCGCTCCCGATGGCGGGCTGGTACTCAGGCGGTGCCGAAGCGGCCACCACCGCAAGTCGGACGACGACGACATCGCGGCCGCCGCGCTGCTGCTCGCCGCAGCGGAGACATTGCCAAGCGCAACCGTCGAGATCGTCTATCTCGCGGACGAGCTCGTCAAGCCCGTGGAGATCACACCAAAGAAGCTCGACACCCGGCGCGGATGGATCGGCGAATGCCTTCAGGGCGCCAGCGACGGACTCTTCAGGAAAGAGGAATCGTCATTCACTTGCCCGGGCTGCCCGGCCCTTATCATCTGCGACGCCGTCCCGCCGGGCACGCTGAAAATAATTCCCTGATCCGCTTACCGGTTTCGAACAGCCCTGCCGATTGACCTGCTGGAGCCCGTCCCCCGGCTCGCTTCAAGACGCAAAGGCTTACGACCAATGAACATCCACGACCCCCATTCCGACCACGACATCCCCGACGATTGTGACGATGTCGGCCAGGCGATCCGCGAGGATCGCGCGCTGCGCGCCGCGCACACCTATCGCATCCGCTATGCGAACAACGGCCTCGACTTCGGCCCGCTCCTCCTCGACGATCCGATGCCGCTCGGGCGCCAGATCCTCGAGACCGCCGGCGTGGACGCGCTCGCGGCCTGGAGCCTCCTGGCGATCCTGCCTAGCGGCGATTTCGAGGACGTCCGGCTCGACGAGCCCTTCGATCTGCGCGACCGCCGCGTCGAGCGCTTCATCGGCTTCGAGAACGACCGGCTCTTCAAGTTCGCGCTGCGCGACCACCAGATCCTCTGGGGTCGCTCGACGATCGCCGGACGCGAACTCTACGCATTGGCCGAAGCGGGCGAGCATGAAGCCCTGTTTCTCGACGTGCCCGGCGGCACCGACCGCCTAATCCTTGCCACCGACACGATCGATTTGGCCGAAACGGGCCTCGAGCGCTTCATCGTCGCCGCCAAGCCGGTCTCCGATGCTTTCGAGATTACCGTCGTCTATAACGGCCTCGCCCGCACGATGCAGGTGCGCCCGGGCGAGACGGTGGGTGCGGTGATCGCGGCGGCCCGCCCGTTGTTCGGGTCGCCGGGCGGCGATCTTATCCTGGTCGACCAGCAGGGCCGCGAGCTCAATTCGGCGCATACGCTGCGCCAGGAGCATGTCGGCCCTCACGCCCAGCTGTCACTGCGCCCGCCCGTCGTGCGGGGAGGCTGAGCATGCGCCTGCGCGTCCCCAGCGCGGTGTTCGACGCCACGTTCGCCCACCTCCGCTACTGCGGTGGCGGGCGGCGTGAGTGCCAGGCGCTTTGGGTCGGGTCGTGGACCCGGCCCGATGCCGTCGAGCGCGTGCTGCATCCCGAGCATAGCGCCAGCGCGGTCGGCTTCGAGCTCGATCCCGCCTGGCTGAACCGGTTCTGGAACGAGCTCGTGGCAGCCGGCGACGGTGTCCGGGTCCAGATCCACACACATCCTGGCGCGGCCTATCATTCCGCGACTGACGACGCCTTCCCCCTGCTTTCGGTCCCTGGCTTCCTCAGCCTCGTCATCCCGCGCTTCGCGCAGGGGGAGATCGGTTTCAGCAACGCCTTTCTCGCGCAGATCCAGCCCGACGGCAGCTGGCGCGAGGTACCCATCGCCGACCATTTGGAGATTGTCTGATGCTCGCCGACGCACTGAACCGCACGATGCTGTTGATGCGCACCGACCTCGTGGCGGAAACCGACGACGGCGAGATACTCGCGGCGCTCACCGCTACTCGCATCGTCCTGGAAGCCCGCGAAGACGCGCTCGAGACCCATTCCGGGCAGAGCGCTTTCATCACCGCCGCGCTGCTAATGGCGCGGTCGGGTCACGAGATCTGGCTCGACGCGCCTGAGCGCGCCATGATCGGGTTCCAGCCCCCGTTGGCCGGCGGTGACCTTGTCAAAAGCCTGATCGAGGTCGGGCTCGACCTGCTGCCGGGCCGGGCCTTCCACCACGGTCGCCCAGCGGAACGCGCCGATGTCACCTTCGTGTTCGGTTCGGGTGATCCCGCCGAGGACCGTGCCGATAACCGCATCGCGATGAATGCGGGAGGCTGGGCCGGGTCGATCGACGCTCAACCTACTTCTTGGCGGGGCGCGTCATGGCCGATGGGCGGCATGGCCGCCGGTGCGCTGGCGGCGGCCGAGGCCTTCAAGCTGGCAATGCGTCGCTTGCGGGGCCGCGCGCTGGCACCGGACTATTTCGACTTGCTCTATGCGCCCTGCGCCGCCGTCGAAGTGCGCCTCGCCGCAGCCGATACGTTGGAAAGCGCGGACTTGCCCAATTTCGACCTGATCAGCGGCGGCGCCATCGCCAACGCCGTCCTGTTCGTGCTCCACCGCCTGCCGGCGATCAAAGGCACCGGCCGGGTGCTCGACGACGATCGTAGCGCGCTCAGCAATCTCAATCGCAACGCACTGCTCGTGCGTTCGGCGCTCGGCGAGCGGAAGGTCGACGACCTCGCCCGCTTCGGCGGCGATCTGTCGGTGCATCCCGAGCCCGTGCGGTTCGTGGAGGGCATGCCGCTCGCCGATACGGTGCTTATCGGCGTCGATGACATTCCCTCCCGCTGGGCGGCGCAGCGGGCCGGATCGCCGTGGCTAGGCGTCGGCGCAACCGAGAGCTTCAATGTGCTGGTGTCTTCGCACGAACCGGACCAAGCTTGCGTCGGCTGCCTGCATCCGATGGATGACGGTCTCGGCGATGCGATTCCGACCGCCGCGTTCGTGTCCTTCTGGTCGGGTCTCCTGCTGGTGAGCCGGTGGCTGCGCGAACTGACGGCGGCGAGCCCGGCGCATGTCGACCAGCAGCTGTTTCTCAACGCACTTCGTCCTGAGAGCTGGGCGTATGGCGCGACGCCGGTTGGAGCCAACGCGGCATGCCCGGTCGGGTGCCGCGCTTCGACGGCGGCGCGGCTACTTGCGGCGTGAGCAGGACGGGGTCATGCGAAGGGCGAGCGCTGGCTCGCCCTTCGCTTCGAGGGAGCCGTGCCGCGTGGCGGTTTGTGCACGGCCTCGTCCGCTCAGCGAGAATGAACTTTATGCCGTCGCCTTAAACCACTGCTTGTCACCGGTTTACGAAACCGCCAATAAGTTCATTGTGAGTGAACAAAAGAAAAATTCGTTGAACCGACTCCTCCCTCAACTCGGGCCCGGGCGGCTGGTCGACACGGCCTGGCTCCAAGAACAGGGGGTCTCGCGTCCCTCGATCCATGCCTATGTTCAGAACGGGTGGCTGGAGCGGGTCGCGCCGCGCGTCTACCGCCGCCCGTCAGGCACCACGCCTGCGACGCAGCGCTGGGATGCCGCGATCCTGTCCGCGCAGGAGCTGCGACCCTCGACTTTCTATGTCGGTGGCGCGAGCGCGCTCGATCTGCTCGGACGCAACCATTATCTTCGCCTCGGCGGCCATCCGACGATCTATCTCTACGATCCCGATCGCACTGCGCCGACCTGGCTGATGAAGCTCCCGCTCGATGCGGCCCTGGCGGTACGCACCCGCCCGCTCTTTGCCGACACACTCCTCGGCCTCGAATGGCGAAGGTTCGAGCTCGGCACCGGCCGGCTCGGCGGACACGTCCCCGAACCGGTCCGCGAGCAGCCCTGGGACCATTTCCTTCGCGTCGCCGGGGAGGAGCGCGCAGCGATCGAGATGCTTGACGAGGTTCCCGCAACGCTCGGTTTCGACCATGCTGACGAGATATTCCAAGGCCTATCGAACCTTCGGCCACGCCTGGTCACCCAGCTGCTGGAGACATGCCGCAGCGTGCGCGCAAAGCGGCTGTTCCTCTTCTACGCAGATCGCCACGGCCATGCCTGGGTCAAGCATGTCGATCGCCGGCATATCGATCTTGGCAAGGGCAAACGCCAGCTTGCGCCGGGCGGCCGGCTCGACGCGCGCTACCAGATCACCATTCCCGCTTCGCTCTCCAGCACCATAGAGCTAAGCGAACGATGACGGCCCAGCACTACCTCGACCAGGTCGCACTCCTGTTGCGCACGATCCCAGAGATCGCCTCCGAGCCTGATTTCGCCCTGAAAGGCGGGACCGCGATCAACCTGTTCGTTCGCGACCTTCCGCGCCTCTCGGTCGACATCGATCTCGTCTACCTGCCGGTGGCTGACCGGACCACTTCGCTCGATGCGGTGCGCACCGGGCTCGAGCGGATCGCCCGCCGTCTCGAAACCCGGCTCGGCTTCAAGGTCGAGCGGCATTTACTTCCGGACGGCAAGCGCTTGCTCGTCCATTCGGACAGCACCGCCATCAAGGTGGAAGTATCGCCCGTGCTGCGGGGCACGGTCTTCCCGCCAGAGATGCGGGCCGTCAGCCCGGGCGTCGAAGATCGTTTCGGCTTCGCCGAGATGCAAGTCGTCTCGCTGGCCGACCTCTACGCCGGCAAGATGGCGGCCGCGCTCGATCGCCAGCATCCGCGCGACCTGTTCGACATCCACCATCTCCTCGCCCAAGAGGGGATCGACGACGATCTGTTCCGCGCCTTCCTGATCTATCTCGTCAGCCATTCGCGCCCGGCGCACGAGTTGCTCTGTCCGCACCGCCTCGATATCGCCGCGCAATATAATGACGAGTTCGTCGGCATGACCGTCACGCCCGAAACGCTCGACACCTTGCTCGCCGCACGGGAAGCTCTGATCAGCCAAGTCCAGCGTCGCGCCGACGCGGCTGCCAGCCGCCGCTTTCTGAGCAGCTTCCATGCCCTCGATCCCGACTGGTCCGCCATCGGCTTGGGCGGCGAGATCGCCGAGCTGCCCGCAGTGCGCTGGAAGCTGCTCAATCTGCGGCGCCTGCACGACGAGAATCCCGAGAAGTTCGACGCACAGCAGGTCATGCTGACACGCTGTCTCGACCAGTCAGAGGCAGGTCACGCCACTGGTCAACAAGCGAGGGCGGCCACATCATGATGTTCAAATTTCTCCATGCTGCGGACCTGCACCTCGACAGCCCACTGCTCGGACTGGCGAGCAAATCGGCCGACTATGCGGCACGCGTCGACCGAGCCTCGCGCGATGCCTTCGAGAAACTGATTGCGCTGGCGATCGACCAAGGCTGCAGCTTTGTCGTGCTCGCAGGCGACATCTTCGATGGCGATTTGCGCAATTTCGAAACCGGCCTCTTCTTCATCGATCAGATGCGGAGGCTCGGGGACGCAGGGATCCAGGCCTTCCTGATCCTGGGCAATCACGATGCCGAAAATCGCTTCGCCGCCAAGCTGTCGCTCTCGGCCAATGTCCATGTTTTCGATAGCAAGCGGGCTGAGGCAGTTGCGCTCTCCACCTTGCCCGTGACGGTTCATGGTCGCAGTTTTCCGCAGCGCGACGTGACCGAAAATATTGCCCGTGATTATCCAACCCCAATCCCGGGCCATTTCAATATCGGCGTACTCCACACCGCCTGCCAGGGCAGCGAGAGCCATCACGCGCCCTATGCGCCTTGCACGGTCGAGCAGCTCGCGAACCATGGCTATGACTATTGGGCGTTGGGGCATGTTCATGCCCGGGCCGTGCTGAGCACCGATCCCTACATCATCTATCCCGGCAATCTGCAGGGCCGCAGCCCGCGCGAAACCGGGCCGAAGGGCGCGACCCTCGTCAGCGTGAGCGACGGCCGGGTGACCGAGGTTGAGCATCGCGATCTCGATATGGTCCGATGGTTCACGGTGTCGGTGGACGCGAATGCGAGCGAAACCCGTGCCACGCTGCTCGACCATATTCGCAGCGCGATCGAGCAAGCGTGCGCCGATGCCGGTGATCGCGCGATCGCACTTCGTGTGCGGCTGGTCGGCGAGACCGCACTACACCACCGGATGCTGATCGAACCGCAGGCCTTGCGCGAGGACGTCGCTGCCCTGCTCGCGACCTTGGCCGGCGACGTCTGGCTCGAAAAGCTGGAGATCGCGACGGCACCCCCAGTCCAGCCGGCGTCGCTCGATCCGACCGTATCGGGGCAGCTCCTCGCCGAAATCGAAGCACCGGATACCGATCAGGCTTTGAACGAGATGGTTGCGGCGCGCTTGGCCGAAGTCCGCGCCAAGATGCCGGCGGGTGCCCATGCCGAGGAATTCTTCGCAACCTTGCGCGACGAAGCGCCAGCCCGGGCCCGCGCGCTGGCGCTTTCCCTGATCGGCGACACGGAGGCTGGCGATGCGGCTCGCTGAACTGACCCTTGAGCGCTATGGCGCCTTTGCAGAGCGCAGCCTCGCCATTCCTTCGACCGCTGGCCTCACGGTCATTTACGGGCCTAATGAGGCTGGCAAAAGCACCTGCCTTGCCGCCTTGAGCGATTTTCTGTTCGGTATCCCCGAGCGAACCCCGCACGCGAGCTTGTTCGGCTATGACGGCATGCGCGTCGGGGCGACGCTGGTTGATGCGAACGGTACTGAGCTGACCTTACGCCGGCGCCGCGGCCGCGGCCGCACGCTGACCGACGCGGCGGGGGCGCCGCTAGAGGATTCAACGCTTACGCGCTTGCTCGGGGCGACCACGCGCGATCGTTTCGCCACGCTGTTCGGATTGAACCATGAGACTCTCCGCTCAGGCGGCTCGCGCCTGCTGACCGCCGACGGTGATATCGGGCGGCTGGTCGTCGAGGCGGGTGGCGGTCTGCGCTCGCTGATGGCGAGACTGGATGCCATCGACGATGAAGCGGACAAGCTGTTCTCGACGCGGCGATCCGCTGACCGCGCTTTCTATCAAGCGCTCGACGCCTTCGATGCCGCCGACCGCGAAGTGAAGCAGCACACCGTCACGCGCGACGGCTACGAGCAAAGCCGCAAGGCTGCCGATGGCGCAAACTCCAAGCTGACCCGGGCCCGCGCCGAGAAGCAGACGGTGAGTGCCGACATCTCTGCCCTGGAGCGGCTGGTCCGGGCCGTGCCGCATCTGCTCGAGCTCGACCGGCTGGCCGTTGGGCTTGGCGACTACGACGATCTTGAGTCGCTGCCAGCGAATTTTGGCGGGCAAGTGGACGGCGCGATTGCCAATCGCGACGCAGCGATCGCCGCCCTCGAGGACGGAGAAGTGAAAGGCGAGCGCCTCGTCCAGCGACTCGACGCACTCACCGTATCAAAGGCATTTATCGAAGCGGAAGTGCGGATCCGCGATCTCGTCGAGCAGGCGATCCATGTCCGGAAGGCACGCGCCGATCGTCCGAACAGGCTCAAGGAGATCGAGACTGCCGAAGCCGGACTCGCAACGCTTCGCCGCATGCTTCATCTGGGGGCGGATGCCGACCTGACCGCGCGCTTGCCCAGCCAGGCGGCACTCGATCAAGTCCAGAAACTGGCGACCGAGGCCATCGAACGCGGCGGTGCAATCGCGGCGGCGCGCGAACGAAGCGCCGATCTCGCTGACCGGCTTCAAACCGTCAACCTTCGCCTCGAGGGCGCGATCACCGCCGGCCATGACAAGCCAGCGGCATTCAGCGCCGCACAATTTGCAGGGCTTGCCGCACAAGCCGCTTCGGCGGATGTGGTCAGGCGACAAGCGGCTCAGGCGCTTGCGCGGGTGGCCGCGACGATCGGCGCTCTCGGATTTTCGAACGTCGAAGCGCTCGCTGACTTCGTCTGCCCGAACGCCGAGGCGATCCGCGCGGAACAGGCGGCGCGCACCGAGCTGGAAACCTCCTTGGGGAGCCAAGTCGAGCAAAAGGTCGATGCTGAGAAGGCGGCCAAGGCCGCGAGCGAAACCATCCAGGCACTAGAATCGGCTGGTCCGGTCGCCACCGACCAAGCATTGACGGAGGCGCGGCGAGCGCGCGCTGAGGCATGGTCGCCACTGCGCGACGCCTATCTTGACGCCAATATTCCTTCGGATGCGGCGGTTCGGCGGGCAGGCGTCGATGCCTATGAGCATCACCGCACAGATGCCGACGATCTTGCCGACCGGCGAGCTGCCGAGGCGCAGCACGCCGCCAACCTGGTCCTTGCGCGCCAGCAGCTCGCCAACAGCACGATGGAGGCTGATGGTTGCAGCACACTGATCGCCGATATCACCCAGCGGCTGGAGCGGCGCTGCATGGCGTTTGCGCAAGCGTTTCCCGAGGCGGCAGCGCGCTTTGGGCAACTGGATGCGCTGCTCGATTTTGCGGAGCGCCGCACACAGGCAATCGATGCCGCCGCCGCCGCCGGCCTGCTCGCCAGCGAAGCCGATCGCCACGCATCCGACCTCGCTCCGATGATCGCAGTGTTCAGGAGCGCGCAGCAGGCGATGAACATGCCGTCTGCCAAGGGGCAGGCTTTCGCGGTCGAAATACAGGCGCTCTGCGCCGCGCTCGCCCGACATGAAACCGAGCACGCCGACTATCGGCGCGACCTGCGCGACAGTGAAGCGCTCACGCCGACCGCGAAGCGCGCCGAACAGGACCTCTCCGATCTGTCAACGGCTCATCTGGCTTGGCAGCAGGCGTGGAGCGCGGCGCTCGGAAGCCTCAGCCTGGATGCCGATCTTGCCCCCGAGAGCGCTGGTGGGTTGATCAGCGAATGGGCTGGCGCCCGTGGAACGCTGAGGACGATCGCGCAAACCAGCAGCCGACTCGTTCGGATGGATGAAGACGAAGCGGCACTGAAGGCTGAAATACTCGCTCTGAGCGCAAGTCTCGATCTTTCGTTGCCCGAAGACTTGCTTGCGGCAGCCGATTTGATCGCGGCGCGGTGGCAGGAGCAGGACGCAATCCGGCTGCAGCGCGCGGCGCTTGCCCCCGATGTCGATAACGCAAAAAGCGATTGCGCGCTGCTTGAGAAGGCCGAGCAAGATGCCCGTGGCGTCCTGGCAGAGCTTGCATCCAGCGCTGGCGTGTCGGTCGACGGCGAAGCCTTGCGCAGCATCGCCAGTCGCTGCGCTTCCCGCGCCAAGCTGCTCGAGACGAAAACACTGGTCGAACGCTCGATAGCCGATGTCAGTGACGGCCTCGACGTAGCAGCACTGCGTGAGCAGTGGGCGTGCCGCGATCTGGATGCCCTGCGTGGCGCGCTGGTCGTTTCCCGGGAACGGTCGACCCAGCTGGAGACCGAGGTCGAGGAGGCTATCCTCGCGCACAAGACAGCGCAGGACGCGCTCGACGCCTACGCGTCGGAATCAGGGGTTAATCGGGCGATCGCCGAGCGCGAGAGCGCGGCCGCGCGAATGCAGGCGGCAGTCGAGCGTTATGTTGAACTTACCGTCGCGCGCGCACTGATCACAAAGGCGATCGACCGCGTCCGAAGCGAGCAGCAGGATCCTCTCGTCAGCCGGGCTGGCGAACTTTTCGCATATACCACCCGCGGCGAGTTTGCGGGAATCGACACCGATATAGACGATAAGGGCCTGCCCGTCGTCGTCGGACGCCGCCAGTCCGGTGCCGCGGTATCGGTCGCCGCGATGAGCGACGGCACGCGCGACCAGCTCTTCCTCGCGTTCCGATTGGCCAGCCTTGAAAACTACGCAGCCTCGACAGAGCCGCTACCCTTCGTAGCCGATGATATCCTTGTGCATTTCGACGATGAGCGCGGCGCCGCCACGCTGGATCTCCTCGCGCGTTTTGCCGAGACTAATCAAGTGTTGCTGTTTACCCACCACAAGAGTGTTCGGGACGATGCCCGCCGCCTGGAGGAACAAGGATCGGCAACAATCGTCGAGATAGGACGGGTGGGTTGACCTTATCCGGAGCGCGTCCCGTCGGAACGTGCGAAGATGGCTGCTATCGAGCGAGTAGGTGCGCCGCTCGATAGCGCCACCGTATCCTCGGTCAGGTCGTAATTGTCCCAGATGGTGAGCGCTTCGACCCATGGCAGGTCCCAGCCGACTCATTCGCGGCGTTCTCATGATGGTGCCCTATACCGTCCTAGAGATTCTTGGCCACAGCATCAGCGGTGCAGCGAGCGCCTTCTTCGACGCTATCCCGGAGTACGAGCAGCGGCGCGGACCCAGATCATCAAGGACGACAGCGCGCAACGCGCGGTCATCAAACAGATCGGCGCTCACGACTCTTCCCGAGGTGCACTTACAGGCCTGGACTAAAGCAACGATCTTCTAGCCAACCCGTTTCGCCGATCTACTTAGCCTTGAAAGCGCTTGGCAAGGCGCGCGCTGGCACCGCTTTTCGCCGCAAGTTTCGCGCCGTAGCGCATGACCGTCTTAGGATCGCGCCAACGGTAAGCCTGCATGATCGCTGGCAGGCTCTCGGCCGCCGCAAAATTGTCCTGGGCGACACCGACCCGAATCGAATGACTGGATACCGCCTCGATCCAGCGCGCGACTTCGGCCTCGCTCATGGGTCCGAGCAGCTTCTTCTCGAACGCGGTGCGGATCAACCGCCGGTAGATCAGCGTGATGCTGTTCGGATGGAGCGCACCGCGCCCAACCGACCGCACCGACCCGTCAAAATAGGTCTCGACCCGCCGGAACAGCGGCCCGCGCTCGACGCCGCCGGACTTCAGCCAGGCCGCGATCGAATTCATCGTCGCGGCCGACAGATAGGCAATCGCCCCCCTGCCCTCCCGGTCGGTTTTGCTCCGGCCGATGAACAGCAACCCCGATCCGTCCGCGTCCGGCCCCTCGATCTCGTCGCAATCGATCGCGACGAGCTCAGATCGCCGGCAGCCGCTGTCGTAGGCGACGAGCAGGAGAGCCCGGTCGCGGGCGCCGAGCATGTCGCGCCGGCAGGCCTTGAGCAGATGCGCGAGGCACACCCCGGCCGGCGGGTCGTCGAGGTCGCCGACATCGCCCTTGTAGCGCAGGCCCCGGGCCTGGCGCTGGCGGGTGCCGATGGTCTTGCGCGCCGCCTTCAGTTCGAGCCGGACGAGCGGCGCGGCGGTCGGATCAACGAGACCCGCCATACGGTAAGCCCAACCGATGCTGACCAGATAGCGCTCAATGGTCGCTGCGGCCCGCGTCGCGAGCGGGTGGCTAGGATCGTGCTCGATGCCCGACAACTCACGCAGATAGGCGGCAGCGTCGTTAGGCCGGGCCGCGGCGGCGCGAAGCCCGCGCCGCCGGCACCAGCTGTCCCATAATTTCAGGTCCGAAAGGAACGCGCGCATGGTGTTCGGCGACCAGGCCCGGGCCGCGGCGGCGACCAGCTGGGGATCGCTCAGCCGCCGCTGCGGGGTCAGCGCCGTCACCTCGGCGACGATCGTCGCCACCGCCGGCAGCTCGCCGACGCTGCGCGTGTTGACCGGAGGCAGCACGGCGACCGTCACGGGACGACCTCGCCCATCCAGACATAGAGCCGCCGTCCCTCGACCCTCAGCGTCAGCAGATCCTCGGTCGACATCGGCCGCACATGCGCGGATGGGTTGCGGATCGCGCTGAGGCGCGCCAGCGTCTCGCCGACCGCCGTCTTGACGACGAACACCGCCTGGAAGGCGTCGCGCCAATTGTCGCCCTGCTCGATGATCGAGCGGTATTCGCCGAAATCGGCATAGTCGATCAGCGTGCCGACCGGCCGGCCAGCGGCGCGATCAGCCTCCTGCGCCGCCAGCCACTTGTCGCGCACCGTCTTGTTGACCCGCTGCTTGATCCAGCGTGGTCCGATCGCCGCGGTCATGCGCGCGTCGATGAACGCTCTCAGCTTGCGCTCGAGCTGGCGCAGGATGTGCGCGATCATGTCGTCGAGCTGGTCCGGATCAGCGTCAGGTGCCGCAGCGACCATCCCGAACGGCGCGAAGATCGCAGCCGCGAGCGCCAGCGGCAGACTGGCGAGCCGGACGTCGAATCCGTGCGCGAGCCTCAGCCCGGACGCGAGCATCGGATCGGCTACGGGTTCGGCCTCGGGATCGTCGCCACGATAGTCGCCAAGTTCGGCGCGGACGAGCTGCGTCGTGCGTGCCGCTGCCGGCGCCGTCCGCGCAACGAGCTCGCTCATTCCCTTGAATGCTGCATAACCGCCGATCGACAACTCAGGGCGGTCGGCGCGGACCCAGGGCGTGTCGATGGCGGCGATCTCGACCGCGGTCGCGGTCGCCCAGTCGCGGCTGACCCCGGTCAGGCCGGAAGCGGCGGCCAGGTCGACACCGGCGATCTCGGCGCCCGTGGGCAGGCGCAGCGCCGGCACGACCTGGGGGAAGCGCGCGGCGAGATCCGCGCGTGACGGGAATGCCCCGGTCGCGGCCGCGATGAGCCGTGACATGCCCTCCATCTGCACGGTGAAGCGGCGGCCGACGTCGCTGGCCGGGTTGGAGAGCCGTTCGATCAGTGGCGACAGCGCCCCCGTTCCCGCGAGGGCATCCACCACATGGTCGGGGATCGCGGTGCGCGCCCCGGCGAGCCGCTCGAACGCCTGCTGCCCGGCAAGTCCCGCCGCGAATGATCGCGTATGGGCGAGCGCGGTGTCGATCGTCGTCAAGCGTTCCTGCGCCGCCGCCAGCCCGCCGGTTGCAGCGAATTTGGCAAACTGCTCTTGGCTCCGCGCGATGTCTTCGAAGATCGTCGGCCGCTTCTGCAGCAAGTCGTTGAAGGCGGCGTGGCCGCGCGCGGCTTCGGCGAAATAGTCGGGGCGAGCACCTAGGAGCGCGTCGAAGCGGCGACGATCCTGCTCCATCTTCTCGATGATGCCGTGCGCCGGGTTGCCGAGCCCGCCCGCCGCGATCAGCTCGGCGGTGGCTCGCGTGCCGAACACATCGCCCTTGAGTCTCTCGAAAGGATCCTGCGCCATTTGCCCCGTCGCCCCGATTTCCGCGCCGTTTGCGGCTACTTACCGTGCCAAGGCGATCGTGCCTAGTGTTGATAAGCCTCCATTATCAACACTAGGCGTCAGTCCGTACTATCCTCAGTCGGCGTTTTCGGGATAGTGGTGGGCATGGCTCGCCGCTCCTCCGCGCTGACGTCGCTGCCGTGGAGCGATCCGCTGGCGGCCGCGCTCGAACAGGCCGCACTCGCAATTGGGCGGCTAAACGCACGAATTTCTGCCAGTCCTGTACGGTCGGCGTGGCAAATCCGGGCGGCTTGGAGCGGCTATTCGAAAGCGCTTCAACTGCAAGGCGTCGAAATCGACGAAATCGATGTTTTTGCGTGGGGATGCGCCATCCCCCTGCCTGGTCGGGCGCGCATTTCCACCCTCGATGACCCGTTCGAGGGGTTCGCAAGATGGCGCGATCAGTTCGACGGCAATGCCCGCCGGCACTGGCGCGAGGATCTCGGCGCCCGCGTCTTGCCGGACCCAACATATGCCGGCCCTGTCCTGCTCCGTGCACTCGAGGCGCTGCGTCAGATCAGCATCGTTGACTACTCGGTCGATGCCTGGCTTGCCCTTCCGTTGCTGCTCCAGCGCATGGGCGTGACGACGGTACTGCTCTCCTGCCTCGTTGCCGGCGAGAAGCGGCTGCGGTTCGATCAGCCTGCCGATGAGGCCGTGCTGCGCCGCCTGCTCAAGGCGCTTGCCGAGGCTGCGGCGACGGGCCTTGACCGCGTCGACGCGATCGAGCGCGATCGGCTCCGAGCGGCCCGGGCGATCCTCGCCATCGCGCGGCCGGGCGCACTTGCCCGCCTCGCTGCCCGCCTGCAAGCTCGGCCGGTGGCGTCGCCGCAGGCGATCTCGGCGGAGTTCGGCATATCGATCAGCGGCGCGGGCAAGCTGCTTGTGCGCGCCGCCGAAGCAGGCCTTGTTCGCGAGGTCCGTGGCAAGCAGGCGTGGAAGCTCTATTTGACGCCCGACCTCGCGGTCGCCTTCGGCTTCGTGGCGCCCCCACGCGGGCGGCCCCGAGCTGACCCCCCTCCCCTGCTTCATGATCGCCCGCTCGCTGCGATGCTACAGGCGTTCGACGCCGATATGGCGGCATTCGATCGCGCTCATCCGTCAGCCAATCTCGTCATCGACTAAACCCAGTGCGCGTCGAGGATGCTGGCGACCGCCGCATCGAGCTCTTCCCGTGTCGCGCCAGACTTGAGTGGTAGGGTGAGCGAAAGACCCGCGCGCCCCTTTCGCTCGATCGAAATCATGGGCCTGCCGGACGCCGCCGCTACGACCTGGAGCGCTGATCCTGACTTCTTGGGGGAACCTGACTTCTTGGGGGGATCGGCCGCTTGCGCGAGCATCCGAATGACCTCGACAGGAGCGGCCGGAACGGCCTCTCCCTTGCCCCGTGCCGCCGCAATGCGACATGCCTCGGCCAGCACCCGAGCTTTGCGATCTTCGGGCTTGAGCAGCGGCTTGATCGCCGTGATGTTGCGGATGCCCAGATCGTGCGCACTGGCGAAAGCGCCCAGAATTTCCGTGGGCAGACGCGCGAGGTCGAGATAGCGGCTCAGCCAGCTGGTCGAGACGTTGATCCGCTCAGCCATCACCGTCTGGCGGCCCTCGTAATAATGATCGAGCGCACGAAGATAATCGCGGGCGCGTTCGTAGTCGCTTATGTCAGCCCGCGCGCGATTCTCGAGATCGGCGAGTCGAAATGCTTCCTCATCGGTCAGGTCGCGGATTTCGACCAAGAACCGGAACTCGGGGTAGTTGTGCGCCCGCAGCCAGCTCACCGACCAGTGGCGACGGGCACCACAAATTACCTCGAAGTCGAATGCCGGATCGTCGCGCACCCGCCTGACGATCGCGGGTACTTCCTGCTTTCCCTGAGCCTTCAGGCTTTCGATCAGGTCGCGGCAGCGCTCCTCGCTCAGCGCCTCGTATTCGCGGTTGTGCCCGGCCCACATTCGGCAGCGCGCCGGGTCGATGAGCTCGTGCGTCCGGCTCACCACAGCGCCCGTCGCTAACTCAGCCAAACGGTTGCTCCGTCCCGACAGGACACCCATGCCAAGCCGGCTGCTTCTGGCTTGGGCATCGGCTGCCGGCGCGTCGAACGCATCAGCAAGCCCCTCGGCGAACAGGCGATTCTTAGAGCCCATCGGCCCCTCCCCTACTGGAAATTGCACGCGTGCAATTCTCGTCAAAATCCGCTTGCCGGATGCCTATGTCGTGACCGACGGGACCGGAAATTGCACGCGTGCAATTTTGGCGCATCACGCCAGACCCTCCTTGCGTAAACGCTTGAGATGGCTCGGCCATGTCGCCCGGATATCGAGTTCGATTTCGGCATTTACCCCGTCGAGATAAGCAAGGCAGCGATCGCGGACGGCGCGGCTTGTGACAGGGCCATCGAGCTCGTAAACCGTCATCAGCCGCGCGGTCGCATTGTCGATCTCGGCCGAATCCTTGAGGGGCGAGCGCACCATCGCCGTGCCGAAGATCTGCCGCATCAGCTTTAGCAGTTCTTTCTGCATCGACTTGTTCTCGTCTACCTTCGACGCGACGAAGCGGAGGAAGCTGAGCTCGGGCGCCTGGCCGCGCTGATCGAGCACCTGCATCGTCTCGTCGAGCATCGCGAGGAAAGCCGCGGTTGACGAAAAGTCCATTACCGTCGGCGGGACTGGGACCACGAGCGCGGTTGCTGCGCGCAGGACCGACAACGAGATCGCGCCGAGAGCGGGCGGTGGATCGATGACCACGATATCGTACCGGTCTGCCACCGACGCGACGCCTTGCGCGAGCCGGTCGAGCAGAGCCCCCTGCCCCCGTGCCATCCGCGCCGCGAGTTCGTACTCGGACTGGAACAGCCGCAGGTTTGCCGGGATCAGATCGAGCCCGTCGAAGTGCGTCTTGCGGATTGCATAGTCCATCGACGTGAGCTCGTCCTGGCGAAGGAACGGGTAGAGCGTCTCCTCCTCGCCGAGATCAAGGTCGGGGACGTAACCGAACAGCGTTGTCGCCGAGGCTTGGCTGTCGCAGTCGATCAACAGGACCCGATAGCCGCGGATCGCGAGATACTGCGCGAGATGCACCGATAGCGTGGACTTGCCGACGCCACCCTTGAAGTTCTGCACCGCGACGACGGCGCACGGGTCGTCCGCATCCCGCCACGGCCGCGTGCCGAACACGCCGCGCATGTCATTGAGCTGCGCCAGCGTATATCCGACCCGGCGATTGGTTTCGGTCCGGGGCGGCGGCGGCAGTCGTCCGTCCCGCTCGGCATCTCGGACCGCGGCTGGAGTCCTGCTCACCAGCTCTGCGGCGCGTCCGATCGGGAAGGTCGGCTCGCGGCGCTCATCCGCCCGCGCGCTCCGTGCGCCATCGCGCAGCGTCTCCAGGACGGCCGAACATCTTTCGGCCAAGTCGGCCACGGTATTATGACCGCCTTCAACATCCGGAGCTACGCTTGCCATCCGCCCGCCTTTCGCAAGTACGGGTCCAGATGCGCGCCTTGCGCTTTTACGTCAAGACTCCCCGCTAAATCGAAAGTGGAAGGGGTGGTATCCCATGATCGTCAATGAAAAGGTTTGCCTGACCTTCTGGGGGCGATCGGTCGAATCAATGCGTCAAAATTGCACGCGTGCAATTTCACGGACGGCCACGCCGCGCGACCCAGCTTTCGCAAAAGCCCCGCCAGCTGGCGCGGAGCTTTTGACCGGTCAGCTTACTCAGCCGGTCTCCCATCGATTCGCGGTACGCCGTAGCGATCATGTCGACATCCCAGCCGCCGCCGTAAGACAATGCAATCGTGCGGAACTCCTCCTCAGAGCCGAAACGCAACGAGCCGGAAGGGAAGGGGCCAAGCGCCGGCTTGGCGCTCGCGTGGGCATCCGCAGCGGCTCGAAGTGACGCCGGCAACGCCGCGGCTACGGAACGGACAATTCCGCGCTCAATGGGACTCTCAAGCGGCACCGGCCCAATCGTCACCATCTCCACGGTGTCGTCGCGCCGAGCCTGGCGACCGGCCGAATGACGTTCTAGCTCGTCGACGGTAGCGATTTGCGCCGGAGCATCCTTGGCGATAAAACGGAACTCGAGCTCAGCAACCGTCCGGCCTTGGCGAATCTCGCGCCATTCGACGCGGAAGTGCGCGAGCTGATCAATTTCAGCTTTCGCGACTTCGAGCACTTTGCGCCTGAGTTGAGCAAAATCCTTGTAGACGTCGGGGCCGATCCCAAGCGCCGCCCGCAGGGCCGTCATGTCGCCCTTCCATGTGGATTGGCGCCGATGGATCCGCAACGCGCCCATCTCGTAGAGCCTCAAGGCATAGCTTGATCGAAATCCGAGCACGGCCTGACGGTTGAGAACGGCATAGGATTCGGATTCCTGAATGAGCCGACGGGCGTCCTGCGTGAACTCCCATTCGATCCAACCCGCCTCGGGTCCGTCCTCGTCGTCGGTTTCCTCGCGCGACATCTGGATCAGCGGGAACCGCTTCGTCGCCTTCTTGCCGCGCCACGATAGGTCGTCTTCGGAGAACAATGTCCGGTGCAATTCCTCCAGCATGTCGGTAATGCGCTCGTTGCCCTTGTGGCCACGCCGAATGTCGGCCTTGCGCATCTTGTGCGTCGTTTCCTGCCACGCATCTCCGCCAGCAGTCAGGATCATCAGGGCAAGGAGGCGCGACGCCGTCAGGCTTAGGGATTGGCCCTTAACGAAGCGCACCTCGACAAGCTTGCCGGGTTTTGCGAACTCGCTGCCACCCTTGTTCACTAATGCGCGTGCCACGCGCATTGCGCGATTCGGCGCGCCCCGCTCTTCCCCGGGAGCTTCTACTTCGGCAAGATCAACTAGTTTGGCCACATTGAGGATTCGCCCCGTTCGTAATCAAACTATGCTGACCTGTCCTCTTCCGTCAAGTCAGGACAGGATAGACGCCATTTGCGCCCCCGCGGAGTCAGGATGCGAGCGGGTTTTAGCCAGCAATTCCGTACTTCCCGAACCACTCCCCCAAGAGGTCAGGATGCACCCCGAGATGTCAGGTCGGCTCCCCCGATTCGTCAGCCAATTGCCCCCGCGCGGTCAGCCAAACTCCCCCAATCGGTCAGGATGGTTATCCACGACTCGCGGTTTTCCGCCAATTTCCCGTAGCTGAATCAGAATCACAAGAATCAGGAAACCTACCGCTGCTCGCGCAGCGGCGTTGTTAAAGCTGATTCAAGAGAGATAGCGGCAGCGTGTGCCCACCGACTTTAAGCCACTCGACGCTGGCGTATGTGATCACAGAGTACGGTCATCTCCCGAAAGCCCGCCGTTCCCGATGTATCGGTTTACACTCAGTATCGAACCGCGCCTTGAGCGTAATCCGTCCAAACCTCAGGCAAGTTTCCCACGAAATCGATCGTCGGGAACGCACCTTGCCGCGAGCAACGATACATCGAGAACGCCTCAAAGTGCCATTCCCGCAACGCAGCTGCTGCCGCCAATCTGCGACGGGCGACCGGCGGGCTTCTTCCCCAAGGACGGCATCCCGCATCAATCGTCGCCGAAGTCGCGGTGCGCTTTGGCGGCGAAGCCGTCGACCTCCGGCAATTCCCGACACGCGAAGGGGTCCATCCAGCGAATTACCGGGCGGTCGCGAGATCGCTGCTGCGGTGAGTAGTCGACGAAAGCGAAGAGGGGAGGGTGGTCGCGCAAGAAGGAGATAGTCGATGCCCCTGACCGCGCGGTCGCCGAGCCGCCAGCTTGTCGATCTCGTCGGTGCTCTCGGCGGCACCTGGCACGGTTTAGTCGCCATGTGTCGATGCCCGGCGCACGCCGATCGGACGCCGAGCCTGTCGCTCCGCCAAGGCGATATCGGGATCTTGGTGACCTGCTTTGCCGGTTGTGAGCGTGAGGACGTCTTGCGCGAACTGGCGCGTGTGCCGATCAGCGGTCCATTCCCGATGCCGCCCACGATGCCGCCGCCCTCGACAGCCAATGTCGAGCGACTGTGGGAGCAGGCAGGGTCGGCAGATGCGCCACTTGCCCAGACTTATCTCGGCGGCCGTGGATTTGTGCGAACCCCGCCCGACATCCGCTACCATCCCCGTTGCCCGCACGGCCCCAGACACCACACGGTCTTCAAACCTGCTGTTCTCGTGGCCGTGCGCGAAGCCCGCAAGCTCGTCGCCCTCCAACGCATCTTCCTCGACGCCGACACCGGCCGCTACACCGCCAAGGCGACGCTCGGCCGGCCCGGACGCGGCGCGTGGCGGGGCAGGGCGGCTGGTGCCGTGCTTGCGTTGGCCGAGGGCTTCGAGACCGCGGAAGCCTTCGCGATCCTGAACGGCGTGCCATGCTGGGCGACGCTGGGCGCGCGCCGGCTGGATCAAGTCGACATTCCCGCAGGCGTGAACGAGCTGCTGATCGCCGAGGATAACGATGCCGAGGGGCGGCGTGCCGCGCTCGGCGCATGCGACCACTATGCACATTCCGGTCTCGTCGTCCGGCGAGATCCGCCGCCGCGGCACTGCAAGGACTGGGCGCAGGCGCTCGAGCTGCAAATGAAGAGGGGAGGGGGAGTTGGCTGACGTGAGCCGGCGGTGTCGGACACATCAGGAGATCCCCCATGACCGACCTCTTCACGCATCGCGGCGATGCCGATCGCGTTGCCGCCCTCGCGATCGCCGACGCACTGCCGCACGGGCCTCTCGACCGTAAGACGCTGAACGCCGCGATGATCGAGGCGCGGGGCGGGACCGACGCGGCCGGCTGCTGGACCCAGCGCGACAGCTTCGAGCTCATGGAAGCTGGCCTCGTCATCCATCTCCAGAAGCAAGGCACCCCGATCATTCTCGACGACGTGGTTCAACGCATCGCGCTAGTCGACTCGCTGCCGACCCAGACGGTGCGCAGCGAAGAGCAGATCGCTCTCCAGCAATTCTCGACGCCCGCCGATCTGGCCGCGCTCGCGGTCGTACTGGCGCAGCCCCGCGCGACCGATATCGTGCTCGAACCGAGTGCCGGCAACGGCTTGCTCGTCGCCCAGCTACCGAGGGTGCAAGCGCTCTATCTCAACGAACTCGACGAACCGCGCCGCGGACGGCTCCGGATGCTGTTCCCGGGTGCGCACGTCTCGTCGCACGATGGTGCGCTGATCAACGCAACGATGGCCGACCTGCCGCGACCGACGCTGATCCTGATGAACCCGCCCTTCTCGAGGGACGCCGGACGCGGCGAAGACCAGCACGCGGCGGCGCGTCACTTGCAGGCTGCACTCCGCCGGCTCGCGCCAGGTGGCCGCCTCGTGGCCATCATGCCCGACTGGTTCGCGCGGAGCGCGTCGATGACCCAGGTCTATGAGGCAACCCTGTCCGGCACCAGCGTGCAGACCGCGATCCGTCTCGAGCAGTGCTACCGCAAGCACGGCACCGGCATTGCGGTCCGGCTCTATGTGATCGACAAGAAACCCGGCCACATCGCTCCCGTCCTGGTTCAGCGTCGGACGGTCGCCGAAATCCTGTCGGCCATCGCGCCGATCCCGCGCGTCGAGGTGCTACGCACCGCGCCGCAGCCCGCCGTCCAGCGCCCGGCGCGCAGGGGCACCTCGCTGTTCCGCTCGATGCGGTCGGCCAGCCGCCCCGCGCCACGCATCGCGCGCGCTCCAGCGAAGAACGACATCCTCCCCGTTGCCTATGAGGTGCTCGCGGACGCCCGCGCGCTAGGCGATCCCGTCGGCGTCTATCTTCCCTATCGCCCCAGCCGGATCGACTTCGCCGCGGCCGGTGCGCATCCGACCCCCCTGGTCGAATCGGTGGCGATGGGCTCGATTGCCGGACCCAAGCCGGGCTATGTCCCCCATCTCCCCGAACGAACAGTTACCGAGCGACTGCTGTCAGAGCCGCAACTCGAGACGCTGGTCTATGCCGGCCACGCCTGGAGCCAATACCTGCCGGGTCGCTTCGTCCCCGACAAGGAAGGAGTGGGGCTCACCCTGTCCGATCAGGGCTACGCCTACCGCAAAGGGTATTTTCTCGGCGACGGCACCGGGGCCGGCAAGGGCCGGCAAATCGCCTCGGCAATCCTCGACAACTGGCTGCAGGGCCGGCGGCGCGCCATCTGGATAAGCAAGAACGAGCAACTGCTCGAAGATGCGCGCCGCGACTGGACCGCGCTCGGCGGCCTGTCGGCCGACATTCAGCCACTGTCGCGCTGGAAGATCGACGAGCCGATCGCCATGCCGGAAGGCGTTCTGTTCGTTACCTATCCCACGCTTCGGTCGCAGCGCCAGGATGTCAGTCGGCTCAAGCAGATCATCGACTGGGCGGGCGACCTGTACGAGGGCGTCCTCGCCTTCGACGAGGCCCATGAAATGGGCGGGGTCGCCGGCGGGGAAGGGGCCCTCGGCCGCAAGAACGGATCGCAGCAGGGCGTCGCCGGCGTGCTCCTGCAGAACAACCTGCCCGACGCGCGCGTCCTCTATGCGTCGGCCACGGGCGCGTCCGACGTCAACAATCTCGCCTATGCGGTGCGGCTCGGCCTGTGGGGTCCGGAGACCGCGTTCGCGAACCGCGAGCAGTTCATCTCCGAAATCCGCATCGGCGGGATCGCCGCAATGGAGCTGGTCGCTCGTGATCTCAAGGCGACCGGACTCTACACGGCGCGCGCGCTCAGCTTCGCCGGCGTCGAATACGAGGTCCTGAAGCACGCGCTGACCCCCGACCAGATCGCGATCTACGACGCCTATGCCGACGCCTGGGCGATTATCCACCAGAACATGGAAACCGCGCTCGAGCTGACCGGCGTGGTCGACGCGATCGACGGAAATACGCTCAACTCGGGCGCTAAGGCGGCGGCTCGGTCGCGGTTCGAATCCACCAAGCAGCGCTTCTTCGGGCAGGTGCTCCTCTCGATGAAGCTGCCGAGCATCATCGCCGCGACCGAAGCGCATGTCGCGCAGGGGCAGTCGGTGGTGATCCAGCTGGTGACGACCGCCGAAAGCATTCTCGACCGGCGTCTGGGCGAACTTTCGCCCGAGGAGCGCGCCAATTTGGAGATCGATCTGTCGCCGCGCGAATATGTCATCGACTATCTCGATCGGGCGTTCCCAACCCAGCAGATGCGGACCTATCGCGACGACAGCGGCGACCTCAAATCGATGCCGCTGTTCGACGCGCACGGCCGCCCGGTCCACAATCCCGAGGCGATTGCGGCCAAGGGCGAACTCCTCGAGCGGCTTTGCGCGATGCCGCCGATCCGCTCGGCGCTGGACGCGTTCCTCGAGCATTTCGGCAAGGACGCCGTCGCCGAGATCACCGGCCGCACCAAACGGCTGGTGACGACGTCGACGGGCCAGCAGAAGCTCGAATCGCGCTCGACGCGCACCACCCAGGCCGAGGCGGCGGCGTTCATGGCCGGCGACAAGCGCATCCTCGTCTTTTCGGACGCCGGTGGGACCGGCCGCTCGTATCATGCCAGCCTCGATGCCCCGAACCGGGAGCAACGGGTCCACTTCCTGGTCGAGCCGGGTTGGCGGGCCGATCGCGCGATCCAGGGACTGGGGCGGACGCACCGGACCCATCAGGCGAGCACGCCGCTATTTCGTCCGGTCACCACCGACTGCAAGGGCGAGCTGCGCTTCACGTCGACGATCGCCCGCCGCCTCGACAGCCTGGGCGCGCTGACCCGCGGCCAACGCCAGACCGGTGGCCAGAATCTCTTCGACCCCGCCGACAATCTCGAAAGCGACTATGCCCGATCGGCGCTCGTCAGCTGGTTTCACCTGCTCTGCGACGGCAAGCTCAAGAGCATCGGGCTCGTCGACTTCGAGCGCCGCAGCGGGTTGAAGCTTACCGACAGCGACGGCGTCGTCGTCGACGAGCTGCCGCCGATCCAGCGCTGGTTGAACCGCATCCTGGCGCTGCCGATCCACCTGCAGAATGCGATCTTCGACGAGTTCCTCGACTTGATCGAGGCGCGGGTTTCGGCGGCCCGCGATGCCGGCACCCTGGATGTCGGCGTCGAGACGGTGTTGGTCGAGCGCGCCGCGGTCGTCGACGACACCGTCCTACGCACCGATCCCCACAGCGGCGCCACCACCCACCTGCTGACGATCGAGATCGAAACCAAGCACAAGCCGGTGTCGCTCGAGCGCATCCTCGACCTCGCCGGATGGTATGACGACAAGGCTTTCCTGATCAACGCGAAGTCCGGGCGGGTGGCGCTCCAGCTCCCCGCACGCTCGATCATGAAGGACGACGGGACCACAATCCGCCGCGTCGCGCTCAACCGGCCAACGCGCAATGAATACAAGCTGGTCGGCGACATGACCGAATCGGCATGGACGCCGACCGATTGGGACACCTTCGCGGTCGCATGGCGCCGCGAGGTCGCCGATGCCGCCGATCGGCTCGACAAGCGGACCATCCGGATCGCGACGGGCCTGCTCCTCCCGATCTGGTCGGCGCTGCCCAAGGATCATCTCGCGGTGAACCGCATCGTTGATACCGAGGGCAAATCGTGGCTCGGCCGAATCATATTCGAAGATCATGTCCCCGACCTGCTGGCCAAGTTCGGGGTCGCATCGACCTATCGGCCCAGCGCTGCAGAAATGGTCGACGCGCTTGCCGCCGGGCGGCCGGTCAAGCTGGTCTGGCCGTGGCCGGCGACCGTGCGGCGGAGCCTCGTCAACGGTTCGCAGCGCTTCGAGATCGTCGGCGCGCCGCCCGAGCAACTGCCGTGGCTGAAGTCGCTCGGCTGTTTCACCGAGATCATCGCCTACAAGACCCGCGTCTTCATCCCCACCGACGCGGTCGATCGGGTGATCGAGCAGTTGGTGCGCCAATGACCGATCGGGCGAAGTCGTTGCGCATTCCAAAAGTCAGGCGATCGCCTTGGCTAAATCCTCGTGTTCGAACGCGCTTGCCATGCGGTCGATCTGGATCGGCGTCAGGCCGTGACCGTCCGCTACCGTCCTCCAGGCAAGGACAGCAACTCCGATTTCCGCGGCGATCGTTCGAGCTTGCGCGGGCGTAAGCCCGAAATAGCCGGCGACCGCAAAAGCCGTATCGATGGAGGATGCGTCGTCGGACTCGTCGAGGGTCAAGGCGTGATGGCGCGGCTTTACATCGACCGGCATTGGATTGAGGTCATAGGCAGGCGCGAGGCGCCATCCGCCTGGATCGCGCAAATAGCCGTGGTTGCGCAGGTGGTCATCAGTGTTCGAGACGAGGACATTGAACGCCATGCGTCGCCACAACTGCGCCGCGTCGCGCTCCGGTGTCACCCCGTCCTGACGCAGGAGATCGAGCAGTTCGATATAGCTGCGGCTGTCACCATCGGCAGCACCGAGTGCGGTCAGCGCTGACATGAACGGAATGCGATTGCCGCCTTCGTCACGATCGAATCGCCGCATCACGAAGATCGGGCGTCTTTGCACAACGTGCAGCGACGAGGCCGGGACATCGATGCCGGCGGCACGCGCAAGGTCCATGGTGGTCGCTTCCCAGCGCGGCACCGGCCAATCGTCGGTCGGGCTGGGGAATTTGGCGATAAGCAAGCCGCCTTGCGGATCGAGCACCGCCGCCTTGGGGCGCGCGCCACCGAGCGAGGCGCCCGGTGCGAGCAGCAGCCGCAGATCGTCGTCGCTTTCCTTGTCGTTGATGATCCGCGTGGCTGCCGAGAGCAGCGCGCCCAGTCGGACGAAAGGCGGAACCGGTCGGTCGGTCTGGGCCAGAAATTCAGTCGTTCCAGACTCAGCGAACCGGAGGGCCCCCAGGCGGTTGGTGTCCTCGACCAAGGACAGATAGTCGATATCGAGCAGCGTGCGCGGCGGACGCTCCTCGGCCTTGGCCTGGCGACGCTCGCGCCTCAGCAGAAGGTTGCGACCCCAGCGGTCGGGCGCGGGATCCGTAAAAGCGTTGAACAAGCCTTCGGTATGAAACGCGCCAGACGCGAGTGGCAGGGCAGGGTCGAGCGCGAACGCGTCCTCATTCCCGAGCCAGCCGGGCGCGTACTCGAACGAACAGGTTTCGCGCTGTCCGCGCGAGCGTGCCCACATCCGCCCGGCGAGTAGATCCGCACCTTGCCATTGGACATATACGTCGAGATCGCGGTCCACCGTCAGTGTCCCGGCGAGCGAGGCTGATGCGTTCGCTTGGGCAGACTCTCCTCGGCGAGCGATTGTCCGACGGCGTCCAATAGCGGATCGGCCAAGTCCCCGATACGATCGGCAAGACCGAGCACGAACAGGACGGTGGTGTAGATTCCTAGCGAGACGCCGGGATCACCGCGCTCGACGCGAGTCAGCGTATTGCGCCCGATAAACGCCCGTTCGGCAACGATAGCCATGGTCAGTCGCCGGCGTTTGCGAGCGATCGCGAGATCACCGCCGAGCTTCCGCAGCGCCTTGCGTACCGTGAGTGGCAAGGCCACATGAGATGGGGACTTCTTCATATTCGCACCAAAAACATAGCGCAGCTTCAAATAGCGCACTGTTTATAATGCTCATACCTGAATGACAAGAGCCCTATCACGTGAGCGCCCAATAACCAGTGCGCTTTTCGACCGAACGCACCATTTATAGTGCAAGCTGATCGCAATGATCGTTGTTTAGCCGCGTGAAAGGAGAGGGGGAGGGGAGCAGCGCCCCGTCAGATCGGCGCGGCATCAGCAGGAGACGCCCCGTGGTGCAGATGATCCCTCTCTCGAGAATTCGGCCGTCCGACCGAAACGTCCGCAAGACCAAGAACGGGCAGACGCTCGAACAGCTCGCCGACAATATCCTCGCATACGACATCCTTCAGAACATCGTCGTCGAACCGGTCAAGAAACCGCGCGGCCACTTTGCGGTCGTCGCCGGCGATCGCCGCTACGCCGCCGCACACATTCTCGTTGGGCGCGGCGACTGGAAAGCCGATCGCGATATCCCGGCGCTCGTCGTGAATGGCACCGGACAGCATCTGAGCGCGATCTCGCTGGCGGAAAATTTCCAGCGCGAGGCGATGAGCGCTGCCGACGAATGCCTCGGCTTCCAGACCATCATCGTCGACGAGGGCGGTGATGCGGCGACGATCGCCAAGCGCTTCGGGATCAAGAAGCGCTTCGTCGATGGCCGCCTGCGTCTGGCCAGCCTCGCCGCGCCGATCTTCGCAGCGCTTGCCGAGGGCAAGATGACGCTCGAAGTCGCCGAAGCCTATGCCTCGACCGACAACCAGGACAAGCAGCTGCGCGTCTTCGAGACCTACGGCGTCGGCAACCACGGCTACGGCTCCGGACCCGACGCGATCCGGCGCCAGATCGCGATGGGCTCGATGCGCGGCGACGATCCGGTCGCGCTGCTGGTCACCGAGCCCGCCTATGTCGACGCCGGCGGCCGGATCGAGCGCGACCTCTTCACCGAGAAGGCCGACGATCGCTGGATCGACCCCGAGATCGCCGACAGGTTGGCAGGGGCGCTGCTCGAGGCCGAGGCGGTTCGACTTGCCGAGGATTCGGGGCTGGCCTGGATCCGTCCGATCGCGTCCACCGACACCTGGTCGGCGCGTGGCGATCTCTACATCGTCAACCTCCCGCCGGCGCCGCCGACCGAGGATGAGGCGGCGCGGCTCGAGGCGATCGCGACCGAGCTCGAGACCATCGAGACCGAAATGGAAGACGAGTCGCTGTCGGACGAGCGCTATGCCGAACTCGAGGCGAGTTACGACCGGCTCGTCGAGGAACGCGACGCTCTCTCCGACCGTCCGCCGATGCTGCCGGACGACTGGAAGAGCGAGGTCGGCTGCTTCCTCAAGCTCGATCGCAGCGGGCAGATGGTACTCGACAGCCAATATTACAGCGAGAAGCAACTGCGGATCGAGCGCGACGAGGACGGAACGATCACCGGCGCGTTCGAGGAAGGTTCGGCACGCCGTTCGTTCGACAAGCCCGCGCCCCGGCCGGAAGCCGTCGCCCCCGGCGGCAAGCCGATCAGCCAGCGGCTGTTCGACGAGCTCGCGGTCCAGCGGCGCGACATCCTCGCCGCCAACCTGATCGGCAATCCCGGTCTCGCGCTCGACTATGCGTTGTTCGCGATGGCCGACAAGTCGGTCGGCTACCGCCAATACGGCACCACCATCGAGGCCAAGGGTCCGCAGGATCCCAATGTCGGCGAGCTGCCGGTCAGTCGTGCCCGCGAGGTCATCGCGCAGGCGAAGGACGAGCTCGATGCCGGATGGACCGGTCACAAGACCGACGTCGAACGGTTCGAGGCGTTCCGGGCGCTCGACGACGACGCCAAGGCCGCGTGGCTCGCCTTTGTCGTCGCGATGTCGCTCGAGGCGAAGCCGACCTGTGATGCGCGGCAGAACCCGTTGCAGAACCGGGTCGCACAGATCCTCGACATCGACGTCGCCAGCTGGTGGCGTCCGACCGCGGTCAACTATTTCCTGGGCGTCAACAAGGCGGCGCTGCTCACCGTTCTCACCGAGATCGGCGGGGCCGCGCTGTCGTCGCGCTACGCGGCGTCCAAGAAGGCCGAGATCGCGGAGAATTGCGAGAAGCTGTTCTCGGGCAACGCGATCGTCGAGGCCGATGTCCGCGAGCGCGCGCTCGCCTGGGTGCCGAACACGATGCTGTTCCTCGAAGCAGCGGCAGCGGCGCCGCTCGAGGGCGGAGTCGATGACCTCGACGATGAGGACGCGGGGAGCGAAGACGCCGACGAGACGGGGGACGCGCCCTTCGAGGATGCCGACGACGACGCCACCGATCCGGTCGACGAAGAAGCGACCATCGCGGCCTGACGACTGACGGCCGTCTCTCCTGATGACCTGGCGGTCGGAGCCACGCTTCGGCCGCCCTTTTTTTCATCGGACAAGGATTTCGCCATGCGCCGATCCCCGCCGCGCGACATCGCGCAGGACATTTCCGATCTGATCATCGCCAAGATCGAAACCGGGGTGCTTCCCTGGTCGCGGCCGTGGAGCGTGCTTGGCGCGAGCGGACGCCCGCTGCGCCACAATGGCGAGCACTATTCGGGCATCAACACGCTGTATTTGTGGGCGGTCGCGGACACCCGCGGTTATCGCAGCCGCTACTGGATGACCTACCGGCAGGCCACGGATCTTGGCGGCCAGGTCCACCGCGGCGAGAGCGGCACGATCAGCGTCTACTTCAACCAGATCCGCAAGGCCGACGTGGACCTCGTCTCGGGCGAGGAAGTCAGTCGGACTGTCCGCTTCATGCGCGCCTATGTCGTCTTCAACTGCGACCAGATCGACGGGCTGCCACCGTATTTCTACGGTGCGGTCACACCGGACCCGCCGACGCCGTCCCAGCACCAGGCGCGGATCGACGCCTTCTTCGCGCCGATCCCGATCGAAGTGCGCCACGGCGGCGACCGGGCCTTCTACAACCCGACCCACGATTTCGTGCAATTGCCGCACAAGGCGAGTTTCCGGTCGAGCGACCATTACGCGAGCACGCGCGCGCACGAGCTCACCCATGCGACGGGCGCTTCGCATCGGCTCGCGCGGACGTTCGGCAAACGGTTCGGCGACAAGGCCTATGCGTTCGAGGAGCTATGCGCGGACATGGGTGCCGGCATTTGCTGCTCCGAGCTCGGCTTGCCGAACGAACTCCACGACAGTCACGCCAGCTATATCGCGCATTGGTTGTCGGTGCTTAAGGCCGACAAGACCGCGATCATCCATGCTGCCTCCAAGGCCGAGCAGGCTTTTCGCTACCTGGCCGCGTTCTCGCGCGCCGACGAATGCGCCGAACTTGCCGCCACTGGCGTGGGGGAAACCGCCGCTGCCTGCGTGTGACGACACGGCCAATCTTGCGCCCGTCCTCGCGCTCTCTGGAGATCCGACATGTCCGACATTACCAACTTGCCCGTGATGAGCGCCACCGACGCCGAAAGCATCGGCTTCGCCCGCTTCAATGACGTGCCTACCTTGCCGATCGATATCCCCGACGGCAATTTCACCATCAGCGCCAAGACCTCCGACGGACGGCGTATCACGTTTTTCTTCGGAGAATCGCGTCGGGGCGAGCCCCCCAGCTTCGTCGACATCCAGTATCACGATCAGGGCGCAACCATCCCGAACGCGAACGGCGGGCGATCGCCCGTGTTCGACATGCTCGCCATCGGTCTGGGCGGCCGTCAGGCCTTCGACAGCCGGAAGCTGGTCGCCGACAACAAGCCGTCGATCGCCGTGATCCTCTTGGGCGAACAGCGTTGAGCGGACTTCGCGCGCCGTCTCCCTACCGAGACGGCGTCAGCAGCCCGACGACGCTCTCGGCAAACCCGAGCGCCAGGACAGCCTCGTCTCGCGACAATCGTATCTCGGGCGCCGATGCGTCATCCAGTAGCGTTTGGAGACGCTCAGCGAGCGCCTGCGCGGCGTCTCGGGTCATGGTCTCGTCCATGCTGGCCAAACTCCTCGCCTGTCGGCTGCCTCGATTTGGGAGTCGGTGATCGAGGCTCAAGTCGATCGGGTCGCGTTCAATCATAGCAGCAATTCAGCTCGGTGCGGATGGACGACGCGTCCCGACCTAGCCGGACCAACCCCCTTCGACCGACGTTGCTTTTGCCCGGAGCGCGGCAGGGTTTCTCAATCAGTCATTACGGAGCAAGATCATGGGCTGGCTATTCATGTCGAAATGGGGAATGGGCGGGCACACGTCCCCCAGCGAATATCTCGACGCCCAATTCACTTACGAGCGCGAGGTCGACGGCATCCGCAAGGCCCTGCGCGTGGTCGCATCGGCGTGCGTACAGAATCGGATCTACTATGCTGCGGCCCAGCCGTCGGTCGATGGCGCCGCCGGTCCCGTCTTCGCGATCGTATGCCTGGTGCGCTGGAATCCGCGCAACGAGGACGAGTCGTTCGGCTACAAGGACATGACCGAGCATATGGGACCATGCGAGGCGACGTGCCCCGCCTCGATCCTTGCGCTGCTCGGGCCAGCGGACCACCCTTATGCGCTCGACTGGCGACGACGCTGCTTCGTCTCGCTCCGCCGGCGCGCGCGCCCGCTCGATACCGGCATGCGGATTCGCTTTCCCGAGCCGATGACGTTCACCGACGGCCATGTCGGTCAGGAGTTCGTCGTCGAGCGAACCGGCAACACGATCCGCTTGCGGGACGCAGGGACGGGTGGGCGTTACCGGGTCGCCGGCCTACGCGAGCGTCGTTGGATGCCCGTGCTGCGGACCATTGTCCATTCGGTAGCATTCACCCCGCGACCGTGAGGCGAGGGCAAACTCAAGTCGCCGACACTCTGCTTATCCTGACTTTTTTATCGGCCCGGCGCCGCGTCTGGATCAACGCCGTCTCCATACTGTGCTGAAAATTCCGGCATTCTGAGTGACTGACCGCCGGACACGCGGCGGCACGTCTCAGCTCGTCGCGCATGGCTGCCAGCCTCCTTATCCTCGCGTCCAACTCGTCGGCTTTTGCGGCGAGGACTTGCCGATCAAGGGATATCTCACCGCCGCGCCCGATGAATGCTGCAATCTCGATAAGGGAAAAGCCGACATCACGACCCAACGCGATAAGCGCCAGTCGTCTGAGCACGGCAGGCTCGAACATGCGGCGTAGGCCGCGCCTGCCGACTGACACGATTAGGCCGCGGTCTTCGTAATAGCGAAGAGTTGAGGCCGGAAAGCCCGATTGCCGAGCTACCTCAGCAATGTCCATCATCACCACTTGACCTCAAGTTGACTTGAAGTGGCAAGGTGCTCGCTGTGGGCTTCAGGGGCAAGTGGAGGTAAGAGCGCTGTGACCATCGAAATCCAATCGACCGATCTTGATACGGCGGAAATCAAAATACGACCGCCCCTCCTGTTCGCTGCCGCACTGGCGCTTGGCGTCGTGCTGGATCACTTGCTTCCTTTGCCGATCGGCATCTCTCGAAGCGACGGATTGGTCCACAAGCTCGCTCCCGCAATAATTATCCTGCTAGGTGTTGCTGTAGCCGTCGCAGGTATCCGCAATTTCTCGCGCGCGGGCACGCCGGTACCCGGCAACCGGCCGGTTCGGTCTGTTGTCACGACGGGGATACACGGCTGGAGCCGCAATCCCATTTATGTCGGAATGATCCTGCTCTATATAGGCATCGGGATCGCGGTGCGGAGCCCTTGGGTTCTCGGGCTTGCGTTATTCATCATCATCTTGCTGCGTTACGCCGTCATCGCTCGCGAGGAGCGCTACTTGGAACGACGTTTCGGCGACGCCTACCGTGACTACAAGCAACGTGTCCGGCGCTGGTTTTAGGTTCTCACAGGCCGAGTCTAGCCTTCGTGTTCAACCGGTAGCGTTGCCGCCGCGGCCGTAAGGCCAGCGCGGAGCTCGGACTCCGTCGCCCTCTTTGAGAACATCGTTCAGTCGGAGTAGAAGATGCCGCGACAGCGGGATGATAGGTTGTGAGCGCTTCACTCTACGATCCGATAAACTGTTACAAGCCGGTGGCAGAAAACATCGGCATCGTGGATGGCCCGTTCGAGTATTTCACGGTCGCAGGCATTCGAATGCCGATGCCGTTTACCACTCGTATGACCGTTGTTCGGATTGCCAATGGTGATCTGGTTTTGCACTCGCCTATCGCATTCGATGAGCGGCTGGCGGCTGAGCTTCGGAAGATGGGCACCGTCCGGCACCTGATTTCGCCAAATCAATGGCATTATGCGCATATCGGGGAGTGGCAGGTGGCGTTTCCTGACGCGCTTGCGTGGGCGTCGCCTGGAGTCCGCCGACGGGCGCATGCCCGGAAAATCGTGGTCAGATTCGACCGCGATCTACAGCCGGCACCACCCGACGAGTGGCGAACCGAGATCGATCAGACGCTCATTCCAAGTGGCATTTTCAGCGAGTTCGTTTTCTTCCACGAGATGTCCCGAACGCTCATCCTCACTGACACGATCATGAACATGGACTTGCACAAGCTGGACGAGCCATGGCGCAGCGCCACCAGGCTCGCTGGCATGTACCATCCGCATGGCCAGCTCTTCTTCGGCGTGCGGATTTCGCTGCTATTTCGCTACGCTAGAGCCAAGGCCGCTTTCCAAAAGATCCGCTCGTGGCAGCCCCAGCGCATCCTGCTCAGTCACGGTCGATGCTTCGAGGCGAAGGGCGAGGAGGTCACGCAGCGGGTGTTCGGTCGGGAGTGAAAACTGCGCCGCCCCAGCGTCGATGCTGCTCCGAGGCCTTTCTCCGGTGCGCGCAGCATCGACACGGGGCTAACCAGAACCAGCAAAGAGGTCGTCATGTCCGATGATGCCGCGCCGATCGACGCGGCGCGACGCGCGCGTTTGTGCAACCGACGAGATGCCGACCGGGTCGCCGAGCAGCTTTGCCAGACAACTCTCCGCCGCATGGCCGTCGTCCGCACCACATCGCGGCTCCAGCCCTACCGGGTCGTTGATGGTCCGACCGCCGACGACGGGGCAGTCGAAATGGAGGTCATCGTCCTTTGACCGCCGCGCCTCACGAGGTCAGACCGGCGTCCAGAAAGACGCTGGGAGGGCTGGGCGCTACCGGATTTCTGGCCTGCGCGAGCGCCGTTGGATGTCTGTGCGGCAGACGATCGTGCACCCGGTGGTCTTTACGCCGCGAATTCGATCCCCGAGGGACAGGCATGGTAGCCATCACCCCACGGCGGCTACTAGTTTGGTTGGGGCGGGGCGCCCGAGAACGGTCGCCTCTACCTCTACCGCTGGTTACGCAGTCAGGTGCTGGAACAAGATCGATCCACCGATTGCTACTAGTGCAAGGCCGCCGAGTAGGCCGGCATAACGTCCAAGATACGGCCCCATATGTTTGCCAAGCATGACTCCGCCCGTGGCGACGATTGTGGTGATGCCGCCGATAATGAGGCAGGCGATCCAGACATTCACATCCATGAGCGCGAGCGAAATGCCGACTGCCGCCGCATCAATGCTGGTAGCGATGGCGGTTGCTGCCAAGCGCCAATAGTTCACCTTCGGGGTCGGCTGAGCAGGCAGCTCATCCTTAATTACGGCGGCCTCGCGAACCATATAAGTACCGACCGCTAAAAGCAGGCCGAACGCTACCCAATGATCGTAATCAGCAATCCAGTCGTTGAGTAAATAGCCGAGAAAATAGCCAATCGCCGGTGTGATCGCTTCAAAGAAGCCAAAGACCATCCCGACGCGCAAAGCCTCCCTCCACCGGCTCTTTTGGTCTACGGCGCCTCTGCCAAGCGATGCAGCGAATGCATCAACGGACAGGCTCGCGCCCAAAGCGCCAAGCGTCAAAATCCCAGCCATGCTGTTCAAACTCGGGGCCAACAACCAACAAACGCACACATCCCCGGCCACACATAGGGACAGCGCGTCGTTGGTCTTGCTGAGCAAACGCTCGTTTGCTGCCACCGCCACGACCCCGAAAGATCAAGCGTGTTGACGATGGCCCCGCTAGAAGCGGGTAGCTACTCCCCAAGAGCGAAGCCACGACTTAGTGTGTTGCCGTAATCGGATCAACCCCGCCGGATTTCCAATTTCTCAGAGTGGTGCCATTGAGGGTAAGTACCCCAACAGCGGCGTGATCGCGTGGCACCCCGAATAATTGGTTGTTCGAGCAGCGTTCGCTGCCAACCTATGGAGCGTGGACGCCGATGTGACTTGTACCAGCAAAGAGGTCGTCATGTCTGATGATGCCGAGCCGATCGACGCCGCGCGCCGCGCGCGTCTGTGCAACCGACAAAATGCCGACCGGGTCGCCGAGCAGCTCTGCCAGGCAACCCTCCGCCGCGTCGCCGTGGGCCGCACCACGTCGCGGCTCCAGCCCTATCGGGTCGTCGATGGCCCGACCGCCGAGGACGGGACGGTCGAGATGGAGGTCGTCGTCCTTTGACCGCCGCACCTCACGAGGTCAGGTCGGCGTCCAGAAACCAGGACGGCCCTTCCGTGAACTCCGCTGACGCATCGACCAGCGGGCCATCGGGACATTCCGCAACATAGGGGTTCACCAACGGGATCGTCGGCTCCATCCGGCGGAACAGGCCAACCGCGGTCTGCGCGCGCGCCAGCGTCAGGCTCTCGAGCCATTCGAGATCCTCGAGCATTCGGACGACGCCGCGGCCCGCCAGGCAGAAATAGAGGCAGCGCTGGAAATCATCGCATGGCGTGGCGAGGATGCCCGCCAAGCGCTTCTTGCCATCCGGCTCACAGGCGTGAACCCAGTCGATCGCCTCGCGAAGCTCCCGCGTCGCGTAATAGGCGTCCTCGGGCGCGACGCCGATCGCCGCGTTGGCGATCATCCGCCGCGTCGGCGAAATCCGCTCATCGGTGCCCGCATCACGCAGCGTGATGTCGAGGTCGAATGTTCCAACATGATCGATCGTCGCCATGATCCGATCCCCTTTCCGGCCGCAAACATAACAAGAACGCAGACCGACGCCAATCGCGCGCTCCATGTTCTGCGCGGCGGTCAGCAGGCCGAAGTCTACCGAAAGTCGGCCCGCGAGCTGTCGAGCCTGGCAGCCTCGAAGGGGAGGGGGAGGGGCTCCGGCGATCCAGCAGGGAGAGTTCGCATGGCCATGTTCCCCTCAACGCCGCAGCCGCAGGACACGCCGTGGGGCGCGCCGCAAAGCGCCGATCAGCTCCTGCCCGGCATCTGGCTTGTCGAAACCGCCTCGCACGGCGGCTTGATGCTGTCGGCCGCGCGCCAGGGCGCGATGCCCGACGCGCTGCGCCGCGAGGACGGTATTTACGAGGAGGATTGCGACTGGGCGCTGCCGGTGCTCGGCTTCGAGGCCGAGTTCGCGCTGGCCGCTCGGACCCCGGCGGGCTGGGTGCAGCTCGCGCACGACACCGCCCGTATGTGGCATCCCGATGCGTATATGGCGTTTACCGGAACGACGCTCACGCCGTCGGACAGCTATGTCCTCAAGGAACGCGAGGCCTATCGCGAGCGCATCGGCAGGATCGTGGTCCGGAGTGCCTACGGATCCTGGGCGGACTGGGTGCCCGAGGGCAAGACCGGTGTCGTCGGAGCACCGCTCGAAGGCGTCAATCATCTGGCGCAGCCGCGCTATGGAGCGGCCACGTACCGCGGCCTGTGCGATGCCGCAGCCTACGACGCGCGCTCGCGCCCCGTGGCCTTCGACGAGCTCGGGGTCGAACTGCTCGATGAGCCCAGCACCGTCGCACCGGCGGCGTGATGCCGATCGCCATCGTCGTCGGTCTGCCGCACCTGTCGGCGGGGCCGATCCTGTCGCGCGCGCTCGCGCTGCGGTGCCCGCTGCTCGTCTCGGCCAATGCGCTGTCGCGCTGGGCGATGCGGCGAGGTGTTCGCGAGTGGGCAGGGTGGCGACTGGCGCCGCTCGCCAACCTGCCCGAGCGCGCCGACTGCATGCTCGACAGCGGCGGCTTCACCGCGCACGTCACCTATCGCGGCTTTCCCTGGACGATCGCGCAATATCTCGATCTCGCCGCCGCGTATCCGTTCCGCCTGTTCGCCAGCCTCGACTACCCGGCCGAGCACGAGATCGCCGGCGACCGCGCGGCGGTGCGCGAGCGGATCTCGCGCACGATCGCGGCAAACCGCGAAACGCGGCGCCAGGCCGAGGACCGCGGCCTTGAAGATCGGCTCATGCCGGTGCTGCAGGGGCGCACACCCGAAGACTTCGAACGCTGCGCCGACGCCCTGGCGTGGTCGATTGTGCCAGGGCGAACGATCGGCGTCGGTAGCATGTGCCGGCGCCAGACGCGCGGCCCCGACGGACTCGTCGCGGTGCTCGAGCATCTTGATCGCGTGCTGCCTGCGCGAGTCCGGCTCCACGCGTTCGGCGTGAAAGGCGACGCGCTCCCTTATCTTCGGCATCTCGAACACCGCGTCGTCAGCATCGACAGCCAGGCCTATGGAGTCGCCGCCCGCCGCGATGCGCACCGTCGCGGGGTGCCGAAGACCGATCGTGTCGTCGCCAGGCACATGACCCGCTGGGTCGAGGCGCAGACACGCGCTGCGACAGCGCGAGGCCAGCGGCTGCCGCCCTTCGCCGTGCCGACGCCCGATCCGATCATCACCGTTCCCCGCGAGTCGGCGATCGCGCGGGCTCGCCAAGAGATCAACGATCTGATCGAGTCCGGCGATCTCGACCACGACGACATCGTCGAGAGCTGGATCGAAGCCTGGGCGGCCGACCTGCCGCTCGAAGAGCACGACTGACAGAGGGAAGGGGGAGGGAGCGGGTGGGCGCGAGATGGCGCTCGCAGCGACAGGAACCTGCGGCCATGACCTACGATGTGGCATTCCGCCACCAGCAGGCGCTCGACCCGAGCGCGCTCTCGACGATCGGTGCTTCGCTTCACGCGATCGGCGCAGCCGTGAGGGACTGCCGCAACGCCGGGGTCGATGCCGAGACCGACCCTGCCGTCGTGCTGTTCGTGCGGCATCTCGCGCGCCTAACCGAAGGCCAGCCCGATACCATGGTGCTTCGCCGGGCGTGCATGGACCGCATCGCCGCGTTGCGGCGCTTTCCGGCGCTGCAGGTGCTGGCGATCCGCGGCGTCGCCCACGACGAACCTGCGAAAGCGCGGTTCCACGCCGATGGGCGCGCGGCAATGCGCCGCCTCGCCGAGGCACTTGGCCTCGATCCGTCGCGCTACGACATCCGGTCGAATCGTGCCGGCCCCGCCGTCTCGGGCGAGATCACGCTCCATGGCGAGGAACTGTGGGTGCAGCTCAGCCTCGGCGCGATGGGGCCGGACAACGAGGTCTGCTACCGGCGTGTGCGCGATCGCCACGACCATTGCGGCGAGCGCAACCATTGGGCCTCGGTCCGCGCGCTGCTCGCCCCCGACCGCTTCGCCGCGACGCTGCGCAGGGACCTCGGCCTCTCGTCGGCGGCGACCGAGCCGGTCCATCTCTTCGCGTGACGCGCTCGCCGCGCGGCGCGCCATCTTCACGGAGTTCCTGCCATGAACGTCCCCGCGGCGCTGCCGCCGCTTGCCTTCGACCCAATGATCCTCACCGCGATCACGGACGGTGCCTGGGTCGTCTTCAACCTCTCGTCGGGCAAGGATTCGAGCGCGGCGACGTTCGCGACGATGAAGTTCCTCGATTCCGTCGGTCATCCTCGCGACCGGCGGCTGGCGATCCATGCCGACCTCGGCCGCGCCGAGTGGGGCTCGACAGCCGCGATGGTCGAGCGGATCGCGGCGCTGGCCGGTCTGCCGCTGACGACTGTTCGCCGGCGGGCCGGCGACCTGTTCGCGCGCTGGCACCAGCGGTTTGAGGCCGGCAAGGCACGCTACGAGGCGCTCGAGACATACAATCTGATCGGTCCGTGGTCGAACGCCGGGCTCCGCTTCTGCACCTCGGAACTGAAAGCCCAACCGATCGGCCAGGCGCTGTCGCGGATGCTGCGCGGAGCGACCATCATCAACGTGCTCGGCATCCGGCACGACGAGAGCGAGGCGCGGGCGCGAACGCCGATCGCCAAGGCAGATCATCGTTTCGCAGCGTCGGACAATGCCGCCGGCACGCGCATGCTGGTCTGGAATCCGATCGTCGGCTGGTCGAGCCAAGACGTCTTCGAGGCGCATGCCGCGCTCGGGATCCCGCTGCACGAGGCCTATACGGTCTATGGCAGCTCCCGCTTGTCGTGCCGCTACTGCGTCCTGCAGTCGCTGGCCGACCAGCGTGCAGCCGCCGCGGCGCCCGAGAACCGCCAGGCCCTGATCGACCTCGTGACGCTTGAAGCGCGTTCGACCTTCTCCTTCCAGCCGACCCGCTGGCTCGGCGACGTCGCGCCCGACCTGCTTCCCGCCGATCTCCGCGAGGCACTCGTTCGTGCCAAGATCGACGCGCGGTCGCGTCGGCTGGGTGAGGCCAGCCTGCCCGCAGCCCTTCGCTTCCAACGAGGCTGGCCGCCGCGCTTGCCGACGATGGCCGAGGCGCGGGTCATCGCTGACGTCCGCGCTCAGCTGCTGGCGCGGCATGCGCTCGCCAACCTTTATCCCAGCCCGCGTGCCATCCTCGCCAGGTTCGCCGAGCTGCGCGCGCGGAAGGCGGCATGAGCGATGCCTGTGTCGGCAGCGGGTCTCGCCGGGCACGACCGGTTAAACATCAAGCAGGAAGGACTACCGGCATGGCCGATCGCGCTTCAGCATCCATTCGTATCGGCGGCGTGCTTGCACGCGTCCTCGTCGATGCGCTTATTGCGACAATCGCGCGGGAGGGGGGCTTCGCCGGATGGGACGAGACCCCGATCGACGCAGCCACGCTCGAACGCAAAGGGTCGCTTGAAGTGTGCGGCTACGAACTCGCCGGGGGCGTCTTCGACGAACTCGAGGCTTTTTGCGTCGAGCACGGGCTTGCCTTCATCCGTACATCGGGAAGCTGCCCAGGCGCGTTCGGGCCCGAGCGGGTCGTCTACAAGGGCGCAGGGGAGCCGGGTCATTTCGCCTTGGACGAGGATGACCGGGTGGTGATCGACCGCTCGACGATGGAAGCGCTGGGCACCCTCGAGGCGGCGCGCTGCTATTTCGACGCCGCCGATTTCGAGCCGCCCGAACTCACCGTGGCCCGACGCGCCCGACGATCCGGCTAAGAGCAGAGACTGGCGCGCGAGCAATCAGCTTGCAAAACATCATCTGTCGGACTAGATAGCTGACTAGTCAGAGTGAGGAAAGCAGGTATGACCAGATGGGCAGTTCAGGACGCAAAAGCGCGGTTCAGCGAAATGCTCGACACCTGCCTGCGCGACGGTGCTCAGGTCGTCACAAAACGAGGAGCTGAAGCTGCGGTGCTCGTCCCGATCGCTGAATGGGAAAGGTTGCAGACGGGCGCGCGTCGGAGCCTGAAGGCGCTTCTCCTCGCCGACACCCCGCGCGCCGATCTTGCGATTCCCGCCCGAGGCGCAAGCCGCCGTCGCGCCGCCCTCAACCTTCGCTGATCCGATGTACTTGCTCGATACAAACGTCGTGTCGGAGTTGCGGCGAGCTAAGCCCCACGGTGCGGTACTCGCATGGCTTGAACGAGCAGACGATGCCGACCTTCACTTGTCGGCGATGACCGTTGGCGAGATCCAGGCGGGTATCGAGATCACGCGCGAGCAGGACGCTTCTAAGTCGGCCGAACTGGAAAGCTGGCTCGAAGAGGTTTCGAGCGGCTACCAGATCCTGGCCGCCGACGCGCCGGTCATGCGACAATGGGCTCGCTTCATGTACCGTCGTTCGGACACGTTGATTGAGGATGCCGTCATCGCCGCGACCGCACAGGTCCATCGGCTGATCATCGTGACGCGCAATGTTCGCGATTTTACTCCTTTCGGCGTCGAGACGCTCGATCCGTTCAAGCCTCTCGGTCGCTGACCGTTCGACCCTGAGCGGGCTTGCTACCGACTAGCGTTCGACTGTTGCGAGGACAGGCGAGCGTCCCTCGCTAGGCTAGACCGCCTGCTTTCGCGGCCCCATCACAGCATCGACTTGACAGTGGTGCCGCCATCGCCGCCGCGGCGCGATCCGCGCTGCCGAGTGATTTGACGAGTAAGTGGAGGGGGAGGGGGGCGGTGAGTCCGCGCCAAGTTGGTCCGTCGGGCATCGGAGAACGGCCATGGCAAGCGTCACCCCTCTGCCCCTTCCGCAGCCGAGCAACAGCGTACCGATCGGCCGCCACGCCACCGGCGCGCTCTCGATCGATCTCGACCGTTTGCTCGCCGGACGGCTGCTGATCCAGGGCAGCTCGGGCGCCGGCAAGAGCCGCACACTGCGGCGTATCATTGAAGAGGCCTTCGACTATGTGCTGACGATCATCGTCGATCCCGAAGGCGAATTCGGCAATCTCGCCACGCATATCGGGGCGACGTCGCTGCGCGCCTGCGAGCTCACAGCCGATGGCTTGACCGCCGCATCCGCGCGGGCCCGCGCACACCGCATCCCGCTCCATCTCGACCTGACCGACCTCGATCCCGACCAGCGGATCGTCAAGGCCGCGGCCTTCTTCGCCGGGCTGATCGGCGCGCCGCGCGAGCATTGGGCGCATACGGTCCTCGTCTGCATCGATGAAGGCCATCTGCTGGCGCCGCACCATGCCGGCTCGGCGCGCGACGCCGAGACCCGTCGCCTGGGCGTCGCGACGCTGACCGACCTTTGCGCGCGCGGGCGCAAGCGCGGGATCGCCCCGATCATCGCTACGCAGCGGCTGGCCAAGCTGTCGAGCTCGGTGACCTCCGAGCTGCAGAACTTCCTCGTCGGCCTGAACGTATTCGATCGCGACATCGCGCGCGCGGCGGACCTGCTGGGCTTCTCCAGCAGGGACGCCGAAAACCTGCGCAAGCTTGCGCCCGGCGAATTCTACGCGATGGGGCCGGCGATGGCGCCGATCCCGCTGCTCGCGAAGATCGATCCGACCATCACCGAGCATCTTGGCGCGACCCCCGAGCTGCAGGCGGCGGCCGACCTCGACGAGGATGAGGCGGCGCGGCTGCTCGATCTCGCGGCGTTGCGCGAGATGCCGGCCGGCGCGCGCGATGGCGCGCTCTCGATGAAGGGACTGCGTGCGCTCGACAGCTTCCTGATCGACCCAGCGGCGGCGGTCGCCGCCGCCATCGTCGCCGCGCTGAAGCGGATCGCGCCTAACGCGACAACGGCCGCCGATCTGGCCGCCCATCTCGCCGCCGACCGCGAACAGGTCGACGCCGCGCTCGATATCCTTTCCGCGCTCAACGCGATCGATACGATGCCGCGCGGCGCGCACCGGATCGCCCGCCTGCACGCTAGGTTGCGCGCCAAGATCGGCGATGTTGCCGTCGTGGGGCTCGCATGACCGGGCTCGACCTTGCGCCCACCATCGTCGAGCTTGTCGCCTGCCCGGCGGCACCGCAGCCGCGGGGACCTTTGCGCGAGATGGCGTTTCGCAAGGACGCCTGGACCGGGTCGGAAATCGCGCGGCTTTGCGAACTGTTCCGCGACGACGTGTCGCTCGACGACATCGCCGCCGCACTTGGTCGTGGCCGGGCCGGCGTCGCCGATCGGATCGGCGTGCTCGGCCTTCGCCGCAACTCGACCCGCCCCTGGTCCGAGCGTGAGGACGAGGAACTGACCCGCCGCTACGGCGTCGAGCCGACTGCGGCGATCGCCTCGGACTTCGGGCGATCGTGCGCGGCGATTTATGCGCGCGCCGGGCTGCTCGGTCTCGGCGAGGCGATTGCCGCCGCGTGGACCGAATGGGAGGATGCCCAGCTGCGCGCGGGTTATGCCGCCGGCGTCCCCATCGCGCAGCTCGCCACGCTCATCGGCCGGCCGCTTGGCGGAATCTCGTCGCGCGCGGGCTCGCTCGGGATCGTCCACGCCAATCATCCCGCCGACTGGTCGGCGGATGAAGCTGCGCGCGCGCTGACGCTCGCCGAGGAGGGGCATCGCTACCGCGACATCTTGAACATCATGTGTGCCGAAGGCTTTCCGGCGCGCTCGCTCGCCGGATTCGGCCCGATCGTTCGCCGTCTGGGCTATGGCCGCGGCTGGGGACGGCCTTGGTCGCCCGAAGAGGATGCGCTGCTTCGCCAGGCCTATGCGGACGGCGCGAGCCTCACGCCGCTACGGACGCGGCTCGGGCGGACCAACCACTCGATCCGCTGGCGGGCGGAGTATCTCGCGCTGCGCGGCACGCACGTCCGCCGCAACGGGTTTCGCGCCGGCCCCGACTGGACCGAGGCAGAGATCGCGATGCTGCGCGCCGAATACGGCACGACGCCCAATGTCGACTTGGCGGCGAAGCTCGGCCGCACCAAGGCCGCGATGTTCACCCGCGCGAACCTGCTCGGGCTCGTTCACGGCTATATCCGGCCGTTCTCGGAGGAGGAGAGCCAGGCGTTGGCGGCCGCCTACCGCACCAATATCGCGATCGCCGATCTCGCAATGGCGCTCGGCCGCAAGGCCTGCTCGGTCAGCAAATACGCGACCAACCACGGCTACCGGTTCGGGCGGCGACCGAGGCGCGACGGCGGGGTGTCGCTCGCCGACCTGCTTGCGCTACGTCATCCGCCCGACCGCACCGAAATCGTCGGCGCGACCCCGTTCGCGTCCGTCACCGCGCAGCAGGACGCCCGAACCACGTGGCGAGCCATGGCAAGGGCGAGACGCGCGACGACCCGGTCGAGCTTCCGAGGCCGGGTGCACGCGCGCGCAGCGCGCAGGAGCCGCCGCCGCGGATCGGGACACCGCGCCCCCCGCTAGCGACCTTCGCCGTGCTCCGCCCTCACAGGACCACGCCCATGGAAACGACCCGCAGCCAACGCTGGCGCGAGCGGCGAAGCCGCTTCGTCGACGATCTCGAAGTGATCGACCCCAACGCCTATGCGGTCGATGTCATCGATTATCCCGCCGCCCGCGCGTTCATTGCCGAGCATCACTATCTGCCGACCTATCCCGCCGCCCAGGTCGCGGTCGGGCTGTTCGCCGCGCGGCCGCGGCCGGTGCTGGCCGGCGTCGCCGTCTTCGCCGTCCCCTCGACGGGCGCGGTGGTCACGGCGCATAGCGGCCTCGCGACCGCCGCCCAGGGTTGCGTCCTCGCCCGGCTGCTGCTGCTCGACTCGGTCCCGCAGAACGGCGAGAGCTTCTTCGTCGCCCGCGCCCTGCGCCTGCTGCGCCGCGAACGCCCAGCGATCGAGGCCGTGGTCAGCTTCAGCGATCCATCGGCAGGCCATATCGGCCGCGTCTATGCCGCGCTGTCGAGCGCCTATCGCGGCCGGACCGCCGAGCGGCTCGTGCTGATGGCGGGGCGGCGCACGGTCTCGGACCGGACGCTGTCGAAAATCCGCGGCAGCGAGCGCGGCCATGGCGGCGCGATCGACCAGCTCGTCGCCCTTGGGCTTCCTCCACCCGCTGTCGGCGAAGAACCCCCGGCGTGGCTCGCACGGCTCCGCCGCGAGCGCCACCTCGTGGCCCGTCGACGCCCGGGACTCTTCACCTATTGCTTCGAGCTCACCCGCCACGCGCGCCGCGCCGGCCGGCCACTACCTCGGCTGACCTATCCCAAGATCTTGCCCGAGGTTGCGCCGACTCTGCCGTTCGAAACCTAGCGCTAGGCCGCCATCACTCGCGTAGACGCGCCGCCTGCCGACTCAAACCGCGAGGAAGACGCCACAGCGGCACCCGGGAGAGGAGGGGGGAAGGAACGGCGGGGCGACGAAATTGCGCGCTCCGAGGAGACACCGCATGCCATCCACCATCCGCCCCACCGTCAGCCCGGCGATGATCGGCAAGGTCGGCCGCCTGTTCAATGGAACGCTAGCCGATATCCTCGCCGAGCTCTTCCAGAACGCGCGACGCGCCGGCGCGACGATGCTGCGGGTCGACGCCCATCCGAGCGCCGATGCGACCATACTCACCATCACCGACGACGGCTGCGGGATCGACGACCCCGCGAGCATCGTCACGCTCGGTCACTCCGGCTGGTCAGAGGCGATCTGTTCGAGCGAGGATCCGGCCGGCATGGGCGTGTTCAGCCTTGCCGGGCGCGATGTCGCGATCACCTCGCGGACCGCCGACCGCCCGGTCGGCTGGAGCGTCGCGATCGGGGCCGGACAATGGGACGGCGGCGACGATCTGGTCGTCGCCGAGGCCGATCACTCGCCCGGCACGACGATCAGCATCGTGCTGCCCCCGGAGTGGTTGCAACAGCTCGACGACGTAATCGCGACCGCCGCGCGTCATTTTCCGGTGCCGGTGTCCTTCAATGGCAGCGAGTTGGCTCGCCAGGATTGGCTCGACGGCGCGATCGCCGTGTCGGCGTGGAACGGCAGCCGGATCGGCGTCTTCGAGGGCGCCGATCCTTACGGAGCACGCATCAACTTCCACGGCGTGACGATCAAATGCCGGCTCCCCTCGCTCACGCAGGTCAACGATCGTGCGCTTCTCGCGCGGGTCGACATCGGCTCGACGCCGTCGCTCCAACTGGTGCTGCCGGCGCGCAAGGAAGCGGTGGAGAACGACGGGCTTGCCGCGCTGCGCGCCGCCGCCGAGCGCGCCATCTTCGCGGCCGTGGCTGAACAGCCCTCGCACAGCCTTGGTTTCGAGGACTGGCAGCGCGCTCGGTCGCTGGGCGTCGATCTTCCCGAGGCCGCGCCACTGCTGCGCGCCTGGCAACCGCAACTCGCCGACAGCGCGTTCTCCCGCGAGGACGGTCCGCTGCTTGCCACCGAGTCCGCGGTCCTCGCTGGCGATCTCGAGCCGCAGATCGCCAGTCCGCTCGACCGGGCGCTGCGCGATGACCCGTTGCGCCAGTCACTCGTCCAGCCCGAGCGCCGCTATGTCGGCTACGCCTGGTACGACCGGCTTCCCAGCATCATCGATGTCGCCTTCCATGTCGCCGCCGTCGATGGGGCAGCCCATGTGATCGGGCTTCACGGCGACGTCCCCGAACTCCCCGACCATGTCGAGGCGCGCGCGATCGACATGGTCGTCACCGTCCAGTCCGGCGACGAGGCCGCGAACCATGTCGTCGCGACCGACCTGGCCTTCGGCAGCGCCGACAATTGCTGGTACGATCTCGACGCCGCGCGCATCGCCTGGGTGCGGGGGCTGACGCCCGACCAGCTCGCCGAGCAGCTCGAGAACGCATTCTTCGCCTCGAGCGACGATCACGATGCCGACAACTGGGATACGCAGCACGGGCATTTCCAGGATGCGGCGCGGATCATCGCGATGGATCTGCTCGCCAGCCCCGACGACGCTCTTGTCGATCGCGTCAGGCGCGCGATCAGCGACCATGTCTGGTTCCTGCCCGAGAAGCGCAGCATCACGATCGCCATCGTCGATCGCGCGATCAACGTCGCGCTCGGCCCGGAACCAGTGTGATGCCTACCCCCGAAGCCCGGGCGCCCATCGTCCTGTCCTACGGCGTCGGCGTCGATTCGACCGCGTTGCTCGTCGAGCTTGTGTCGCGCGGCGCGGCGCCCGATCTCGTGCAGACCGCCGACACCGGCTCCGAGCGCGACGAATTCTACCGTTATCTCGAACGCATGCAGGCATGGATGGACGAGCGCCGCATCGCCAACGAGGTCGTTCGCTATGAGCCGAAACGGTTCAAGCATTGGCCGCCTTACGGCTCGCTCCACGCCAACGCGCTCACCAAATGCGACGCTGCCGTCGATTTCGCTGGGCCGACATTCGTGCAGCCTCAAGTGGAAGCGCGCTCCGGCCGACGCGTCGCTCAAGGCGTGGCCGCCGGCGCGCGATGCCTGGGCGCGCGGCGAGCGTGTGATCCGGCTGATCGGCTACGACGCCTCGCCGGCGGATACGCGGCGCTACAATCACGCCGTCACGATATCCGAGCCACTCTTCGACATCCGCTATCCCTTGCGCGACTGGGGCTGGACCCGCGACGACTGCGTCGCGCGGATCAAGGCCGAAGGGCTGCCGGTCCCGATGAAGTCAGCCTGCTGGATGTGCCTCGGCATGAAGCCCGAGGAGGTCGAGACGCTGCCGCCGCGCCAGCTCCGCCTCATCGTCCTGATGGAGGCGCGCGCGGCGCCGCGGCTGCGCACGGTCGAGGGCCTCTGGCGGTCCAGCACCAAGGCCCGGCCGGGCCGGATGACCGACTTCATCCGCGCCCGCGGCTTGCTCCCCGCCGACGAGATCGACGCCATCGTCGCGCGCGCACCGACCGAGCTGGTCGCCTTCCAGCAGGGCGCGGCCGCGATCCCGCTCGAGCGTCGCCCCTCGATCGAGACCTGGCTCGAACAGTTCAACACCCGCCTGGAGACCTTGTCATGAACGTCTCGACCGTCGCAGCCTCCCGCACGTCGCGGATCGCCGAACTCAACGACCGCGTGCGCGAAGGGTCCGATCCGACCGCGCGGATCCTGATCACGCGGGCCTGCCTCGCGACCTTTTGCGGGGGTGACACCGCTGCCGGCCTCCTCGCCCAGGCCGGGTTGATGGCGGCGGTGCGCGCCACTGAATTCACCGCCGATTGCCCCGAGCGCGACTTCGCCGAGCTCAGCTTCCGCGGCGAACGCGTGTTCCTGAAGGTCGATTATTACGACGAGACCCTGACCTGGGGGTCTGAAGACCCGGCCGATCCGGCGCGGACCGTGCGGGTACTCACCGTCATGATGCCGGAGGATCTGTGATGCGCCCGATCGCCCCAGCCACGTCGAACGACCGGGTCGCCGTCGCGCGCGCCTGCGCGCTCCTGCGCGAGGCCCGCGATCTCCTGCGCAGGGCAGGGGCGCCGCGCGCGCACAAGGCCGTGATCCGCGGGCTCAAGAGCGCCGAGGGCGCCGAGCGCCACGTCGCGCACCGGCTCCGCCGCTCGACATCGTGACGATCGGGGCCAGCGCCACCTCGGCCGGACAGCAAAGAGGAGAGGGAAGGGGACGGGCGATCCATGAAGGAGACAGCCATGCCCCGGCACATCGACATTGGCGGCGCGCCCGCGCACGCCGAATGCGCGCAGCTCGGCCAGACCGAGAATTTCGACAGCGTCAACCGTCTCGAGGTCCGGCTCTACGAGGCCGCGATCACGGCGCGTGTCGGGCTGCCGCCCGACGGCTGCGCGTTCGAGGCTCGCGAAAACCGGCACGACTTCGGCGTCTATCGGACGCTCGCGCTGCGGATCGACGATGAAGCCGACTTGGCCGTCGCCGCCTATGCCGCCGCTGTTGCGGAGGGTCTGGGCTATTGGACCGAGGCCGGCTTCGCACCGCCCATCCAATATGCGCTGGGCGGCGGCAGCACGACGTTCGGCCGGTCGTTCGACGACATCATCCGCGGCGCGATGATGACGACGCGCCCTTCCGAAGACGGGAAGTTTCCGATCCCCGAGTTTGCGACGCTCCACGGCAACCTCAAGCAAGCCTTTCCGGCAATCGCCGCGACGCTCGAGCTCTGCGACCCCGGCGCGCAGGCGCGCCAGGCCCTCGCGCGCGCCAAGGCCCCGATCCTCGCGATCATGGCTGAGGCCGGGATCGGTCACATCGCCATCGACTACGACGGCGGCGGCGACGAGGGGCAGGTCCATGAGTTTCAGGCAACCAACGTCGCCGGCGAAGCGGCCGAACTGCCGACGGTCGACTGCGAGAGCGTGACGCTCAGCTATCGAGGCGAGACGATCAGCGAGATCGTGTCCTTCCAAGACGCGCTCGACGCCTTCGCCAGCACCGCGCTCGAGGCCCTCCACGACGGATGGGAGAATGGCGAGGGCGCCTACGGGACCGTCGAGATCGATGCACGCACCGGCGAGGCCACGCTGACCCACAACATCCGCGTGATCACCGCCGACACCAGCGTCTCCAGCCTATGAGGGACCGCCCATGTCGCACTGCTATTATCATGCGCTCTCCTCGGTGAAGCGCTGGGGCGGCGTCGCCGCCGACTATCTCCCGGTCCACCAATGGTTCGACGAAAGCAAGGCGATCCTCGCCGATCCGCGCCACCGCGCGCTCCGCCATCATGCCGAGGGCATCTTCATGGCGGAGCGGCTGTTCGGCATTTCCATCACCAACGCCGACGGCCGTGTCGTCCCGGTCCGGCTTATCGGCGAGCAGCATGTGACCGAAGACTTGGGTCACATCCCCAGCTTCGCCGATTGGGCGCGGCTGATCGCGCCCGCCGCCTGGGTCACGCGCGGAAATCCCAAGGGATCGCCGGGCCTCGACACCGCACACTGAAAGGAATCGGCCATGTCGAACAGCTATGTGCATGCCAGTTTCGCCATCGCGGTGACATCCGCCGAGGCCGAGGCACTTGTCGACGTCGCACGCGCGGTCGAGGCGATCGAGGATGCGGCAAGCGATCCTGCGGTCGATCTCGCCGGGCGATACGAGACACTCTCGCCGGCGTTCCGCTCCGCTTTCCCGGCCGAGCCCGGGAACCCCTTCGGCTCCTTCGTCGCCATATTCAGCGACCCCGACTATCCTGTCCTCGGGTTCACCATCGAAGCACTTGAGCCCCGTCCCGATGGCCAAACCGACTTTATCCTGTCCGGCGACCAGTTCGGCGTCGAGGAGGCTGCAACCCTTCTCTTCGCCATCTGCAAGTCGGCGCTCCCGTTCGGCTTCGAATATGCGATGACCTGCGACCGGCTGCGCCCGGGCGAATTCGGTGGCGGGTTCGTCGTCATCGACCCCGAAGGCATCGGCTACCACGGCACGCGAGACGGTCTCGACCGCGCGCTCACGCGGCAGGCCGCGGACGACGATCGTTGCTTCGTGCTGTCCGCGCGCGACCCGCAGCACGGACTGCGCTTCTGGAACCGCGAGGCCGGCTTCGGTCCGCTCGAGCATGCGAGCCCGTTCGGGAGCGCCGAGGTCGAGGCCCCGGGCTTCGCCATGCCCATCGTTACGGCGTCCAACGTATGGATGGCGCTGCCGCGCAAATTTGCGCCATGAACGCCGCGACGCGCTTCATCGTCGCGCTCTACTGGGTCGACCTCGCCTACGGCGGTCCCGAGGAGGGTGGCTGGTGGTACGATACCGGCGAACTCGCCCGGCCGCTCCGCGTTTGTGCCACCGAGGCCGCCGCGGCGGCGCTCGCGGCGCGCGTCAACCGCCTGCTGGCCCGGCTCCAGCGCCACCGTCGCCCGGTCCATTCGGTCGCCTATGACGGCGGCCGCTGCGCAGCCCTCGTCTTCGAGGCGACCGCGCCGCCGCGCTTTCCCGATGCGAGGCCGCATAACGAATAACCGCAGCGTCGGCGGGCGACCGCTCGCGGACGCCTTCTTTAAGGAGGGGACCATGCCCGACTTCCGCATAACCGTCACCGAGACGTTCGGCGCGCCCGAGGGCACGACGCTGCTCGACGACGCCCGCGGGTTGCTCCTGCCGACCGGCGAGATCATCAAGCCCTGGATCGTGCTCGAGCTCAATGAGGACCGCGATCTCAGCGGCGCCGACATGGACCGGCTGGGACTCGATGTCGGGCTCGACTTCGCCCGGATCGTCGAACCGCTCGCCGACATCTAAGTCTGAGCAGGCCTTTCGCGCCGCCGACCGTGAAGCGTCCGGCTGCGGCCCATTCTCCAGGGCGCCGGACCAGCTCGGCAGTGACCGACCGTCCAGATGGTGAGGGGAGGGGGAGGGAGCGAGCGCGTTTCGATCTCAGATCCGGGACCGCCTCAGGAGGCTCCACGATGGCGATCAGCCGACGCTCCGGCGACCTCACGCTCGATGATGCCGATCTGCTCGTCAACGCCGTCAACACGGTCGGCTTGATGGGGAAGGGCGTTGCGCTGGCCTTCCGCCATCGCTGGCCCGGCATCATGTCCTCCTATCAGCATGCCTGCCGGACGGGCGGCCTGACGGCGGGCGGCTGCATTCTGCTGCCGCTTGACGACGGGCGGCACTGGGCGGCGCTGGCGACCAAAGGTCACTGGCGCGACCCCTCGAGGCTCGAATGGATCGCCTCGGGCCTGGCGACGCTGGCGCTGCGCGCCCGCACCGCCGGCATCCTGTCGATCGCCATTCCCCCGATCGGCTGCGGCTTGGGAGGCCTCGACTGGCGCGACGTCGCTCCGCTCGTCGCCGCCACCCTCGGCGCATTCGACCTTCGGCTCTACAACGCACCGTTCTGACGATCGTCGTTCTCCCGGCCGTGGCGCCCCTCGGCATGCCGCCACCGAAGCGCCGATTTCAGTTCGTCCCATCCCACTTTGAACCAGTCCCGACCCAGGGGTCGGATGGGCGCGTTCGCGCCTGCCCGGCCTGAAGGCCGGGGAGAGGGAGGGGGAAGGGAGATGGTGTCACGGACAATGGGTTCGAGACAGCATCAGGAGAAGCATCATGAACATCGGCAATCTGAAGGCGAACGCGGACGGCATCGTCATGGGCCGCATCACCACCCTGAGCGTCGCGATGACGGTCGCGCTGCGTCCCGTCGCCAGCTCCAACGAGAAGGCGCCCGCGTTCGACATGATGGCGCTCAGCGCCGACCGTCGGCAGTGGATCAGCGTCGGCGGGCTGTGGGAGTTCACCTCGACCGCGACCGGCGAGGCCTTCCTTTCGGGCCGGATCGACGATCCGAGCCTGGCCAAGCCGCTCGACGTCGCGCTCTTCCGCCAGCAGGACGGGTCCTACAACGTCGCCTGGCGGCGGCCGCAGACCCGCTCGGCGCTGCCGACGACGGCGGCGACCTCGGGCGGTGACGAACTGCCGCCGTTCCCGGGCGACGCCGCGGCTCCCGCGGGCGGGCCCGACGGCGGCGGCGACGGCCTCGGCGAGTCCACCGCGCCCGCGCCCGAGGCGAAGCGCCGCGGCGCCAAGGCGGACGAGCCCGTCACGGCCTGAGCACACCGGCGGGGCGGCTGGCCAACGGTCGTCCCGCATCGACATGGAGGGGTCGCTCCACGCGGAGCGGCCCCTTTCTTGCGTTCGCCTGGACAGCGTCAGGCGCGGGTTCTGCGCCCGGATCGGCCGCGATGGTCGTCCCCACATAACAAACCAAATACTCTCTCTATGACTTCCTAGTCTGGCATGCGAGGTTGGCGCTGCGGTCAAGGATGAGCGGTCCCCCCAATTTTCACGGCGCCGACACTCGGGCTGACGCCCTCCCTTACGACACCGAGAAAATCGGCTCCCCCGCTCACGAGCGCTAACCGGGGTCCGGCCCGTCTGCGACGGACCGGCTTCCCGGTTAACGTCCCTGACCGAGCTGACCACCGCATGCCGGATGATCGGGGTCATCGAGTGGATGACGTTTCACCGATTGGAGGCAATCATGACCAGCTTCAACACCTTCGCCGATCTCGGCCAGCACCTGATCGCCGAACGCGCGTCGCGCGCGACCTACGACGACGGCGTCGCGGACACCTACGACGGCAGCTTCGTCGAGACGAGCGAGCTCGCCAAGCTCACCTTCGTCGACGCGCCAGAGGCGATGGACATGCCCGACCCGCAGGCCTGCGCGGTGGCGATCGAGATGATCGTGGGCACCATCTTCGACGTGCTGCGCGACAGCCGGATGGAGGAGTTCGCGCAGCAGCTTGCCTGGGGTGTCGTCAACAGCTTCCACATGACTGCCCGGCTCACCGAGGGCCGTGAGGACGATGCCGCCAAGAAGCTCGGGGATCTCGCGCGCAACTACGATCCGTCCGAGATCTACGCAGTCGAGCTGGAGGAGACGCAGCTCCTCACCCAGACGCTGCAAGGGTGCCGTGAGGCACTCGAGGCGATGCGCGACCACGCCTCGAAGGTCTATCACGTCGAAACCGGGCGGCCCTTCACCGCGACGCGCGGCTCGCAGGTTGCCCGCACCGGAGTCACCGCCTCGCAGATCAACGCGCGGGACTATCTCGCCGCCCGCAATCGCCAGCGCCGCGAGGAGTTCGCGCCCGAAGGACCCATCGTCGTCGTGAGCGGCGGCATGGAGTGGCACGATCACGAGGTGCTGTGGGAGCGCCTCGACGCGATCCGCGAGCGCGTGCCCGAGATGATCGTCGCGACCACGGGGATGCGCAAGGGCGTCGATGCGATCGCGACGTCGTGGGCGACCGCGCGCAAGGTCAAGTCGATCGCGTTCGTGCCGGACCGCCGGCTCGGACAGCGCGCCGCGTTCGTCCGCAACGAAAACCTCGTCAAGCTGCGCCCGGTCGAAGCGATGGTCTGCGAGGGCTCGGGCATCCAGGCCAATCTCGCGCAGCGGCTGCGGGCGGCGGGGGTTCCGCTACACATCTTCCGCGTCGCCCAGCAGCAACCGCTCGTGCGTCGCGCCTGAACGGACGTCGGGAGCGGCTCCGGCTTCGGCTGGAGCCGCTCCCATTTTTTTGGTCGCGAGGGACGCGGCGCTCGGGCGCATCGAGCGCCGCTCGCGCCGCCAGCAGCAGGCTTACGCCTGCCGGTGAAAGGCGAGGGGGAAAGGAAGGTTGGAAGCGGACATTCGGGGAGAGCGCCATGACCACCGCATGCGACATTGCCAACCGATGGGATCGCGTGCTCCCGGCCGCGTTGGTCTCGCCCGACCGCTTCGAGGCCTTCGCCGCGCACGTCCGCCATGCCAACCAAACCTACGCGCTTGCTCGCGGCAGCTTCGCCGTGCTGGTGGCGGCGGTGCGGCCGTTCGCGCTGGCGACGCTCGTGCGCCTGCTCGGCGACGACGACGATGTCGTCGCGGTGCTCGACGAGGCGCAATTTCTCGGCCGCTGCGTGGCGCTGACGCCGCGCCCGGACTGGGGATACAGCCTCTCGCTCGCGGTGGCACGCGACCAGGGTTCGCCGCTGATCCAGGCCTAGCCTCCGCCCGGAACAGCGCGCGATCGGGGCAGCGTCGCGATCCCCCCGCGCGGCGCTGCCCCCTTTTTTGCCCGCTGCTCTCGCGTCCAAATCCGCGCCGCCCAGGTGCCTGTCCGGGCTCGCCTGCGGCATCGCTCCGGCGGCCCCCAAACCAAGCCTCTTCTCTCACAGAAGTCCGATGATGCCATGCGCGCCAATGCCGCCTCAAGGACGAGCGGTGCCCCCAATTTTCAGCTGGCTCCGCGTCCGCTGCGCTCCCGCTCCACCATCAGAAAATCGGCTCCCCCACTCGCCGCTGCGCGGTCGCCGGCAAGCCGGCGATCCTTGACCCGGCGCGCCGCGCACGACCGCCGAATGCCGTCTTTTCGACAGACAGCAGGAGGCCAACATGCAACTCAATTCCACGATCGCCGTCGCCGACCACGCCGCCTACATGCACGCCGTCGCGTGCGCCGAACGCCGGGCGCTGCACAGCTACTTCGACCAGCATGTCATCGAGGATGAGGACGGCGTCTACGTCGCGATCGACGAAGGCGACTACAACGCGCTGCCGATGGCGCTGATCGACCGCGTCGTCCACACCGTGCCGGGCGCGATGCACGACGAATTCTGACACGCAAGGGGAGGGGCCGACAGGCTCCTCCCATTTTTTGCATGAAGCCATACGGGCGACCGGGGCATCGAGCCCCGGCCGCCCGTGCCGCGGCGAGGACGCCGCGGCGGGTCAGGCGGCGAGACGCTTCTCGACCTCGTCGATGCCGAGCGCCCTGATCTTCGCGGTCAGGGCCGCGATCCGCTGACCGTCGAGCGCCAGCAGCCCTGCCCGGTCGATCGCCGCGATCGCTTCCTCGCGCTGCCGCTCGGCGAGCCTCTGCTTGCGCTCGGCGAGGCGCCGTTCGTCCTCCTCGATCGATTGCCGTTCCTGTTCCAAACTGCGCGCCATGCCCGCCTCCATCAACGCTTGGGTACGACGCCGATGGTGACGGGCATGACCATCGACAGGCAAGCGAGAACGATGTCAGAGGGGCAGCGGCTCGACGGCGGTCGGCCGCCGCCGATCGGGCTCTATGCGGGCGGCGGCTGCGCCGCGCCCTTACAAAGCCGGCGGCGCGGCGCTTGCCGTCTTCGCCCATTCGGGTCACGATCCCTGCCGTGGCCGACCGGCGCCGGGTCGCCGGTCATTGGCTCATGCCGATTCAGCGGTGCGTCGGGCGGCTGGCCGTCCGCTGGTGCGGGACGGCGCGTCCGGCGTCGATGGACGCATCCGCGAATCCCGACCCGCCTGGCGGCGGCCGGCTGACCCCGCCGGTCGGGTGACCGGCACTTGGCCTTCCAGCACGAGCGCAGGTGAGCCCGAGCGACAGTCATGGAGAATGCACACCCTATGCACGGTCGTGCAATGAGAGTCCGAGCTATCTCAAAGGATTAGCCGTGAGCGATCCAGTAGTCGCGGCGAGTACGCGCCGGGTTACATCCGGGAATGGCGGATTTCGGCCATCAGCGCGTGGTCGCGGCGACTACGCCGAAGCTCGGCCAAATCGATTGCCCGCCACATGCGCGCCGTTTAGTCTCCACCCGAGCCCCCACCGGCCTCTCCGCTAGGAGGCCGGCTTTGAAGACCACGCTCAGGCATTACAATCTCCGGGTCGAACGGCGGCAGTGGGACCGCCTGGCGACGCTCGCGCGCGACCGCGGGGTCTCTCCCGCCGAGATCGTCCGCGCGGCGATCGACGCCTATTTCGCGCAAGCCGACCTGCTGGACGCGAGCCGGCGCCGGCTGGTGCGGATCGGTGAGTTTCAGCAGCTCGCGCTCGACGTCATCATCCGCGAGCAATTCCCCGAGTTCCGCGAGCGCATTCTCGCCGAGGTCGACAAGCGCGTGGAGCTTCATCATGGCGCGCGCTGACATCCGCTCGGACGGGCGGCCAATCCCGCTCAAGCACCATTCGGCACGCGGCAAGGTCCAGCGCAACTCGGGCAATTTCACCCGCGGTTCGCAGCTCCTCACCCACGAGGTGCTGATGTGGTTCGCCGGCGCGAAGCTGCCGGTCATCGTCTGGTTTTTCTGCTTCCTGATCGCCTATTCGGTAATCCTCTCGATCATGCTCGACGAGCACGAGATCCAGCTCATCGGCATGCGGCTCTATGCGATGCTCTGGAACTGGATCGGCGCGAACCCGATGAAGCCGGTCAACCTGACGCTCCCCGACGGCCACATCCGCCCGACCGTGATGGCGGTGGTCGAGCATATTCCCCAGGTCATCACCGCCTCGGGCAAGGCGATCCGCGGCCTCATCGGCTCGTTCTTCGTGTCGTTGTTTGCGACGATCCCGCTGTCGATCTGGTTCGTCGACCTGTCGCGGCGGCGGGGCCGGACGATCCTTCAGGAACGCCACGAGCGCGGCGCGATGCTGGTCGAACGCGACGTGCTCGCCGGCGAGATCGCGCGCCACAACCGGGCCTGTTTCGAAGCCGATGCGCGGACGCATTATCCCGATCTGACTCCGGCCGAAGTAGTGCGGCTGCCGTTCGCGGCGCGCAAGGCGGCGGGAATCCATCACCCGTACAGCCTGGCCGGCATCGCCTATCCCTACCGGCTCGAGCAGAGCCATACGATGATCATCGGCACGACCGGCGCGGGCAAGACGACCGAGCTGCGGCGGCTGGTGACGCAGCTGCGCGAACGGCAGGACACCGCGGTCGTCTTCGACCTGACCGGCGCCTATGTCGAAAGCTTCTACGACCCCGCGCACGACACCATACTCAACCCAATGGACCAGCGCTGTCCGGCCTGGTCGATCTTCGCCGATTGCACGACGCATCGCGAGTTCACGGCCGCGGCGGCGGCGCTGATCCCGGCCGACGGCGGCTCGTCCGAACCCTTCTGGGCGCTTGCCGCGCGCACGCTGTTCATCGAGATGTGCGTAAAGCTGCAGGAGGGCGGCGCGACGACCAATCTGGCGCTGTCCGAGAACCTGATGACCGCCGATTTGAAGCGCGTGCATCGCTTCCTCGCGAACACCATTGCCGACCCGCTGACCGCGCCGGAAGCCGCGCGCATGGCGGAGTCGATCCGGGCGGTGTTCAACACCAATGCACAGGTGCTTCGCTTCCTGCCCGACGAGGGGCCGCGCTTCTCGATCCGCGACTGGATCACCGGCGACAAGCAGCCCGGCAGCATCCTGTTCGTCACCTCCAACTATGTCGATCTGCCGATGAACCGGGCGCTGCTGACGCTGTGGATGGACCTTGCGATCAACCGGTTGATGACGCTGCCGCGCACCCGCTCATTGCGAACGTGGTTCCTGTTCGACGAGCTGGGCGCGCTGCACCGCCTGCCGGCGATCGAGAACGGACTCCAGACCGCGCGTTCGTTCGGCGGCGCAATGGTGCTGGGACTGCATAGCTTCGAGAAACTGATCGAGGTCTATGGCGAGCAGGGCGCACGCAACCTCGCCAGCCTCGCCCGCACCAAGCTCATTCTCGCGACCGCCGATCTCGACACCGCCGAGCAGTGTGCCCGCTACATCGGCAACCGCGAAGTCCGCCAGATGGATGAGGCTTACAGCTACGGGTATAACAACACCCGCGACGCCTCGACGCTGACCCCGCGCAAGCAGGTCGAGCCGCTCGTCATTGCCGACGACATCACCAACCTGCCGTCGATGTACGGGTTCGTAAAATTCCCCGATGGGTTCCCGGCCGCCCGGATCAAGCTCGTCTGGCGCGATTACCCGAGCATCGCTGAGGGCTTCATCGCGCGACCCGATCCGAAGCCCGTCCGTTCGAAGCGCGGCGCGGCGGCCTTCGCGGAAGGTGAGGGGGAGCAGGGTGGCCGGGACGGGTCGGGCCAGGTGGTGCATGAGGCGGGGGAGGCGCTCGACGCCGCCCGCGCGCTGGCGGCATCGATCCTGAGCGCGCCGACCGAGGACGAGCTCGCCGCGCGCGCGCAGGATGGGGAGCGGACGGATGCAATCGTGCCGGTCGATGCCGACGCGCATCGCCGCGCCGGCGAGCCGGCAAAACCGCGTGAGCCCGACGACCCGCGCGGCGCCGATGCAGCCGCGCGCCGTTCCGGTCGCGATGCGCCGCGCAGCACGGCTGTCGAGGATCTGACGCTCGTCGAGCTGCGCCAGGATTTCAGCGAGCCGGACGCCGGGCATGACGGCCCGGACATGGGCATCTGAGCGATGCTGTCGGTCGCCTCGGTCCGCTCGGCGTCGGGCGCGGCGAGCTATTTCGCCAAGGACGATTATTATACCGGCGAGCAGACCTCGGAGGCGAGCCTGTGGGACGGCGCCGGGGCGGCGTCGCTCGGGCTGGACGGCGAGGTCGACGCCAAGGTGTTCGAGGGCATCCTCAACGGGGTACTGCCCGATGGCGAAGCGGTCGGGCAGGTCGACAACCGGCAGGCGGGCGTCGACATGACCTTCTCGCTGCCCAAATCGGCGTCGGTGCTCGCCTATGTCGCCGGCGATCAGCGCATCCTCGCCGCCAACATGACCGCGGTGCGCGCCACAATGCGTTGGGTCGAGGCGAACCTCGCCGAAGGGCGCAAGGACGTCGATGGGCGCAAGGTGCCGGTCAAGACCGGCAATCTCGTCTATGCGCTGTTCCAGCACGACACGAGCCGCGCGCTTGATCCGCAGGGCCATATTCATGCGGTCATCGCCAATCTGACGCGGATGCCCGACGGACAGATGCGCGCGCTCCATAACGGCGCCTTGTGGAAGAACAACGCCGTCATCGGCTCGATCTACCACGCGCAGCTGCGCCACGAGTTCGAGAAGCTCGGCTACCGCATCGAGGGCGCCGGCAAGCATGGCTCGTTCGAGATCGCCGGCGTGCCCAAGCCGGTGATCGACGCCTTCAGCCAGCGGCGCCAGGCGATCCTCGCCAAAGCGGCCGAGCTCGGCATCGTCTCGCCGCAGGGACGCGACGAGATCACCACCAACACCCGCGATCCCAAGCTCAATGTCGAGGATCGCACCGCGCTACGCCAAGCCTGGGTCGACAAGGCGGCGGGGCTCGGCTTCGACGGGGCGGCTCTCGTCGCGGCCGCGCACGCCGCGGCTGGGCAGTCGGCCGAGGCGACGCGGCTTGAGCGAGGCTATGCGGCGATCTCGAAGGCGCTCGGCGCGGCGGCCATTCTGCTCGGCAGCCTCCATCGTCCGCATGACCCGCTCGTCGACAGCGGGCTGGCCCGGTTGGCGCGGTCGCCGGCGGACGCCCGCGCGCAGCTCGCGGTTGCGTCGGCGGTGCGCATCCTCAGCGAGCGCGAAGCGGCGTTCCCGCTCGCGGGGCTGTCCAAGGCGGCGCTCGACCTGGCGCTGCCCGGCGTCACGATCGACCATGTTGAGCGGCGCGTGGCGACCTTACTCGATCGCGGGCAGTTGCTGCCCGAGGCGAGCCGCCGCCACGACGGCGCGGTGCTGCTGGCGACCACGCCCGAGGCGCTGCGCACGGAGGAGCAGATCCTGGCCGCGATCGAAGAGGGCAGGGGCCGCGCGGCGCCGATCGTGCCCGCGAGCGCGGCGCCCGAGAGGCTGCAGGACGTCGCCGCGCAGCCGCTCAACCCGGGCCAGCTTGCGGCCGCGACGATGATCGTCGGCTCGGCCGACCGCACCGTTGTCGTGCAGGGGGTCGCAGGGGCGGGCAAGTCGACGATGCTTGGTGCGGTCGCAAGGGTCGCCGAAGGCGAAGGGCGTTCGGTGCTCGGGCTGGCGTTTCAGAACAAGATGGTCGCCGACCTAAGCGATGGCGCGGGCATCGAGAGCCGGACGGTCGCCGCGTTCGTCCACGCCCATGAGCGTTTCCTGATCGAGCGCGCGGGTCCGCGCTACGAGGAGGCGCGCGCGGCGCTGGCGAGCACGCTGCTCGTCGTTGATGAGACCTCGATGGTGTCGAGCGCGGATCTCCTCAAGCTGCACCAGATCGTCGATGCGCTCGGCGTCGAAAAGCTCGCGCTGATCGGCGATCGTCAGCAATTGTCGTCGATCGACGCCGGCAAGGCGTTCGCGCTGGTCCAGGCGGGCGGCGCAACGACCACGCGGATGGACGAGAATATCCGTCAGCGGAGCGACCAGCTGCGCACCGTGGCAGCGCTTGCCAATGTCGGTCGCGCCCGTGCGGCGATCGACGTGCTGGGCGCTTCGGTGGTCGAGAACGCCGCGCCCGCCGAGCATGCCGCCGCACTTTGGCTGGCGCTGTCACCCGACGAACGCCAATCGACGCAGCTGTTCGCCTCGGGCCGCGATACCCGCGCGACGCTCAATCGCGTCATTCAGGACGGGCTGGCGGCCGAAGGCACGGTGAAGGGCGACGGGCTCGCGCTTATCGTCCTCGAGCGCGTCAATCACACGCACGAGGAGATGCGCCACGCGTCGAGCTACCACGCGGGGCAGGTGCTCGAGGTTGGGCGCAGGCTCGACGGCCTGGGGCTGACCACCGGGCGCTATGACGTGACGCGCGTATTCGCCAACGGGCGGGTCGAGCTTGCGATCGGCGGTCGGCGGATGCGGATTGATCCGCAGCGCCTGCCGCTTGGCGGCGGGCAGGGCGGATTGGGACTGAGCGAGCGCAAGGCGCTGCGGCTGCATGAAGGCGACCGGATTCGCTGGACCGCCAACGACAAGCCACGCGGGCTGCACAACAGCGCCATCGCCCGCGTCGTGTCGATCGACGGCCGGGGTGTGACGGTCGAAACCGCCGGGCGCGATCGCCTGATCCTGGGCCACAGCGACCCGATGCTGGGGCGGCTCGACCTTGCCTACAGCCTCAACATGCACATGGCGCAGGGCATCACCACCGATCGCGCGATCACCGTGATGTCGTCGGGCGAGCGCTATCTGTCGAACCAGCGTCTGTTCAATGTCGGGGTGACGCGCGTGCGCGACCAGCTCACCCTCGTCGTCGACGACAAGGAGCGGCTGCAGGCGCAGCTCGACCGCACCCCCGGCAACAAGACCTCGGCGCTCGAAACGCTCGGCCGGTTGGAGATCGATGCGCGAAAAGGGGAGGGTCGCGGCCGCTTCGATCCGGGTCCGCTCAGTCCGGACCTGATCGTCGGGCCGAAGGATCGGCCCGCGCCGCGCGGCGGACAAGCGAGGGCCGCGCCGGCCCGTACCGACCTGCCGCCGCTGCCGCTCCCCGAGCGCAGCCTTGGCCTCGATTTGTGAAGGAGCGCCGGCGTCAGTGCCGGCTGCAAGGATGGGAGAACGACGATGGGATGGGAGTTCAGCAGCGGCGGCAGTTTCGGGAGCGAGCGCGACGCGCATGATTATGCCGAGCGCAACGGCATCGACCGACGCGATGTGCGCACCCGGCGCAAGGGAGATCGGGTCGAGCTCGAGATTCGGGATTCCGCAATCGACGACCGCCGGCTCCAGGACCGCGGCGAAGGCCGCAAGGACGGGTGGGGAGCATGAACTGGTCGAGCATCGTGCCGATGCTGGTTCTCGTTGTCGGCCTCTCCGCCGCGTGGCCGCCTTGCTCCGGACACCGGCGGCTGCCCCGCCGGCGCCCGTTGCTAAGCCGTTGCTGACCCCGGCAGAGCAGGTGGCGCTGGACTTGATCGAGACCGCATTGCCGCACTGCCGCGTGCATGCGCAGGTGGCGATGGGCGCACTGCTGTCACCGCCCCGACACGAGGGCAGACGGCGCGCCGCCGACCGCAACATCTTTTCACAGAAGATCGTCGACTTTGTCATCCAGAGCCGCGCCGACGGCCGCGTCCTGGCCCTCGTCGAACTCGACGATCGCACGCATCGGCGGGCGCGGGACGTGGCGCGCGACGTGATGACGGCAAAGGCGGGCTACCGGACGATCCGGCTGGTCGCGGGACAGCGCCTTAGCAGCGCCAGCGTCACCGCAGCCACCGCGTTTCTAAACGGCTCTCCTTAATACGTGCTGCCGCGGCCGCCGTCGGGTCTCCTTGACAAAGAGCGCAATTGATTCGACAATACTCGAAATGTCGAATCGTATGGACAGTTCCTCGGCGGTAGCCGCGCTTGGCGCACTGGCGCACGATCACCGCCTCGCGGTGTTCCGATTGCTGGTGCAGGCCGGGCCGGACGGGATTGCGGCCGGCGCGCTGGCTGAGCGCCTCGGGCTCCCGGCCTCGTCGTTGTCATTCCACCTGGCGCATCTGCACCGGGCCGGGCTGGCCAAGCAGCGCCGCCACGGCCGCTCGCTGATCTATTCTGCCGCCTATCCGGCTATGAACGCCCTCATGGGCTATCTCACCGAGAATTGCTGCGGGGGTGTCGCCTGCGATGCTGCCGCGGCCTGCGAACCATCCCTGAAATCGTAAAGGAAAACCGCATGAAGCGCCTTCACGTCCACGTCGGGGTCGATAACCTCGACCGATCGGTCCGCTTCTACTCGACCCTGTTCGGTGCCGAACCGAACACGCTCAAGGCAGACTACGCCAAGTGGATGCTCGACGATCCCCGCGTGAATTTCGCGATTTCGCATGGGCATCACGCCGCCAAGGGCATCGAGCATCTGGGCATCCAGATAGACAACGAGGCGGAACTGGCCGACCTCCATGAACGCCTGGCCGCAGCAGACCGTCCGGTCTTCGATGAGGGTGCCACCTCGTGCTGCTACGCGCAGTCGACCAAATCGTGGATCACGGACCCGCAAGGCGTCGTTTGGGAGACCTTCCACACGACCGGGGAAGCGACCAGTTATGGCGGCGAAGCGCCGATCGCAGAGCTGCGCTCCGCGAGCGCATCCGCCTCTGCTTGCTGCACGCCCGCGGCCATCCAAACCTTAACGGCGCCATGCTGCGCGCCGGCCGCGGCGGAGTAGCGCGGGATGGCAATCGATATCGTCATTTATCACAATCCCGAGTGCGGCACGGCGCGCAACGTGCTTGGGCTGATCCGCAACGCCGGGATCGAGCCGCATGTCGTCGAGTATCTGAAGACCCCGCCGTCGCGCGCGCTGCTGGTCGAACTAATCGGCCGCGCCGGGATCACCCCGCGCGAACTGCTGCGCGAGAAAGCCACGCCTTATGCCGAGCTGGGGCTCGCCGACACGTCGCTCGCCGACGACGCGCTGGTGGACGCGATGATGGCACATCCGGTTCTCATCAACCGGCCGCTGGTCGTCTCGCCGCTCGGTGTGAAGCTCTGCCGCCCCTCGGAAGCCGTGCTCGGTCTGCTGCCCGCGCCACAACAGGGCGCGTTCTCGAAGGAGGATGGCGAGCGGGTTGTGGACGCCTCCGGCGCGCGCGCCGCCTGAACGCCAGGGAAATAACCATGTCCACCATCGTCCCCGTCGCCGGCCCTGTCCCGGCGCGCCTCGGCATATCCACATTCGAGCGGTATCTGACGCTATGGATTGCGCTCTGCATCATCGCCGGGATCGGGCTAGGGTCGTTGCTGCCAAACGTGTTCGCGCGCGTAGCCGCGGCCGAGGTCGCCCGCGTCAACCTGGTCGTCGCCGCGTTGATCTGGCTAATGATCATTCCGATGCTGCTCAAGATCGACTTCGGCGCGCTCGGGTCCGTCCGCCAACACTGGAAGGGGGTGGGCGTTACCCTGTTCATCAATTGGGCGGTCAAGCCGTTCTCGATGGCGGCGCTCGGCACGGTCTTCATCGGCTATCTGTTCGCGCCGCTGCTGCCGGCCGGGGAAGGACCGTCCTACATCGCCGGGCTGATCCTGCTCGCCGCCGCGCCCTGCACGGCGATGGTGTTCGTCTGGTCGAATCTTTGCGACGGCGAGCCGACCTACACCCTCAGCCAAGTCGCGCTGAACGACGTGCTGATGGTCTTCCTGTTCGCACCGCTGGTCGCGCTGCTGCTCGGCGTCGCCGCGATCACGGTGCCGTGGGATACGCTGCTGCTCTCCGTCGTCCTTTACATCGTCGTGCCGGTGACCGTCGCCCAAATGATCCGGCGCGGGGTGCTGTCGAGCGGGGGCAAGCCCGCGCTCGATCGGCTGCTCGCACGCCTCGGGCCGGTGTCGCTGGTCGCGCTGCTCGCGACGCTGGTGCTGCTGTTCGGATTCCAGGGCGAGCAAATCATCGCGCAACCGTTCGTGATCGGGCTCCTCGCTGTGCCGATCCTCATCCAGGTCTATCTGAACGCCGGGTTGGCCTACTGGCTGTCGCGCCGGTTCGGGGTCGCGTGGTGCGTCGCCGCGCCGGCTGCGCTGATCGGCGCGTCCAACTTTTTCGAGCTGGCGGTCGCCGCGGCTATCTCGCTGTTCGGGTTGAAGTCGGGCGCGGCGCTGGCGACGGTCGTCGGGGTGCTGGTCGAGGTGCCGGTGATGCTCTCGGTGGTGTCAATCGTGAAGCGGTCACGCGGCTGGTATGAGCAAGGCGCGCCCGCATGACGGGGTTGCGGAGCCGGCGGCTCGATCTCGCCGACATGCGCGAGCTTCACGATGCCCTTGCCACGCCAGACCTGCCTGTCGCTGATCTGGCGAAACCCGGACGCGTATTCTTCCGATTCTGAGATAACGCCGGCCTAGTTGGCTTTGCGGGACTTGAAAGGGGAAGGGGCCGATCGGCTGCCTCGTCAAGCTGCTCTGATCTCTACCAAAGCCGCGCAGTGACACTTCACCGCCGGGTAAAGTGTCACTGCGACTCAACTGCCGAACAAGCGAGATAGGGGATTCACAAAGGCGCCTTGGCGTGCTTGTTATGTTCCATGGAGCAGCTGGACCTTCTCGGCGTCTTTGAGAGCAGCAGCGGCGACGCCGCGCCGCTTGATCGGCCGGCGCTTGTCGAGCGGCTCACCGCCATCTCCGCCCGTCCGCGCTTCGCCTTCTTCGTGCTCGATCTGATCGCCAAGGCCAGCGGGGCGTCGGGAAGCGTCGGGCCCTATGTCGTGGAGGATGACCAGGCGCTGCCGGTGCGTGACTGGCTCTGCGACGCGATCATCGCCGTCTCTGGGCGCGAGCCAAAGCGTCTCGCGGTCGCCGCGCAGGTTCGCCGCGACCTCGACCGGCGCGCGGTCCTGCCGCGTGACCCCAGTGCGGCGCAGGCGATGATCGACACCGAAGTTCGGGGGAGGCTGCGACAGTCCGGCCGGTCTAACATCAGCCGCGCGGTGTCCGATCTCGTCCGTGCCGGCCTCGTCCGCCGCCATTATCAGGGCTATGCCGTCGACCATCACAACCGCGGCGCCCAGCGCCAGGCGGTCTATCAGGTCACCGACCTCGCGCGCCGCGCTCTCGCGGACGCCGCTTAGCGATTACACGCCGTTATGGCGCCACAACTTCGCCGGGCTCTCGCCGAAACGCGCGCGGAATGAGCGACTGAAATGGCTGCGATCGACAAAGCCCGACAAGCTCGTCGTTTCGAGCAGCTGGCGCGCACGCTCCAGCCTGAGCGCCATGACGAAATCCATCGGTGTGGTTCCCGTCGCGAGCTTGAAAGCCTTGGCGCACGAAAAGCGCTTCATACCGATCGGGTCGGCAAGCCGCGCGACACTATAGTATTTCGCGCGCGTTTGCGCTACGATCTTGGTCACACGCTGCGCCAGTTCTGAGTCGGTCAAGACTGATCTGCTTGGCCGACTGTCAAGATTAAGAACGGTGCTCGTCGTGCCCGAGCCGACGTCTTTCTGTCTGTGGAAAGATGCGCGATTTTACATAAGATATATTATCGGTCTAGTCGGTTGTAAGCGCTAAGTACAAATGGCACCAGCCCGCTAGACATAAATGGCACTCTGCGGTGCTATCGGTGGGTCGCCGGTGTCAATAGCCGTTCTCGGCAACGAGGACGCGCATTGTATGACGGTGCTGGCGATGAGTGCTGCTGAGATCACCCGCTTCGACACGCTGATGCGGCTCGACCGCGGCGAGATCCGGGTCGCGGACGCGATGGAGCTGCTCGGCCTTGCGAGGCGGCAGGTGTACCGGCTGCTGGGCCGACTTCGAGAGGACGGCGCTAGCGGCCTGGTGTCGCGCAAGCGAGGACGCCCGAGCAACCGGCGCTACAGCGACGCCTTCCGCGCCGAGGTGGTCACGCTGGTGCGCGAGCACTACGCCGACTTCGGACCGACGCTGGCGCGCGAGTACCTCGCCGAGCGCCACGGTATCGGGCTGTCGTGCGAGACCCTGCGGCGCATCATGCTGGAAGCCGGGCTGTGGCAGGACCGTGCGGCCAAGCGCCCTCGCCCGTACCAGCCGCGCTATCGGCGCGACTGCCGCGGCGAGCTCGTCCAGGTCGACGGCTCCAAGCACTGGTGGTTCGAGGGCCGCGGTCCGCAATGCACGCTCCTGGTCTTCATCGACGATGCCACCAGCGAGCTAATGCACCTCGGGATGGTCGAGAGCGAGAGCACCTTCTCGTACATGCGCGCGACGAGGACCTACCTCGAGCGGCACGGCAAGCCGGTGGCCTTCTACACCGACAAGCACAGCGCCTTCCGCAACAACACGGCCTCGGCGAAAGGCGACGGCATGACCCACCTTGGCCGCGCACTGGACCGGCTCGACATCGAGCTCATTTGCGCGAACTCGCCATAGGCAAAGGAATGCAACGCTGCAGGATCGCCTGGTCAAGGCGATGCGGCTACACCGCATCTCCACCGTCGACCAAGCCAACGCCTTCCTCCCCTCCTACATGGCAAAGCACAACCGTCGGTTCGCCAAGGCGCCGTTCGACCCGCGCGACCTTCACCGGCCGCTTGCCATCCACGAAGACCTGGAGGCGGAGCTGGTGTGGCGCGAGCAGCGCACCGTCACCGGCGCCCTTACGTTGCACTACAACAAGGCGATGTTCATCCTGGAGCCCTCGCCTGCGGCACAGGCGATCGCGCGCAAGAAGGTGGACGTGTGCGAGTACCCGGACGGTCGGCTCGAGATCCAGCACGAGGGCACGGCCCTACCCTATCGCATGTTCGACAAGATGCGCCGGGTGAACCAGGCTGCTGTGGTCGACAACAAGCACCTCGACGCTGCCTTGGCGCTCGCACACGCCATCCAGCAGGTGCAGCCGCATCACGCGAAGCGCAATAACAACGAACCAGCCCGCACCGCTCAGACGGCCGGCGTATTCAAGGGCCCCTCGCCCGTGCCCCCTGGGCCGAAGCTGGACCGCCGCAAACTGGGCGATCAGCGCCTGGAGCGAGGCCCTCGCCTCTCCAACGACGAACTCGTCGCGCGCGGCCTGGGCGAGTATGTCCGCCAGCACACAGAATGACCGGGAGCTGCGCCTGCCGGCGTCTTAAAAAACGATGGTATCTTGGGACAACCTGACAACGATCAGTCCGGGATCAGTGCCCAACCGCGTATTTGCAACGTCGCCATCGTCGTAAGCGCCGACACGTCGATTTCGACGGCCTTGTCGACCGTGGCTGGGGCGATCTCATTTCCGACCAAAGCTTGGCTACACACCCGAATGGATACGCCTGCTCGCTTCAGCGCCGCTGTGAGGGCAAAATTGGGGTTCCTGGCGGCACCGGTTTTCGTCGCATATGCCCTGTCTTCGACAATAATCGGCGTCGCCGGACCGTGGACGATCACGACCACGTCTCCCCGTGCTGGTCGCACGCCGTCCGCGCCAAGCAAATTGAGGAACCGTGCGACCTTCTCCAGCGAAGGATTGACCTTGTCGGGGGATGACGCCGCCTTCGTCACGCTGAACAGCACGCGATATCGCAGCGAGTGGTCTGGCCGCTCCATTGCGCCTTCGATCGGCGTGATCTTGCCATAACCGGCAATCACTAACTGTTGAGCGGTGACGCCCGCCGACACGGCACTACTCATGATGGCTAGGCATCCTGCAACCGCAATAGTGGGAAGCCGCATCTAGTTTTTCCTTCTGCAACCGAAATGATTATCCGACCCTCGCAAATACGGCTGCGCCGATGTTTTGCGGCCGCGCGACAGCCATCGCCCCGCGCGCTCGCGCCGGACGGGGAGCGGGCGGTGTCTCCTCCACTGCTAGATCGTCGGCACCGAACATCGCTTCGAGCGTACGCACGCAAAGCGCAGCCGCGTCATCGGCAAGCCGGTAGTGGACCTGCTTGGCTTCACGTCTCGTCTTCACCAGATCGGCGCGGCGCAGCTCGGCAAGCTGCTGGCTGAGGGCCGGTTGTGTCACGCCGGTAGCAGCCTCTATTTCCGCTACCTGACGCTCACCGCCGAGTAGATAGGACAGGATCATGAGGCGCTGAGGTTGAGCGAACACGCGCAGCTTCTCGACCGCCGTGTCCGCAATCGCGCGGGACTGATGGATCGCCGTCATCGATCGGCCTTCAACTGATGAAACCAGTCGGGACCGGCGCTGCCCGGTAAGGCAGGCGGAAGAAGGACGTCATCACCCGGCTGCCAGTCGGCCGGCGTATAGGCTTGTCCATCGGCCGTTCGCTGCAATGCTCTCACCGTGCGGAGCATCTCGTCGACCGATCGCCCGACGTTCATGGGATACCAGTTGAGCGCACGAATGATGCCCTCGGGATCGATGAAATAGGTCGCGCGGACGGCTGAGGCGTCACCAGCCTCCTCATCGAGCATGCCATAGGCGTAACCCACCGCCATCGACGGATCTTCCACGACCGGGAACGGCACCTCTACGCCGAAGACATCCTTGATCGCGCGCAACCAGGCGACATGCGAATACAGGCTGTCGACCGACAACCCGAGCAAGACGCAGTCCAGCTCTTCGAATTGCGGTGCGGCCTTCGCCAAAGCCACGAACTCGCTGGTGCAGACCGGCGTAAAATCGGCCGGATGCGAGAAGAATACGATCCAGCGACCACGATACTGATCGAGCGTCATTTCGCCCTGCGTCGTGCGGGCCGTAAAATTCGGGGCCGCGTCCCCAATACGCAACGAGCGCGGTGCGTCTGCATCCATCGTTTCCATGTCTTCCAGATGGCACGGGGCGCCCGTTGACGCAAGTAAGTTACATGACTACATAAACCGTGAAACCGATAAACGGAGGCGATCATGGAATCGGCTTTGAACGAGGCAATTGCGCAGATTGAACGTGCGAAGGCGGCGGAAGCGCCGGTTGTTCACTCGTTCTTCGATGAGCCGACCAACACCGCGACCTACGTCGTCTGGGATCCTGCCACGCGGAAAGCAGCGGTTGTCGACAGTGTCCTGAATTTCGACGCTGCGGCCGGTCGGACCAAGACGGCGTCGGCGGACGCGGTAATCGCTTATGTGCGGGAGCACGGCCTTTCGGTCGACTGGCTGCTCGAGACCCACGCCCATGCCGATCACCTTTCTGCGGCGCCCTACCTGCAAAAGGCGCTGAGCGGTCAGCTCGCGATCGGCCGCGAGATCATCCGCGTGCAGAACGTCTTCGGCAAGATTTTCAACGCCGGCACCGACTTCGAGCGCGACGGCTCCGAGTTCGACCGCCTGTTCGACGATGGCGACCGTTTTGCGATCGGCAACATCGAGGCCATCGCGCTGCATGTGCCGGGGCACACCCCCGCCGATATGGCCTATATCATTGGCGACGCGGTCTTCACCGGCGATACCCTTTTCATGCCGGATTACGGCACCGCACGCGCGGATTTCCCTGGTGGTGATGCGCGCCAGCTATTCCGCTCGATCCGCCGACTGATGCAGTTGCCCGACGAGACGCGGCTGTTCCTGTGCCACGACTACAAGGCAGCGGGGCGCGACCAGTATGTCTGGGAGACGACCGTGGGCGCGCAGCGCGTCGGCAACGTCCATGTCCATGAAGGGGTGGACGAAGACGACTTCGTCGCGATGCGCACCAGTCGCGATGCCACCTTGTCGATGCCCAAGCTCATCCTGCCATCGGTGCAGGTGAACATGCGCGGCGGCCATCTGCCGGAGCCGGAAGCCAACGGCACCCGCTACCTCAAGATCCCATTGGATGCGCTGTGATGCCCGGATTTTCCAAAGCCATGCCGCTTCCCGGCTTCATCGGTGGCCTGATGATCGGTGTCGCTGCGGCGATCATGTTGCTGGGCAACGGCCGCATCGCCGGGGTCAGCGGCATGTTCGCGCATTTCCTCGGCCTGTCCGAAGGGGGGGCGCCCTGGATGATGGCACTCCTGTTCACAGTGGGGCTGCCCCTGGGCGCAGCGCTTGCTGCGGCCAATCTGAGTGTGGAAGCCCGCTTCCCGACATCCCTTGGGCTGATCGTCGTCGCCGGGCTGATCGTCGGGATCGGTACGCGGCTCGGCGCGGGATGCACCAGCGGTCACGGCGTCTGCGGCCTGTCGCGCCTGTCGCCGCGGTCCATCGTCGCGACGGGTACGTTCATGGCGACCGGTATCGCCATCGTGACCCTCATGCGCCTGGCGGGGGTGACGCTGTGATGCGCCAAGGCATCCTCTCGCTCGTGAGCGGCACGCTGTTCGGCGCCGGCCTCGCCGTTTCAGGCATGATCGATCCTGCGCGGGTGCGGGCGTTTCTCGACGTCGCCGGTGCCTGGGACCCGACCCTAGCTTTCGTCATGGCCGGGGCAATCCTGCCGATGGCGATAGCCTGGCTCGTCGTGCGCCGGCGCTCCACGCCAATCATAGCCGAGCAATTCCATACGCCCGCCACGTTGCCGATCGACGCGCGTCTGATCGGCGGTGCCGCCCTGTTCGGCATAGGCTGGGGCCTTGTCGGCCTCTGTCCAGGCCCTGCCATCGCCGCGCTGGCAATCCAGCCTGCACCCGCGCTGCTCTTCATCGCCGCGATGGCGCTGGGCGCAGCCATCCACCGCTTCGCACTTACCCCACGCCGTTCGGCGTGACCGGACAGGAGACGTCACATGGCCTTCAAGAAGATCACACCGTCCTTCTCGGCTGCTCCCCAGCTCACCCGGGATGACGTCGCTGCTGCCGCGCAGGCGGGATACCGCTCGATCATTTCGAGCCGGCCCGACGGCGAGGAGCCGGGGCAGCCAAGCGCGCGGGACATGGCCCGGATGGCCGAAGAACATGGTCTTGCGTTCGCCCATGTCCCGATCGTGCCGGGCAAGGCGACCGATGCAGATGCCGATCGGATGAAGGAAGCGCTGACCGCGCTGCCGGGACCGACGCTCGGCTTTTGCCGAAGTGGTACGCGGGCGGCCACCCTTTGGGCACTGGCGGAGGCGGACCAAAGCGATCCTGCAACGATCATCGGTCAGGCCAAGACAGCCGGATACGACCTCGCCGATCTGAAGCCGGCGCTTGCCCGCCGGTCTAAGAGGACCAGCAAATGACCTACGACGTCGTCATCATCGGAGGTGGGGCTGCTGGCATCTCAACGGCCGCCAGCATCCTGAAGCGCAACGCCAAGGTATCGATCGCTGTCGTCGATCCCGCCCGGGATCACTATTACCAGCCCGGTTGGACGCTGGTAGGCGCTGGCGTTTTCACCCCCGAACAGACCCGCAAGGCGGAAGCAGACGTGATGCCGAAGGGCGTCGAATGGATACGGCTGCCTGCGATTACCATCGACCCCGATCGCCAGGCGATCACCCTGGGAGACGGGGATACGATTGCTTACCGTGTTCTGATCGTCGCCCCCGGCCTGCGTTTGGCGTGGGAGAAGATCGCGGGGCTTCCCGAGGCGTTGGGCCGCAACGGCGTCACGTCCAATTACCGCTACGATCTGGCACCCTACACTTACCAGCTTGTCCAGGAATTGCAGCGGGGGCGCGCGCTGTTCTCGCAACCGCCGATGCCGATCAAGTGCGCCGGGGCGCCTCAAAAGGCGATGTACCTGTCCTGCGACATCTGGCGCGAGAGCGGTGTTCTTCCCGCGATCGACGTCGAGTTTCACAACGCCGGCGCGGCACTGTTCGGCGTGGCGACCTACGTCCCGGCGTTGATGGAATATGTCGAGAAGTATGGGATCGACCTCAAGCTCGAGTCCAATTTTGTTGCGGTCGACGGCGACCGGCGTGTCGCCACGTTCGAGCGCAAGCGGGATGGCGTGAGCGAGCGGATCGAGCGCGAGTTCGACATGCTCCACGTCGTGCCGCCTCAGGTTTCGCATGACGTCGTTGCCAAAAGTCCGCTCGCGGCGGCAAACGGCTTCGTCGAGGTCGATGAGGCGACGCTGCGCCACAAGCGGTACGACAATGTCTTTAGCCTGGGCGATGCCGCTGGCACCAGCAATGCGAAGACGGCTGCGGCAGCCCGCAAGCAGGCCCCGGTAGTAGCGGTCAACGCGCTCGCCGCGCTCGATGGCAGGCCCCCTGTTGTCGACTATGACGGCTATGGATCGTGCCCGCTCACCGTCGAGCGTGGTAAAATCGTGCTGGCCGAGTTCGGTTATAGCGGAAAGCTGCTCCCGAGCTTCCCGTCGTGGCTGTTGAACGGCACGCGCCCGACGCGCGCTGCCTGGTTCCTGAAGGAGCGGGTGCTGCCCCCGATTTATTGGCAGGGCATGCTGAAAGGCCATGAGTGGATGGCGGCGCCGCATGAGATCGGCAAGGCGGCATGACCCTCGAACCGATCCAGTATCTGTTGGGCGCGCTGTCCGGCGGCCTGGTGGGCTTCACCCTCGGGCTTGTCGGCGGGGGCGGATCGATACTCGCCGTCCCGCTCATGGTCTATCTCGTGCGCGTGCCGAACGCGCACCTTGCCATCGGCACGAGCGCGTTCGCGGTTGCCGCCAATGCTGCGACCGGGCTGATCGGTCATGCCAAGGCGCATACCGTCAAATGGCGCTGTGGCGGCATGTATGCGACCGCCGGCATTATCGGTGCCTTGTTCGGCTCCACCGCGGGCAAGGCCATGGATGGCGGCAAGCTGCTCTTCCTGTTCGCCATGGTCATGGTTGTCGTCGGCGTCCTGATGCTGCGCGGGCGCGGTGACACGGGCAACCCGGGGGCGGAGTGCAATCGGGAGAAGGCGCCGAAGGTGCTGGGCTACGGCCTCGGCACCGGTCTGTTCTCGGGCTTCTTCGGCATCGGCGGAGGCTTTCTAATCGTCCCTGGCCTGATCGGGTCGACGGGCATGCCGATCCTGAATGCTGTCGGCACGTCATTGATCGCCGTCACCGCGTTCGGGCTGACGACGGCCGCCAACTACGCGTTTTCCAGTCTGGTGGACTGGCCGCTTGCTTTCGTGTTCATCGGCGGTGGAGTTGTCGGCGGTCTGATCGGCACGCGCATTGCGAAGCGCCTCGGTACGGGCGGCACGCTCACCACGGTCTTTGCCGTCCTGATCTTCGTGGTGGCGGCCTACATGCTCTGGAAAAGCGCGGCCGCGTTTCTCTAATGGAGGGTGCGATTACCATCGGGCCGCTGATGCTGGCCGTCGATCGCGGGCTTGCCGTGCTGTGCATCGTCGTGTTCCTTGGCCTCACGACACTGGCCGGTCGGTTCCGCTTCCCTCGCGTGTCGACGGTCTCCACCAGCGCCATCGTCGCTGGACTGGTTACTGCCCGGATCGGTTACGTTGCAGCGCATTGGTCGAGCTACGCCGGCGCTCCGCTGTCCATCCTTGCCGTGTGGCAGGGCGGCTTTTCCCCCGTTGAAGGGCTTCTCGGCGCTGCGGCGATGCTGGCGATCCGGCTTGGTCGCTCAAGCGCGCTGGCGGCAGGCTGGGGAGCGTTGGCTGTTGCGGGTGGCCTCTGGTTCTCGCTTCAGGCGCTGATCCCTCCCGTAACCTACGGCCCGTTCCCCTATCATCTCAACCTGACAACTCCGTCCGGCGCGCCGCTTCCACTCGATCGCTTCCGTGGCCGGCCGTTCGTGGTCAACCTGTGGGCGACATGGTGTGGCCCGTGTCGGCGTGAGCTGCCGATGCTCGATGCGGTTGCATCGCGCCCTGGCGAGGTCCCGATCCTTCTTGCCAATCAGGGGGAGGCGCAAACGATCGTCAGCGGGTTTCTTGGTCATGAAGGCATCCGTGCGCGGCATATCGCGCTCGACCCCGATCGTGGGCTTTCTCAAGCCTTGAAGGTGGCGGGTTATCCCGCAACGGCCTTCGTCGCAGGCGACGGCACGATCGTGCAGCTCCAGCTCGGCGAGCTGTCACGCGCTGCCCTCGCCGATGGAATCGAATTAGCAAGGAAACACCGATGAACCGTCGCAACCTGTTGTCGTGGGGCCTCCTGGCTGCGCTTGCCTTCGCCGCACCGATCACGCCTCTTATGGCCCAGCAGCCCGATCTGTCGCGCAAGGCCGTCGTCGACGATCCCGTTGCCCCTAAGCGCTCCAGCAAGACCTATGATGTCACGGTAGTCGAGTTCTTCGACTATAATTGTCCCTATTGCCGTCGCATGGAGCCGGTGCTGAACGCCCTGCTTCGCTCCGACCCCAAGGTACGGGTCGTGTACCGGGATTGGCCGATCTTCGGACCTGCCTCGCGTGAGGCGTCACGCGCGGCCGTCGCGAGCCAATGGCAGGGCAGGCATGCCGCCTTTCACGAGGCCCTGATGACCTCGCCGGCGCGGCTCGACAGCGCGGGCGTCAAAGCAGCTGCTGCCAAAGCCAGGGTCGACTGGCCCCATCTGCAACGCGATGTGAAGACGCGTGGCGCCGAAATCGACGCGCTGCTCACGCGCACCGATAGCATCGCCCAAGCGTTCGGGTTCAATGGAACGCCGGCGTTGATCGTCGGCTCCCAGGTCGTCGCCGGTGCTGTCGATCTCCCGACGCTGCGTCGTCTCGTCGCGGAAGCGCGCAAAAAACCTACGGTGCGCTGACCATGCCCGGGCCGCTCAATCGGAGACAGCTTGCCGGCTTGGGCGTGGTGGTCGTGGGTGGTTGGGCAGTTGGGCAGGTTCTGCGGCGTACCGCCCCGATCGGGCGCGACGTCGGGCCGACCGCTGACCTGATTCTGGCCGGTAACGGCTCACTCGAGGACGGACCTGCCGATGCTACGCTTCGGCTTGCAGTGTTCACCGACTATCGTTGTCCGGCCTGTCGTCATGGGTTTCCCGCCCTGGAGGAGGCTGTGCAACGTGACGGCAAGGTGCGGGTCATCTACAAGGACTGGCCGATCTTCGGTCCGCCATCCGAACGCGCCGCAAGCGTGGCGCTCGCGTGCGCCGAACAGGGAGTTTACCCGGTCGTACACCGTGCGTTGATGACGGACAGCCGCACGATCGACGACGAGATGCTTCGGGATGTGGTCACGCGCGCCGGCGGCGACTGGCTGCGCGCGACGGCCTGGCTTGCCGCCCATGCCGACGCCGTCGCGGCACGCCTGCGGGCGAACGGACGGGAAGCCTATTCGATCGGGCTAGCCGGCACCCCGGGTTATCTTGCCGGTCGCATATTGGTGATGGGTGCAATCGACACCAACAATTTCGAACGGCTGTTCGCGCGTGCGCGGGAAGAAAAATGAAGATGCGAGAGGATACGAAACATGATCGAGTATAATCACAAGGGCATGACGGTCGCGTCGCTTCATGACGAGCGCACCGGAAGCTTCCAGTATGTCGTGATCGACGAAGCCACGAAGGCCGCGGCGATCATCGATCCGGTCCTCGACTTCGATCCCCGTGCCGGTGCGACCGCAACCGACAATGCCGATATGATCCTCGAATATGTCCGGGCCAAGGGACTTACTGTGGAATGGGTGCTCGATACCCATCCCCATGCCGATCACTTCTCGGCCGCGCCGTACCTCGCGGAAAAGACAGGGGGCAAAACCGCGATTGGCGCCAAGGTCGTGGAGGTGCAGAAGCTCTGGCAGGACATTTACTGCCTGGCCAACCTGCCCGTTGATGGCAGCCAGTGGGATCACCTGTTCGCCGATGGCGAGCATTTTAAGATCGGCTCGCTCGACGCGCACGTCATGCTTTCGCCCGGCCACACGCTCGCCTCGATCACCTATGTCGTGGGTGACGCGGCGTTTGTTCACGATACGCTGATGATGCCGGACAGTGGCACGAGCCGGGCGGATTTCCCCGGCGGTGATGCGCATGCACTCTGGCGTTCGATCCGCGCGATCCTCGACCTCTCGCCTGAAACCTCGACCTATGTCGGGCATGACTATGGCAAGGACGGTCGCGAGGTAATCGGCCGCTCGACGGTCGCCGACCAGCGGCGTGACAACATCCATGTGCGCGATGGCATCGACGAGGCGGAGTTCGTGGCGACCCGCGAGAAGCGTGACGCTTCGCTCCCGCTGCCGGACCTAATGCTCGCTGCGCTTCAGGTGAACATTCGCGGCGGTCGACTGCCCGATGCGGAGGCTTGCGGAACGGCGTTCCTCAAGGTGCCGCTGAACCGCTTCGGCCCGATCAAGTAGGCTGGTTCACTGAGCAAGCGCGTTCTTGGGCAGGGAATTATCGGAACCTCTTTCCCGATTGGGATGGTCAGTTGGCAGACGGCGGCCCGATCAGCGCGCGGGCGATCTGTCAGGAGGCCATTTTGCCGAAATCTGTTCCCAATTGCCCTTTCCCGAAATTGCTCATCGAACATGGGGTTTTGGGGAAAGGTTGAGCGCCTGACAGCCGGTCTGACCGAGCCCGCTGCTGGCGCAGCGGGTCCGGGGTCAAGAACCGCTACGTCACCGCCTCAGCGGAGGCAGCGCTGCGCTGCTTGGGGGGCTCCACGCTGCCCCCGCTGCCACTAGGCGGTGTCATTTCTATCTGGCGGAGAATGTGTCTTTTCTAACTGGCGGCAACATCGGTGGCGATGCGATTGCTCTTCAGTAATAGCGCTTTCCCGCCTTGCCCCCCGCCAAGTCTTGGTCTGCAAGCGCCGGATACCTTATGATCAGGCAGTCCGGCTAACCATCGCCGCGGCACCGGTCGGCTAGGTCGAGGGCGCTGCCATCAGTGCTCGCACGCTCCGGTCGAGCTCATCGGTACGGGCGCGCGCCAGCGCCTTGACCTGCACGGGGGCGATAATTGTCGCAGCAACCGTTAGCGGTTTCCCTCTTAGGGCGTATTTTTCGCAGCCAATAGATCGGAGCGCCCCGCTGAAGATGGAGAGGTTGTCGCTTGCAGCGTGCATTGCTCTTCGCACAAGTGCGGGTAAGTGTGGTTTATGCGGCCGCTGCTCTACTGTGTCGCGCTCTTGGCAACGGCTCTGGCCGGCGTGTTCGCCGCGCCAGGCATTGCGCATGTGCTAAGTAGCCCGGCGGCCTATACACATGTTGCGAATGCCACTTCCGTCGGCTCTGAATGCGACGACGGACTAAGTCGCGATCGACCCATTTCCCAGCACCGCGGGTTTCATCACCACTGCCAACCTGGCTTGTCGACGCCACGGACCGTAATAGCCAACACGTTACCGGTACGCGCTATTCCCCCCTCACCTACTGTCGGGCCCGCATTACCTTCACGGTCGATGCCGCCCCCTCACAAGCCTCCTTTGGTCGGATAAGCCGCTACGCAATCCCGGCCCGCGCGCAATGTCGCGCGCTGCGATGGTACTCGCAGACAGCTTGGAGAGCGATCGCGGGTTAAAGGCTGCCAACGGCTAGAGCAGCTCGTTTGTATGGCGGGCCAGCAGATGTCGGATCGGCGGCGATTCCACTCATACAATTCTGGGAGAACGCGATGATAAAATCGCTTGTCGTGGGTGTCATGGCGGGTCTTGCTGTCGGGTACCTGATGCACAGTTCACAGGGAATGTTCGGGGACGGCTTGCTGATAACCCCTGTTACCGCGCTTGACGTGAATCTGTACTGGTCGTGGACGGCTTTTCTCGTGGTGACGTTGATCGGCTGGCTCATTGATCGCGCGATCAAGACATGATCGGCAAAATAACGATTTAGACTGCCTTGCGCGCGCGGGAGACGGGTCGAGTGAGCCTGTCGAGCATGCTAACCGCGTCAGGCATCGAGATCGAGTAAGGCGCTGCCCGTTCGGGCCGTCTGCGTCCGGTTCGATCGTCGGGTCGACCTCTCTGGGAGGGGACGTTGGCTGATGATGCTGAGACGGTCTGGACGCAAGTGGCGGCCGAGCTTCGACCGACGCGGGATCGGAACGATTGGGCCGGCTCCAAGTTACGCAAGATGCTCACGGCTACGAGAGAAGTCCCGCGATGGCAGGTAAAGAGAACGATGACGCGAATGGGCCGGTCGCCGGGTCGGGTGGGCATTACGGCTATCACGGCCACCATCATCACGGCGGTGGAGCGACTATTGGATCGCACGACGTGGTGGACCCGGTCTGCGGAAAGTCCATCGATCCGCACATGACGAGGGAATACAGTGACTACAAAGGCAAGCGGCTTCACTTCTGTTCGTCGGAATGCCGGTCCCGCTTCGATCAGGCGCCAGACCGATATCTGTAAGTCCCGCAAGGCTTAACGCTATGTGAGACACGGCGGATTGCTGCGGACCCGAACCAGCGGCCGACGCGTTTCATGCTGTATCGCGACAAACATAGGAGAGCGAACATGCCTGAAGAGAAGCCCGGCTCGCATCACGACCATCCGGGACACACCCCGGGCGATCTTGACGACCATGGCCACCGCGACGCCAGCGGAAACCGAGAGGTTCCCGGCGAGCACCACGATCATCCTGGGCACAAGCCCGGCGATCTCGACGAGCACGGTCACCGCGACAAAGACGTACTCGGACAACACCACGATCATCCGGGCCACACGCCAGGCGATGTCGATGAGCATGGTCACCGCGATACCGGTGGCTCCGGATCAATCTGAAGCTGCAACCGTGTCGGGAGGGGCGGAATTCCGCTTCTCCCGAGTACGACTACCCACACACTGAACGTCGCATTCTTGCAGCATCGGGCAGATCACCGCACCCTGACATCAAAACCGGCGTTACGATCTGAGCCAGGCAAGCAACTCCGGGCCTAATAGCTGCGCGTTGAGTTCGTCGTCAGACAATTCGACGAACCCGTCCAGGTCGCGCACGATCACGACACCTGTGTTCCGAAATCGTTCAGCGATATGCCGCAGCAACCCGAAATCGACATCATGCTCGCAAGCGCCCATGAACAGGAAATACACCTGGTCGCCGCGGGCTTCTGATTCTTCCAGCACGCTAATCGTGCGAGCGTAATCGGAGCGGTCGTTCTCGCCGTCTGTCACGAAGATTACAATCGACCGCTTTTGCGCCCTGTACTCTGGTTCTTGGGGGCGCCCGAAAAAACGACTTAGAAAGCCGCCCGCGGCTGGTTCGCTGGGAAGCCAGCCGAAGTGCTGAAGGTTGCGTTCCAATACGTGACTGTATGTCGTACCGCCATTCCAGCCTGGCACGCGTTCGATGACGCGTCGGACTATATAATCATCGCAATCCTCCGGCGTGACGACGCCCACGTGATGGACGTGCGCCTTGCCATCGCTGAAAGTGAATACGTCCATCTGCCCGTCCGGATCGAGCACCATGCCGTAGGGCACGAGACGGGCGATGAGACGGCTCGTCGTGCCCTCTTCATGCTCGTGTTCGAACGAACCAGACACGTCCATGTCGAAGATCAGCTCGGCTTTGATGTTCGGCGGGATGCCGGCTTTGTCGAGCGACAAGCGCAGCGACTGCGCCGACTTTTCCAGGTTGAGTTGCAGGGCCATGCCAATTGTCCTCAGATCTTGAGATGCTGTAAGATGCCGGCGAGCCGATACTTCAACTCGCCGACTTCGGTCGGGGTCGCCACATGGGTCGCGCTTGTTGTCGCGGCCAGCGCGGCCACGCTGAGGATCAGCCCGGGCACGGCGACGAGGGCGACATCCTGGATGGCAGCGATCAAACCGAGCGGGCGCTCGATGTGGACCTCGCGGAGCGCTTTGCTCTCGCGGAGCTGCGCGAGAGTTTGCGTCAACCCCATGCTCCGCTCGTCGAAACGATCGGCAAAACTCGGCTTCTCGGCACGCAACTGCGTCGACAGGAAAGCCGCAGCATAGGCGGCGGCCTCGACTGCATCGCCCAGATCGTCGATCCGGCGCGATTGGCGCTCAAGCGACTCTTTCAGCACCAGCAGCCGTTCCAGCGACCCGGCCATCAACTCCACAAGTTGGTCGACCTCACGCCGCGCCGCCTCGAATTCCTCGCCAGAGTCGATCCGAGCATTTGATCGACCGAGGAATTGACCCAGGATGCTCTGCGTGGGGGCGATGCGGCCGATTCCCTCAAGATCAATCGATGCGAGGATGCTGGTCATGCGGTCGAGATACGCGGCAACCTTGGTCAGGATCTCCGCCTGTCCGAGTTCCAGCGTTTGTGACACGAGGCTGCCGTAGCTTTGCTGGAGGTCATGTCCCCACAGCACGATGTCGCGGTCGCGAGCGCCGTCGATCGCAAAATTCCTTACCAAGCGCGCAGCTGCAGCTTGAGCCGCGGAAGACGCGCCAGGCACAGATCGTGCGATGTCTTCCGGGCGTACGTCGATCCTTTTGCGCTCTACGCCTGGAATGGCGGTGGGTGCCGTTACAGTGTCCGGGGCACCTCCGATCGGCAAAATCACCGTGTTACGGTCGGCTGCCGCCGCGGCCCGTCGCGGGGGCATGCTCATCAGGGTCGGCTGGGCGGCGTTCGCGGGACACGACGTGCGCGAACCGCTCGCCGGCCTGGTTGGCTTTTTGTCGACTGACCCGATGATCGTAGGACGCAATTTCACCGGATCGTCATCGTCTTCGGTTGCCACCGGCCCCTCACGAAAAGAATGCGAGAACGTCGTTGAAAGTGCCGTTGAAGCCGCGGCCGACCGCGGAATATTCCCAGCCCTTGTCGCTCAGCAAGACGCTGCCAAGCTGCACGACATTGAACTCCTTGAACTCCGACGAGAGTTGGTAGGCGCCCAGCTCGCGGCCAGCCTGATCCGACAGCGTGATGGTGCAGACGTCGATGTCTCCAAACGCCGGCTCGTCCTCTGACTCCTGGCCAGTGTCATGGCCTCCGCCGTGCTCAGCTTCGTGGACCGTGACGAAGATCGGGATCTCGTTGACGCCCTGGGGCAGCTTGGTCCCGTCAATGACGATGGACTCCGAGTTGTTCTGCACCCGCATATCGCCGCTGTGGACCAATCCACCGCTTGGGGTCTGAAACGACCCGTCCGTGTTGGTCGAAAGTGCACCGCCCTGCGGGTTCATCCGCTTTGTATTGTACGTCGACAAGACGCTAGCCAGTTCCTTCACCTTGGCCCCATCGCCCGCATTGCGCGCTTCCAGCGCGTGGATATCGACGTCGTCCGCATGGTCGGCGTCGCACTGCCACGCCACGTGGACGGTGAAGATCGCACCCTTGTTGAGCGAAAGCTGCAATCGGGGCGCCTGCGTGCCCGGCTTCTCGAGCGTCAAAGTCAGCATAGCAGGAAGGTCTTTCGATGAAGATCAGGTGGACGAAAGCGCGACGAGGTCCTGCCGGGCGGTGAGAAACTTTTGTCGGGCCAGCTCGAAATTCTCGCTGGTCGTTCGTTTGGCCGCCGCAACCAGCTCGTGGATCTCCTTGGTGGAGGCTATGATCCGTTCGATCTGTTGAGCTTGCGCGACACGGTTTTCGCCAGGCGCGAGCGCTGCCGTTACCGCGACATCCTTCAAGGCCCGCCCACGCAGTTCGGTCAGTTGTCGGTCCAGTTTCGCCTGCCGCCCCGCCATCTGCTGCACGCTCTTCACCGCGAAGGCACCGTGGATCGACAGCAACGTCATCTTGATTGACGCGAACCGCGATGCAACCGTCGTCGCGGTTTCCTGGAGCGTGGCGATGCCCGCTTGTTCGATCTGCTGGATGACCATTTGGTCTGCGGGCAAGCGCGTGTAGGTTCCCTCGAGCGCCAAGGCTCTGCTTTCGAGAAGACCGAATTTGTTCTTCAGCTCCAGCATCCTGCTCTGCGCGACCGGATCGGATGGGTTGAGCGCAGCCTCTTCCTCCTCCACCTTCTTGCGCGCCTTATCGAGTAGCGCGCGAGCCAAACCCGCCGCGATCGTGAACTCGTCAAAATGCACCCTGTAGCTGTTTTTCAGGCCATCGAGCGCCTGCAACTCGCCAAACAGCTTCTGCATCTCGGTCGAAAGCTCGCCCTCGAGCTTGGTCATCTGATCCGCGAGTGTCTTCGTACGTCCGGTAATGAGCGCGCCGATCGCCGCCAGAAGCTCCTCTGCGAGCTGCTCTGGTCGTTTCCCTCGAAGCCTCGCGAGCAATGAGCCAATGATGCCGGGCTTTTCCCCGTTCTGAACCTTCTCCAGAATTTCTGGCAGGTTGGCGTCCTCGACCCCCTTTTCCAAGCGACCGAACAAGGCGAAGACCTGTGCGGCTGTATTCCGGTCCAGACGGGCAAGAAACCCGTCCAGCGTCCGCTGCAGCGCCTGCTCGGCATCCAGACCAATCTTCACGATCTCGCTCGAGCGCATGGTCGCAAAGTCGAGGTTCGCAAGGCCTTCCACTGCCGTCGCCGTCTGCGCAGGCGTCAGAACGATAGCACCGGTATCGATCGGCAGCACCGAAGTGGCGGCACGCGCTACAGCGGTGTCAAGCGGGGGCGTCGAACCGATTATCGTCGGCTTCATAGATAGTCCTTCCGATGCCGAGCGTAGCGACAAGAGACCCCTCCCGCAAACGCGCTCTGGCCGCTGTCGATGCGAATGATTGCCGTCCAGCAAGCCGAGGCAGCAAAGCGTCGGCTTCGTCAGCCCAGCGCTTGCTTGTCCAACGTCCAGGCTGGCCGAAGCCCACGTGGTGCGCGGCCGTCACCCGGAGTCAGCGGCGTCCGTCGCCACCTGCGCCCGACGCCCGGTCCGCTCGACAAACACTCAGCGTGTCGCGCGCTTGCAAATCCGCTCGGTCAGTCCCGCCTGCTGCAACCTCAGTTCGCCATCGGCAAAGGTCGCCGTAGCGCCCTCGGCGACATATTGCAGCCCTTGAGTAGGCGCGGTCAGGATCAGCGGTCCGCCATTGTCCCGCTCGCGCACCTCAAGCATGTTGCCCTGATCCTTAAAATCCACCAGCAAGGTGGTCCCGTCCCGGCACATGAATGCGTGCCGACCCTTGACCCGCGAACCATCGTCCTGGTCCGCTGAGTGAATTTCCTGCTCGGTCGGTGGCCGACGCGGCTGCTCTTGCGAACAGGCACCGAGCCCCACTGCTCCCGCAGCGATCCTCAAAAGCATCGGTGCAACGCGCGATCGTCGGCCAACCGTCACTACAAATCCTCCCCTTCGTCACAATAGTTATTCACCCATCGTTTTGATGGAAGACACGACGCGAGCCGGCGGTGCTAGAGCGTCGAACTCGATCAGATGTGCATGCCTTGCCCCTGCAGCACCAAGGCCGCCTCCTTGAGCGACTCGGACAGGGTTGGGTGAGGATGAACGACCAGTGTGACATCCTCCGAAGATCCTCCAAAATCCATCGCGAGGACGGCCTCGGAAATCATCGTGCCAGCATCCGGGCCGATGATATGGACGCCCAGAATAGCATCCGTACCCGCATCAGCGAGTATTTTGACCATCCCGCGCGTATCGCCGTTGCACCGCGCCCGGCTGTTGGCTGTAAAGGGAAACACGCCACGCTTGTACGCAACGCCGGCCGCGGTCAATTCTTCTTCGTTCCGGCCAATGGTCGCCACCTCGGGCGAAGTGTAGATGACGCTCGGCACGCGCGCATAATCGACATCGACGACCCGCCCGGCCAAGCCCTCGGCGCACATGACGCCATCAAGCGTCGATTTGTGGGCGAGCATCGGACCGGCGATTACGTCGCCGACAGCATAAACGCCCGCCACCCTACTCTCGAAAGTCCTGCCGACCGGCACTCTGCCCTTCTCGTCCAGTTCGAGACCGATCGTTTCAAGACCAAGCGAGGCGGTGAACGGTTTGCGGCCCACGGCGACCAGCACCACGTCGGCGTCCAGGGATGTGGGATCACCGCCAGATGAGGGTTCGGTCGTAAGGCGCACGCCTTCGTCGCTGGCATCTGCGCGCACGACGCGAGTCTGCAGCCGGAAGTCCATGCCTTGCTGTGCGAGCAGTCGGTGCAGTTGCGTAGCGATCTCGCTGTCCATTCCGGGAACGATGCGGTCAAGATATTCGACGACCGTGACCTGGGAGCCGAGCCGTTGCCAGACCGAGCCCAACTCCAGCCCGATATATCCTCCACCGATCACCGCGAGCCTTCGCGGCACGTCAGGAAGCGCAAGCGCGCCGGTCGATGATACAATCCGCCGCTCGTCGATGGTGACGCCGGGAAGCGTCGCCACCTCCGACCCGGTGGCGATTATGATTGCCTTGCGCGCCTCGATTACCCGATCGGGCTCATCGTGGGTATCGATCCGGAGGCGGTTGGCGGTCTCGAAGCGCGCCGTGCCCCGGATCCAGTCGATCCTGTTTTTCCGGAACAGAAACGCGACGCCCTTGGTCAGGTCAGCAACCACCTTGTCCTTGCGCCCCAACATCTGGGAGAGGTCAAAATCGACCGCACCCGCGATGATGCCATGTTGCGCCAAACCTTCCCGCGCTTCGACCAGAAGTTCGGACGAATGCAGCAATGCCTTCGAGGGAATGCACCCGACATTGAGGCACGTGCCGCCGAGCGTCTCGCGCCGCTCGACGCACGCGACCGTCATGCCAAGCTGGGCGGCGCGGATCGCGGCGGGGTAGCCGCCGGTTCCGCCGCCGATAACGATGACATCATAATTAATGGTCATTCCCACTCCTACAGACAGGTCTCGATGACGGACGCTCGAACCTGGACAGGTATAACCGATCGCCTGCATATTGGTGGCATAGTGCTCGACCGGCGCCCGTCGCGGCGGGTCGATACTAGCTGTCGCTGGAGAGGTGAGATTCTGCTCTACAAACCACGATAGGTTCGTTATCAGCCTTTTAATCGGGCCATTCTGGTCGATGAAGGGAGCGGATGACGATCGGAGCATGCCTGGATCGGTGGCGGTGGCGAGCATTGGTCGCGCTGACCGTGCTGGCGGCGCTGCTCCTTCCGGCGATGTCCGAAGCGGCTTGCCTTCAAGCTGATCTGGCCCCGGCTCGAGTGGCCGCTGCTTCCATCGTCGGCGCGAACCAGGTTTCCGAGGCACTTCGCAACGTGCCGGAGCCGACGAAGAAGCCCGTGAACCGGCCGCGTCATGCGGCTATTTGCCAGCACGCCCACTGCGGTCATTCGCAAATCGCGATCGATACCGGCAACGATCTGTCCGCCGCCGTACCAGCCTGCGGTCCACTTCCGGGCTGGACCTACGAGCGGTTTGCCGAGGGCCAGCCTGTCGCAGGACCGGAGCGCCCACCCCAAGCCTAAGCGCGCCGACGCGCCGCCTTCAGGCGGTCGCACCGTCATGTTTAGTCGAAGGGCCCCTCGGTGGCAGACCTTATTTTCCGTATCGTTGCGGAAACAACGAGCGACAGCGACAGCATCGTGCGCCTCGCGCTTGCCCGTGGCGGCCATGCGCCTTCTCGCGAGAGATCCCAGCGGCTCAACCAAGAAACGGGCGTCATCGGTCCCGTTGAGGTGTCGCCTCGGGCCTGCATGCGGGCGCTCCAGCGCATTGACACCGGTCGCGGGGTCGCAGGCCGGCCTAGACGCCCGCGGCGTGCGAAAAATCTTCCTCGTTATCGCGCTCAAATGCGCTCGCTTGGTTCTCCCATATACAAGTTTGGTACTCCGCTCGCTGGCGGCAAGACGTCCTCGATCCACAAGAGACGAACGTCGCGTCAACACGGAGGGACCACGCCGTGGGTGCGGGTTTCCCCCTGCCCCCACCCCGCCCACGGCGAAACACGCAGCCCCGCCATTGGCGCTCCGTCGCTAAGACGATTGAGAAGAGCTCGCCCCACTGCAAGCGCTCCCAGCGGGGGCGGCCTGAGCGCCGGAAAGTTCGCGTGACGAGGTCGGGCGACGCTAACGGCTATCGTGGGAAAACGGCGAACCAGCGCCCGTCCATTGAGCGGAGTGCGCTTCGACGTCCCGCACCCGCCATCAGGATTGAACGTCGCGTCGCGCATTTCCGCAGCTTGGTAATCTGGCCTGTCTTCGTCGGCGGTGCTACGCTCACCGTATTCGCACTCGCCAAGCGAACTTGCCTATCTTGGATCGAAGTGGTGGTCTCGGCCGGCTCGCTGGAGCTGTTGGCCTCCTACTACATGGCAGGTACGGTCGTCAGTACGCTGACGTGGCTCGCAGCGCCTAGCGACATCCCGCGGCTGCTCATTGTGCGGCTTTGGGTGCTCGGCATTGCCGGTTTCGTCTCGGCTGTAGCCATCGCCGTCCAACTCATCGCATGGCGCTGCTCATGACCGATCCTGAGAACGGTGGCGGTCCGCGTATCAGTGGCAAGGACGGCGTTGGCGGTCACGCTGTCAACGACAACGCACTGGGCGACGAAGCACCGAGCGCGGTCATCGAGCCCACGAAGCCGCGGCTCTTCGAGCTGCTCGGACCTGGCTTGGTCACCGGCGCCTCAGACGACGATCCCAGCGGCATCGCGACCTACAGCCAGGCGGGTGCGCAATTCGGGCTGGGGCTCAGCTGGTCGTTGCTGTTCACCTACCCGTTGATGTCGGCCGTTCAGATCATCAGCGCCCGCATCGGGCGCACGACGGGACACGGAATCGCCGGGAATCTGCGACGCCATTATCCGAACACGCTGCTGCAGGTGCTGGTTGGGCTGTTGATCGTGGCCAACACGATCAATATCGGCGCCGACCTCGGCGCCATGGCGGACGCCGCGCGGCTGCTTGTCGGAGGCAATCAGTTCGCACTTGTGTTCGCATTTGCTGGCGTGTCGATCGCGATGCAGATTCTCCTCCAATATCAGCGCTATGTGTCTGTACTGAAATGGCTCGCCGCCACGCTGCTGGCCTACGTTATTTGCGCGGTCCTGATCGATATTTCGTGGCGCGATGTTCTCAAGAGCCTTGTTGTTCCCCGGCTGCAGTGGAACGCCGGCTATCTCACCGCGCTCGTCGCAATTCTCGGCACGACGATCAGTCCTTATCTTTTTTTCTGGCAAGCCAGCCAGGAGGTGGAAGACCTGCACGAGGAGCCTCGTCGCAAGCCTCTTGTGAAGGACCGGAACGGCGGCGTGGCGGCGCTTGGCCGCATCCGGCTCGACACTATGGTCGGGATGGCGATCTCAAACCTGATCGCGCTGGCGATCCTGATTTCGATGGCCGCCGTGGCCGCAAAGTCGGGCGCGTCGACCATCGAGACCTCCGCGCAAGCTGCGGAAGCCCTGCGTCCCGTCGCCGGCCCCTATGCCTTTGCGCTGTTTGCGGCGGGCGTCATCGGCACCGGACTTCTTGCCGTCCCCGTGCTCGCCGGCTCGGCGGCCTACGCCGTCGGCGAGGCGCGGCAGTGGCCGGTCGGACTTGGCCGCCGGCCGCTGGAGGCGCGCGCATTCTACGGGACCATCGCGGTTGCGACCGCACTAGGAACCTTGCTCAATCTCGCCCCGATAAATCCGATCCAGGCATTGTTCTGGAGCGCCGTCCTTAACGGCGTCGTCGCGGTTCCGGTCATGGCGGCGATGATGCTGATGGCGCGTCGTTCGGACGTCATGGGACGGTGGGTGATCGGCCGCCCCCTTCAGCTGCTGGGCTGGACGGCGACGTTGATCATGACGTTGTGCGTAAGTGGCATGCTGGTCTTGTCTCTTTTGCCCCGTCTCACCGGCGCATCCTGAGATGAGGAGCTTCATCCCCTTCCTCAACCAGACCCTTGTTGGCGGTCTTTCCATAGCGCTTGCCGCAGGCGTATCGGCGCAGCCGCCAGCGGGAACAGGTAACGCCCGGGTGGATCCGTCGTGGAAGAAGGGTCGACCACGCCGGTGCGACCGACAGATCTGGTATCTGTGCGCGCTGTCGCTGCTTCCATTACCGCCCACTATCGTGCTGCTCGCGCTCGCGGTTCATCGGCACGAACGCTTCTGCGTCACGGCGCGGATCGCCGACGCCCTCGCGCTGATCTGCGTCGTCGCGACTCTCTATCTGTTTGTTCGACTTGCAATGATCGCGCGTGCGGCAGCGGCGCGCCGCCTCCTGATCAGCGCGGACGATCTGGCGCTGGTGGGAATGGCTGTCGCGATTGGCGCTGGCACGTACCTGTCGATCGCTAAAAGTCTGCTTACGCGGGGGTGTCTGTGACAGCTCCAGCAAACAACAATTCGGTAGCACGGAGACCGGACATGGCCGAGACGGCGACGAGCGATAATCAAGCCGGTCATGCGCACGACCATACCGCCGGCGCCAACACAAAAATGCTAACGCTAGCGTTGATTCTGACGACGACCTTCCTCATCGCCGAGGTTGTCGGGTCATTCGTGTTCAATAGCCTGGCGCTTCTTTCCGACGCGGCGCACATGATGACCGATGTTGCGGCGCTCGCGATCGCGCTGCTCGCAATCCGGATCGGCGGCCGCGCGGCGGATGACAAACGGACCTTCGGGTACAAACGCTTTGAGATTCTGGCCGCGGCATTCAACGCGCTGCTGCTCTTCGCCGTGGCGATCTATGTTCTCGTCGAGGCGATCAAGCGGTTCCAAAAGCCCGAGGTCGTTCAGTCCACCGGCATGCTCATCGTCGCCATCTTCGGCCTGATCGTGAATCTTGTTTCGATGCGGCTGTTGATGGCGGGCAAGGACAAGAGCCTGAATGTCAAAGGCGCCTATCTCGAGGTCTGGGCCGACATGCTGGGTTCGGTCGGGGTCATCGCGGGCGCGCTCGCGATCCGCTTTACCGGTTGGCAATGGGTCGACCCGGTCGTCGCGGTCGGCATCGGCCTGTGGGTGCTTCCGCGCACCTGGATCCTGCTGCGCGACACCGCGAACGTGCTGCTCGAAGGTGTTCCCACTGGAACAAGCCTGCCCGACGTGAGGGCCGCACTGACGCGCGTGCCGGGGGTCGAGGATGTCCACGATTTGCATGTCTGGTCGATGTCATCGACCGACGCGAGCTGCACGGCGCACCTTCGCATCGGCGGCGGCGATGAGGACGCGATCCGGACCGCTGCAGCCAACGTCCTCAAGCAGAGCTTCGGCATCGACCATGTGACGATCCAGACCGAACGGACGGCGCACGACGCCGCGCAGATATTTCATCGGTGACCCCAATGATCGCCGTCTTCCCAAACTCACTGCGGAGCACCATTGCGCTATGAGCTTGACCGATATCTTTATTCGGCTCGGTTGTGCGACCCTTGTGGGGCTGTTGCTCGGATTGGACCGCGAGATTCGTGGCGTGCCGGCGGGGCTTCGCACCCATGCGCTGGTCGGACTGAGCGCAGCGGCGATCACGCTCTCCGCTCTGCTTCTTCATGAAAGTCTCGATGCGGACGGGCAGACCCGCACGGATCCGCTTCGCGTCGTGCAGGGTCTGGCCCAGGCGATCGGCTTTATCGCCGCGGGCCTGATTTTTGTCGCCAAGGACCAGGTCCGCAATGTCACCTCGGCAGCCAATCTGTGGCTGACGACCGCGGTCGGCATCGCCGCCGGCGCGGGCCAATACACGATCGTGCTCGCGACGACCGCCCTCGGGATCTTGGTCGTGACCGTCATCCGCCTAGGCGAACGCCATTTACCGAGGATCAACAACGATGCCGACTGATCAACCCAACACCGCGCCTGAGTCCGCCAGTCTCATAGACGAGGATGATGCCGCCTATTGGCAGCGCCGTGCCGAAGCGGAGCTCGAGATGGCGCAAAAGGCGACCCGGGCGGAGGTCGTGGCCGCGCATGTCGCGCTCGCGGAAGCTTATCTCGAACGCCTATACGACAAGTCGCCGCCCCCGGGCGAGGGAGCGGCCGACGACGAGGAGAAGAAGAATGACTGACAAGGTCGCACTGGATCTCGCGATCGCGCTGCCAGAGGTGGAAGACGCGGCCGACGCCTGCGTGGCGCGACTGCTCGCGAGCTTGCAAGGACGCGCAGGCATCGAGGATGCGCATGTGCGATCCGGAGATGCGCAAACCGAAGCGACGCTGTGCGTCCACTACAATGCCCAGGAGCTTCCGCTTGCCCGGCTGCGTGAGTTGGTGACGAGTGCGGGCGCGCAGATCACGTCGCGCTACGGCCATGCCGTCTGGAAGCTTGGCGGCCAACCGCATCAGCGGCGCGCGCGAACGATCGGAGACCGCCTCAAAGCCTTGCCGGGGGTGTTGGAGGCGGAGGCGAGCGCTTCGGGGCTGGTTCGGATCGAGTTCGACCGGCAGCTAACGAACGAAGCGACTATCAGGCGAACGCTCGATGGCATGACGGCGGCTGGCGAAACCGGGGTCGGCCGAACCGCCGACTTACGCTCGCCTCCGTCCCCACCAAGCCATGACGGACACGATCACGACCACGCCGAAAAAAAACATGATCATCAAGATCACACGCACGATCACGGCCCCGAAAGCGGTGAAAACGGACACGCCGGTCATGATCATAGCCATGGCGGCATTTTCGGCTCCAACACCGAGCTGATATTCGCGCTGATCTGCGGCGCCCTGCTCGGCATCGGGTTCGCCATCGATCGGCTGGTGTCGGGTGCTCCGGCATGGACCCCCCTCGCCTTCTACCTTGGCGCGTATTTCTGCGGCGGCTTCTTCACCGTGCGAGAGGCCATCGACAATCTGCGGCTGAAGCGCTTCGAGATTGACACGCTGATGCTGGTCGCCGCGGCGGGCGCCGCGGCCCTGGGGGCGTGGGCGGAAGGTGCGCTCCTCCTCTTCCTGTTCAGCCTCGGCCACGCGCTTGAACACTATGCGATGGGCCGGGCCAAACGGGCCATCGAGGCGCTCGCGGAGCTGGCCCCGCGCACCGCGATGGTGCGTCGCGGCGATCAGACGCTCGAGCTTCCTGTTGAGGAACTCGTCGTCGGCGATATCGTGATCGTGCGGCCGGACGCGCGCCTGCCCGCCGACGGTTTCGTGGTGGTCGGCACTAGCGCCGTCAACCAGGCCCCGGTAACGGGGGAGAGCATCCCCGTCGATAAGCGACCGGTCCAGGATCCGGCTGCCGCCCGGCAAGCGGCCGATCGGGTCGACGGTTCCTCGCGCGTTTTTGCCGGGACGATCAACGGCAGCGGCGCGCTGGAAGTCGAGGTCACACGGCTCTCCTCGGAAAGCGCGCTGGCCAAGGTCGTCAAGATGGTGAGCGAGGCGGAAACCCAGAAGTCGCCGACGCAGCGTTTCACCGATCGCTTCGAGCGCGTGTTCGTGCCTGCTGTCCTCGTACTCTCCGTGCTGTTGCTCTTCGCATGGGTCGTCATCGACGAACCGTTCCGGGTCAGCTTCTACCGGGCGATGGCTGTCCTCGTGGCGGCAAGCCCCTGCGCGCTGGCGATCGCCACTCCGAGCGCGGTGCTTTCCGGCGTCGCGCGCGCGGCGCGCGGCGGCGTGCTGGTTAAGGGTGGTGGCCCGCTTGAAAACCTCGGCTCATTGACGGCGATCGCGTTCGACAAGACCGGCACGCTCACCAAGGGTGAGCCGCGCATCACGGACATCGTTCCCGCGCCGGGGGTCGAAGAGATGCAGTTGCTTGCCATCGCCGTGGCGGTCGAGAGCCTCAGCGATCATCCGTTGGCGCAGGCGATCGTCAAGGACGGCAAAGAGCGATTGGCGCAAGCGCAGTTGCCGGTCGCAAGCGAGATCGCGAGCCTCACTGGCCGCGGCGTCACGGCAACGGTGGATCAGCAGCGCGTCGTGATCGGCAAGGCCGAGATGTTCGGCACCGAGGAGTTCGCCGCCTTGTCCATGCCGATTTCCGAAGCGGTCGAACAGCTGCGCGGAGACGGCCGCACGACGATGGTCGTGCGTCAGGGCGATCGTGACCTGGGCGTCATCGGTCTGATGGATACGCCGCGCGCGGCGGCCCGGACGACGCTCGATGCTCTGCGAGCCTTGGGCATGACGCGCATGATCATGATTTCCGGCGACAACCAGAGGGTCGCCGAGGCGATCGCGCGGGAGGTCGGCATCGACGAGGCCTGGGGTGATCTGATGCCCGAAGACAAGGTCGAGGCAATCAAGAAGCTTCGGGCAGAGGGCAAGGTCGCGATGGTCGGCGACGGGGTGAACGATGCGCCCGCAATGGCCAACGCGACCGTCGGCATCGCCATGGGCGCAGCCGGCTCCGACGTCGCGCTCGAGACAGCAGATGTAGCCTTGATGGCCGACGATCTCGCTCATCTTCCGTTCGCGGTGGGGCTGAGCCGCAGCACGCGTTCGATCATCCGGCAAAATGTGTTCGTCAGCCTCGGCGTGGTCGCGCTCCTCGTGCCAGCGACGATCCTGGGCCTGGGCATTGGACCCGCGGTCGCCATGCACGAAGGCTCCACCCTGCTGGTGGTGATCAATGCGCTCAGACTGCTCGCCTACCGCGACCAGACGGCGTGACACGATCGTATCGCCCGCACGCCTCGCGCATCTCGGGCCAGACAAGAATAGGCAGTGACGGGTGAGGAGGTTGATGATGAAGCGCTATCGCAAACTGGCGTTGCTAGGAGGATTTCTCGCCGTCTCGATCGGCGGTTGCACGACGGCTGCTCCGCCGCCGCGCCCCGTGTATCTTCATGTCCCCTGCTCGACCCCGGGGGCTCGACCCGAAGTGCCCGTATCAATGGACCAGCCGTCGCAAACCTCGGACAAGACACAGGCTGCGGATGGTGCGTCGTCGCGCGCCCGTCCCGTCGTCCGGTGTGTCGTCGAGGCGCGTTGATCGCATGGGCTCAATGAAACCTCATCGCATCGCTAAAAGTAGTTGCGCCCGTCGTGCGATGATCTCGGGCGCGGGTAAGCTTTCCAAAGGTTCCGATTGGCGTTGCAGCGGCGGTCCGGCTGCGACTTCGCTGTCAGACACATCTTGCGCTTTAAACCTCGCGGAAGCTCTTGTTCTCGAACGGAATATGAACCGCAGCTGCCTGCATCATTCCCGCCCCGTTCATGGCCGACGTTCCATAGCTTTTGTTAAGGCGTGGCGACCCGCCACACCATGAGGAGACTTAGCATGAAACGCTTTCTGATCGCTGCGGCTGTTCTTGCGACAGCGGTGCCGACCGCTGCGATGGCGCAGCATTACGGCGGCGGGTATCGCGGCGGATCGTCTTACGGCCACCAGTATCGCGGCAACTACGGGTACGGCGGCCAAGGCTATGGTTATCAGCAGCGCTGGGCGCAGCACGGCGGCGATTACCGTCGCGATTACCGGTATAACAATCGGCACGACCGCCAAGAGCGCCGCGACGACCGTCGTCATGAGCGGCGGGAGCGATACCGCGGCTATGGCTATTGATCGCATCTGCGGCCTGCAGGGGCGGCGGCCAATCGGCGCGCCGCCCCGCTTATATGGAGGTGAACATGACTGATCCAGTTTCGGCTTCGGCAGCCGCGCGACCGCAGGGCATGCTCTGCCCCGTATGCAAGGTCGACCTCGTGCTCGCCGACCGGCAGGGCATCGAAATCGACTATTGCCCGCAATGCCGCGGCATCTGGCTCGACCGAGGCGAGCTCGACAAGATTATCGAGCGCAACGCATCGTACGAGGATGCAAGGTCTGCCCCCGCCGCTCCCGCTCAGGGATCTGCCCCGGCGCCGGGCTATGCGCCGCCAGCTCCTTGGGGAAGCGGTTATGGCGACCCGCATCATGGCGGCCGTCACCATGGTGAGCGTCATGGCGGTTATCGTCCCGGCGGTTTCCTCGGCGGTCTCTTTCGGCACTGATGGTCGGACGTCGACGGCACGACACCCTCAGGTCAGGAAACCCACGGCAATGAAAAACTTTTGGCCCGCGCTCGTCAGCACAGCGCTTGCGGCCGGGCTGCTGAGCTCCGCTCCAGCGACCGCGCAACGCAAGACCCACGGTGCCGGCGTCAGTTGGAGTGGCGGACACGGCGGAGTCAGCTGGGACGGTAGCCACGACTATCGCGGCGGGAATTATGACGGTTACGCCTCCGTCCTGCCCCCGGCACCCGCGTATAAACCGCCCCCTCCCAAATACATCGCGCCGCAGCTCTCGCCTCCGCTGACGGTTCCTCCTCGCGCCTTGGCGCCCCGACCTGGTGATCATCCGAACCAGCACGGGACGGTGGATCAGGAGGGCGGCGATAGCAGCTTGGTCCTCGACCAGTTGAGGGTACCGACCGCCGCCGAACCGAAGGCTCATACCGCCATGCTCATGATGTCCTTGTAGGCAGACAGAACCTTGTTGCGCACCTGCAGTGTCGCTTCGAACGATACCGAGGCACGTTGCTGCATCAACACGACGGTGGCTATGTCGGTCGTTTCGCCGCGCTCGTACGCTTCGGTTGCGACGTCTTCCTGGACCTGGAGCGCATTTACTTTGTCCAACGCATTTTTCATGGTCGCCGCGAATGACGGCGGGCTTGCCCGATCTGTCTGATCGAGCGGCTGGTAGGGGCGAGGGGCAGCGGTTTCGCGTAAGGCCGCATTGCGTTGAAGAATGGCGTTGCGAACGGCCATCACATCCGCAACACCGTTGATGTTCATTGCCCGGCTCGTCCTGTCGTCGCTGCGTGAGATGTCAGTTTAGATGAACCGGGCTTATATTTCGTTAAGCATGTTTTGTCGGGCATTGGCGCACGACCGACGTCCCGCAAGACTTAGAGCGGCAGGCACCTTTGAACAGCTTCGTAAGGCATGGTCGCGCAGAACCGCGTCTATCGGCGGTGTCCGCGACAATGACCGAATGGCGTTACCAGTGCCGACGATGGTGCCTGGGACGGTAGTGCCGGTCATAATAGCGAGCACGCGGATAATAGCGGATCGGATAGGCGGGATAATCGTAATATTGCGGTCCGTAATAAGGTGCCGGGGACCTATAGCCATAGCCATACCCTCCCAGCGCGATCGATACGCCGCCGTGCCGGTAACCGCCGCCGTAGCCGCCGTGTCCGCCAAAGCCGCCATGGCCACCATATCCGCCGCCGCCGTGTCCTCCGCCATGGTGTTGCGCCATCGCGGTCGCCGGAGCCATCGCCGCCAAGGCTGTGGCAGCAACCCAGATCACCTTACGCATTGTCACTCTCCCGTCGCCACCCAGTTACGCCGAGCAGCTAATGATCAGAGGCTGGAACTACATTTTTGAATACGTGCTGAACAAGCGGTGGGCGGCGATTGTTCGACTATCGTGCGGCTTTTTCCGCTCCGTGCTCGGCGACCGTTTGATCAAATTATGATCATGGACGAACTTCCCTCATGCCTGCGACGCTCGATCGGATCGCGAAGCGAGCTTCGGCGCGCTTCGTCGTTTGAAAGCGCCATGCCGGTGGCGCAAATGAAACAACAGGCTCGTTCGCCGCGACAACGGTTCGAACATCTCGTCCGGTCCTTCAGGGTCGAGCAGCTTCGTGTCGGCGAGCCATTCGCCGAGCGAGGAGAGCTCAGGCAACCTATAATCTCGCAAAGACCGCCCCGCCGTCTGCAAGGCTGTAATTGTTTCGATCAATGACCCGGTCTGCGCAAGCTGCGCGCTGACCATGGTCCGGTGAACGCCGAGATGCTCGGCGATCAAGCCATCGCGGATGCCGGCGATGACGGACGCCGCCTCGACCGATTTGACCGCCGCCGCGGCGTCGATGGTGACGTCGCATTCGGTGTCGAGCCGCAGCGAGCGATTGTTGAAGTTGGACGAGCCGACCCGTATCACCCGGTCGTCGATGATCGTTATCTTGGCATGGACGTAGATCGGCGCGCCACTCGCCGTGAACGGATGATAGACGCGGAAGCGGCGGTACGGGTCGCACTCGCGCAAGGCCGCGACCAGACGGGCGCGGGCGGTGTCCATCGCGACGGGTTCGAGCCAGCCGTCCGCAGTCGTCGGGTTGACGATGACGACTTCCGGCCCGTCGGGTTCCTGTAGCCGACGCGCGATCGCCTCGGCGACGCGACGCGATGCGAAATATTGGCTTTCGGCATAGATCATTCGCCGCGCCCGCGCGATCAGCGCGACGTATAGCGCCTCGATCTCATGCACCGGCTCCTGATCGTCCAAATGGGGCAGCGTTCGCGAGATACCCACCGGCACGTCGATGAAGTCGGCGCGCAGTGTCTCCGGCCAACAGTCGGAGCGACCGTCGATCGCTTCGAGCGGCCGGCCGCCGGCGGCGTTCCACCGTTCGCGGCCCACGTCGCCCAGCGCCCGCGCGACCGGCCCTTCCAGCGCCATCGCTGCGTCGTGCCAGGGGCCATGAGGTTTGCCGTTGGGCTCGACCCGGCGAGGCGCGTGGTCGCCATGAGCGCGCGTGTCCCAGCGACCGCGGGTCATGTCGATCCCACCGCAAAACGCCATGCAGTCGTCGATCACAACGATTTTCTGGTGGTGCGACGCCGCGACCGGATGGTGCCGGTCGAGCTTCAGGTGAATTTGCGGGTGGCGGATCCAACGTAGGATTGTGAGCAGGGTGCGTCCGTGAAACAACGTCTTCAGCGCACCCACGTCCCAGCGCAGGATATGCACATGAAGCTCTGGATTGCGCTTCACCAGCCAGGTGAGAAACGCACCGACGGTCGGTGGCCCGGCATCCTGTTCGGCGCCCGCGAAGCGGATGCGAGCGTCGAAATCCCACCCTATCAGAAGAATGCGCCGTTCAGCCTTCAGCATCGCCGAACGGGCCGCAGCGAAATAGTCGTCGGCATCGATGACGACCGACGCTCGCGTTGCCTGGGCGGTCCGCCAAAAAGGGCGTCGCGCAGCCCTTTCTTCACCCGCCGCGCGCTCCTTCATGCCCGGCGCTTCCACGTCGCCAAGCGCCAGAGATACCATATCGCCAGGACGACGATGATTCCGGTGGAAATCGGACCGAGGTAGCGTTCGACCGTGGTGTATCGCTGCCCGAGGACATAGCCCGCGATTGAAAGCGCGGCCGTCCACCCCGTCGTTCCTACCAAGGACCAGAAGATAAAGCGCGGAAGCGACATGCGCGCCAAGCCGGCGGGGATCGATATCACCGAGCGGATGGTGGGCACCATTCGTCCGAGACACACAAATGCCGCGCCGTGTCGACGAAACCAAAACCGAGCGCGCTCCACCTTCCGCCAGTCGAGCGTCAGCCAGCGCCCATGCCGCTCAACCCAGCCCTGAAATCGGCTGTTTCCAATCGACCGCGCGGCGAAATACCACGCGAGGTTGCCCATCATGGCGCCGCTCGCACCGGCAGCAATCACGCCCGGCAGCGACAGCATCCCCCGCGCGGCACGCAGACCGGCAAGCGGCATAATCAACTCCGACGGCAGCGGCGGGAACACGGTCTCGACGAACATCAGCAGGGCGATGCCCAGATAGCCAAGCTGGTCGACGAGCTGCTGAATCCATTGCCCCAAGCCGCTTCTCCAAACATTACAACGTCACCGCCGCTTCCACGGACAAGCTTGGTGAATTCAGTTGGGGCCGGAGCCGAGCGGCGCGTCAACACCGGGCGCGCCACCAAACGCGGAACACGACGGCTGCCATCAATGGCGGCCGCCGTGGTGACCGCCGCCATGGCCGCCGCGAAAGTGGCCGCCCCAGGAACGATGCCCGCCAATGCCGATGCCGATGCCGAGCGATCCGCGAAACGGCGACCCGTAATAGCCGTTCCGGTAACCGTATCCGCCGGGGTAATAGCCCGCGCCGTAAGCGCGTCCGCGGTCGGCGACCGCGATGAGACATTGAATGCCGGCTGCCCGGTCGGCGCCGTTCGCCGTTGCGGGAGCGGGGGCGACCGGCGCCGGTGCTGCGGCAGTCGCCGGAACCTCGGTTGGCGATGCCGGCAAGGCATCCGCCGGTACGATCGGCACCGCCCGAACCGCACCCGGCGTATCGCAGGGAACCGAAAAATACGAGTAGGATGCGGGTCGCGAATAGGCTGCGCAGCCGCCCAGCAAGGTCGCGCCGGCCAGAGGCATGATGAGAAGTGGTTTGCGAAGGTCGAGCATGATCAAATCTCACATCATCAAGAGTGGTGGATCACCGCCGGAACCGGACGGCCGGCAGCAGGAGGGGCGTGCTCGATCGTCGGCGATGATCGGGTCTCAAATATCGGAGCACGCGGTGCGCCGCGCTGCGGATACGCGGACGGCTCACCGCGCCGTACTCGGCGGCGTCGCCGATGCCGCGACCGGGTGGGTTGCCGGATGACGGGCGAAAAGCCCCACCGCGATCAGGTGCCCGAGCGTGCGCGCGTTTGCGGCCAGGACGACCACGGCCAGCGCCAGATAAGCCCAGGACAACCAGGTCAAACTGGCGATAGTGCGCTGCTCGTCGCCAAGAAAGGCAAGGGTCACCCCGACCTGTATCGCGAACAGCGCCGCGAGAGCCAGCCCGCCCCATAATCCGAGCCGCAGCCGTAGCAGAAGCGCGATTCCGAACAACGATTGGGCGGCGGTGAGAAAGAACTCCTCGTGCTGGCGATCGTCCAGCGGAAGCGCGGTCAACCCGCCGGCACCGAGGCTCATCGCCAGCGGCAACATCCCGACCAGCAATGTCCACTGGTTGATCTTGTCGGAAATCATGGTCGCCAGCCCGTTGGCGGCACGGCCCGACAGAACGAACAGCACCGCGATCGTCACCGCGGGGGCTTCGCTGGCGAGCGGCGCGAGCCACTGGATCAGCAGAAACTCGTCGATCCCGATCAGCCGGCCGGATTCGACCATCGACTCGGCGAACGGTTCCGCGGATGCCAGAATGACGGCTGCGGCCACGATCGTGAGGCCGCCCATTGCGAACCATTGCCGCGCGGGTGACAATTTGCCGAGCGCGGCCGCCGGCCCTGGCTCGTCGTCCTCGTCCTCTTCCGCCTTGGGCAGATAGCTGACCCGCCACACATAGGCGCCGAAGATGCTGACCAAGACGACACTGTCGATCCAGCCGATCGCATCGCGGAACAGGATCGTGAACGACCAGGCCGTCCCAATCATCAGGAAAACGATCTCGGCGGCATTGACAGGCGCAAGCTCGATTCCCCGCTCGCGCGTACGCAGCCAATGGATCACGACCATCAGGGGCCAGGCCAGCCCGACCAGCAACCGATTGGCTCCCGTCATGTTGGCGGCGGCATAGTGGACATAATTCGAGTCCGGGTTTTGTCCCGCGGCATAGGCGTAATAGAAATCGACGGCATATTCCGGCAGCACGGTCACCAGCGCGATGGCCGCGACGATCAGGCCTTGGCTGACGCGTTTCTCGGCCGTCTCAGCTCCCCATGAGAGCATGAACCCGGCCGCCAGGATCGCCCCGCCGAACAATGCGGCATCGAGCAGAGGATCGGGACGCCATCCGCCCAGTCGAAGCGCGATTGCTGGAAGGGTCGCCACCACCGCGACACCCAGATAGCCGAAGAAGCGACCTAGTGTCGCTGGATTGGAGGCGGGCGACACGCTCAACTCCTCACCGGACGACGCGGGATCGCTTGCGTCATGCTCGGACCGACGTGGCCCGCGACGTCGGGGAGCGGCCTGTCAGTCGCGCTCGCAGCGTCGAAGAACGCCGTCCTCTCGCAAGACAAGAGACTGCCCGTGGAGCGTGAGAACGGTCTTGGAACCGTAGAACGAGGAGCCCTGTCTTGGCGCTCGCAAGCGGGTGGCTCGTTGCCGGCGGGGCGTGTGGAGCAACAAGGACAAGCCGTCGCCCAGATATTGGATCGCGATGATGCGATTCTGATTGCAGGTATAGGTATGCGTCGCGATGACCGATGTCGGCGTGACCGCCTGCTCGGGCAGCCACCGCGTGTCAGAATGGCCGTCGAATGTCCCTTTCGCCGGCTCATTTGAGCAGCCGGTCAGGAACAGCATCACGGCCAGGCCTCCCACGACTTTGAATCGCCCCGCCGCCCCGACGCGCGCCGAATGTCGTGTCCGCGGCAAGGCGCAAGCGTTCAAGCCGCGACGCTCCTAGATATGACGCGGGGCGCGACATCACCGGTCGGCACCGACATCGCCGTCCGGAATTGGCTCCCCGGTGAGGGAAGACGGCGCGGGAATACCACGGACGCGTGGCCGCGTGTAATCAAGCGTGGGATCAAAAAGCGCGGTTCCGCCAAGCCCGAGATCGCGCGCTTCGGCGCGGCCCATCGCGGCGCGCAGAGCGAAGGCTGCGACATACGCGTCCCGCTGCGCGGTGATGAGTTGCACGCGGCTGTTCAGCAGTTCTTGTTGCGCATTCAGAACCTCGAGAACGGTGCGCGTCCCGACGGTATTTTCGGCGCGCGTTCCTTCCAATGCGAGATCGTTCGCCTTGACGGCGATTTCCGCCGACCGGATCACACCCTGGGTCGCGCGATAGCGGGAGAATGCGGCTCTAGCATCGGCGATGACGCCGCGCTCGACCGTGACGATCTGCTCGAGCGCCTGGCTCTCCAGCGCCTGGGCGCGCCTCACCCGAGAGCCCGGCGCACCCCCCTGATACAACGGCACGGACAGCGAGACGCCGACCGTGGCCGTCCGCTGCGCTTGCTGAAAGATGCGACCGGGGACGTTGCCCCCTAACGTCCCCAGATAATTGTTGTAGCTGCTGTTGCCGACCAAAGCGAGCTTGGGAAGTCGCGTCGCTTTCGCGACGCCGATATCATACCGCGTTGCTTTCGCTTGCGCTTGCGCCGCTAGCAGCGTCGGATTGTTTTCGATCGCGATCGTCTCCGCTTGGTCGATCGATCCGGGAAGGCCCGGCAGAGGCGGTGGGGGCTGAAGGTCGACCGGCGGAACGCCGACGAACCGCGTATAATTCTCGCGGCTTGCGTCCAGCTGAGCCTCCGCCGTTTCGAGCTGCGCTCGTGCGAGCGCAAGCCTCGCTTCGGACTGAGCGACATCGGTTCTGGTCAGGTCGCCAACCTGGAATCGATCTTCCGAAGCCTGAAGGTTGGTTTCAAGAACCTTCACGTTCGCCCGGTTGAGGCCAACGATGGAATCGTCCCGGATCACGTCCATATAGGCCGACACAACGGCCGTAAAAACGTCAGCTTCGGTGCTTCGCAGGCTGGCGCGCCCGGCCAGCACGCGTGCGTCGGCCGCGCGGATGGCGGAACGGACGCCCCCGCCCTGGTAAAGCGGCAAGCTCACGTTCGCGCCGGCGCTTGCCGCTCGAAAAGGAGAGACGAAGCTGTTCGCGCTACGGACCACGAATTCCTGGTAATCAGCGGTCGCGCTCGCCGTTGGGCGGGCAGCGGCTTTGGCGAGAGGAACGCCCTCGTCGGTTGCTCGCAGACCCGCCCGCGCGCCGGTCAGATTGGGATTGGTGCGATACGCCCGCTCAAGGGCTTGACGAAGCGTCTCAGCTTGCGCCTCCGTCGCCAGGAGCGAGGTGGCCAGAAGCAGGATGGACGTGCGCCGCATATTCAGCCCCTTTCTCGGTCCCCGCGTGGATCGCTCAGATGCCGCTTCCCTTGCGGTGATCGCTTCACGCCTCATGATGGACGCGCTCGGCAGCATGCCGAACTGGTTCGTGCGCCGCCGCGACCGTCGCTCTTCATTCCGGGAGCTTTTCATCCAGCGTTTCCTCGCCGCCGATCACCTCGACCGCCTCGAGCGTCATCAGCGCGATGCCGGGGATATCGCCTAGCGAGGAGGCAAAGGCACGGAGCCTCGCCTCCTCGTCGATGATTTCGATGACAAGCGACTGATCATCCTCGAAGATGCGACGACGGTGCTGGTGCGCTGTCCGGCCGAAGCCGAACAGCGCCTGCAGGATGGTGGCACCGGCCATACGATCGTTACGCGCGCGAGAAGCTACCTCCTCGAACACCTTGATATCGCCGTAATAAGCAGCCTCATCGGTATAAATCCGCAGCAGCTTGACCTGTTTTTCCATTATGTTTCTCCTTAGACTGCTGCGGTCACCGGCTCGCGGTCAGGCTTGCCTCGGGCAGCCATCCGTTCGCCCGCACCCAGCACGACCTTTGCAATGGCGGGAAGCACCAGCAGGGTCAGGATGGTCGCGGCGACGAGCCCGCCGATCACGGTGGTGGCGAGTGGCTTCTGCACCTCCGCGCCGGTACCGTGGGCGAGTGCCATCGGCACGAAGCCGATCGCCGGCACGAAGCCGGTCATGATGACCGCCCGCATCTTCTCGGCCATGCCCTGGCGGATCGCCTCCGCGACCGGCAGCCCGGCTTCGCTCCGTTCCCGGATCGCGCTCATCACGACGAGTCCGTTCAGCACCGCAACGCCGGCGAGGCAGATAAACCCGACCGCCGCCGACACCGAGAAGCTGATGCCCGTAAGCACAAGCGTGAAGACGCCGCCCGCGAGGCCCAACGGCACCGCGAGGAATACCGACGCCGCCCGACCGAGCCCGCCAAGCGCCATGTAAAGCAACCCGAAGATGATCAGGAAGCACAGGGGCACCACGATCGACAGTCGCTTCGATGCCGCTGCCAGATTCTCGAACTGACCGCCCCATTCGAGGTAATAGCCGGCCGGCAACTTGACCTGTGCGATCTTCGCCTGCGCTTCAGCCACGAACGATCCAGCATCGCGGCCGCCCAAGTTGACCTGAACGACGACGCGACGCTTGCCGTTCTCGCGGCTGATCTGGTTCAGGCCCTCGGTCAGCCGGATTTGCGCGACCTGCGCGAGCGGTACCTGTGCACGTGGCCGTCCCGCGACTTCGGGCAGCAATACCGGCAGCGACCGAATATCGTCGAGGTTCGTACGCGTCGCTTCCGGTACGCGCACCGTGACGTCGAACCGCCGGTCACCCTCATACACGAGTCCCGACTCCCGACCGCCAAGTCCCGCCGCAACCGTATCCGCAACGTCGCGGACGGTAAGACCGAGACGCGCGATCGCGGCGCGATCGAGCTTTACGTCGAGCGCGGGCGCGCCACCCACCTGATCTGCCTTGACGCTGGCCGCGCCCGGGATGGTCTGGAGCACTCGTACCATCTCGTTCGCGGCCAGTGACATTTTGTCGAGATCATCGCCATACAGCTTGATCGCCACATCGCCACGAACGCCCGCGATCAGCTCGTTGAACCGGAGCTGGATAGGCTGACTAACCTCGTAAAGATTGCCAAGCAGCCCGCCGGTCGCCTTCTGAATCTTAGCGATCACGTCCGCCTTGGTCGTGCCTTCGGCCCATGCCTCCTTCTCTTTCAAGATGATGAAACCGTCCGAGACGTTTGGTGGCATCGGATCGCTCGCGACTTCCGCGGTGCCTGTCTTGGAAAACATCAAGGCAACTTCGGGAACCTTGAGTACAGCCTCCTCGACCTTACGTTCCATCGCCAGCGATTGATCAAGGCTGACCGAAGGCACGCGCGTCGATGCGAAGGCGAGGTTCTTCTCGTCGAGCTGAGGAATGAATTCCGAGCCCAGCAATCCGAATGCAGGGATCGCCGCCAGAAAGAAGGCCAACCCACCGAGAATGAACGGCCACGGCCGCGCGATCGCCTTGTCCAGTAGCGGAAGATAGCGCTCCTTGGACTTACGGATCAGCCAGACGTCCTTTTCCGCGACCTTGCCGCGGATCAGGATCGCGACCAACGCCGGCACCAGTGTGATCGCCAACAGGAATGCTGCCACCAGCGCGAGCATGATCGTGATCGCCATCGGTGAGAAGGTCTTGCCCTCGGTCCCCGTGAAGGTGAGCAGCGGCGCGAAGGCGAGCAGGATGATTGCCTGGCCAAAGACGGTCGGCTTGATCATCTCCTGCGACGCCCGCATCGTCTCCTCCAGCCGTTCTCGGAGGGAGAGCAGTCGGCCTTCATGCTCCTGTCGGTGCGCAAGTCTGGCGAGACAATTTTCGATGATGATGACCGCGCCATCGACGATCAGACCGAAGTCAAGCGCGCCCAGGCTCATCAAATTGCCGGGCACGTTGAACGCGTTCATCCCCATCGCCATCATCAGGAACGAGAATGGGATCACCAGCGTCGCGATCACCGCTGCGCGCCAGTTGCCGAGCAGCAGGAACAGCGACGCCGCGACGAGGATCGCGCCTT
>JAZKBG010000007.1:0-215473 GCA_040388765.1 Pseudomonadota bacterium | reverse complement strand
TTCTGCAGCAGCAGCAGGTGCGGCTGGGTCTGCATGTCGAAATCGCGGGTGATCGCGAACAACCCGTCGAGCATCGCGCCGACCGACATCTCCTTGACCGGCAGGCCGCGCATCGGCTCGCCGACCGCGCGCAGGGCGGTGGCGAATTCGGCGACGTCGTGGTGCGCGGGGACATAGCCCGCCTCGAAATGGATTTCCGCGACGCGCCGGTAGTCGCCGGTGATGAGGCCGTAGAGGATCTCTGCCAGCCAGACGCGGGCGCGCCGGTCGATCCGCCCCATGATGCCGAAATCGATCGCGGCGATGCGATTGCCCGGCAGCGCGAACAGATTGCCCTGGTGCATGTCGGCGTGGAAGAAGCCTTCCGAAATCGCCTGTCGCAGGAACGCGCGCACGAGCTTCGATGCCATGGCGGGCAGGTCGTAGCCCGCGGCAACCAGCGCGTCGCGATTCGACAGCTTGATGCCGTCGATCCACTCCAGCGTCAGCACCTTGCCGGTGGTGCGCTGCCAGTCGATCCGGGGCACGACGAAATCGGGCTCCGCTTCCATCCCGTCGGCCAGTTCGGACGCCGACGCCGCCTCGCGCCGCAGGTCGAGTTCGCGCGCGGTCCAGCGCTTGAACGTCTCGATCACCAACCGCGGGCGCAGCCGGTTGGCTTCTCCGCCGAACGACTCGAGCTGCGCAGCGGCCCATTCATAGGTGTCGATCGCGCGGGCGAATTCCGCCTCGACCCCGGGGCGCAGCACCTTGACGGCGACGCGCTGGCCGTCGGTGGTCATCGCGCGGTGGACCTGCGCGATCGATGCGGCACCGATCGGCACCTCCTCGATCTGCGCATACAGGTCGGACAGCGGGCGGCCGAAGCTGGCCTCCATCGCCTGCGCGATGACCGCGAACGGGAGCGGCGGGACCGAATCCTGCAGCCGCATCAGGTCGTGCGCGGCATCCTCGCCCACCACGTCTGGGCGGGTCGCCAGCGTCTGCCCCAGCTTGATCGCGGCAGGGCCGATCGCCTGAAACGCATCGGCATAGCGCGGCACTTTCGGCACCCGCGCGCCGAACCGGGCCACGCGGATCAGGCGCCGGACGGCTGCCGGGGTATTGGGATCGCGTTCGATCCCGCGCAGCGCGCCGTGCCGCGCGAGCGTGCGACCCCAGCGCGCCAGCCGCCAGAGATGCGTGACGGAGGAGGTCATGCCGGTTTGAGGACAGAAGACAGTGTGTTCACGCGAAGGCGCGAAGACGCGAAGATGCAGGGCCTGCGGCGCGAGCGGCCCTTTGGCGGCCATGCGACATGGTCGGAGGTCTTGCTGATGCAAGACGGCGACCGCGGGCGAGACACCGTCGCGTCTTCGCGTCTTCGCGTGACCATCAGATCTTCCAGCCGCTGTGGATCGCCACAAGTCCGCCCAGCAGCGGCTCGACCTTCGTCTGCACGAAGCCTGCGTCTCCGATCATGCGCTCGAACGTCGGCATGTCCGGAAAACGGCGGATCGATTCGATCAGATAGCGATAGCTGTCCTCGTCATCGGCCAGCAGCTTGCCGAGTTTCGGCACCAGCTTGTGCGAATAGGCGTCGTACACATCGCCGAACAGCGGCCAGGTGGTGGTGGAGAATTCCAGGCAGAAGAACCGCCCGCCACGCCGCAGGACACGGTGCGCTTCCTTCAGCGCGGCCGGGATGTCGGTGACGTTCCGGATGCCGAACGCGATCGTATAGGCGTCGAAGAAGCGGTCGGGAAATTGCAGGGTTTCGGCGTTGGCTTCGGTCCACACCAGCCCGTCGATGCCGCGGTCTGCCGCGCGCGTCATGCCCACTTCGAGCATCGCCGGGTTGATGTCGGCCACCGTCACGCTGGCACCGGACTTCGCCAGCCGAAACGCGATGTCGCCGGTCCCGCCGGCCATGTCGAGCAGCTGTTCGCCCGCGCGCGGCTTCACCCGGGCGACGAAGCGGTCCTTCCACAAACGGTGCATGCCGCCCGACATCGCGTCGTTCATCAGATCATATTTGCTTGCGACATTCTTGAACACGGCGCCCACGCGGGCGGTCTTTTCGGAGGGCGCGATGTCTTCGTAGCCGAAGGAGACGGTGTCGGTCATGGATGCGGCCCTAGCGTGGCCTTGTGCCGCCCGCAAACGCAACCTAGCTGCCACGTCATGCCCGAGCTTCCCGAAGTCGAGACCACGGTGCGCGGGCTGGAGCCGGTGCTGGACGGCCAGCGCCTGGCCAGCGTCGTGACGCGGCGCGGCGACCTGCGTCGCCCGTTCCCGGACGATCTGGCGCAGCGCATGACCGGCGCGACCGTCACCGGCCTGTCTCGCCGGGCGAAATACGGGCTGATCGCGACCGACCGCGGCGATACGATGATCTTTCACCTGGGCATGTCCGGGCGGTGGCGGGTCGATCCGGGCGAGTTGCTGCCGCACGACCATCTGGTGATCGAGACGGGGGCGGGCCGCCGCCTGGCGCTGAACGACCCGCGGCGGTTCGGATCGGTCGATCTGGTGCCGACCGCCGGTATCGACGCCTTCCCGCCGTTCCGCGCGCTCGGCCCCGAGCCGCTTGGGGCCGGGTTCACCGCCGCGCATCTCGACCGGGCGCTGGACGGGCGAATCGCGTCGATCAAGCAGATGCTGCTCGACCAGCGGATCGTCGCGGGCCTGGGTAACATCTATGTCTGCGAGGCCTTGTACGAGGCGCGGATCCGTCCGTCGAAGCCGGCGGGGCAGGTATCGCGGGCCCGGCTGGCCCGGCTGGTGGCGGCGGTGCATCTGGTGCTGAACGCCGCGATCGCGGCGGGCGGTTCGACCCTGCGCGACTATGCGCGGCCCGACGGCGAGCTCGGCTATTTCTCCAAGCAGTTCAAGGTCTATGGCCGCGAGGGGCTGCCCTGCGACTGCGGCGGCACGGTGCAGCGCTATGTCGAGGGCGGGCGATCGACCTTCTGGTGCCCGACGTGCCAGCGCTAACTTGACCGAATCGCCCGGCCCCGTTAAGGGGCGCGCTTTCCCGGCTCGTGGAGGCTTTCCGCGCGCCCTCCATACAAGCAGGAATTCAGAGCAATGGCGAATACGCCTCAGGCAAAGAAGCGTATCCGGCGGAACGACCGTCGTGCGGAAGTCAACGGCGCGCGGGTCGGCCGCATCCGGACGTTCGTGAAGAAGCTCGAGTCGGCACTGGCCGCCGGCGACAAGGAAGCGGCCACCGCCGCGATCGCGCATGTGCAGCCCGAGCTGGCGCGCGGCGTCGCCAAGGGCGTGATCCACAAGAATACCGCGTCGCGCAAGTTTTCGCGCCTGACCAAGCGGCTCAGCGCACTGGCCTGATTCGTCGCCGGGCACGGTCGCCCGCCGAATCGATTCGCGATGAAAACAGCCCTGCCGGGGATGACCCGGCGGGGCTTTTTCTTTGCCTGGATCATACGTCCGGAACGCGAGTGGAACACCGATCCGGGGCGGTTTTGGAAAACGTAGCTTTTACGGCGATTCGCGCGGGCACCGTGTCTCCAAAGTCTTTAAATATCTGAAATATAACAGTGAATTTAATTTCTGGCGGGAAACCGTGAGTCAATCCGCTTTATTTCAGAATCTTTACAGGTCGCGACTTGCACGATCCTGCGCGGCGTTTCAGGAAAGCGCTCCGGGCGGCGTTCGCCACCCGGCACACGGCGACTTTGGGGTGGTTGCAGGCAGGGGTCCGTTCCCCTGCCCGGGGGACGCTTGTCGGATTAAAATGGACGGGCAGCGACGGTTCGCGTCGCGCCTGGCGGGAAGGGATGCGCGTGGCTTTTGCAATGGCGAGGACGGGAGAGACCGACGACGCGGTGGCGAAGGCCTGGGCGCGCGTACGGACGAACCTGCGCCATTCGGCGGGCCAGCGACTGTTCGACCAGTGGCTGAAGCCGGCGGTGCTGATCGACGGCAGCGATGCCGAAACCGTCCGCATCGGCTTTCCCACCGCATTCATGACGACGTGGGTGAAAAGCCATTACGCCGATCGCCTGTTCTTTGAATTCCGCGCGTTCCTGCCGACGCTGCGCAGCGTCGCGATCGAGACGCTGAGCGACGTGAAGCCCGCGCGGGCGCTGACCGTCGAGACACCGGCGCCGAGCCCGGAGCCACAACGCGCGCCGACGAAGCCGACCGAGCGGAGCAATTTCGACCCGCGCTTCACGTTCGACCGGTTCGTCGTCGATGCGTCGAACCGCGTGGCGTTCAACGCCGCGCGCGCGCTGGCCGAACCGGGCCGTCCGCGCTTCAGCCCGCTGTACCTCCATTCCGGGACCGGGCAGGGCAAGACCCACCTGATGCACGCGATCGGCCAGGCGTTCCTCGATGCCTGCCCCGACGCGACCGCGCTCTACATGCCCGCCGAGCGCTTCATGTTCGAGTTCGTCCAGGCGCTGCGCGCGCGCGACACCCATGCGTTCAAGGCGCGGCTGCGCGGCGTCGACCTGCTGATGATCGACGACCTGCAGTTCATCGCCGGCAAGGATTCGACGCAGGAGGAATTCTTCCACACCGTCAACGAGTTCATGGGTGCGGACAAGCGGCTGGTGATCGCCGCCGATCGCAGCCCGATGACGCTGGACGGGATCGAGCCGCGGCTGATCTCACGGCTGGGGTCCGGGCTGGTGGCGGACATCAAGGCACCCGAGCTGGAGCTGCGCCGCGCGATCCTGGCGGCGAAGCTGCGCGACGCGCCCGATGCGGTCGTGCCCGACGAGGTGATGGAACTGCTGTCGTCGCGGATCACCGGCAGCGTACGCGAGCTCGAGGGCGCGCTGAACCGCGTCATTGCCTATGCCCAGCTGAACGGCGAAGGGATCACGCTGGACTTCGCGGTGACGGTGCTGGGCGACCAGCTGCGCGGTGCCCAGCGCCGCGTGACGATCGACGAGATCCAGAAGGCGGTATCGACGCATTTCGACCTGAAGACGATCGACCTGCTGTCGGCCCGCCGCGCCGTCGCCGTCGCGCGCCCGCGCCAGATCGCGATGTACCTGGCCAAGCGCCTGACCACGCGATCATTGCCCGAGATCGGCCGCAAGTTCGGCAACCGCGACCATTCGACCGTGATCCACGCGGTGCGCCGGATCGAGGAACTGCGCGGGACCGACCGCGACATCGACGGCGCGGTGATCGCGCTGATGCGGCAGCTGGAGCGCTAGATACCGCGAACCCGGCGTCGGCGTTTACAGGCCCGCAACCTTGCGAAGGGCATCGTTCACGCGCCCCTGCCAGCCCGGGCCGGTGTTGCGAAAATAGCTGAGCAAATCCCCGTCCAGCCGAATCGAGACCTGTTCCTTCGTTGCCGCTTTCTGCGGTCCGCGCAGACGCACACGCCGCTCCTCAAGGGCCGCTTCGAGTGCGTCCACAGTCACATCGCCATCTTCCGGATCATTAGGATCGGCTGATATCGCGATACGCACGTTCGTCACCTTCGTTGCTCCTGCGAACCGACATAGACCTGACAGCGGCTCTGCCTCGGACATGGACGGTGGTCCAAAGCCTGCAACCTGCGTCGCTTGCCGTGATTGAACGCGTCCTTATCCGGATGGAATTCAACTGCCACGGTCACGTATATACGATTTGATAGGTGGCGTGCAGTCGGCGGATGCGTCCGCCGCTACCGGCTCGCCAGCATCGCTGTTGCGCGGTCGGTCGCCATGCGGGTGTCGGCGGCGAGTTTCTTGACCTCGTTGGCGACGACCGCGAAGCCGCGGCCGGCTTCGCCCGCGCGGGCCGCCTCGATCGTCGCGTTGAGCGCGAGAAGGTTGGTCTGCTGCGCGATGCCGCCGATCGCACGGACGATGTCGTCGAGTTGCCCGACGATGGTGTCCAGCGCGACGGCGGTGCGCTTCGCCGGCGTGATGTCGGACGCGATCTTGAGGATGCGGACCGTGCGGCCGGCGGCGTCGAGCACGGGGTTGTAGGTCGCCTGCAGCCACACTTTGTTGCCGTGGGCGTCGACACGGCCGTATTCGCCCGCATCGAACTCCCCGCGGCCCAGTTTGCGCCAGAAGGCGTCGTAGGCGGGCGATCGCGTGTAGGCGGGATCGCAGAAGATGCGGTGGTGCTTGGCCCGCAGCGCGTCCTGGGAATAGCCCATCAACCCGCAGAATACGTCATTCGCCGCAAGGATATGTCCGTCGGGGGTAAATTCGATCACGGCCTGCGATCGGCCGATCGCGGTCCACGCAGCCTCCAGACTTCCCGTATTCTGCGCCACGCATCCGTTCCTGACTTCAGGAAATTACGCATAATACGTACGTCACGTACAAATGGTTAACCGGCGAGAACCAGCTTTACCTGTGGCTCACCGCTGCAGGCCCACGGCGTCCTGTGCCGCCGCCAGCGTGGGCGCCGCCAGCGCCTGTGCTTTGGCCGCGCCCTTCGCAAGTTCCGCGCCCACGGCGGTTCGATCGTTCAGCAACGCGGTCAACCGGTCGCGGATCGGAGCAAGGACCGACACCGCCAAGTCCGCCAGCGCGGGTTTGAACGCGCCGAAGCCTTGGCCGGCAAACTGGTCGACCACGGCTTGCGGACTGGTATCCGAAAGGGCGGCATAGATCGTCACGAGGTTCTTCGCCTCCGCACGGTCACCCAGGGCGTCGAACGAGTCCGGCAGCGGATCGGGATCGGTGCGCGCCTTGCGGAATTTCTGGGCGATCGTCTCGTCGCTGTCGATCAGGTTGATGCGGCTCATGTCGCTGGGATCGGACTTGGACATTTTCGCCGTGCCGTCGCGCAGGCTCATGATCCGCGGCGCTGCGGTCGAGATCAGCGGCGCGGGCAGCGTGAAGACCTCTGCGCCCGCCGCCGAGTTGAACGCGATCGCGATATCGCGGGTCAGCTCGAGATGCTGCTTCTGATCCTCGCCCACCGGCACGTGCGTTGACTGGTAGAGCAGGATGTCGGCGGCCTGGAGCACGGGATAGGTGAACAGGCCGACCGGCGCGCCGTCGCGGTTCTTGCCCGCCTTGTCCTTCCACTGCGTCATCCGGTTCAGCCAGCCCATGCGGGCGGTGCCCTGCAGGATCCAGCTGAGTTCGCTGTGCGCGGGTACACGCGCCTGGTTGAACATGATCGAGCGATCGTCGATGCCCGCCGCGATCAGCGTCGCGGCCATCTCGATCGTGGTGGACGCCCGTTCGGCCGGCGTCATCTGACCGGTCAGCGAATGCAGGTCGGCAAGGAAGAAGAGCGACTCCCCCTGATCTTGCATCGCGACCCACTGCTTGATCGCGCCGAGATAGTTGCCGAGATGGAGGTTCCCGGTGGTCTGGATGCCGGACAGGATGCGCATGGTGTCTCTCAAGCAGGACGACGGCGGATCAGCGCCTTCAGGTCGGACAAGCGATACGCCCGCAGGCCGAACGCCGCGATCAGGTAGACGAGCGCTCCGCCCGAAACCAGCGCGATCATCGCCAGCGTACGGGTGATGCGGTCGCCTGTCGTGTAGCGGGCGAGCGCATCGCCGGCGAGCCAGATCGCCAGCCCCATGACGACCGCGGCCATCGCCAGCCGGACGGTGCGGCGGAACAGCTGGCTGTCGGGCACGAAATGTCCGCGCTTGCGTAGCGACCGGTACAATAGCGCGACATTGACCCACGATGCGATCGCGGTCGCCAGCGCGGGCGCGATCTGTTGCAGGGGGACGATCAGCGCCAGATTGAGGATCAGGTTGACGGCGATCGACCAGGTGGCGAACTTCACCGGGGTGCGGGTGTCGTGGCGCGCGTAGAAGCCGGGGGTGAGCACCTTGACCAGGATGTAGGCGGGCAGGCCCAGTGAGAAGGCGGCAAGCACCTGGGCGCACTGCACCGTGTCGGCGGCGGAGAACTGGCCGCTCTGGAACAATGCGGCGACGATCGGGGTGCCGCAGGTCACCAGCGCCACCGTGGCAGGCAGGGTGAGGAACAGCGCCAGCTCCATGCCGCGGTTCTGCGTTTCCATCGCGCCGGCATCGTCGCCCTTGCCCAGCGCCCGCGTGATCGTCGGCAACAGGATCGTGCCGAGCCCGATGCCGATCAACCCGAGCGGCAACTGGTTCAGCCGGTCGGCATAATAGATGTATGACGGCGCGCCCGCTGGCAGCAGCGAATAGGCCAGGCCGGTCGACACCAGCAGGTTGAACTGCACCGCGCCCGCGCCGGCGGCGGCGGGAATGATAAGCTTGAGCAGCCGCTTGATGTCGGGCGTGACGCGCGGCAGGCGCAGCCGCAGCGTGACCTTGGCCTGGCGCGTCGCGACGATCAGCCAGAGCAGTTGCAGCGCGCCGGCGACGCTGACCGCGATCGCCTGGACCCGCGCGGTTTCCAGCGGATCGCCCGGCGCATGGAAGAACAGCAGCGCGACGATCAGCGTCAGGTTGAGCAGGACGGGGGCCGCCGCATTGACCCAGAAACGCTGGAGGGAATTCAGGATGCCGCCCAGCAGCGACACCAGGCTGATGCACAGCAGATAGGGAAAGGTGATCCGCGAGAATTCGACCGCGGTGGCGAATTGCGACGGGCTGGCGTCGCCATAGCCGAACGTCAGCGCCCAGACGACGGGGACCGCGAAGATCTCCATCACGATCGTCATGACGATCAGGATCGGGAGCAGCACCGCCAGCGCCGCCTCGGCGAATTCCAGACCCGGTTTCAGGTCGTCGTCGGCCTCGGCGATCTTGCGGTTGAACATCGGGATGAACGCGGCCGAAAACGCCCCTTCGGCAAACAGCGCGCGGAACATATTGGGCAGGCGGAACGCGACGAAGAAGGCGTCGGACGCGAAACTGGCCCCGACGTAACGCGCGAACAGCGAATCGCGGACGAGGCCCAGCACCCGGCTGGCCAGCGTCAGCCCGCCGATCGAGCCGAGGGCGCGGGCAAGGTTCATCGCGGGTCGCTCGTCCCCAACCCCCGTTCGTGCTGAGCGAAGTCGAAGCACACGAGTCTCATGCCCTTCGACTTCGCTCAGGGCGAACGGTGGGATGGAAGTCGTTCAGGAAATCAAGCCTGACCGGCCGGCTCGCCCTCGGCAAGCTGTTCGGCCTGCGCCAGCTGCTGGACGTACAGCTGCCCGAAATCGATCGGGTCGAGCATCAGCGGCGGGAAGCCGCCGTCGCGAACCGCGTCGGCGACGATCCGGCGTGCGAACGGGAACAGGATGCGCGGCGCCTCGCCCAGCAGGAACGGCTGGATCTGGTCGGCGGGAATGTTGCGCAGGCCGAAGAGGCCGGCATAGGTCAGGTCGACGACGAACGCGACCTGGCCGTCGTCGGTTTCGGCCTTCGCATCGATCTTCAGCAGGACCTCGTGCACGTCCTCGCCGACCTGCGCTGCACCGATATTGAAACCGACGTCGATCTTGGGCGCACCCGGCGTCTGGTAGATCGCCGGCGCGTTGGGATTCTCGAACGAGAAGTCCTTGATATACTGCGAGATCACGCCCGCGACGGGGGCGGTGTCGGCACCGTTGCTCAGCGGCTCGCCGGTGGCGCCAAAATCTTCGGCCATGGGTTCGGGTTCCTTCATGTGGCAACGCTTGGCCGATCCTGTGCGTTGGCGCAGTCGGCGGGAAAGTGAAGCGGCGCGCCTAGCAGGGCGCAACCGTCGTTTCAACGCCGCCCTGACGCGCGCCGTTTGTACTGCGGCGCGTGGACGACTATGTAGTGCGTTCAGTGTCTGGAGGTCCGGTGTTACTTTACGTCATCCTGCTTGCGATGGTTGCCGCGTTTCTGGCGCTGCGGCTCTATTCGGTGCTCGGCAAGCGTACCGGCCATGAGCAGCAGCCGCTGCCGCGTGCCGCCGACGATCGCACGATCGCCCAGCCGATCCCGCGCACGATAGACATGACGCCCGACGTCCGCGAAAGCGCGCCGCGCGCGATCGAGACGGGTGCCGAGGCAGGATTGCGCAGCATCGTGAGCGCCGACCCGACATTCGACGTCGCTCAATTCGTCGAAGGTGCCAAGTCGGCGTATCGCATGGTGCTGGAAGCGTTCTGGAAGGGCGATCGCGAGACGCTGGCATGGCTGGTCGAGGACAATGTCCGCGCCGAGTTCGAGAGCGCGATCGACGCGCGCGATGCGGCGGGCGAAGTGCTGGAGAACCGGCTGGTGTCGATCGAGCGCGCCGCGATCACCGAGGCGGCGCTGCACGGAAAGGTGGCGCGGATCACGCTGCGGTTCGATGCCGACATCGCCGCGGTCACCCGCGACCGGGACGGGACCGTGATCGCCGGGTCGATGACCGATGCGGTCGAGACGCATGACATCTGGACTTTCGTCCGCGACCTCAAGAGCGGTGACCCGAACTGGAAGCTGGCCGACACCGACGAGGTTTGAGCCGCGTCGTACAGGGGTGCCGCACGGGGGGATGGAATCATGAAACGCGCGTTCATCGCGGTGGTATCCGCGGGATTGCTCTCGGCCTGTTCGGGCGGGATCGTGCCGCCGTCGGCCGGTCCCGCCTCGACCGGCAGCCGCGCGCCGTCACGCGCGCCTGCGGTCGATCTGCCCGCCAATCCGCCCGCGCGTCAGCCGACGGCGGCGGTCCCTATGACACCCATGCCGGGCATCGCGCCCTCGGCCACCGTGGCGACGGCGGCGGCAGCGGGCGTTGTCGCCGCGCCATCGATCGACAGCCTGCCGATCAGCGATGCCGCCGCGGCGTCCGCGCTGGCGGCGTTCCGCACGTCCTGTTCCGGACTGGTCAAGCGACCGGACGTGTCGGGGCTGACGCGCGGAGCGGACTGGCAGCCGGCCTGCGACGCCGCGCGCAGCGTCGCCCCGCGTGACGCGCGCCGTTTCTTCGCCGACTATTTTGAATCAGTGCAGATCGCCGACGGCAAGGCGTTCGCGACCGGATATTACGAGCCCGAGATTGCGGGCGCGCGGACGCGCGGCGGCGTCAACCAGACGCCGATCTATGCGAAGCCCAAGGATTTGATCGAGGTCGATCTGGGGCAGTTCTCGAAGGATCTGGCGACCAAGCGCATCCGCGGGCGCGTGTCGGGCAGCGCGTTCGTGCCCTATTACGACCGCACCCAGATCGAGGAGGGCGCGCTGGCCGGGCGCGGGCTGGAACTGGCCTATGCCGCCGATCCGGTCGAATTCTTCTTCCTGCAGATCCAGGGGTCGGGCCGGCTGCGGCTGCCCGACGGCGGCGTGATGCGGATCGGCTACGACAGCCAGAACGGGCGCGAATATACCGGCATCGGGGCGCTGATGCGCCAGCGCGGGCTGCTCGGGCCGGGGCAGGCGTCGATGCAGGGGCTGATGGGCTGGATCCGCAGCCACCCGGCCGAGGGCGTGGCGCTGATGCGCGAGAACAAGAGCTTCGTGTTCTTCCGCGAACTGACCGGGCCGGGACCGCTCGGCGCGATGGGCGTACCCGTCGTCGGCGGGGCGAGTGTCGCGGCCGACCCCAAGTTCATTCCGCTCGGCGCGCCGGTATTCCTGTCGATGGACCGCGCCGACGCCAATGGGCTGTGGATCGCGCAGGATACAGGCGGCGCGATCAAGGGCGCGAACCGCGTCGATACATTCTGGGGCGCGGGCGATGCCGCGCGCGCGACCGCCGGCGGCATGTCGGCCAAGGGCACCGCATTCCTGCTGCTGCCCAAGGGTACGCGCGCACGGCTGCAGGCGGGGGCGGGTAATGGCGGACCGGCGGCTCAGCCCTGAGGAGGGCGCGCTGTGGCGGCGCGTGATCGAAAGCGTCCGTCCGTTGCCGGACAAACGAAGATTCATCCTGACTCCGCCGGTAACCGCGCCGGTCCCGGCGGCACCCGCACTGCGACCCAAGGCGACGAAGCCGATCGTTCGACCTCCGGCCACGCGCGCCACCGCGTCGAAGCCGCCAGCCGCCGATGCGACGCTGGACGGATCTTGGGATCGCCGATTGTCGCGCGGACTGGTGTCGCCCGATCGTTCGATCGACCTGCACGGGCACGGTCTGAACTCGGCCTATGTCCTGCTCGATCAGGCACTTGAGCGCGCGATCCAGCAGGGTGACCGGTTGATCCTGCTCGTCACCGGAAAGCCGCCGCGGCCCGAATCCGAACGACCGCATGCGCGCGGGGCGATCCGCGCGGCGGTCGGCGACTGGCTGGCGGCGTCGCGCCATAGCGACCGGATCGCGGCCGTGCGCGGCGCGCACCCGCGCCACGGCGGAGCGGGCGCGCTCTACATCGTGCTGCGCCGACCGCGGCAAGTTTCTTAACCTTCCTCGGCGATAGACGGACGATTGAAACGGGGTAGCTGCGCCCCGTGCCCGGGGGATACGCGCCGCGCCGATGGAAGGTTTCTCGCTCAAGAGTCGTGCGATCGCCTTTGCGATGTGCGCCGGTGCGATGGTCTTCATCCTCGCGCTGGTCGCCACGACGGGCGGGCGCATCGATGCCGCCGGCGCGGGTCGAGCGCTGATCCCGGCGATCATCTGCGCGGTGATGTGCTGGGCCTATGCCGAACGCAGCATCGCGACGACCGCCGCGGCGATCGATGCGGCGATCGCGCGGCTGACGAAGGCGGCCAACGGCGACCTCGAAAGTCCGATTCCGCCCGAAGTCGCCGTATCGGTGCCGCCACTCGCCGCCGCGATGGCGGGCCTGTTCCGCCAGCTCCACGCGCATCTGGAGAATGTCCAGCGGCTCGCGATGTTCGATCCCGTCACGGGTCTCGCCAACCGGACAAATTTCCGGCGCACCGCCGAACGGACGCTGGCGGGCATGACCGGCGATACGGCGGCGGCGATGTTCTTCATCGATCTCGACCGGTTCAAGAGCGTCAACGACACATTGGGCCATGCGACCGGTGACCAGTTGCTGGCGATGGTCGCCAATCGCCTGCGCGCGGTCGGTGAGCGGTTCGCGCCAAGCGGCGGCGCGCATCCGCCGCTGATCGGACGGCTGGCGGGCGACGAGTTCACGATGTTCTTTCCCCGGCTCGACCGGATCGCCGATGCCGACCGGATCGGCCGCGGCGTATTATATGCGCTGAGCGAGCCGTTCGATCTGGCCGACCAGGAGGTCGCGATCGGCGCGTCCATCGGCATCGCGCTGCGCCCTGAACACGGCAGCACATTGACCGACCTGATGCGCGCCGCCGACGCGGCGATGTACCACGCCAAGGGCAGCGGGCGCGGGCGCGCCGAGCATTTTACCGATGCGCTGGCCGCCGAGATCGCCGAGCGCGCGCAGCTGGAGGCCGACCTGCGCGACGCGATCGACCGCGACGAATTCGCGCTGGTCTTCCAGCCGCAGGTCGCGCTGGCGAACCGTCGCATCGTCGCGGCAGAGGCGCTGATCCGCTGGCGGCATCCCTCGGGCGACCTGCGCCTGCCGGGCAGCTTCCTGCGTCGCGCCGAGGAAACCGGGCTGATCGTCGAGATCGGCGAATGGGTCATCGCCACCGTCGCCCGGACGATCTGCCGCTGGGAGGCGATGGGCGTCGAACAGCGCCTGGCGATCAATATCAGCCAGCGTCAGCTGGATCATGCGTCGTTCTTTCGCCGCCTGCGCGAAGCGATGCATACGGCCGGCGCGCCGGCACGGCTGCTGGAACTGGAAATCACCGAGACGCTCGCGATGCATTGTTCGAGCGACGTGATCGAGGCGATCGCGGCGCTGCGCGCAGACGGCGCGACGATCGCGATCGACGACTTCGGTACCGGCTATTCCAACCTGCCCCGGTTGCGCGACCTGCCGATCGACCGGGTGAAGCTGGACCGCAGCCTGATCGAGCATGTCGCGGTCAGCCCGGAAGCGCGCACGATCGTCCAGGCGGTCGTCGGGCTGGTCCACGGCCTGGGGTTCGAGGCGGTGGCCGAGGGAATCGAAAGCACCGCCCAGGCCGATGTGCTGCGCGTGGTCGGTTGCGACGTGATCCAGGGCTATGCGATCGCGCCGCCGATGCCGGAGGCGGCATTCCTCGACTGGGCCAGACTGGAGCGACCGCGGCTGACGGCGTGAGCCTCACGGCGATCCGGCCCATTCCGCCGTTCGCCCTGAGCCTGTCGACGGGTGTGCCCGGCAACATGTCATTCGACAAGCTCAGCACGCACGCGCGTTAATGCGGGGCAGTCAAAGCCCGTTCCAGAAACACCCGATACACCCTTTCCAGATCGCGCAGGTCGGCGACCGCCACGCCCTCGTCCAGCTTGTGCATCGTCGCGTTGAGCAGCCCGAATTCGACCGTCGGACAGATCCGCGACAGGAACCGCGCATCGCTGGTGCCGCCGGTCGTCGACAGTTCGGGTTCGATGCCCAGCGTGTCGCGGATCGCGCCGGCGACCAGATCGGACAGCGCGCCGGGCGCGGTCAGGAACGCCTCGCCCGACACGACCGCGCGGACGGTGGCGTCGGGAGCATGGCGCAGGACGATCGCGCGGACCCGATCGGCCAGCCCCGCGCCGGTGTGACGGTCGTTGAAGCGGATGCTGAGCCGCGCCCGTGCCGACGCCGGGATGACGTTGGTCGCGGGATTGCCGACCTCCAGGTCCGTCACCTCGATGTTCGACGGCTGGAACCAGTCGGTGCCGGTATCGAGCACCAGCGCGTCGATTTCCGCCAGCGCGGCGACCAGTTTGGGGATCGGATTGTCGGCCAGATGCGGATAGGCGACATGCCCCTGCCGACCCGGCACGTCGATCCAGAGGTTGACCGATCCGCGCCGCCCGATCTTGATCGTATCGCCCAGCCGCATCGCCGAGGTCGGTTCGCCGACCAGGCAGAGATCGGGGCGGAGGCCGCGCGCGGCCATCCGATCGATCAGTGCGCGTGTGCCGTACGTCGCCGGCCCTTCCTCGTCGCCGGTGATGACGAGGCTGATCGTTCCGATGTCGGGAGCGTCGGCGCAGGCCGCGACGAACGCCGCGATCGCGCCCTTCATGTCCACCGCGCCGCGCCCGTGGAGCAGATCGCCGCGCACCTCCGCCACGAACGGGTCGCCGGTCCAGCCGGGCCCCGGGGGCACCACATCGACATGGCCGGCGAACGCGATGTGGCGACCGCCGGCCCCGCGCACCGCCAGCAGATTCTCGACCGGTCCGTCGGGATCCTCGCCGACGACGAACCGATCGACGGCGAAGCCCAGCGGCATCAACGCCGCCTCCAGCACGTCGAACACCGCGCCGCGCGCTGGCGTGACGCTTTCGCAGTCGATCAGCGCGGACGCCAGCGCTAGAACGTCGATCTTCAAGGACATGGGGGGGGCATTGCCCAAGCTCGATCTCGACGCAATCCCGCAGACGAATGCGACCGGCTATCCGTCGCCGTACGACGCGGCGGTGCAGGGACGGTGGTATCGCCGGCTTGCACCGCCATCGGGGTTCACCCGGATGGGCGTCAGCCACGTGACGCTGGCGCCCGGTGCCTGGTCGTCGCAACGCCACTGGCACGACGGCCAGGATGAGTTCGTCGTCATTGTGTCGGGCGAAGCCGTGCTGATCGACGACTCCGGGGAGCAGATCGTGCGGGCCGGCGACTGCCTGGCGTTTCCGGCGGGTGATCGCAACGGCCATCACCTGCAGAACCGCGGGCGCGAGCCATGTGTGTTCGTCGCCGTCAGCGCAGGGGCAAGAGACAGCGGGGACTATCCCGATATCGACATGCGGTTCACGCCGGACGGCTATTTCCACAAAGACGGTACGCCCTACAACGCGACGCGGACGCGGTAGCGATCAGACAGGGCTCTGCTCGAACTGCTCGATCACCCACTCCTCTTCCTGCGCCGCGGCGATCCAGTCCTGGAGGAAGGGGTGTTGCAGCACCGCGTTCATATAGGCCGGGGCGAAGCGGGCGACGGGCAGCGAATAGGTGACGATGCGCGTGACGACGGGGGCGAACATGATGTCCGCCGCGCCGAATTCGCCGAACAGGAACTGGCCCTCGCCACCGTAGCGCGCGCGCGCCTGTGCCCACAGTTCCATGATCCGCTGGAGATCGGCCATCACGTCGTCGTCGGCGGGGGCGGGGGGATAGACCTGGCGGATGTTCATGCTGTGCTTGCGGCGCAGCGCGGCGAAGCCCGAATGCATCTCCGCCGCCATCGACCGCGCCATCGCGCGCGCGGCCGGGTCGGTCGGCCAGAATTTGTCGCCGCCGCTGGCTTCGTTCAGGAACTCGATGATCGCCAGGCTGTCCCAGACGACACAGTCGCCGTCCCACAGGATCGGCACCTTGCCCGACGATGGCGCGAATTCATCGCCCTCGCGGCGCTTTTCCCAGTCCTGGTCGTACAGCGGCACGACCATCTCCTCGAACGGCAACCCCGACTGCTTGCACGCGAGCCAGCCGCGCAGCGACCACGACGAATAGGCCTTGTTGCCGATGATGAGCTTGAGCATGCGGGCGGGGATAGGAGGGCGGGCCGGCAAAACCAAGTCCCGACGTCGGTCATCCATTCTCGTCGTCATGCCCGTGAAGGCTGGACATCTGCGAAAATGCCACCTCTTTACCGCTCCCCGGCGAAGGCCGGGGCCCAGGTGCCTACGATTTCCGCGACGTATATGCTGGCTGAAACTGGACCCCGGCCTTCGCCGGGGCACGAAAAGGTGTTGCAGAGGTTCAGCGTAGGCGGGATCGATGGTCGCTCAACGACATGAGACTCTCGGACTTCAGCGACTATTCGTTCCCGCCTGCGCGGGAATGACGGTCGAGAGGTTTGGGCGTCAGCCGATCGCCTCGACCACCGCGGCGCGCAGGTCGGGCAGGCCCATGCCTTTTTCGCTCGACGTCTGGATGATGTGCGGGTGGGCGGCCGGGCGCTTGCGGACCGCTTCGGCCGTGCGCGCGGCGACGTCGGCGAGTTCGGTCGCCTTGATCTTGTCCGCCTTGGTCAGGATCACGCGGTAGCTGACCGCGGCGGCATCCAGCATGTCCATGATGTCGCCATCGACCGGCTTGATCCCGTGGCGGCTGTCGATCAGCACCAGCGCGCGTTTCAGCACGGTGCGCCCGCGCAGGAAATCGTTGATCAGGAACCGCCATTTCTTGACGAGGTCCTTCGGTGCCTCGGCAAAGCCGTACCCCGGCATGTCGACCAGGCGGAACCGCAGCGGCTCGCCCACGTCGAAGAAGTTCAACTCCTGCGTCCGCCCCGGCGTGTTCGACGTGCGGGCCAGAGAATTGCGGTTGGTCAGCGCGTTGATGAGCGACGACTTGCCGACGTTCGACCGGCCGGCGAACGCCACCTCGGGCACGTCCATCGGCGGCAGATGCTCCAGGCTGGGCGCGGATTTCAGGAAGGTGATCGGCCCGGCGAACAGCTTGCGCGCCGATTCCACCAGCTCGGGATCGAAAGGGTTGGTCATTTGGCCGGCGCCGTCTTGAGCGCGGGATGCCGCGAATACAGCCACTGCTGCTGCGCGATCGTCAGGATGTTCGACGTGATCCAGTAGACCTGCAGGCCGACCGCGAACGGCGCCATCACGAACATCAGCACCCACGGCATCAGGCTGAACACCTGTTTCTGGATGTCGTCCATCGGCGCCGGGTTCAGCTTGAACTGGAAATACATGCTGATGCCCAGCAGGACCGGGATCACGCCGATCGCCAGGAAATGCGGCGGCGTGAAGTCGAGATAGCCGAACAGGTTCAGGATGGTCGCGGGATCGGGTGCCGACAGATCCTTGATCCAGGCGACGAACGGCTGATGCCGCATCTCGATCGTCAGCATCAGCACCTTGTACAGCGCATAGAAGATCGGGATCTGGAGCAATGTCGGTAGGCAGCCGGCGACCGGATTGACCTTCTCGGTCTTGTACAGCGCCATCATCTCCTGCTGGAGGCGCGGCTTGTCGTCCTTGTAGCGTTCCTGCAGCGCCTTCAGCTTGGGCTGGATCGCGCGCATCGAGGCCATCGACGCGAACTGCTTCTGCGCGATCGGGAACATGATGAGCCGGACGGTGAACGTCAGCAGGATGATCGCGAAGCCGAAGTTGCCGATCATCCGGAACAGCCAGTCGAGGTACTTGAAGATCGGCTTTTCGATCACCTCGAACCAGCCCCAGTCGATCGCCTTGCCGAAATGGGTGATGCCGAACCGGTCCTCGTAATTGTCGAGCAGGTTCACTTCCTTGGCACCGGCGAAGAACCGCGCGGTGGTGGTGATCGCGGCGCCGGGGGCGAGCGACTTCGGCGCGACGGTGTAGTCGGCCTGATAGCTCTTGTTCGCACCGGCGCGGAATTGCGCGGTGACGTTAGAACCCTGGTCTGGGATCGCCGCGGTCAGCCAGTATTTGTCGACGAAGCCGTACCAGCCGCCCTTCGACGTGAAGCTCGCGGGTGTCTCGTCGATGTCCTTGAAATTGATGTCGTAATCGGCGGCGCCGTTGTGCGTTGCCATCGGGCCGGTGTGGATCGTCCAGCTGTCCGGGTCCTTCGACACGCCGGTGCGGTTGACGAAGCTGTAGGGCGCGACCGCCACGGCCGTGCCGCCGGCGTTGGCGACGGTCTGCGTCACCGTGAACATGTATTTGTCATCGACCGCCAGCACGATGCGGAAGCGCTGGCCGGCGGCATTGGCCGCGGTCAGCGTGACCGGGGTCTGCGGGGTCAGCGCCTGGCCCGAGGCCTGCCACACCGTATCGCCCGCCGGCGGCGCGAAGCCCGCCGCACCGCGCCAGCCGAAGCCGGCGAAATAGGCGTCGGCCGTGCCGGACGGCGACAGCAGCCGGATCGGCGGCGAGTTCGCGTCGATCGTCTCGTCGTACTTCGTCAGGATCAGGTCGTCGATCCGCGCGCCCTTCAGGTTGATCGACCCCTTCAGCGTGGGCGTCTCGATGCGGATACGCGGGGATTCGGCCAGCACGACGGCGCGGTCGCGGATCGCGGCGGGGCTGTCGGCGGTCGGATCGGCGGCCGGGTTCGGCAGCGCCTTCGACTTGCCGTCGACCATCTTGGTCGCGGGCGGATTGGCCGCGGGAAAGAAGGTGCGCGTGATGACGGGCCATCCGAACAGGATCAGCGCCGCGAGCACCGCGAACAGCACGAAATTCTTGTTGTCGTTGGTCACGCGTCTTCCCCGAACATTCTACGGCACCGGATCATGGCCGTGGCCGCCCCACGGATGGCAGCGTGCGATCCGCTTCGCCGCCAGCCACCCGCCCTTCGCCGCGCCATAGCGGCGAAGCGCCTGTATTGCATAGGCCGAACAGCTGGGATCGTACCGGCACGACGGCGGCAGGATCAGCGAAGGGCCGAGTTGCCACCCGCGCGCGATGAGGATCAGGGCGCGTGTCAGCACCAAGCTATCCCCTGCCAAACCAAACCCGTTCGGTTCGAGTAGCCGTCGAGTAGCGCGTCAGCGCGTATCGAGATGGCGTATCGAGAAACCTGTCTCGATACGTGCTCTCGACAAGCTCGATCCCTACTCGACACGAACGGTTTGGACCTGGGGAGAGAAAGCGCGATCACCGCCGCACCTTCCCCAGCGCCTTTGCCAGTTCCGCCTTCAGCGCGTCCCAGTCCCGCTCGATCCCCGAACCACGCCCGATCAGGACATGGTCGGCACCGGCGATGCCGTGTTCCGGCAACACGGCGCGGGCGAGTTCGCGATAGCGCCGCTTCATCCGGTTGCGGACCACGGCGCGCGTATCGACCTTCTTCGACACGGTGATGCCCACGCGCATCGTCGAATCGCCGTCGGCGCGATCGCGCACCAACACGACGAAGCCGGGCATCGCTGCCCGGCGTCCGGTATTGGTCAGCAGATAATCGGCGCGCCGGGTGACGCGGCCGATGGGCGTGTCGGTCAGGCCGACAGCTTCTTGCGGCCGCGCGCGCGACGGGCGCGAATCACGTTGCGACCGCCCACCGTCGCCATCCGCGAGCGGAAGCCGTGACGGCGTGCGCGCACCAGGTTGCTCGGCTGAAAGGTCCGCTTCATCGTTCATTCCCACGTATTCTAATGTCAAAAGGCCGCCTCGCCCTCGATCGAGGGGGACGGCCACGTCGGCGGACCCCATAGGCAAGAGTGCCCGCCTAGTCAACGCACCGCTCACGCGCGCCCCGCGTCGCGCGCGCGGCGGCGCTTGTCGCTCGATCGCCGCATCGCGCGGTCGGCCAGCCGACCGGTGCGCGGGAATCGCCGCTTCGCCCGCGCGAAGTTGCGTCGTGCCCACAGCGAGTTCTGGAGCACCAGCCCCAGGCCGCCGGCGAAGGTGAAAATCCCCGCCGGTCCCGGTGCCAGCGCGGCAACCGGCGTAATCAGGATCAGCATGATTCCCACGCCCAGGATCGTGGCGCGCAGGGCGGGATGACGGGTCCGACTCACGACCGCGCATGTGGGCGCGGTGTGCTGGCGATGCAAGACACTTCCACCGGTGCAAACATCGGTTATGCTCGGTGGCGAACGGGTAGGGGTGGCAGGGCTTGGTCGCGATAGTCTCGACAGTGGCGTATCTCGGGCTGGAGGCGCGCGGGGTCGAGGTTCAATGTACGCTGGTCGCCGGCCTGCCCGCATTCGTCGTCGTCGGCCTGCCGGACAAGGCGGTCGCCGAAAGCCGCGAGCGGGTCCGCGGCGCGATCGCCGCGATGGGCCTGTCGCTGCCGCCCAAGCGCATCACGATCAACCTGTCGCCCGCCGACCTGCCCAAGGAAGGGTCGCATTTCGACCTGCCGATCGCGCTGGCATTGCTGGGTGCGATGGGTGTCGTCGATGCCGAGACGCTGGCCGACTATGTCGTCGTCGGCGAACTGGGCCTGGACGCGCGGGTGCAGCCGTCGGCGGGCGTGCTGCTGGCGGCGCTGCATGCGTCGGAAGCGGGAAAGGGACTGGTCTGTCCCGCCGCGCAAGGGTCGGAAGCGGCCTGGGCGGGATCGATCGAGGTGCTGGCGGCGACCGACCTGATCGGGCTGCTCAACCACTTCAAGGGCCAGCAGCTGATGTCGCCGCCCGCGCCGGGCGAGGCTGAGGACGTGGGATACGGTCCCGACCTGCGGCAGGTGAAGGGGCAGGAAACGGCGCGGCGCGCGCTGGAGATCGCCGCGGCGGGCGGACACAATCTGTTGATGGTCGGGCCGCCGGGTGCGGGCAAGTCGCTGCTCGCGTCGTGCCTGCCCGGCATCCTGCCGCCGCTCGACCCGGCCGAGGCGCTGGAGGTGTCCATGGTCCAGTCGGTCGCCGGCACGCTGACCGGCGGGCGGCTGACGCGGACGCGACCGTTCCGCGCGCCGCATCATTCGGCGTCGATGGCGGCGCTGACCGGCGGCGGCCTGCGCGTGAAGCCGGGCGAGGTCAGCCTGGCGCATCTGGGCGTCCTGTTCCTCGACGAGCTGCCCGAATTCCAGCGCGCGGTGCTCGATTCGTTGCGCCAGCCGCTGGAAACCGGCACGGTCAGCGTCGCGCGGGCCAATGCGCATGTGACCTTTCCCGCCAACGTCCAGCTGGTCGCGGCGATGAATCCGTGCCGCTGCGGGCATCTGGGCGATCCGGCACTGGCGTGTTCGCGCGCGCCCAGATGCGCGGCGGACTATCAGGCGAAGGTGTCCGGCCCGCTGCTCGACCGCATCGACCTGCATGTCGAGGTCGCCGCGGTCAGCGCCGCCGACCTGATCCTGTCGGCCCCGACCGAAAGTTCGGCCGACGTCGGTGCCCGCGTCGCCGCCGCCCGCGAGGTGCAGGCGACGCGCTATGCCGGCGAGGCACCGCGCACCAATGCCGAAGCCGAGGGGCCCATGCTCGATGCGTACGCGACCCCGGACGAGGCGGGCCGCAAGCTCCTCGCGCAGGCGGCCGAAGCGATGCGCCTGTCCGCGCGCGGCTACACCCGCGTGCTGCGCGTGGCGCGGACGATCGCCGATCTGGCGGGCGCGGACACGGTCGGCCGCATCCATATCGCAGAAGCGCTGAGCTACCGGCGACAGGCACCGCGGGCGTGATGGCGGCGCTGCACTGGCTGCTGCTGCCGCTGCGGCGCTACGCCCAATTCTCGGGCCGGTCGCGTCGCCAGGAATTCTGGCCGTTCACCATCGTCACCGGCGTGGCCAGCATCGGGTGCGACACGATCGACGAGATTTTCGGCCTGCAGCACGGTTTCCCCGCGCTGGCGCTGGGGGCACCGGGGATGCTGGGGTCCGCGTTCACTGTCGTGACGCTGCTGCCCGGCGTGGCGCTCGCCGTACGGCGGCTACACGATATCGACCGCGCCGGCTGGTGGCTCGCGCCGCCGATGGCGATCATCATTGGCGGCATGATCGTCCTCGATTCGATCTTCGGGATACACGACCACCCCAATGGACAGGAGATGCTCGCTTTGACGGCCATGCTGGCGGTACTGGCAAGCATGGCGCTGCTTTTCGTCGTCTTCTGCCTGGAGGGCACGGCGGGGCCGAACCGGTTCGGGGATGATCCCAAGCGCGCCGGCCATGACGGTGTGTTCGACTGACGGGGTGGCGACGGAGCGTTCGCCTCCGCCGTGCCGGGCCCTTGCAGGCGTCGAACGGATCGGTCAGCCTGCGACCCAATCGACAACGTAGGGGACGAATAGGGGCGAAGACATGGAATGGATGATCCTGCCGCTGAAGCGCTATTTCGAGTTTTCGGGGCGGTCGCGGCGCAAGGAATATTGGATGTTCGTCCTGTTCACGGTGATCGTCAGCATCGTGCTGGGCATCCTGGACGAGGTGCTGGGGCTGAAGTTCGGCGAGAGCGACAGTGTGCGCGACAATGGCGTGCTCGGGTCGATCTTCTCACTCGCGACGTTCATCCCCAGCATAGCCGTCGCCGTACGTCGCCTGCACGACACCGATCGCAGCGGGTGGTGGCTGGTCGTGCCGGTCGTCGCGGTGTTGGTCATGATCGTCGCGGCGATTGGCGGCGCGATGGGCGGGACGTCCGAGGGGGCGAGTGTCGGGCTGATCGTCGCCATGTCGATCGCGGGAATCAGCGGGTTGATCCTGCTGGTGTTATTCTGCCTCGACGGCACGCGCGGCCCGAACCGCTTCGGCGACGATCCGAAGGGCGTGGCATACGAAGGCGTGTTCGACTGACGCCTTACCGGCTGCCGGTGCCGATCAGCCAGGGTTTGACCAGGCCGGTCGGCTTCGCCTTGCCATCCAGCCGCTGCGCGGTGCTGATCGTCACCTCGCGCAGCAGCATCTGGCCCTTCATCGCGCCCGATCCGCCGCCGGTCGGCATCGCCAGGATGCGCTTCACCACGTCCATCCCGGCGACGACGCGGCCGAACGCCGGGTAGCCCTCATACTGGCCCGCCGCGTCCATGTTGGGCGCCGCGCCGACGGTGATGAAGAAATTGCCGCCCGCCGATCCGCCATAGGCGGGCCGCGCCATGCTGATCGTTGCGTCGAGATGCCTGATGCCCGTCGCGCTGGTCTTTTCCAACGGGAACGGCGGCAGCAGGCGGCGCGCATCGGTGCGGGTCCCGCCCTGGATGAAGCCGAACTTCGGATCGACCTTCTTGCGCGCGGATCGATAGAACACCGTGCCGTCGAACCGTCCGTCATCGACATAGGCCAGGAAATTGGCCGTCGTCCGCGGCGCGCGCCGCGCGTCCAGCGCCACGACGATCGCGCCGGCCGACGTGTTCAGGCGCACCCGGACATAACCCGGCGTCGGCCGATTGACCGGCTGGGCGGCGGCAGGCAGCGCGATGAGCGCGATGAGGGCGGCAAGCAGGATACGCATCGATGACCCGAACGAACAGGGGAGTGGCGCGGCTCCGGCTATCGACAAAGCGCCGCACCGGCAAGCGCGCTTGCAGCGCCGCCCCGCTTGGTCTAGCGACGCCACCTTCGCTGCCCCTGTGGCGAAATTGGTAGACGCATTCGACTCAAAATCGAACGCCGAAAGGCATGCTGGTTCGAGTCCGGCCAGGGGCACCATATCTTTTCTGCGGCAGTCCGGGGACCGCTGCGTTGCACCGTTGGGCGCTCGTTCATCGTGATCTCGAGCGGCGCGATGGTGCACGTACGTCGCCGCTGTTCGGTCCTTCGGGCCTGACCGGCGCGTCGAAATCGCCCCTCAGCCGACCGATACGCCGGCAACGCAGCAGGACATCGACGCGGTGATCGATGCCTATGCAACGGCGGCACTTTCCGCGAAGCAGTTCGGCTTCGACGGAGAGGAGCTGGATGCCGGGCATGGCTATCTGATCGACCAGTTCTTCTGGGCCGATACCAACGTCCGGACCGATCGCTACGGCGGCGACGTGGGGGCGCGGACGCGGTTCGCGGTCGAGATCGTCGCCGAGATCAAGCGTCGCGCCGGCGCCGATTTCCCCGTCACGCTGCGCTTCTCGCAGTGGAAGATGCATGACTTAGGCGCGACGCTGTTCGCGAACCCGGCGGAGATGGCAGCGTTCTTGGAGCCGCTGGTCGATGCCGGCGTCGATGCCTTCCATGCGTCGCAGCGGCGTTTCTGGGAGGGTGAGTTCGGCACCGACATGAACCTGGCGGGCTGGGCGCAGAAGCTGTCGGGCAAGCCCGCCATCGCGGTCGGTTCGGTGACGCTCCAGCGCGACCTGATCGACAGCTTCGACGGATCGGGCAGCGTCGCGGCCGACAATCTGCCGCTGCTGCGCGAGCGGATGACGCGCGGCGATTTCGACTTCATCGCCGTCGGCCGCGCCCTGATCGCCAATCCGGATTGGCCCCAGCGCCTGCGCGAGGGACGCGCGATCGCGCCCTATGCGCAGAGCGCGCTGGCCACGCTGGAGTGAGGCGCGCGAAGTGCTGCGCCGCGATCACGTGTACCTGCGTCCGTCCGCCACCGTGGGCACGGTCATAGCTGCCCGGCGTCACCGGTTCGTCATGCACGTCCACCCCGCGGACGGATCGACGGCAGATTACACAGGGGCTTCCAGCCCGTAGAAATCCGCCGCCGCACCGCCGAACAGCCGGTCCCTCGCGGAGCCGTGCAGCCCGGTCATCCGATCGCAGTCGTGGAACCAGCCGGCCGGGTCGGTGCCCGCCAGCCGCATGACCGGCCAGTCGCTGCCCCACAGCAGCCGCTCGCCGAAACAGCCGACCAGATGATCGACATAGGGCTGGAGATCCGCGACCGGCGCGCCCGGGGCCTGTTCGGTGCGCAGGCCCGACAGCTTGCACCACGTGCCGCGCCCGGCCAGCGTCGCGATATCGTCGCGCCAGGGATCGAGGATGCCGCGCGCGGCAAACGGCTTGGCGCCGTGATTGATCACGACCGGCAGGTCGGGCCAGCGCGCGACGAAGCGCTCCAGCATCGGCAGGTGCCTCGGCTGCACCAGCGCATCCAGCCGCAACCCGTGCCACCGCATCGCCTCCAGCGCCGGGGCCAGCGCCGGATCGAGCAGCCAGTCGGTGTCCGCGATCGACTGCAGCATGGGCCGCAGTCCCCGCAGCTTGGGCTGTTCGGCCAGCGCGGCGATCCGCCGGGGTGCAGCGGGACACGCAAGATCGATCCAGCCGACGACCGCGCCGATGCCCGGCGCGTGTGCGGCGCGCGCCAGCATCCAGTCGGTGTCGGCATCGGTCGGCTGCGACTGCACGAGGACGGTTGTGGCGACCGGAAGACCGGCTGTCTCGGCGGCATAGTCGTCGATGCCATGGTCGCGATAAATCGCCGCGTCCGCGGGCGTCGGCCATTCGTGGCCGGGCGTCTCCAGCGCCCACAGGTGATGATGCGCGTCGATCAACCGCATCACGTCATTCGTTGCCGACGATCCGACGCGGTTTCGATTATCTTGCGATGCTCGCGCGACCTGCGCACTGCCGGCAGCCTGGGGACATTGGCGAACGGGCGCGCGCCGATTGCGGAATGGTCCATGACCGGAAGGATATCGACCGATCGCAGGAACGGATCAACCGGGAAACCGGGTTCGGATCGATGGACATATTTCTGGGCACACGGTCCCGGTCTGGTCGATCGCTTCGAGCGTCGCGTCTGCGACGGGCTGATAGTGAACTACCGTGAGTATTGGAATCCACTGGCGTTCCAGGCCGCGATGAGCGGCGCGCGGTTCGACGCGTGATGCGCGGGGAGGCGGCGTGTCGCGAGCGCGCCGCCTCCTCGCTGTCACGTAGTGTATACCAATATCCGGTTATTGGACTAAACATGTATTGAAACTGGTTTGTCGCGCGAGTAGGGTCCCGCCCTGAGCAGTCCGTTGATAATGGACGCAAGAGGCAGGGGACGCGATGAAGACGGCGATCGGAATCGGATGCATGATCGGTGCCGCGATCTCCTTTCCGGCACTCGCCCGTGACATCCGCGTCGCCGATCAGGCGGCATTCAACGATGCCGTCAAAATCGCCAGGCCGGGCGACACGATCGTGCTGGCCGACGGCATCTGGCGCGATTTCCGGATGCTGTTCGAGGGACGCGGAACCGCGGCGCGGCCCATCACGCTGACTGCGCAGACGCCGGGCAGGGTCATCCTGTCTGGCGCATCCAACCTGCGGATCGCGGGCGAGCATCTGGTCGTCCGCGGGCTCGTGTTCCGCGACGGTGCGTCGCCGACGAAGGAGGTCATCGCATTCCGCCGAGATGCGAAGTCGGTCGCCTCGAACGTCCGCCTGACCGACGTGGTGATCGACCGCTTCAACCAGCCGGATCGCCGCGCGGAGGATATCTGGGTCGCGATCTATGGCGCAGACAATCGGGTCGATCACGGCTGGTTTGCGGGAAAGGGGAATGCCGGCGTCACGCTGGCGGTGATCCGGCCCAAGGGCCAGCCGCAGGACAACCGCGCGCGGATCGACCACAACTATTTCGGCCCGCGCCCGCCGCTGGGCAGCAACGGCGGCGAGACGATCCGCATCGGCACCAGCGACGAATCGCTGTCGGACTCGAAGACGATCGTCGAGCGCAATTACTTCGACCGCTGCGACGGCGAGGTCGAGATCGTCTCGGTCAAGTCCGGCGGCAACATCATCCGCGAGAACACGATCTTTCAGTCGCAAGGGTCGATCGTCCTGCGCCACGGCAACGGCAATCGCGTCAGCCGCAACGTCATCCTGGCCGGCGGCAAGGCATCGACCGGGGGCATCCGCATCATCAACGCCGACCAGGCGGTGCGCGACAACTACATAGAGGGTACGCGCGGCACCGATTTCACCGCCGCGATCGCGGTGATGAACGGTGTGCCGAATTCCGCCGTCAACCGCTATACCCAGGTGTCGAACGCGGTGATCGCGCGCAACTCGATCATCGATCCTGCGCGCATCGTGTTCGGCGCAGGCAATGATGCGGAACGCACGGCATCGCCCGTGTCCAGCCGCTTCGCAGGCAATCTGATCGTGGCCGCAAAGGATCCGTTCCGCGGCGAAGGCGACGTGTCGGGCATCGCGCTGGCGGGCAATATCGTCGATTTCGCACCCGCGATGGCGGGGACGACCCGGCGCGCAATCAGGCTGACGCGCGCTGCGAACGGCTTGCTCTACCCCGCCGGAATCGATGCCGGCGCCCCGCGCGACCTGAAGCCGGTGACGAGGGCAGAGGTCGGCCCCGCGTGGTATGCCAAGATGGCGGTCGCCGTCGGCTTCGGCAGGGGGCGGACGCACCTGGTCAGACCCGGCGACCTTGCACGGGCCAGCGCGACGGCCGGTGCGGGCGATACGCTGCGGCTGAGCGCGGGCGACTATGCGATGTCGGCACCGATCGCGCTTTCCGTTCCGCTGACGATTGCCGGGCCGGCGACCGCACGGGTCGTCTTCAAGGCTCAGGAACTATTCCGGCTGGCCGAGGGTGGCAGCCTGCGTCTGGAGGGGATGACGATCAGCGGGCAGGGGGCGGTCGTCCGCTCGGCGCCCGGATCGACGATCGCCAATTATGCGGTCGAGATCGTCGGCACCATGTTCCGCAACCTGACGGGCGACGTGATCGCGACGACCCCGGCGACGCTGGCCGATCATGTGACGATCGCCCGGGCAAGTTTCGCCGACGTATCGGGCACCGTGGTTGCCGCCGCAGCCGAGACGACGAAGCTCGGCCATTATCCGATCGAGCGGATCGCGATCGCCGACAGCAGCTTTGCCAACGTCGGCCGCATCGCCGACGTCGCGCGGCTCGGTACCGACGAAAGCACGTTCGGGCCGTCCTTCGCGATGGCCGGATCATCGGTCAGCGGTGGCGGAACGCCCGCGATCCGCCTGTCGGGCGTCCAGTCGGCGACGATCGCGGGCAACCGCTTTGCCAGCGCGGGCGGCATCGTGATCGATCACAGCGTCGGCGCACCGGATACGGCCATCACCGGCAACCGCTTCACCGCTACACCCGCGCCGACGATCGCCAAACTCTATCCCCAGGGGACGCCGCGGGTGACGCTGCGCGACAATATCGGACTCGCCCAATGATGCGCACCCTTGCTCTCGCCGCACTCGTTTTCGCCGTTCCGGCGCAGGCGCAGGATGCGAAGCCGGTCCTGAACGACCCCGCCGTGCTGGCGACGATGGGGCGCGAGGCGCAGCGCTATCCGCTGCTCAAGGACGACCTCGCGCGGGCACGGGCGCAGGTCGATGCAAACATCCGCGCCGGGATTAACGTGCCGGTGCCGAAGGATCCCGGCGGCGGGGCGACGCACGAACAGCATCGCCGCAACTATCAGGCGATCCAGGCCGGCGGGCTGCTGTACCGCATCACCGGCGAGCGGAAATATGCCGACCATGCCCGCGATCTGCTGCTGGCCTATGCCAAGCTCTACCCGACGCTGGGCAAGCATCCCGCCGCGTCGAACCAGGTGCCCGGGCGGCTCTTCTGGCAGAGCCTGAACGACAGCGTGTGGCTGGTCTATGCGGCACAGGGCTATGATGCGATGCGCGATACGCTGACCCCGGCGGACCGCGCGACGATCGATACGCAGGTGTTTCGGAGGATGGCCGATTTCCTGTCGGTCGAGACCGCGGCCAGCTTCGACCGCATCCACAATCACGCGACCTGGGCTGCGGCGGGCGTCGGCATGACCGGCTATGTCCTGCGCGATCCGAAGCTGGTGACGCGCGCGCTGAAGGGCAGCGACGGATCGGGCAAGGCGGGGTTCCTGCGCCAGCTCGACCTGCTGTTCTCACCCGACGGCTATTATGCCGAAGGGCCCTATTACCAGCGCTATGCGCTCCAGCCGTTCGTGATGTTCGCGAACGCGGTGGCGAAGAACGATCCGGCGCAACGGATATTCCAGTACCGTGACGGCATCGTGCTCAAGGCGATCACGACCGCGATCCAGCTGACCTACGACGGCTATTTCTTCCCGATCAACGATGCGATGCCCGACAAGAGCCTGAAGACCGACGAGCTCTATCAGGCCGTCGCGATCGGCTATGCCGCGACGCAGGATCCGGCGCTGCTCGGCATAGCGCAGTGGCAGGGGCGGACGGTGCTGACCGACGACGGGCTGGCCGTGGCGCGCGATGTCGCGGCCGGCAAGGCGAAGCCGTTTCCCTTCGCGTCGAGGCTGTTTCGCGATGGTCCGGCCGGGGCTGACGGCGCATTGGCGGTCATGCGCGACGGCGCGAGCGACGACGCGCAGGTGCTGGTCGCCAAGAACACCGCGCAGGGCATGGGGCACGGCCATTTCGACCGGCTCAACTGGCTGCTCTACGATCACGGCCAGCCGATCGTCACCGACTACGGCGCGGCGCGGTTTCTGAACATCGAGGCCAAGTCGGGCGGGCGTTACCTGCCCGAGAACGACAGTTGGGCGCAGCAGACGATCGCGCACAACACATTGGTGGTGAACGAGACGAGCCACTTCGCGGCGAAGCTCAAGCCTGCCGAAGCGGACGCGCCGAAGCAGCTGTACTTCGGCGGCACCGGCGACACGCAGGTGTCGACGGCGGAGGAAGCGGGGGCCTATCCCGGCGTCACCTTCCGCCGCACCTTGGCACAGGTGAAGGTCAAGGGGCTGGGCAGTCCGCTGGTCGTCGATCTGCTCAAGGTCACCGGCCGGGCCCCGGCGAAATATGATCTGCCGCTGCATTATAACGGCCACCTGATCGACACCGGCTTTCCGCTGCAATCCAACGTCTCGACGCGGCCCGTTCTGGGTACGCGGCAGGGTTACGAACATCTGTGGGTCGATGCGACCGGCAAGCCCGATGCCGCCAACGGTCGCGTGACGTGGATGACCGACGGACGCTTCTACAGTTACCGCATGGCGACGCCGGGGGTGCAGGTCATCCTGGCCGAGAGCGGCGCCAACGACCCCAAGTTCAACCTGCGCCGCGAACCCGCGATCATCCAGCGGCTGGAGGGCGCGACGAACGCGACCTTCGTCAGCCTGCTCGAAGCGCATGGCCGATACGACCCCTCGACCGAGATGGTGTCGGGCAGCGCGAGCGCGATCGCGAGTGTCAGCCATGCACGAAGCACGGACGCCGATATCGTGACGATCACGTTGGTCGACGGCCGCCGCACGATCCTGGCCGTTGCCGACGACGCAAGCGCGACGAAGACCCATTCCGGCACCGTCGCCGGGCGCAGGTTCGACTGGACCGGGCATGTCGGACGTGCCGATTGGGAGACGGTCAAGTGAAGACGACACGCCTGCGCTGGGTGGTCATCGCGCTGATCGCGCTGGCGACCGTCATCAACTACATCGATCGCAACGCACTCGCCGTGATGTGGCCCGAAGTGTCGAAGGATATCGGGGCCGACAAGGCCGACTATGCGCTGCTCGTCACCGTGTTCATGCTGGCCTACGCCTTCGGCCAGGCCATCTTCGGGCGGATCTTCGATGTCGTCGGCACACGGATGGGGTTCGCGATCGCGATCGTCGTCTGGTCGCTGTCGATCGGGCTGCATGCGTTCGCCCGGACGCTCGGCGTCTTCGCGATCCTGCGCGTGACGCTGGGCATCGGCGAGGCGGGGAACTGGCCCGGCGCGGCCAAGGCCAACGCGCTGTGGTTTCCGGCGAAGGAGCGCGCGTTCGCACAAGGCATCTTCAACGCCGGCGCGTCGCTCGGCGGGATCATTTCCGCGCCGTTCGTCGCGTTGCTGTTCGCCGGGTTCGGCTGGCAGGGGACGTTCCTGGTCATCGCCGCCTTCGGCATTCTCTGGCTGCTGCCGTGGCTGTGGCTGTACCGCAGCGATCCCGCAACGCACCCGTGGCTCAGCGAAAGCGAGCGCACGCATATCCTGGGCGGCAGCGGGGCGGACGACATCGCCGCCACCGCCCCGATCACGGGATATTCGCCCGGTTTCCGCGAAATGCTGTCGCACAAGCAAAGCTGGGCGGTGATCGTCAGCCGCTTCTTCCTCGATCCGGTCTGGTGGCTGTTCGTGTCGTGGCTGCCGATCTATTTGGCCGAGACGTTCGGCTTCGACGTCAAGCAGATCGGATACTTCGCCTGGGTGCCGTTCGTCGGCGCGATGCTCGGCAGCCTGTCCGGCGGTTGGATGTCGGGCGCGCTGATCGGGCGCGGCTGGAGCGCGCTGAACGCCCGCCGCGTGATGATTACCGCCGGCGGCGTCATCATGATGCCCGCGCTGCTGCTGACGATGGGCGCGGCCGATCCGCTCTACGCCGTGCTGCTGATCGCCGTCGTGCTGTTCGGTTTCCAGGTCGCGATCAACAACATCCAGACATTGCCGGCCGATTTCTTCGGCGGCGGCACGGTCGGGTCGCTCGCCGGGATCAGCGGCACCGCGGCGGTCGCCGGAACGCTCATCACGACGTGGCTCGTACCCGAACTGACCAAGGTCAGCTTCGCGCCGATCTTCGCCATCGCGGCGGGGCTGGTCCCCGTCGCCGTCCTCTCCGTGTGGCTGCTCGGCGGCCGCACCGCACCCATCCAACCCAAGCAGGGATAAGATCCACATGAAATTCGCAGACAAGGTCGCGCTGGTCACCGGCGGCGGACGCGACATCGGCAAGTCGGTGTCCGAGAAGCTCGCTGCCGGCGGCGCGAAGGTGATCGTCAACTATCGCAGCGACGAGGCTGCCGCGCAGGCGACCGTCGAGGGGATCGTGGCGGCGGGCGGACAGGCCGTCCTCCACCGGGCCGATGTGACGAAGGCAGATGAAGTCGCCGGTCTGATCGCGGCGGCGGGCGATCGCATCGATATCCTCGTCAACCTGGCCGGCGGCATGGTCGCGCGCAAGACGCTGGCCGAGATGGACGAAGCCTTCTTCGACACCGTCATGGACCTGAACCTGAAGTCGGCGTTCCTGGTCACCAAGGCGGCGCTGCCGAAGCTCGTGCAGGGATCCGCGATCGTCAACGTCGCCTCGCTCGCGGGTCGCGACGGCGGGGGGCCGGGTGCGTCGATCTATGCCACGTCGAAAGGCGCGCTGATGACGCTCACCCGGTCGTGGGCGAAGGAACTCGGGCCGCAGGGCATCCGCGTGAACGCGGTCGCGCCGGGGCTGATCGGCACCAGCTTCCACGATATCTTCTCCAAGCCCGAAGGTCGCGCCGCCGTCGCCGGCAACACGCCGTTGCGCCGCGAAGGCCATCCGGACGACGTCGCCGACCTGATCGCCTATCTGGCGTCGGACGAAGCGTCGTTCCTGACCGGCACGTGCGTCGACATCAACGGCGGGCTGGCGTTTTCGTGACGGCCAACCCCCTCCGTTCGGATCGAGCCCATCGACACGCTCAGGATAAACTTCGGCGCCTTGCGCCGAAGTCGAGATACTCGCACCAGGATCCCGTTTCTCGACTGCGCTCGAAACGAACGGGAGGAGCGGTAATCGCGCTCGCGCTGGCGCTGTTCGTCAACCCCGCCGCCGCGCAGCAGAAGCCCCTCCGCACCGACGCCGCGAAGCTGGAGCCGTACAAGATCATCCTGGTCGGCGACTCCACGATGGCGCCGATGTCGGGCTGGGCGTCGATGTTCTGTGCGCATCATGTGAAGTCGTCTGTCGCGTGCCTGAACGTCGGGCGCGGCGGGCGATCGACGCGCAGCTACCGACAGGAAGGGTCGTGGGACATCGCGCTGTCGGAGGCCAAGGTCGCCGGATACAAGGCCACCTATGTCCTGATCCAGTTCGGCCACAACGACCAGTCTAGCGTCGCGGAGCGCTGGACCAACCTGGCGACCGAGTTCGGTCCGAACCTGACGCGAATGGTGCAGGAGGTGCGTGCGGCGGGTGCGGTCCCGGTGCTGCTGACGCCGCTGACACGGCGCGAGTTCAAGGACGGCAAACTGAACAATACGCTGGTGCCGTGGTCCGACGCGGTGCGCGCGGTCGCCGCCGCGCAGAAGGTGCCGCTGGTCGATCTCAACGCGCGCAGCGCCGCGCTGGTCCAGCAACTCGGAGCGGAAAAGGCGACGCAGCTGGCCCAGGTCGAACCGACGGCGGAGGAACTGGCGGCGGCCAGGGCGGGGACGACGCTGAAACCGCGCTCTGCCGACGAGGCGCGACTGCCCGACGTGCCGACGACCGCCACCGGACCGCGCGGCCAGTTTGCCCGCAAGTTCGACTACACGCACGTCGGCGACGTCGGCGCGAGCGTGTTCGCGCGCCTGGTCGCGAATGGCCTGGCCGAGGCTGTCCCGGAGTTACGCAGCCAGATCGCACCGTGACTGGTATGACATAACAAACATACCAATTGGATTGACAATCCTAGCGATATTGGTGAGGGATGAGGAAAGCGGAATCGCTAGGGAGAGGGACGATGACAGGCCGGTATCATTTCGCGAGAGGCGTACGCGGCCTCCTGCTCGCATCCGTGGCATTCCCGCTGCTCGCCGCATCTCCGGCTGCGGCGCAGGACGCCCCGCCGCCGCCCGTGGCGCAGGACGTCCCCGCCGATGAGGGCGACATCGTCGTCACGGGCATCCGCGAGACGCTGCAGAATTCGATCAACCAGAAGAAGCAGGAAACCGCGATCGTTGACACATTGTCGTCGAACGAGATCGGCGACCTGCCCGCACTGTCGGTTGGCGAGGCGATCCAGACGATTACCGGCGCGACGACACATCGCGAAAAGGGCGGCGCGTCGGAGATCGCGCTGCGCGGCCTGGGCTCGTTCCTGTCGAACACGACGTTCAACGGCCGCGACGCGTCGAACGGGTCGGGCGACCGTGCGGTCAACTTCAACCAGTTTCCGTCCGAGCTCATCAACGGCATCAAGATCTACAAGTCGCAGCAGGCCAACCTGGTGGAAGGCGGCGTCGCCGGCACGATCGAGCTCGACACGCTGAAGCCGCTCGACTTCAACCGCCGCCGCATCCAGGCGGAGATCAAGACCAACTACAGCCCGTATCAGGACCGCATCATCGGTTCGAGCGCATGGGGCTGGCGCGGCACGTTCAGCTACGTCGATCAGTTCGACGCCGGCAGCCTGGGTCGCATCGGCATCACCTTCGGCGCGCAGCGCAACAAGACCAACAATCCGGAAGAGACGGTCGCCGCGTCATCGACCTGGGTCGCGTGCAATCCGAACATCGTCGCCGCCGCGGCGAACTGTACCGAGGTGACACGCGCGCAGGCCGCGGCGGGCACACCCTTCTACCTCCAGCCCAACGCCATCACCTATCGCCAGATCAGCGAGAACGATCAGCGCGACGCGGTATTCGGCGCGGTGCAGTGGCAGCCGTCGTCGACGATCGACATCAACCTGGACGTACAATATTCGAAGCGCAACTATTCGGAAGACCGGTCGGACCTGAACCTGTCCGAGACACGCTATGGCCTGCGCAACGTCGTCTATGACGCCAACCACATCGTCCAGAGCTTCACCGGGCTGACCTCGCTCGAATCGGTCGGCACACTGCTCGAGCGCGAAGAGGAATATATCGGCGGCGGCGGCAACATCGAATGGCGGGCCGGCGACCGGCTGACGATCAGCGCGGACGCATCCTATTCGCGGACGATCCGCACCGACGTCGAGCGGTCCGTGCGACTGCGCACCGACCCGTTCGACATCTTCAACGTCCGGACCCCGATCAACAACCAGCGCGTCCCGTACACCTATGAGGTCAAGCCGGGGAACTTCGCGCCGACGATCACGATCGATCCGCGTTTCAACCTCAACGACCCGACGCTGTTCAGCGACGATGCGCGGTTCCGCCGCGACGAATTGCAGCGCCGCAACACGATCTTCGGCGGGCGGCTGGATGCGACGTACAAGCTCGACGGGTTCCTGAGCAGCATCGCGATCGGCGGACGCTTCTCGCGGCTGACCTACAGTGATTACGACAACCGCGTGGAAGTGACGCAGGACGACCGGCCGCTCGACGCCGCGGTCAACATCGCCTGCCGCAACGGCACCTTTCCGCAGACCGACTATCTGAAGGCTGCACAGGGCAATACGATCACCAGCTGGGCGACGTTCGACCTGCTGTGCCAGTTCGCCAATTATCCGACCGCGCCCAAGGCGCGCGCCGCGGACCTGCGCAGCGACATCAATCGCGACGTGACTGAGGATACCTACGCGGCATATATCATGGGCGAGTATCGCGGCGACCTGGGCAGCGTACCGGTGCGCGGCAATTTCGGCGTACGCGCGGTGCGGACCGAGGTCGTGTCCAACGGCCTGCGCAGCGACCTAGTCGTGACGCCCAATCCCGACGGCACGATCCGCCTCGTCTCGGTTCCCGGCAGTTTCCAGACGGTGACGATCGAGAATGCCACGACGCGCTACCTGCCCAGCGTCAACGCGGTGTTCGAGCCGCGCCGCGACGTGCAACTGCGCCTGGCCGGCTATCGCGGCATGTCGAAGCCCGCGCCGTCCGCACTGGGCGCGGGCCGGTCGTTCCAGCTGGAGGACGGCACCAATCCCGGCGACATCGCCGATGCGATCGCACAGATCACCGCCAACGGATCGCCGCGCCTGCAGCCGCTCATGTCGTGGAACGTCGATGCCGCGGTCGAATGGTATCCCAACCGCGACTCGATCGTCGCTGCGACCGTCTACAAGAAATGGTTCACCGGCGGTTTCATACCCGTGGTGCTGAACGAGAATTTCACGATTGGCGGCCAGAACCTGAGCGTACCGGTGGTGCAGACCCAGAACAGCCCGGACAAGAGCAGCGTCTATGGCTTGGAACTGACGCTGGCCAACCGCTTCTCGTGGTTGCCAAAGCCGCTCGACGGGCTGGGCGGCAAGGTCAGCTACAATTACGCGATCTCGGACTTCGAGAACGAGGATATCCGGCTGGGCGACGTGCTGAACCCGACGACGGGTGTGGTGACGCCGGGGCTGATCCCGCCGGCCAACCTGTCGGGCTATTCGAAGCACGTCGTGTCGGCACAGCTCTACTACCAGTTCCGCGGGCTGAGCCTGCAGGGCGTCTACAACTATCGGTCGAAATATTATCAGGATTTCGTCGGCGGCAATTCGCAGCTGCGCTACGTCCGCGGCAACGAGACGTTCGATCTGCGCGCATCCTATGACATCAGCAAGCAGGCGCGCATCCAGTTCGAGGCGGTCAACATCTTCGACGCGCCCAAGGTGACCGACATGCCGGTCGAGGGCAGCATCCGGCAGTATCATTATTACGGATCCCGCTACTTCCTCGGGCTGCGCATTCGCCTATGATGGCAACGACGGGCGGATCGCTTACCGGGCGATCCGCGTGTATCGAGCGACAACCGACGCCAGTGGGAGCGCCATGTCCGACCGCCTGTTCCAGAGCATCGCCGAACAGATCACCGACCTGATCCGCACCGGCGAATTCGCGCCCGGCACCCGTCTGCCGGGCGAACGCGAACTTGCCGAGCGGTTCGCGGTCAGCCGGGTGACGATCCGCGAGGCGGAGATCGCGTTGCAGGCGGTCGGCGTCATCAAGATCAAGACCGGCTCGGGCGTCTACGTCGCCGACACCGCGCTGGCCGAGAGCAAGGCGCTGCCCAACGTCAGCGCGTTCGAGGTGACCGAAGCGCGCGCTTTGTTCGAGAGCGAGGCTGCAGCCCTCGCCGCGCCGATCGTGTCCGACGCGGTGCTGGCCCGGCTCGACAGCCTGGTCGCGACGATGGCCGAGGAAACCGACCCCGACAGCGAGCGCGCGAGCGCGGCCGATCGCGAATTTCATCTGGCGATCGCCTCCGCCTCCGGCAACCGTGCGATCATTCACGTCATCGGCGAACTGTGGCGGCTGCGCAACGAACTGCCCGAAGTGCGCAGCACGCACGAGGCAGTGTGCCACAAGGACGTATCGACCCGTGCCGAGGAACATGCCCGCGTCGTCGCCGCGCTCCACGCCCGCGACCCGCAGGCCGCGCGGCTGGCGATGCGCCAGCATTTCCACCGCCTGCAACGCGCGATGCTCGACGTGACCGAGGAGCGCGAGATCAGCGAGTTGAAGCGCAAGTCGGCGGAAAGCCGCGAGCGATTCATGATGAGCGCCCGGATCTGAATCCGCCCATCTGACGCCCTTGTCCTGACACCGGTTTCCATTAGAGTGGCCGGCAACGGGATCGGGAGAGAATGATGCGTGGTTGGCTGGCCCTGACGGTGTGCGTCGCGACACCGGCGATGGCCCAAACCGCGCCCGTGCCGTCCCCCCAGCCGATCCGCGCGTCCAAGATCATCCTGGTCGGCGATTCCACCGTGCAGTCGAACAGCGGGTGGGGCGGCAGTTTCTGTGCCTATCACGTGACGTCCTTCGCGGCCTGCGTGAACCTGGCGCGCGGCGGGCGCAGCACGTCCAATTACCGCGCGGAGGGATCGTGGGATCTGGCGCTGGCCGAGATGAAGGCGCCGGGCTTCGTCGCGACCTATGTGCTGATCGGCTTCGGGCATAACGACCAGCCGGGCAAGCCCGGGCGATCGACCGACCTGGCCACCGAATTTCCCGCGAACCTGACGCGCTATGTCGCCGAGATCCGCGCGGCGGGCGCGACGCCGATCCTGTTCACGCCGCTCACCCGCCGGCAGTTCCGGGACGGGCGGTTGCAGCGCGATCTGGACCCTTGGGCGGCGGCGATCCGCACGGTCGGCACGGCGACGCAGACACCTGTGATCGACCTCAACCGCCTGTCGAGTGACGCGGTGCAGGCGATGGGACCGCTCGCCGCCAACCGCTTCGCGCAAAGTCCGCCGCCCGCCGAGGTCCAGACCGCGGCGGCCAGCGGCACCTCGATGCCCGCGCCGAAGACCGAGGTGATGGTCCAGCCGGCCGCCACCGGTCCACGCTGGGGCGATCCCAAGCTGTCGTTCGACTACACGCATCTGGGACGCGAGGGGGCGGACTATTTCTCGAAACAGATGGTCGATGCGCTGGGCGCGCAGGTGCCGGCGATGCGGCCGCTGCTGATTCCGTGAGGGGAGGCTTTACGCCCACCCGTTCGTTTCGAGCATAGTCGAGAAACCGCCTAGCGATCGCCGGTGTCGGCTTCTCGACTGCGCTCGAAACGAACGGTCGCGGTTACGGATTAAGCTCTCCTCATCCGTCCCTAAAGCGCCCGAAACCGGAAATCGCGGAACGTCGCCTCGCCCGCGCCGGCGGAGTACAGTCCGGGTCGCAGCATCAGGAAACCGCCGCGGACATTGTGGTGGTATCCCGACACTTCCATGCCGCGATCGAAGCGCTTCCACGTCCGCCCGTCGTCGGTGGAGGTGTGGAAACTGACGATGTGGCGGTCGTTCGTCGCGCGCATCCGCATGCGCCGGCCGTTCGGGTTGACGGGTCGTCCACGCTCTATGCCGTACTGATGCGTCACGAAAGTCTTCTCGTTGAAGCCCAGGCCACAATAGAGTTTCTCGTCGTAGAACAGGATCAGTCCGGCGGTGCCGCCCGGTGCGATCTCGACATCACAGTCGAATTGATAGCCCTGATCGCCGGCAATCAGCAGCAGCGGGGAGGATGACGACGGCGCCGTGCCGCGCGCCTTCAGGATCAGCGCGCCGCCCTCGACGCGGGCGCGCCCGCGTTCGTCGGCGGCGGGCTTGAAGAAATTCCATTTGCTGCCGATCTGCAGCCGGCTGAAATCGTCGGACAGCGCCTGTCCGTGTGCGCCGACCTTGCTGCCGCCCTTCGGTTTCGCGATCGGCTGCGACAGGTCGCCGCCCTTCATCCGGAACCAGCCGTCCCTGGTCCACTCGACGGGATCGAGCAGCGTCTGCCGCCCGAGGGTCCAGTATCCGTTCTCGTATCCGTGATACACGCTCCACCAGTCGCCCGCCGGCCCCTCGACCAGCGTCGCATGGCCGCGCGACCACCATGTCTCGTTCACGTCGGTTGTCCGCACGATCGGGTTGTTCGGCGCGTTTTCCCACGGCCCGTGGATCGACCTGGATCGCGCGGCGATGACCATGTGACCGGTCGGCGGCCCGGCGGTGCCGCCGACGGCCAGGATCAGATAGAAATAGCCGCCCCGGCGCAACACCTTCGGCCCCTCGGGACTGAAGCCCTCGACGTCCCATGTGTCCGGATAGCGCCATGGGTCATAGACATGCTCGGGTTCACCCATCCGGCTCAGGCCGTCGTCGGACAGGCGGACACGGTCGCCGCCCGACAGGAACAGCCACCGGCTGCCGTCCTCGCCGACCGCATGGCCCGGGTCGATGTGCGCGGGCAGCTTCAGGTCGATCGGCGCGCTCCACGGACCCCGGATGTCGTCGGCCCAGATGACCCAGTTCGTGGTCGGATTCTTGGTCGGGATGTAGAGGAAGTACCGGCCCTTGTGCTTTGTCAGTTCGGGGGCCCAGACCGATCCGATGTTCGTCGTCAGCGCGGCCGTGATCGGCACCCAGTTCACCAGATCGCGCGAATGCCAGATGACGAGGCCCGGATAGGAATCGAAGGTCGAGAAGGTCATGTAATAATCCGCCCCGTCCTTCAGGATCGTCGGGTCGGGATGGTCGCCGGCCATCAGCGGATTGAGGAAGCGCCCGTTGCCCAGGTCGGCGATCCGCTGGTTGTCATACCCGCGCTTCCAGTCGGGGGCGGGGGGGCGACGGATCTGCGCGACGGCGGGCAGGGCGCTTGTTACTGCTATCGCGGCTGACGCCAGGAACGTGTCGCGTCGGGTCAGGGTCATCGGGTCATTCCTTGCGTCGGAAGCGTAAGCGGGTCGCGCTGCTCCCATTCATTCGTCATTCCCGCGAAGGCGGGAATCCATATTGGCTGGCCTCGGTGGGACTTACCGCGTTCAGCGACTATCGATTCCCGCCTTCGCGGAAATGACGGAGGAGGGTATGTAGGGCCGCGTCGCGAACGGCTGGGTCGCAGCGAAGCCTATCCGCCCGGCGGCGTCGAAGTCGATGCGCGCCAGGCCCGGCATCTCGCGGAACGGGCTGCGGACGTCGTTACCGAACGCGGTCACCCACCAGTCGCCCCGCCGGTCCTTCAGGAAATTGCCGCCGCCGCAGCATGGGACCTCGCCGCTGTAGCTGTACGGTCCCGTCACGCTGTCGGCGGTCCACATGTCGAACGAATAGCGCAGGTCGTGCTTCTGCACGACGCCCAGATGATATCGGCCGTTGCGCTTGAACAGGGTCGCGCCCTCGTAGCCGAAGCGGTTCTTGCCCTTGGCGGCGATCACCGGATCGGCGGCGGTGACCTTCTGCCAGTCACCGGCGAGCCCCGACAGATCGTCCTTCAGCCGGACGATTTCATCGGCCGATCCCGCGGTCAGCCAGACCGATCCGTCGTCATCCTCGAACAATGTCGCGTCGATCCCGCCGCGGATGGGCGTGTCGGGGGAAAAGGCGTGGACGTACGGCCCCTCGGCCTTGCCGCTGGTCGATTTCAGGACGGCCAGACCACCGCGGCTGATCGAGTGGCAGATGTACCAGTTGCCACGCAGGTAATGGATCTCCGGCGCCCAGAGCGCGCGGAAGGGAACGCCCTTGCGCATCCGCCAGCCGCGCTCCCATCCGCCGTCGCGCTCGATACTCCAGACCAGCCCGCGATACTCCCAGCGGTCGAGATCGCGGCTGCGCCACAGTTCGACACCGTCGTTGGTCGCCCAGATGTTATCGCCGGTCGATCCGGTCATATAGTACCAGCCGTCCGGCCCCGCTTTCACGATCGTGTCGCGGATATGGACATGGTGGATCGGCCGGAGCGCGGGCAGCAGCCCGTCACGCACCGCCGAGCCCGAAGCGCGGTCGCCCCAGGGCGAGATCGGATAGTTGCGGGGGACGGGGCCGGCATAGGACACGTCGGTCAGCCCGGATGTCCAGCCCTGCCCGATGCTCGCCGCGGTCGGGCGGCGACCCGGGCCGCTGCGGCCGGAATAGGGCCAATAGCCCTTGGGCGGTGGCGGCACGATCCGCCCGCTGTCGTCGCCGTTCGGGTCGATCGTCCCGCCCGTCAGCGGGGCGGGGCGATAGTCCTGCGCCAGCGCGCGACCGCCGACCGTCATCGCCGTGGTGGCAAGAATGAAGGTGCGGCGGTCGAACGTCATGGCGATCAGAACTTCAGCCGCGCGCCGATCCGGTACACCGGGCCGGAGCTGGCATAACGGGTGACGACGTTCTGGTCCTGATAGGCATAGTTGTTGGTCGTCTGGTTGGTCAGGTTCAGCCCTTCGGCCGACACCGACAGCCACTTGGTGAACTTGTAGCTGATCGACGCATCGACGTTGGTCGTGCCCTCGCTGTAGGTGAAGTCGTTGACCAGCGGACCGGTGCAATAGCCGCCGGGGACGTTGTTGGCGCCCACCGTCGCGGGCGTGGCGGGAAGGGGCGAGATGATGCCCGGGCTGCACGATCCGCTGGCGATCGGATAGGTCGCGCTATAGCCCTTGCGGTTCGCCACCGACACGCGGGCGCGCAGGCGCTTCGTCTCGAAATACAGCGTGGCGTTCAGCGACTGCGGCGACACGCCCAGGAACGGCGCGGTGCCGGTGGTCTGCGGCGTCGTCGCCGAGCCGGGATCGAGGATATAGTTCAGCTCGGACTTGATGTAGGTGTAGTTCGCCTGTGCGCCCAGTCCCTTCAGGATGCCGGGCAGGAAGGTGAAGTCCATCTGCGCGCTGACCTCGATCCCGCGCAGCCAGCCGCCCGGCGCATCGCGGAACTGGCGCGCGGTGAACGCGCCGTTGGCGTCGATATAGGCGAGCTGGTTCGCATTGGTGAACTGCGCGCGGATCGCCGCGATCCCCTCGGCATCGGCGAAGTCGGACAGCGGTGCGGAGAACAGCACCGTCTGCGGGAAGCTCGCGATATCCTTCTGGAACGCCGCGACCGAGATCAGGCCGCCCGGCGCGAAATACCATTCGGCGCTGGCGTCCAGGTTGGTCGATCGGAACGGGCTGAGCTTCGGATTGCCGACCGTCAGCGTCGCGCCCGACAGCGAACCGTCCTGTGGCACCGAAATGGCGGTCAGCGTGGGCGACAGATTGCCCAGCAGCGGCCGCGCCATAACCTTCGACGCGGCGAAGCGGACCAGCACGTCGTCGACCGGCTCGTACACCAGGTTCAGCGACGGCAGGTAATCGGTATAGTCGTTGGTGCCGACGATCGGGCGTCCGGCGGTGCTGGTACCGTTCGACACCACGCCGGTCAACGCGACGCGCGTACCGGCATTGCCGCGGAACGGCCGGCCGAAGATCGTCGTGTTCCAGTCGAACTGGATGTAGAAGCCCTTGTCGGTTTCGGTCACGCCGAAATTCTCGCGCCCGCCGTTGCGCCGCGTGGTCAGGCGCCAGTCGCCCCATTTGTTGATGCAGTTGCAGGTGAAGTCGAACGCGTTCTGGAAGCCTTCGATCGTCGGCGCATAGAAGCTGGTCAGCGTACCGTCGGGCAGGTCCAGGCCCTGGCCGAACTGGAACACGCGGCCGACCTGCGCACTTGTCAGCCCGGCCTCGCGCAAGGTCGGGTTCAGCAGGTCGTTGTTGCGTTCGGCCAGCGACGTGCGGAACCCGAATTCGCGGTAATTGGCACCGAAACCGATGTTGAATTCGTCGTTGACCCGCCAGTCGAAGTCGATCTTGGCCTGCTTGTACGTGTTCCTGACGTCGCGGATATAGTTGCGGATCGCCGAGAAGCCCTTGACCGTATCCCAGTTCGCCGCGTTCGCCGCGTCGAAGCCGAAGTCGATCTTGGGCATCGCGCCGCCGTCGCGTTCGTCATAGACGAAGTTGCCGGGGCTATCCATGCGGTTGAACTCGACCAGCAACCCCTGCGTATGGTTGGTCGATTCCGACATGCCGCCGATGAACACCGCCTTGAAATTGTCGGTGAATTCATGCGCCAGGTTGATCGAGCCCTGCTTGAACTCTGTAGTATACTCGCTCTGGTCCGCGGCCGACCGGAAATCGACGTTGCGCAGCACCAGATAGTCGGCGACGCCGTTGGTCACATTGGCGTCGAGCACATCGACCGCCGGGCGGCCGATCAGCTGCCCGCGGAACGCCAACCGGTTGCTGCTGGGTATGTAGCCGACCGAATTCGGGTTGTTGTAGTAATCATAGGGGTCGAGGTTGAACGGGTTCGACGAGAAGATGTTGGCGTTGGCCGGCGATATGCCGCCCGCGGTCACCGCCGCATTGCCCAGCACCGACGCGACACGTGTGCCCGTCGCGTCGAACGCGGTCGCGAAAGCAGGTGTGCTGCCATAGAGTTCGGTGCCGCAATCCTGCGCGGGCAGGATGTCGCTGCCCGCCGCGGGAACGCACAGGCCCGGATACAGCGCGCGCGCCGCCGTCGGGGTCAGCGTGTTGGTCGCGGTGTTGTACGTCGCATTGGTGTTGTTGCGGTTCAGGCCGACCGACGACACCTGATTGTTGGTGCTGCGGTTCTTGAACCGCGAATAGGCGCCGTCGATGCTGAGCAACGTGCGGTTCGAGATCTGCCACTGGTACGAACCGGTGATGCCGATCCGCTCGTTCTTCACGTCCTGCTGCTGCAGTGTCGTCAGCGCGGGGATGCGCACCAGCGAATCGTCGAAGCGCCCGGGCGTGTTGTACGGCGCGCCGGGGTAGAGCTTGGCATAGGCGAGCGGATCCGAACCGGTCTGGAATGCGATCGCGTCCGGATTGGTGATGGCGGTGCCGAAGCTGGTGCCGACCGGTGCGGAGAAGCCGGCGCGCTGCGGGTTCTCGTTCCCCAGGAAATCGGCGCTGCGATACAGATAGTCCGACTGGCCCGCCTGCCGCGCATATTGATCGAGTTCGTTTTCCGCCTTGGAATAGGCGCCCGAGATCAGGATGCCCATGTCGCCGCCGGCGAACCGGGTGGAGGCAAGCCCCGCGATGCGCGGCGACCATTTGCCCGAATTCTTCTGATAGCTGCCCTCGGTCGACAGCGCGACCGTCGACTTCTTGTAATCGAACGGGCGTCCGGTCTGCAGGTCGATCGTCGCGCCGAGCGAGCCTTCGTCGGTTTCCGCCGACGGCGTCTTCTGCACCTTCAGCGAGCTGAACAGTTCGGAGGCAAAGGTATTGTAGTCGAAGCTGCGGCTGCGGTTCGGGCTGGTGCCGGCGTCGTTCGATCCGGCGGTCGCCAGCGCCTCCAGCCCGTTCAGCCGGGTGCGGTTGAAATCGCCGCCCAGACCGCGGACGGTGATGCCGCGACCCTCGCCGTTGTCGCGGTCGATCGACACGCCGGGCAGGCGTTGCAGGGACTCGGCCAGGTTGGCGTCGGGAAAGTCGGCGATATCCTCGGCATTGATCGCATCGACCTGCACGATCGATTCACGCTTGGTCGAGATCGCGCTCTGCAGCGCCGCGCGGTAGCCGGTGACGACGATGTCGCCGCTTGCGGAATCGGGTGCGTCGGTCGCGGTTTCGGTCTGCGGCGTCGCTTCCGGCCCGGGCGCGATCTGGTTGGAATCGACCGTCGGCTGCGGCGCGTTGTTCGGCGTCGCGGGGCGCTGCGGCGGGTTCGACGCGTCCTGCGCCAGCGCCGGCGTCGCGCCGATCAATGCCGCGACGGCGATCGCCAGCGTCGATGTCGCGCAGGTGCGCGTCGTGGTGGACAGCTTCATTGGATCCCTCCCTGTGTGCGGCGTCGCGTCATGCGCGCGATCGCCAGTCCGTGAATTCGGTTGCGTGCGTCAGCGCCCGTGCGGCGCGGGCGTCGATGATGCGGCGCGTGGCGGCGGCCGGGCCGGCACCTGGGCCGCGGCTGGCGAACTCGACCAGTCGCGCCTCCTGCGGCGTCAGTTGCGTACGCTGCCCGTCGGGTGCGGTATATCCCATGCTGGTCCAGCCATCCCGGGCGATGTGCGCGTCCATCCAGCAGCGCACGAACGCGGCCGATCCGGTCAGCGCCATGTTGCCGCCCGCGCGCCACGGCCGTCCGAGATAGACCGACCCGTCGGCCAAACCGGCCTCGCGCGTCAGGCGGCAGTCGGTGAAGACCAGCCCGACCGGCTGGACCGCCGGTGTGCTGGGTGCTGCGACGAAGCCGGCGATATCGCCCGCAACTTTGCGGCTGACGATCTCGCAGGCGTGGAACCGCGCGGCAGCGCCGCCGAAGATGAAATCGGTGCCGCCGGAAATGCGGCAGCGTTCGATCCACGCGCTGCCCTCGCGCAGGTAGAACGTGTCCTGATAGCCGTCGATCCGGCAGTCGCGCACGACGCTGCGGTCCGCGCCGGTGAAGAACGCCAGCGCCACCGCCTGCGCACCGCCGCTCGCCTGTATGCGCTGGTCGGTCAGATAATCGAAATCATTGGCGATCGTCAGGCCGGAGAGCGTGACGTCGGGCGCGGTCACGGTCAGCGTCGCCGATCCGCCGGTGCCCCAGCGCTGGCCGTCGGGACGGCGGTGCCCCGCGGCGGTGCCATGGGTCAGGATGCTGGCGGGGCCATCGCCGAAGATCATCACGCCGGGGGTGTCGATCGTCAGCTTCTCGCGCCACGTGCCCGCGCTCAGGTGGATGCGGAACGGTCGGCGCGCGGCGCGCGCGAGGTCCAGGGCTGCGGCCAGCGTCGGGACATGGCCGGATGCCGCGCGGGTCGATACGGTGACGTCGGCCCGGGGGCGCGCAAGAGCAGGGACGGGCAGGGCGAGCACGGCGGACGCGGCGGCTGCGCGGGCGAGCATCGTCCGCCGGTCGATCCCGGCGGGCGTCGGCCCGGTCCACGCGTTCGTGTCGCAAAGGGCGCGCTGCGCTCCCAAATCCGCTCCTCCCCACAGTCGTTCCGGCGACTCGTGTCGCTCTTTCACCCGGTCATGACACCGGTATCAGAAACAAGACATACAGATGACACCGGTGGTCGGCAAGGGGGCTGGGTCGATGATGGGAGCGCAACCATGACAGCCACCAATCTCCGTTAACCGGATGACGTGCCGAAGCAGGACGGTCTTAACCATCAATGCCGCTGGCCGGAATCGTAAACGGCGCGTTAACTGCCCCCATGAAGAGGCGCTATCTGGTTATGACCGACGAGGTCCGCAGGCATCCATTCCGCCAGTCGCTGCCGATGCAGCGCATGGTCGAGGTGAAGAGCGACGACAGCGATCTGAAGCTGTTCGCGCTCAGCTTCACTGCATTCTTCGTCTGTTTCTACACCTTCCTCGCGTAGGACCCTGTCAGTCGCAGGCGCGGTGCAGCTTCTGCGCCAGCCAGGCCGACACCAGACACATCGCCGCGACCAGCAGCAGCATGTCCTCGGGCTGGATGCCCAGTCCGCCGAGCACCATCACCGCCGCTGCGCCGACCGTCATCGCCCCGGCGTTGACGACATTGTTCGCCGCGACGGTGCGGGCGGTCTGGTCCTTGGTCACCGTCGTCGTCAGGAATGCGTACAGGGGCACGACGAACATGCCCCCGGCCACCGCGATCGCGAACAGCGTCGCCACCACCAGCAGCGACTGGGGATGCGTCATGAAATCGACGACGCCGTAGAGTTGGCCCGGGGGGGCGGGGATGAAGGTGCGCGCCTCGAACGAGAAGGCGACGACCAACGCAGCCATCACGAGCACCGATGCAGGCGAATAGCGCGCCGATATCTTGCCGCGCAGCATCGCGTTGATCGCGACCGAGCCGATCGCCACGCCGACCGAGAAGATCGCCGTCATCAGGCTCGCCACCCGCGCATCGGCGGTCAGCACGTGCTTCACCAGTGGTGGGAAGATGACGATCAACACGCTGCCGATCGTCCAGAAGAAGCTGATCGCCAGGATCGCAAGGAACAGCCGGCGGATGTGCATCGTCGCCGCGATGAGCCGCCACGATGCGGTGACGGGATTGTAGTTGATCTTCAGTTCGGGACCCACGCGCGGTGCCGTGGGCACCATGCGGCCGGTGAACCAGCCGATCAGCGCAACCGCGATCGCCACCAGCGCGGTCAGCGGCGCATCGTGATAGATGAATCCGGCCAGGATCGTGCCGCCCAGGATCGAGATATAGGTCGCCGCCTCGACCAGCCCGGTGCCGCCCAGCACCTCGTGATCCTCCAGATGCTGCGGCAGGATCGCATACTTGATCGGACCGAAGAAGGTCGAATGCATGCCCAGCATCAGCACGGCGCCCAGCATCATGCCCAGGCCCAGGTTGCTGTAGCCGGCGTTGGCGACCATCAGCCCGGCCGAGCCGAACACGATGATGAAGATCTCCGCGGTCTTGACAATACGGATGATCCGCGACTTGTCGAACGTGTCGGCCAGCTGGCCGGACAGGGCGGACAGCACGAAGAACGGCAGGATCGCCAGGCCGGTCGTCAGCGCGGTGAAATGCAGTTCGACGTTGGGATCGTTGAAGATCTGGTAGGTGGCGAACAGCACCATCACCTGTTTGAACAGATTGTCGTTGAACGCGCCGAGGAACTGGGTGACGAACAGCGGCAGGAACCGCCGCTCCTTCAGGAGCCCGAGGGCATTGAACATGGGGTACGCGCCTCGGCCGTTGCGACTGCGGTGCGGCATAGCGGAGGGATGGGGGAGGGGGAAGCGGGGTTTGGTGAACGTGGCGTCGCCACTCTGTCTTGCTTCGACGAAGGCCGGAGCGTTGGCAAGGACAGGCGCGCGATCGCCAACGCTTCGCCCTTCGCCGGAGTACGAGACTTTCCGGTCGCGGGCACACGTTGCTCTCCACCCGCACCGCGCCTAAGTCCCCTTGCAAGATGCTGACTCTTCCCAACCTCCTGACGCTGTCGCGGATCGTCACCGTGCCGCTGTTGGTCGCACTGTTGTGGTGGCCGCAGTGGGAGGCGGGATATGCGTGTGCATTCGCGCTCTACTGCCTGATGGGCATCACCGATTATTTCGACGGCTATCTGGCGCGCGCGCAGGGTACGGTATCGAAGCTCGGCCAGTTCCTCGACCCGATCGCCGACAAGATCATGATCGCCGCCGTCATCCTGATGCTGGTCGGTACGCGGTTCGAGGATCGCGCGATCATCACCGGCGTCCACCTGATCGCGGCGATGGTCATCCTGCTGCGCGAGATCATGGTGTCGGGCCTGCGCGAATTCCTGGGCGGCATCCAGGTGTCGGTGCCGGTGTCGCAGCTGGCGAAGTGGAAGACCGCGCTGCAGCTCGTGGCGCTCGGCGCGCTGATCCTGGCCGGGGCGCTGCCGGCCCTTGCCTTCGTCAAGGCGACCGGGCTGGTGTGCCTGTGGGGGGCGGCGGTCCTGACGCTGGTGACCGGCTGGGACTATCTGCGCATCGGCCTGAAGCACATGGACAGCTGATGCGGATCGAGATGCTGTATTTCGCGTGGGTGCGTGAGGGCGTCGGTCGCGGAAGCGAGACAGTCGATCCGCCCGCCGAGGTCGAGACGGTCGCCGACCTGCTCGACTGGCTGGCCGCATCCAGCGCGGCGCATGCCGCCGCCTTCGCCGATCGCGAGCGGCTGCGGGCCGCGGTGGATCAGGCGTTCGTGCCACTCGATGCGCCGATCGCCGGTGCAGGCGAGATCGCGATCTTTCCCCCGGTGACCGGCGGATGATCCGCATCGTCGTGCAGCGCGATCCGATCGACGTCGCGGCGGCGCTGGTCGCGGCCGAGGGCGACGGGGCGGGGGCAGTGGCCAGCTTCACCGGGCTGGTCCGTGCCGACGATGGCGTTGCGATGCTGGAGCTGGAACATTATCCCGGCATGACCGAAGCGGCATTGACCGCCGTGGCGGAAGCCGCGGTCGCGCGGTGGGATCTGCTCGGCGTGACGGTGATCCATCGCGTCGGACCGATGGCACCGGGCAACCGCGTCGTGTTCGTCGCGACGACGGCGCGCCACCGTGGCGCCGCGCTGGAGGCGTGCGCGAGTGTCATCGACCGACTGAAGACCGACGCGCCGTTCTGGAAGCGGGAGGTGCTGGGCGACGGCGAGCGCTGGGTCGAGGCGCGCGCCGGGGATGCCGCAGCGGCGGACAAGTGGCGGTAGGACGAGTTTTGGTCATTCCCGCCTTCGCGGGGATGACGATGGATGGGGCAGCTGTTCTTCACACCCCTTCCGCCAGCAGCAACTCCGCCAGCAACCGGAAATCCTTTTCCCGCGGGCTGCCCTTGCGCCACACCAGCGCGATGCCGCGCGTCGGGTTGTCGGCGGCGAGCGGCGTCGCGGCGACGTTCGTACCCTCCAAGATCCCCGACGCGATCGCCATGCGCGGCAGGATCGTGACGCCCAGGCGATTGTCGACCATCTGGACGATCGTGTGCAGCGACGTGCCCAGCATCGTCGCCTCCGCGCGGATCTCCGGCCGATTGCAGGCGGCCAGCGCGTGGTCCTTCAGGCAATGCCCGTCCTCGAGCAGCAGCAGCCGGCTCTCGTCGATCTCGCTCGGCCGTACGCCGTGGGCGGGCGGCGTCAATTCGCCCTCGGGATAGGCCAGGAACAGACGGTCGTCGAACAGCGGCGCGATCTCGACGTCGCCGCAGACATAGGGGAGGGCCAGCAACACGCAGTCGGCACGGCCCTGGTGCAGTCCCTCGCACGCCGCCCCGCTCGGTTCCTCGCGCAGGTAGAGTTTCAGGTCGGGATAGTCGCGGCGCAGGCGCGGCAGGATGCGCGGGAGCATGAACGGCGCGATCGTCGGGATCACGCTCATCCGCATGTCGCCGGTCAGCGGATTGCCCGCTGCGCGCGCCATGTCGCCCAGTTCGTCCGCCTCGCGCAGCACACGCCGCGCCTTGTCCACGATCCGGTCGCCCAGCGGGGTGAAGCGCACGACGCGGCGGGTGCGTTCGACCAGCGTGATGCCGATCAGCGTCTCCAGCTCGCGGATGCCCGCCGACAGCGTCGATTGCGTGACGAAACAGCTTTCCGCCGCGCGCCCGAAATGGCCGATGTCGCGCAACGCCACCAGATATTGCAGCTGTTTCAGGGTCGGCAGATAGGTGCTCATCGCCACCGTTTAGGGCATCAACCCGGGAATCTGAATTGCCTCTCCGCCGTTCGTTTCGAGCATAGTCGAGAAACGGCCAAGCCAGCCTCCGTGACGGTGTCCCGACTGCGCTCGAAACGAACGGGACGCTCGGCCTATCCCAGCGCGCGATACAGGCTGTAGATGCTGGTGATGGTCAGGACGATGCCGACCATCGTCAGCAACGCGCGCGTGGGGACGCGCTTGGCGATGATCGCCCCGAACGGCGCCGCCGCGACGCCGCCGATCAGCAGGCCGACGACCGCGGTGGTAAATGCGCCGAAGCCCAGATTGGCGATGAACGTTGCCGACACCGCCGTCGTCAGGAAGAACTCGACGCTGTTGACGGTGCCGATCGTGTAGCGCGGCTCGGCCCCCTGGACGAGCAGGTTCGACGTGACGACCGGACCCCAGCCGCCGCCGCCAGCCGCGTCCAGGAAACCGCCGGCGAGGCCCAGCGGGGCGATGATCTTGGGCTCGCTGTACGACTTCGACGGAAACCGCCACGCGCGGACCAGCAGGTACACGCCGATCGCCGCGAGATAGGTCATGACGAACGGCCGTGTCACCGACGCGTCGAGCGAGGTCAGCAGATACGCCCCCGTCACGCCGCCGATGACACCGGGGATCACCAGCCGCCAGAACAGCCTCCAGTTCACGTTCTTGTGGATCGCGTGGCTGATCCCCGACACACCGGTGGTGAAGCATTCGACCAGATGGACGCTGGCCGACGCGGTCGCCGGGGGGACGCCCAGCACGCTGACCAGCAGCGTGCTGGAAATGACGCCGAACGCCATGCCCAGCGCACCGTCGACGATCTGCGCGGCGAACCCGACCGCCGCGAACGTCGCCACTGCCGACCAGTCGATTCCTTCGAGCATGCACGTCCCTTGGCTGTCTTCGCATTCACGACCATGCCGGGCCAGCGCAATGCCGACAAGACAGATAGGCTTTGCCGACGCCAAGCCGAGCCGTGCCCGTGCTGGAAATCGGTTGCGCCTGCGCCTACATCCTGCCGACCAAGGGGAATACGCACACGATGTCGCGACTGGTGGACTATCTCGATTCGATCAAGGCCCGCGATCCCGCCCCGCGGTCGCGCTGGGAAATCCTGCTGTATCCAGGTGTACTCGCGCTCGGCCTGCACCGCGTCGCGCATTCCCTGTTCCGGGCCGACCTGTTCTTCCTCGCGCGGTTCGTGAACCATTTCTCGCGGTTCCTGACCGCGATCGACATCCATCCCGGCGCGACGATCGGGCGCAATTTCTTCATCGACCACGGCTTCACCGTCATCGGTGAGACCGCAATCATCGGCGACGACGTGACGATCTATCAATGCGTGACCCTGGGCGGTACCAGCCCCGACAACGGCGTCGCGGGCAAGCGGCATCCGACCATCGGCGACGGCGTGATCGTCGGGTCGGGCGCGCAGGTGCTCGGACCAATCCTGGTCGGCGACCGTGCACGGATCGGCGCGAATGCCGTCGTCACGAAGGAGGTGCCGCCCGGCGCGACAATGGTCGGCATCCCGGCCCGCCAGACCTTGGTCGAGGCGACGACGTACCAGCGCGATTTCGTCCCCTATGGCACGCCGTGCAGCGAACTGGTCGAGCCGGTGGCCGCCAAGCTGGAGGCGATGCGCGCCGAGATCGACCTGCTGAAACTGAAGCTCGATCGCGCGTCGGCCGCGCCCAAGGAGCAGAACCGCGCCTGATGGGTATCGTCACGCCGTTCCCGTCGAGTCTCGGCAAACCCAGCCAGATCGGCTTCGATCGCGTTGAACTGACGCGCATCCTCGACCTGTACGGCCGCATGGTCGCGGCGGGACACTGGCGGGACTATGCGATCGAACTGGGTCGCGACGCCGCGATCTTCGCCGCCTTCCGCCGCGCCGCCGAACGCCCCGAATTCCGCATCGAGAAGCGACCCGACCTGCGCAATCGGCAGGGAATGTGGGCGCTGGTCGGCGAACATGGCGCCGTGGTGAAACGCGGGCATGAACTGGGTCCCGTGCTGGCCCCGGTTGAACGCCGGCTGATGAAGCTGGTGGAGGAATAGGGCCGGTTTCACTCACCCGTTCGTGCTGAGCGAAGTCGCAGCACCTTGTGGAGGGGTGCCCGTCGATTTCGCTCAGGGCGAACGGAGGTGAATTGGGGAACTACGCGTGCGCCAGCTTCGGCTGCTGCACCGGTGGCAGATTGCTGCGCAAGCCGCCGAGCAGGCCGACCGCGAACCCGCGTGCCGTATGCCAGAAGGCGGACAGCAGCAGCAGCGCCGACCCGATCACCAGCCCGGTGAACGCCGCCGACAATTCGACCGCGCCGGCCGTCTGGAACAGCGAGAACAGCGCGTAGAGCACGTACGCCAGGCTCGACACCAGCAAGGCACGGCGATCGACCGCCAGCGCGACGAAGGCGAAAGCGATGTAGAGCGCCAATACGACCACCGCCATGCCCGCGCCGATGGCGTGGTCGAAGATGCCGAGCATGTTGAACACCGAATGCGCGATCATCGGCGCGGCGGTCAGGTGCAGCCAGAAGGCGACGTCGCTGCGCCGCGTCGTGCGCTCAAGGTCGCTCATGTCCCAGCGCATGGCGAAGGCGAACATCGCGATGCCGGCGACCAGCACCATCGGGTAGATCGCATCCTTGGCCCCGGGGACGAGGCCCAGGATCAGCGCCATCACGACCGCGACGACCGCGACCGCGCCGGCGGCGACCGTGATCGGCACCATGAACCGGCGCCAGTGCAGCCACGCTGCGCCCGCCGTGATACCGGCAACCACCGCGCCGATCCCGCCCACGACGGCATATTGCAGCTGTTCATTGCCCTTCATCGAATCGATCCACGCCTCCAGCGCGTCGCCGTTTTCGGCGATCAGGCCGATCATCGACGCCGCGACGCCACCGACGAAGGCGAGCAGCAGGATGATGCTGGGCAGCGCCATGCGGCGCGCGCGCGTGAAATATTCGGAGAGCCCCCACGCCCCGATCGCCACCGCGACACCGCCGAGCGGTGCCCACGCCCACCCGCCGATCCAGCCGAGCGCGCTGAGCAGCAACACGCTGGCGATCGCGACGAAGATGTCGTTGAAGCCCGTCAGCAGGCGGAAATGCTCTTCATCGACCGTTGGCGTCGCGCGAATGGCGGCGATATGATTGCGCAGTGCCGAAGCCGCCTCGGGCGTGATCGCCCCGGCTTCGACGGCACCGCGCAGGTCCTGTTCGCTATACATGGTTTCGTTCTCCCTGTCCGGGGAGGCTACCACGTGTGTGTTGGTGTTGCAATACAGTGCAGGAGCAGCCTTCAGCCCTGCAATTTGGCCATGATCGTCATCGCCTGTTCGGATCCGGACTGCGGCACGATCTCGCCGGTGCGGTCGGTGATCTCGGCCCAGTGCGCGGCGATTCCTTCCGCCGACAGATCATCGCCCTGCAACCGCGCGCCCTGCGTGAGCGTCACGTACGCGGCCTGGAACACGCCCGCGCCGGCACCGACGATCATGTTGGTGGGCGCGTCATCGCTGACCAGATACACCGCCGCCGGGGCGACGGCGTCGGGCGTGAACAGCGCGAAGGCCTCTGGCGGGAAGATATCCTGCGTCATCCGCGTGCCCGCGGTCGGCGCGATCGTGTTGACGCGGACGTTGTACTTCGCGCCTTCCAGCGCCAGCGTCTTGGTCAGGCCGGCAAGACCCAGCTTCGCCGCGCCGTAGTTCGCCTGCCCGAAATTGCCGTACAGCCCGGTCGACGACGCGGTCATCAGGATCCGGCCATAGGCCTGTTCGCGCATCGTGTCCCAAACCGCCTTCGTGCAGTTGGCCGATCCGTTGAGGTGGACATCGACGACGAAGGCGAAATCCTCCGGCTCCATCTTGGCGAAGCTCTTGTCGCGCAGGACGCCGGCGTTGTTGATGAGGATGTGAACGCCGCCGAACGCTTCCTTCGCCTTGGCGACCATCTCGACCATCTGGGCATAGTCGGTGACGCTGCCGCCGTTCGACATCGCGGTGCCGCCGGCGGCCTCGATCTCCTCGACCACCTTCAGCGCCGCGTCCGAATGGCCGGTGCCGTCGCGCGATGCACCGAGGTCGTTGACCACCACCCTTGCCCCGCGCCGCGCGAGATCGAGGGCATAGGCCCGCCCCAGGCCACCGCCCGCGCCGGTGACGATGGCGACCTTGCCTTCAAAACTGATGGTCATGATGCTCTCCGAATCATTGCGTTCGGACATGCGATTAGGCCGGGAAACCGCGCCTGAAAAGCAGCGGGCGCGACCTCCGCATGGAAGCCGCGCCCGCCATATCGTCAGGTCGGATCGATCAGCCGCCGCGCTGGCGGCACTTGTCGGTCTGGCCCTTCTTGCAGATCGGATAGCTCTGCAGCGGTGCCGGAGGCGGATAGGCCTGCGACGGCGACTGCGACGGCTGGAAGATCACCTGCTGTCCGGGCTGGAGCGGAGCCGCGAGCGGAGGTCCGGCCGGCTGATATCCGCCCGCCGGTGTCGTTCCATCGGCCATCGGAGCGGGCGGCGGGGGCGGCGGACCTGGCGGGGGCGGCGGCATCGGCGCATCGGCGGCGGCGGGTGGCGGTGCGTCCGCGGGCGGCGGCGGCGGCGTCTGCGGCGCGGCAGGTGCGTCCGCGGCCGGGGGCGGGGGCGGGGTCGTCATGTCCTGCGCGATCGCGGCGGTGCCGCAGAAGGCAAGCGCGCTTGCCAATAGAAGGGCTTTCATCGGGCCATGCTCCTAATCGTTCATCGGGCGCATCAGATGTGCGTCGGACCGGGTAACGCAGAAGCGGAGGAGTCGTTTCCGTCCCGAACCGAATTGCCGCTCGGCTCGTCGGCCAGATGAACCGTCAGACCCCCGAATCGAGCGCATAGCCCGCCGACCGCACCGTCCGAATGATGTCGGGCAGGCCATCCAGGTTGACCGCCTTGCGCAGCCGCCGGATGTGGACGTCCACCGTTCGCGCCTCGATATCCGAATCATGCCCCCACACCGCGTCGAGCAGGCGTTCGCGAGAGAACACCCAGCCGGGATGTTCGAGGAAATGCTTGAGCAGGCGGAATTCGGTCGGCCCCAGTGCGACGCCGACGCCGCCGCGCTTCACCTTGTGCCCGACGGTGTCCATCTCGAGGTCGCCATAGCTCAGCGTCTCGCCCGCCAGTGCCGGCCGGACGCGGCGCAGGACGGCATGGACGCGGGCGATCAGTTCGCGGGGGGAAAAGGGCTTGGTGACGTAATCGTCGGCGCCGGTTTCGAGGCCGCGGACGCGATCCTCCTCCTCGCCGCGCGCGGTCAGCATGATGATCGGCACGTTCTGTGTGGCGGGCGCGCGGCGCAGCTGGCGGCACACTTCCAGCCCGGAAATGCCGCCCTCGATCATCCAGTCGAGCAGGACGATATCGGGTGCCGCCTCACGCGCGAGCAGCAGCGCCTCCTCGCCATCGGGCGTATGGCGCACCTCGAAATCCTCGCGGCGGAAATTCCAGGATACGAGTTCGGCCAGCGCGGGATCGTCCTCGACCAGCAGCATCTTGGCGCGGTTCACAGCGGGTCTCCTGCAGTTTCGATGTCGGCCATGTAGCGGCCGGTCGCGGCGAAATAGACCATCTCGGCCACGTTGGTGGCGTGGTCGCCGATGCGTTCGATGTTCTTGGCGACGAACAACAGGTGCGCGACCTCGCTGATCGTCTTGGGGTTTTCCGCCATGAAGGTCAGCAGCACACGGAAGATCGAATTGTAGAAATCGTCGAGCGCCTGGTCGCGGCGATGGACCTCGATCGCGGCCGCGGCATCGCGGCGGGCGAAGGCGTCCAGCACGTCGCGGACCATGTCGCTGGCGAGGTTCGCCATCGCGGGCAGGATCGATATCGCCTCGATCCGGTCGGGCCCGGTGTGGATCGCGTCGACGCGCTTGGCGATGTTCTTCGCATAGTCGCCGATCCGCTCGATGACGGCCGCGATCTTCAGCGCGGCGACGACCTCGCGCAGATCATCGGCCATCGGTGCGCGCAGCGCGATGACGCGGACGGCCAGCTTCTCGACCTCATGCTCGATCGCGTCGATCGCCTTGTCCTTGGCGCGAACCTGTTTCGCCAGCCTGGCGTCGCCGCGGCTGAGCGCGGTCATCGCGTCGGCGAGCGCTTCTTCCGCCAGCCCGCCCATCTGGCTGATGAGCCCGCGGATCTGGCCGATGTCGGCGTCGAACGCCTTGACGGTATGTTCCTGGCCGGTGGGCATCAGCTATCCTTTCGACCGCAGGACGAAAAAACTATTCGTTCGTTTCGAGTAGCCGTCGAGCTTGTCGAGACGGCGTATCGAGAAGTCTGTCTCGAGAGGAGCTCTCGACTTCGCTCGATCTCTACTCGACACGAACGGTGTGGAGTGGGGCGAGGCCACATGCTCAACCATAACGCCCCGTGATGTAATCCTTCGTCCGCGCCTGTCGCGGCGCGGTGAAGATCTCGTCGGTCAGGCCGTATTCGACCAGTTCGCCCAGGTGGAAGAACGCGGTGCGCTGGCTGACCCGCGCGGCCTGCTGCATGTTGTGCGTCACGATCACGATGGCGTATTTCCCGCGCAGATCGGCGATCAGTTCCTCGATCCGCGCGGTCGCGATCGGATCGAGCGCGCTGCACGGTTCGTCCATCAGGATGACTTCGGGATCGACGGCGATCGCGCGGGCGATGCACAGCCGCTGCTGCTGACCACCGGACAAGGCCGTGCCGCTGTCGTCGAGGCGATCCTTGACCTCGTCCCACAGCCCGGCGCGTTTCAGCGATCGCTCGACGATGGCCGCCATCTCGGCCCTCGAACCCGCGAGGCCATGGATGCGCGGGCCATAGGCGACGTTCTCGAAGATCGACTTGGGGAAGGGATTGGGCTTCTGGAACACCATGCCGACACGCGCGCGCAGCTGGACCACGTCCATCGCGGGCGAATAGATATCCTCGCCATCCAGCGTGATGTCACCCGTCACCCGCGCGATCGGAATTGTGTCGTTCATGCGGTTGAGTGTGCGCAGGAACGTCGATTTGCCACAGCCGCTGGGTCCGATGAACGCCGTCACCTGATCCATCGACATGTCGATCGACACGTCGCGCACCGCCTGTTTCTGCCCGTACCAGACATTCACATTCTTCGCGGAAAGTTTGGTGGTCACCAGCGGGTCTCGAATCTGTTGCGAAGGTAGATGGCGGCCGCGTTCATGGCGAGCAGGAAGACGAGCAGCACGACGATCGCGGCGCTGGTCTTTTCGACGAAGCCGCGGCTGACCTCGTCCGACCACAGGAAGATCTGGACCGGAAGGACGGTGGCGGGATCGCTGAACCCCTGCGGCGGGGCGGCGATGAACGCGCGCATCCCGATCATCAGCAGCGGCGCGGTTTCGCCCAGCGCGCGGGCCATGCCGATGATCGTGCCGGTCAGTATGCCGGGCAGCGCGAGCGGCAGGACGTGGTGGAACACGACCTGGATGCGGCTGGCGCCGATGCCCAGCGCGGCGTCGCGGATCGATGGGGGCACCGCCTTGATCGCGTTGCGCCCGGCGATGACGATCACCGGCATGATCATCAGCGCCAGCGTCATGCCCCCGACGATCGGGGCCGATCGCGGCAGGCCGAACGTGCCGAGGAATACCGCGAGGCCCAGAAGCCCGAAGATGATCGACGGGACGGCGGCCAGATTGTTGATCGACACCTCGATCAGGTCGGTCCAGCGGTTCTTCGGCGCATATTCCTCGAGGTAGATCGCCGACAGCACACCGACCGGAAAGGCCAGCATCAGCGTGACGAGCATCGTCATCAACGATCCCTTGAGCGCGCCCCAGATGCCGACCGCGCCGGGATCGGTCGCGTCGGCGCCGGTCAGGAAGTCGGTATTGAAGCCGGTGCGGATCAGCCTGAGCGAATCGAGCCGCGCGACGACCGCTTCGTCGGCCACCGCGCCGTCGCAGCGGGCGGCGGCGTCGATGCCGGTCGAGGCGGGGACGGGGATCGCCGCGCGGGTCGCGAGGATCGTCGGGTCCGCCTTGATCGCGTCGCGGACCTTCAACCAGGCGGTGTCGGCGATGTAATCCGATCCGCCGTCGCCGAACGCCTGTTCGGCCGCGCGTCCGACCGCGCCCTGCAACCCCGCTCCGGCGATCGCCAGGTCGGCCGCCGGACCGGCCAGCTGCGCCCGCGTGACGGCCAGGTTCAGCGCCTGGAAGTCGATCGACAGCGTTACCTCGGTCCGCTGGAACCCGCGCACCCCGTTGCCGATCATCGTGACCAGCAGGAACGCGAGGAACCCCGCAGACATCACGACGGCGAACAAGCCGGCCGCGCGGAAACGGCGTTCCGCGGCGTAACGCCGGCGGATGCGCTTCTGCATCGCGCTGCTGCGCCAGTGGGTGGGCGGACGCTCAGTCATAGGCTTCGCGATATTTCTTCACGACCTGCAGCGCGACGATGTTCAGCAGGAAGGTGATGACGAACAAGGTCAGGCCCAGCGCAAAGGCGGCGAGCGTCTTGGGGCTGTCGAACTCCGCCTCGCCGGTCAGCAGATCGACGATCTGCTTGGTGACCGTCGTCGCGCTCTCGAACGGATTGAGCGTGATCGTCGCGGCACCGGATGCCGCCATGACGACGATCATTGTCTCGCCGATCGCGCGGCTGACCGCGAGCAATACGCCTGCGACGACGCCGGGCAGCGCGGCGGGGAGCAGCACCCGCCGGATCGTCTCGTTCGCGGTCGCCCCCATCGCAAGACTGCCGTCACGCATCGAGGAGGGGACGGCGGCGATCGAATCGTCGGCCATCGACGACACGAACGGGATAATCATGACGCCCATGACGAGGCCGGCGGACAACGCGCTTTCGGAACTGGCATAGGGCATGCCCAGCGCGACGGCGACCTGGCGGACCGCCGGGCCGACGGTGAGTGCGGCGAAATAGCCGTAGACCACGGTCGGTACGCCCGCGAGCATTTCCAGCGTCGGCTTCATCCAGCGGCGCAGGCGCGGGCTGGCATATTGGGTTAGGTAGATGGCGCTCATCAGCCCGAACGGGATCGCCACGATCATCGCGATGACCGCGCCGATGAAGAAGGTGCCCCAGAACAGCGGCACCGCGCCGAGCGAGGCACCGGGATCCCGCGCACTGATGATCTGCGGGCTCCAGGTCGTGCCGAACAGGAAGTCGGTGACCGGTACGACGCTGAAAAACCGTATGCTTTCAAAGACGAGGCTCAGGAAGATGCCGAGCGTCGTCAGGATCGCGATCAGCGACGCGACCAGCAGCATCAGCATCACCCCGCGCTCGACCCGCGTCCGCGCGCGAAACGCTGGCGTGACGCGGGCATAGGCAAAGGCTCCGCCCGCGAAGCCGAGCAGCAACGCGACGACCGCGCCGATCCAGCGATACTTCGCACCGGCGGCGGCAAAGGCCGGCGCCAGCGCCTCCGACTGGGTGTAGAACGCGCCGTATGCACTGCCCGCCGCCAGGCTGCGCGCTTCGTCGAGGATGGCGGTGCGGTCATAGCCGGTGACGGGCAGGACGCGCGCCGCCGGATCTGCCAGCGCGGCCTGCGTTACCAGTGACGGGCTGATCGCCGCCCATGTCGCGACGAACAGCAGCGCGGGCACGACCGTCCAGAGCATGACATATGCCGCATGCTGGCCCGGCAGCGACGCGGGCCGTGTGCCCGATCGCGCCGACAGCGCGACGACCCGCGCCTTTGCGGTCAGCCACGCGATCAGGCCGAGGCCCGCGATCACGAACAGGAGGGCGAATGGTCCCATCCTAGTGCAACTGCCCGGGGTCGAGGGGGATGCCCCCGGCCGCGATCGCCGCGGCCCGCGCACGGATCGCGGGCGATGCGGCGATCAGGCCGCGCTTCACCAACGGTCCGTCCGGTGCCCATGCCGCGGCATAGTCCGTCAGGAACGCCTTCAACCCCGGAACCGCGCGCAGATGCGCCTTCTTGACGTAGATGTAGAGCGCGCGCGCGCCGGGATAACTGCCGTTCGCGATCGTCGCATAGGTCGGCGTGACGCCATCCAGCGGCACGCCGTGCAACGTCGCGGCATTCTCCTCCAGATAGCTGTAGCCGAAGATGCCGATCGCATTCGGGTTGGTCGACAGGTTCTGGACGATCAGATTGTCATTCTCGCCCTTGTCGACATAGGCCCCGTCATCGCGCAGCTTGGTGCAGATGTCGTCGAACGCGTCCTTGTCGCGGTCCTTCAGCGCTTTGGCGCTGGGGTTCGCCGCCTCGCAGGCCGGGATCATGACCAGTTCGGCAAAGGCGTCGCGTGTTCCGCTGGTCGAGGGCGGGCCATAGACCTGAATGGGGATCGCGGGCAGCGCGGGGTTCACGTCGGCCCAGGTCCTGGCCGTGTTGGGCCTGCCGTCCGGGTTGGCGGCCAGCGCCCGATAGACGTCACGACGGGTCAGTTGCAGCTTCGGACCGGCGTTCGATTCGGCCAGCGCGATACCGTCGGTGCCGACCTGGATCTCCAGCACCGCGCCGACGCCGTTTGCGCGGCAGGTGTCGAACTCGCTCCGCTTCATCCGTCTGCTGGCGTTGACGATGTCGGGGTGCCGAGGCCCGATGCCGGCGCAGAACAGTTTCATGCCCGGGCCGGTGCCGGTCGATTCGATGACCGGCGGCTTCAGTCCGCGGCTGTTCACGAAATTCTCGGCGACCGCGGTGGTGAAGGGATAGACGGTCGAGGACCCGACGACCTTGATCTGGTCGCGCGTCGTGCCGCCGCCGCTGCACGCGGCGAGCGCCATCATCGTCACCAGCAACGAACCGATCCGGATCACACGCGCCCTTTTGCCGACACGACCGAATCATCCGGGTGTCGTCAGACCCCTGTTGCGGTTTCGTTACGGTGTGATGACAGGGGCGTCCCGTCACGGCTTTCGTCGTCCTCTGCCTGCGTAATGTTGCTGTTCGCTCGGCACGAGCGGTGGGGCAGGATGCGGCGTGAAATCACGCCCCCGGCAACAGCACCGTGAAAGTGCTGCCCTCGCCGGGCACGCTGACGATCTGCAGTCGTCCGCGGTGACGCTCGACGATATGCTTGACGATGGCGAGGCCCAGGCCGGTGCCGCCGACCGCACGACTGCGGCCGGGATCGACGCGGTAGAAGCGTTCGGTCAGGCGCGGCAGATGTTCGGGCGGGATGCCGTCGCCTTCGTCGCCGACCGACAGGCGGATCAACTCGTCCCCCTCGCGCGTGATCGTGATCGTCACCGGGGTGCCCGCGCGCCCGTATTTCATGGCGTTGCCGGCAAGATTGTGGAGCAGTTGCGACAGCTGGACGCGGTCTCCCAGCACCTCGGCGGTGCCCGGCGCCGCCATTGTCAGGTCCTGTCCCCGCACGGCGTTGCCGGCCGACAGTTCGGCGCAGACGTCCCGCGCCAGCGCGACCAGATCGACCGGTGTGTCGGGGATGCGGAATTTCTCCGCCTCGATCCGGCTGAGGCTCATCAGGTCGCCGACCAGCCGCTCCATCCGCCGCGCCTCGTCGTTCATCACCGACAGGAACCGGCCGCGAGTCCCGGGATCGTCGCCTGCGCCCTCCTGCAACGTCTCGATGAAACCGAGCAGCGAGGCCAGCGGGGTGCGCAGCTCGTGACTGGCATTGGCGACGAAATCGACGCGGATGCGGTCGGCGGCGGCACCTGCGGTGCGATCGGACAGATGGATCAGCCGGTGGTCGCCCGCGGTCCTGACCCGCATCACCCAATGCTGGTCGCGCGCGCCCAGCCCGACCAGCTCGACCGCGCTGTCGTCGTCGCCCGGCATCAGCCGTTCCGCCGCGGCGGGGTGGCGGATCGCCAGCCGGACGTCCTGGTCGAGGATGTGGTCGCCCAGCAACGCGCGCGCGGCGCGATTGGCCCGCGCCACTCGTGTACCGTCGATGACGACCACCGGTTCGTCCAGCGCATCCAGCAATGTGTCGGCACCGGGCTCGTCCGCCCGCTCGATATCGCCGGCCAGGCGATAGGTCGGGGCCGGGGCGCTGCCGGCGAGCAGGACGGCGGCGGTACCGATCACCGCCGCGATGATCGTGGCCGATCCATCATGCGCCACCAGCCACACGCCGATCGCCATTGCCGCGACCAGCATCATCGCAAGCAGCATCGGTGCCCGACGTCCCATGCCCGTGCGCGTAGCCGATGTGGGACAGGGTGGGAAAGCCCGATGCTTGCGCCCGCTTTACGATTGTGAAAGGCAGGATCGTGCAAGGGTGACGACGATGAACGACGATCAAGAGCCAGACGCCGGAGTGACGGGCATGACCACGGGTCGCCGCGCGCTGATGATCGGTGCGGTCGGCGCCTCGGCGATCGTGTCGATCCGCCCGGCACTGGCCCAGGCGGCGGGATCGGTCGCCAATTGCGAGATTCCGGTTCCCGATCCCGGCCGCGCGGGCAAGTACATCGCCGCCGACGGCACCTTGGTCGATCCCGGCACCCCCGGCGCTTTCCCGCCGGCCAGCGGCGCGTTCAAGGGGCAGGACGTGAAGGCGGCGCTGAACGGCGGTACGCTGCCGGGCACCGATTACGATCGCAGCAAGGCCTACACCAATTACATCCGCCGGCTGCAATCCGGGCAGAGCGGCTTTACCTGCTTCGCCTCGCTGCAGATGCCGCGGGGGTAAACCCACCAGCCAAATCCGTTCGTGTCGAGTAGAGACCGAGTAGCGCGACAGCGCGTATCGAGGGCTCGTATCGAGACCTTGGCCCGGACGCTTGTCCCGATACGCGCTCTCGACAAGCTCGATCGCCACTCGACACGAACGGTGGGGTGTAAGGATGCCCATTGATCGTTACATCGCCGCCGGCCCGCGCACCCTGCGCATCGTCGCCCTCGACAGCCTGACCGCGATCTACCATCGCACGTCGGGTATCACGCATGTCGTCGCATCGCCGGTCCCCGAACTGCTGGAGGCACTGGTCGAGCCACTGACGCTCGACGCGCTGCTGGTTAAACTGACGGCGGCCTACGACCTGCCGGACGCAGATCCCGCCGCGCTGGCCGAGCGTCTTGCCGAACTCGAAGCCGCCGGGCTGGTGTCGCGCGCGTGAGATACGTCCACCATCTCCAGATCGGCCCGGCGTCGTTCCGCATCGGCAGCGACTGGAGGCAGCCGATCGCCGCGCTGGCCGACCTCTACCGCGATTATCCGGCACCCACCGATGGCGTCGCCGATTACACCGTCCGCCTGTTCGCCGCGCGGCCGTGGCGGCGGTGGGTGCGGCCGGCGATCACGCTGGGGGGCGATTTCGTGTTGCCCGACGCAGTACCGATGCCGCTGGCGTGGGGCGTACTGGCGGCCGAGATGGCGATGAACCTGCAACTCGCGCTGGGCGAGCGGCGCTACCTGCTGCTCCATGCCTCGGCGGTCGAGCGCGATGGCCGGGCGGTGCTCATGACCGGCCTGTCGGGGGCTGGCAAATCGACACTGGCGGCGCTGCTCGCGGCGCGCGGCTGGCGGCTGATGGGCGACGAGTTCGCGCTGGTCGATCCCGCAACGGGGCTGGTCCACGCCTTTCCGCGCCTGATCAGCCTGAAAAACGAAAGCCTCGGCGTGATGCAGGCGGCGGTGCCGGACGCGCGGTTCGGGCCGCTGCTCAGCGCCACGCCGAAGGGCGACCTGCGCCATCTGGTTCCGGACGCCGCAGCGATCGCGCGGATGGCGGTGCCGGCGGTTCCCGCGCTGGTGCTCTACCCACGCTACGGCTTCGATCCTGCCGACCGTCCGGTGCCACCAAGCGAAGGCTTCGTCCGCCTGACCCAGGCTTCGACCAACTACACCGCGCTTGGCGAACGCGGCTTCGACGCACTGACCCGGCTGGTCCGCGAAGTGCCCGGCGTGGCGATCGACTATCCCGACACCGACAGCGCGATCGCGCAGGTCGAGCAGCTGTGGGCGGCGCTATGAGGGATGCGGGGGCCTTGGTCCGGGCGTTGCGCGATCCGGCGAACATGGCGACGCTGGACGGTGCGGGCTGGACCGGCCTGATCGCGATGGCGCGGGCCGAGCAGCTGGCCGGAACGCTGGCCGAGCGGTCGGCGGGCCTGCCCAAGCCCGCCGCGGCCGATGCGATACTGGAGGCCGCTCGCGCATCCACCGAGCACGGCCGCACGCTGGCGCTGTGGGAGGCGGAGATGGCGCGCCGCGCACTGGCACCGCTCGACGTGCCGGTCGTGCTGCTGAAGGGGACGGCCTATGTCGCCGCCGGTCTGGCGGCGGGGCGGGGACGGTCGATCGGTGATCTCGATATCCTGGTCCCGCGCGACCGGATCGACGAGGTCGAGGCGGCATTGCTGGCCGCGGGCTGGGAATGGGTGAAGCCCGATCCCTATGACGACGCCTATTATCGCCACTGGATGCATGAGCTGCCCCCGCTGATCCACCGCGAGCGGGACCGGATGATCGACGTCCACCACACGGTTCTGCCGCTGACCGCGCGGATCACGCCCGACGCAGGCGCGATGATCGCCGACAGCGTGATGCTGGAGAACGGGCTGCGGGTGCTCTGTCCGCCGGACATGATCCTGCATTCGGTCGCGCATCTGTTCGCCGATGGCGATCTGGCGGGCGGTTTGCGCAACCTGTGGGACGTCCGCTGCCTGCTGGACGAGTTCGGTACGACGGGGCTGGTCGCACGGGCTCGGCTGCACGGGCTGGAGCGGGAACTGAAGCGGGCGATGCGGTTGGTGGATTGGATGTACCTTCCGCCGCCGTTCGTTTCGAGCGACGTCGAGAAACCGTTGACCGAACCCGTGTTTCTCGACTTCGCTCGAAACGAACGGGTGGGGTGGACAGACAGGTTGTACACCCGCCGCCTGCTCGCCCGCGACGGCTGGGGTCGGCCGGTCCGGCCGTTCACGCGCCTGGCGTTCTACATCCGCTCGCACGTGTTGCGCATGCCGCCGCTCATGCTGGCGCGCCACCTGTGGACGAAGTGGCGCAAAGGCGCGCCAGCGTCGCGATAAGCTGGTCGTAGCGATCGATCGTCGCGTCGGCACCAAGCGCCGCGACCGGGCGGTCACGAAAGCCGAAGGTCACTGCGATACCCGGGATTCCGGCGGCGCGGGCGGCCGCGATGTCGTGGATCGTGTCGCCGACGAATGCCGCGCGACCGCCACCGCAGCGACCGATCATCGCGCGGATCGGGTCGGGCGAGGGCTTGGTGATTCCCGGTCCCAGCGTGTCGCCGCCGATGATGCAGGCGAACCGGTCGATCAGCCCGGTCGCGGCCAGCAGCGGTCGCGCGAATGCCTCGCGCTTGTTCGTCACCACCGCCAGCGTCGTCCCGCAGGCGGCAAGCGCGTCGAGGGCAGCGACACATCCCGGATAGGGTACGCTGTGGATCGTCAGGTGCGCGGCATAGAAATCGAACATCGCGGGTAGGGTCGCCTCCAGCGTCGGGTCGTCGCAGCCGCCGGTCGCCGCCAGCGCCTGCGCCATCATGTGCCGTCCGCCGAGCCCGATCATGCCCCGGATGCGGGTCTTGACCAGCGGCGCGCGCCCGATCGTGCCCAGCGCGTGGTTCACCGCCGTGGCCAGATCGCCGCTGGTGTCGAGCAACGTCCCGTCCAGGTCGAAGCCGACGATATCGAAGGATTTCGCGGTCATTGCCGCGCGGTCTGCCTGCGCTGCTATGGAATTGGCAAGATGTTCGTGGCAGGGCGGGGACGTGACGACACCACGCTCCCTCGCTGCGATCGTGCTGGCCGCGGGCCAGGGCACCCGCATGAAATCCGACCGGCACAAGGTGCTGCACCGACTCGCCGGGCGGCCGATGCTCGTCCACCTGCTGGCCAGCGTCGCGGCGCTGGAACCGGCGCGGACGATGGTCGTCGTCGGCGCGCGGCGCGAACAGGTCGAGGCCGCGGTGACACCGCTGGGCGCGGAGATCGTCGAACAGGTCGAACAGCTCGGCACCGGCCATGCGGTCGCGCAGGCCGAGGAAGCGCTGGGCGGCTTCGCCGGCGACGTGCTGATCCTCTATGGCGACGTGCCGCTGGTCCGCGCGGAAACGATGCGCGCGATGGTGGAGCGGCTGCACGGCGACGACCTGCCCGCCGCAGTGGTGCTCGGCTTTCGCCCGGCCGATCCCGGTGCCTATGGCCGCATCGTCGCCGATGCGGACGGCCGGATCGCGAAGATGGTCGAATACAAGGACGCGTCCCCCGACGAACGCGCGGTGACCTTGTGCAATTCGGGGCTGATGGCGGTGCGCGGCGAGGATCTGTTCGCGCTGCTGGCGCGGGTCGGCAATGCCAACGCGGCGGGTGAATATTATCTGCCCGACATCGTCATGCTGGCGCAGGAGGACGGCCGGCATTCGGCGGTCATCGAAACCGGCGCGACCGAAGTGACGGGCGTCAACAGCCGCGGCGAACTGGCCGCGCTGGAGGGTGCGTGGCAGGCCGCGCGTCGGGCGCAGGCGATGGCGGATGGCGTCACGCTGGTCGCGCCCGATAGCGTCTGGTTCGCGCACGACACGGTTCTGGGCCGGGACGTGACGATCGAACCCGATGTCGTGTTCGGCCCCGGCGTGACCGTTGCGGACGGCGCGACGATCCACGCGTTCAGTCATCTCGAGGGCGCGACCGTCGGGCCGGGGGCCAGCGTCGGCCCCTTTGCCCGGTTGCGCGCCGGCGCGGTGCTGGGCGAGGATGCCAGGGTCGGCAATTTCGTCGAGATGAAGAAGGCCGTGCTGGGCAAGGGCGCGAAGGCCAGCCACCTGACCTATCTGGGCGATGCCGATGTGGGGGCGGGCGCGAACATCGGCGCGGGCACGATTACCTGCAACTATGACGGATATCTGAAATACCGCACCGTGATCGGTGCCGGCGCGTTCATCGGTTCCAATTCGGCGCTGGTCGCGCCGGTCGTGGTCGGGGCGGGGGCGATCATCGGGGCGGGATCGGTCGTGACGAAGGATGTGCCCGCCGACGCGCTGGCACTGACGCGCGCGGAGCAGCGGGTGAAGCCCGGCTGGGCTGCGAAATTCCGCAGTATCATGGCCGCACGAAAGGCAGCGAAATGAATACCCGTTACCTCGGCAAGCCGCTGCTGCGGCTGGTCGACAGCTATGTCCTCGACGCGATCGGCCACCTGCCGCCCGAGGTCGACGCCAAGATGACCGAGATGGAGCCGAAGTTCCGCGACGCGTTCGGCGCGACCGGCAGCTGGCGCGAGATCGTCGTCGATCAGATGAAATTCCCCGCCGGGCTGCAGGGCGCGATCCGCGAGGTGTGGGACAAGGGGCGCGTGAAGTTTCTGGCCGACCAAGGCTTCGAGCCCGATCCGGGCGAATTCACCCAGACGTTCGTCGATACCAACTTCGCTCGCTGACGCGGCGGGAAAGACCGAAAAGACATGTGCGGAATCGTTGGCATCCTGGGCACCACCGACGTCGCGCCGCGACTGTTCGAGGGGCTGAAACGACTGGAATATCGCGGCTATGACTCGGCCGGGATCGCGACACTGGTCGATGGCCGGATCGAGCGGCGGCGCGCGGAGGGCAAGCTGCTGAACCTGGCCGCACGGCTGGCCGACAGCCCGCTGCCCGGCACGATCGGCATCGCCCACACCCGCTGGGCGACGCACGGCGCGCCGACCGAGGACAATGCGCATCCGCACATCGTCGGCGACGTGACGATCGTCCACAACGGCATTATCGAGAATTTCAAGCCGCTGCGCGACGAATTGCTGAGCCAGGGCCGCGAGTTCAAGTCGCAGACCGATACCGAAGTCGTCGCGCATCTGGTGTCGCGCGAGCTGGAGCGCGGCGCGTCGCCACGCGATGCGGTCGCCGCTGTGCTGCCGATGCTGCACGGGGCGTTCGCGCTGGCGGCGATGTTCGCCGGCGAACCCGACCTGCTGATCGCCGCGCGGCTGGGGGCGCCGCTGACGGTCGGATATGGCGATGGCGAGAATTACCTGGGTTCCGACGCGCATGCGCTGGCCGGGCTGACCCAGCGCATCGCGTATCTGGACGAGGGCGACTGGGCCGTGCTGACGCGCGAGGGCATCGAGATCTTCGACCGCCACAACGCGCCGGTCACCCGCGCGATCGTCGCGTCCGGCGTGTCGCCCGCGATGATCGACAAGGGCAATCACCGCCACTTCATGCTCAAGGAAATCTACGAGCAGCCGGTCGTGGTCGCGCAGACGCTGCAAAGCTATATCCGCCCGGTCGAGCAGATGGTCGCGATGCCCGACATGAATTTCGATCTGGGACAGATCGAGCGCGTCGTCATCGTCGCCTGCGGTACGGCCAGCTATGTCGGGATGATCGGCAAATACTGGATCGAACGCTTCGCCCGCCTGCCGGTCGAGGTCGATGTCGCGTCGGAATTCCGCTATCGCGATCCCGTACTGCCGCCCAATACGCTGGGCGTCGTCGTCAGCCAGTCGGGCGAAACCGCCGACACGCTGGCCGCGCTGCGTCACATGAAGGACAACGGCGTCACGACGGCGGGCATCATCAACGTACCGACCAGTTCGATGGCGCGCGAGGTCGATCTGCTGCTGTCCACCCATGCCGGCCCGGAGATCGGCGTCGCATCGACCAAGGCGTTCACCTGCCAGCTGGCGGTGATGGCAGCGCTCAGCGTCAATCTGGCGCGCGCCAGGGGCAAACTCAGTGCCGGGGAAGAGCGCGACATCGTCGGCCACCTGACCGAGGCGCCGGCCGCGATCAACGCAGCACTCAGCCACGACGACGACATCCGGGCGATGGCCGGCACGATCGCCAGCGCGCGAGACGTGCTGTATCTCGGCCGTGGCCCGGACTATCCGATGGCGCTGGAAGGCGCGCTGAAGCTGAAGGAAATCAGCTACATCCATGCCGAGGGCTATGCCTCGGGCGAGATGAAGCACGGCCCGATCGCGTTGATCGACGAACATGTCCCGCTGATCGTGCTCGCCCCGTCCGGTCCGTTGTTCGACAAGACCGTCAGCAACATGCAGGAAGCGCAGGCGCGCGGTGCGCAGGTCGTCCTGATCTCCGACGCCGCCGGCATCGCGCAGGCCGGCGAGAACACGATCGCGACGATCGAGATGCCGCAGGTCCACCCGCTGATCGCGCCGCTGGTCTATGCGGTGCCGGTGCAGCTGCTGGCCTATCACGTGGCGGTCGCCAAGGGCACCGACGTGGACCAGCCGCGCAATCTGGCGAAGTCGGTGACGGTGGAGTGATTGACCTCACCCGTTCGCACTGAGCTTGTCGAAGTGCCGCCCTTCTTCTGCGAACCGGTCGAGAAGAAGGACAGCGCTTCGACTTCGCTCAGCACGAGCGGGATTTGAGGCGGTTACTTCGTCTGCGCAGTCGCGGCAGGTGGCGCGGCGGGAACCGTTGCCCCGCTCACTGGCGCGGGCGGCGGTGCTGCCCCATCGGCCGGCGGGGGCGGCGTTGGGCCGTCGCGATCCGGGCCACGGTCGCCCTTCGGCCCATGTTTCCCGCCGGGTCCGCGGTCATGCCGGCCGCCGAGCGGACCCAGCGCGACCGTCTTGCCGTCCGCCCCGACCAGGAACGCCGCGCGGACGATGCTGCGGTCATAGCGTCCCTGCACCGTCACCGTCTGCCCGCGCGCGACCAGCGTGGCATCGCCGCCCTCCCGCCCCAGGTCGATCAGCGTCCGGCCGCTGCCGTCGGCCATGATGAACGTGTTGCCGAACACTTCGGCGACCTGTCCGCGCACGGTGACGAGGCTGTCGTCGGTCAGTCGCGCGATCGGCGTCGGGGTCGCCGGGGCCATCGTGACGCTGGGGCGGGTGGCCTCCATCGCGACCGCGCCGGCAACCCCGCCCAGCCCGATCAGCCCGGCACCGATCAGGGCGAGGCGGGTCGTCCGGCGCGGGCGGCGGGGGGCGGGCGTCGGGGTATCTTCGGTCATCGCATTTGCTCCATTCCAGTCGTGGTGCCATCCGATTAGCGCCGCGCCGCCGCGCCCACGCTGAACCGCGTCGTTCAGTTTCGGTTTGGTCGGTGCGGGTAGCGACGGGCCGGCAAAGGAACGAGAAGCATGCGTGTGCTGGTGGTCGAGGACGATGCGGTGATCGGCGATGGCATCGCGCGGGCATTGCGCGCGGAGAAATTCGCGGTCGACCTGGCGACCAACGGCGAGGACGGCCAGCATCTGGGCGAGACCGAGCGCTATGACGCCGCCGTGCTGGACCTCGGCCTGCCGATCGTCGATGGCGTCACCGTGTTGCGCGCGTGGCGGGCGGCGGGCCGCGACCTGCCCGTTCTGATCCTGACGGCGCGCGACGGCTGGTCGGACAAGGTCGCCGGATTCAAGGCCGGGGCCGACGATTACCTGACCAAGCCGTTTCGCACCGAGGAAGTCGTCATGCGATTGCGTGCTCTGGTCCGGCGCGCGGCGGGACATGCGGCGTCGGTGGTGACCTGCGGAGCGCTTGCGTTCGACGCGCAGCTCGGCACGTTCGAGCTCGACGGGTTGCCGCTGAAGCTGACCGCGTTCGAGTGGCGTGTGCTGTCCGCGCTGATGCTGCGCGCCGAAGTCGTGATCGAACGCAGCGACCTGATCGAGCGGGTGTACGAGGGTGATGCCGACGTCGATTCCAACTCGATCGAGGTCATCATCGGTCGCCTGCGCCGCAAGATCGGCGCGGACCGGATCGAGACGGTGCGGGGTCGCGGCTATCGTCTGACGGCGGGCGAGCGGTGAGGATCGTTCCGCGATCGCTGTCCGGACGCCTGCTGGCGATCGCGGCGGTGACGACTCTGGCCGCGCTGGTGTTCGCGGCATTCGCGATCGGCCATGTGCTGGAGCGTTTCGTGACCGACGGCCTCGACCGGCGGCTGGATGCGCAGATTGCGGTGCTGGCCGGCGCGATCGACGCGCAGGGGCGGTTCGTGCCTGCCCGGGCCACGATCCTGCCCGATTTCGCCGAGCCCGCCGCCGGATGGCGCTGGCAGGTGACCGACGCCGCCGGACGCGTGACCGCCAGCGGTGCCGCCTTGCCGATCCCGCCGCGACTGCCGGAGCCGGGCCGTGGGCCGCATCGCTGGCCGCGCGGCGCGGACGGCGGGCGGTCGCATCTGCGGTCGGTCGTGCTGCCGACGCCATCGGGAGAGGTCACGATCGTCGCCGCCGGCCCGCGCGCGCTGATCGAGCGCCCGATCCGCGATGCGATGACGCCGCTGCTGGTGTCGCTGGGCCTGCTCGGTCTGGCGCTCGGCACCGCCACGCTGGTCCAGTTGCGGCTGGGGCTGCGCCCGCTGCGTACGCTGCGGCTGGCGGTCGAGGATGTGGGGGCGGGGCGGCGCGCACACGTACCCGAGGATCAGCCGGTCGAGATCCGTCCGCTGGCGACGGCGCTCAACGCGCTGATCGATCGCAATGCCGCCGGTCTTGCCCATGCGCGCCGCCACGTCGCCAATCTGGCGCACGGGCTGAAGACGCCGATCGCCGCGATCGGGGTGAAGCTGGGTGAACCGGGCCGCGATCCCGACGGTGCGCTCGCCGCGATGCTGCGCGATGTCGATGCGCGGATCCGCCACCACCTCGGCCGCGCGCGCGCCGCCGCGCCGGGCGGGACCGGCGGTCGCGTTCTGCTCGCGCCCGCGATCGGCGATCTGGTCGCGGTGCTGGCGCGCATTCACGGTGCCCGGGCGGTGACGATCGCGGTACCGGCCGATCTGGCCGCCGCGATCGATCCCCAGGATCTGGATGAACTTGCCGGCAACCTGCTCGACAATGCGTGGCGTCATGCCGCGACGACAATTTGCGTAGCGGCGCACGGCGAAGGGGGGATGCTGGTACTGGCGATCGAGGACGATGGTCCCGGCCTGACCGACGCCCAACTGATCGAAGCCCGGATGCCCGGCCGGCGGCTGGACGAACGCGGCGACGGCCACGGCTTCGGCCTGCCGATCGCCGAGGAGATCGCGGAACTGAACGGCGGCGGCATGGCGCTCGACCGGTCGGGCGACCTGGGCGGATTGCGTGTGCGGGTCACGCTGCCGCGGGCGACCCTTGCGCCGGCGTGACTATTTTCGCGGCAAGCAATTGTTTGCGGCACGTGCCCGGTTTGCGCCTAGATAGGCGCGACCATGGCCTCCCTGACCCATCTCGACGCGCTCGAATCCGAAGCGATCCACATCCTGCGCGAGGTCGTCGCCGAAGCGGAATCGCCGGTGATGCTCTATTCGATCGGCAAGGACTCCGCCGTGATGCTGCATCTGGCGCGCAAGGCGTTCTTCCCCGCGCCGCCGCCGTTTCCCCTACTGCATGTCGACACGACGTGGAAATTCCGGGCGATGTACGAATTGCGCGATCGGGCGGCGGCGGCGGCCGGCATGGACCTGCTGATCCACCGCAATCCGGACGCGGAAGCGCGCGGGATCAATCCGTTCGATCATGGCAGTCTGCACACCGACCTGTGGAAGACCGAGGGGTTGAAGCAGGCGCTGACCCTGCACGGCTTCGACGCGGCGTTCGGCGGCGCGCGGCGCGACGAGGAGAAATCGCGGGCCAAGGAACGGGTCTTCTCTTTCCGCACCGCGGCACACCGCTGGGATCCCAAGGCGCAGCGGCCGGAGCTTTGGCGGCTGTACAATGCGCGGAAAGCCAAAGGCGAGAGCATCCGCGTCTTTCCGATCAGCAACTGGACCGAACTCGACATCTGGCAATACATCCTGCGCGAGGGGATCGAGATCGTGCCCCTCTACTTTGCCGCGCCACGCCCGACGGTGGAGCGCGACGGGATGCTGCTGATGGTCGATGACGACCGTTTCCGGCTGGCCCCCGGCGAGGTGCCGGTCAACCGGTCGATCCGGTTCCGGACGCTCGGGTGCTACCCGCTGACCGGCGCGGTGGAGAGTGAGGCTGCGACGCTGCCCGCGGTGATTCAGGAGATGCTGCTGACGACCACGTCCGAGCGGCAGGGGCGGGCGATCGATCACGACCAGTCGGCGAGCATGGAGAAGAAGAAGGCGGAGGGGTATTTCTGATGGCTTCGCACATCTTCGTCATTCCCGCGAAAGCGGGAACCCATCTCCCGGACTATCCTCTTGGCAAGCGCACGAGACGGGTGCCCGCTTTCGCGAAACCTCTACGAAAGTATGTTTTCGTTCCCCGGCGAAGGCCGGGGCCCAGTTTCGGACAGTTCGTAAGTTACGGAGATCACTTGCGACTGGGCCCCGGCCTTCGCCGGGGAACAAGAAGGATTTCAGACTTTCGCAGAGGTCTCGCTTTCGCGGGGGCGACGGCGGCATGACCAACCACACCTACGTCCCTGACGCACTCATCGCGACCGACATCGACGCGTATCTCGCGCGGCACCAGGACAAGTCGCTGCTGCGCTTCCTGACCTGCGGGTCGGTCGACGACGGCAAGTCCACGCTGATCGGCCGCCTGCTGTACGACAGCCGTGCGATCTTCGACGACCAGTTGTCCAGCCTCGAGGCGGACTCCAGACGCCTTGGGACGCAGGGGCAGAACATCGACTTCGCCCTGCTGGTCGATGGGCTCGCCGCCGAGCGCGAACAGGGCATCACGATCGACGTCGCCTACCGCTTCTTCGCGACCGACCGGCGCAAGTTCATCGTCGCCGATACGCCGGGGCATGAGCAATATACGCGCAACATGGTCACCGGCGCATCGACCGCCGACCTGGCGGTCATCCTGATCGATGCGCGCAAGGGTGTGCTGACCCAGACGCGGCGGCACGGCTTCCTCGTCAACCTGCTCGGCATCCGCCACGTCGTGCTGGCGATCAACAAGATGGACCTGATCGGCTGGGACCGCGCCGCCTATGACGCGATCCGGGCCGAGTTCGGGGCGTTCGCGGAGTCGATCGGCATGGCGCCACCGCTGGCGATTCCGATCTCTGGCCTCGGCGGCGATAATATCGCCAGCGTCTCCGCGCACACGCCGTGGCACGACGGACCGACGCTGCTCGCGCATCTCGAAACCGTCGAGATCGATGCGGAGCGCGAGGCGACCAAGCCGTTCGCGATGCCGGTGCAGTGGGTCAATCGCCCCAACCTCGACTTCCGCGGGTTTGCCGGGCTCGTCACTGGCGGCACCGTGTCGCCGGGCGACCGCGTGCGGATCCTGCCGTCGGGACGCACGACCAGCGTTGCGCGGATCGTCACTTTCGACGGTGACCTGCCGCAGGCGCAAGCCGGCCAGTCGGTGACGCTGACGCTGGCCGACGAGGTCGATTGCTCGCGCGGCGATGTCATCGCCGCGGCGGAGAACCCGCCCGAAGTCGCCGACCAGTTCGCGGCGACGATCGTCTGGATGGACGAGACGCCCTTGCTGCCCGGCCGCGCCTATTGGCTCAAGACCGGCGCGACGACGGTCAGCGCCAGCGTGCGCGCGCCCGAACATGCGATCGACGTCAACAGCCTTGCGCATCTGTCGGTCAAGACGCTCGATCTGAACGACATCGGCGTCGCGCATGTCCACGCCGACCGCGCGATCCCGTTCGCGCCCTATGCGCAGTCGAAGGACCTGGGCGGTTTCATCCTGATCGACAAGCTGACCAACGCGACGGTCGCGGCCGGCATGATCGACCGCCCCCTGCGCCGCGCGCAGAACGTCCATTGGCAGGCGATCGAGATCACGCGCGAAGCCCATGCCGCGCAGAAGAATCAGGCGGCGAAACTGCTGTGGTTCACCGGCCTGTCAGGCTCGGGCAAATCGACGATCGCCAATCTGGTCGAGAAGAAGCTGCATGCGTTGGGCAAGCACAGTTTCCTGCTCGACGGCGACAATGTCCGTCATGGCCTCAACCGCGATCTCGGCTTCAGCGACGCCGACCGGATCGAGAACATCCGTCGCGTCGGCGAGGTCGCGCGGCTGATGACCGATGCCGGGCTGATCGTGCTGACCGCGTTCATCTCGCCGTTCCGCGCCGAGCGCGAGATGGTCCGGGCGTTGATCCCGCAGGGTGAATTCCTGGAAATCTTCATCGACACGCCGCTGTCGATCGCCGAGGATCGCGACGTGAAGGGACTCTACGCCAAGGCGCGAAGCGGCGAGATCGCGCATTTCACCGGCATTTCCAGCCCCTACGAACCGCCGGAGCGGCCCGACATCCGCATCGACACGACGCGCATGTCGCCCGAAGATGCCGCCGAGTTGATCGTCGATCGCGTGGTGGGGATGTGGAGCCCGGTGATATGAAGCACGAGCCCATCACCCGCCCTTCGTCATTCCCGCGAAGGCGGGAATCCATTCTGGCTGAACGTGATGAATCCCACCACGTTCAGCGACTATCGATCCCCGCCTGCGCGGGGATGACGACGTTCGATGCTTTCTGACGCTGCCCTCGCGCGCGCGATCGCGCAGGAGGCGGGGGAACTGCTGCGGACGCTGCAATATGCCGGCGAGACCGGCAAGGCGCTGGGCGATGCGGGCGACCGCGCGGCGAACGCGCTGATTCTCGACCGGCTGCGCGCCGAGCGCCCCGACGATTTCATCCTGTCGGAGGAAAGCGAGGACGATCCGGCCCGTTGCGGCGCGCGGCGCTGCTGGATCGTCGATCCGCTCGACGGCACGTCCGAATATGCCGCGATGCGCACCGACTGGGCGGTCCATATCGGCCTGAGCATCGACGGGCGCCCCGAAACCGGCGCAGTCGCGCTGCCGGCGCGCGGGATCGTGCTGTGCACCGAAGGGTGCCGCGCCGCACCACCGGCGCGCGTGCCGCCGCGGATCGTCGTCAGCCGCAGTCGCCCGCCCGCCGAAGCGGTGCGCGTCGCCGAGGCGTTCGGCGGGGACCTGGTGCCGATGGGGTCTGCGGGTGCGAAGGCGATGGCGGTCGTGCTGGGCGAGGCCGACGTCTACCTGCATTCGGGCGGGCAGTATGTCTGGGACAATTGCGCGCCGGCCGCGGTCGCGCTGGCCGCCGGGCTGCACGTGTCGCGGATCGACGGCAGTCCGCTCGTCTACAACCGCGCCGAGACATGGCTGCCCGACCTGTTGATCTGTTCGCCCGCCGTGGCGGGGCCGATCCTGGACGTGCTGCGGGGTTAGCCGACGCGCATCGCGCGGGTGACACGGCCACCCTTTACCGACACCATATAGCTGCCGATCGCGCCCCGCTTGACGATCAGGATCGCGCCGGCCTTGGGCGGCAGCGGGTCGGCCCACGCCTCGGTCGTGGCCCAACGCGCGCCATCGGCCAGCGTGAAGCTCAGCTTGCCATAGCCCAGCGGCGCCACCCGGGTGATCGCCAGTTCGACGCGATCGACTTCCTCGCCGCTGTCGGGACCGCCCTTGCCGAACAGGCCGATGCGCGGCAGCGCGAAGCCGAACAGCGACCGGCGCGTCTTCTTCATCTCGTCGGCATCGACCACCACCAGTTCCTTGCGCCGACTGGCATCGACGAGCCGGCGGGCAGCGATGTCGGTACAGGCAAGCCGCTGCGCATCGTCAGCGATCGTCAGACATTTTTCCAACGCAGCAACGAGCGGGGAGGGAACGGGATCGTCCTTCGCGGCGGCGGAAACGGTCGATAACGGTATCGCAACCAGTGCCGCAAAGTGTCGAAACAGCATCATTTCCCCCGATATTGATTGCGAAGCTAAGGATATTCGCGGCGCAGACTATTGAAAACTATGGATCGAAGTCGGCTTGTTGCTGCGGTGCAACAGTAATCGTCCGAATTCGGACATATGCGATTCTGACATTGCGCGGCGATGCGATCAAGGGGACGATAGGGCAGGCCGGATCCAGGGGTCCGGCACCAACCACCGCCAACGAGCGGTTTTGGGGGAATTTGAACATGAAGTCATTCTTTCGCCGGCGTCTGCTGACGTCGACGCTGCTGCTTTCGGCCATTGCCGCGGCGTCGCCCGCCTATGCGCAGGTCACCGAGCCGGTCGAGTCCGCACCCGAGGCGCAGGATGCCGGCGGTGACGTCGTCGTCACCGGCTCGCGCATCGCGCGTCCCGACCTCGAGGTCGCCAGCCCGGTCAACGTCATCGGCACCGAGGAAATCGCGCTGCGCCAGCCGAACTCGGCCGAAGACCTGCTGCGCGACCTGCCGTCGGTGCGTCCGTCGCTCGGGCCGGCAGTCAACAACGGTTCGGACGGATCGTCCAGCGTCGATCTGCGCGGCATCGGCACCAACCGTACGCTCGTCATCATGGACGGCCGTCGCATCGTGCCGTTCGGCCTGGACGGCGTCGTCGATCTGAACGTCATCCCGACCGGCCTGGTCGAGCGTGTCGACGTCGTGACCGGCGGTGCATCGTCGGTGTACGGCGCGGACGCCGTCGCGGGCGTCGTGAACTTCATCACCCGCCGCAACTTCTCGGGCGTCGAGGCATCGGGCAACTACCGCGTGTCGGAGCGCGGCGACGCCGTGCAGTATCGTGCGGACATCCTGGTCGGCGCGAACTTGGACGACGACCGCGGCAACGTGGTGCTGAGCCTGGGCTACGGCAACCGTAACCCGCTGCTGCAGACCAACCGCGACATCTCGCAGTTCCCGATCTCGTCGGTGAACGGCAACTTCAACGGTTCGACCGGCGCGGTGCCTGCGATCTTCCAGTCGAGCCTCGCCTCGGGCACCAACGCGAACGGCCTGCCGACCGCCGGCTTCGGCGCGGTCATCAATCCGGCCACCGGTGCGTTTCAGGCGGCGACGCAGGCCGATACGTTCAACACGAACATCGGCACCTATTTCCTGACCCCGCTCGAGCGTTTCAACATCTACGCGGCGGGCCGTTATGAAATCTCGGACGGCATCGAATTCTATACCACCGGCATGTTCACCCGGAACAAGGCGGCGCTCGCGCTCGCCGCGTCGGGCACGTTCGGCAACGCGTTCGATCTGCCGCTGAACAACCCGTATCTGCCAGCCACCGCGCGGTCGCAGCTGTGCGCGGCGAACGGCATCTCGGTCGCCGACTGCGCCGCCGCTGCGGCCGTCAACAACGGCCTGGCCCGGACGGTCCGCGTGATCCCGTCGCGTCGTTTCCTCGAGTACGGCCCCCGCGGCAACCCGATCGAATCGACGATGTTCCAGGTCCAGGCGGGCTTCCGCGGCAACATCACCGACGGCCTGAAGTATGACCTGTCGGCGCAGTATGGCGAAACCAACCAGAACCAGGCGCGCATCAACTGGGGTTCGGCGTCGAAGGTGCAGCAGGCGCTCAGCGCCTATCGCAACGCGGCGGGCCAGCTGGTCTGCTCGAACACGGCCAATGGCTGCGTTCCGCTGAACCTGTTCGGTGCCAATGGCTCGATCACGCCCGACCAGCTCGGCTTCATCGATCTCGACGCGCAGATCCGCCGCCTCGTCAAGCAGTCGGTCATCACCGGCTCGATCAACGGCGATCTGTTCGGCCTGACCAGCCCGTTCGCGACGTCGGGCGTGGCGTTCTCGATCGGCGGCGAATACCGCAAGATCACCGCAGAGGCGACGCCGGACGCGCCGTCGCAGATCCAGGGTGAAGTGCTCGGCACCGGCGCGCGGACGCCGCCGGACTTCGGTACGTACAACGTCAAGGAAGTGTTCGGCGAAATCATCGTTCCGCTGATCGAGGACAGCTTCCTCTACAAGGCGACGGTCGAAGCCGGCATCCGTTATTCGGACTATTCGACGACGGGCGCGAGCACGACGTGGAAGGCCGGCGGCACGATCGAGCCGATCCAGGGCTTCAAGTTCCGCGGCATGTACCAGAAGGCCGTGCGTTCGCCGAACATCCAGGAGCTGTTCCAGTCGCCGGTTCAGGGCCTGTCGAACCTGACGGTCGATCCGTGCCAGGGCGCGACGCCGACCGCATCGCGCGCCTTGTGCGAAGCGACCGGCGCTCCGGCCGGCACCTATGGCGGCATCTCGCAGCCGTCGTCGGGCCAGATCAACGTCACGACCTCGGGCAATCCGCGCCTCGATGTCGAGCGGGCGACGACCTACACGCTGGGCGGCGTCATCGCGCCGCGCTTCATTCCGCGCTTCTCGGTCACGATCGATTACTTCAACATCAAGATCAAGGACCTGATCAGCGCGCCGGCGCAGAACGACATCCTGAACGGTTGCTATCAGGTGGCGCTCAACCCGTCGCAGACGCCGAACGCGTTCTGCCAGCTGATCCGTCGTAACCCGCTCACGGGTTCGCTGAACGGTGCGGGCGAGACGCCGGGCGTCATCCTGGGGTCGTCGAACCTGGGCCGTCTGGAAACCGCGGGTATCGATCTGGGCTTCAACTACACGCTGCCGATCGGCAGCAACGCGCTGAAGTTCGCGTTCAACGGCACCTGGCTGGATTACTACCACGTCCAGGGTACGCCGAACTCGATCAACCGCGATTGCACCGGCGTGTATTCGACGAGCTGCACCAACCCGCGTGCGGAGTGGAAGTGGAATGCCCGCGTCGGTTACCAGGTCGGTCCGGTCGACATGTCGCTGCTGTGGACGCACGTGTCGTCGGTGAAGGTGGAGCCGTTCAACGCGACGGCCATCACCCCGCTGTCGACGCCGCAGTTCGGTGGCCCGAACCCGGCGAACGTGTTCGACGCCTACGAGCGGATCAAGGCGTACAACTATTTCGACCTCGCGCTGCGCTTCAACGCCGCCGAGAACTTCGAGATGGGCCTGCTCGTCGAGAATCTGTTCGACAAGAAGCCGCCGCTGGTCGGCGCGACGATCGGTGGTACCGCGTTCAACAACGGCAACACCTTCCCGACCATCTACGACGTGGTCGGTCGCGCCTTCACGATCAGCGCGAAGCTGAAGTACTGATCGCAAGCCTGAAGGGCTGACGAGACTTGGAGGGGCGGGCCGCAGGGTCCGCCCCTTTTCTTTTGCCCGAGCGGTGGGCATCACGGCGGACGATGCCGGTTCGCTCCCCACCGATCGATCCCGAACGCGCGATCGATGCCGCCACCCGCCTGCGCGATGCGGGGGAAGGCGAACGTGCGGTTGCGCTACTGCGGGACGCGCTGCATCGCCACGCGCGCAATCCGCGATTGTGGCAGACGCTCGGCACGGTGCACCGCGCGCTCGAGCAATCGGATGCGGCCGTCGCGGCCTTTGCCGAGGCGGCGCGGCTGTCGCCCGCCGATGTGAAGGCGCATTATGGCGTGGCGCAGGCGACGCTGGAGGCCGGGCGTCCCGCGCTGGCAGCGTTCGAGCGGCTGCACGCGATGGCACCTGGCGACGGATCGATCCTGCTCGGCCGCTGCGCCGCGCAACTGGCGGCGGGGCAGGGCGCCGCGGCGATCGCCACGCTGGACACGATCGTCGCCGCCAATCCGCTATGGTACGAAGGCCAGGCGACGCTCGCACGGCTGCGCTGGATGGCGGGTGATACAGGAGGGTTCGCCGCCGGATACCGCCGCGCGCTGGCGGCCGATCCACGCCAGTCGGGCCTGTGGATCGCGCTGATCGACGTGTTGACGCAGGTGGAGCGCTTCGCCGAAGCGCAGGCCGCCGTCGCCGATGCCCGCACCGCTATCGGCGACGATCGCGTGTTGCAGGCCTATGCCGCGCAGTGCGCCGCCGAACTGGGAGAGATCGCCGCGGCCGATGCCGGCTTCGCGACGCTGGCCGACTGGAGCGACGTCGGCATCGTCGAACAACATGCCCGCCACCTGCTGCGCGCCGGCCGCCCTTATGCCGCTGCCGCGCGGATCGCGCCGCTGCTCGGCGATGCGCAGGCCGGTCGCCTGTGGCCCTATGCGTCGCTGGCGTGGCGGCTGATCGATGATCCCCGCGCGGCGTGGCTGGAGGGCGATCCGGCGCTGATCGGCGTCCATGACCTGGGGCTGTCGGACGGCGACCTGACCGCGCTGGCCGATCGCCTGCGGGCGCTGCACGTCGCTGCGAACGATCCGCTCGGCCAGTCCGTGCGCGGTGGTACGCAGACCGATGGCCCGTTGTTCGCGCATGCCGCGCCGGAAATCCAGGCCTTGCGCGCCGGACTCGTCGCCGCGGTCGCTGCCCATGTCGCCACGCTCGGCCCCGCCGATTCCACGCATCCGACCCGCCGGCATGTCGGCAAGCGGTTCAGGTTTGCCGGTTCGTGGTCGGTGCGGCTGACCGGGGCGGGGCACCACAGCAACCATATCCATCCGCAGGGCTGGCTGAGTTCGGCCTGCTATATCGCGCTGCCCTCACAGGCAGAGATGGGGCCCGAGCCGGCGGGATGGCTGCAACTCGGCCAGCCGCCGGCGTCGCTGAACGTCGATCTGCCGCCCTATCGCCGGATCGCGCCCAGGCCGGGCCGGCTCGTGCTGTTCCCCTCGACGATGTGGCACGGCACCGAGCCGATCGCGGGCGGCGAGCGGCTGTCGGTGGCGTTCGACGTCGCTGCGATCTCGTGAAAGCCGGCGCCCCCTTTACACGCTGTTAACGCTGCCGGGTTACGCCATCGCAAGGTTCCAGTTGGGGATTTCGGCCCGTGCGCATTCTTATCATCGACGACGAACAGGCAATGCATGACAGCTATGCCCAGAGTTTCCGCCCGCGCGATACCGCGGCGGGCGAAGAGCTCTCGGCGATGGCCGCCGAATTGTTCGGCGACGACGATGCGGTGCCGACGCCCGCGCCGGCGGTCGCCGACGCTTGCGCGCAGTTCGAGCTGACGCACAGGATGCAGGGGCTGGACGGCGTTGCCGCGGTCGAATCGGCGCTGACGCTGGGCCTGCCCTATGCCGTCGCGTTCATCGACGTGCGCATGCCGCCGGGCATCGACGGCAAGGAAACCGCGCGCCGCATCCGCGCGCTGGATCCGGACATCAACATCGTCATTGTAACGGGCTATTCCGACTTCTCGCCGCTCGACATCAGTCGCGCCGCGGGACCGGCCGACAAGATCTTCTACATCGCCAAGCCGTTCGAGGTGGAGGAGGTCGTCCAGACCGCCACCGCATTGTGCCACCGCTGGGCCTCCGACCGCGAACTGTCCGCCGCGCGCGAGGCGCTGGCCGGGCAGGTCAGGCTGCTGGAGGAACAGGCGCTGGAGCTGTCGGCGAACGAAAGCCGCGCGGTCCACATGGCGAACCATGATTCGCTGACCGACGCGCCCAATCGCCTGGCGTTCCTGCGCGCGCTGCGCGGATCGGTGAACAGTGACGAGCGGTTCGCCATGGCGATGCTCGACCTCGACCGGTTCAAGCTGGTCAACGACAGTTTCGGCCATCTGGCGGGCGATGAACTGATCCGCGAAGTCTGCGGTCGGCTGCATGCCGCAGCACCGCAGGGATCGTTCATCGCGCGGCTGGGCGGCGACGAGTTTGCCGCGCTGTTCCCCGCCACCGGCGAGGACGATGCGTCGATGACGTGCGAGCGCCTGCTGAAGGCCTGCACGACGACGTTCAACGTGTTCGGTCATTCGGTGCAGGGCGGTGCCTCGATCGGCGTCGTCGTCGTCGATCCGGGCAGCACCAGCGACCCGATCGACGTGATGCGCCGCGCCGACCTGGCGCTGAACGAAGCCAAGCGCGGCGGGCGTGGCCTCGTCCGCGTGTTCGACGAGAGCATGGACGAATCGATCCGTTTCCGCCGCCAGATCGAAAGCGGCCTGTCGGGCGCGATCGCCGGCGGCGAACTGAAGCTGGTCTATCAGCCGCTGGTCGCGCAAGGCAGCTTCGAGGTCGTCGGGTTCGAAGCGCTGCTGCGCTGGCACAGCCCCGAATATGGCATGATCTCACCGGCGATGTTCATTCCGATCGCCGAGGAATCGAACCTGATCCACGAGCTGGGTGACTGGGTGCTCGAAACCGCGCTGGAGGCTGTCAAGACGTGGCCGGGGCAATATGTCTCGGTCAACTTCAGCCCCCGCCAGTTCCGCCGCCAGAATTTCGTCGGCCAGGTGATCGAGCGTGTCCAGCGTTCGGGCGTTTCGCCGACGCGAGTGCAGATCGAGATCACCGAAACCGCGATCTTCGACGATGCCGAACGCGCCGCGGACACACTCTACCGCCTGCGTCAAATGGGCTTTCGCATCGCGCTCGACGATTTCGGCACCGGCTATTCCTCGCTCTACAACATCCGCAAGTTTGCGCTCGACTGCCTGAAGATCGACCGCAGCTTCATCGATGGCCTGGGCCGCGAGCGCGAAAGCTCGGCGATCGTCCATTCGATTATCCACCTCGGCCGCGCGCTGGGGATGGAAGTGGTGGCCGAAGGCGTCGAGACCGAAGCGCAGGTCCAGGCGCTGCGCCTGGCCGGATGCAGCCACCTGCAGGGCTATTTCCTGGCGCGCCCGATGGCGCAGGAGGATGCGCTGGCGCTGTCGGCCAAACGCTACATCTATGACGCGCCGGCGACGCTGCCGCACGACGGGGCGACCGGGACCGACGGCTGATGGGCCGGACGAAGACCGCGCGCCTGCTCGGTCGGCTCGGGCTGGGCCGTGTGCCGAAGTCGCTGGGCGCGCAGCTGGTGCTGATCCTGACCGGGGTCGGCCTGGTCGGGTCGCTGGCGATCGCGGTGCTGCTCGCCGCGGTCATCACGCCGAGTTTCAACCGCCTGGAGAACGCCTCGGTCGAGGCGAACGTGGAGCGCACACAGGCCACGCTGAGCGAATTCGCCGCGAAGGTCGAAACCGCGGTGCGCGACTATGGCGACTGGAACAGCAGCTACGATTACATGGCGAACCCCACGCGCGCGTTCGAGAACGAGAGCTTCTCGACGCTGGCGATGGCGAACCTGGACGTCAGCGGCATGGCCTATGTCGCACCAGACGGCCGCATCGTCATCGCGCGCTGGCTGGATCACAAGGCGGCGACCGACCGCCCGGACATGCGCGCGCGGTTGATCGCCGCGGTGCCGCGCATGGACCTGCCAGCGATGCTGGCGACGCGCAGTTCGCGCAGCTTCTACCTGCGGTTCGGCGACAGCCTGGCCGCGGTCGGCGTCGCGCAGGTGCGGCGCAGCGACGGATCGGGCACACCGCGCGGTTACGTGCTGATGGCGCGCGAGCTGACGTCGGCGCAGCTCGGCACATTGCTCCAGTTGCCCGCGCGCATCGACCTGGGCCCGCCGATCGCGGGCGTTAGCATCGTGCCCGAACGCAGCCGCCTGTCGATCGGCATCCCGATCGCCGGGGCCGATGGCCGTCCGGTCGCGACCACCCGGTTCGGCGTACCGCGCGACCTGTCGCTGCTCGGCCGGCGGATGCTGATGCTGGCGGTGGCCGGCGCGGTGCTGCTGCTGATCGTCGTGCTGGCGGTCCTGCGGCGGATGATCGCGCGGCTGGTGCTGAAGCCGCTCAACCGGATCGAGCGGCACATGGGTGTGGTCCGCGTGTCGGGTACGCTCAGCCCGCTGACCGACAACGCGCGCGCCGACGAGATCGGCAGTCTGATGACCAGTTTCAATTCGATGCTGAGCCAGTTGAAGGACCTGCGCGAACAGGTCGAGGTCCAGTCGTTCAAGCTGGGTCAGAGCGAAAGCGCGGTCGCCGTGATGCACAATGTTCGCAACGCGCTGGGTCCGATCGCGACGATCCTGTCGCAGGGACTGGCGACGCCGCCGGCCGCGGATCCGGCGTTGCTGGCCCGTGCCCTCGGCGAACTTGCCGCCGATGACATGCCGCCTGCGCGCCGCCAGAAGCTTGCGGCCTTCGTCGCCACCGCGGCCGAGGCAGACCGCGCCGAACGCGAGGAACGCCGACAGGGGCTGGAGATCGGTCGCGGCGCGCTGCGTAACGTGCTGGAGATCATCGGCCAGCAGCAGGAGACGGCGCACGAGAAGCCGCCGCTGTCGCTGTGCGACCTGTCCGACATCGTCGCGCAGAACGCCGCGATCGCGCGCTATGCCGGCGACACGTCGATCGCCTTCGTGTTTCCGTCGAAACCGCACTGGGCGCTGGGCAATCGCGTGATCCTGAGCCAGGTGATCGGCAATCTGCTGGCCAATGCCGGCGAGGCGATCGTGGCGCGGGGCGGGGAGGGCGGGTCGATCACCGTGTCGATCGTCGACGTCGGCGGTCGGGTCGAACTGACGATCCGCGACAATGGCGAGGGCTTCGACGCCGGCCTCGAACCCAAATTCTTCCAGCGCGGCTTTTCGACGCGCGAGCACAAGTCGGGTGGCCTCGGGCTGCACTGGTGCGCCAATTCGATGCTGGCGATGGGCGGCGCGCTGCGGTTGGAAAGCGACGGCCGCGGCACGGGCGCGCGCGCGGTACTGGTGCTGGACGCGCCGGCGGCGGAGACGTTGGCGGTCGATGTGGCGGCTTAGACGGACACTATCCGTTCGTGCTGAGCGAAGTCGAAGCACATGAGACTCATGCCCTTCGACTTCGCTCAGGGCGAACGGTTTGGGATTAAGCCTGCTTGCGAGGCAGCTCATCCCGTCGCCGCAGATACGGCGCGACCAGGTTTCGCGAGCGATAGAATTGCTGGCGTTCGGCATCGATCGTGGCGAAATTGCCGATGACGCGGCGACAGTCCGGGCTGCGGCACTGGCAGATCATGTGCCAGTTGGATTCGCGCAGCGTCGTCGAATAATCCCACGTCACCTCTTCGCCGGCGGCGATCCCGCGGATGGCGACCAGGAACACGCCATCGTCGGTGAAGCGCAGGCCGGCGTTGGGATCGCAGCTGTGGTTGACCAGATCGTCGAGCCGCCCCGACGGACCCATATAATGGTCGGGCGTGACCTGGACGTAGCGATCCGAACTGCCGCGCATCAGGCTGGGCACCTTGCCGGCGGGCAGGCGGCGGCCGGTGAATTCGAGCAGCGGCGCACCTTCGTCAAAAGCGCGCGCGGCGAAGACCGCCTTGCCCAGATGCGTGTCGCCGACCGTGAACATGTTGGCCGTCCTGGAATAGGCGTCGAGCACGTAGAAGCCGCCGCGCCGCCGGCCGAAGCTGCGCAACGGATTGATCGTCGCCAGCCCGATCATGAACCACACGCTGGCGTGGCACAGCAGCTCGACCAGCAGATAGGCATATTCACCCGCACCACCGCCGCCGCCACGCCCCGCCACGATCAGCGTCGCCATGTCGCCGATCGTCCACAGTCCCCAAGCCGGTGACCGCTCGCGCGTCCGATCCGCGATCACGCTGCCCCAGGTCGGCAGGAAACTGATCGGCACGGCGGCAACGACCAGCATGTGCGCCCAGAATGCCTGCGCGAAGACCAGCCAGATGACGAGCGAGGCGAGGCAGGCGCCGACGCACAGGCATTCGTTCGCGCTGGGAATCGCCCACGCCGATCGCCGCCAGATGCCGATCGTGACCGCGACGCAGGCGATCGCGGAAATCAGGAACACGCTGCCCTGCAACGCACCCGGGTTGACCGCCAGATAGGTCATTGCCTCGATGGCGGTGGAAGCGCTCCAGATCAGCCAGGACGCGCGGTTCGGCTCGACCAGATTGCGGCGCAGGCCAGCCAGATAGATCGCGTAGCCCGCAAAATTGCAGGCGACGGCAATCACAAACCATGGCTCGCTCAAACCCAAATCAGCCGCCCCCCAAGCCGGAGCGTTTACCATGATGCCGGAAACACGTCCACGTAACGACTATGGAACATTACAAATACAAGATAAGAACAATAGACGATTGTAAGCGAATATCCCGGATTTGGGCGTAAAATCCCCGTTTCAGGCGTGTCTTCCCCTTGCGACGAAACATCACTTGGGTTAACCCGAATGCAGAGGGGCACTCTCCCGTTTTCAAGCAGGGATTCGAGGGCGGCATGGGCCGTTTTCGGAAGCGGGAGACGCTTGCCACTCGCGGGGCAAACGGGTGACGGACTTCGAACTCTACGAAGGTAGCGCGCTGCAGGGGGTCGATGCGAAAGGTCGCGTCGCCATCCCCGCGGACTTTCGCGCCACGTTCGAGAAGAATTCGGATTCGCGCACGATCGTCGTCGGCATCCATCCCGACCTGCCTTGCCTGCGCGCCTATGACCTGACCTGGTCCAAGGTCAACTTCGCCCGCATCCAGGAAGACATCCGCAGCCCCAACGCCGATGTCCGCGCGCTGGCACAGGAGCGCCACGCCGCCTTTTCCGACGTCGACAAGGCGCCGTTCGACCCGTCGGGTCGATTCGTCCTGGACGAATTCTTCCGCAGCGAAGCGAAGATCGAGGCGGGCGGCTGGGCGTTCTTCAGCGGCGACGCGCAGACGTTCAACATCTGGAACCCGGACGTGCTGATGGCCGCGACCGAGGGCGTCAGCGCGGTCACCCGCCGCCGCTGCGCCTATCTGATGGCCAACCGCAAGGTGCGGGCATGACCGCCGCACCGCATATCCCGGTGCTGCTCGACGAGGTCATCGCCGGCCTCGCCATCGCGCCGGGCGAGGTTCACGTCGATGCGACATTCGGGGCTGGCGGCTACACGACCGCGATGGTCGCAGCTGGGGCGCAGGTCTTCGCGTTCGACCGTGATCCCGATGCGATCCGAGAAGGGGCGGGCGTCGTCGCCGCGGCCGAGGGCCGGCTGACGCTGATCGAGGCGCAGTTTTCGGCGATGGAGGCCGAATTGGCCGCGCGCGACGCCGTGCCGGTGGCCGGCGTGACGATGGATATCGGCGTCTCGTCGATGCAGCTCGACCGTGCCGAGCGTGGCTTTTCGTTCCAGGGCGACGGTCCGCTCGACATGCGGATGAGCCAGGCGGGCGAGAGCGCCGCCGATTTCCTGAACACCGCGGACGAGGCGGCGATCGCCGACGTGCTGTATCTGTACGGCGAGGAGCCGCGGTCGCGCCGCGTGGCCCGCGCGATCGTCGCCGCGCGCCCGCTGACCCGCACCGGCGAGCTGGCGACCGTCGTTCGCAAGGCGCTGGGTCACAAGCCGCACGACAAGAAGGATCCGGCGACCCGCACCTTCCAGGCGATCCGCATCCACCTGAACCGCGAGCTCGACGAACTCGCCGACGGACTGCGCGCGGCGGAGGCCGTGCTGGCGCCCGGGGGGCGGCTGGCGGTGGTGACGTTCCACAGTCTGGAGGATCGCATCGTGAAGCGGTTCCTGCGCGAACGCAGCGGCAGCACCCCGGCCGGATCGCGGCATCGCCCGGCCGCCGACGCGGTAGCGGCACCTACGTTCGAGACACCGGCCAAGGCGATCAAGGCCAGCGACGAAGAGATCGCGCGCAACCCGCGCGCGCGATCGGCGACTCTGCGGGTGGCGCGGCGAAGTGTTGCCGCGCCGTGGCGTACTTAAGGGAGACATGAGATGGCTGTAGGCGGATTCAAGGGATTCGGATGGCTGCTGTGCTTCGCCACGGTGTCTCCGGCGTGTTACATGGTGTCGTCGCAGGTCGCGGCCGAGCGCGGCCGCGTCGAGGCGGTCGAACAGGCGATCCTCGATGCGCAGCGCGATATCCGCGGCCTGGAAACCGAATTCGACACCCGCGCCAATCTGGCCCAGCTCGAGCGGTGGAACGGCGACGTGCTCGCGCTGTCGGCACCGCGACCGGACCAGTATCTGGCAAGCGACACGGCGCTGGCCGCGTTGCGGCCGGTGCATGGCGAGTATCAGCATGCGTCGCTGGTCGTGCCCTCGGCGACGGACCTGGCGCAGGCGGTGGTGAAGCCCATCGTCCAGCCCGCCGTGGCGATCACGATGCCGGCCCCGCAGGCGGCCACGCTGCCGTCGCCCGCGGTGGTTGAAACCGCGCGGATCGCGATGCGATCTGCGGTGGCAAAGGGCGTGGCCGAGGGCCGCAGCCAGGCGGTCGCGATGGTCGATACCAAGCTGCTCAGCGATGCGACGTTCGGCGACCTCGTGTCGTCGGCGCGCAGCGAACGTGGGACGCTGCGTTGATCGTCCTGGTCGCGCAGCAGGCGAACGATCGCCGTCGCGAAACCGGCCGGCATTCGCTGGTCGCGGTCGCGCATGTGCGGCTGATGATCCTGATGCTGCTGTTCGCCTTCGCCAACATCGTCATCATCGGCAAGCTGGGCTATCTGGCGATCTCGGCCGAGCCGGCGACGACGCGCGATGCCGCCGCCGCGCTGGTGCCGCTGCGCGGCGACATCATCGACCGCAACGGCGCGCCGCTGGCCCGCACGATCGACGCCTGGTCGATCGGTGTGCAGCCGCAGAACGTGATCGGGGACAAGGCCGAACTGGCCAACCGCCTGGCCGCGGTGATGCCCGAGACGGACGCGGCCGGTTACCTCAAGATCCTCACCTCGCCGGCGCGGTTCGTCTATCTCAAGAAGCGCGCGATGCCCGAACTGGTGTCGGCGGTGAACGCGCTGGGCAACCCCGGAATCATCTTCGCACGCGAGCCCGAGCGGCTGTACCCGCAATCCTCGCTGGCGGCGCAGGCGATCGGCTATGTCAACGCCGACCGTCAGGGCGTACGCGGGATGGAGCGTGTGCTGGACGAACGGCTGACCAACGCGGCCACGCGCGGTACGCCGGTCGCGCTGTCGATCGACGCGCGTGTGCAGGGCGCGCTGGACAGCGAGCTGACCCGCGCGATGGTGGCGTATCAGGCGGTCGGCGCGGCCGGGATCATCCTGGACGTGCATACCGGCGAAGTGCTGGCGATGGCGTCGCTGCCCACGTTCAACCCGAACAAGGTGCAGGCCGGCGACGGCGGCATGAACAACATGACGCAGAGCCGCTACGAACTCGGCTCGGCGTTCAAGCCGATCACGATGGCCGCGGCGATCGATACCGGCGTCGTCACCAGCATGGCGCGCCGCTTCGACGCGACCCAGCCGCTGCCGATCGGGCGGTTCAAGATCAAGGACGATCACGCCCAGAACCGCTGGCTCAACATTCCCGAAACGCTGATCCATTCGTCGAACATCGCCACCGCGCGGATCGCCGACGAACTGGGTCGCGCCAAGCTGGAGGCGATGTTCCGCAAGCTGGGCTTCGACCACGCCCCCGATATCGAGATCGAGAAGGCGCGCCCGTTGTGGCCGGCCAACTGGGGCCGCGCCACGACGATGACCACGGCGTACGGTCATGGCATCGCGGTGACGCCGCTGCACCTGGCGAGCGCCTATGCCGCGCTGGTCAACGGCGGCGTTTGGCGTCCCGCGACTATGCTGAAGGTCGCGCCCGGCCATGCCCCGGCCGGGCGCCGGATCATCAGCGAGGCGACCAGCGCGCGGATGCGCCAGCTGCTCCGGCTGATCGTCACCGACGGCACCGGCAAGAAGGGCGAGGCGCCCGGCTACCGCGTCGGCGGCAAGACCGGCACCGCGGAAAAGCCCGGCGTCGGCGGCTATTCCAAGAACGTCAACGTCTCGACCTTCGCGGCGGCTTTCCCGATGGACGCGCCGCGCTATGTAGTGATCGCGATGCTCGATTCGTCCAAGCGCGTGGAGGCCAACTCCTTCCAGACGACCGCCGCCTACACCGCCGCGCCGGTGGTCAGCCGCGTCATCAGCCGCACCGGCGCGCTGCTGGGCGTACGCTCCGACGTCAATCGCGACGTCGATCTGTCGGATATCGCGCCGCTGCTCTGGCATGCGCCGGGCGAGCGGAAGGACCTGGCCGAGTGAAGCTCGGCGCGCTCACCGGCGGCGGCGAGGGGACGCCGGTGACCGGTTTCGCGATCGACCATCGCAAGGTCGCGACCGGCACGATCTTCGGCGCGTTCGACGGCGCGCGCGTGAACGGCGAGGATTATATTCCCGCCGCCATCGCCGCCGGTGCTATCGCGGTGGTCGCCCGGCCGGAGGCGCGGGTCGAGGGCGCGCTGCACATCGCGTCGGACAATCCGCGCCCGCGCTTCGCCCAGCTGGCCGCGCACTTCTTCGCGCCGTTCCCCGCCACCTGCGTCGCGGTGACGGGGACGAACGGCAAGACATCGACGGTCGAACTGGTCCGCCAGCTGTGGCGGATGGCTGGGTACCACGCGGCATCGATCGGCACATTGGGGGTCACCACCGCCGACGACCGCGTCTCGACCGGGCTGACCACGCCCGACGTCGTGACCTTCCTGTCCAACGTCGCCGGCCTTGCGCGCGAAGGCGTGACCCATGTCGCGTTCGAGGCATCGAGCCACGGCCTGACGCAATATCGCACCGAAGGGCTGCCGGTCGCTGCCGCCGCCTTCACCAACCTCAGCCGCGATCACCTGGACTATCACGGCGACATGGCGAATTATTTCACCGCGAAGCTGCGGCTGTTCGCCGAAGTGGTCGCCGACGACGGCGTGATCGTCGTGTGGGCCGACGATCCCAATGCGGAGCGGGTCGTCGATCTGGCGCGCGCGCGGAAACTCCGGCTGATCTCGGTCGGCGAACATGGCGAGACGCTGCGACTGGTGGGCCGCGACCCGACACTTCTGGGGCAGGGGCTGACGATCGAGGCCGGCGGGGCGACACACCGCGTCACCCTTCCGCTGATCGGCGCCTATCAGGCCGCCAACGCGCTGACCGCGGCGGGGCTGGTCATCGCGACCGGCGGCGACGTGGCGGCGACGATCGCCGGTCTGGGGCGGCTGTCCCCGGTGCGCGGAAGGCTGGAGCGCGCGGTCATCACGCGCACCGGCGCGCCGGTCTATGTCGATTACGCGCACACGCCGGATGCCCTGGACGCCGCGATCGCCGCGTTGAAACCGCATGTGTCGGGCCGGCTGATCGTCGTGTTCGGCGCAGGCGGTGACCGCGATGCGGGCAAGCGCGAGTTAATGGGCCGATCGGCGGCGGCGGGTGCCGATGTGGTGATCGTGACCGACGACAACCCGCGATCCGAGGATCCGGCCGCGATCCGCGCCGAGGTGCTGAAGGGTGCGCCGGACGGGCTGGAGATCGGCGACCGCCGTGCCGCCATACGCCACGCGGTGGAGATGGCGGGGCCGCAGGACATCGTGTTGGTCGCCGGCAAAGGGCATGAACAGGGGCAGATCGTCGGCGAACTGGTGCTGCCGTTCGACGACGTGGCGGTCGCGCGCGAGTGTGCGGCGTGAACCCGCACTATGCGCTGTCATTCCCGCGCAGGCGGGAATCGATAGTCGCTGAAGTCTGTGTGACTGACTGCGTCTGGCGACTATTTATCCCCGCCTGCGCGGGGATGACGATTGAGGGGCAGGGAATATGACCCTCTGGACCGCCGCCGAAATCGCCGCCGCGACCGACGGGACCGCCAATTCCGATTTTGCCGCGACCGGCATAACCTTCGACTCGCGCGAAGTCGGCGCGGGCGATCTGTTCGTCGCGCTGACCGGCGAGGAAACCGACGGCCATCGCTTCCTGGGCGGGGCCTGCGCCAATGGCGCGGCGGGTGCCTTGGTCAGTACGCCGACGACCTATCCGAGTGTCCACGTGTCCGACACGATGGCCGCGCTCGAAGCGCTCGGTCGCGCCGCGCGGGCGCGGGCCGACGCGGTGGTGATCGGCGTCACCGGATCGGTCGGCAAGACGGGCACGAAGGAAGCGCTTGCCGCGGCGCTGGCCCGCGCGCATCCGGGCCGGGTCCACTGGTCGGTCAAGAGCTACAACAACCACACCGGCGTTCCCCTGAGCCTCGCCCGCATGCCGGCGACTACGCGGTTCGGCGTGTTCGAGATGGGGATGAACCACGCGGGTGAACTGACCGCGCTGACCGGAATGGTGCGCCCGCACATCGCCGTCGTCACCGCGATCGCGCCCGCACATACCGCGTTCTTTTCGGGCGAGGAGGCGATCGCCGACGCCAAGGGGGAGATCTTTCAGGGGCTGCAGCCCGGCGGCACCGCGATCGTGCCGTTCGACAGCCCGCACCGCGACCGCCTGATCGCCGCCGCTGAGCCCCATGCCGCGCGGATCGTCACGTTCGGATCTGGGCAGGGTGCCGATGTGCGGGCGGTCGATACGATGCGGGTCCCCACAGGAGGCACGTTCGTGTCGGCACGGGTGCATGACCGCGACCTCGGCTTCACGATCGCGCAACCCGGCGCCCACTGGGTATCGAACGCACTCGCGGTACTGGCGGCGGTCGAAGCGGCGGGCAGCGACCTGGGGCTGGCGGGCCTCGCGCTGGCCGACATGGGCGGCTTGCCGGGGCGCGGGCAGCGATTTCTGGCGGAGATACCGGGCGGCGACGCGCTGGTGATCGACGAGAGCTACAACGCCAATCCGGTGTCGATGCGCGCGACGCTGGCGGTGCTGGCGCAGGAGGACCGCCGCCGCATCGCCGTGCTGGGCGGGATGCGCGAACTCGGCGCGGAGAGCGACGCGTATCACACAGGACTGGCCGATCCGATCGACGAAGCGAAGCTTTCCTGCGTCATACTGGTGGGCCCCGAGATGATCCCGCTGGCCGCGGCGCTTGAGGGGCGGACCGGTTTCGTCCATGTGGCCGATGCCGCGGCGGCGCGCGACGCGCTGTACGCGGTGCTGGCGCCGAACGACGCGGTGCTTATCAAGGGATCGAACGGAATCGGGCTGTCGGCGGTGGTCGCCGCGCTGGCCGCCGGAGCCGTGGCAGGGGTGGGCTGATGCTGTACTGGATCGCCGAACAGCTCGGCTTCCCGGGGATTTTCAATCTGTTGCGCTACCAGTCCACGCGGACCGGTGGCGCGGTGGCGACTGCGCTGATCTTCGGTTGGATCATCGGCCCGAAGTTCATCGGCTGGCTGCGCATCCGGCAGGGCAAGGGCCAGCCGATCCGCAGCGACGGGCCGCAGACGCATCTGGCCAAGGTCGGGACGCCGACGATGGGCGGGCTGATGATCCTGACCGCGATGACAGTGTCGATCCTGCTGTGGATGGACCTGACCAATCCTTATGTCTGGGCGTGCCTGTTCGTGACGCTGGGGTTCGGGATGATCGGATTCCTCGACGACTATGACAAGGTGCGCAAGGCAAGCACCGCGGGCGTGTCCGGTCGCACCCGGCTGCTCGGCGAATTCGTGATCGCCGGCGCGGCGGCGTGGCTCATCACGCGGCATAACGGCACCGAATTGTACCTGCCGTTCTTCAGCAATTTCAGGCTCGATCTCGGGCCTTTCTATATCGTCTTCGCCGCCTTCACGATCGTGGCGTTCGGCAATGCGGTGAACCTGACCGACGGGCTGGACGGGTTGGCGACGATGCCGGTCATCATCGCGTCGGTGACATTCATGATTATCGTCTATCTGGCCGGCAACGCGAAGTTCGCCACCTATCTGGGCATCCCGCACGTGCCGGGCGCGGGCGAACTGGCGATCCTGTGCGGCGCGGTGGTCGGGGCGGGGCTGGCGTTCCTGTGGTATAATGCGCCGCCGGCCGCGGTGTTCATGGGCGACACCGGCAGCCTGGCGCTGGGCGGCGCGCTGGGCACGATCGCGGTCGTCGCGCACCACGAACTGGTGCTGGGCATCGTCGGCGGGCTGTTCGTGGTCGAGGCGCTCTCCGTCATCATCCAGGTGTTCTTCTACAAGCGCACCGGCAAGCGGGTGTTCCGCATGGCCCCGATCCACCATCATTTCGAGCAGCTGGGCTGGAGCGAACCGACCGTCGTGATCCGCTTCTGGATCATCGCGCTGGTTCTGGCGCTGGCCGGTCTGTCGACGTTGAAACTGCGGTGATTGTCGCGCGCGCCTGGGCGGGGAAGCGGTACGCCGTGCTCGGGCTGGCGCGCTCGGGCGCGGCGACGGTGCGCGCGTTGCTGGCGGGCGGCGCGGATGTGGTCGCGTGGGATAGCAGTCCTGCAACCCTCCGTGCGCTCGATACGAACGGGCTGGAGATTGCCGACCCGTTGACCCTCGACCTCAGCGGGTTCGCGGGCGTCGTCGTGTCGCCGGGCGTTCCGCTCAACCGACACCCGATCCGTACACACGCCGGCGACACGCCGATCATCGGCGACATCGAACTCTTCGCCCAGGCGCGTGTCGACCTGCCGCCACATAAGGTCGTTGGCATCACCGGCACCAACGGCAAGTCGACCACCACCGCGCTGATCGCGCATATCTGCGAAGCCGCGGGCCTGCCGACGAGGGCAGGCGGCAATATCGGCCTGCCGATCCTCGGGCAGGAGCCTCTCCCGGCGGGAGGCGTCTACGTCCTCGAATTGTCGAGCTATCAGATCGACCTGACCCACAGCCTCGACTGCGATGTCGCGGTGCTGCTCAACATCACGCCCGACCATCTCGATCGTTACGAGGGGTTCGACGGCTATGCCGCGGCGAAGGCCCGGCTGTTCGCGATGCAGACGAAGGGCCATGCCGCGATCGTCGGAATCGGCGACGAAGCCTCCGCCGCCATCGCCAAACAGGTTTCCCGCTCGGGCCGTGCGGAAGACCTGACCAAGATCGCCCCCGGCGTCTGCCTCGACCAGTCGCGCTGGCCCGCGTTGCAGGGGCCGCACAACGCCCAGAACGCACTCGCCGCGATCGCTGCCTGCGAGGCGCTCGGCATCTCGAACGAGGCGATCGACGTCGGCCTCGCCAGCTTCCCCGGCCTGCCGCACCGCATGGAGCGCGTCGCCACCAAGGGCGGCGTATTGTACGTCAACGACAGCAAGGCGACCAACCCCACTTCGACCGCACCCGCGCTCGCCGCGTTCGACCGCGTCCACTGGATCGTCGGGGGACAGGCCAAGACCGATGATCTCGACGCCTGCCGCCCCGCGTTCGGCCATGTTGCGCGGGCCTACACGATCGGCGAAGCTGCGACGATGTTCGCCGACCTGCTCCGCCCCGACATGCCCGTGACGATCAGTGGCACACTGGCGCAGGCGGTATCGGATGCCACTGCCAATGCGCAGCCCGGCGACACGGTGTTGCTGTCGCCGGCCTGCGCGTCGTTCGACCAGTTCCGCGATTTCGAGGATCGCGGGGACCGGTTCCGCGCCGCGGTGGAGGCGTTGTGATGACCGACGCCATTCCCGGTCCCACGCCAAAGAATTTCCGCAGCCGCGTCGACGAACGGCTGGGCCGCGCCAATCGCGGTCCGCTGGCGATGTGGTTCTGGGAACTCGATCGCGTGTTGCTGCTGCTGGCCTTCCTGCTGATCGCAATCGGCCTGATCGCGGTCGCTGCGGCCAGTCCCGCGACGGCGCAGCGCTATTCGGGCGGGAACCACCTGCTCACTCCGATGCATTATTTCTGGCGCCAGGCGGTGTGGGTGGCGGTGTCGGTGCCGGTGATGCTGGTGTTCTCGATGCTGCCGACATCGATCGCGCGACGCTTCGCGCTTGGTGCGGCGGCATTCTTCGGCCTGTTGCTGCTGGCGACACCGTTCGTCGGGGTCGAGGTGAACGGCGCGCGGCGCTGGATCGGCGGCGGCATCGCGCAGTTCCAGCCGTCCGAATTCCTGAAACCCGTGTTCATCGTCACGATCGCGTGGATGCTCAGCCTGCGCGCGCGCGATCCCGATCTGCCGATGGTGCCGGTCACGTTCCTTTGCACCGCCGTCGTCGGCGGTACGTTGATGCTGCAGCCCGATTTCGGGCAGACGATCGTGTTCGGCAGCGTCTGGCTGATCCTGCTGATGATTTCGGGCGTTAGTCCGAAGATCATCGGCGGGCTGATCGGCGCGGGGGCGGCGGGGATCGTCGCGGCCTATGTCTTCTACGACACCGCGCGCATCCGCATCGACAATTTCCTGTTTCCCGACCATGGCGGGGCAGGTGCCGATCATTACCAGACCGACATGGCGCATGCGACGATCACGGCGGGCGGACTGACCGGCACCGGGCCGGGCGGCGGCACCGTCAAGTTCCGCCTGCCCGAGGCGCATACCGACTATATCTATTCGGTGGTGGGTGAGGAATTCGGCCTGCTCGCCTGCGCGATCATCGCGCTGCTGTTCCTGGCCATCGTGGTTCGCGTGTTCGTGAAACTGCTGGACGAGGAGGATGCCTTCCGCGTGCTCGCCGCCGCCGGCCTCGCTGCGCAGTTCGGAGTGCAGGGGACGATCAACATGGCGGTCAACACGGGCCTGGCGCCGTCGAAGGGCATGACCCTGCCGTTCATCAGCTATGGCGGGTCGTCGATGATCGCGCTGTCGATCGGGATGGGGTTGCTTCTCGCCTTCACGCGGCGGAACCCGTATCTGCACCGCTCACCCTATATCGTACGGTAAGCGACGCCATGCCCAACCCCCGTCATTACGTCCTCGCCGCCGGCGGCACCGGCGGGCATATGGTGCCCGCCGCCGCGCTGGCGACCGAACTGGTCCGGCGCGGTCACCGCGTCGCGCTGGTCAGCGACGACCGGGGCGTCCGCTTCCCCGATCTGTTCGATGGCATCCAGACCCACGTCCTGCCCGCCGGGCGACTGGCGGGTGGGCCGGTCGGCTGGCTGAAGGCGGGACAGAAGATGCTGGCGGGCCGTGCGATGGCACGCGAACTCTATCGGACGTTCAGGCCATCGGCGGTCATCGGTTTCGGCGGCTACCCGTCGGTGCCCGCGCTGTTCGCCGCCTTTGCCGAGAATATCCCGACGATCGTCCACGAGCAGAATGCCGTGCTGGGTCGAGTCAACCGGCTGGTCGCGGGCAAGGTGGCGGGGATCGCCACCTCCTATGCCGACGTCGCGCGGCTGAAGCCGGGCCATGCGGCGAAAACGCATCTGGTCGGCAACCCGGTCCGCGCCAGCATCCTCGACATCCGCGAGCGGCCCTATCCGGTGATCGAGGAGGACGGCATCTTCCGCGTACTGGTGACCGGCGGATCGCAGGGCGCAACCGTGCTGTCTCAGGTCGTACCCGATGGCCTTGCACTGCTGCCGGTCCATTTCCGCAGCCGGTTGCAGGTGACACACCAGGCGCGGATCGAGGATATCGACGCGGTGCGCGCGAAATATGCCGAACACGGCATTCCGGCCGAAACCGCGACATATTTGCCCGACCTGCCCGAGCGTCTGGCGTGGACCCACCTCGTCATCGCCCGGGCAGGCGCCTCGACGATCGCGGAGCTGACCGCCGCCGGCCGTCCGGCAATTCTTGTCCCGCTGCCCGGTGCGACCGACGATCACCAGACGGCCAATGCGCGCGAGATCACGAAGGCGGGGGGCGCGCGGACGATCGCGCAGCCGGCGTTCACCGCGAGCGAGCTGGCGAAGCAGATGCAGAAACTGGGCCTCGATACCGCCGCGCTCCAGAACGCCGCGTCGCGCGCGCGGTCGTGCGGTCGGCCGCATGCGGCGCGCGATCTGGCGGATCTGGTCGAGAGCATCGACGCGAAGCCTGCGCGGCCGCCGGTGGTGTCGGCCCAGCGCAAGGAGGCGTTCGCGTGAGCCGGACACCCCCCGTTCGCACTGAGCGTGTCGAAGTGCGTGCTCGGACCACGTGCTTCGACAGGCTTAGTACGAACGGTCGTGGGAGTGCGAGCCGATGAAGGGCGTCGCCACAGATATCGGCGTCATCCATTTCGTCGGGATCGGCGGAATCGGCATGTCCGGCATCGCCGAGGTGATGCACAATCTGGGCTATCAGGTGCAGGGCAGCGACGTGGCCGAGGGCTATGTCGTGGAAGGCCTGCGCAACCGTGGAATCACGGTCACGATCGGCCATGCCGCGCAGAACGTCGAGCATGCCGCAGTCGTCGTCACCTCCACCGCGGTAAAGCGCGGCAACCCGGAGGTCGAGGCGGCGCTGTCGAACCGCATCCCGGTCGTCCGCCGCGCCGAAATGCTCGCCGAACTGATGCGGCTGAAATCGACCGTCGCGGTGGCCGGCACCCACGGCAAGACCACGACGACCAGCATGATCGCCGCGATCCTGGATGCCGGCGGAGTCGACCCGACCGTCATCAACGGCGGAATCATCAACAGCTATGGCTCCAACGCGCGGCTGGGCGCCAGCGACTGGATGGTGGTCGAGGCGGACGAGAGCGACGGCAGCTTCCTGCGCCTCGACGGCACGATCGCGGTCGTCACCAACATCGATCCCGAACACCTCGACCATTACGGCAGTTTCGAGAAGGCGAAGGACGCATACGTCGAATTCGTCGAGAACGTGCCCTTCTATGGTGCCGCCCTGCTGTGCCTCGATCATCCGGAAGTCCAGGCGCTGATCCCGCGCGTGCGCGACCGGCGGATCGTAACCTATGGCTTCGCGGCCAGCGCCGATGTGCGTGGGGTGAACGTCACGCCCTATTTGGGCGGCAACCGGTTCGAGGCGATCGTCCGCCACCGCGACGGCACTACGCGATCAATCGAAGGAATCGACCTGCCGATGCCCGGCCGTCACAACGTCCAGAACGCGCTGGCCGCGATCGGCGTCGCGCTGGAACTCGGCATCGACGACGCGACCATCCAGAAGGGGTTCGAGCGGTTCACCGGCGTCAAGCGTCGCTTCACGAAGGTCGGAGAAGTGGCGGGTGCCACGATCGTCGACGATTACGGTCACCACCCTGTCGAGATCCGCGCCGTGCTGTCCGCCGCTCGCGAAAGTGCGCAGGGGCGGGTCATCGCGGTAGTCCAGCCCCATCGCTACTCGCGGCTGGGCAATCTGATGGATGACTTCCAGGGCGCGTTCAACGACGCCGATGTCGTGTATGTCGCGCCCGTCTATGCCGCGGGCGAGGCTCCGGTCGAGGGTGTCGATGCCGACGCGCTGGTCGAGGGGCTGAAGCGCCGAGGGCATCGCGCGGTCAGCGCGGTGGCCGATGCGGATGCGCTCGCGATGGCGCTGGCGGGGGACCTGTCGCCGGGCGATCAGGTGATCTGCCTGGGGGCGGGCGACATCACGAAATGGGCCGCCGGGCTGGCCGATGCGATCCAGGCGGTGCGGGCATGAGCGATTTCTTTTCGACCGCGTTGGCGTTTCAGCAGGAGATCCTGCGCGCGCAGCAGGCGCAACTGGATGCCGCCAGGACGATGCTCGATATGGGACAGCAGGTCGCGGCGGCGCAGGCACGGTCGCACAAGGCGGTCGAGGCGAATGTCGAGGCCTGGAAGAGCTGGGCGTCGTTGTGGGGGTGGAAGTGAATTCCGGCCCCGCCACAACACCCGTTCGTCCTGAGCCTGTCGAAGGACGTGCGTCGAGCGACGTGCCTGGTGGCACGTGCTTCGACAAGCTCAGCACGAACGGTGGTTTGATAGTACGCGGCCGCCTGACACCCGACGCGCCCCTGGCCCCGCTCGTCTGGTTCAAGTCCGGCGGCGCGGCGCAGTGGCTGTTCGAGCCCGCCGACGTCGATGACCTGCGCACCTTCCTGCGCGATCTGGACCCTGCCGTTCCGGTGATGGCGCTCGGCCTCGGGTCCAACCTGATCGTCCGCGACGGCGGCGTGCCCGGTGTCGTCGTCCGGCTCGGCAAGCCGTTCGCGAAGGTTTCGGCGGACGGCCTGACGCTGACCTGCGGCGGTGGGGCGAGCGGCATCCTGGTGTCCTCGACCGCCCGCGACGCGGGGATTGCTGGCGTCGAATTCCTGCGCTCGATCCCGGGAACGGTCGGCGGGTTCGTGCGGATGAACGGCGGCGCTTATGGTCGCGAGGTTCAGGACATCCTCGTCGCGTGCGACGTCGTGCTGCGATCGGGCGAGCGTCGCACACTCGGCTGCGACGATCTGAACTACAGCTATCGCCACAGCGACCTGCCCGACGGCGCCATCGTGGTCGGCGCCACGTTCCTTGGCCAGCCCGGTGATCCCGCCGCGATCCAGGCCGAGATGGACCGCATCGCCGCCGCGCGCGAGGAATCGCAGCCGCTTCGCTCGAAGACCGGCGGATCGACCTTCGCCAATCCGCCGGGCCAAAAGGCATGGGCGCTGATCGATGCGGCCGGCTGTCGCGGGCTGGTCCGCGGGCGGGCGCAGGTGAGCGAGAAACACTGCAATTTCCTGCTGAACCTGGGCGATGCGACGAGTGCGGATATCGAGGGGCTGGGCGAGGACGTGCGGGGACGGGTGAAGGTGTCGAGCGGGATCGATCTGCGGTGGGAAATCCAGCGCGTGGGGGTGGCGTCGTGATCCGTTTCAACACCGTCATCCCTGCCCTCTCGACCGTCATCCCCGCGAAGGCGGGGATCAATTCCGGCTGGCTTTTCGAGTCATCCGCCCGTTCGGCGGCTATGGATTCCCGCCTTCGCGGGAATGACGACGGTCAGGTGCGCGCATGACGGCTCCCCTCCACATCGTCGTCCTGATGGGAGGCTGGTCGGGTGAGCGCCCCGTGTCGCTGATGTCGGGCGCGGGCGTCGCCGATGCGCTGGAGTCGCTCGGCCACCGCGTCACCCGCATCGATATGGACCGCGACGTCGCCGCGCGGCTGGCGGAGGCGAAGCCCGACGTCGTGTTCAACGCGCTCCATGGTGCGCCGGGCGAGGACGGCACGGTGCAGGGCATGATGGACCTGATGGGCATTCGCTACACCCATTCCGGCCTGGCGGCGTCGGTGATCGCGGTGGACAAGGTGCTGACGAAGCAGACGCTCGTGCCCCACGGCATCCCGATGCCCGGCGGGCGCATCGTGAAGTCGAGCGAACTGTTCGAGGGCGATCCGCTGTCGCGGCCCTATGTCGTCAAGCCGGTCAACGAAGGGTCGTCGCTGGGCGTCGCGATCGTCACCGAGGACGGCAATTACGGCAATCCGATCGGTCGCGACGTCGCGGGGCCGTGGCAGGATTTCGAGGAGCTGCTGGCCGAGCCTTATGTCCGGGGGCGCGAACTGACCACGGCGGTGCTCGGCGACCGCGCGCTGGGCGTGACCGAGATCGCGCCCAAGACCGGCTGGTACGACTTCGACGCCAAATACACCGATGGCCTGGCCGACCATGTGTTTCCTGCGCGCATACCGCAGGCAATCGAGGACGCGTGCAAGGCGATCGCGGTCGAGGCGCATCGCATTCTCGGCTGCAGGGGCGCGACGCGGGCCGACTATCGCTGGGACGACGAACGCGGCGTGGACGGGCTGTTCCTGCTGGAGGTCAACACCCAGCCGGGCATGACGCCCTTGAGCCTGGTCCCCGAACAGGCCGCGCATTGCGGCATTTCGTATCCCGAACTGGTCCAGTGGATCGTCGACGAGGCGCTGAAATGAGCCGCGCCCCCGCGAAACGATCGCTCAAGCGCCGCCCGCAGCAGGGCCGCGGGCGCAAGCCGGCCAAGAAGGTCGGGCTGATGGACAAGGCCGTCGCCGCACTGCCCGTCAGCGAGTCCGCGCTGCGCAAGGGCGTCGGCTGGTCGATGTTCGCCGGGGCCTGCGCCGTCCTGATCGCGATGGCGGCGTGGCTGGGAATCCCCGGCACGATCGGCACCGCGGTGGCGGAAGGGGTCGGGCGCGCCGGTTTCCGCGTCAACGACATCCAGATCACCGGGATCAAGCGGATGGACCGGCTGACCGTGTGGTCGGTCGGCTATGCCCAGACGTCGCGCGCGATGCCGCTGGTCAATCTGGAGGACATTCGCGCGCGCCTGCTCGACTATCCGTGGATCGCCGACGCGCGCGTGTCCCGCCGCCTGCCCGACACCCTGGTCATCGACATCGTCGAGCGCGAGCCGGTCGCGATCTGGCAGAGTCACGGCCAGCTGATGCTGATCGACGTGACCGGCAAGCCGCTGGAGCCGGTGTCGATCGACGCGATGCCGCCGTTGCCGCTGGTGATCGGCGACGGGGCCAACGAACAGGAACCGGCGTATCAGCGGCTGATGGATTCCGCGCCCAAGCTGAAGCCGCAGGTGAAGGCGGCGACGTGGGTCGGCGATCGGCGCTGGGACCTGTTGTTCGCCAGCGGCGAGAAACTGTCGCTGCCCGAAGGCGAGGTTGCGTCGGCCAAGGCGCTGGCGAAATTCGGCGAACTCGATACGCGGGACCGGTTGCTCGGCCGCGGCTATGTGAGCTTCGACCTGCGCGATCCGACCCGGCTGGTCCTGCGCATGCCGGGCGGGGCGACGAACGATACAGCGATTACGGGGGAAGGGGCTTAGGATGGGCCGCTATTCCGTCCGGACCGGCCTGCAAAACGCGGTTTTCCTGCGCTTCGGTGCTCACGTACTGAAAGTACGCTGCGCTCCGATGCTCGGAAAGCTACGCTTTTCGGCTCGGTCCGAACAGAATATCGACCCATCCTAGAGATTTGAGGGACACGACATGGCCAAGGCAGGACCGGACGGACTCATCACTGCACTCGACATCGGATCGTCGAAGGTGTCGGCGCTGATCGCGCAGAAGGGTGACGGCGGCGAACTGGTCGTGCTGGGCACCGGCCAGCGCGAGAGCCGGGGTGTGCAGCGCGGCTATATCAGCGACATGCACGCGACCGAGGCCGCGGTGCGCGAGGCGGTCGAGCAGGCCGAACGCATCGCCGGGCTGAACATCGAGGACGTGTGGGTCAGCTTCTCGGCCGGGGGGCTGGTCAGCGACGTGGTGAAGCTGGAAGTCGATCTGGGCGGCCACCGCGTCGAACAGAACGATATCGACGACCTGCTGCGCGCCGGGCGCAGCGCGATCGACCCCAACGGCCGCATGGTGCTGCATGCCCAGCCGATGCGCTACACGCTCGACGGGCGCAATGGCGTGAGGAACCCGAAGGGGCTGCACGCCGACCGGCTGGGCGTCGATATCCATGTCGTCGCGACCGACGGATCGCCGGTCCGCAACCTGGACCTGTGCGTCCGCTCCGCGCATCTGGAGGTGAAATCCATCATCGCCGCGCCGGTGGCGACGGGCCTGGCCTGCCTTTCCGAGGAGGAGCGCGAACTGGGCGTCGCGCTGGTCGAGATCGGCGCGGGCGTGACCAACGTCAGCGTGTTCCGCGAAGGCGTGCTGGCGGCGCTCGCTTCGATCGGCATGGGCGCGGCCGACATCACCGACGATATCGCGTCGGCGTTCGGCACCCGCCGTGCGCAGGCCGAGCGGCTGAAATGCTTCCACGGATCGGCCAACATGAGCCCTCGCGACCATCACGAGATGATCGACGTCGCGCCGATCAGCCACGAGGGCGAGGCCGAGGCGACGCGCATCACCCGGTCGCAGCTGAATACTGTCATCCGTGCCCGGCTGGAGCGGCTGATGGCCGAGGTGCAGAAGGAACTGAAGCGGCTGAACTTCGACGATCCGGTCGGCCGCCAGCTGGTGCTGACCGGGGGTGGTGCGGAACTGCGCGGCATCGCCGATTATGCGCAGCAGGCGCTGGGTCGCGCGGTCAGGATCGGTCGCCCGCGCGGGCTGTCGGCGCTGCCCGATGCGCATTCGGGGCCGGCGTTCGCCACGCTGGCCGGGCTGGCGGCGTTCGCGGCGTCCGATCCGGTCGATTTGCGCGCGCTGGAACCCGACCAGCAGATGGTCGTGCGGCCGAAGGGCATGGCGATCTTCGGGCGACTGATGTCGGCGTTCAAGGCGAATTATTGAGCTTTCGTGACACTGCGGCACTTTAGACTAGAGTCGCGCGGCGCGTTGGTGCAAAACAGTTAATGATTTTCGCGCGCCGGAGTATCGGGGGCGCTTGGGAGACTGGGGCATGAGCATCGAATTCCTTCCGCCTGAGGTGGACGAACTGACCCCGCGGATCAGCGTGATCGGCGTCGGCGGCGCCGGTGGCAACGCGATCGCGAACATGATCCGCGCGGACGTGCAGGGCGTCGAATTCCTGGTCGCCAACACCGATGCGCAGGCGCTGAAACAGTCGGAAGCGCCGCAGCGCATCCAGCTCGGTACCAAGATCACGCAGGGGTTGGGTGCCGGGTCGCGGCCCGAGATCGGTCGCGCCGCGGCTGAGGAAACGATCGAGCTGGTGCAGAAGAGCCTCGAGGGCGCGCACATGTGCTTCATCGCCGCCGGCATGGGCGGCGGCACGGGGACGGGGGCTGCTCCGGTCATCGCCAAGGCGGCGCGCGACATGGGCATCCTGACCGTCGGCGTGGTCACCAAGCCGTTCGCGTTCGAGGGCAAGCGCCGCGCGGCGTCGGCCGAGGCGGGGATCGAGGAACTGCAGAAGTTCGTCGACACGCTGATCGTCATCCCGAACCAGAATCTGTTCCTGATCGCCAACGCCAACACGACGTTCAAGGAAGCGTTCGAGCTGGCCGACGAGGTGCTGCAGCAGGGCGTACGCGGCATCACCGACCTGATGGTCATGCCCGGCCTCATCAACCTCGACTTCGCCGACGTCCGCTCCGTCATGCAGGAGATGGGCAAGGCGATGATGGGCACCGGCGAAAGCTCGGGCGACGCCCGCGCGATCGAGGCGGCGCAAAAGGCGATCGCCAACCCGCTGCTCGACGGCGTGTCGATGCGCGGCGCGAAGGGCGTGATCGTGTCGATCACCGGTGGCGAGGACATGCGCCTGCTCGAGGTCGACGAGGCCGCGAACCATATCCGCGAACTGGTCGATCCCGACGCCAACATCATCTGGGGTTCGGCGTTCAATCCCGACCTGGAGGGCAAGATCCGCGTGTCGGTGGTCGCCACCGGCATCGAGGCGTCGAGCGAGGCGATGCCAGCACCCGTCGCCGAGGCGCCGCGCGTGTTTTCGTTCAATGCGCCGCGCCGTCCGGAGGCCGCTGCGCCGGCTCCGGTCGCGGCCGAAGATCCTGCCGATACAGGCTATGGCACCGCCGACGATGCGCCCGCCCGGTTCGAGGATGCGCCGGTCGAGACGCCGATCGCCGCACAGCCACCGGTCGCCGAGGATGAAGACGAACTGGTGCTGGGGTCCGACGCGATGATGGACGCGCCCACGTCCCATGCTGCGCCCACGTCCCATGCTGCGCCGGCGGCCGATGTCGCGCCGGAGCCGTCGATCCGCCGTCGCTGGCTGACCGGCGCGGCCGACGAGCCTGCGGCGCCGATCGAGCCGGAGCCGCGGGTGAAGACCGGCGGGACACTGTTCGAGCGCATGGCCGGGCGCGCGCCGAAGGCCGAGGACGAGGGTGCCGCGAAGGAGCCGCTCGACATCCCGCGGTTCCTGCATCGCCAGAACAACCAGTAGTCGGCGGGGCGGGGCCGGGCGAAAGGGCGTACCGGATCGATCGCTATGGCTTGCGGAAATCCGGATTCGCTCTGTTCCCAGGCCTTCACCGGGGTACAGGCGGGATCGGTGGTGTGGCGTGATCCGTAGCTGGCACAATGGCGATCCGGTTCGGCCGACCCGCGCCTTTCATCCAGCTTTTCCCTCGCTTCATCCCACCGCTTGCCTGGCGACCATTGCCGGGCGGACGCTCCGCGCGCCTAAGCAGCCTTATCCATGACCGCGTTCCTCGCCCTGCGCGCCGGTGCGTCCGCGCTCGCGCTCTGTATCGTCGCTCCCCTGTCCGCCGCGGCACAGTTCGTGCCTGCGCCGACGCCGACTGCGGACGCGCTGGCGGCGCAGATGCGGCTGCTCGGCAGCAACCCGCGTGACGTGTATGCGCTGATCGCGGCGGGTGAACTCAGCGTGAAGCTCGGCGATCCTGCCGCGGCACTGGGCTTCTTCGGGCGGGCGCAGGCGGTCGAGCCGTCGAACATGCGGATCGCCGCGGGCCGCGCGGGCGCGTTGGTGCTGCTGGAGCGCCCGGGCGAGGCGCTGCGCCTGTACGACCAGGCCGAGCGCGCCGGGGTGGATATGACACCCTATCTGTCGCAGCGCGGGCTGGCCTATGACCTGATCGGCCAGCCGGGCTATGCGCAGCGTGACTATCGCCGGGCGATGCGAGGCGGCGCGGAGGACGAGACGGTGCGGCGGCTGGCGCTGTCGCTGGGCATTTCGGGTCGCCGCGACGAGGCGATGACCCTGCTCGATCCCTTGCTTCGCCGCAGCGATCGCGGCGCGTGGCGCGCGCGTGCCTGTATCCTGGCGATCAGCGGCGACGTGGCCGGCGCGCAGCGGATCGCCGCGACCATGATGGCGGGTGGATCGGCACTGTCGCCGTTCTTCAGCCGCTTGCAGTGGCTGTCGCCCGCCGATCGCGCCTTTGCGGTGCACTTCGGCGAAGTGACCGGCAGCGTCGCGCGGAGCAACGATGCGCGGATGGCACCGGCGCTTGCGGCGCTGCCGGTCGAGCCCGTGCCGTTGCCCAGCCCGGTGGCGGTCGTCGCCAGCGATGCGCGAGAGCCGACGCGCCGCAACCGCCGGACGCGTCCGGGCCGCCAGCCGATCACGATGGCGGCCGCCATTCCGTCACCGGTACCGGTCGCAGTCCTGCCCGATCCGCCCGTCCAGCTCGCGCAGGTCGCGGTTCGCGAGTCCGTGGCGCGTCCCGGTTCCTCAGCCGACGCGCTGCCGCCCCGGACGGTCACGCCAGCGACGATCACGATGGCGGCGCCCGCTGCCGTGACGGTGCAGCCGGTCGTTGCCACACCGGCACCGCCGACAGCTGCCGCGGCGAGGCCGGTGGTCGAGATCGTGACGCTCCCGCGCCGACAGATGCCGCAGATCGTGGCCGCCGCTCCGCCACCGCCGCCGGTGTCGACGCCTGCACCGACGCCGACGCCGGCCCCGGCACCTGCGCCGACTCCTGTCGCCGTGGAAAGCGTGCCCGTTGGGTCCGCTCCGATGCCGACAGCGCCCGATCCGGCGCCGCAACCCGTCGTTCCGGCGCCGCGGCCCGAATCCGCCGCCGTAGCGTCACCGCCGCCGGAAGTGCGTACGCCCGAAGTAGCCCGCCGGAACACCGCCGTGCTGGCGTCGATCATCGAGACGATCGCGGTGCCGGCATCCGAACTCGACGTCGTCGCGCCGCCGCCGCCGCCGACAGCGGTGCGCAAAGCCAGGGTCGAACCGGTCACAATCGATGCGAAGAAGGTCGATCCGAAAAAGGCCGACACAAGGAAAGCCGACGCGAAGAAATCCGAGCCGAGGAAGCCCGATCCGGCGAAGGCCGATCCGGCGCGCTGGTGGGTGCAGGTTGCCGGCGGTGCCAATGCCGCCGATCTGGGCAAGGACTGGAAGCGGCTGACGACCAAGTCTCCGGCCGCATTCCGGGGCAAGAGCGCGTGGACGACGCCGCTGCGCGCGACCAATCGCCTGCTCGCCGGGCCTTTCAGGACGCAGGGAGAGGCATCGGCGTTCGTCAACCTGCTGGCGAAGGATGGTGCGTCCGCCTTCGCGTGGCAGAGCGAGGCGGGGCAGACAATCGAACGGCTGTCGCCCAAGTGAGGGCGCTTGCGCCCTGGGCATCGGACCCGGAGCGCAGCAGAGGCCGGCTTCAGGAGGAACAAAGCGTGTCCGCGCGGGGCCCGCGCGACGCGTTCCAGCGCGACCGCGACCGTATCGTCCACTCGATCAGCTTTCGCCGCCTGCGCCACAAGACGCAGGTCTTCATGGCCCCGGACGGCGACCATTTCCGCGTCCGCCTGACCCACAGTATCGAGGTCGCGCAGATCGGCCGGACGATCGCGCGCGCATTGGGACTGAACGAGGATCTGACCGAGGCGCTGTGCCTGGCGCACGACATCGGCCATCCGCCGTTCGGCCATGCGGGCGAGGATGCGCTGGAGGAGGCGCTGGCCGGAGCGGGCGGGTTCGACCACAATGGCCACACGCTGCGCGCGCTGACGCTGCTCGATTCGCCCTATCCGCGTTGGCCGGGCCTCAACCTGACGTGGGAGACGCTGGAGGGACTGGCGAAGCACAACGGGCCGGTCGTCGCGCCCGGCTGGGCGCTGGCGGCGGTCGATGCGCAGATGCCGCTCGACCTGACCGGCCACGCCTCGCTGGAGGCGCAGGTCGCCGCGCTGGCCGACGACATCGCGTACGACAATCACGACATCGACGACGGGCTGCGTGCCGGGCTGTTGACGCTCGACCAGTTGCTGACTGTCCCGCTGGTCGCGCGCGGATGGGATGCGGTGTGCGCGAAGTTTCCCGGCGTGTCGCCGGACCGGCTGATCGGCGAACTGGTGCGGTCTCAGATCGGGGCGATGGTCAACGACCTGATCGGCGAGACGCACGCCGCGATCGGCGCGGCGCGGATCGAGACGGCGGAAGACGTGCGCGCGGCGGGGCGGGCGCTGGTCCGCTTCTCGGACGCCATGCGCGAGGATGAGCGCGTGTTAAAGCGCTTCATGTACGCCAGCCTGTATCATCACCCTGCGCAGCTCGCCGCGGCGGACGCGGCGCGACAGGTCGTCAGCGGGCTGTTCGCCGCCTATCGCGCCGACCCCGCCTGCCTGCCGCCGGAATGGCGCGACCGGCTGCCGGCGGACGAACCGGATCGCAGCCGCCACATCGCCGACTTCATCGCCGGCATGACCGATCGCTACGCCATTCGTCGCTATGAGGATGCGATCGGCCCGATCGCGCTGCCCGAGGGGTTCTGACGCAAGCCGTGCCGTGCGCGCGACGAAACGATGGCCTGACAAACTTCTGCGACACGGCGGGCCTAACCCATGCTTCTCGACGCATGAGGTGAGAGATGACCGACGCTGCCATCGCGCTCAATCGTTTCGGCCTGGGTGCGCGCCCGGGCGATTCTCCGCCCGCCGACGCGAAACGCTGGCTGCTCGCGCAGTTCGACCGTTACGAGGCCCGACCGCAGGCGCTCAGCGCCGCGCCGACCGCGCTCCAGGCCGGGCAGCAGCTCGCCGACTATCAGGCCGCGCGACAGGAGGTCCGCGCCGACCAGCGCCAGAACCCGGCCGCAGCGCAACGCCCGCGTCGCGCCGACGCCATGTCCGAAGCCGCGGCGCCGATGATGGATGCACCTATGATGGACGGGGCCGCGCCGATGGCGGCCGGCAACCGTCGCCCCGCCGGTCCGCGCCAGGTGGCCGGTGAGGATGCCGCGCCGATGAGCGAGGCCGAACGCGCCGCGCAGGCGATGCGGCGGCAGGGGCGCGAAATCTATACGAATTCGGTCGGCCTGCGGATGAACGCCGCCCTGTCCACGCCGACGCCCTTCATCGAGCGGCTGGTGCATTTCTGGGCCAATCACTTCGCGGTGTCTGCCGATGGGATGCGCGTCGTCGGCTTTGCCGGCCCGTTCGAGTTCGAGGCGATCCGACCGCATGTGCTGGGCCGCTTCCGCGACATGCTGTTCGCGGTCGAGCGCCACCCGGGCATGCTGATGTATCTGGATCAGGCGCAGTCGGTCGGGCCGAATTCGATGATCGCGCAGAACGCCGCGCGACGCCCGCAGGCGGCCGGACGCAAGCTGGGGATCAACGAAAATCTCGCGCGCGAGATCATGGAGCTGCATACGCTGGGCGTCCGCACCGGCTATACCCAGGCCGACGTGACCGAATTCGCCAAGGCGATGACCGGCTGGACCGTCGCGGGCCTGGGTCGCGGGGCCGGGCGGCAGGCGGGCGGGCAGGGGCAACCCGGTGCCTTCGCCTTCGCACCCCGCCTGCATGAACCCGGCACCCGCACGATCATGGGCAAGGCCTATGCGCAGGACGGCGTCGATCAGGCGTCGGCCGTGCTCGACACGCTGGCCGCGCACCCGGCGACCGCCCGGCACATCGCGACCAAGCTGGTGCGTCACTTCATCGCCGACGATCCGCCTCCGGCCGCGGTGGCGCGGGTCGAGGCGGCGTTCTTGCAATCGAACGGCGACCTGCCGAGCGTGTACAAGGCGCTGATCGCGTCGCCCGAGGCGTGGGCACCGCAAGCCGCCAAGTTCAAGACGCCGTGGGAATGGTCGGTATCGACTTTGCGCGCGCTGGGCCTGAACCAGTTCGGTACGCCGCAGACGATCGGCCTGCTCCAGCAATTGGGCCAGCCGACATGGCGACCCGGATCGCCCGCCGGGTGGGACGATATCGCCGCCAGCTGGGCCGGTCCCGATGCGGTGATGCGCCGGGTCGAGGCGGCCGAGCGCTTCGCGACGCGCGCGGGGCAGCAGATCGATCCGCGCACCCGCGCCACCGAACTCTTCCCCGGCGGGCCAACACCCGCCACCACCCAGGCCATCGCCCGCGCCGAAAGCCCCGGACAGGGCATGGCGCTGTTGCTGGTGTCCCCCGATTTCCTGCGGAGATAGATCATGCTCGACCGCCGCAATTTCCTTTCGACCGCGACGCTGGCCGCTGCCGCCACCGCCTTTGCGCCGCGCATCGCATTCGCCGCTGCGCCGACCGAGAAGCGCTTCGTCTTCATCATCCAGCGCGGCGCCGCCGACGGCCTGGGCACGATCATGCCCTATGGCGACCCGGGCTTCGCGCCGGCGCGCGGGGCGCTGGCGCAGGAAGCGGTTGGCGGCGCGAAGCTGGACGGCATGTTCGCGCTGCATCCCATGCTGAAGACCGCGGCGTCGATGTATCAGGGCGGCGAGGCGCTGTTCGCGCATGCCGTCGCGTCACCCTATCGCGACCGCTCGCATTTCGACGGGCAGAACGTGCTCGAGACGGGCGGCACCAATGCCTATGAGGTCAAGGACGGGTGGCTGAACCGTCTGCTGACCGTGCTGCCGCAGGGGGAGCAACGCGCGATTGCGGTGGCGGCGACCGTGCCGATGGCGCTGCGCGGCAAGGTGGAGGTATCGTCCTACGCCCCATCCGCGTTGCCCGACGCATCGGACGATCTGCTGGCGCGGGTCAGCCAGATGTATGCGGGGGACCAGCAACTTCATGCACTGTGGGAACAGGCGACCGCAACCCGTTCGTTGACGGGCGATCTGGCCGGGGACGACGGGCGCAATGCCGCCGCCACCGGTGCGCTGGCGGCGCGGTTGCTGGTGCCCGCGAACGGTGCGCGGATCGCGATGATCGAAACCGGTGGCTGGGACACGCATTCGGGGCAGGCCGGGCGGCTTGGTGCGCAGTTGCGCGGGCTGGACGCGATGCTGGCCGCGATCAAGACCGGGCTGGGACCATTGTGGAAGGACACGATGGTGCTGGTCGCCACCGAATTCGGCCGCACCGTCGCGGTCAACGGCACCGGCGGCACGGATCATGGCACCGCGTCGTCCGCCATGCTGTTCGGTGGCGGTGTGAAGGGCGGGCGGGTGCTGGCCGACTGGCCGGGCCTTGCGCAGGCCAATCTGTATGAGGGCCGTGACCTGAAGCCGACGACCAGCCTGGACGGCTTCATCGCGGGCGCGACCGCGGCGCATTTCGGTGTCGATCCGCTGCGGACGACCGCCGCGCTATTTCCCAAGGCCGGGCTGGTGAAGCCGGTCGAGGGGCTGGTGCGGGTGTGAGGGGGGGCACACCCTTTAGTCCGTTCGTGCTGAGCCTGTCGAAGCACCGCACTTCGTGCCGCAAGGACCTCGCCCGAGGATCGAAGAACGGTGCTTCGACAAGCTCAGCACGAACGGGTTAGAGATAAGCTATTTCGTTACGGTTCGGTCCGTTGACCCGAACGACGCCGGAAACCGCCAAGACCGGTCCGACGTCGCTCGAACCGAACGCGATCAGTCCGCCGCGGACACCCGCGTCGTGGTGGTCATCGCCACCGCACCGCGCGATGCGCCACGGCTGCCGGCGACGGTGAAATTGACCGGCTGGCGGTTGGCTTCGCCCGTGACCTGTCCGTCCTTGACGACCAGCCGGAACTTCGCGCCGTTGGGCAGCGTGTGGCCACTCAGCAACGTGCTGCCGTCGGCCTGCAGCGTGGCTTCGTAGACATAGGTCACGCCGTCATGCTTGAAGCTCTTGGTCGGCTCGGCGGCGACGCCCGCTGCGGCGGCCAGGACGACGGCGGGAACGGCGAAAATGCTGAACAGCTTGAACATGGTCGGAACTCCCTGAATGGTTCTTCGACCCGCCAGCCATCCTCCCCTGAACGCACCGTCGATCATATTGCACTGCAGCATGACAGCAATCGCGCGGTGTGCGACCGTGGTTGCAGGAAACGCAATCGATGGCGGGGCGGCGTCGCCGGGATCGGCCGGTCGGCACAGGATGTGACGGTCGGAAGCGCGGCGAGCCCGGCAACGGTGTTCTTTCGCGCGCGGCTGGGCTAAGCGCGCGGCCATCATGACGCTCTATCCCCGCTTTGCCGCCCATATCGATTCCGCCCTCGACGCGCTGGTCGCCGCAGGCACGCTGCCCGCCGGCCTCGAACGCCGCGCCGTCACGGTCGAACCACCGCGCGATCCGACCCACGGCGACCTCGCGACGAACGCCGCGATGGTTCTGGCCAAGCCCGCAGGGACCAACCCGCGCGCGCTGGCCGAGGCGCTGGCGGAGCAACTGCGCACATTGGCCGGCGTATCGGGCGTGACCGTCGCGGGGCCGGGCTTCATCAACCTGACGCTCGACGATGCGACCTGGCGCGACGAACTGGCCGCGATCGTCGCGGCGGGGGCGGATTACGGCCGCTCGCACATTGGCGACGGCGTGACCGTCAACATCGAATATGTCTCGGCCAATCCGACGGGGCCGATGCATATGGGCCACTGCCGCGGGGCGGTCGTGGGCGATGCGCTGGCGTCGCTGCTCGAATTCGTCGGGCACCGCGTGATCCGCGAATATTATGTCAACGACGCCGGCGGACAGGTCGATGTCCTCGCCCGGTCGGCGCACATCCGCTACCGCGAAGCGCTGGGCGAGGCGGTCGGCGACATTCCGGAAGGGCTGTATCCGGGCGACTATCTGGTCCCGGTCGGCCAGGCGCTCGCCGCCGAGTTCGGCGATCGGTATGTCGCCGCGCCCGAGAGCGAGTGGCTCAAGCCGTTCCGCACCCGCACGGTCGCGGCGATGCTGGAGCTCATCAAGGCGGATCTCGCGCTGCTCGGCATCCATCACGACGTCTTCGCGTCCGAGGCCGCGTTGCAGGCGGCGGGCAAGCCCGAAGCGGCCGAGATGGACCTGCGCCAGCGCGACCTGGTCTACGACGGTGTGCTCGAAGCTCCGAAGGGCGAGGTGGCGGACGATTGGGAGCCGGTTGAACTGCCGCTGTTCCGCTCGACGCGGTTCGGCGACGATCAGGATCGTCCGATCCGGAAGTCGAACGGCCAGTGGACGTATTTCGGGGCCGACCTGGCCTATCATTACCAGAAGGCGCAGGACGCCGACCAGCTGATCGACATCTGGGGTGCCGACCATGCCGGGACGGTCAAGCGGATCGTCGCCGCGGTGACGGCGCTGACCCATGGTGCCAAGCCGTTCGACGTGAAGCTGGTGCAGATGGTCCGCCTGTTGCGCGCCGGCGAGCCGGTGAAGATGTCCAAGCGCTCGGGCAATTTCGTGACGCTGGCCGATGTCGTGCGCGAGGTCGGCAAGGACGTCGTCCGTTTCACGATGCTGACGCGCAAGGCCGACGCCCAGATGGACTTCGACTTCGCCAAGGTGGTCGAGGCGTCGAAGGACAATCCGGTATTCTACGTCAACTATGCCCATACGCGGGTGCATTCGCTGCACCGGCGCGCGGCGGAAGCGGGGATCGTGCTGCCGGTGCCGGCCGACCTGTCCCGCCTTGGCACGGCAGAACTCAACCTGGTCAAGCGCGCGGCGCAGTTTCCGCGCGTTGCCGAGGGTGCGGCGATGGCGCGCGAGCCGCATCGTATCGCGTTTTATCTCTATGACTTGGCGGCCGAGTTTCATGCGCTGTGGAACATGGGCAACGACGATCCGTCGCGCCGTTTCCTGATTCCCGAGGATCCGGCGCTGACCGCGGCACGACTGTTCTTGGCCGACGCGATCGGGCAGGTTATCCGCAACGGCCTCGCCATCATGGGGGTGGAAGCGGTCGAGGAGATGGGGTCATGAACACGACCATGGGTGCAGGCGGACAGAGCGACGATCCCGGCATCGCCGAGGAAGACCGGCTGCCGTGGCTGGAATCGGCCGACGACGACTATCAGGACGGGCCGTCGGCGCTGCGCGTCATCGCGCTGATCGTCGCCGGTCTGGCGCTGATCGCCGCCGCGATCTGGGCCTATAATCATTTCCGCAGCCGGGGCGGCATCGCCGGATCGGGCGAACTGATCGCCGCGCAGGAAGGCGACTACAAGGTCAAGCCCGACCAGCCCGGCGGCATGAAGGTCGATGGCGAGGGTGACACGGTATTCCGCACGTCGGAAGGCGCCGGCGGCAACGGATCGATCGATACGCGCGCGGTGCCCGAGACGCCGGTCACCGGCACGGCCGCGAAGCCCGCGCCCAAGAGCGCACCGGGGTCGGCGAAGGTCGAGGCCATGGTTCCGCCGAAGGGCGGTCGCCTGACGGCACAGGCACCGACCGTCGCGGCAGCGCGCACGACGACCGCCGGCAGTGGCGGATCGCTGGTCCAGTTGGGCTCGTTCCCGACCGAGGCGGCGGCGAATGCGGCCTGGGCGACGGTGTCGAAGCGGTTCGCCTATGTCGGGTCGCTCGGCAAGTCCGTCGAAAGTGCCGAAGTCAATGGCCGCACCGTGTATCGGCTGCGCGTGAACGCCGGCAGCAGCGGCAACGCCATCAGCATCTGCGGCCGGTTGAAGGTCGCGGGCGAGGCGTGCTTCGTTCCGAACTGAAATGCCGGGACTGACAAGGCCGGGTCGGGCGGTGTAGACGTGCGGGCATGAAGCCTGTCATCTTCGGCCTGTCCGGCCTGTCGCTCACTGCCGACGAACGCGCGTTCTTTCGCGACGCCGACCCGCTGGGGTATATTTTCTTCAAGCGCAATGTGCAGGATCGCGCGCAACTCTATGCACTGACGGCGGAATTGCGCTCGCTGTCGGGTCGCGACGACGTGCCGATCCTGATCGATCAGGAGGGCGGGCGTGTTGCCCGGATGGGTCCGCCCGAATGGCCTGCCTTTCCCGCCGGCCCGGCGTTCGATGCGCTGTACGAGACCGCACCGGCATCGGCGATCGCTGCCGTCCGCGCCAACGCCGAAGCGCTCGGCGCGATGCTGGCCGAAGTCGGGATCACCGTCGATTGCGCGCCGCTGCTCGACCGCCGATTCCCGACGACCGTTCCGGCGGTAGCGGACCGCGCATTCGGCGGCGATGCGATGCAGGTTGCGGCACTCGGCCGCGCGACGCTCGACGGGCTGGCCGCGGCCGGTGTCGTCGGCGTGGTCAAGCACGTGCCCGGCCATGGCCGCGCCGGCGTCGACAGCCACTACGAACTGCCGGTGGTCGAGGCGTCGGATGCGGAACTGGAGGAGGATATCCGCCCGTTCCGCACGCTTGCCCACGCGCCGATGGGCATGACCTGTCACGTCGTGTTCAAGGCGTGGGACGCAGACCGGCCCGCCACGCTGTCACCCACCGTGATCGCCGACGTGATTCGCGGGCGGATCGGTTTCGACGGACTGTTGATGACCGACGACATCGACATGAAGGCGCTGTCGGGAACGGCGGGCGAAAAGGCGTCGGCGGCGCTGGCGGCGGGTTGCGACGTGGTGCTCGACTGCTGGGCGCGGATGGACGAGATGGTCGAGATCGCCGACCTGATCGGCGATGCCACGCCCGCCGCGCTGGCGCGACTCGACCGGGCGATGGCCAGCGTGGCGAGGCCGGGCGCGGTGGACTTCGCTGATGCGATTGCCCGGCGCGACGCCTTGCTGGCGCTGGTGTGATTGATCGGTGAGCGCGGTCGATCCCGACACGCTGACGCTCGACCTCGACGGGTGGGAAGGTCCGCTCGACCTGTTGCTGGCGCTCGCCCGCAACCAGAAGGTCGATCTGAAGGCGATCTCGATCCTGGCGCTGGTCGAGCAATATCTGCGCTTCATCGAGCAGGCGCGGTCACTGAAGCTGGAGGTCGCGGCCGATTATCTCGTGATGGCGGCGTGGCTGGCCTATCTCAAGTCGGCGCTGCTGTTGCCGCGCAATCCGGAAGAGACGCCGAGCCCGGAGGAACTGGCGCTGCGGCTGCAACTTCGGCTCGAACGGCTCAACGCAATGCGCGAAGCCGGCGCGCGCCTGATGGCGCGCGACCGGATCGGCCGCGACGTCTTCCGTCGGGCCGCGCCGGAGGGGCTGAAAACCGTGCGCCACGCGGCGTGGGAGGTTGAGATCTATGACCTGATCGCCGCCTATGGCCGCATCAGCGCGCGGTCGCGACCGGTGATGCACGTCGTGGCAGTACGCGACGTCATGACGCTGGACGAGGCGATCGCGCGGGTGTCCGACCTGGTCGGTGTGCGGATGGACTGGAGCGTGATCGAGAGCTTCCTGCCGGACGCGGCCAGCGGCACCTATCGCAAGTCGGCGCTGGCCAGCAGCTTCGTCGCGGCGCTCGAACTGGCGCGGCAGGGGCGCATCGACCTGCGCCAGGCGTCCGCCTTCGCGCCGCTGTATCTGCGGGCGGCGTCGTGACCGCGGACGAATCGCTGGAACGTGCGGTCGAGGCGGTGCTGTTCGCCGCAGACGAGCCGCTGACCGTCGCCGACGTCCGACTGCACGTCGGTACGGCGGCGGACGTGGAGGCTGCGCTGTCCAGCCTGGCGCGTCGCTATGCCGGGCGCGGCATCGAACTGGTGGAGCGCGGCGGACGCTGGCATTTCCAGACCGCCGCCGACCTGGCCCATCTGTTGCGCCGCGATCGTGCGGAGAGCCGCAAGCTCAGCCGCGCCGGGATCGAGACGCTGGCGATCATCGCCTATCACGAGCCGGTCAGCAGGGCGGAAATCGAGGTGATCCGCGGGGTTCAGGCGGCGAAGGGAACGCTGGACGTGCTGATGGAGGCCGGCTGGGTCCGGCCCGCCGGTCGCCGCGAGGTGCCCGGGCGACCACTGACATACGCCACGACGGCGGGCTTCCTGACGCACTTCGGGCTGGCCAGCCGCCGCGACCTGCCCGGCATCGACGACCTGAAGGCGGCGGGGCTGCTCGACCCGATCGATCTGGCAGTCGAGAATGCCGTGGAAAAGGACGACGAGGACGCCTAGATAGAGACGAAGACGTTTGGAGAAGTTCGATGGGTGGCATGAGTCTGATTCACTGGGCGATGGTCGCCCTGGTCGTGATCCTGCTGTTCGGTGGCAGCCGCTTCTCGAACATGATGGGCGACGTCGCCAAGGGCATCAAGAATTTCAAGAAGGGTATGGCCGAGGAGGACGAGGCACCCAAGGATCCGACGCGTATCGAGGCGCAGAAGGCCGCCGAGCCGGCATTCAAGTCCGATGCCGAGCGCGTTCGCGAAGAGCGCTGATCCGTCCTCCTGCTGGTTCGTGCGGGGTGATCCTCGCCGGACGGAATCCTGAATGTTCGACGTAGCCCCAACCGAACTCCTGCTGGTCGCCGTCGTCGCCCTGCTGGTGATCGGCCCCAAGGATCTGCCGAAGGCGATGCGCTTCGTCGGCCAGTGGGTCGCCAAGGCGCGGGGTGTCGCGCGCCAGTTCCGCTCCGGCTTCGACGCGATGGTGCGCGAATCCGAACTGGCCGAGATGGAGAAGAAATGGGCCGAGGAAAACGCCCGGATCATGCGGGAGCATCCGCTGACGCCCTCCACTGCGCCACAGGCCGCGCTGCCCGCGCCTGCTGAGGGTACGGACACGGTCGTCCATGACGCCTACACGCGCGATCCCGTGTTCGGCACCGGTGGTACGGACCAACCGGATGCGCCGGTGATGGTCGAACAGCCGGTCGTCGAGCAGCCGGTGGTCGAACATCCGGTGGTCGAACCGGCCGCGGACGTCGCGCCCACAACAGCATCAGACAAGGCCGCTTCGTGAGGGATATCGACGATTCGCAGGCGCCGCTGCTCGACCATCTGGTCGAGCTGCGACGGCGGTTGCTGTATTGTGTGCTGGCGATCGTCGTTTGTTTTGCCGGATGTTTCTATTTCGCGCGACCGATCTTCAGTTTCCTGTTGCAGCCGCTGGTCGCCGCCGGACAGCACAAGGTGATCTATACCGAGGTGTTCCAGGCGTTTTTCGTGCAGATCAAGGTCGCGTTCTTCGCGGCGATGATGCTGTCGTTCCCGATCATCGCCAGCCAGTTGTGGCAGTTCGTCGCGCCCGGGCTGTACCGTAACGAGAAACGGGCGCTGCTACCCTTCCTGCTGGCGACGCCGGTGCTGTTCGGCGCCGGGGCGGCCCTGGCCTATTTCATGGCGATTCCCATCGCGCTGCACTTCCTGCTCAGCTTCCAGGGCGATCTTGGCGGTGTTCAGCAGGAAGCCTTGCCGGAGGTCGGCAAATACCTGTCGTTCATAATGCAGTTCCTGTTCGCGTTCGGGCTGGCGTTCCTGCTGCCGATCCTGCTGATGCTGCTGGAGCGGGCCGGGATCGTGACGCGACAGCAACTGATCGGTGCGCGACGCTACGCGATCGTCGGAGCCTTCGGCATCGCAGCGGTGCTGACCCCGCCCGATGTCGGGTCGCAGCTGTTGCTCGCAGTGCCCTTGGTGATCCTGTACGAACTCGCGCTGGTCGGCATCTGGTTCACGGAACGCAAGCGCGCGAAGATCGCAGCGGAAGAGGCGACGGACGCCTGACGTGAAAAAGGCCGCACGTCGCGTGACGCACGGCCTTTCCAGCTGCGTACGACGCAGGCTTACTTCGATTTTTCAGCCGTCTTCGCGACCGTGTCGCCAGCCGACGAGACGTCCTTGCCGACGCCCTCGACGGTGTTGCACGCACTGACGGCAAGCGCGCCGACGAGGGTCATGGCGGTGAGGATCTTGCGCATGGTTCTGCTCCGAATGAAGTTGCGGAAACCCAATCGCCCGGAAACGCATTTCGTTCCGAACGCGAAACGGGAACGAGCGATTTTTGATGTGGAGATTGGGGAGCCCCGCAGAATGTTAGGCCCGGAAGCGTCACCGGGGGGGGGGAGGGTAGACGCTTCCGGGCCCATGTCTTGGATAGCGAGAGCGGGGGGGCATAAGGTCGCTATCCGAAGGTGAGAACGACACATCGCGTGTGGGGTTCCAACACCGCGGCAACTTTTTTATGTCGGCTCAATCGCGGCCCAGTACGGCGATCACCACCTCGAATGCTCCGACCAGCGGATCGTGGTGCAGCTTTGAGCGCAGCTGTCGCGACAGCCCTTCGATCACGCGCCCGTAACGCGTCGCCAACAGGTGGCGCAGCTCGTCGCTCTCTATCATCGCGGGCGAGCTCAGGCGCAGGACGGCGCGGTCCGGTTCGCTTGCGGGAACCAGCGATATGCGGATTTGACCGGCGGGGGCCGCGGACATCGCCAGTTCGACGAGTTCGGTTATCAGGAAGGCGACGGCGACCGCGGTATCCTGGGAGACGTAGAAGGGTTCGATCTCCAGGATCAGCGCGAGGCGCGCCGATCCTTCGGGCACCGTACTGCGGATGTTGGCCGACAGCTCGCCGATGACCGATCGCAGGCCCAGACCGCGGTTGACCTCCATCTCGGCGAAGTGATTGCGATGCACCACCGCCAGCGCATCGACGCGCCGCTGGATTGACGCATAGGCAGCCGCCGCCTCCGGATGGGCAGCGCCGCGCGAATGGAAATTGATGAGGCTGGCGATGACCTGCAGGTTGTTCTTGACCCGGTGATGGACCTCGCGCGTCAGCTTGGTCTGGCGCACCAGCCCCTCGGCAAGATCGGCCTCATGCGCCTGCACCGTGCGGCCCAGCCCTAGGAAGGCGCGGTCGAGTTCGCGGATTTCCTGGGCCGGGACATGGCCGATCGACATGGCGTCGAACGGAGTGCCGGGCTGATAACTCGCCACGCTGCGCCGCAGGAGGCGCAACGGCCGGATCAGGACGCGATCGACCACGAACCATCCGATCCCGGCTGCCGCTGCCCACATCAGGATCGGCAGCAGCATGGCGACGAGAACCGGCGAGGTGATCGGCGCACTGGGCATCGTCATTTCGAGCTGGAGACCTTCCAGCCCGATCGGCTCGGTCACGGTGTCGCGTCGCGCCAGTGGCCGCGGAGCAAGGCTGCGCAGCACCAGGTCGTCGCTGTCGGTCCGTATGCGCGAACCATAGCTGGGAATGAACCCGCCGGGCTTGCCGACCTCGGCGAGGAAAGACGCGGGGAAATAGGCGCTGGCGCGCGCGCGACCGCTGGATCCCGATATGGTCAGGGTGATGCCCTTGCCCGGCGTGATCGATGCGGCGACGGCGCCGCCGCGCGGTGCTGCCGTCGCTCCGACATCGGTGCCACAGCGCAATATGCCAGCGGTGTCGCGTATCGCGAACGCGCCGCCGGCGGTCGCGTCGGGTGCAAATACGCCGCGGACACGCGCGCAACTGAGTGTGTCGGTCGGATCCTGTTCGATCGCATCGAGCGCGGAGCGCAGCGCGTTCATGTCGCCGATCAGTTCGATGGTCAGCGTCCGCGCGCTTTCCGCCGCCGCCAGCCGCAGCCGGGTCATGTTCTCGAGATCGGAGGTCCGGGTCGTCTGATAGGCGGCAAACGCCACGATCAGTGCAAAGGGCAGCAGCGCGACGCTGAGGATCAAGAAGAGTTTGGCGCCGGTCGGAATACGCGCGAACAGGCTGGCGGAGCGTACCGCCAGCGTATCGGGTCTGACATCGGACATGGTGGTCGGGCTAGCCCAGCTTCTTCAGCAGTTCCAGCATTTCATCGGGAACCGATTCGGATACCGCATCATGATAAACCGCGCGCAGGGCGTCACCGACGTTGCGCCCTTCGCCTTCAGACTTCTTGCCGTCGCTACGCCGAGGCACCTTACTGTCACCCGTATTGGAAACCACCTCTTCCCCCCTGGCCGTCCGGCAAACCGGAAGCGGAATACTCGTCACTCGCACATCATGCCCTGCACTATTTGCAAGCTGCCGACCAAGGCCGGTCGCACGGACATGTCCGGTTTAGAACGGCGATGAAACAAAACAGCACGTCGTTTGTTCCGGGCATTGAGCAATTATCGGGGAGGGGTCAATTCGACACCTGCGAGCGATTGCAATGCCCGGATCGGCACCGCACATGGTGGCGATCGTAACAGGAGATTTGACCGATCATGTCGCTTGGACAGCAGCTTTCGCCGCACCTTCCCTTTCTGCGGCGCTACGGTCGCGCCCTCACCGGTAGCCAGTCCGAAGGCGATCAGTATGTCCGCGCGACGTTGGAAGCGATCGTCGCGGCGCCCGACGAGTTTCCGAGCGACGTCGATCCCCGGCTGGGACTCTATCGGACGTTCCAGGCGATCTGGAATTCCACCCACGCCGACAATCGCGCATTGCCGGAAGACAATGATACGGGCGATCACGAAGCGATCGCGCGCGCGCGGCTTGCCCGAATCGCTCCGCTGTCCCGCCAGGCGCTGCTGCTGACCGCGATGGAGGGGTTTTCGACCGAGGACACCGCCTATCTGATCGAGGCTACGCCGGACGAAGTCGACGAACTGGTGGCCGATGCCCTGTCCGAGATCGATCAGCAGACGCGCGCGCGCGTCCTCATCATCGAGGACGAGCCGATCATCGCGATGGATATCGAGTCGATCGTGCGCGACCAAGGGCACGAAGTGACCGGTGTCGCGGTGACTCGCGACGAGGCGGTGGCGCTGGCGATGGAGGATCGCCCCGGACTGGTGCTGGCGGACATCCAGCTGGCCGATGACAGTTCCGGCATCGATGCGGTCAAGGACATCCTGGCGGAATTCAACGTGCCGGTCATCTTCATCACCGCGTTTCCGGAGCGCCTGTTGACCGGGGAGCGTCCCGAACCGACCTTCCTCATCACCAAGCCGTTCCAACGGTCCACCGTGAAAGCGGCGATAGCCCAGGCGTTGTTCTTCGACGAGGCGACCGTCCCGGCAACGTAGAAAATTACGGACCCAAAACGGTTATCGGGGGTTGAGAAAGCATGTCGAACGAAATCGATTCCCAGGGCCATCAGCATATCGATGGCGAACGCGCGCGCGCCGGTGCGACACCCGGCATGACACGGTACATTCTCGGCATCTCGCTGACGCTTGTGATCGTGATCTTCGCGCTGATCTACTTCCTGACCTGAACGGACCCGTACCATGGCAGTGCGCACTCGCAATCGCGGGCGCGCACGCTATGGTGATCGTCCGCTCCCGATCGGATACCGATGACGAATATTGTCCAAGCCGACGATGAAGATACCGCAGCGACGGAGCCTGTTCCGCACGTTGCGCTGAGCGATCCCGAATTCAAGACGCAGTTGGCGCAGGTCATTCCGCACCTGCGCGCGTTCGGCCGGTCGTTGTCCGGCAACCGAGATCTGGCCGACGATCTGGTGCAGGAGACGCTGTTGAAGGCGTGGGCCGCGCGCCAGCGGTTCCAGGCCGGCACGAACATGCGGGCCTGGACGTTCATCATCCTGCGCAACCTGTATCTGTCACAGATGCGTCGTGCGCGATTCAAGGGCGAATGGGACGATCTGGTCGCCGATCGCATCCTCGCGGCACCCGCCAGCCAGGATCGGCATGTCGAACTGACCGACATGCAGCGCGCGCTGCTGCATCTGCCACAGCCGCAGCGCGAGGCGCTGATCCTGGTCGGCGCAGGCGGTTTCGCCTATGAGGAAGCGGCGGAAATCTGCGGTGTCGCGGTCGGCACGATCAAGAGCCGCGTGGCGCGGGGTCGCGTCGCGCTGGAATCGATTCTGACGGATGGCAAGCTGCCGTCACGGCGCGATCACGACGCCGGGGATCGCAGTGCGCTGGACACGATCATGGGCGAAGTCGAACAGCTCAGCCGCGATGGGCCCCGCTGAGCGTTCAACCGAATTCGCGATCAGTTGTAAGGCCGCATCCCGCCGTTACCGTTCAGCTGCTGCAGCAACGACGCCATGTCGTCCGGAATACTGCGATCGCGGTCATATGCGTCCCGCAGCACGGCGCCCACGGCATCACTGGCGCGCGGAACAGCGACGACATAGGGTGAAGCCGATCGAGGGGCGGAGTGTGCCATGGCGTCAGAACACATCAGGACCGGGTTGGTTGCCTGAACAGCCCCATGATGCCCCGGTCGGTCGCTTTCCGTGAGAGGGAATCCGGCAATCGACGCGACGTCGATCGGATCGGCGATCGCCCGCGCGCAGGCCGATGCGCCGTTTCTGGCGAACATCATCGACCGGGATCCCGACCTGATCTCGCGGTTGCCGGAATTGCTCCGCGATCCTCTCTCGCTCGTCGATCCGGATCCCGACATGCCGGTCGCGCGGGCGCTGCGGATCGCGCGGCGGCGGTTCGCGCTGGTCGTGGCGATCGGCGATCTGTCCGGCACCTATGACCTGATCCAAACCACGCAGCTGCTGACCGATTTCGCCGACCGCGCGCTCGATCTCGCAATCCGCACCGCGATCGCGGAGCGTGTGCCGGGCGCCGATCCGCGGGGGTTCGCGGCCATCGCGCTGGGCAAACAGGGCAGCCGCGAACTCAATTATTCGTCGGATATCGATCCCATCTTGTTGTTCGATCCCGCGCTGCTGACACGCCGGGAACGCGACGAACCCGAGGAAGCGGCGGTGCGGATCGGGCGGCGGGTGGTCGAACTGCTTCAGGCGCGCGACGGCGACGGCTATGTGCTGCGCGTCGACCTGCGGCTGCGGCCGTCGCCCGAGATCACGCCGATCGTGCTGCCCGTCGATGCGGCGATCAGCTATTACGAATCGCAGGCCCTGCCATGGGAACGTGCCGCCTTCATCCGCGCGCGACCCGCGGCCGGCGATATCGCTCTCGGCACCGAATTTCTGGCGACGATCCGGCCATTCGTCTGGCGGCGGACGCTGGATTTCGGGACGATCGGCGAGATCCGCGGCATTTCACGCCGGATCCGCGATCACCATGCGCAGGGTCAGGCGTTCGGCCCCGGCTATGACCTGAAGCGTGGCCGTGGCGGCATCCGCGAGGTCGAATTCTTCGCGCAGATCCACCAGTTGATCCACGGGGGGCGCGAGCCGGATCTGCGCGCCCCCGCGACGCGCGACGCCCTCGCGCGGCTGGCAGAGGCCGGGCGGATCGATCGCGGCGATGCACACGCTCTGTCCGATGCCTACACGCTGCTGCGCACGATCGAGCATCGCGTCCAGATGATCGACGACCGCCAGACCCACGCGCTGCCGTCGCAGGGCGAGGCGCTGGATCGTGTCGCGCGCCTGCACGGCCTGGATGACGGCGCGGCGCTGCTCGACCTGCTGCGCCCGCACGTCGATCGAGTCGGTCGGGTCTATGATGCGCTGGACGGCGAGGCGAACACGCGATCGGCGAGCGGCGTGACGTCGCTGGAAAGTGATTTGGCAGCCGCGGGCTTTGCCGATCCGGTCGCGGCGCAGCAGCGGATCGAGGCGTGGCGACAGGGGCGGTATCCCGCGCTGCGCAGCGCGCCCGCACAGGCGGCGCTGGAAACCGTGCTGCCCGCGCTGATCGCCGCGATCGGAGCGGCGCCGGACGCCAATGCCGCGCTGGTCCGGCTCGACGCGATGCTGGCAAAGCTGCCGACCGCGATCAACGTGCTGCGCCTGATCGCCGCGCGTCCGGCGTTGCTGGCGCTGCTGACGACGATTCTGGCGCATGCGCCGACGCTGGCCGAAGCGTTGGGCCGGCGCGCGACGTTGCTCGACGGGCTGATCGATGCCTCGGCCTTCGACCTGCCCGGCGACGTGGCGACGCTGGCCGCCGACATGCGCCGTGGCGAAAGCGGGGACGATTACCAGCGGCTGCTCGACCGCGTACGCGGCGTGGTTGCCGAGAAACGATTCGCGCTGGGCGCGCAGATCGTCGCCGGATCCAGCGATCCGATCGACGTGTCGGCGGGCTATGCGCGCGTGGCGGAAGCGGCGGTGGAGGTACTGACGTCGGCCACCATCGACGAATTCGTCGTGCGTCACGGCCGGGTGCCCGACAGCGAACTGGTCATCCTGGCGCTCGGCCGGATGGGCGGGGCGGCGCTGACCCACGCGTCCGACCTCGACCTCGTCTATCTGTTCACCGGTGATTTCGCCGCGGAATCGGATGGCGACAAGCCGCTCGGCGCCGTACTCTACTACAACCGTCTGGCAGCGCGCGTGTCGGCTGCATTGTCGGTACCGACCGCGTCGGGGGCATTGTACGAGATCGATACGCGGCTGCGGCCTTCGGGCGCGTCGGGACCGCTGGTCGTCTCGCTCGACGGATTCGCCCGCTATCAGCGCGAAAGCGCGTGGACGTGGGAGCATATGGCGCTCACCCGTGCGCGCGCGATCTTCGGATCGGATGCTGCGCGCGCTTCGGTGCAGGCCGTCATCGACGGAGTGCTGCGTGGTAACCGGCCGGACCGGGATATCGTTGCCGAAGCGACCGCGATGCGCGCGGAAATGGCCGCGCACAAGCCGCCGCGCGGGCCCCTCGACGCCAAGCTGCTGGACGGCGGGCTGGTCGATCTGGAGTTCGCCGTGCATGTCGTGCAACTCGTCCATCGCGCAGGCTTCGATCCGCATCTGGGCGTCGCGATCGGGCAGTTGACCGACCTCGGCCTGCTGCCGCCGCCGCTGTCCGCGGCACATGATTTCCTGACCCGTCTGCTGGTGACGACCCGCCTGGTCGCGCCTGATGCGCAGCCGCCCGCGCAGGAGACGCGAACGCTGATCGCGCGGGCGTTGCGGCTGGCCGATTGGGACGCGGTGCTTGCTCGGCTCGATGCGACGCGGCAACAGGTCCGCGCGGTATGGGCGGCGACGACCGGAGTTGAGGAATGATCGAAGGCGACATGATTCCCGACGTTGTGCTGGCGGGGGCCGACGGCCCGATCCGGATGGCCGACTATCGCGGCAAGCCGTTCGTCCTGTACTTCTATCCCAAGGACGACACGCCGGGCTGTACACGCGAGGCGCAGGACTTCTCCGCGCTTGCCGCCGAGTTCGCCGACGCCGGGGTCGCGGTTCTCGGCGTGTCGAAGGATACGCCGGCAAAGCACGCGAAATTCGCCGCCAAACATGGCCTTACCATTCCACTTGCGACCGACGACGACGCCAACACCGTGCTCGAAGCGTTTGGCGCGTGGGTCGAAAAAAGCCTGTACGGTCGCAAATACATGGGAATCGATCGCTCGACCTTTCTGTTCGACAGCGATGGTCGGCTGGCGAAGGCGTGGCGCAAGGTGAAGGTGGCGGGTCATGCCGACGCCGTGCTGGACGCCGCAAAAGCGCTGTGAGCAGCGTTGCAGCGGCGATCCGTGGCGTCCTTCTCGCCGACGAGCCGACGGCCAAGATTCGGCTGGCAAGGGCTGCGGCGCGTGACTGGCGGCTGGGGCGGCTGGACTGCACGTTCGACACGCCGATGCCCGACCGGCCAGCCCGTCCCGCGCGGCCCGAATTGCTCGCGCCGGGCCAGATGCCGCGGCGGGGCACGTCGGCACGGGGCCGCACGGCATTGATCCACGCGCTGGCACATATCGAATATTCGGCGATCGATCTGGCGTTCGACATGGCGGGCCGGTTCGGTGCGCGCTTCCCCCGCGCGTTCGTGGACGACTGGATGGCGGTCGGTGCGGACGAGGCGATGCACTTCGCGCTGCTCGACCGGCGGCTGCGATCGCTTGGCAGCCATTACGGCGCGATGCCCGCGCACGACGGACTGTGGGAGGCGGCGGCCGAAACCGCGCACGACCCGCTGGCCCGGCTGGCGGTGGTGCCGATGGTGCTGGAGGCGCGCGGGCTGGACGTGACGCCGGCGACGCAGGCGCGATTCGCCGCAGCCGGGGATGGCGCGACCGCCCGCATCCTGTCGCGCATCCTGACCGACGAGGTGCGGCATGTCGCGGCCGGTACGCGCTGGTTCGGATACGCCTGTGCGGACGGGGAATTCGCGCCGGCCGAAACCTGGCAAGCGCTGGTTTCCCGATACTTCCACGGCAACCTTAAGCCACCATTCAACGACTCGGCGCGCGACCGTGCCGGTCTGACCCGCGAATTCTATGGGCCTATTGCCGTCGCCTGATGCCCGACGCATCACTCGATTGTCCAAAGGCGGAGGGGGCTCCAAGTTCGGACGGTATTGAAACGGCTCGCCCGTAACGCGGGGTGGCGAGCGTCGATGTGTGTGGGGATTGATGACCACTTCCGTATTTTCGACGATCACCTTCGCGCTGGCGATGTTCACTTCTGCGACCGGCGTTGCCCAGGCGAAGGATGCCGCCCCGGCGGTCACCGACGCAGCGACGGCACCGACCGCGGCGACCACCGGCGACGCCCAGTTCCGTGCGCTGTTCCAGACATGGAAGAAGCTCGACACGGCCGAAGACACGGTGATCTCGATCCCGTCGATGCAGCCGGTCGCCGCCATGCAGTTCACCAGCAATTTCGGTGTGCGCTCCGATCCGTTCCGCGGCATCGCGGCGATGCATGCCGGCGTCGATATCCCCGGTCCGATCGGCACCCCGATCTATGCGACTGCGGACGGCGTGATCGCCCGGGCCGAACGCTCGGGTGGGTACGGCAACCTGGTCGAGGTCAATCACGGCAAGGGGATCGAGACGCGCTACGGTCATCTGTCGAAGATCCTCGTCGCGCCGAACACCAAGGTGGTGCGCGGGCAGCTGATCGGCCTGATGGGATCGACCGGCCGATCGACCGGCAGCCATCTGCATTATGAAGTGCGGATCGAGGGGCGGGCCGTGAACCCCATGCCCTATCTGCAGACCGCCGATACCGTGTTGGCCGTGCAGGACCGGACGATGAAGTCTCAGCAGGTCGCGATGGGCGGACCCGTCACCAACCGCTGATCGCGAAACCGGGCGCGGTTGTCCCGACCCGGCATCCGCCCTATCTGAACCCCATGACCACGACGATATCCGACGACATCGCGCTGACGCCCTCCGCCGCGGCGCGCGTCGCCGCGATTGCGGTGCGGCAGAACAAGCCCGCCATCCTGCGCCTCGCCGTCGATGGCGGCGGCTGTTCCGGTTTCCAGTACAAGTTCGAGCTGGCGGATGCGCCGGCAGCCGACGACACCGTTGCCGAAACCGACGGGGTGCGACTGGTCGTGGATGCGATCAGCCTGGATCTCGTGCGCGGCGCCAGCGTCGATTACGTCGAAAGCCTGGGCGGCGCGGCGTTCCGCGTGACCAATCCGGTGGCGGCATCGGGGTGTGGCTGCGGCTCCAGCTTCTCGATCTGAGATGAAGATCGTCAGCTACAACGTGAACGGCATCAAGGCGCGGCTGCCGCGGCTGATCGAATATCTGACCGAGGCGCAGCCGGACGTCGTGTGCCTGCAGGAACTCAAGTCGGCCGACGACGGGTTTCCGATCGGGGATATCGAGGCGGCGGGATATGGCGCGGTCTGGCATGGCCAGAAAAGCTGGAACGGCGTCGCCATCCTGTCGCGCAACGGCGAACCGTTCGAGCGGCAGAAGGGCCTGGCCGGCGAACCCGAGGACGACCACAGCCGCTACATCGAGGCGGAGGTGAACGGGGTGGTGATCGCATCCATCTACCTGCCCAACGGCAATCCGCAGCCGGGTCCGAAGTTCGATTACAAGCTGCGCTGGATCGATCGTCTGGCGACGCGCGCGCGGACGTTGCTGGCGGAGGAAAAGCCCGTCGTGCTGGCGGGCGACTACAACGTCATCGCCAACGACGACGATACGTTTTCGGTCCGCGCGATGGCCGACGACGCGCTGATGCAGCCCGAAAGCCGCGCCGGCTATCGCGCGCTGCTGGCGCAGGGGTGGACCGACAGCCTGCGGACGCAATTCCCCGGCGGCGGAGTGTGGACGTTCTGGGATTATCAGGCCGGAGCATGGCAGCGCGACGCCGGTTTTCGCATCGACCATCTGCTGCTCAGCCCGATCGCCGCCGATCGTTTCGCGGGCGCGGGCGTCGATAAGGACTATCGCGGTCGTGAAAAGGCCAGCGACCACGCCCCGACGTGGGTCCGCCTGCGCGATAAGTGACCTGACGCGTAACCTGGCGTCGTTCTCGACCGGCATGAGCCAACCGTTCGTGCCAAGCGTCGAAGCATCTCGTGGAAGGCTGTCCTTCGATTTCGCTCAGGGCGAACGGTATCAGGCAAACCGAACGGTATCAGGCAAACCGAACGGGATCAGGCAAACCGAACGGGATCAGGCAAAGCCGATCGCGCTTACCTCTAAAGGTCTTTGCCGTAGACGTAGTAGACCTTGTTGACCGTGCAGTTGATCGCTTCGGCGATCGATCGCATTCCCTGGTTATCCTCCAGGATCCAGCCGATCTCGCCGCGTGTGCCACCATATTCCTTGACCGCGGCGCGGCGGATATACTCGATCATCATGAAGGCCAGCTGGCTGGCGAGCCGCGACGACTGAAGCTCCTTCAGCACACCCATCAGCGGTACGCGCATCGTGCGGACCTTCGGCGCGCGCAGCCACCAGAGCAGCTTCGCCCAGCCGAACGGAAACAGGCTGCCCTTCAACGGCGCGATCGCCTCGTTCAGGTCGGGCAGCGTAATCATGAAGGCGACCGGGCGTCCGTCCAGTTCCGCGATGCGGATCAGGTCGTTGAACACGATCGGCTTCAACTTGACGCCGACGTCCTTGATCTCGGGCTCGGTCAGCGGCACGAAACCCCAATTGTCCGACCACGCATCGTTCAGGATGCTCAGGATGATCGCGGCCTCTTCCTCGAACTTCGTCTTGTCGACCTGCCGGATGCGGATCCGCTCGTTGCGCTCGCCCGACTGGATGATGCGCCGGATGATCGGCGGGAACTCCTGCGTGATGTCGAGTTCGTAGGTGAGCAGTTCCTTGACCTTGCCGTAGCCTGCCGCCTCGATCCAGCTGCGATATTCGGGTCGCGCGTGGCCCATCATGATCGTTGGCGGATGATCGAATCCCTCGACCAGCAGGCCCGGCTCCTCCCAGATCGACATGCTGATCGGCCCCAGCGCGCGGGTCATCCCCTGATCGCGCAGCCAGCGTTCCGCGGTCGCGATGAGGTCCGCAGCCACGGTGCCGTCTACCGCATCGAACAATCCCCACTGGCCGACGCCGGGACCGAACCCCTGATCGCCAGGCATCGTCAGCGCCAGCGTGTCGATGTGGGCGGAGATACGCCCGACGACCTGACCGCCACGCTCGGCCAGGAACAGTTGCGCGGTGGCGTGGCTGAACCAGCCGTTCTTGGCCGGGGTGATGAGTCCCAGCGCTTCGCCCTTGAGCGGCGGCACCCAGTTGGGATCGTCGGCGTACAGGCGGAAAGGAAGGTCGACGAACGCCTTGTAATCGGCCTTGGACGTGATCGGGCGGATGGAGAGGTCGGCCATGCGAAACGCCTTTGTGAAACGCGTGCGAAACGGCGTGTCGTGTGACCGGGCCAGTCGATCATGGCAAGCGAAGTTTCCACGCTAGGGCGGACGCGATGCGGGCCTCGCAACGCCACCTAAGCGCCACTATCTTGTGGGAATGACCGAGGCGATGACCACCACTGCACATTTCGACGCTCCCGCCGGCGGAGCCTGGGCCGGCGCGCAGTTGCGTCCGCCGCGGGAGCGGATCGCCGACGACAAGGCGTTGTTGCGCACCGCGGCAGACCTGTCGCGCGACCTGAACGCCGCGCGTCCGGCGGTGTATTGGGCGGACACGATCGCGTCGGCGCTGATCGGCTATGCCGCGCTTGCCGGCGCGATCCTGTTGCCGACCGCCTGGGCGGTCTTCAGCGGGGTCGTCGCGATCTTCGCGCTGTACCGCGCCGGCAGCTTCATTCACGAAGTCAGCCACATGAAGCATGGGCAGGTGCCCTGGTATCGGCTCGGCTGGAACCTGCTGGTCGGCGTTCCGCTGATGATCCCGTCGTTCATGTACGAGGGTGTGCACAACCTGCATCACGCCAAGACGCGCTACGGGACGATCGACGACCCCGAATATCTGCCGCTCGCGCTGATGAAGCCGTGGTCGGTGCCGCTGTTCGTCGTCGCATCGGCACTCGGGCCGATCGCCCTGCTGTTTCGCTTCGCCATATTGTCGCCGATCTCGCTGGCGATCCCGGCACTGCGCCGGACCATCGCCGCGCGATTCTCGGCGCTGGCGATCAATCCGGCGTTTCGCCGTCGCGACATCACCGGTGACTATCGCAAGCTGTGGGTGCGTCTCGAGATCGTCACCAGCGCATGGGCGGTCGGCCTGGTCGTGCTGGTCGCGACCGGTGTGATCCCGCTGCGCGCGTTCGCGATTTTCTTCGGCATCCTGTCGGCGACGATGGTCCTGAACCAGATCCGCACGTTGGTCGCGCATCTGTGGGAGAACGACGGCGAAGCGATGACCGTTACCGCGCAATATCTCGATTCGGTCAATGTGCCGCCGCCGGCGTTCCTGCCGATGCTGTGGGCGCCGGTCGGCCTGCGCTATCACGCGCTGCATCACCTGCTGCCGGGTGTGCCCTATCACAATTTGGGCGAGGCGCACCGCCGCCTGACCGCCGCGGTCGATGCGCAATCGCCCTATCACAAGGCGAGCTATACGGGGTTGCCGGGACTGCTCGGCGGGCTGGTGAAGAGTACGTTCGGAACGGCGCGGAAATAGGGTTCTGACCCGCGTCTATTCCTCGGTGCGTACCAGCACCGCCTCGCCGACCATCAGGAACAGCAGGAACGGCGCCCACGCCGCCAGGAACGGCGGATAGGCACCCAGATTGCCCATCGCCAGCGCGAAATTGTCCGCGACGAAATAGGCGAACCCCAGCGCCATGCCGATGACGGCGCGGACGAACAGCTTGCCCGATCGCGCCACGCCGAACGCGGCCACCGCTGCCAGCAGCGGCATGAGGATCGACGACAGCGGTCCCGACATTTTGTGCCACAGCGCGCCCTCCAGTGCCTTGGTCGGGCGTCCAGCGGCCTTGAGGTCGGAAATCGCCGACGACAGCGCGCGGAACGACATGCCGTCGGGATCGACGTTGGACAGCGTGAACTGGTCGGGCCGAACGCCTTCGCCGACGATCGCGGTGCCCAGCGGCTTCAGCGTCCCGCTGGCGACATCGAAACGCTTCGCCCCCTCGATCCGCCAGCCCTTGCCGGCACGGCGTCCGGTGGTTCCGGTGGTGATTGCGATCAGCCGACCGCCGGAGCGCTGGTACACGCTGATGCCGCCCAGTTGCGCGGCATCGCCGCGACCGCGGATCTGGACCGCCTGGATCAGGTCGTCGCCGTCGCGGACCCAGACGTTCGTGCGGTCGCCGCGATCGATCGGCAATGGGCCGTAATCGACCTTCTGCCATTGATCGAGCGTCGATGTGGCCCGCGCGACGATGCGGTCGTTGAAACCGAACGACAGGATGGCGACGCCCAGGCTGGCGACGATCAGCGGGGCGAGCACCTGATGCGCAGACAGGCCCGCGGCCTTCAACGAGATGATCTCGCTGTTCTGGTTCAGCGTGGACAGCGTGATGATCGTGCCGAGCAGCACCGCGAACGGCAGGAATCGCGCGATGATCTGGGGCGTACGCATCCCGACATAGCGCCAGATCTCGCTCTCGCCATTGCCGGCATAGGCCAGGATCCGGCCGGATTCGCTCAGCAGGTCGAGCGCCTGCAGCACGACGACCAGCGCCATCAGGATGGCGAACGTCCGCGTCAGGAACAGCCGCCCCATGTAGAGCGTGACGGTGCGCGAGGGGAAGAATGCGGTCGCGACGTTCATGCCCGGGCCTCCCGCCGGCGCGCACCGGGCAGGCGGCGCTTGATGGCTGCCATCAGTTTGGAGAAGACGCGCTCGAGCGCACCGATCGGCTGGCCGCCGGGGACGAAGGCGACCGTGTAGAACATCCACACGATCAGCGCCGCGAACAGCAGGAACGGGATCCACAGCGCGAAGAACGGATCGATCCGTCCAAGGCCACCGATCGCCTCCGCATACTGGTTGATCTTGTGATAGGTCACGATCATCACGATCGACAGGAACACGCCCAGCGCCGACGTCGACCGTTTCGGCGGAATGCCCAGCGCGAGCGCGAGCAGCGGCAGCAGGAACATCGTCGCGACCTCGGCCAGCCGGAAGTGGAACGCCGAGCGGCTGGTGTCGCGGATCTGCTCCGACTGATGACCGTCGCGGCCCAGCACCGCGAGTTCGGGCAGCGTCCGCTCCAGATTACGTTCGCCGCGCGGGCGAAAGCTTTCAAAGCGGGGCAGGTCGATCGGCAGGTCGTGGCTGGTAAAGGTCAGGACGCGCGGTGCGACATAGCCCGGCGCATTGTGCACAAGAGTGCCGTTGGTCAGGCGAAAGATGATGACGTCGGGGTCGTCGGTGCGCAGGAACTGCCCGCTTTCGGCCGTGACCGACACCGTGTTGCCGGGACGCGGCGTGACGTTGACGAAGATGCCGTTCAGCCGCGCGCCGTCATCCAGGCTCTGTTCGATCCGCAGCGTCATCCTGTCGCCCAGCCGGGTGAATTCGCCGACCTTGATCGACGCGCCCAGCGCGCCCGATCGCAGCTCGAAGCGCAGGCCCTCATAGGCATAGCGCGCCTTGGGCTGGACATAGCCGACGATCGCCAGGTTGGCCGCGGCCAGCACCAGCGTGAACAGATACGGAACGCGCAGCAGTCGGCCATAGCTCATGCCGACGCCGCGCAGCACGTCGAGTTCGGAGGTTGTCGCCAGCCGGCGAAACGCCAGCAGGATGCCCAGCATCAGGCCGATCGGGATGCCCAGGCCGAGATATTCCGGCAGCAGGTTGGCGAGCATCTTCCACACCACGCTGACCGGGCCGCCGGTCGTCGCGACGAAATCGAACAGTCGCAGCATGCGATCGAGGATCAGCAGCATCGCCGCGATCACCAGCGTCGAGATCAGCGGCACCGCGATCAGGCGGGCCAGGTAGCGATCGATCGACTGCATGGGCGGGGGGATGAGGCCTTCGGAGGAGGAGAGCAACGGCTATATCCGCGCAGGCGGCGCGCGCCAGCCAAAATCGCCGTCAGGCAGCGGAGCGTATGGCGTCGCCGTCGTGCCGCGCCGTCATGGCGTCGTCGATCGCCGCGGCCAGCGCCGCGATCGTGAATGGCTTGCGCAGGACGGCATGGCCACCGAACGCGTCGTTGTCGCCCGCCTCTCCGGCAAAGCCGGTGACGAACAGAACCGCGACATCGGGCATCACGGGCACCAGCTCGGCGATCAGTTCGGGGCCGGTCATGCCGGGCATCAGCACGTCGGACAGGATCAGGTCGAATCGCGCTTCGCGGGCAGCGTCGGCGGCACACAGCGGATCGCCGCAGGCGACCGGGCGATGGCCCAGGTCGCTCAGCACGTCGATCGTCGCGGCCAGAACGCGTGGATCATCCTCGACCACCAGGATGTCGAGGCCCGGTGTGTCGCCGCCGATGCGCGCCGCCGCGATCTTCGAGACGGGCGGCGCGGCGACGGGCACCGTGGCATGACGCGGCAGATACAGCGTGACCGTGCATCCTTCACCGGGGGCGGATTCGATCCCGATCTCCCCTTGCGATTGCTGCACGAAGCCGAAGATCTGGCTGAGACCCAAGCCGGTTCCCTGACCGATCGGCTTGGTCGTGAAGAAGGGCTCGAACACGCGATCGATCACGTCCGCAGACATGCCGCACCCGGTGTCGGACACGGCGATCGTGACATAGTCGCCCGCCACGCTATGGCCGACTTGGTGCTCGGCAAGCGATGTTGCGCCGGTCGCGATCGTCAGCGTTCCGCGTCCCTCCATGGCATCCCGCGCATTTACCGCGAGGTTCAGCACCGCATTCTCCAGGCCGTGGCGGTCGGCCCATACGTGCCACTGCGCGCCGTCATCGCGGGCATCCACCCTGATGCCGTCGCCCAAGGTACGATCGATCAGTTCCGACATGCCGGCGATGACCGCGCCGGCTTCGATCGAGGCGGGTTGCAGCGCCTCGACCCTGGCAAAGGCCAGCAGGCGACGAGTCAGCGCAGCGGCGCGGCCGGCACCGTCGGCGGCACTGTCGAGATGGCGCAGGACATCGCCACCGCCCTCGACGTGATGGCGGCGGGCGAGTTCGATCCCCCCCAGAACCACTGCCAGCATGTTGTTGAAATCATGTGCGATACCGCCGGTCAGCTGGCCGACCGCATCCAGTTTCTGAACCTGGCGCAGCTTGGCCTCGGCGGCGGCGCGTTCGCGCGCTTCGGCTTGCAGATCCGCGGTCGCGGCGAGGACGGCCGCCTCCAGATAGTTGGTCCGTTCGCGCTCCGCCTCGACCTCGGCATCGGCGATCGCGCGGGCGGTCTGCGCGCGGACCGTCAGCCAGCCGAGCGTGATCGCGCCGAGCACGATGGCGATGCCGAACAGCGCCAGCACCTTGGCCGCGAAGTTGGAGCTGTCGATCGTGACCTGAGCAGCGGCCGTCCGAGTCCGCAGCAACGTACGTTCGCCATCGATGAAGCGTTCCAGCAGCTTGCCGAGTTGGGTCAGCGATTCGGTATCGCGCGCGGCGTAATAGCGGGTCAGCGCCTGCGTGTTCTGCTTGTAGCGGGTACTAAGCGCGACGACCGAGAGTTCGTCACCGCGATTGCCGTACGCGTCGCGCAGGGCATCGAGCCGGCGGCTTTGCTCGCTATCGTCGCGCACGACCTGATCCAGCCGCTCGATCTGCTGGCCTGCGCGTAACCATTCATCGGAATATTGCTGGCCGATCTTCTTGTCGGCGCTGATGACGTAGCGGCCGAGCGTCGCTTCGGCGCGGGCCATCGTCTCGGCCAGGACGCGCGCGCGGATCATGACGTCGAAACTGTGCGATTGCAGCACCAGCGCGCGGTCGCGTTCGCGGTTGGACTGGCCCACCGTCACGATCAGCGCGGTGAGCACACCTGCGCCCAGCGCCGCCACGATCACCATCATGATCGTGCGCCAGTGCGCGCGGACAAATCCCGCGATATCGGATGTGCCCCGGTCGCTCATCCCGATGCGACGCTATCGTATCGACGGAGTCGTGAAAAGCGCCGATCAGCCGATGACGCCCACGGCTCGTCCCGCCGCCTCGAACATCGCCAGGACGCGCGCGATCTGGTCGGGCGTATGTTCGGCACATAGCGAACAACGCAGCAGGAACGTGCCGGCCGGCGTCGCGGGCGGGCGCGCCATGTTCACGTACAGCCCGCCATCGAGCAGCGCCTGCCACATCGTCACCGCCTGTTCCTGATCCTCCAGGATGATTGCGATGATGGCGCTATCCGGGTTTTCGGTACCCAGCTTGAAGCCCAGCGCCTTCAGCCCGCCGTGCAGCGTGCGGGCGTTGTCCCACAGCCGGCTGCGCTTCTCATGCGCGGTCATCAGCTTGCGGATCGACGTTGCGGCGGTGGCGACGACCGAGGGGGGGAGCGAGGCGGTGAAGATATAGGGGCGACAGGCAAGGCGAATGGCCTCGAACTTCGGGTGGTTCGACACACAGAAGCCGCCGACCGTGCCGACCGACTTGCTGAACGTGCCGACCACGAAGTCGACGTCGGCCTCGCACCCATGCGCCTCGTACACGCCGCGGCCGTTGGGGCCGAAGAAGCCCATGGAGTGGGCCTCGTCGCTCAGGACCATCGCACCGTGCTTCTTGGCAACGGCAACCATCTCGGCGAGTGGCGCGATGTCGCCCAGCATCGAATACACGCCCTCCAGGATCACCAGCTTGCCGGCCTCCGGGGGCAGGCGACCGAGCCGCTTGTCGAGATCCTCGACGCTGTTGTGACGGAAGCGGACGATCTCGGCATTTCCCTGCTTGCAGCCGTCGTAGATCGAGGCGTGGCTGTCGGCGTCGAGGATGACGTATTCGCCCTTGCCGACCAGGGTCGAGATCATGCCCAGATTGGCCATGTATCCGGTCGAGAACACGATCGCGCCGGTCACGCCGTAGAAATCGCGCAGTGCCTGCTCGACCTCGATATGGTCGGCGAAGGTGCCGTTCAGCATCCGGCTGCCGTTGGTACCCGATCCGAACCGGTCGAGCGCATCCTTGCCGGCCTGGATCACGTCGGCATCGAACGTCATGCCCATGTAGTTGTAGGTGCCGAGCAGGATCGTCTCGCGGCCGGCGATCACTGCCTCGGTTGGCGACGTCACCTGCTCCATCACGATCGCGAACGGATCGGTCACGCCGGTATCGATCAGCGCCTGACGCTCCGCGATCAGCGCGTCGAACTTGGACATCAGGTCGCGTTCGGCCGCGATCGGCGCGGGGTCGGCGGGGAGTTTCTCGGTGGCAAGTCCGGCGTCGGTCATTCTCGAAAACTCTCAAACCGTTCGTGCTGAGCGTAGTCGAAGCACTTGGGACTAATGCCCTTCGACTTCGCTCAGGGCGAACGGGGGGTGTGTGTCAGCCCTTCAGCTTCGCGACGGCGTCGACCAGCTGGCCGACCGTCTCGATCTCGGCCTGCATGTTCATCGTGATGATGATGTCGAATTCATCCTCGATCGCCGCGACGAAATCCATGACGGTCAGGCTGTCCCATTCCAGATCGCCCTGGAACGTGGTGGCCTCGCTCAGCGCGACGCCCTTCTTGTTGAACGGCTCGATCTGGACGGTGACGGTGTCGAAGATGCTCTGGCGGTCGGTCATGCAGGTCCTCTGGTCGGAAAATGCGGCGTGGATTGGGCTATAGCAGGGCTTGCGCGCGATACCATGCGGCGGTCTGGGCGAGGCCGGCAGCGGTGTCGATCCGCGGCTGCCACAGGGCGGTCGGGGGTCGGCGCATCGGATCCGACACCCAGTCGGGATGGCAGAAATACGAGACGCGGTCGGGGGTCAGCTTCGCCCCGCGACCGCGCCACAGCGCATCGACCTTCGCTCCGACGTCCAGCACACGGCGCGGCAGCGCGATCGGTCGCACCCGCCTGCCGACCGCCGCACCGATCGCCTGTGCGAATTCCGCGTGGCTCCAGCCGCCCGAGCGCGCATCGTCCGGCTCGTGGATCGTGCGCTCCGCCGGGCGTTCGGCCAGCGCGATCAGCAGGCGGCAAAGGTCGTCGACGTGGATCACCGACATCCGTCCGCCCGGGGGCAGCAGTGCCACGCCCCATCGTGCGATGCGGAACAGGTCGAGCTGATCCATGTCGCCCGGGCCATAGACGGCGGGCGGGCGGACGATGTCCCAGTCGGTCAGCGATCCGATCACCAGCCCCTCGGCGGCACATTTCGACCAGCCATAGGTCGAAAGGCCGGGCTCGCGCGCGGCGAGGGACGAGACATGGACGAAACGCCGGACGCGCGCGGCTTCGGCGGCGACCAGCACGTTGCGAGTCCCGTCGATGTTGCCCAGCACGAATCCGGGCCGGTCGGGCGCGTTGACGACGCCCGCGACGTGGATCACCGCATCCGCACCGCGCATCAGGCTGACCAGCGCATTGGGCGCCTCCAGCGAACCGAACACCCAGTTCACCCCGTCGCCGCCGGGTCGCGGCCTGCGGGTCAGCGCATTGACGGCGTGGCCCGCCTCCAGCGCCAGCGTGACCAGCCGCTTGCCGACGAACCCCGTCGCGCCCGTGATCGCCAGCCTCACGACGCGGTCGTCACAACAGCGCCATGTGGCTGCGGTGGACCAGCGCGGACCGCGGCGCATAGCCCAGGATCGCGGCATGTTCGTCACGGCGTCGACCGACCAGCAGGCGCGTGTCCGCCGCGTCATACTCGGCGAGGCCACGCGCGACCTCGCCGTCCGGACCGACGATCGTCACCAGGTCACCGCGCGCGAACGCGCCCTCGATCCGTGTCGTACCGGCGGCGAGCAGGCTGGCTCCACCGGCCAGTGCGCGCGCCGCCCCGGCATCGACGTGGACGATGCCCTTTGCGGTCAATCCGCCGGCCAGCCAGGCCTTGCGCGCCGGAGCGGCTTTTTCGGCCACGAACAGCGTGTGGCGCGCCGGGGACGAGAGTGGCCGGTCGATCCGGCCGGACGCGATCGCCAGATGCGCCCCGGCGGCGGCAGCGATCCGCGCGGCGGCGATCTTCGACACCATGCCGCCCGAGCCCATTCCCGACGCGGAGCCGCGGTCGGCCATCGCTTCGACCGAGGCATCGACCCGCTCCACGCGCGCGATGTGCGTGGCCCCGGGCAGGGCGGGGTTGCGATCGTACAGGCCGTCGATATCGCTCAGCAGGATCACACCCTGCGCGCCGGCCGCCTGCGCGACCCGCGCCGCCAGCCGGTCGTTGTCACCGAAGCGGATTTCCGCGGTCGCAACGCTGTCATTCTCGTTCAGCACCGGCACGACGCCCAGCCCCAACAGGCGATCGAGTGTCGCCGCGGCATTCAGGTATCGACGGCGATCCTCCAGGTCGTCCAGCGTCACCAGGATCTGCGCCGCTGCAAGGCCTTCGCGCTCCAGCGTTTCGGCCCATACCTGGCTCAGCGCGATTTGACCCACCGCAGCGGCCGCCTGCGCATCCTCCAGCGACGCGCGTCCGCCCTTTGCCAGCCCCAGCCTGCGGGCACCCAGCGCGATCGCGCCGGACGAAACGACCGCGACCTGCTGACCGGCGCGGCGCCGATCCGCAATGTCGGCGGCGATCCCGACCAGCCAGTCGCGTCGCACCCCGCCGTCGGCATCGACGAGCAGCGCCGATCCGATCTTGACGATCAGGCGGGGGCAGGAGGCGGGCGGGAACAGCGTCATCGCGTCACCGTTAGCGGGCGGACCCGCCGACGCCAATCAATCGCGTGCGAAGATTTCGTCGTGCGGGATAACGAGGTCGAGGGAGGGCAGGGGTACATCGACGGGACCATCGTGCGTGACGTCGCTCCACCCATGTGCTGCCGTGCGTTGCACTATGCGCAGGCGTTCGCTGGCGATATCGACGAAGACGATCGTGTCGATGCTGTCGAGCGCCTGATATTCGTAAAGCTTGACCTTCAAATCGGTGCGGGCGGTTCCGGCCGATAACACTTCGAAGATCACACGGGGATCGTCGAACGCCTTGGCATTTTCGTTTGGTGCCCCGACCCGGTTGCAAAAGACGCTGACGTCCGGATAGCGTATCGAAAGGTCGTGCGTCAGCGTTGCCATGTCCGAACCATAGGGGCGACAGCCGCTTCCCCTCAATTTCTGCCGCAGCCAAGCAACGATATTGGTCTGCACTTCGGCATGACGCGCCGTGCCCCCGGCCATCATGCGAATCACGCCATTGTCGAGTTCGGCCTTCTTCTCCCCGAAGTCGATGTCGAGAAATTCTTCGGCGGTCAGCAGCGGATAATCAGGTTGCGTGGCCATGACGCGACCATAGCAGATCCTTTCATCGCCTCAAACCGGCGACCAGTCGATCCGGTCTTCGCCCTCGTCGTCGGCGCCGACGGCTTCGGGCTGGCTGTCCGCGCCGATCGCCTCGATCAGCTTGTCCAGTGCCCAGTCCACGCCGATGCCCGCCGCGCCGGAGATCGGGATGACGGGCGCACCGCTGGCGTCCTCGAGTTCGACCGACAGCGCGCGGATCAGTTCGTCGTCCAGCGTGTCGATCTTGTTCAGGGCGATGACGACCGGCTTATCGGTCAGCCCCGCGCCGTAGTTCTCCAGCTCGTCGCGCACGATGCGATAGCTGGTGGCCACGTCCTCGTCGTTCGCATCGACCAGATGCAACAGCACCTGGCAGCGTTCGATATGGCCGAGGAACCGGTCGCCGATACCCGCGCCTTCGGCCGCGCCCTCGATCAGGCCGGGAATGTCGGCGATGACGAATTCGCGTTCCTTGTGGCGCACCACGCCCAGCTGGGGCCGGGTGGTGGTGAAGGCATAGGCACCGACCTTGGCCTGTGCGTTGGTCACCGCGTTGATGAAGGTCGACTTGCCGGCATTGGGCAGGCCGACCAGGCCCGCATCGGCCAGCAGCTTCAGGCGCAGCCACACCCACGCCTCTTCGCCCGGCCAGCCGCTGCCGTGCTGGCGCGGGGCGCGGTTGGTCGATGTCTTGTAGCTGAGATTACCGCGCCCGCCATCGCCGCCGCGCAGGAACACCTCGCGCTGCCCGACCCTGGTGAAATCGAGCAGGACCTGTTCCTGATCCTCGGAGATTACCTGCGTCCCTACGGGAACCTGGATCACAAGGTCCTTGCCGCCACCGCCGGTCATGTTCGATCCTGCGCCACCCTTGCCGCGGGGGGCCCGGAAATGCTGGGTGTAGCGAAAGTCGATCAGCGTGTTCAGCCCGGCGACCGCCTCGAACACGATATCGCCGCCCTTGCCGCCGTTGCCGCCGTCGGGACCACCATATTCGATGTACTTCTCGCGGCGGAACGACACGGCCCCGCCGCCGCCGGTGCCGGAACGAACGAAGATCTTTGCTTGGTCTAGGAAATGCATGGCGCGCGCTGTAGCGCCTTAGCGCAGCTAAAGCGACCGGGGAGCGCGCGCCCGGCCGGCGGGGCATCGCCCCGTCCGACGAGTTGGGCTTTGCCCAACTCAACCTGTCCTGAGCGCCCGCCCTTGCGGGCAGACGAAGGGCGGCTATGCCGCGGCGCTTTGCCTGGGGCACGTGCTTCGACTTCGCTCAGCACGAACGATGGTGGCGTCTCGACTTCGCTCGAAACGAACGGTCCGAAAAAATCTACGGCCGCCCCGCCATCAGCGTCCGCGCCGCCAGTTCGCGCGCGCGCCCGCGCGGCAGGCCCAGCGCCTTCGCCATCGGTCCGCCCAGCAAGGCGTCGCCCAGCGCCATCAGGACCAGCTGCAATGTCTCGTCGTGAATCGGCAGGTCGTCGCTGTCGTGGCTTTCGACCAGTTCGTCGACCAGGTCGTGGATCGCGGTCAGGATGGGGTCGAGCGCATCCTCGTTGCCCGACAGGATCATCCAGCTGGCCAGCGCGCCGGCGCCCCCCTGGTCGAACGCGTCGAAGGTCAGTTCGACCACTTCGCGCGGATTCTGGTCGCCCGTCCGGGCGCGGACCACCGCCTCGCCGATCCGGCCGACGATCTGGCCTGCCATTGCGGCGATCAGCGCCTTCTGCAGCCCCGCAGCCGAACCGAAATGATGCAGCAGGTTGGCGTGGGTCCGGCCGATCCGGGCGGCGACGGCCTTCAGCGTCACGGCTTGCGGGCCGAATTCGACGAGCAGGGCGCGGGCGGCCTCCAGCGCGGCATCGCGCGATTCTTCGGGGCTGAGGCGTTTGCGGGGAGTTATTGACATTTGTGTAAGTAATATCCAGTTTGGCGAAGACTGGAGGATATTCGACGTGAACGCAAAGACTCCCGCCGATCTGACGATCACGCCGCGCGACGTGCGGTTCGGCCGCGGCGCGACCTATCGCCGCTGGTGGCTGAACGACGATCCGGTCGCCACCGCATTCTACAATGCGCTGTCCGTCACCTTTCCGAAAGGCGAGGGGTTCTTCATCGACAGCGTCCGCAGGTTCCGCGACGGCGCACCGCCGCAACTCGCCGCCGAGATCGCCGCCTTCACGAAGCAGGAAGTGATCCACACACGCGAGCATGTCGCGTTCAACCGCCATGTGACCGACCAGGGATATGATACGTCGAAGCTGGAGGCGCGGGTCGATCGCGAGATCGCGCTGACCAAGGGGCGTCCGCCGATCGCGAGTCTCGCCGCGACGATGTGCCTGGAGCATTTCACCGCGATCCTGGCGCATCAGCTGGTCGCCAATCCCCGCCATCTGGCCGACGGCGACGAGCAGGCCGCGGCGCTGTGGCGCTGGCACGCGATCGAGGAGATCGAGCACAAGGGCGTCGCCTATGACACCTGGCTGCATGCGACGCGCGACTGGCCGCGCTTCCGCCGCTGGTGGGTCAAGTCGTTCGTGATGGTGATGACGACGATCAAGTTCTTCCGCGGCCGGACTGAAGGCATATTGGAACTGCTGCGGCAGGACGGGCTGACCGGGGCAGGCGTGAAATGGCGGTTGTTCAAATATGCGTTCGGACGGCCCGGCATGGCGCGCAAGGTATTGGGCGCGTGGATCGCGTTCTTCCTGCCCGGCTTCCATCCGTGGAACCACGACGATCGCACGCTGATCGGCCTTGTGGACAGCGAATTCGCGGCGGCACGACTGGCGGCGTGACGTCAGCATCAGAGGCGTGAACGTCCTCTATCATCCGTTCGTGCTGAGTGAAGTCGAAGCACCTTGCGGAGGGCTGGCCTTCGACTTCGCTCAGGCCGAACGGTGGAATAGTATCGGCAGTCCCGACGCGATCAGGTTACGCCGCCATGCGCGCGTCGTCACCGTCGTCGCATCCGCCGGCATCAAACCCGTCGAGCGTGATCGCATAGCTTGCACTCGGCACACTTGCTCCGCGCGCCCGGCTGGGCCGCGGTTCGATCCGGCCGGTGGCCACGAACCCCAGCTTGCGCAGCACCCGGCCCGATGCCGGATTGTCGAGATGGTGATGCGCGCCCAGCCGGCGATGGCCCAGACCATAGCGCGCGATCCCCAGCATCGCGCGGCCCGCCTCGGTCGCATAGCCGCGACCCCAGGCGTCCGGGGTCAGCCAATAGCCCAGGTTCGCCGCGCCATCGATCCGGCTGATCCCGCAGCCACCGATCAGGCGCGGCGTGTCGCCCATGTCGTGCGCGAGCACCAGGCATCGCGCCTCGTCCGCAGCGACCGGCATCGTCAGATAGGTTTCGGCGTCCAGCAGGTCATACGGCCACGGCAGGCGGGCGAGCTTCATCGCCACGCTCTCGTGCGCGATCGCCGCGGTCAGCGCGGGCGCATCCTCGATCCAGCCGGGCCGGAGCGTCAGCCGCTGCGTTCTTGCGAACATGTCCACTCTCCTCGTGTTGCGGATGCCGCTGCCACAGTTGCGTGACAGGAACGCGACACCGCCGATGCGGGGAGGGAGCAAAGAAAAAGGGAGCCGGGGCGACCCGTCTCCCTTGATTCGGTTTCGTCGTGAAACCCCGGGATCGCCCTGGTGGGCAACCCGGTCGGTTACCCGTTACTCAGCCGCTTCGGCCATAATCGCCACGGTCGCGTACTTTCGACCAAGCTTGCCTTCCTTGAACAGCACACGGCCGTCGACCAGCGCGAACAGCGTATGGTCCTTGCCCATGCCGACGCCGGCGCCCGGATAGACGCGGGTGCCGCGCTGGCGGATGATGATGTTGCCCGGAACGACGGTTTCGCCGCCGAACTTCTTCACGCCAAGGCGACGACCGGCCGAGTCACGACCGTTGCGCGATGATCCGCCTGCTTTCTTATGTGCCATGTCGAATTACTCCGTACGTCTCGGTCGAGCTTACGCTTCGGTCTTGGGAGCAGCGGCCTTCTTCGGCGCTGCCTTCTTGGGCGCGGGCGCGGCGGCTTCGGCGGTCGGCGCCGGAGCGGCCTCCACCGGTGCTGCGTCGGCCTTCTTCGCCTGCTGCTTTTCGCCGCCGATCGACAGGATCTTCAGGATCGTGTGGTTCTGGCGGTGGCCGTTCTTGCGGCGATAGTTGTGGCGGCGGCGCTTCTTGAAGACGATGACCTTCTCGCCCTTCGCCTGCGCGATGATCTCGGCAGCGACGGTCAGGCCGCTGACCGACTTCAGTTCCGAACCCTCGCCAGCGAGCAGCACGTCACCCAGGGTGACCGACGAACCGGCATCGCCGTCCATCTTCTCGACGACGATCTTGTCTCCGGCGGCAACGCGATACTGCTTGCCGCCCGTGCGCACGACTGCGAACATGGCGTTAAAACTCTCATCCAAAGCTTGTACCCCGCACCAGCACTGCCGGTCGGGATGAAGGCGGGCTGCTAATAGAGGGCCGGCGACCTGTCAACCGCTTAAGGGGCGCGACCGGCCTGTTGCATCGCAGCAACAGGCGGGACGAAACGCATGGGTGTGGTGTGTTGCATCCTTGTTACGGCCATAATGCGCCATAATGTATCGCCGGGGCCGACGCCGAGACGTCGGAGATTTCACGGGGGACTATCATCATGCGTCGAACCTTGCTCACCACGCTGGCGATGTCGGTGTCGGCCGTAGCGCTGTCCACGCCCGCGCTGGCGCAGGACGCGCCGGCCGCAGCGGCTCAGGACGGCGAGATCACCGGCGACACGGTCATCGTGACCGGCAGCCGCATCGGCGGTCGTACGATCGCCGACAGCCCGGTGCCGATCGACGTTATCGGCGGCGACCAGTTGCTGAACAGCGGCGCGACCGAGACGAACAAGCTGCTGAACCAGCTGGTTCCGTCGTTTAACTTCCCGCAGCCGTCGCTGACCGACGGTACCGATTCGCTGCGCCCCGCCACGCTGCGCGGCCTGGCACCGGACCAGACGCTGGTCCTCATCAACGGCAAGCGTCGCCACCAGGCCGCGTTGCTGAACCTGAACGGATCGGTCGGCCGTGGGTCGAGCGCGGTCGATCTGAACGAGATTCCGGCGATCGCCATCGACCGCATCGAAGTGCTGCGCGACGGCGCGTCGTCGCAGTACGGCTCCGACGCGATCGCCGGCGTCATCAACATCCAGTTGTCTAAGCGCGAAGGCGTCAGCGGCTCGGTGACGTTCGGCCAGTATCGCACGACGATGAAGGACGTGTTCGAGGTGACCGGCGTCGCGACGACCGGCGGCCTGCCGACTGTTCTCACGGCGGGCGCCAATGCGCAGGCCGACGTGCTGCAGCTCAACCAGGGCCGGGAAGTCGAGCGCAAGGACGGCGACACGCTGACGATCGCCACGCGCCTCGGCCTGCCGATCGGCGAGAGCGGCTATTTCACCTTCTCCGCGCAGTTCCGCGATCGTGATCCGACCCAGCGTTCCGGCCCCGATCCGCGGCGCCAGTATTTCGCAGTTGGCGATCCGCGCGAGCTGACGATCGATCGGTTCACCCACGGCTATGGCGACGGCAAGGCGACCGACTATAATGTGATCGTCAACGCCGGCGCAGACATCGGCGCGAACGCCGAGCTCTACGCATTCGGCACCTACGGCATCCGTGACGGTATCGGCGCGGGCTTCTATCGCCGCTCGAACGACGCGCGCAACCGCGACTTCGCGGCATCGACGACCACGTTCGTGCCCTATTACGCCAACGGTTTCCTGCCCAAGATCCAGAGCCAGATCGAGGACGTCTCGGGCGCTGTCGGCATCAAGGGCGACTTCAGCGGGTTCAAGGCCGACCTGTCGGTCGTCTACGGCTCGAACCAGCTCGATTACCAGACGATCGACAGCTTCAACACATCGCTGGGCGGCATCCTGTCGCCGCGTCGCTTCGACGCCGGCGGGCTGGCGTACGGCCAGACCGTCGCCAACCTCGATCTCAGCAAGAAGTTCGACGTCGATTTCGTGTCGAGCCTGGGCATCGCGTTCGGTGCCGAATATCGCAACGAGAACTTCAAGATCCGCCCGGGCAACGTCGCCAGCTACATCAACGGTCCGTTCACCGCCAACGGCGCGGGCGGCGGCGCGCAGGTGTTCCCGGGCTTCCGTCCGTCGAACGCGGTCGATGTCTCGCGCAACAGCTATGCCGGCTATCTCGAGCTCGACGCCGAGGTGAACGACATGCTGACGTTGCAGGCCGCTGGCCGCTACGAGCATTTCTCGGACTTCGGCGACACTTGGAACGGCAAGCTCGCCGGTCGCTTCGAGCCGATCGACGGGATCGCGATCCGCGGGTCGGTCGCCACCGGCTTCCGCGCGCCGAGCCTGGCGCAGCAGTTCTTCGCCACCACCTCGACCAACAACACGGTCGTCAACGGGGTGGCGCAGCTGATCGAGGTCGGCACCTTCCCGGCGACCAGCGCGGTCGGCCTGGCGCTGGGCGGCAAGCAGCTCACGCCTGAAAAGGCACTGAACCTGGCCGGCGGCGTCGCGCTGAACCCGTTCACCGGCTTCAGCCTGACCGCGGATTACTACAACATCCGCATCAAGGACCGGGTGACCCTGACCGAGAACCTGACCGGCACGACGGTCGTCAACCTGCTGACGGCGGCGGGCGTGACGGGCGTCACCTCGGCGCGCTTCTTCGTCAACGGCGTGAACACGCGCACACAGGGCGTCGATGTCGTCGGCACCTACCGCGTACCGGAATTCGGTGCCGGCAAGTTCGTTCTGACTGCGGGCTACAACTACAACGAAACGAAGATCATCGGCCGCGCCGTGCTGCCGTCGCTGACCGGCCTGACATTGTTCGGCCGCCAGGAATCGTTCCGCCTGACCGATGCGCAGCCGCGGACCAAGATCAACCTGTCGGTCGACTGGGATCTGGGCTTCATCGGCGCAACCGCGCGGACCAATCGCTACGGCACGGTCTGGTCGGCGGTAAACGGCGCGCTGACGGCGCCGCTCGGCACCGTCGCGGGCGACTTCAAGATGACGCCTAAGTGGGTCACCGACGTCGAGGTGCGCGTCCACCCGATCGAGCAGATCACGCTGGCGGTCGGTGCGGACAACGTGTTCGACACCTACCCGGATCGCCTGCCGACCGGCGGAGCGACGGGGGCACCGGGCTTCACGCCGAACAGCTACTTCCTGCCCTACAGCAGCCTGTCGCCGTTCGGCTTCAACGGTCGCTTCCTCTACGGCCGCGTCGCGTTCACGTTCTGAGCGGGCACCCCCGGCATGCGCCAGCAAGCCGGGGAGATGCCACGGCCGGCAGCGGTGCGAGCGAAGCTCGCTCCGACTGACGTCGTGGCGTAAAAAAGGGGGAGGGGGCTATCACGCCTCCTCCCCTTTTTTGTACGCTCTGGCTGTCACCCCGCCGGACGAACGGGCGTTGCCCGCCTGCCGGTCGCCGTGACAAGGCTTTGGCTTGCTGCGCGAGCCGAAGCCATCCGCTCAGTGCCTGTGCTGCGGCCTCAGTCTGTATCGCCCGTCATCCGACCGCACGAACAGGTCGCGGATAGCGGGATGGTCCACCGGTTCGTCATTGTCGTCGACGACCAGATTTTGCTGGCTGACATAGGCGACATAGTTGGATTCGGCGTTTTCGGCGAGCAGGTGGTAGAAGGGCTGATCCTTGCGCGGACGGATGCCCTCGGGGATCGCCTCATACCATTCGTCGCTGTTGGCGAAGACGGGGTCGACGTCGAAGATCACGCCGCGGAAATCGAACATGCGGTGCTTCACGACGTCGCCGATGCCGAAGCGGGCCGAGGAGATCGGCGGCATCGGCACTCCGGAATCGAGGACGTCGGCGGGTGAGGACATGCGGTTCATGGACCTAAGGTAGGACTGTTTGCGCAGCGCACAAGCATCACGCTTGCAGCCCCCGGAATCATCGGCTAAGCGCGCACCTCACGACCCGCACCGGGCCTGTTTCGACGGGCAAGACTTGGTGCAAACCCCTCGCGGAGAGGTGGCAGAGTGGTCGATTGTACCGCACTCGAAATGCGGCGTGCCCGAGAGGGTACCGAGGGTTCGAATCCCTCCCTCTCCGCCACTTCCTCCAATATCCCCGATCGGCAAGGCCGCAGCGACACGGGCGGTCGGATCACGACGGGACAGGGGCGCATCGATGAAGTTCGCGTATGGACTGACGGTCCTGTCGCTGGCGGGCCTGCCCGCGATTGCCGCAGCGCAGGACGGCGACGGCGTGGTGGCGGACGTCGTGGTGACGGGCCGCGGGCTGGATGCCGCACCCGGCGACCGGGTCGCCGATGTCGTGACGATCGACCGTGACCGCATCACCGCCACCGCCAGCAGCCGGCTGGAAAGCGTGCTGGCGGACGTGGCGGGGCTCCAGCAGTTCCGACGCAGCGATTCGCGATCGGCCAATCCCACCAGCCAGGGCATCGCGCTGCGCGGGATCGGCGGCACCGCGTCCAGCCGCGCGCTGCTGATCCTGGATGGTGTGCCACAGGCCGATCCGTTCGGCGGATGGGTGGCGTTTCCCGCCTATGCCACCGACCGGCTGGGCCGCGTCCGCGTCACCCGCGGCGGGGGCAGCGGTTACTATGGCGCGGGCGCGCTGACTGGCACGATCGAACTCGACAGCGCCACGCCGGGGCAGCTCGATCCGGTCGCGGCACACCTGTCCCATGGCAGCCGAGGATCGACGGAGGCGCAGGGTTCCGCCACGCTGCGCCGGAGCGGAGGTTTCGCCACGGCCTCGGCGGCCTATGCGCGCGGCGACGGCTTCGTACCGACCGTTTCGGAAAGTCGCGGCAGCGTGGACCGTGCGGCATCCTATGAACAGGCGTCCGGTGCGGTGCGCGGCGTGGTCGCGCTCGCGGCCGACATCGAACTACAGGCCAATGTGTCGGCCTTCACCGACCGACGCAACCGTGGCACCGACTTTACCGACAATCGCAGTGAAGGCGCCGATGCCAGCCTGCGCCTGGTCGGTCGCGGCCGATGGGGCTGGTCCGCGCTCGCCTATCTCCAGACGCGGGCGTTCGCATCGAGTTTCGCCAGCGTCGATGCAAGCCGGACGACGGCCACGCGGACGCTCGACCAGTATAGTACGCCGGCGACCGGGATCGGCGCACGGTTCGAGATCGCGCCACCGCTCGGACCGCACGTTGCGGTGCGCGTCGGCGGGGATCTGCGCGCGGTCAGCGGCCGGACCCAGGAACTCTACACCTATGTCCTCGCCCAGCCGACACGGCGGCGGACGGCGGGCGGTGATACGCAAACCCATGGCCTGTTCGTCGATGGCAGCGTGGAACTGGGCGCGGTGACGCTCGCGCTGGGCGGTCGGATCGATCGCTGGCGGATCGCCGGCGGCTTCCTGTCGGAACGACCGCTGGTGGGCGGTGTCGCGCTGACCGACCTACGGTTCGCCGATCGATCGGGTGATGCGGCGACCGGGCGGATCGGTGGTGCCTGGCAGGTGATCCCCCCGCTGAGCCTGCGCGCGGCGGCCTATCGCGGCTGGCGGCTGCCGACGCTCAACGAACTCTATCGGCCGTTCCGCGTCGGTGCGGATGCGACCGCGGCGAATGCGACGCTCGCACCCGAGCGGCTGGCAGGGTTCGAGGTCGGCGCGACGCTGACGCCGGTACCCGGTGTCCGGCTGGCGACGACGTGGTTCGACAATCGCCTGGACGACGCGATCGCCAACGTCACCGCCGGTCGCGGGGCAGGCGTGTTTGCCGGGGTCGGCTTCGTCGCAGCGGGCGGGGTATACCGGGTGCGCCAGAACATCGACGCGGTGCGCGCGCGAGGATTGGAGCTGGACGCCGAGGTCACGCGAGGCGCAGGATTCGCGCGCGCATCGTGGAGCCATGTGTCGTCGCGCGTCGTCGCATCCGGCAGCGCCGCGCCGCTCGACGGGCTGACCCCGGCGCAGACGCCGCGCGATCAGCTGTCCGCGACGATAGGCTGGCGTAAGGGTGCCGCGCTGGTATCCGGCACGATGCGCCACGTCGCGCGCCAGTTCGAGGACGACCAGAACAGCCGCAGCCTGGCCAGCGCGCGGACGGTGGATGTCTATGCGACGCTGCCGGTCCTGCGCGGGCTGGCGGTCGAGGCGCGGGCCGAAAATCTGACGGATGCCAGGGTGGAGGCCGGTATCAGCGGCGCTGGGATCGTCGAGCGGGCGACGCCACGGACGCTCTGGATCGGCCTGCGCTACGGTGGCGGGTGAGCGGTCGGGCTTCGAGCGGAGCGGTGTCGTGATGCGCAGACAGGTAGAGGTGATCGTCATCGGCGGGGGGATCGCGGGGATGTCCGCCGCGGCCCGTATCGCGCGGCATGCGGACACCATCGTGCTCGAACGCGAATCCGCGCTCGGCTATCATGCGTCGGGACGCAGTGCGACCTTCTCGCACTTCGGCATCGGCAACGACGCGGTGCGCGGCATGACGGCGGCGAGCGGTGCCTTCTTCTCCGATCCCCCGCCCGACTATGGCGACGGTCCATTGTGGCGCGCGAAACCGGCGCTGTTCATCGCCGACCGCGCCTCGCTACCGGCGCTCGAGGTGCTGCACACGGAGATGCGGCGATTCACCGATACCGTCACGCGGATCGGACCGGACGAGATGCTGGGGATCGTGCCGGTGCTCAGGACCGGCGACGACGCCATCGCCGCCGGCCTGCTTGACACGGGCGGGCGCAAGCTGGATGCCGACGCGCTGCTGCAGGCCAATGCTCGTGCGTTTCGCCGTTCCGGCGGGCGGATCGCATTCGATGCGGACGTGACCGCGGTCACGCGCGCAGGGGACCGCTGGCACGTCGATACCGCCCATGCGGCATTCTCGGCGCGGATCGTCGTCAACGCGGCGGGCGCTTGGGCGGACGAAATCGCCGGAATGGCGCGGGTCCGCCCGCTCGGCCTGACGCCGATGCGCCGCACGATCATCGGCTTCGCGCCGCCGGCCGGCGTGGACGTGTCAGGCTGGCCGTTCCTGAAGACGGTCCGCGACGACGGCTTCTACATGCTTCCCGACGCCGGTCTGCTGCTGGCATCGCCGATGGACGCGACGCCGCACCCGCCCTGCGATGTCCAGCCGGACGATCATGACGTCGCGCTGGCCGCCTGGCGCGTCGAGCAGGCGACGACGCTGACGGTCGGACATATCAGGACGCGCTGGGCGGGCCTGCGCAGTTTCGTCGCGGATGGGGTGCCGACCGCGGGCTACGCGCCGGACGCGCCGGGCTTCTTCTGGCTGGCCGGGCAGGGCGGCTACGGCCTGCAGACATCGCCGGCGATGGCATCGGCGGTCGAGGCGCTGATGTTCGACCTGCCATGGCCCGAGCAACTGACGGCCTGCGGCGTCGTGGCCGAGCAGATCCGGCCCGACCGGCTGTTCCTGTAGCGCGGGGTCAGGCAATCAATCGGGTGTAGAGGTCGCGATAGGCGGCGATGATCGTGTCGTGATCGTAATCGCGGCGGACACGCTCGCGCATTGCCGCGCCCATGTCGGCCCGGCGCACCGGATCGGTCAGGATCGCGGCGATCGCTTCGGCCGTGGCGACCGGATTGACCAATGGGGTGACGATGCCGCCGTGCGCCTCTCCGGCGGCGCGCCCCTCGATCATCTCGCGACAGCTGCCGACGTCGGGGGCGACGACGGGGATTCCGCAGGCTCCGCCCTCCAGGATCACCAGCGGCTGCGCTTCGGACAGGCTGGTCAGGACGAGCAGATCGACCTGTGGCAGCCAGTCCTCGATCGCGACGCGCCCGGCGAAGCGCACCACCTCGTCCAGCCCCAGGCTGGCGACGACGCGCGCGCATTCGTCGACATAGTCGGGATCCTCGTCGGTCGGGCCGAGCACGACGAAACGCGCGGCGGGCAGGCGCGCGTGGACGATCGCGGCGGCGCGGATGAACGTCTTCACATCCTTGATCGGGACCACCCGGCCGAGCAGTGCGACCAGAGGACGATCGGGATCGCGCTGGTCGGGCAGCGCCTCGAACCGGCGCGAGTCGATGCCGTTGGGAATCACACGCAGCCGCTCCGGCAGCGCGCCAAGCCGACGCTGCACCGCCGAATTCTCGCCGTAGAGCGCGATGATCGGATCACACGCCTCGTAACAGGCGCTGCCGTAGCTCGAAAAGGCGCGCACCCACAGGTCGCGCAGGTCGCGGACGCTGCGATCGAGTTCCAGCCCCGAATCGACCTGATCGCCGATCCAGTCGGCCATCAGCACCTCGATCTGGCGTTCGAGCAGGTAGATGCCATGCTCGGTGATGACCGCCGGCCGCCCGGTCTGGCGCCGCGCGCGCGCCGCGACCAGCCCGGCAAATCCGGTCGAGATCGTGTGATACACCCGCGCGCGTGGCAGTGGCGCGGTGAGCGCGGCGAGCAACCCGCCGAGCAGGACGCGCGTCGCCCAGAAATAATGGTGGAACGACGCCTTGGGCAGGACCGAGCGATAATAGCGTTGCAGCTGTGCGAACACGATCGGGTGCGCCAGCACGTCGCCGGGCCGCGGCGGTTGCTTCAGCGTCGCCAGCAGATCGATCAGGTCGTCCATCGGCTGTGCGCCGCCGATCGCGATGATCCGCACCAGCGCGCGGCCGATCGCGGCGGCGACCCGATCGGGGCAGGGGCGCGGCGTCTCCGGCTCGGGTGCCAGCCCGACCTCGACCAGTTCGATGACATTGGGGGGCAGGGTGACGCGATGCTCGACAGGCGCCGCGCCCGGCTTGATCGCGACGATCGCGAAGGTCAGGTCGGGCAGATGCGCGATCAGATCGCCCAGCCACGCCGACACGCCCCCGACGACATAGGGATATGCCCCCTCGACGATCAGGCAGACGTCGGCTTCGGGGCGGGGCGCAGCCGTCATGCGCGGGCTTCGCTGCGCCACCACGCCAGCGCGTCGCCCGTCCCGCGCCGCGCGAGATCGTCGAGCAGTGCGAAGTCGCCCGCGGCCCATGCCGCCTCGGCCAGGGTGGTTTCCAGCGTGCGGTCGTCGGCGACGCTGGCCGGTCGGTCGCGCAGCAGCGCCAGCACGTCGCGGCGCAGCGCGTCGCGCTGTGCATCGGACAGCAGGACATTGGACCGCGCATGATCGGCCAGCATCGTCACCAGCGCGTCGCCGGCCTCCACGTCGCCGTGATCCGCCCGCAGCGCCAGCGCCGCGCGGCCCTGCGCCAGATTGCGCGACACGCGGGCCGCGGCCGCCGCGGCGAGCGCGCGGATCGTCTGGTCGCGATCGGCCAGCGCGCGCGCGATCAGCGGCGACAGCGCTGGCTCGAACGATCGCACCACCGTCTCCAGCGCGCGCCGACGCGCGCTGACGCTGCCGTGCCGCAGGACGGTGACCAGCGACCCCAGCTTGCCGGCCGACGCGTGGTGCAGCCGTCCGTCGAGCATGCGCGCGCCGGTCGATGCATGTTCGGGGGGGGATGCCGGCGTGTCCACCGATCCGGTCAGGATCAGCGGGCCGCGCCGCGCCACCAGCGTTGCGACCAGCAACCCCGCCGGCCCCGCCAGGCCCAGCATGGCCGTGCCGATGCCGACCGGCCTGCGTCGTCCGATGACCGCGAATCCGGCCAGCGCCAGTGCGGCATGGACGGCAATCCGGACGCCGCTCGCAACGCCGGGCAGCACCAGCATCACCAGGTCGGCGACGGCGAGTGCCGCGATCACCGCGATCATGCCCGGTGGCCGACCCGCTTCGCCGCGCCGGCCACGGTGGGCGCATCGCCGACGATCAGCCTCGGCAGCCAGTCGCCGATCTCGGCGATTTCGGTCAGCGCGTTGGTGTTCAGCGATGTGAACGGCAGACTGTGCAACACCAGGCAGCCGATGCTGGCACTGGAGCCCGGCGGCACCAGCGCCAGTGCGGCGACGCCGATATCGCCCAGCAGCGCGCGGTCGTCGACCCGCACCACGCACAGCGGTCGGCCCGGGCGGCGCAGCGCGGCGATCAGCGGGCGTGGCAGGATGTCGGGGCGCGTCTCGATCGCGGCGCCACGCAACCACACCCGCATGCCGCCGTCGTCGTCGAGGCGGTAGCAGGTGAAGTCGGCGGTGCGGGCGGCCAGCGTGACGAGTTCGACGATCGCGCGGTTGCGTCCGGCGGAATCGCATTCCGACAGCTCGGTCGCCAGAGTCACGACGCGGCCGATCGTCTTTTCCTCCACCGCGATCCGCACCTGCAACGCGCGGTTGGTGGCGACGAGGTCCTGATAGGCGAAGCTCAGCCGCTCGACGTTCCTTTCGGCGATATCGGCTTCGTATGCGCGGCGCGCGTGGCGACGGACCCGCAGGATCGTCACTTCCCCGACGAGTGCGGCGACCAGGAACCACAGCAGCGGCGTCAGCGACAGTTGCAGCAGCCGGTCGAGATAGTCCCCCGACGTGGCGATCGACCGCGCATGCGCCAGCCAGATCCACGATGCGGTCATCGCCGCGAGCAGCCCGGCCTCGGTGCCATAGGCCAGTGCCAGCACGAGCACCGGGATCCAGTAGGGATTGGGCTGGACATGCGCATAACCCGTGCCGCCCAGCACGAGGTGGTCGACCAGCACCAGCGCGCCGAACATCGCGGCGAATTCGGCGGCGATCCTCAGCCAGCGTTTCCAGGGGCGGCTCATCGCGCGCGTCCCAGCCCGCGCGTCAGTTGCGCGCGGCCGTAGAGTTGCCGCCCGTCGAAGCCGGTGCGCGAGATCGAGGTGTAGCCGCCACCGCCGTCGATCCGCCAGCCATCGCCGATCGCCGCCGACAGGCCGATGCCCGCATTGGGGCCGTCGCCGCCATAACGATCGATCGTGTAGCCCAGCTGTCCGGTCAGCTGCAGGTCGCTGAACGCACCGCTGACGACGCCCTGCACCGTGTGATTCTCGCGGTCGGCCAGCGTCAGCACCGTGCTGCGGTTGGACTGGACATATTCGGCGTCGAGGCGATAGCCGAGTGTGAACGACGGCGACCCCCGACGGACGAGATAGTCCAGCCCGCCCGACGCGGTGATCGTGTCGCTCGACACGCCCGCGCCCTCCAGACCGTAGCGGTTCCAGCCGACATCGCCCTGCGCATACAGCCCCGGCGTGACGCGATACCCGCCACCGAGTGCGGCGCGCGTCAGATATCCCGCGCCGAGCGCCTGCGGCCCGGTCGAATAGTCGGGCATATGGACCAGCAGCGCGCCGCGCAGTTGCAGTTCGCTCGATCCGGCGACGACGCGCAGCGCACCGCCGGTGACGCCGGTGTCCAGAGCGGATGCGGCGGCCAGCGTCGCGCGGATGTCGCCGCCCAGGCGGATGCCGACGCCACCCTCGACAATCTGCGACTGCGCCGAGATGCGGCCCGCGGGGGTATCGACCCGGCTGGCGACATGGCGCAGGCTGCCGTTCAGGCTGACGCTGTCGTCCAGCGTGATATCCGCGCGCGCGGTGAGTTCCAGCTGCGACAGGTCGCCGCCGTCACGCGCGACCGCCGCGATGCTCGCCGCGCCGGGCGCGAACGCCTGTGCGCGGCGCGCGGCGGTGTCGCCGGCACCGATCCGACGATAGATCTGCGCGGCACCCCGCACATCGCCGTCGCCGGCGCGCGCATCGGCCAGCTTGCGCAGGACGCGCGCGTCGTCCGGGTGACGCCGGGCCAGCGCCTGGGCCGCGCGCCGTGCCTGGCCGGGATAGCCGGCAGCCGCATCCGCCTCGATCCCCGTCAACGCAGCGTCGAGCGCCGCGGCATCCTCGAGCGTTGCCGGTACGTCGGCTGGCGCGTCGGGCCGTCGCAGGAAGGTCAGCGAGAGCGTGGTTGCGTCCTGCTGCCATACGATCCGCCAGCCCGCGGTGGGCCGCAGCACCAGGCTGTCGTCGTTCCAGCGCAGGTCGTCGATCGCGGCCGGCGCGGCGGTGCGCAGCGCGGAGATCGCAGCGGGTGGCAGCGGCTTGTCGAACCGCGCGATCAGTTCGCCGTCGCGTTCGGATACGTCGAGCCGCGTCCCCGCCGGCCAGCGGATACGCTGCGAACCCCAGCTCGGCGCACTGTCCTGCGCGACCCAGGCGGGCTCGGGCAGTTCGGCGCGCGGGGCGGCGATCAGGAAGAGCGTGGCCAGGATCATTGTGCCAGCACCGTGCGGGCCTTGCCGGGCTCGCCCTGCGCGATGAGCAGGCGGGCGTGCAATGCGGCCAGCCCGCGATCGGCGGGCGCGGCGGCGCGCAGATCGGCGACGAGGCGGGTCGCCTCGGCACGCCGGCCGAGTCGTTCGAGCAGTTCGACCCGATCGCGACCCGGCGGTGTTCGTACCAGCGCCCGCTCGAACCACGGCCGGGCCGCGGCGACTCCGCCGAGCTTGCCCTGCACCTCGGCCATCAGCCGCAGCGCGGCGACGTCGTCTGGGCGATCGGCCAGATAGGTGCGCAGGACCGACGCCGCACCGGTGGCATCACCGCGATTCCACGCCTGCCACGCGAGGTCGAGCCGCTCTTGTGGCGCGACCAGACCGGCGTCGGCGCGGCGTCGGGCAAGCCCGGCCGCCAGCGCGGGCGGTAGGTCCTGCGGAACGAGTGCGGCGATCCGGCGCAGATCCCCCGAAGACAGCGCCCGACCGTCCAGCAGTTGCCCGGCCGCAGCGGCCGCCGCCCGGTCGTCATCCGCGGCGCGGGCCAGGCGCAGGCGGGTCAGCAAGATGTCGGTGCGCCCGGCAAGCGGATGCCGCGCCAGGCTGTCCAGCGCATCGCGCGGCGCGTCGCGATCGGCATAGGCGAGCAGCCATTCGGCGCGACCCTGCGGCGGGCCGCTGACCGCGCGACGCCGCAGCCAGGCGACATCCGGTTTTTCCGGGCGTGGACCCATCAGGTACAGCAGGCGCTGGGCAGCAGGCGCGCCGACCGGCAGCGTGGCGGCTGCGGCCTGCAACGTCGCGATCGCCCCGGCGCGATCACCGGCAGCGAGCAGCCGTTCGGCGACAGCGGCACGATCGGCGCCCGGCTGCACCGACTGGCGGCGCAGCATGGCGATCAATCCGGCGCGGTCGCCGCTGCGCATCAGAATGGCCTGTTCGGCCGCCGCCCGGTCCGTCGCAGGCAGGAGCGAGGCGGCGCGGAGAGCCGCGGCCTTGTCGCCCGTCCGGTTCGCGATCCGCAGGGCGAGCCACGGGTCCGCGGCTCGCCAGTCGCTGCGTGACACGCCGTCGAGCGCGGCAAGGCTTGCCTGCTGCCCGCCGCGCTCCAGCCGTCGGGCGAGGTCGAGCGTCAGGGCGGCGTCGGGCGGCGGAATCACGCCCGATGCCGCGGCTCGAACGATCAGGTCCGGGCGATCGATCGCGTAGCCGGCCGCGATCACGTCGGTCGGCGGCGTTCCGCGCGGCGGTGCGGAAAGCAGCGCCGCGGCTCCCGCCACATCTCCGGTCGCGCGCGCCAGGTCGAAGCGCAGCCGCCAGGTCGCCGCGCTCCGCCCGTCCGGCCGCGCCTCCAGATAGGACAGCGCCACGGCCGGGCGCTTCGCCGCGACCAGATCATACGCAACGCCCAGCGTCGAAAGTTTCGCGCCTTGCGCTGCGAGACGCGCGGTTTCGGCGGCCAACGCCGGCGCACTGGCGGTACCTATCATGGCGGAAAGGCTCGGAAGCGGGGGGCGCGAGGGTGTCGGCGATGGCGTCGGAACAACGGCGCGCGTCGGTACGGTGGACAGCGGCGTTGCCGCCACGTCCGGTTGTGCCCGTGCATCGACGCCCCGCAACTCGCGCGCACCGGGCAGCAGCCACGGCACCGCGAGCAAGGTCGCGATCCCCGCCACGATCGGCAGAATGATCGTCAGCCGCAGCTTCACGCCGTCGCCTCCGGCAGCAGTCGGTCGAGCGCGAGTGTCGCGACATATGGCTCGAACCCGGCCGCACGTTCGCGCGTGTACAGAGCCGCGACCTGACGTCGATCGGCGGGATTCCAGTAATCGAGCGTCATCAGGCGCAGCGCGGGGTTGGCGGCTCGTGCCGCGCGAAGACGGTCGGCCTGCCACGCCCAGTCTCCGGCGCTGGTCAGTTCATAGCGCTGCACCGCGAAATTCCAGCGCGAGGCCATCGCCTCGCCCAGCAGATAGTCGATCGATCCGGCAGCGGCCGGCAAGGCCGCATAGCCACGGTTCAGCATGATGCGGATTCCCGGAAACCGCGCGCGCACGGCCGCGATCAGCGCCACGCCAGCCGCCACCATGCCCGACCATTTGTGCGCGTCCTGCCGCTCCATAGCTTCGGCATTGTCCATCGTATCGATGAAGATTCCGTCATAACCCAGTGCCAGAATGGCGGGAATCGCTTCATCCAGCAGCGTGTCGCGCCAGGCGGCGTGGCGCAGGTCGGCCAACCGCGCGTCGGGCCAGTTCGGGTTCGCTTCGCCCAGCGCGCCGACGGTATCCAGCCGTGCGAAATAGGGGCGCGAGCGCTCGACCTCGCCGAAGCTGACATAGCCGAGCAGCAGGCTGTCCGTGCCACGCAGCGGGGCGATCGGGCGGGCGTGATCCGGTTCGAGTACCAGCAGGTCGAAGCGCCGCGCGAGCGCCGGATCGGTGGCGGGACCGTAATCGATGCCCCAGGCAAGGCGATCCTCGGCAGGCACTACCCCGCGCGCCGCAGCGTTCCAGCCGAACGCGGTGGTCAACGCTCCCGCGCCCAGCGAGATCAGGCGCCTGCGATTCATGGCCGTTGCTTTGCCCGTTTCCTACAAGAGTCGGCCGCCGGGGCCGACGACCGCGGGGTTGTTTCCCACAAAGAGCATGAAGATCAGATTTACGCTGGCGTTGGCGACCAGCGCGATGCCGACCGATGCCGCCATGACGGCTCCCGACAGATAGCCCCAGCCGAACACGCCGAAGCCCGCATCCCACAGCAGCCACGTCGCCACCGCACTCGTCGCGGCGAACACGCTCCAGATCGCCAGGATGCGGCCGAACATGTTGAAATAGGCCAGCGCCACGGTGCAGGCGATCGCGATCAGATGGAACACCGCGCCGAACGCGGTCTGGCGAAACGCGAAGATCGCGCGGATATCGCCGTGGACCAGATCGAAGAACGGCACCGCCAGCACCCAGGCGGTCGCGGCGACGATCATCTGCGCGATCACCAGCAGGCGCAGGCTGTCGATCATCGTGCGGATCAGCTGCCCGCGCGCCTCGTCGATGCGGGTCAGCCGCGATGTGCCGGTGCATCGCGCCAGCAGGTCGCCGAACGCGCGGTCGAAGCGGGTTTCGGTGACGATCAGCATCAGCGTCAGCCCGGGCACGATCGTCAGCAGACCCAGGAAACTTCCCAGGTCGTTGACGGGATTGAGCTGCAGCGGCGCGAGCGCGACGATGCTCTGCGACCCGAACCACAGCATCCACTTGTCGATCCAGATCGCCACCACGCCCATCAGGCCGGCACCGCCGACCAGCAGCGCCTGGCGCCATGCGATCAGCGCGGGGGGCAGGGGGGTGGGAAGCGCGGGAAACCGCCGCAACAGGATCCGTACCAGCACCGCCAGGGTCAGGACCAGCCCGAGCGCGACGGCCAGCAGCACCTGCCATCCATCCAAGTCGGCGGGCAGCGCGATCGCGACCGCCGTGACCGCGACGCCCGACAGATAGGCGGCGAGCACCGCGCCATAGCGGCGCACCGCGGTCAGCAGCGGTGCGGCGATCCAGATCTGGGCAAGCAGGGCGAATATCATCGCCGCCAGCAGCGCCGTCCAGAACGGCAGGCCGACGAGGCCGCCGAACAGCGCCGCGCCGACGATCAGCGCCAGTCCGCCGCCGATCGCGAAGGCTGGGCCGACGATGGCGGGTACGCGCGCGGGGTCCTGCGCATAGAGTGCGTCGGCGACCAGTCGGGTCGCCAGGATCCCGATCGGTGCGGCGATGACCGCGGACAGGCTAAATGCATAGACCAGCACGGTCTGGACCAGCGCGACGCCGGTCCCGCCGAGATGCCCGCGGCTCCATTGTTCGAGCAGGGTCACCGCCGCGGCGGTAATCAGCCACGGCCCCGCGCTGATCGCCGCGCCGTGCACGGCGGCGCCGACGATCCCGCCGACGCCGCCCTCACGCGCCATCCGCGCCAGCTGGAAACCGATACCCGCCACGTCGTGGCCCCGCTTCGCGTCAGAGGATGAAGTCGGCGATCGTCAGTTCGTGGTGTCCGACCAGCGCGATCGCGAACTCGGCCGACGACCCGGTGTTGGTGTTGCCGTAGACGACGGTGTGCTCGACGCCGTTGACGAACTCGAACGCGAAGCGCAGTTGCGCCGCGCCCGTGAACGCCGCACCCGCACCGGAGCGCAGCGTGAACGACTGGTTGCCCGACACGCCGGTATTGGCATCGATCGCCGACAGGTCGATCCGGTCCACGCCGCGCTGGAAATCGGTGATCGTGTCGCGATCCGATCCGCTGCGCGCGGAGTCGCCGGCCGCCAGCAGGCGAAAGATGTCCGCGCCGGCCCCGCCCGTCATCGTGTCGCCGTCGTCGCCGCCGATCAGGACGTCGTCGCCGTTGCCGCCGTTCAATATGTCGTTCAAATTGCCGCCGTCGAGGATGTCGTTGCCGTCGCCGCCGTTGAGCGTGTCGTTGCCCAGGCCACCGATCAGCGTGTCGTTGCCGCCCAGTCCGTTGATGACGTCGTTGCCCCAGCTGCCGTCCAGCGTGTCCTGCTCGCTGGTACCGGTCATCGTATCGTTGCCGAGCCCACCGGTGCGGGTGATGCCGACCACGTCGGTGACGGTGACCGTCAGCTCCTGCGTGTCCGTCGCACCGCGGGCATCGGTCGCGACGACCGTCACGACATAGGCATTGTCGCGATTGGCGTCGGTCGGCGCCTCGAAATCCGGGGCGGTCGCGAAGCTGAGGGCACCGGTCGCGGCGTCGATCGTGAACTTCGCGCCGTCGCCGCCGCCCGCGATCGAATAGACCAGCTTGTCGCCCGCCGCGGTGTTGGCATCGGTGGCGGTGATCGTCGCGACGCCGGCGATGTTCTCGGCGATCGAGATCCGTCCGGTCGTTCCGCTGGCGAAGGACGTGATGACCGGCGCCACATTGGCCTCGAACGTCAGGCTGACGTCATGCCGGCCAATGCCGCCGATATCGAGCGTCAGCAATTCGCCGGAGATGCCCGCGATCGTCGCGCCGGTCACCTTGGTCCAGTTCGCGCCCGGCGCCTGGATATCGACGACGACCTTGCCTTCGCCCTCGACCGAGAAGCTGAGGTTGCGGCCATCGCCCGCCACCGACAGCAGCGTACCGCGCATCGGCAGAGCGACGATGTGGGTGACGTCGTCGGCGACCGCGCCGATCGTGATCGTGAACGTCCCGCCTGCCTGGGGCAGGAACACCTTGTCGGCGCTATAGGCGTACCATCCGGTCACGTTCTTGATGACCTGCGACCCCTGGCCATCGACGTCGAGCGCGAATTCGCCCGTGCTGGTCGATGCCGACACCGTGGCCGAGATGACGTTGCCCGCGACGCTGGTGGTGATCGTCGATTTCTGGAAGGCGGCGATGCGATCGGCCAGATCGTCCAGCGTGACGAATTCCATGCCCGCCGCCGCGGCGCGCGCGATCCAGTTGGTGAACATCGACGTGACATAGGGGGACGCGCCGCCCGTGCTCCACATCGCGGGGCCGTAATCATGCCATGGCCAGACGACGACGGGCGCATCCGCCTCCGACGTGATCTGCGCGAACTCCTTGGCCCAGATCGCCTCGGCCTCGGCGACGGTCTTTTTCTGGAATTCCATCAGCGTGAAGTCGAACACGGTGTTCGGCGCCAGATAGACCTTGTCGAACGACAGCCCGCCGGTCGCCTGGCTGGTCAGCGAGACGTTGTCGAGCAGCGCGCCCAGCCCGTCGGTATCGCCCGCGACCGCGCGGAACGACAGCGTGTCGTTGCCGCCTGTGCCGGTCACGGTCACCTTCTGCGTGGTCATGGTCGAAACGGTCGGCGCGACGGTGGCGACGACCGCGCCGTTCCACACGACCTCGAACTTCGAACTCGCGATCGCGCCCGGGCGACCGGCATAGTCGAACGACAGGCTATAGGCCTTGCCCGCTTCAGTCTTCACCGACTGCGACATCGCACCGTTCTGGGCATCGATCTCGACGACATTCTTGCCGTTCGACGGCGAAACGCCATTGAAGCCGTTGTTCCAGACCTCGATCCCGGCACCCGATCCGGTCCAGCCGGCAACCTGGCCGTTGGTGTTCGTGCGCCACGAATTGGCGGTCACGGTCGCCTGCTCGAAGCTGCCGTTGACGATCAGATCGACGGTCTTGACCGTTGGCATCAGGCCGAACGCGTTGGGATAGCCCGCGCCGACGCCCGAATAGCCGCCGGACAGGTAATCGACGTACTTCAGGATTTCCTGGCTGGTCGCGATCGTCTCCGGCGCGCCGGGCACCGCGGCACCGCCCAGCGATACCGGCCTGCCCAGGAATTCGCTCACCTTCTGCTCGAGCAGCGCGCGTTCCGCACCGAACTCGAACTGGATCTGCGCCGGGGTCAGCAGGTTGGTGTTTTCGGGATGGGTGTAGCTGTGCAGCCCCAGCTCGTTGCCCATGTCGAGCAGCTGTTTGTAATAGGGGAGCGAGACGGCCCAGTCGGTGGTCTGGCCACCCGCCACGTCGTTGCCGGTGTTGACGTAGTAGCTGCCGACGAAGTTGTACGCGGCCTTCCACTGCGCGAGGATCGGCATCAGCTTGTCGTAGATGCCGGGTGCAGTGCCGTCGGGATTGACCTCGATCTTCTCCTGGCTCTGGTCCATATCGACACGCGCCGCGACCATGCCGGCGTTGCGCGTCATCTGCAGCCCGACCGACAGGCCCTGGCCGTTGACCGAATAATCGATCGCCTTCTGCAACATGTTCTCGTCCGCCATGACGGCTTCGGTCGAGAAGATGACATTGCGGCCGCCGGTCTGGCTGGCGATCGCCGCCGCATAGGTCTGTCCGCCGACCGTCTCGGTCGCGATCGTCGTGCCGGTGCCGCTGACGCTGGTAAACGCGTTCCAGCCGATGCCGGCGTACTGGTGGATCACCTGGCCCTGGTCATAGCCGTCGAGCACCAGCGCGGTGTCGGTCGCCTTGATGGTCACGTCGCCGGTGCCGCCGGTCGTGCGGGTCACGTCGAACAGCAGCTTCATGCGTGCATAGGAATCGCCGGCCAGCGCGGTCCCGTCGGCGGCATTGGTCATGAACTCGCCGCCCGCGACCAGGCCGATGCCGAACTGCTTGGTCGCCTGTTCCAGTGTCGCGGTGATCGCGGCGACCTGATCCACCTTCACGTTGCGGAACTGCGGGAACACGATCGTGTCGTATTTCGCCAGCGTCGCGAGGCTGGTCAGGTCGCTTTCCTGCAGGATGTCGAACGGCACGCCGGCCTGCATCGCCTGGCTCTGTGCGGCCATGAACAGCTGGGCATAGGCGGTTTCGCTGAAATACGCCTTCGCGGTGGTTTCGGACCAGACGATCGCGATGCGATGGTCGGCCGCCGGCACGATGCCCGTGTCGTTGAAGACGGTGAACGGCGTCGACGAATAGCTGCCCGGCAGGAACACGCTGTTGTTGACGTCGTAGAGCGTATCGATCGCGGTCGGATTGCCGATCGCCGCCTTGGGCACCGAGAATTCGAGGAAGGTGCGGTCGGCCGACCACGCCGCGGTCAGCCCGGCCTGGACCAGCGTCTGCCCGGCATCGCCCCGGAACAGCGACACGACGCCGTTCGCGTCGATGTTGACGTTGTATTCGGCGCCGCCGGCGAAACCGAAGATCTGGTATCCGGTCGTCGCGTTGCGATCGGTATTGAACCACGCGGTGGTGTTCGCGCCGATGACGATCGGCGCCTGGATCGCGAACACGAAGTCGTTGCCGCTGCTGCGCGCATAGATGGCATAGCCGGTCGGCAGGCCGCGATCGATGCGATCGGATGCGGACCAGCCCGTAATGGCACCATCCACGGCGATCGGTGCTGCTGCCATGTCGTCTAACCCCTTGAAGCTTGCCCGTTTGCCGATTCGCTGAACGGATCGGATCGGCGGCCTCCTACCGCAGTGCGGGATGCATCGGAACCGACGGAATCGTACCGATTCGGTCCTGTCTCAAGGTGAGACGCCGCAAGCTTTCGCTAACCATGCCGTGCCGGCGCGTCATTCGGCGGCGGCGAGGTCCGGCGTATCGACGCGGATCCGGCTGGCAACGATCGTCGGGATCAATGCCTGACCGGCGACATTCACCGCGGTGCGGCCCATGTCGAGGATCGGGTCGATCGCCAGCAACAGCCCGGCCCCTTCGATCGGCAGGCCGAGCGTCGTCAGCGTCAGCGTCAGCATGACGACCGCACCGGTCAGCCCCGCGGTCGCCGCCGATCCCAGCACCGACACCGCGACGATCAGCAGATAGTCGGTCGGCGCCAGCACGATCCCGTAATATTGCGCGACGAAGATCGCGGCGATCGACGGATAGATCGCGGCGCACCCGTCCATCTTGGTCGTCGCGGCGAACGGCACGGCGAATGCGGCATAGACGCGCGGGACGCCCAGCCGTTCGACCGCGGCCTCGGTCACGGGCAATGTGGCGATCGACGAACGCGAGACGAACCCGAGCTGGATCGCCGGCCACGCCTCGCGAAAGAAGGTGCCGACGCTCAGCCCGTTGGCGCGCAGCAGCAGCGGATAGACGACGAAAAGCACCAGCCCGAGGCCGGCGTAGATCGCCAGCGCGAACGCGCCGAGCGCCGACAGCGACTGCCAGCCATATTGCACGACGGCATGGCCGAGCAGGCCGGCGGTGCCGATCGGCGTCAGTCGCACCACCCAGTTCAGGATCCGCCGGAAGATCGCCGATGCCGACGCGTTGAACGCCAGGAACGGCTTGCCCGCCTCGCCGACGCGGACGGCGGCCACGCCGATCGCGATGGCCATGACGATGATCTGCAGGATGTTGAACGACAAGGCGGTCTTTGCGGCACCATCCTCCAGCTTGGTCGCAGCGGCGAGGCCCAGGATATTGGCCGGCACCAGCCCGCGCAGGAAATCGAGCCACGACCCCGACGTCGATGGCGCGGCCGCGGCGGTCGCCGCCACGCCGCTGTGCGCGCCCGGCTGGACGACCAGCCCCAGCACGATCCCGATCGACACGGCGATCAGCGCGGTAAGGGCGAACCAGCCGAGCGTACTCGCGACCAGCCGCGACGCATTGCGCAGATCGCTGAGCGCCGCGATCGACGCGACGATGGCCGTGAAGACCAGCGGCACGACGAGCGTCTTGAGCAGCTGGACGAAGATTTCGCCGACGATCCGCAACGCTTCGGCCAGGCCGGCGGCGGCGTCTGCGCTCGGCAGGCCGAACCGCGCCAGCGCACCGAGCGCAAGTCCTGTCGCCATCCCGATGAAGACTTGGGTGCCGAAGCTGGGGCCGGATCTGATCATCGCGGCAATGTGGCGGGCGGGCGACGCCGTTTCGACCAAGCTTTGTTGTGCCCCCGCGAAGGCGGCGTTTAGGATGTGGCCTCGCCTGCCGCGTCAGCCACGTACCGACGTGCTGCAACGACCTTGGTTGGACGTCAGGCGTAGCGCTCCGCGGTCGCGCGGATCAGGGCGATCATGTTGGGGATGCCCTGCGTCCGGTTCGACGTCAGGTGCTTCTCCAGGCGGAATCCTTCGAGCATCGCCGGAATGTCCGCCGCGACGATCTCGGCAGCGGTACGATCCTGCACCAGTTCGAGGATCAGTGCGACGACACCCTTGGTGATCGCCGACGTGCCGTCCGCCATGAAGTGCAGGCGATCACCGTCGCGCAGTTCGGGATACAGCCAGACTTCGGACGAACATCCGCGGACTTTCGATGCCTCGGTCTTCAGTTCCTGCGGCATGGGGGGCAGCGCCTCGCCCAGTTCGATCAGAAATCGGATGCGGTCGTCGAAGTCGAGGAAGTCGTAATCCTCGCGCAGGGCAGCAAGTCTGGGGGCGGCGAGACTGGTCATGCCGGCGCGCTAGCGGGGTGGCCGCTACAGGTCCACCCCGGCCGCGATCGCCTCCAGCTTGCGGATGCGCTCCTTCAGGTCGGCGATCTCGATGCGGGCGCTGGCACTCGGCACCGCCGGCGCATCCTCGTGCATCCCCAGGCCGTGCAGTGCCTGGCTCTTGTAGGCCAGCCACCCGCGCCATCCCGTCAGCGCCGCCATCGTCACCATCGCCAGCCCGACAAGGCCCGCCGACGCCATGGTTAGGTAGAAATTGGGATCGGTCATCATCGTCACCCTTCCTCTGCTATCCGGGTTCAGTCCCTGGGCCCGCGCAGCTTCTCGATCTCGCGATCGAGCCGCAGGCTGCCCTCGTTGTCGGTCACCACGCGCTCCAGCACCTGGATGCGTTCGCGCAGGTCGGTGATCTCGGATTTCAGCCGGTGGTTCTCGGCCGAGGCGGCGGCATCGTCGCGGATGCTGTATTCGTTGCCCTTCCAGTCCTCGCGGACCCCGAAGCGCGCCTTCAGCACCTTGCCGATCGTGACGATCAGGATGATGCCGAGAACCATTTCAAACGGATTCATCTCTAGGTACTCCCCTCTGAAATCGTGGTGCCGACTATTCGGCGGGCTGCATCTGCGCAGCCTTGAGCGCGCGGCGGCGGGGGCGATCGACCCGCTCGGTCAGAAAGCAGCCGACTCCGGCCACCGTCGCCATGACGATGCAAAATACCAACATGTCCGTATGTCCTGTCTGTGGCTGCTCAGCGCAGCAGTTCGATTTCTCGGGCGGTGCGGTGCGCCGGATCCACCGCGAGCCGTTCGAGCACCGCGAGGCGTTCCTGCAACCGGTCGATCTGTCCGGTCTGGCGCTCGTTCTCGCTGCTCAGCAGCGTGATGTTGCGCTGGGCGTTGTGATCGACCGCGCTCACCGCCTGGCGTGCCTTGCGGCGACCGTAGAGCTGGATCAGCAGGGTGACGGCGCTGCCGATCGCCATGCCGAACATCAGCGTGATGAAGAATTCCTCGGGCTGCATCGTCCTGGGTCCTTCAGCGCAATGCGTCGATTTCACGGGCGGTCCGCTCGGCAGGGTCGGTGGCGATGCGTTCGAGCACCGCGATCCGCTCCTCCAGCCGGCTGACCTGACCCACAAGTCGCTCGTTTTCGGACGTCAGCAACTGCACCTTGCGGTCCCCGTCGGGGTTGCCCTTGTGCGTCGTGCCGCTCCACTCGTTCTCGATCGGATATCCATGCTTCGCGCGGATCCAGGTGGTGACCACCCAACCGATCGTGCTCATCGCGATGATGGCGATGACAAATCCCGGTCCCTGCCAGCTCATCGTAACTTTCCCCTAGTTGAACGGCGGCGCGGTTAGCGCAGCGCCTCGATCTCGTCGGCCAGGCGCGTGTTGCGGCTGGTGTAGTGTGTCTCGATGTCGGCCAGGCGGCGGTCGAGTTCGCGGAACTTGCTGCGGACCTCGGTCGTGGTGCGGCGGGTGTTGGTCCGGACGCCCTGCCAGAAGCGCTGGTCGTCGGGCGTCTCGTACAGGTCGCGCGGCTTCTCCGGCGCGATCCAGCCGGCGATGAGATAGACGGGGATCAGTGACCCGCCCGAGAAGCCGACCGTGACCACGACCATCGCGATCCGTACCAGCGTGACGTCGAACCCGGTATAGTCGGCGATCCCGGCGCACACGCCCATGATCTTGCCATTGGCCTTGTCGCGGTAGAATTTGGTGCGAGCAGACATCTCAGTTCCTCCGTGAGAGGGGGTAGTCAGGGGTTTCTGTCAGGCTGGGCGACACAGGTGCCGACAGCTGGCGGAAATCGGGGTTGTCGGCGGCGACGATGCGTTCGACGGTCTGCACCCGCTCCTCCATCCGGCGCGCGAAGTGATAGAGTTCGTCGAGCAGCTGCTCGTCCTCGTCGGTGATCTTCGGCGCCTGCTTCCACTTGGTGATATAGTGGAAGATGATCCACGGCAGGCCGAGAAAGATCGCGACGACGGGTACGCCGACCGAAAAGAAATCGCTCATCTCAGCCCTCCTTGCTTAGGCGCGCCTTCAGCGCAGCCAGATCGGCGTCGACGCGATCGCTGGCGCGCAGGTCGGCGATCTCGTCGTCCAGCGTGCGGATCGCGCCCAGTCCGGCGGCCTCGGCACGACCCTCGGCCTCGTCCACCCGGCGCTCCAGCACGTCGAAGCGCGAGAAGGCCTCGTTGGTCTTCGGCCCCGCATACATGTCGCGCAGGCGGAAGCGGTTGTTCGCCGTCTCCAGCCGCGTCTCGACCGAATTCTGGCGGGCGCGGGCTTCGCTCAGCTTCTTCTGCAGCTTGGCGATGTCGCCTTCGGACGCGCGCAGCGCATCGTCCAGCACCGCGATCTCGGCATTCAGCTGGTCGCACATGTCGTCGGCCTTCTGCCGCTCGATCAGCGCCGCCTTCGCCAGGTCCTCGCGATCCTTCGACAGCGCCAGCTCGGCCTTCTCGGTCCAGCTCGCCTGCAGCGCTTCCAGCTTCATGACATGGCGGCGCATTTCCTTCTGGTCGGCGATCGTGCGGGCGGCGGACGCGCGCACCTCGACCAGCGTATCCTCCATTTCGGAGATGATCATCCGGACCATCTTGGCGGGGTCTTCGGCCTTGTCGAGCAGGTCGGTGACGTTGGCGGCGATGATGTCGCGGGTTCGGGAGAAGATACCCATCGAGCTGAAACTCCTTGCGTGATCGCTCAAGATACTTGCCGGGGCAGGGCGAGGGTTTCCCGCCCCGGCGCGCAGGCTGCAACGTGCGGCCTGCGGTTGTCGTTAACTTTGCACGAGCCGTGCCAACTCTCGAAACCACGACAAATCAATGAGTTACGTCTGGCTTGCGAGGCTTAGCAAATCGACACTTGCCAATTATTGGCGAAATGCGCCAATCCTCCGCGCATGGTGGAGCGGACAACCCAGGTCGTCGGTCAATCGAGCGCGTTTCTCGACTCGCTGGAGCGCGCCAGCCGTGCCGCCGCGCTCGATCGCCCGGTGCTGGTGATCGGCGAGCGCGGGACCGGCAAGGAACTGGTCGCCGAGCGTCTTCACCGCCTGTCCCCGCGCTGGGACCAGCCGCTGGTCGTCATGAATTGCGCCGCGCTGCCCGAAACGCTGATCGAGGCCGAACTTTTCGGGCACGAGGCCGGATCGTTCACCGGCGCGACCAAATCGCGCGTCGGTCGGTTCGAGGAGGCGCATGGCGGTACGCTGTTCCTCGACGAACTCGGCACGCTCAGCATGGCGGCGCAGGACCGGTTGCTGCGCGCGGTCGAATATGGCGAGGTCACCCGCATCGGATCGTCGCGCGCGATCCGCGTCGATGTGCGCATCATCGCGGCGACCAACGAGCATCTGCCCGAGCGTGTGGAGCGTGGCACGTTTCGCGCCGACCTGCTCGACCGGCTGAGTTTCGAAGTCATCACGCTGCCGCCGCTGCGCGCGCGCGCCGGCGACATCATGGTGCTGGCCGATTTCTTCGGGCGGCGGATGGCGGGCGAGATCGGGCTGGACGGGTTCGCCGGCTTCGGGCCGAACGCGGTCGATCAGCTCACCGACTATGGCTGGCCCGGCAATGTCCGCGAATTGAAGAACGTGGTCGAACGCGCCGTCTATCGCTGGGACCGGCCCGGCGCGATCGACCTGATCGAGATCGATCCCTTCGCCTCGCCGCACCGCCCCGGCACGATCCGCCCGACCCGAACGGCGGAGGCGCACAGCCAGCGCCAGGCGGCACCCGCCGCCGCCGAAGACAGCCCGGTGGTGGCCTGCGAAGAGGGGCCATCGGACTTCAAGACGCGGGTCGCGCAGTTCGAGCGCGAGCTGCTGTCCCGCTGCCTGGCGGAACATCGTTTCAACCAGCGCGCGGCCGCCACCGCACTGGGCCTCAGCTACGATCAGTTGCGCCATGCGCTGCGGCGGCACGGCTTGCTCGGGACGAACTGACTGCCCATATCGGCCGCGTAACGATCGGTGCTGCGGGAGCCATCCCGCCAGCCCTGCGTTGCCGACCCGAATCCAACGTCAGGAGACGATCATGTCCTTTGAACTGCCACCGCTCCCCTATGCCTATGACGCGCTGGAGCCGACGATCGACAAGGAGACGATGACGCTCCATCATGACAAGCATCACAAGGCCTATACCGACAAGCTGAACGAGTTCGTCGCCGCCGACAGTGCGCTGGCGGGTCAGGACATCGAGACGATCCTGAAATCGATCAAGGGCAAGCCCGCCGGCCTGCGCAACAACGGCGGCGGCTACTGGAACCACGATTTCTTCTGGAAGTCGATGAAGGGTGGCGGGTCCGAGCCGTCGGGCGCGCTGAAGGAAGCGATCGAGGCCAAGTGGGGATCGATCGACGAGTTCAAGGAGAAGTTCAACGCCGCGGGCGTCGGCCAGTTCGGTTCGGGCTGGGTGTGGCTGATCGTCGGCGAGGATGGCGAACTGGCGATCACCTCGACCCCCAACCAGGACAATCCGCTGATGGACGTTGCCGAGGTGAAGGGTACACCGATCCTGGGCAACGACGTGTGGGAACATGCCTATTACATCACGTACCGCAATGTCCGGCCGGACTATCTGAAGGCGTGGTGGAACGTGGTCGACTGGGACGTCGCGGGCGAGCGGTACGCGGCAGCGAAGTAGGCGTCGAAGACCGCGTCATTCCCGCGAAGGCGGGAAGAGATAGTCGCTGAACGGAGTGTGATTTACTGCGTTCAGCGACTATCGATCCCCGCCTTCGCGGGGATGACGACCGATAGAAAACGCGATCACCCCTCCGGCGGTACCGGCGGCTTTTGTGCATCCTCGATCATCAGCCCGTGCCTCAACAGCATCGGGATGTTCGCCAGCGCGAAGACGAAGGTCGCAGGCATCACCACCCACAATTTGAATGCGGCCCAGCGGCCCAAGTCGTCACCCGGTGCCAAGGTGCGCCACGCGATCTCGTTGGCGACGGCCATGACCGCGAAGAACACTGCCCAGTTGATCGTCAGCTTGAGCCACCCCTCCGCCGTCAGGCCGGGATAGGCGCTCTCCAGCATCGTGCGGAGCAACGGTCGCCCCGTCACCAGCCCGAACACCAGGACGGCGGACAGCATCGCATAGACGATCGTCGGCTTGACCTTGATGAATGTCGTGTCGTGGAAATACAGCGTCAGTGCCCCGAACACGAACACCAGCCCGCCCGACATCCACAACATCGGCGAAATCCGCCCGAGCTTCACGCGCGACACGACCATCGCGATGGCGATCGCGACCATGAACGCGACCGTGGCGGTCAGCGCCCGCGCGATCTGGGGACCACCGGCAAACGTGTTGACCGCGAAGAACACGGCCAGCGGCCCGGCGTCGATCGCGAGGCGGAGGCCGGTGGAGGGGACTTTGACCTTGTTACTCATATCATACCGTTCGTTTCGAGTAGCCGTCGAGTAGCGCGTCAGCGCGTATCGAGACGGCGTATCGAGAAATCTGTCTCGATACGCGCTCTCGACTTCGCTCGATCGCTACTCGACACGAACGGTGTGGGGGGATGTCGAGGCGGGTCACAACAACTCATCCACCCCCGCGATCATCCGCCCCACCTCGACCGGATCGAACGGGCGCAGGTCATCGATCGTCTCGCCAACGCCGATCGCGTGGATCGGCAGGCCGAATTGTTCTGCCGCTGCCACCAGTACGCCGCCGCGCGCGGTGCCGTCGAATTTCGTCATGACCAGCCCGGTGACGCCCGCGACTTCCCTGAAAACCTCGATCTGGCTCAGCGCATTCTGGCCCGTCGTGGCGTCGAGCACGAGCACCACGTCGTGCGGCGATTCCGGGTTGAGACGCCCTAGCACACGACGGATCTTGGCGAGTTCGTCCATCAGCTCGCGCTTGTTCTGCAGGCGGCCGGCGGTGTCGACGATCAGCACGTCGATGCCGGTCGCGGTCGCCTGTTTCACCGCTTCGTAGACGACCCCGGCCGCGTCGCCGCCCTCGGGCCCCGTGACGATCGGTACGCCGATCCGCTCGGCCCAGGTCCTGAGCTGGCCGATCGCGGCGGCGCGGAACGTGTCGCCGGCCGCCAGCATCACGCCGTAATCCTGTTCGAGGAACAGGTTCGCCATCTTGGCGATCGTGGTCGTCTTGCCGCTGCCGTTGACGCCGATGACCAGGATCACCTGTGGCCGCGGGAAGGCGTCGATCTCCAGCGGTTCGGCGACCGGGCCGAGTGCGCGGGCGATCTCCTCGGCCACCACCACGCGGATGCCGAGTTCCTCCATGTTCCGCTCGAACTGCCCCTCGGCCAGCCGCGCGCGGACGCGGCCCGCCGTCTTGGGGCCGAGGTCGGACGCGATGAGCGCTTCCTCGATATCGTCGAGCGTCGCGTCGTCGAGCCGCGCGGCGCCCAGACCGACGAGATTGCCGGTCAGCCGGTCGGAGGTCCGCTTGAAGCCGCCGAGTAGCTTTTGATGCCAGGTGGGGGTGGTGGTCATGCTGCAACCTTGCCTTCGTCATTCCCGCGCAGGCGGGAATCAATTAACTGAGCGCTCAGCGAATTCATTCCCGCCTGCGCGGGAATGACGGTCTCCAGAGTGCCGACAGCAAAATCGCGATCAAGCAGCACCTCCGCGAAATTCTCGGCATGCCCGCGGTTCCCCGGGGCCTCGACCAGCACACGCTGTTCGGTCCCGACCAACGTCTCCAGCCAGGCTGCGCGCTGCTCCGCTGCCCGCGCCCGCAGCCGTGCCGCCCGCGCCTTGACCACCACCGGCGTGACCTGCGGCATACGGGCGGCCGGCGTTCCGGAGCGGGGGGAATAGGGAAAGATGTGCGCATGGACGATCTCGCAATCGGCGATCAGCGCCAGCGTGTTCGCGAACATTGTCTCGTCCTCGGTCGGGAAGCCGGCGATCAGGTCGGCACCGATCGCGATCTCCGGCCGTGCGGCCTTCAGTCGCTGGACCAGCGCGACCGATTGTGCCCGCGTATGGCGCCGCTTCATCCGCTTCAGGATCATGTCGTCGCCGGCCTGCAGCGACAGGTGGACGTGCGGCATCACCCGCGGTTCCTGCGTCAGCAGCGCGAACAGCCGGTCGTCGATCTCGATCCCGTCGAGCGACGACAGCCGCAGGCGGGGCAGGGCGGGGACGAGTTTCAGGATGCGTTCGACCAGATGGCCCAGGCTGGGCGCGCCGGGCAGGTCGGCACCATAGCTCGTCAGGTCGACGCCGGTCAGCACGACCTCGTTATGCCCCGCATCGACCAGGCCCGCGATCCGGTCGACCACGGCGCCCGCCGGCACCGACCGGCTGTCGCCGCGCCCGAACGGGATCGCGCAGAAGGTGCAGCGGTGGTCGCAGCCGTTCTGCACCTCGACAAGGGCGCGGGCGTGGCCGTGGAAAGCCTGATGTCCCAAAGCTCCGTTCGTTTCGAGCGAAGTCGAGAAGCCTGTCCCCGGCCCATGTTTCTCGACTTCGCTCGAAGCGAACGGGGAGGGGAGCGTCCAGTTCGCGGGCGCCAGCTTGTCGAGATTGCCCACAACCCGCGTCACTTCCGGCATGGCCTCGAACGCGGCCGGGTCGATCGTCGCCGCACAGCCGGTGACCACCAGTTCGGCCAGCGGTCGCGCCCGGCGCGCGCGCCGGATCGCGGTGCGGGTCGCGCGAACGGCTTCGTTCGTCACCGCACAGCTGTTGACGACCACCACGTCGCGGTGGCCCAGCTGCGCGCGGATATTTTCGCTCTCTGCGATGTTGAGGCGGCACCCGAGCGTTATCACTTCGGGCGCAGGAGAAGCAGACATGGCCGAGCATCTAGGTCCGGGAACCGGCGAAGTCTATGACGCCGCCGGGGATGTGCTCGACTTCTGGTTCGGCCTGACCGAGCAGCAGCAGTTCGCCAAGGACGCAGCGCTGGACCGCGTGATCGCGGAACGCTTCGGCGCGATGCGCCAGGACGTGCTCGATTCGGATGCGCTGGGCTGGCGCGGCGAGGCGGATACGATACTGGCCGCGATCATCCTGCTCGACCAGTTCAGTCGCAACATCTTTCGTGATGACGCGCGGGCGTTCGAAGCCGATCCCCTGGCGTTGTCGCTGACCCACGACGCGATCGACAAGAGGTTCGATCGCGAACTGCCGCCCGAACGCGCCGTGTTCCTGCTGATGCCGCTGATGCACGCCGAACATGCCGATGCGCAGGCGCTGAGCGTCGCGAAATTCGAGGCCCTGGGATTCGAGAACAACGCGACATTCGCGCGCGAGCACGCTGACGTGTTTGCCCGGTTCGGTCGCTTCCCGGGGCGCAACGCGGCGCTGGGGCGCGAAACGACGGAGGAAGAAGCGGCGTATCTCAGCCAGCCTGGCGCAGGCTGGTGACCGTCTGAGTCTGGCTGCTGCCGGGGATCATCCGGCGCTCGGCGAGCAGGCGTCGGACACCTGCGACCGACAGCGGCTTGCCGTAATACCAGCCCTGCCCCTTGCTGATGCCGATCGCGGTCAGCCGCTCCTCGATCTCGGCATCCTCGACGCCCTCGGCCGTGACGGGCAGGTTCAGGCTCTCGCCCAGGCTGGCGATGGCGTTGACGATCGCCGCCGAATCCGCGCTCTCGGTCAGCGACGTGACGAAGCTCTTGTCGATCTTGATCCGGTCGAACGGCAGCGCACGCAAATGCGCGAGGCTCGAATAGCCGGTGCCGAAGTCGTCGAGCGCCAGGCGTACGCCCTGGTTCTTGAGGCTGCCGACGATCGATTGCGCCAGCGGCAGATTGTCGAATAAGGCGGTTTCGGTAATCTCGATCTCGCAGCGTTGCGCGGGGAAGCCGGTTTCGGTCAGCACCTTGATGATCTTCTGCGCCAGCCACGCATCGCGCAACTGCCACGGCGAGATGTTGATCGAGATGACCAGATCCGGGTCCCAGTCGCGCGCCGCGGTGAACGCCTGGCGCATGATCGACAGCGACAGGTCGGCGATCATGCCGGTTTCCTCGGCGATCGGAATGAACACCTCCGGGCTGATCATGCCGCGCGTCGGATGGTCCCAGCGCGCCAGGACCTCGAATCCCGTCAGCCGGCGTGTGCCCAGATCGACCTGCTGCTCGAAGAACGGCACGATGTCGCCGCGGGGAATCGCGATGCGCAGCCCGCTTTCCAGTTCGTTGCGCGCCTGCAGTTCGCGTTCCATCGACTGGTCGAACCACGCGGCGCGGTTCTTGCCCGATTTCTTGGCCGCATACATCGCGATGTCGGCGGATCGCATCAGCGTGTCGATCCCGGCGCAGTCGATGTCGGATCGCGCGATACCGATCGATGCCGAGATGTGACACTGGATGCCGTCTGCGTTGAACGGCTGCGCCATGCGACTGACCAGCCGTTCGGCGATCCGCGTCACCGTTTCCGGATTTGCCGCGTCGAACAGGAACCCGCAGGCAAATTCGTCGCCACCCAGCCGCGCGGTCAGCGCGACGGACGGCATGGCGGCGGAGATCTCGGTCGCCACGACCCGCAGCAGCGCGTCGCCGATCGCATGGCCGTGCATGTCGTTGACCGTCTTGAAATGATCGAGGTCGAGCAGCAGCAGCGCCATCGCCTTGTGCCGCTGTCCGGCGCGGGCGAACATCGCAGCCCCGTCCTCGGCCAGGCTGCGGCGATTGAGGAACCCGGTCAGCGGATCGCGCGCCGCCAGCAACTGCGCGCGCTCCTCCGCCGCGGTCCGCTCGACCACTTCGCGCTGGAGCATCTGGTGCCGCCGCCACCCGAGTAGGATCAGCGCGACGTTCAGGATCAGCGCGACGATCAGCGGCTGGTCGACCGGGGCCTCGCCATGCAGATAGTGTTTCAGCGTCGTGGACAGCACCGAACTGCCGATGCCGACGAACAGCAGGATCGCCGCGACGCTGATCGCGCCGGTGACCAGGTCGCCGCGCGACTGGCGTGGGGGCCTGCGCTCTTCCTCCGGAGTGCCGATCATCCTCGTGTGCGTCCTCACCGTGTCGATCCTTCGGCATGGCCCGCGGTCGGTGTAGATCGGGTTAAAGGCGGCGGACTTGCGTTTGGTGGGCGATTCCCCTATCCGGCCACCCGATCGTGTCCCTTGGGTCGCGTGACGCATCCGCCGCTCCCGGGAGCGACGCCGGCCGACGAGGTTTCGTCCGCCGGCGTTTTTCGCGTTACGTGGCTCGGGCACATTTGGAGACGCAGATGTTCGACAGCCTGAGCGACCGCCTTGGAGGCGTATTCGACCGCCTGCGCGGTCGTGGTGCGCTGACCGAAGCCGATGTGCGCGGCGCGATGCGCGAAGTCCGCATCGCGCTGCTGGAAGCCGACGTCGCGCTGCCGGTCGCGCGCAAGTTCGTCGATGACGTCACCGAAAAGGCGGTCGGCCAGAACGTCCTGCGCTCGATCACGCCGGGTCAGCAGGTCGTCAAGATCGTCAACGACGCGCTGGTCGAGATGCTGGGCAGCGACAATGTCGGCCTCGACATCGACGTCACCCCGCCCGCCGTCATCATGCTCGTCGGCCTGCAGGGCTCGGGCAAGACCACGACGACCGCGAAGCTCGCCAAGCTGCTGAAGGGGCGCGAGGGCAAGAAGGTGATGATGGCGTCGCTCGACGTCAATCGTCCGGCCGCGCAGGAACAGCTCGCCGTGCTGGGCACCCAGACCGAGGTCGCGACGCTGCCGATCGTGGCGGGTCAGCAGCCGGTCGATATCGCCCGCCGCGCGCTGAACGCCGCGAAGCTCCAGGGCTTCGACGTGCTGATGCTCGATACGGCGGGCCGTCTGCACGTCGACCAGGCGCTGATGGACGAGATGAAGGCGGTCGCGGACATCGCGACGCCCAACGAGATCCTGCTCGTCGTCGACAGCCTGACCGGGCAGGACGCCGTCAACGTCGCGCAGAATTTCAGCGATCAGGTGCCGCTGACCGGTGTCATCCTGACCCGGATGGACGGCGACGCGCGTGGCGGCGCGGCGCTGTCGATGCGCGCGGTCACCGGCAAGCCGATCAAGTTCGCCGGCATGGGCGAGAAGCTCGACGCGATCGAGCCGTTCCATCCCGGCCGCGTCGCCGGGCGTATCCTGGGCATGGGCGACGTCGTCTCGCTTGTCGAACGCGCCGCCCAGTCGATCGAAACCGAAGATGCCGAGCGGATGGCCGCGAAGCTTGCCAAGGGGCAGTTCGACATGAACGACCTGCGCAGCCAGCTGGCGCAGATGCGCCGGATGGGTGGCCTCGGCGCGCTGGCCGGCATGATCCCGGGCATGAAGAAGGCGCAGGCGGCGATGGCGTCTGGCGCGGTGGACGAGAAGATCCTGCTGCGGATGGACGCGATGATCGGGTCGATGACGCCGAAGGAGCGCGGCAAGCCCGAGCTTATCAACGCCAAGCGCAAGATCCGCGTCGCCAAGGGCAGCGGGACGACCGTGCAGGACGTCAACAAGCTGCTCAAGATGCATCAGGAAATGGCCACCGCCATGAAGCGCATCAAGAAGATGGGCGGCATGAAGGGGATGCTGTCGATGCTCGGCAAGGGCGGACCCGGCGGCGGCATGGGCGGTCTGGGCAGTGCGCTCGGCGGGCAGCAGATGGGCGACCTGATGGGCAAGATGGACGCGCCCGGCGCGCTGCCCGGCCTGGGTGGTCCAGGCGGTATCCAGTTGCCGCCGGGGTTCGAGAATCTCATCAAGAAGAAGTAATTCGTTTCAATTGTTTCAGTGCTTTAGAAAAGGAAGATCATCATGGCAGTCAGCATTCGTTTGTCGCGCGGCGGCAGCAAGAAGCGTCCCTATTACCGCATCGTCGTCGCCGACGCCCGCGCCCCGCGCGACGGCAAGTTCATCGAGAAGATCGGCACCTACAACCCGCTGCTCGCCAAGGATGACGAAAAGCGCATCGTCGTCGATGCCGATCGCGCGAAGCACTGGCTGAGCGTCGGTGCGCAGCCGACCGACCGCGTCGCGCGTTTCCTGGACGTGACCGGTGTGCGTGAGCGCGCCGCGCGCAACAACCCGAACAAGGGCAAGCCGGGCGAGAAGGCCACCGAGCGCGCCGAGGAGCGGGCCGAGAAGCAGAAGGCCGCCGAGGAAGCCGCAGCCGCCGCTGCCGCTGCTCCCGCCCCCGAGCCGGAAGTCGAGGCTCCGGCCCAGGACGCGAACGAAGCCACCCCGAACAGCGATGCCGGCGATGCCGTCGCCGCACCCGAGGGTGAATCGGCCCAGGCTCCGGCCGAAGGCGCTGCCGAAGACGAAGCCAAGGCATAATGCGCGCGCAACCCGTCACGCTGGCCGTCGTTACCGGCGCGCATGGCGTGGCGGGGGACGTGCGATTGAAGGTGTTCGCCGAGGATCTGGGCGCACACAAGAGCTTCAATGCCGGCGCCCTGACCGTCAAGACGCTCAGGATGACGCCGCAGGGCGCGATCGCCCGTTTCGCCGAAGTCGGTGACCGTACCGCGGCGGAGGCGTTGCGCGGCACCGAACTGACGGTCCCGCGCACCGCCCTGCCGCCGCTGGGCGAGGGCGAATATTATCACGCCGACCTGCTGGGACTGTCTGCGACGAGCGAAGCGGGCGAGTCCATCGGCACGGTCGTCGCCATCGACAATTTCGGTGCCGGCGACGTGATCGAGATCGAACGACCGGACAAGCGCCGCTTCATGATCCCGATGAACGCGACCGCGGTGCCGCGCTGGGACGATCGGGCGCTGGTCGTGGCGGATGGCTGGGCCGAATGAGCCGCATCGCGGTCATCAGCGATATCCACGGTAACCTGCCCGCTCTGGAAGCGGTGATCGCCGATGCCGAGGGGCGGGGCTGCGACCGGTTTCTCAATCTGGGCGACTGCGTTTCGGGTCCGCTCTGGCCCGCCGAAACCGCCGACCTGCTGATCGCGCGCGACTGGCCGACGATCGCGGGCAATCACGAACGCCAGTTGCTCGGCTCGCGGGCGACGATGGGCGCCAGCGACGGCTTCGCGCGCGACCGCCTGACGGATCGTCATATCCGCTGGATCGCCACGCTGCCGCCAACACTGGTCGTTGAGGACACGTTCCTGTGTCACGGTACGCCGGACAGCGATGTCACGCACTTGCTGCACAGGGTTGATTTCGGTGGGCTGCATGCGGCGGAGGACGCGCAGATCAAGCAGGCGCTGACCGGTACCATGCAGTCAATCGTCTTGTGCGGCCACAGCCACGTGCCGGCGACACGGCGCCTGTCGAATGGGCGTATCGCCGCCAATCCGGGCAGCGTGGGCTTGCAGGCTTTTGTCGATGATCGTCCGTTCGATTACGTCGTCGATCCGGGCAATCCCGACGCACGATATGCGATCGTCGAGGACGGGGAAGTGACGCTGCTGGCGCTCAGATACGATCATGCGGCAGCGGCGAGGAAGGCACGCGCCGAAGGATTCGAACATTGGGCTGGCTGGCTGGAGACGGGTCAGGCGACCTGACACCGCCTCCCGTTCGTTTCGAGCGACGTCGAGAAACGGCGTTCGTTTACAGGTTTCTCGACGTCGCTCGAAACGAGCGGGGAAATTATGCCCTATCGCCTGAGCGGCATCCGCTCCGCCAGCAGATTGCGGATCGTCGTCGCGGCGACGCCCGCCTGACCCATCGCGTTGCTGATCTGGTCGAGCCCCTTCACCACGTCGCCGGCCGCGAACAGGCCCGGGATCGACGTCCGCTGGTGGTCGTCGACCTCCAGACAGCCTTCGTCGCTGGCCTTTGCGCCGGCAGCGACGGCGAGTTTCGAGCGAATCACCGAACCGAGCGCGGGATAGATGCTGTCGAACCGGCGCTCACCATCGGCGGTCTGCACGACCATCTCGTCTCCCTCGACATGCAGCGGCGTACAGGGGCCATCGACCCACGCGATACCGGCATCGGCAAGTTCGGCGCGACAGGCGTCGGGCAGGTCATGCGCGCCGTCATGCGCGATCAACGTGACGTCGCGCGTGAAGCCGCGCAGGAACAGCGCTTCCTGCATTCCGTGATCGCCCGTTCCGATCACGCCGACGCGCTTGTCGGTGACTTCGTAGCCGTCGCAGATCGGGCAATAGCGGATCAGGCCACGCTGCAGCGCCGCGTCATGCTCCGCGCGGTCCATGTCGGGGCGGTTGTTGACGACCCCGGTTGCCAGCAGGATGGTGCGCGTCTCGCACGAGCGGTCGCCGATGTGGACGCGGAAGCCTTCGCCGACCGGCTCGATCCGCGTCACCTCGGCCGCCTCGCGCACCGCGCCGAAGCGTTCGGCCTGACGCAACATCAGCGACAGCAGTTCCGGACCGGGGACGCCATCGGGATAGCCGGCATGATTGTGCGTACGCGGGATCAGCGCGGCACGGCTCGATCCGCAGTCGAACAACCGGATCGAGAGATGGAACCTCGCGAGGTAGATCGCCGCGGTCAGTCCGGCCGGCCCGGCGCCGATGATGATGCAGTCGTCCATTGTTACGCTCAAGTCACGACATCGCCGGTGGTTCCGCTTGGCCTGATGCAGCGGCCCGGCTATCGCCAAGGCGATCCGATGGGAGTACGAGCGATGAAGCGGTTTGCGGCAGCATTGGTGATGACGACGATCGCGGGTTCGCCGGCGACCGCGCAGACCGCCCCGGCCACCGCGCCGGCGGATATCGCGACGCTCGCGGCGCAGACCGACACGATCTTCGACGGCTGGGCGCGCGAGCAGCATGCGCCGGGACTGGTCTATGGCATCGTGAAGGATGGTCGTCTCGTCCACGTGAAGGGCTTCGGGACGCAGGATCAGGACGCCAGGCGCCCGATCACCCCCGACAGCCGCTTCCGCATCGCATCGATGTCCAAGGCGTTCACCGCGCTGGCGATCCTGCGCCTGCGCGACGCGGGCAAGCTCTCGCTCGATGCGCCGGCCGAAACCTATGTGCCCGAGATGCGCGGCTGGACGTATCCGACCACCGACAGCCCGCGGATCACGGTCGCCGACCTGCTCCACCACACCGCCGGCTTCGTCGAGGACAATCCCTGGGGCGACCGCCAGCAGCCGCTGAGCGAGGCCGATTTCACCGCGATGCTGCGCAAGGGGCCGGCGTTCGCCAACGCGCCGGGGCTGGGGATGGAATATTCCAACATGGGCTATGCGATCCTCGGCCGGATCGTGTCGAACGTGTCGGGCGTCCGGTATCAGGATTATATCCGCCGGCAGATCATGACGCCGCTCGGCATGCGCGCGACCGGCTATGATGTATTCGCGTCGCCGAAGGACGCGCGCGCGATCGGATACCGCTGGCAGGACGATGCCTGGGTGCGCGAACCCGACATGGCGGATGGAGCTTACGGCGCGATGGGCGGGGTGGAGACGACCGCCAACGACTATTGGCGCTGGGTGTCGTTCCTGTTGTCCGCCTGGCCTGCCCGCGACGGCGCGGACGCCGGGCCGGTCAAGCGCGCGACGGTCCGCCAGATCGTCGAGGGCGCCGGCTTCGCGAGCGGGACGAACCGCAGCCCGCTGGCCGGTCCGCCCTGCCGTCAGGCGGGAGCCTATGCGATGGGCTGGCGCGTGGTCGACGATTGCGATCTGGGGCGGATCGTGACGCACACCGGCGGCTATCCGGGATATGGGTCGGTCGTGATGCTGTTGCCCGACGCCGGCGTCGGCATCTTCGCCTTTTCAAGCCGCACCTATGGCGCGCCGTCGCTGCCGGCGCTGCGATCGTTGCTGGCGCTGAAGGCGGCGGGCGCGGTCCCGACCCGCGCGATCCCGGTGTCGGCCGAGCTGGCCGCCGCCTATGCCGCGGCGAAATCGGTCTGGACCAGCGGCGATCCGACGAAGGCGCGGCTGGCGGTGAACATCGCGCTCGACCGCACGATCGATCGCCGCCGCAAGGAGATCGCCGACGCCCGCGCGAAGGTCGGTACCTGCGCGACGGACGCGCCGATCGCGCCCGTGTCGGCGCTGGAAGGTCGGTTCGAGTGGACCTGTGCCATCGGCAGGATCGCTGGCCGCGTCCAGCGTTCGCCGCTGCCCGACGGCAGCCTGCAGGTGATCGATTTCCGCGCCGTCGATTGACGTATATACGGCGCGTATATACATCATCGGCATGAGCAAGGAATATCGCACCAGGTCCTTCAAGTCCGGCAACTCGATCGCGTTGCGTGTTCCCAAGGCGCTCGGCGTTCGCGACGGCACTGAGATGCGCGTACACGAAGAAGGCGGGCGTTTTGTGTTCGAGCCGATCGACGAGGTGCCCCGGAAGATCGACCTTACGGGCATCTGGGGTGCCGGAGCCGGCCTGAAGCCGCTTACGGACGAAGAGCGGATCATGGAGCCGCGACAGCTGGATTGGGGTGGAAAGCTGCTGCGTGGTGACTGAGCCGGAGTTTTTACTGGACGCAAATGTCTGCATCTATGTGATCGAAGGTCTGGCGCCGGCTTTGCGAGAGCGTATCGAAGATTCCTCGATCGGTGCGCTGGCGACATCTGCCATCGCCTATGCTGAGGTCATGCGCGGCGTGGATATGTCGAACCCGGCGGCGAACGCCGTGGCTGCCGCCTTTTTCGATATTTGTGTGGTGCTGCCGTTTGATGCGAGGGCGGCGTTGGCCTTTCGCAGGGTGCCGTTCCGGCGCGGCCGTTTCGATCATCTGATCGCCGCGCATGCGCTCGCGCTGAACCTGACGCTCGTCACAGCGAATGATCGCGACTTCGCCGACATCCCGGGACTGCGGGTCGAGAACTGGACGCTGTGACCTTCGCGGCCACCGTCCTGACGCTGTATCCCGAGATGTTTCCCGGGCCGCTCGGTACTTCGCTCGCCGGACGCGCTCTGGCGGAAGGGGCATGGTCGCTGACCACCACGCACATCCGCGACTTCGCGACCGACCGGCACCGCACGGTCGATCACACCCCGGCGGGCGGTGGCGCGGGCATGGTCTTGCGCGCCGACATCCTCGCCGCCGCGATCGACAGCGTGACCGATGACGTTCCGATCCTGGCGATGAGTCCACGGGGGGCGCCCCTGACCCAGGCCCGCGTTCGCAGCCTTGCCGCCGGTCCCGGCGTTGCCATCCTGTGCGGCCGATTCGAGGGGTTCGACGAACGCATCTTCGAGGGGCGTAACGTAGAGCCCGTGTCGATCGGCGACTATATCCTGTCGGGCGGCGAGATGGGGGCGCTGGTCCTGCTCGACGCTTGCATTCGGCTGCTGCCCGGCGTAATGGGCGCGCCTTCCAGTGGGGATGACGAGAGCTTCGAAAGCGGCCTTCTCGAATATCCCCATTATACCCGACCCGTCGAATGGGAAGGGCGTATGATCCCGCAAGTGCTGCGATCGGGGGATCATGCGCGGATCGCGGCGTGGCGAAAGCTGCAGGCCGAGACCGATACACGGCTACGGAGGCCGGACCTTTGGGAGCGCCATGTCGGCGCTCGGGTCCAACCTCCCTCTGGCGCGCGGCACACGTCAGAGGACGAACGTAAGTGAACATCATCCAGACGCTCGAAGCCGAGCAGGTCGCCAAGTTCCTAGAATCGAAGACGGTACCGGAATTCCGCGCCGGCGACACGCTGCGCGTCGGCGTGCGCGTGGTCGAGGGCGAGCGCACCCGCGTCCAGAACTACGAAGGCGTGTGCATCGCGCGCTCGAACAAGGGCATGGGCAGCAACTTCACCGTGCGCAAGATCAGCTTCGGCGAGGGCGTCGAGCGCGTCTTCCCGCTGTACTCGCCGAACATCGACAGCATCGAAGTCGTCCGTCGCGGCGTCGTGCGGCGCGCGAAGCTCTATTACCTGCGCGGTCGTACCGGCAAGTCGGCGCGTATCGCCGAGCGCCGCGATCCGCGTCCGGCCAAGGGCACGGTCGCGACCGCCGAGTGATCGGGCGGATCCGCACGGATCGATATAAAGGGCCGTCCCGTCGGGGCGGCCCTTTTCCTTTGCGCATGGGCGATAAGCGGTGACCGGGGTTGCGCTCGGCGTGACGACCGCCGATGTCGCCGCTGCGAACCGACCACGGCCACGGAGAGACGACGATGACCCAGTATGATGCCCAGCTTGCCCTGTATATCGCGGGCGAGTGGCGATCGGGTGGCGGGCGCGACACGCAGGACGTGCTCGATCCGACGACTGGCAAGCCGCACGGTCCGTTGCCGCTGGCGACGACGCAGGATCTCGACGATGCGCTGGAGGCCGCGGATCGCGGGTTCAAGGCGTGGCGGGCCACCGCGCCGGAACAGCGCGCCGCCGTTCTGAATAAGGCGGCCGCGCTGATGCGCGAACGCGCCGATCGCATCGCCACGATCGCGACGCTGGAACAGGGCAAACCCAAGAGCGAGGCGTTCGGCGAAGTGCTCTATGCTGCCGCGCTGTTCGAGTATCACGCCGGCGAGGCGCTGCGCATCCACGGTCGCGTACTGCCGCGGCCCACGGGTACGCGATCGCTGGTGTTGCATCAGCCCGTCGGACCGGTCGCGGCGTTCTGTGCCTGGAATTTCCCTGCGCTGAATCCTGCGCGCAAGCTGGGGCCGGCGATCGCCGCGGGGTGCTCGATCATCCTGAAGCCCAGCGAGGAAACCGCGGGTTCGGCCATCGAAATCTTTCGCTGTCTGCAGGATGCCGGCCTGCCCGGTGACGTGGCGCAGTGCGTGTTCGGTGTGCCCGACACCGTCTCGCGCCAGTTGCTGGCATCGCCGGTCACGCGCAAGCTGAGCTTCACCGGATCGGTTCCGATCGGCAAGCATCTTGCGCGGCTGGCCGCGGACACGATGATGAAGACGACGATGGAACTGGGTGGCCATGGGCCGGTGCTGGTGTTCGACGATTGCGACCTCGACACGACGCTGGACACGCTGGTCGCGCACAAGTTCCGCAATGCGGGGCAGGTCTGCATCGCGCCGACGCGATTCTACGTTCAGGACGGCATCTATGACCGTTTCGCCGAAGGGTTCGCGGAGCGTACGCGCGCGGTCAAGGTCGGCAACGGACTGGAGAAGGGCATCCAGATGGGTCCGATGGCCAACGCCCGCCGACCGTCCGCAATCGGCGATCTCGTCGAGGATGCCGTGGGTGCCGGTGCGCGCCTGCTGGCCGGCGGAGAGCGCCAGGGTGCCGATGGCGGGTTCTTCTTTACCCCGACCGTGCTTGCCGACGTGCCGACGATCGCGCGGGCGATGAACGAGGAGCCATTCGGTCCGCTCGCGCTGCTGACGCCGTTCGGCACGGTGGACGAGGCGATCGAGAACGCCAACCGCCTGCCGTTCGGTCTGGCCGCCTATTGCTTCACCGAAAATGCGCGGCGGCAGAATGTGCTGATCGACGCGATCGAAGCGGGGATGATCGGTGTCAACAACGTCCGGCTGAGCTGGGCCGACGCGCCGTTCGGCGGCGTCAAGGACAGCGGCTTCGGATCCGAAGACGGGCCGGAGGGCGTCGCGTCGCATCTGGTGACGAAGGCGGCGCACATCATGTGAGCCGGTTCGGCATCGGCACGACGATGGGGGAGGGCGGGACCGGCAGCACCGGACCCGCTCTCGTTCGCGGCGAGAAGTCATAGCCGGCGCGTGCCAGATTGCCGATCATCCGGACGAATTCCATCATCAGCCGGGCCTGATGCCGCACGGCATCGGCGCCTTCGATCACCGATCGCGGCACCATCACGCCGCGCGCCGTTACGGTGACGACGGCGTTGCGTTCGATCAGCACCCGGACATGCCGTCGTACCGTCTCGAAGGGCATGGCCAGTTCCCGCGCGAGGTCGCGGATGGTCACCGGGCGGCGCAGCGCATCCGGCGGCGACTGGTCTTCGGCGGCATAGCGCCACGCCAGTTCGGAATCGAGCGTCAGCGCCCGGACGTTTGCCGCGACGATCGTGGCGCAGACATAGGCGCTGACGATATCGCCGAAGCTCGACGCGACCGTTTCCAGGCTGCGGATCTGCGCATCGAGCGCGATGCGCGCGATCAGCGCATCGGGGGGAGGTGGTGCGGATGGTCCGGGCATCGCCGCGCCGGCCGACGCAGCGATCGCATGGGCATCGAAGCCGATCCCGGCGAGCGTCACGACCGTGTCGTCCAGCAGGTCGCACACCTCGCGCATGGCACGGCCCAGTGCGACGCCGGCCAGCGTTTCCGGCGGGACGATCAGCCCTGCCTCCACGCGTCGCAATCGTCCGTCGGCGATCATCGCGATCGTCCTGCGGCGCACCGTTTCATATGGCAGGGACAATGATTCCGCGATGGCGTTCGCGCTGATCGGCCGCCGCAGCGCCGCGCCGCCGTCCCGTCCGTCCGAGGCCAGGGCGGCGAGCGGATCGCCATAGCCGAGATGCTCCAGATTGGCGGTGAGCGTCGTGCACATGACAAAGGCCGACGTCAGGTCGCCGGTGTGCGGCCGTGCCCAGGCGCGCGCGGACGACAGCAGGAACTGCGACATCGCGCGTGCGATCAGACGCGTCGGCGGTCGCTGCGGCGCCAGGTGCGATGTCGTCTCGTCCGTCATGAACCGCGAACCGTTGCTGACCCGAAATGGGTACCATGGGACGTGAAGCCGTTCGTCCCATCGTGCAAGAGTGTTTTCACAGGGGGAAACGACGTGCGGCGCGGGGAGCGGCGCTTGGCGGTCTCCCGTGAATTTTTTGGGGGATCCAATGACCGTTTCCAGCCGCCGCTCGCGCCATCACGCCCTTGTCGGATGTGCCACCATCGCTCTCACCATCGCGACGGCGCCCACCTATGCGCGTGAACGCGTCGCCGAAACCGGAATCGGCGCCGCAAGCGCCGCACGCAACGAGGCGATCGAACGGCTGGCCACCCATATGATCGCGCGGCCGCGCCAGGTCCGCGCTTTGCTCGTCGAATCGCGCGCGATGCTGCGCGGCGACGCCGGCGCGAGCGGCCCGGCGTTCGAGGCGTTGGTAACCGCCGCCCGCGCCGCCGCCCTTGCCGGCGATCACGAGATGCTGGTGATGCTCGTCGCGGGCACGCCACAGGCGACGGCGGCGGCGGAACCCGCCGGGCAGGGCGGCATCTCGACCCTCGGCGTCATCGGCGCGATCGCCGGCGCTGCGGCGGGCGCGTTGCTGGTCAGCGAAGTGACCGGCGGCGACGACGCACCGCGCACCGTGACGCCAACCCCAACCGGTGCCGCACCGACGCCAACGCCAGCGCCGACCCCGACACCTGCACCCACGCCGACGCCTGCACCGACGCCCACGCCAACGCCTGCACCGACGCCCGCGCCAACTCCGACCCCGACGCCTGCGCCCACTCCGACCCCGACGCCTGCGCCAACCCCGACGCCGACACCCGCACCAACTCCGACCCCGACACCTGCACCAACTCCGACCCCGACGCCTGCGCCCACTCCGACCCCGACGCCTGCGCCAACTCCAACCCCGACGCCTGCACCGACTCCGACGCCGACGCCTGCGCCAACCCCGACGCCGACACCTGCGCCCACTCCGACCCCGACGCCCGCACCAACTCCGACCCCGACGCCTGCGCCGACTCCGACCCCGACACCTGCACCGACGCCGACGCCTGCACCAACTCCGACCCCGACGCCTGCACCGACGCCGACGCCGACGCCTGCGCCAACTCCGACGCCGACGCCTGCACCAACTCCGACGCCGACGCCTGCGCCAACTCCAACCCCGACGCCTGCACCGACGCCGACGCCAACGCCGACGCCTGCACCAACTCCGGCACCGACGCCTGCACCGACTCCGACGCCGACTCCGACTCCAACTCCGACGCCCACGCCTGCGCCAACACCCACGTCGGTGCTCACGGGCACGACGTTGACCTTCAACGCGACGCTGGCCGAGCAGCGGCGCAGCGAGGCGGAATTCAACGGCGTCACCCAGAGTCCGACGCGCAAGGCGCTGGGCACCGACATCAGCGACGCGACCGGACAGCGCAATCCGTTCGAGCGCGCCAAGGTCCACATCGCCTATGGCTATGGCCTGAGCGGGGCAGGCGTGAAGATCGGCGTGGTCGATACAGGCTACAACCTGGTCGGCGGGCAGCCTGCGCATGTCGAGGAGGACGGGGCTGGCAAGATCGTGGTCCTCGCGTCGTCGAACGCCTTTACCAGCGATGCGCACGGCACCCACGTCGCATCGCTGGCCGCCGGCGAGCGCGACGGCACCGTGATGCACGGCGTCGCCTATAACGCCACTTTGTACCTGGGCATGGCGCAGACGTCGCCGGTCGGGATCAAGGGGGTGTTCGACGAATATCTGGCGCAGGGCGTCAAGGTGTCGAGCAATTCCTACGGCCTGGATGTGCAGGGCAATGCCGCGTCGCCATGGAAGCCGGTGAAGACCAGCGAAACCGGCGGCTTCGAGGTGACGGCCAAGAATTTCCTGGCCTATCGCGATGGCGCCGGGCTGTCCAATGCGGCGGCGACCGCGAACGTGCTGGGCGGGACCGCGGCAGAATGGACTGCGGCCGTCGCCAGCTGGCGCGCGTTCCAGAATGCCGGCGGCGTCATCCTGTTCGCCAATTCCAACTATGGTGCGAACGAGATCGCCAACGGCAATCCCGGTCTGGACGAGGTCGATTACGCAGCGGCGTTCCCGCTGGCCTTCACCGAGCTGAAAGGGGGGTGGATCACGGTCACCAATGCGACGTCCAAGGGGCTGGCCATCCAGAGCCTGGGTGCCGAGACGGTCGCCAAATCGACCAAGGTCGAAGGCAACATCTATCTGATGTCGGCGCAGTGCGGCCTGGCGGCCAGCTTCTGCCTGTCGATGGACGGGTTCGACGTCTGGTCGGGATCGAACAAGGGTACCACCAGCTATGAGTCGCAGGGCGGCACGTCCCAGGCGACACCGCAGACCGCCGGCATGATCGCCTTGCTGCGCGAGGCGTTCCCGACGGCCAGTGCCGCCGATCTGGCCGCGCGGCTGCTGTACACGGCCGACAACGGCTTCTTCACCGGCGCCAACCGCACCGTGTCGAACCTGTCGACCGCCAGCTATACCAACGGCAACGGCACGATCACGCATCAGGTCAGCGACATCTGGGGCCATGGCTTCCCCGACATGGAAAAGGCGCTGAAGCCGGTGGGCGCGACCACGACCGCCACCGCGCGCGGCCGCTCGGTGTCGCTCGCCAGCCTGGCGCAGAGCGTCACGCTCAGCCGCGCGTTCGGCGGCGACAGCGCGTTGTCGCGGGCGACCGTGCTGTACAACGACCAGCTGAACGGCGTGTTCGGCACGTCGCTCGGCACGATGATGGCCGATGCGCCGGTCACCGCGATCGCCGACGCGGCGGTCGATCAGGTCCGGATGGACAGCACCGCCACCGCGGCGCTGGGCAGCGTGCGCCTGTCGTTCGGCCAGATGATCGCGCCGGAAAGCCCGACCCGGCCCAGCCGTGTCCAGAGCGCGATCGCGATCTCGGGCAAGCTGGGCGACCGCATGGGCTTTGCGGCGGGCTTCGGTGGGCGCGGCGTCGATACTGCGCTTGGATTGCGGGACGATGCGCGGGCACCATCGGGCATCTCGCTCGCCGATCGCGCGTTGCGTGTGCCCTTGCTGACGATGAACGACACACGCCAGGCCTATGCGGTCGGTGGGTTCCGGTCGGGCGGCCTGCGCCTGAACGGCGGCGCCTATTCGGCCGACGACCGCGACGTGCGCCGGGTCGGGCGGATGCCGGGCGACCGCGGCCGGTCGGGCGGCTATCTGGTCGATGCCGGGATCGACCGGATCGGCGGCGTACTCGACCTCGGGCTGACGATCGGCACGATGGACGAGCGCGGCAGCTTCCTGGGCGCGTTCACGCCGGGCGAATCGACCGGTACGCGCGCCGACAGCCGCTTTGCCCGCGTCGCGATCCGCGCACAGCTGTCGCCGAAGGTCAGCGTGCGCGGCAGCTGGACGGGCGCGACGACGCAGGCGCGGCTGTCACCCGATGCGGTACTCGGCGACCTGTCGCTGCGGTCCAACGCATTCGCGGCGGATGTCCGCTTCGACGAGATCGTCGGCAGGGACAGCCGCCTGACGCTGGGCGTGGCGCAGCCGCTGCGGATCGGCGGGGGCAGCGCGACGATGACGCTGCCGACCGCGGTGCTGATTTCCGGCCCGGGCAACTACAGCTACCTGTTCGATAGCAGCGGATATGACCTGTCGCCGTCGGGTCGCGAGATCGATGTGACGGCGGAATTCGCGAAGAAGCTGACCGGGCGGTTGCGCTTCAACATCTCGGCGATGGCGATCTCGCAACCCGGGCATGATGCCGATGCGGGCGTCGGCTATGCCGGGCTGGCGGGGTTCAGATTCGGTTTCTGACGACCGTTACACCGCCGCGTCGCGTCCTTCCCTGGCGCGGCGGTGTGTCTTCCGGCGAACGGTTGAAGGCAGCCGGCACCAACGGCGTTCAGGCGTCAGGTGCGCTGTCGGCATAGCGTCGCGCGATCAGGGCGCAGGCGATCAGCTGGATCTGGTGGAACAGCATGAGCGGCAGGATGATGAGGCCGACCTGTGCTGCGGGAAACAACACACCCGCCATCGGAACGCCCGACGCCAGACTCTTCTTGGATCCGCAGAACAGCAGCACGATCGCGTCTTCGCGCGGCATCCTCAGGGCGCGGCCCAGTGCCCAAGTCGCGAACAGCACGAGCGCAAGCAGGACGACGCAGACGATCGCCACGACGATCAGGTCGTGCGCCGATATCCGGCTCCACAGCCCGCCGACCACCGCCGCGCCGAACGCCGAATAGACCACCAGCAGGATCGATCCGCGATCGACCAGCGTCACCGCGCCCTTGTGTCGCGCGACGAACCCGCCGATCACCGGCCTGAGCAGGTGTCCGGCCAGAAACGGCAGCAGCAGCTGGAACAGGATCGTGCGCACCGCCGCGAACGACATGCCGCCGCCCGGCCCGGTCGAATGCATCAGCAGCGCGACCAGCGCGGGCGTCGCGACGATCGCCAGCAGGTTGGAAAAGGACGCGCTGCAGATCGCCGCGGCGACGTTGCCGCGCGCGATCGCGGTGAAGGCGATCGACGATTGCACGGTCGAGGGCAGCAACGTCAGGAACAGGATGCCGGCGGCAAGCGGCCCGTCGAGGATCGGCAGCGCCGCGATCCCCAGCCCGAGCAGCGGAAACAGCACGAACGTCGATCCCATCACCGCCAGGTGCAGCGGCCAGTTGCGCGCGCCAGCGACGATCGCCTCGCGGGACAGCTTCGCGCCATTGAGGAAGAACAGCAGGACGATGCCGGCGTCGGCGACGATGTCGAAAACCTGCGCCCAGACGCCGCGCGCAGGCAGCAGCGAGGCGATCAGGACGGTGCCGAGCAGCGCCAGCACGAATGGTTCAAATATGGCGAGGATTCGGCGCAGCATCGGGTGAGGATTTCCTAGAGCGTGATGACCTGATTGCGACCCATCGTGACGGAGCCGATTGTGGTTCGTGGATAGGAGCGAGGAAGGAGCGGGGCCTTGCCGTGACTGACGAGGGACGACCGGGGCACCCCGCAAAGTATTACTTTACGGGGACCCCACGCCACGGAACAAAATCGGCCTGCCGTGGAGCGGTTGCCCTGAGCCGTCCGCCGGGCGGCGTCGCACCGCTTGCACGGGCCACCAGCCCGCGCTGCGCGCCGCGTCTTGCCGACGCACGGCTCAGGACAATCACGATGGGTCAAGACCATGCCATCACGCTCTAGAGACGTTGCAGCGTCAGCAGTTGCGCGATGGTGGCGACGGCGATGACCGCGGGTTCCTTGCCGCCGATGCCGGGCACACCGATCGGGCAGGTCAGGCGCGCGCGGGTCACGTCGTCGAACCCGTCGTCGGTCAGGCGCGACAGGAACCGCGCGCGCTTCGTCGCCGACCCGATCAGTCCGACGAACCCTGCCTCGCTGTGCAGTGCGGCGGCGGTCAGGCGATAGTCGAGCGCGTGGTCGTGGGTGACGATCAGCACGGCCGATCCGGCCTGCGCGGCGGCAGCGCAGGCGACCAGTTCGTCTTCCGGCGCCGCGGTGACGCCGGGAAGGCCGGCATAGTCGGCGCGCGCATCGAACCAGCCGAGATGCAGCGGCAGGTCTTCGGCGATCCGTGCGATCGCCTGGCCGACGTGTCCGGCACCGAACAGCTGGACGGACAACCGCTCGGCGTCGTCGGGTTCGCGGAAGACGCTGCCGCTCGCCGGCTTGTCGCCGCGCGCCGACAGCGGGGGAGGCCTGGCGTCGCTGCGTGTGCGGGTGAGACCGTCGTCGGTCAGGCGGGCGACATGGCGACCCGGCGCGTCCATCCAGTCCGCCCGGGTCGCATCCAGATGCTCGACGAGCAGGCGAACCCGCCCGCCGCAGCATTGACCGAGCAGCGGCCCGAGCGGATAGTCCTGGATCCGCCACGCGCCAACCGGCTGGTCGAGCAGCGCACGTCCCTGTTCGACCGCGCGATACTCCAGTGCGCCGCCGCCGATCGTGCCGGACTGCCCATGACGCGTCACGATCATCCGCGTACCCGGCCCGCGCGGCGCCGAGCCCTCGGTCGCCAGTATCGTCACCAGCGCCGTCGGTCCCCTGGCCAGCGCCGAACGCGCCTGCGCCGCCCAGTCAGCCACGCCGTGCCCGCAGCGCCGCGATCGCGCCCAGGATGCGTTCCGGCGTGGCCGGGGCGTCGAGTTCGGGCAGACCGGCGCCGGGCACCGCCGCTGCGACAGCCTGGGTCAGTGCGGAAAAGACCGAGATCGCCAGCATGAACGGCGGTTCGCCGACCGCCTTCGACCGATGGATCGTGTCCTCGACATTGCAGCCGCGATCCCACAGCCGGATGTCCATCCGATCGGGTCGGTCGCCGGCGGTCGGGATCTTGTAGGTGGATGGCGCGTGTGTGCGCAGCCGGCCGCGGTCGTCGTAGACCAGTTCCTCCGTCGTCAGCCAGCCCATACCCTGGATGAACCCGCCCTCGACCTGACCCAGATCGATCGCCGGGTTCAGCGACCGCCCGGCGTCGTGCAGGATATCGACCGCGACCACGCGATGTTCGCCGGTGAACACGTCGATCTCGACTTCGCTCAACGCCGCGCCATAGGCGAAATACAGGAACGGCCGCCCGCGGTGCGTCGCGCGGTCGTAGGCGATCTTCGGCGTCGCGTAGAAGCCGGATGCCGCCAGCGACACCCGGGCCAGGTGTGCGGCGCGGCACACGTCGGCGAACGGCGTGACCTGATCCCCCGCCACGACGCCGTCCGGGGTGAACCGCACCGTCCCCTCGGCGACACCCGCGCGCTTTGCGGCGAGCTCAACCAGTCGGTCGCGGATCGTCATCGCCGCGTTGCGCGCAGCCATGCCGTTCAGGTCGGTACCCGACGACGCGGCGGTCGCCGACGTGTTGGGCACCTTGTCGGTCCGCGTCGAAGAGATGCGCACCGTGTCGATGGGTACGGCGAAGACGTCGGCGACGACCTGCGCCACCTTTACCATCAGGCCCTGGCCCATTTCGGTCCCGCCGTGGTTCAGCACGATCGACCCGTCGGCATAGACCAGCACCAGCGCGCCCGCCTGGTTCAGATGGGTGGTGGTGAACGAGATGCCGAACTTGACCGGGGTCAGCGCCAGCCCGCGCTTGTGGATTCGGTTGGCCGCATTGAACGCGGCGACGGCCGACTGACGCGCGGCGTACCCGGTATTCTCGGCGAGCTCGGCGATGATGTCCGGTGCGACATTGTCCTCGACCGTCATGTGATACGGCGTCACGTCGCGGCCCGGGCCATAGAGATTGGCGCGGCGTACGGCCAGCGGATCGCGGCCAAGCTGCGCGGCGATCGCATCCATCACCCGCTCGATCGCCAGCATCCCCTGCGGCCCGCCGAAGCCGCGAAACGCGGTATTCGACACCGTATGCGTTTTCAGCCGGTGCGAGACGATCTCGACGGCGGGCAGGTAATAGCAGTTGTCGGCATGAAACATCGCGCGATCGTTGATCGCCAGCGACAGGTCGGCGGTGGCACCGCATCGTGATGCCAGCTCGATGCGGATGCCCGCGATCGGGCCGTCATCATCGAAACCGACGTCATAGGACACCGCGAATTCGTGGCGCTTGCCGGTCATGACCATGTCGTCGTCGCGATCGGCGCGGATCTTCGCCGGGTGGCCGGTCTTCGTGGCGACCAGTGCCGCGGCGGCGGCATAGGCGGCGGCCTGCGTCTCCTTGCCGCCGAACGCCCCGCCCATCCGGCGAACCTCGACCGTCACGTCGGCATGGGGACGGTTCAGCACCTTGGCGATCAGATGCTGGACCTCGCTCGGGTGCTGGGTCGAGCTGATGACATGGACCTGCCCGTCCTCGCCCGGCATCGCGAGCGCGGCCTGGCCCTCGAGATAGAAATGTTCCTGCCCGCCCATGTCCAGTGTGCCGGCGAGGCGGTGCGGTGCCGCCGACAGCGCCGCGTCGGCGTCGCCGCGCGCCATGACCTGCGCGGTTTCAAAGCTGGAGCCCGCCGCGCGCGCCTGCGCGATCGTGACGAGCGCAGGGCGGGGCTCGGCATCGATCGTCGCCAGCCGCGCGGCCAGCCGTGCGGCGCGCGTACTCGTCGCGGCGACGACGAACAACGGCTGTCCGGGGTAGAGGATCTCGTCCACGGCAAACAGCCTGTCGTCGCCGAACACGGGGCTGACGTCGTTCTTGCCCGGGATGTCGGCGGCGGTCAGCACCGCGACGACGCCCGGCGCCGATCGGACAGCCGTCAGGTCGATACCGTTCAGCCGGGCATGGCCGTCTTGCGCCAGCCCGAACGCCAGGTGCAACGTACCGGGAGCCTCGGCCAGATCGTCGACGTAGCGCGCGCTGCCGGCGACGTGCTCGGCCGCACTGTCGTGTCGGATCGATCGGTGGACGGCGGGTTCGGTCATTCGCTTTCCAGCCACAGGCGGCGGAGCAGGTTGGCCGCCGAAACGGTGCGATAGTCCGCCGATCCGCGCAGATCGCTGAGCGGCGTATAGTCCCGCGCCAGCGCCAGCGCCGCCGCCTCGACGGTCGCTTCGGACCACGACTGGCCGATCAGCGCGGCCTCGCACGCCGGCGCGCGGGCGGGCGTCCCGGCCATGCCGCCGAACGCCACGCGCGCATCGGCGATCACCCCGTCGGTGATCGTCAGCGCGAACGCGCCGCACAGCGCGGATATGTCGCTTTCGACGCGCTTCGACAGCTTGACGATGCGGATCAGCGTGTCGGGGGCGGGGCGGGGGATGCGGATGCTCTCGACGAACTCGTCGGATTGCCGATCCTGTACGCCATAGCGGATGAAATAGTCTTCGAGGGGCATCGTCCGTCGCTCTTCCCCCCGTCGCAATGTCAGCTGCGCGCCGAGTGCGATGAGCGCGGGCGGCATGTCGCCGATCGGCGAACCGTTGGCGATGTTGCCGCCGATCGTGCCGGCATTGCGCACCTGCAATCCGCCGATCCGGCGGACCAGCTCGCCCAGATCGGGGTGCAGGCGCGACAGCGCGTCGCGTGCGTCCGAATAGCGTATGTTCGCCCCGATCGTCAGCCCGTCGGCATCCTGGTCGATCCGCTGCAGGTCGGCGATATCGCCGATGAAGATCAGCGACGTCAGGTCGCGATGCTGCTTGGTCACCCACAGCCCGACATCGGTCGCACCGGCGACGATCGTCGCGTCGGGATCGGCGATCAGGGCCGCCGCCAGTTCATCCGACGCGCGCGGCACGATGGCAGTGCGTCGGGTGCCGATGACGGGATCGTCATGGACAATCGACAGCGGCGCATCGCGGCGCAAGGCGCGCAATGCAGTTACCGTCTCCACATCGTCTGGCGTATCGACGGGGGGATTGGCCTCTCCCGCCGCGAGGATCGGGCCATAGCCGGTGCACCGGCACAGATTGCCGGCGATCACGTCCGTCACGCCCACGCCGCGCGTCCCGGTCGCCCCGATGCTGCGGCCATAGAGCGACATGACGAAGCCCGGCGTACAGAATCCGCATTGCGACCCGTGGCCATCGGCCAGCGCCTTTTGCACCGGATGCAGGCTGCCGCCCCGCGACAGGCTCTCGACCGTCTTCAGCGCCTTGCCGTCGAGCATCGGCAGGAACAGGATGCAGGCGTTGACCGCGCGCCATCGCAGCGTGTCGTCGCCGGACAGGTCACCGACCAGCACCGTGCAGGCGCCGCAGTCGCCCTCGGCGCAGCCCTCCTTGGTGCCGGTGCGCCGCAGCGTGTAGCGCAGCAGGTCGAGCACCGTGCCGGTCGGGTCGGGATCGGCGACCGTCACGACCTCTCCGTCGAGCAGGAAACGGATGCTCATTGCGGCGTACCGGCTGCGATCCAGGCGCCCAGGATGCGGCGCTCCTCGGGCGTCATGCCGGTCGGATTGCCCAGCGGCATGACCTGCGAATCCACCGCCACCGCCTTGATCCGCGGCGCGACCGTGCGGGCGTGGGCATAGGAATCGAGCAAGACGCCCAGCGGTGGTGTCGAGATGCCGGGGCTGGTCGGCCGTGCGCTGTGACAGGCGACGCAATGTTTCGCGAAGATCGGCTGGACCTGGGCATAGGTTACGTTCCGCGCGGCAGCCGCCTGTTCGGCCCGCCGCGCGCCGCTTTTCTCCAGCGTGACGTAGCTGACGCTGATGAACGCGAGCGCAGCCGCCAGCACGATCGCCGGGCCGGTTTCCTTGCCCCGATGGCGCAGGTTGAACACATGGCGCACCGCGACGCCGGTCAGGCCGAGCAGCGCGAGCACCAGCCACGGCCGCGTCGCGCCATAGGTCATCGGATAATGATGGCTGACCATGATGAACAGCACGGGCAGCGTCATGTAGTTGTTGTGCAGCGACCGCTGTTTCGCCGCGGCGCCGAGCGAGGGATCGGGCGTGCGGCCGGCGATCAGGTCGGCGACGACCTTGCGCTGGTTAGGGATGATGACGAAGAACACATTGCCGACCATCGCCGAGCCGATGATCGCGCCGACATGCAGATAGGCGCCACGCGCATTGAACAGCCGGTCGAGCACGATCGCCGCCGCCAGCAGACAGGCGAACCAGATCACCCCGAGCAACCGGTTGCTGCGTCCGACACGCGACCGGCACAACAGGTCGTAGACCAACCAGCCGAGCGCCAGCGACGACAGCCCGATGCCGATGCCCTGCGCCGGGCTGAGCGCCGCCTTCGACGGGTCGATCAGGAAGCTGCGCGCGCCGACGTAATAGACCAGCACCAGCAGCGAAAATCCGCTGATCCACGTCCAATAGGCTTCCCATTTGAACCAGTGCAGCCGCTCGGGCATCTGCGCGGGCGCGACCTGGTATTTCTGGTTGTGATAGAAACCGCCGCCATGCACCGACCAGACCTCGCCCGATGCGTCGCCCCTGGCCGGTGGCGTCAGGTGGTTGTCGAGCCACACGAAGTAGAAGGACGATCCGATCCACGCGATCCCGGCCGTCAGGTGCAGCCAGCGGATGGCGAGATTGAGCCATTCGGCAAGGTCGAACATCGAATTCAGCTGCCCCGATAGGTGGAATAGGCGAACGGCGAGACGAGCAGGGGCACATGATAATGCCCTCCGTCCGCGGCGATCCCGAAATCGACCGTGACGATGTCCAGGAACGGCGGATCGGGCAGGGCGACGCCCTGCGCCCGGAAATAGTCGGCGACGGCGAAGCGGATCGCATAGCGGCCGGGGGCAAGGTCGTCCGGCGCCAGCCCCGGACAGCGTCCGTCGGCGTTGGTCGTGCCGCGTCCGATGCTCCCGGTTGGGCCGGTCAGCTCGATCTCGAGCCCCGCGGCGGGGCGGCCGTGCATCGTGTCGAGCACGTGGGTGGACAATGTCGTCATGCCATGTCCTTCAGGCGCAGATCGACGATCTTGCCGATCTCGTCGATCGCGGTGGCGATCTCGGTTTCGCGTTCGTTGCCGAGCCGGCGCTCCATCGCGGCCAGGATACCTGCCTTGTCGGTCAACCGGACGCAGATGATGAACGGAAAGTCGAACCGCGCGACATAGGCGGCGTTGAGCGCGTGGAAGCGGTCGAATTCGGCCTGCGACAGGCGGTCGAGCCCGGCCGACGCCTGTTCCGCCGCCGACGCCTCCGTCAGCGTCCCGTCGACCGACGCCTTGCCCGCCAGTTCGGGATGCGCGCGGATCAGCGCCAGTCGCTCGGCGGGCGATGCTGCATGGACCACCGCCATCAGGTCGGCGTGACGATCCCCAGATGGCGGCGCGGCATCGGCCCGCGCCTCGACCCAGGGCGAATGTTCAAACAGCGCGGTCACGACGTCTGCCCCTCCAGCGACACATGCGCCGATACGATCTTCCACCCGTCGGCGAAGCGGATCCATGTCTGGCTCTGGCGCCCGCGGCGATCCGACCCGTCGCGATGAAATTCGGCGTTGGCGGTGGCGACGTCCGGGCGATGGGCGGTGATCTCCACCCGGCCCAGCCGGCGTTGCGGCGATCCGCCCCGTCCGACGCGAAACGCGCGGATCGCGTCGATGCCGTACAACACTTCCCCGACGCCATAGCGCACCGTGGTATCGGCGTGGTGGAACAGCGCGTCCATCGCGGCGATGTCGTCGGCCATCAGCGCGCGTTCATAGGCGTTGAACGCGGCGGTCACTTCGGCCGTCGCCTGTTCCAGGGCGTCCCTGTCGCTCATGCCGGGTAAACCTCTTGCCAGTGGCGGGCGATATCGATCCGGCGCGTGATCCACGCGTCGCCGCTGGCAATGACGTGATCGAGGAACTGCGCGACGGCGATCGTGCGGCCCGGCCGTCCGGCGATGCGGCCGTGGAGTCCGATCGACATCATCCGGCCGCCCTCTTCACGCAACTGCTCGAACGTATCGACGAGGTAGCGGAAGAACTGCGTCCCTTCGGTAAAGCCGTTGAGCGCGACCATCTTCATGTCGTTGACGTCGAGGGTGTAGGGGACGATCAACTGCCCCTGCGCGTAATAGGGCAGGTCGTCGGCATAGCTGTCGGCGTCGTAGACGAAACCGCCGTCCTCGCGCACCAGCCGCGCGGTGTTGGGCGAGGTGCGGCCCTGATACCAGCCGAGCGGGCGCTGGCCGGTCAGGCGCGTGTGGACCTCGATCGCCTGCGCCATGTGCTCGCGCTCGACGTACTCGGCCACGTACTGATAATCGATCCACCGCCAGCCGTGGCTGGCGACTTCCCAATCGGCGGCCAGCATCGCGTCCACCGCGGCTGGGTTCATCTCCATCGCCGCCGCCACACCGAAGACGGTCACCGGAACCTGCCGATCGGTGAACAGCCGGTGCAGCCGCCAGAAACCGGCCCGCGATCCGTATTCGTACAGGCTTTCCATCGCCATTGCGCGGGCCGGGTGGCTGGGGGCGCCGACCATGTCGGACAGAAACGCCTCCGACCCGGCATCGCCGTTCAGGACGCTGTTCTCCGCGCCTTCCTCGTAATTCACGACGAAGTTGACCGCGACGCGCGCGCCGCCGGGCCAGCGCGGATCGGGCGGCGTCGCGCCATGGCCGATCAGGTCGCGGCTCATGCGTTCCACGCCGCCAGCGCCGCATCGACGCCCGCGCCGGCCGGCGCGGAATACCCTTCCGCGCGCAGCACCGCTTCCAACGCGCCCAGCGTCAGCAGCACCTTGTGCTTGCGCGCATTGTAGCCCATCGCGCCGATCCGCCAGATCTTGCCGGCCAGCGGGCCGAAGGCGGTGCCGATCTCGATCTCGAAGTCGTCGCGCATCCGCATCCGTACGCGCTCGCCATCGACGCCCTCCGGAATCACGATGCCGGTCACGTTGGTCATGCGGTGCGCGTCATCGCCGAACACGGTCAGGCCCAGCGCACGCGCACCCGCGGTCACCGCGCGACCCGCGGCGGCGTGGCGGGCGAAGCGGGCGTCGAGGCCTTCGCCGAGTGCCACGCGGGCGCACTCGCGCGCGCCATAGAGCATCGTCGTCGCCTCGGTATGATGGTTCAGGCGCTTTTCGGACCAATAGTCCATGATCATCGCCAGATCGAAATAATTGGTCCCGATCCGCGGAGCCGAACCATCGACCGTGCCCGCGGCGCGAATGCCCTTTTCGACATGGCGGCGGGCGAAGATATGCTCCGCCGCACGATCCGATATGGTTATCGGAGCGGATCCGGACGGACCACCTAGGCATTTCTGCAGCCCCGCCGTGACGATATCGACACCCCATCGATCGGCGGCGATCTCCATGCCCGACAGCGTCGCGGTGGCATCGACGTAGGACAGCGCGCCCGCCGCGCGGCACAATGCGCCCAGGCCGTCGAGCGGCTGCGCCATCGTCGTCGACGTATCGCCGTGCACCGCGGCGACGACGCGCGGGCGTACCCGGTCGATCGCGGCGGCGATGTCGGTCATCGGGACGACCTCGCCCCACGGCGCATCGACCGTTTCGACGATGCCGCCGATCCGTTCGACGATCTCGGTCAGCAAGAGGCCGAAGCGGCCGAAGTTGACGACCAGCACCGTCTCGCCGGGCGCGACCAGGCTGACCAGCGCCGCCTCGATCCCCGCCCGCGCGGTGCCGTCGACCAGGAACGTCCAGCGGTTGTCGGTGCCGAAGATGGGGCGGTAGAGCGCCATCACCTGTTCCATATATCCCGTCATCTCGGGATCGAACTGGCCCAGCAGGTCGGCCGACATCGCGCGTAACACGCGCGGATGGGCGTTGACCGGGCCGGGGCCCATCAGCAGCCGCTGCGGCGGATCGATCTCACCGAACAGGTCAGGCGTCACAACATGTCTCCAAGGCGGTCGATGAAGCCGGTCATGACGCGCAGGGCCACGTCGGCGTCCTGCGACGAGACATGCTCGGCGGGATTGTGGCTGATACCGCCCGTGCAGCGAATGAACAGCATCGCGGTGGGGCAGAGGGCCGCCATGACCATCGCATCATGGCCAGCGCCGCTGACCAGCCGCCGCGGCGCAGGGTCGTGTGCGGTGGCGGCATCGGCCAGCAGGTCGGTCAGCCGCGGGTCGCAGGGGCTGGCGGGCAGGTCGTGGATGCGCTCGATGGCGACGTCCAGGCCCCGCCGGTCGGCGATGTCGGCGATCGCGTCCAGAATATCCTCAGCCGCGGCATCGCGCACCGCGGCATCGCCCGCCCGCACGTCGATCGTGAAGGCGACACGACCCGGAATGACGTTGGGAGCACCGGGGCCGACGTCCATCCGTCCGACCGTCGCGACCAGATCCGACGCGGCCTCGACCGCGCGGCGTTCGATCGCCAGCACCATTTCCGCTGCCGCGGCCAGCGCGTCGCGGCGCAGCGGCATCGTCGTCGTCCCGGCATGGCCTGCCATGCCCTGCACCGACACGGCATAGCGCAGTTGCGCGGCGATGCCGGTAACGATGCCGATCGCGCGACCCTCCGCCTCCAGCACCGGACCCTGTTCGATATGGGCCTCGAGATAGGCGAGCGCGGGCGCATGTCGCGCGTCGGCGTAGCGATCGATCGACAGGCCCGCCTCGACCAGCGCCTGCGCCAGGGTGACACCCTGTGGATCGGCAATCGCCAGCGCAGTCGGCGCGAGCGTTCCCGCGACCGCGCGGCTGGTCAGCATGGCGGCGGGGAAGCGCGATCCTTCCTCGTCGCCGAACGCGATCACCTCGATCGGGCAGGGCAGGCGGCGTCCGGCCGTGTGCAGCGCCGCCACCGCCTCGATCCCCAGCATCACGCCCAGCGGCCCGTCGTAGCGCCCGGCATCACGGACGCTGTCGATATGGCTGCCGATCAGCAGGGCCGGGCCGTCCGCCGTCCCGTCGTAGCGACCGATCAGGTTGCCCGCCGCGTCGATCCGCGTGGTCATCCCGGCCTCGGCCATCCAGTCCGCCACCGCGCGTTGCGTCGCCAGCCAGGCCGGCGTCAGATAGGCGCGGAACAGCATGTCGGCGCGGTCGCTGTACGGCGCGACGCCCAGCGTGTCGCAGCGCGCCACGGCCCGTGCGCCGCCTACCACGCCGCCACCGCGCCGTCGCTGCGCGGGTCCGTCGCGCCCTCCAGCGATCCGTCGGGATGGCGCACGATGGCACCGGCGTGGCCCATCGTCGCGGTAAACGGCGCGAGCAGTTCCACCTGATGCCCGGCCGCGCACAGTCCGTCGTACAGTGCGGGATCGAAGCGATCCTCGATCTTCAGGCTGGTCGAATGGTCGCCCCATGTCCGCCCGAGCAGCCAGCGCGGGCGCGTGATCGCGTCCTGCAGGCCGACGCCGCCCCACGCATAGCGGCTGAAGATCGCGGCCTGCGTCTGCGGCTGGCCCTCGCCGCCCATCGTGCCATAGGCCAGCACACGACCGTCGGCGAAGCGCGCGAGCGCCGGGTTGAGCGTATGAAACGGCTTTCGCCCGGGCTTCAGCGCGTTCCAGCCATCCGGAGCAAGCCGGAAACTGCTGCCGCGATTCTGCCAGGTGATGCCGGTGCCGGGCAGGACGATGCCCGATCCGAACTCGAAATAGGTGCTCTGGATCGCGCTGACCACGCGCCCGTCGCTATCCGCGGCGGCGAACCAGCAGGTGTCGCCCGGATGGGTCGGCTGCGGCCAGGGCAGGGCGCGGGCGGGATCGATCGCGGCTGCCATCGCGGCGATGGCGTCGGGATCGTCGAGCAGGGCCTGCGCGTCGATCCGCATGTACGCCGGATCGCCGACATGGGCATCGCGAACCAGGAAGGCCTGCTTCGTCGCCTCGACCAGCCGGTGGACGTGATCGAAACTGTCGATGGCTTCGGCGCGCATCCGGTCGGCGATCGCCAGGATCAGCAGCGACGCCAGGCCCTGCGTCGGCGGGGCAGTGTTGAACAGCCGCGCGCGCGCCACATCGACGTGCAACGCCTCCGGAAATTCCGCGCGATGCGCGGCGAGATCGATGGCGGCCACCGGGCTGCCGACCGCGGCCAGGTCGTGGGCGATGCTCGCCGCCAGCCCGCCGTCGTAGAAGCTGCGCAGACCGTCGGTGGACAGCGCGCGCAGCGTGTCCGCCAGCGCCGGCTGCTTCAGGATGTCGCCGCGGCGCAGCGGCACGCCGTCCGGCTCGAACGTCGCCGCCCAGGCACCGGGTTGCCCGCGCAACTCCGCGCCCTTCGTCGCAGCGATCTCCGCCCCGCCGGTCGTGACGACGACGCCTGAATCGGCATGATGGATCGCGTCGCGCAGGATGCGGTCGAGCGGCAGGCGGCTGTCCGTGGACGCGAGCGCCGCCTCCCAGCCCGAAATCGTGCCCGCGACTGTGTTCGCCGCCAGCGGTCCGCGCCACGGAATCGCGTCATGCCCGGCGTAGAGCGCCGGATCCGCCGCCGCCGCCGCGCCGCCGCAGCCGTGGATCGTGCGCGTGGTGCCGTCGGGCTCGGCGATCAGCCAGAACCCGTCGCCGCCGATGCCGGTCATGTGCGGATAGACGACCGCCAGACATGCGGCGATGGCGACTGCCGCCTCGACCGCGGTGCCGCCGTCCCGCAGTACGTCCAGCCCGGCCTGCGCGGCCAGATGGTGCGGTGCCGTCGTCATGCCGCGCAACGAGGACAGGCTATGCAGCATCAGCGTGGCGCGGCTTCGGTCATGGCGTCGTGGTTCCCCTTGGCTTGCGGTTCTCCCGTCACCCCATCTGCGCGGGGTAGTCGATCAGCATAGCGCGGGAATGGCGCGAGGGAAGACGGCTTTATCGGGGATGCGACACGCCGATCAGTCCATCGGCCTCCAGCCGCTCGGCCAGCGCGAACAGCGCCGCTTCGCCGCCCGGCGGCCCGACCAGCTGCAGCCCCAGCGGCAATCGGCCGGGGCGCATCAGCGGTACCGCGATCACCGGAAGGCCGATGAAGCTCAGCGGCTGGGTATAGAGGCCCAGATGCGCGCGGGCCGGGACGCGCGCGCCGTCCATATCCACCATCGGATCGTCGATCCGCGGCGCGACATCGCCGACGCACGGCGCGATCAGCACGTCGTGGCGCGCGAACAGCGCGGCGGCTTCGGCCGCGAACCAGCGGCGAAAATCCTGCGCGGCGAGATAGGCGGACGCCGGCACCATCGCGCCGGCGATCAGCCGGTCCCGCGTGGCGGGGTCGAACCCCATCGGCCGGGTGCGCAGGTCGGGCAGGTGGCGGGCACCCCCTTCCGCCGCGGTCATGATGTAGGCGGCGGAGCGGGCGCGGGCGACCTCGCGCAGTTCGACGGTCGGGATATCGCCCAGATGCCGGCCGATCGCGGCGATGGCATGGGCGAGGTCGGCGCTCTGGTTAAGCGCGAACCAGCCGCCCAGGATCGCGGGACGCGATGGCGGCGCAGGCTTGCCCGTTCCGCCCAGAACCTCCCACGCGAGCTTCAGGTCGGCGATCGAGGTGGCGAACGGCCCGATATCGTCGAAACTGTCGACGAATGGATGGACGCCGGCCATCGGCAGCGCACCGTGCGTGGGCTTCAGCCCGTAGAGCCCGCACAGCGCGGCGGGGACCCGGATCGACCCGTTCGTGTCGGATCCCAGGCTCAGCGGCACCAGCCCGGCGGCGACCACGGCCGCGGATCCCCCCGACGATCCGCCGGCCAGCCGGTCGCGGTCGTGCGGGTTGCGTGTCGTCCCGAACGCGGCGTTGACGGTTGCGAAGCCGTAGGCGAATTCGTCCATGTTGAGCGTGGCGACCAGTACCGCGCCGGCCGCGCGCAGCCGGGCGACGGCTTCGGCGTCGCGCGTGGCGGGCGGGGCATCGCGCAACATGGCCGCGCCAGCCGTGGTGACTTCGCCGGCGACGTCGAACAGATCCTTCACGCCGAACATTACGCCCGCCAGTGGCCCCGGATCGCGACCCGCGGCGACCTGCGCGTCGACCGCCGCGGCATCGGCCATTGCGCGATCGTCGAGGATGCGCGTCGCGGCGGTGAGCGTTGGATTGCCCGCGCGCAGCCGCTCGATCGTCTCTCGCGCGAGATCCAGTGCCCGGCGTTCGCTCGAGCGGACGGCGGTCGCGATCGATGCCAGCGTCACGGCGTTGTCGGTGTTTCGAGAATACGGATATGCTCGGCCAGCGCCTTCAGGTTGGCATTGACCCCCGGCCGACATTCGTCCGGGATCTCCAGCCCCAGCAACGCGGCGGCGTCCGGCAATGGATCGGGCATCATGCGAACACGTCCGCCAGCCGATCCGAGGTCGGCCCGTCCTTCCAGTCGCGCAATTCGACGTACAACGCCGTCTGCGCCGTGCTCCAGAACGTGCTCATGATGGTGGTGATGAGCACGTTGGTGACCAGCAAGACGATCGAAACTCCACCCACCCGCGCAGCGGCGACGGACTGGCCGGTGCTCGCGATCGCACCATAGCCGAGCAGTGCGGCGACCAGGAAGTAGGCGATGACCAGGATCAGCTGCAACCCGAACACCTTCCACCGCGCGCCCTTCGTCAGGCGACGGCTGCGGCCCAGCGCGCCGATCACGCCACCGCGTTCCTCGACCAGCGCCGGGCTGGCGACCGACCAGATGACGTACAGCATGATGCCCGGCACCAGCAGGAACAGCAGGCCGACCCAGACGGACAGGGCAATGGCGATCGCCAGCAATATCAGCCAGAAAAGCACACGCATCGCCGCCGCGACGCTTTCGCCGAAACCGGCCTTTCGTCCGTCCAGGTGCGCGACGGTCGCGCGGACCAGCGCACCCTGTGCGATCATTGCGAAAATGAAGTTGATCAGGCTGGATCCGATCATCAGGATGGCACCGTCACGCACTGCGTCCGGCTGTCCCGCCAATTGCACCTGCACCTGGCTGGTAAAATATCCGATGATGACGCTCGGCAGCGCGCCGAACACGAAGGCTGTACCCAGCATCACGACGGGGTTTGTGGCCACCGCCGAGAAGCTGTGTCCGATGATGCGGCCGATCGATACCGGCTCGCCCATCCCTGCATCCGATCGCGACGCCATGTGATCCCCCGTGACTAGCGCGCATCAGGCTGGCCCAGACCGACGATCCTGTCCACTGGCCAAATCCGATTGCATGGCGCTGAACTGCTTATAAGATGGTCGGGCGATCAGCGCGCAACCGGGGACCGTCGTGGCGACATCATCGCAGGAAACGACCGCCGCCGCGGCGCGCAGCTTCGACGCCGCGCATGCCGGGCTGATGCGCGACGGCGATATCCAGTTCGACCTGCGCGCCGCCGATCCGCCGCCCAAGCCGCCGGCGTGGATCCATGAGGTGTCCGAATGGATCGCCTGGGCGCTGCGGCCGATCGGGCGGGCGCTGTCGTGGCTGCTGAACCTGATACCGGATGCGCCTTATGCGCGTTTCGTCTTCTGGAGCGTACTGGCGGTGGTCGCCGGGCTGATCCTGTGGCTGGTCGTCGATCGTGTGCTTCATGGGCGCTGGTATCGGCGGCGGCGTCGTCCGGCTGAGGTTGCGAACGAGCAGGCCGACAGCTGGACGCCAGATCAAGCGCCGGCGCGATCGTGGCTGCGCGAGGCCGATGCGCTGGCCGCCGACGGTCGCTTCGCCGAAGCCGTCCACCACCTGTTGTTCCGCAGCATCGAGGATATCGGCAACCGCCGCCCCAATCTGGTCCGCCCGGCACTGACCAGCCGCGACATCGCGCAGGCCGACGCGATCCCGCCGACGGCCCGGACGATCTTTGCCGATATCGCCCGGATCGTCGAGCGCAGCCTGTTCGGCGGTCGGCCGGTCGGGGCAGACGACTGGACGCAGGCCCGCACCGCCTATGCCGATTTCGCGCTGGCGGGGGCGTGGACATGAGTGACGTCGCGGTGCGCGGCGGCACCGGCGATGCGGCGACGTTCCGGCCGCTGACCGTCGTCCTGCTGATCGTGATCGGTGTGCTGGCGTTCTCGGCGACCCTGGTGTTCGGTGCCTATGCCCCGGACATGAAGCCAGCGCGGGGCGGCGGGACCCACGCGTTGTCGAATGCTGCGACGGGCTTCAGCGGCCTGTTCCGGCTGGCGGACGGGACGGAGCGCTTTCCCTACATCGTGCGCGACATCGATGACCTGCAGACCGAAAATCTGGTGGTCCTGTCGCCGCCGACGGGCAGCGTCGATGTCGGCGAGCCGCTGGCGCGGCGCAATGGCGAGCCGACGCTGATAATCCTGCCCAAATGGCGGACCGCGGCCGATCCGGACCACAAGGGCTGGGTGCGGACGAAGGGGCTGCTGCCCGTCGGCGAGCCGCAGGGCGTGCTTGCTCCCGGCAACCGGCTGATCGTGACGCGGGGCGGTGCGGGCGGCGGAGCGCTGACATCCAACGCCGAACTCTACGACAGCCGGCTCAATCGGCCCATCCGCTTCACCGCGCCGGCGCGGTTGCAGACGATCGCGGGCGAGGGTCTGCGGCCGATGATCGTCGATGCGGCGGGGCGGGTCGTGCTCGGCGAACTGGGCGACCGCAAGCTTTACGTGCTGGCCGATCCCGATCTGATGTCGAACGCGGGCATGCGCGATCCGGCGCAGGCGCGCGCGGCGCTGGCACTGCTCGATTTCCTCGGGCCCAGGGAGCCGGATGGCGTCGTGTTCGACGTCACGCTCAGTGGCCTCGGCCGGCACCCGAGCCCGCTGAAGCTGGCGTTCGAGCCGCCGTTCCTGGCGATGACGCTGACGATCGTCGCGGTGCTGCTGCTGGTCGGGCTGCATGCGTTCGGGCGGTTCGGCCCGCCAGCGCTGCGGACCCGGGCGATCGCGTTCGGCAAGGCTGCGCTGGTCGACAACACCGCCGCGCTGGTGCGCAAGGCGGGTCGCGAGGCGGCGCTGGGTGGGCGCTACGCCCAGATGATCCGCGAGCGGGCGATCCCGGCGTTCGGCGTGCCCGCGCATCTGGAGCCGGACGCGATCGACGCCTATCTCGACCGGCTCGGCCGGCGCAGTCGTTTCAGCGACCTGGCGCGCGACGCCGATGCCGCGGACGATCCACGGACTCTGGTCGCGGCCGCACAGGCGCTGCACGACTGGCAACAGGGGAAGACGACATGACGGTCGATGAGGTACGCGCGCTGGCGGACAGGATCCGCGGTGAAATCGGCAAGGCCGTCGTCGGTCAGGATGCCACCGTCGACCTGATGCTGGTCGCGCTCTTCGCGGGCGGCCACATCCTGCTGGAGGGGCCACCCGGCACCGCCAAGACGTTGCTGGCGCACAGTTTCGCCCGCGCGATCGGGCTGGATTTCGGCCGCATCCAGTTCACGCCCGACCTGATGCCCGGCGACATCATCGGCGCGAACCTGTTCAATTTCCAGACGTCGGCCTTCACGCTGACGCGCGGGCCGATCTTCACCGACCTGTTGCTGGCCGACGAGATCAACCGTACGCCGCCCAAGACGCAGGCCGCGCTGCTGGAGGCGATGCAGGAGCGCACCGTCACGATTGACGGCGAAAGCCTGCCGCTGGGTGACCGCTTCATGGTCGTGGCGACGCAGAACCCGATCGAGCAGCAGGGCGTGTACCCGCTGCCCGAAGCGCAACTCGACCGGTTCCTGTTCAAGCAGAGCGTCGACTATCCGAGTGCGGAGGAGGAACGCCGCATCATCGCGACCCACGGCGCGCGCAATTCCGCCATGTCACCGGAGGACTGGGGGGTGGCGGCACAGGCCGATGCCGCGACGATCGGTGACGCGATCCGGACGGTCGCGGCGGTGCGGCTGGTCGATGACGTCATCGACTATATCGTTGCGCTGGTCCGCCAGACGCGTGTCGTCGCCGACCTGGAAAGCGGGGCGTCGCCGCGGGCCGGCGCGATGCTGGCCGGCGCCGCCCGGGCGCGGGCGGCGATCGACGGGCGCGACTTCGTCATTCCCGACGACGTGAAGCAGCTTGCCCCGTCGGTGCTGCGCCACCGCCTGATCCTGTCGCCCGCCGCCGAGATCGACGGCCGCCCGATCGAGGGCATCGTCGAGGACATCATCGAGGCGATCGAGGCGCCGCGTTGATCTATCCGACGCGCGCCGGCATCGTCGCGGCGGCCGTGGGCGCGCCGGTCGCGCTGCTGGTCGCGACGGTGCTGCCGCACGTATGGTATGCCGGGCTGGCCTGGCCGCTGGCGGTGCTGGCATTGAGCGCGGTCGATGCGCTGACCGGCCCGCCCCCCGGCGCAGCGTCGGCGCGGGTCGGGCTGCCGAGATCGGCAAGCGTCGGTGCGACGATCGACGTGGCGATCGGGATCGACTTCGCCGGCACGTCGCCCGGCGCGGTCGAGGTAGCCTTCGCCACCGATGCCTTGATCGCACCGCAGGACGATGCCCGCATCCGGATCGAGATTGCCGGCGGCACCGGATCGGCGGTCGCGCCGGTCGTGGCCGCACGACGCGGGGTGACCCGGATCGACGCATTGTGGCTGCGCTGGAAAGGCAGTCTGGGGCTGGTGTGGAAGCAGCGGCATATCGCGTTCGACGCGAGCACACGGATCCTGCCCGACGTCCGCCCGGTCCACGAACGCGGCGCGCAGGTGTTCCAGCGCCACGCCCTCCAGGGACTGATCGCGCAGGTCGATCGCGGCGACGGCGCCGACTTCGACTCGCTGGTAGAATTCCGCCCGGGGATGGATCGCCGCGCGATCGACTGGAAACAGTCCGCCCGCCATCTCGGCCTGCGCGCGAAGGAATATCGCAGCGAATGCAACAACCAGATCGTCTTCGCGATCGACGCCGGGCGGCAGATGTCCGAACCGGTCGCGGGCCTGCCGCGGATCGACCGCGCGGTCGCGGCGATGCTGCTGGCGGCGTGGGTCGCGCTGAAGCTCGGCGACCGAGTCGCGCTGCACGCGTTTGATTCGCGGCCGCGCATTGCCAGCGGGTTGATCTCGGGCGCGCGCGGCTTCGCCGAACTCCAGCGACTGGCCGCCGACATCGACTATTCGCAGGACGAGACCAACTATCCGTTCGCGCTGGCGACATTGGCGCGAACGCTGTCGCGGCGCTCGATGATCGTGCTGTTCACCGAATTCACCGACCTGACGTCGGCCGAATTCATGGTTCGCGCCGCGGCGCGGCTGGTCGAGAAGCATCTGCTGATGGTCGTCGTCCTGCGCGATGCGGAACTGGAGGCGATCGGCGCGGCCCGCCCCGAGACCGCTGCCGACGTGACCCGGGCGGTGACCGCCGCGGCGCTGCTGCGCGACCGTCTGCTGGTGCTCACGCGGTTGCGGCATCTGGGCGTCCATGTGATCGAGAGCGAGCATGACCGCGTGGGGGACAGGCTGGTGAGCGGGTACATCGACCTCAAGCAGCGCAACCTGTTGTGAGCGCACTGGTCGATGCACCGCCGCCGCTGGTCAACGCCAGCCGCTTCCGTGCTACGCACGAATCCGACTGGCAGGCGCTCGACGATCTGGTGTCGCGGATCGAGAAGCGGTCGCTGGGTACGCTCGACGACGATGAACTGCTGGCGCTGCCGCTGCTGTACCGCACCACGTTGTCGTCGCTGTCCGTCGCGCGCGAAACGTCGCTCGACCAGGCGCTGGTCGCCTATCTGGAGGGGCTGTGCACACGCGCCTATTTCCAGATCTATGGCGTCCCGACGTCCGCGCGCAACCAGATCGCGCAGTTCTTCGCGCGCGGATGGCCCGCGGCGGTGAAGGGGATGTGGGCCGAGACGCTGGTGTCGCTGGCGCTGACGCTGGCCGGTGCTCTGGTCGGCTATCTGCTGGTCGCGCATGATCCCGACTGGTTCTATGGCATCGTGTCGCGCGAGATGGCGGGCGGACGCGATCCGAGCGCCACGGCAGAGACGTTGCGCGCCGTGCTGTACCAGAAGCAGGACGATGCGCTGGCGGTATTCGCGACGTTCCTGTTCACCCACAACGCCCAGATCGCGATCTTCGCGTTCGCGCTGGGCTTCGCGTTCGCGGTGCCGACCGTCCTGCTGCTGCTGTACAACGGGCTGACGCTGGGTGCCTTTCTCCAGATCTATCTTGCCAAGGGGCTGGGCATCGAGATCGGCGGCTGGCTCATCATTCACGGCTCGACCGAGATCTTCGCGATCATCCTGTCCGGCGCGGCCGGCCTGCGGATCGGTACGGCCATCGCGTTTCCGGGGCGGCAGTCACGGATGGACTCGGCGATCGCGGCCGGGCGATCGGGCGCCGCGGTGATGGGCGGGACGGTCATCATGCTGCTGGTCGCGGGCCTGCTCGAAGGGATCGGACGACAGACGGTCAACGTCGACTGGCAGCGCTATGCGATCGGGCTGGTCATGCTGGCCGGTTGGTGCGCCTATTTCTACCTGCCGCGCGGAGGTGGGCGCGATGGCTGAGCCGAAGTCGCTGCGCCGCCGCTTCATCACGCCCGAGGGCGTCGACCTGCGGCTGGAACTGGGCAGCGCGGGAACCCGCGCGGCGGCGTTCCTGATCGACGCTGCGATCATCGTCGGCGTCCTGATCGTCGTGACGATCGTCGTCGCGCTGATGCTGAAGGGCGTAGGCGGCGGCAGCGAGGCGGCGCAGATCATCTGGCTGATGCTGTTCTTCGTGCTGCGCAACGGCTGGTTCGTGCTGTTCGAGATGGGCGGTCGCGGCGCGACCCCGGGCAAGCGGCTGATGGGCCTGCGGGTCGTCGCGCGCGACGGCGCCCGGCTGACCGGCGGCGCGGTGGTGGTGCGTAACGCGATGCGCGAGATCGAGGTGTTCCTGCCGCTGTCCTTCCTGGGCTATGAAGCGGCGGAGGGAACCGCCGACGCGCTGATGGCGGTGTCGGCACTGGTGTGGACCGGCATCTTTCTGTTCTTTCCGCTGTTCAACCGCGACCGGCTGCGGATCGGCGACCTGATGGCCGGGACATGGGTGGTGCGCGTCGCGCGACATGCGCTCGGGGCGGACATCGCCGCGACCGTCGACCGCGAGAAGCCGCGCCGCACCTTCAGCGCCGCTGCGCTGAACCTGTACGGCGTCTACGAACTCCAGACGCTGGAGCGCGTGTTGCGCGAGGATCGGGACGACGCGCTTGTGACGGTCGCGGCGACGATCCGTGCCAAGGCGGGCCTGCCCGACGACCGCGACGACCGCGCGTTCCTTTCCGACTATTACGCCGCGCTGTGCGTTCACCTGGAGCGCGGGCTGATGGTCGGACAGCGGCGCGAGAGCAAGCACGACGCGTCGTCGGGACGACGCTGATACCTCAACGATCGTGCAGGCGGGCCAGCGCGATGCCGGCCAGGTTCTGCGCGCGGCGGATGTAGCGGATCGGCGGGACGCGCCCCTCCGGCAGCAGCGATCGCACCGTCGCGTAATGATGCGCATAGCGCGGGTCGATGCGTATCCGGCCGCCGGCCTGTTCGACGACCGTCACGCAGTCGCCGAGCAGCAGCACGTCGCTCAATCCCGCGGCCGCGATCAGCCGGCAGGCATCGATCAGCGCAAGCCATTCCGCATCGACGCTGGTTCCAGTGCCCAGGTTTCGGCGCAGATGCGAGACGCCGCGGATGACGACGGCGGTTTCCACGCCGTCCGGGACGGGGCGCAGGCCACCGTCGAAATAGACCTTCACCCGCGCGCGCGTCACGATGCGGTGCGGTCGGCGAGGTCCATCAGGCTGCGCGCGGCGTCCCGATCGGCCGGATCGGCGAACGCCACGTCGAGGTCGGGCGCGATCCCCAGCATGTGCATCACCGCCCACAGACCGAAGCGCCGGCCGCGGTCCGTTTCCATCCCGAAATCGACGCGCAGCCGTTCCAGCCCGCCTGCGATCATCTCGGCATCGGCGGCGTCGAGGTCCGCGGTCCCGAAATAGCGGACGAACAGGGCGTCGAGGTCCATCGCGCGGTCAGCCGATCGCGGCGACGTGACCGGCCACCGCGGACGGGCTGGCGATCGATGGCAGGCAAGACATGTTCGGAGCATCCTGGATCATTATCGTGGAGCCACGCCTTGCCTGATCGTCACGGCGTCGCCAAGCCGCGCGCCAGTCCTGACCTTAGGGTCAGGACCCATTAATCGCGATGGTCGTGATTGCCCGTGCGTGTTTGCTGGCAAGGAACGGCGTGCAGCAGGTAGCGGCGCTACCTGCAATCGTCGTGACGCAGCCAGCGGGCGCGCACGGGCAACCGCTTTAGCGGCGGGCGGATTTTGGCCCAGGGCGGCGTCTCTCGTCGGTCACGATGCTCGAGCATCGCTCCGCTCCTCGATCCTTGCCCTGAACCAAAATCCGCTCCGTCACGACCATCACGATCAATGGGTCCTGACCCTAGGCAACGCCGGTCCGCCTGTGCCACAAGCCCGGCATGGACAGGATCGACCGACGCGATGCGCTTCGCTTGCTGGGCCTGGGCGGAGCCGCGGCGGCAACGCCGGCGCTGGCACAGGCATTGGTCGATCTCCGGCTGGCGGGCGGCGGAGGGGCGCGCCCGACGACGGCCGCCTTCCCCGAAAAAGGTGCGATGATCCTGCAGCGGACCCGCGCGCCGCTGCTCGAAACGCCGATAGATGCGTTCGACGGGCAGGTGTTCACGCCCAACGACCGGTTTTTCGTGCGCTGGCATTATGCCGACTTTCCGACCGCGATCGACGGTGCGCGGCACCGTCTGGCGATCGGCGGCGCGGTGCAGCGGCGGCTGAGCCTGTCGCTGGCCGACCTGACGGCGATGCCGCGGTTCGAGATCGCGGCGGTCAACCAGTGTTCGGGCAATTCGCGCGGCCATTTCAGCCCGCGGGTGCCCGGCGCGCAGTGGGGCAATGGCGCGATGGGCAATGCGCTGTGGGCGGGCGTGCGGTTGCGCGACGTGCTCGACCGTGCGGGTGTCATGGCCGGTGCGACGGGAGTGCGGTTCGCCGGTCTCGACCGGCCGCCACCGGGCGCGCCGTGGTTCGCCAAGTCGATCGGCATCGACCACGCTCGAGACGGCGAGGTGATGCTGGCGTTCGCGATGAACGGCGAGCGCCTGCCGCTGCTCAACGGCTATCCACTGCGACTGGTCGTGCCGGGCTGGTATTCGACCTACTGGATCAAGGCGCTCGACCGGATCGAGGTGATCGATACGCCCGACACCGGATACTGGATGGAGAAGGCCTATCGTATCCCGACCGCTCCGCGCGCGACCGTGGTGCCGGGGGCGAAGGACTTCCCGACCGAGCCGATCAACGCGATGAACCCGCGCGCGTTCGTAACGAACCTGACCGAGTGGGAGGCGATCAGGGCGCGATCCCCGTTCTTCGTCCGCGGGCTCGCGATGGGCGGCGCGGCGGGCGTGGCGCGGGTTGATGTGTCGATGAACCACGGTCGCAGCTGGCATCCCGCGACGCTCGGGGCGGACCATGGCAAATACGGGTTCCGCCTGTGGGAAATGACTGCGGCGGGCGTCGCGCCGGGCAGCTATCGCATCGCGGTGCGCTGCACGAATACGGCCGGCGAGACGCAGACCGATGCGGCGGTGTGGAATCCGGGCGGGTTCATGAACAACCGGATCGAGAGCGTCGGAGTCCGCGCGGCATGAGGGGGCTGGCGATCCTCGCTGCGCTGGCGCTGACGGCGTGCGGAACCGTGCCGGAGCCGGTCGTGTCGAACACGTCGGTCGTCAGCGTATCGCTCCCCGGCGAACCTGCCGCGAGATGGACGGGGCCGGGCGGTGCCCTGATCGAGCGCAACTGCGCGGCGTGTCATTCGCCCGAGATGATCGCCAACCAGCCGCCGCTGACGTCCGAGAAGTGGCAGGCGACGATCGACAAGATGCGCACCGTCTATGGCGCGCAGATCGCCGAGGGCGATGACGCGGCGCTTGTCGCGGCCTTGCAGGCGACGCAGCGGTAGACGGGTCTTGTTCAGCCACGACCGTAACGTCTGACTCCCGTTCGTTTCGAGCGCAGTCGAGAAACCGCAACAGGCGATCACTCGGCGGTTTCTCGA
>JAZKBG010000006.1:0-3272 GCA_040388765.1 Pseudomonadota bacterium | reverse complement strand
TCGGCGTGCCGATGCTCGCCAGGGCGGCGACGGTGTTCGGCGTCACGCTGACGTTTCCGCCCGCGGATACCGACGGCGTCGGGATCGTCGCCAGCACGGCGACCGGCGTCGGCGTGACGCTCGCGTTCTGTTCGGCCGTGACGGTCGGCGTCGGGATGGCCGCCGAGCGCGTCAGGGCGGTGAGCGTGATGGCGATATTCGCGGCGACGGTCGGCGCCGGGATCGTGGCCGCTCGAGCGAGCGCGGTCGGCGTGATGCTGGCATCGCCTGTCGTGGTCGGCGCCGGGATCGACGCGACAGCCGCGACGGTGGTCGGCGTAATCGAGACGCTGCCGCCTGCCGACACGGCGGGCGTCGGGATCGCCGCAGCCTCGCCGACAGTCGTCGTGGTGACGTTCGCATCGGCGGTGACGGTCGGCGCCGGGATCGCCGCGATGCGCGTCAGGGCGGTGGTCGTGATCGGTGCGTCGACGGTGACGGTCGGTGCTGGAACCGTTGCCGAGCGCGTCAGTGCGGTGGTCGTGATCGGGATGTTTATGGCGACGGTCGGCGATGGAACGGTCGCCGCTTGCGCGATGGTCGTGGTCGTGAGGTTCGCATCCGCCGTGACGGTCGGCGCTGGCAGCACGGCGAGACGAGCGAGCGCCGTGGTCGTGAGGCTCGCACCCGCCGTCTCGGTCGGACTCGGGATCGTGGCGGCCTGCGCGACGGTGGTCGTCGTGATCGCGATGTTCGCGGCGACCGTCGGCGCCGGGATCACGGCGAGGCGCGCGAGGGCGGTGGTGGTCAGGTTCGCGTCGGCGGTGGCCGTCGGCGCCGGGATCAGCGCCGAGCGTGCGAGGGCGGTCGGTGTGATGTTCGCCGGTCCGACCACGGTCGGCGTGGCGATGGTCGCGGCCTGCGTGACTGCTGTCGGCGTGATATTCGCGTCGGCCGTCTTCGTCGGCGCCGGGATGGCGGCCGCTACCGCTACGGTCGTCGTCGTGACGCTGGCGTCTGGACTGGATCCGGCGAAGCGTCCAGACTCATCGACGATCGTCAGGACGCGGCGACCGACCTCGTCAACCGTCGTTCCGGCGTAGCGTCCGAGTTCGGTTACGGCCACGAGACCACTCCGATCTCCACGACCCCTATCTGAACCGGACGCCGCACAGCACGAACGAATCCGACAGCGACGAGATGCGAACGGGCACCATCGGATCGGGAAGGGTGAACGCCGTCGCCTGACCGTAAGCACCTGACGCCTCGGCCGAAGTGTTCGACGGCGCGCCGCGGATCACGGTCGCGGTCGTGCCGTTGCACCCGATGCCGAGGTAATACCGACCGGGCGGGAGGCCGACGTCGGTGATGTCATCCTCCTGCACCTGAGTGTTACCCGCTGCGAGGGTCGAGGTGCCGAGGATCAGGCGCTCATAGGTGTCGCGGTATATCGCCATCTGCAGATTGTTCGTTCCAGTGGCCGCGCCGTTGGCCCACCAGAACTTGTAGACCGTCTCGTAGTCGAGCAGCGTGAACGGGTAGTAGAAGGTCCGGTTAGCCGACGGCCATGCCGCCGAGGCGAAGGTCGTGCCCGAGCGTAGCGCGGCGTACTGCGGTCCCATCGCGTTGCGCGAGAATATCGACATCATCCGCGGCGCGGGCGTGCGATACGCGACGGACATCGTCGAGGTCATACGACCATCGTCTTTCGCGAGATCCCGAAGACCGGCATGAACGTCCACGCCGCATCGCTGACCGGCGTCGCCGTCGCGGGCAGCGGGTTCGCCGTGACCTGCGTGAAGCACCCGAACGCCTGCAGGATCGGAGCGTTCAGACCGCTGACCGCGCCGGTCGACGAGACGACGGTCGCCGATCCGGATGAGCACGACATCGCCAGGTAGTAGAGGTGGTTCGGCCTGAGCGCCGTGTCGGTGATGTCCACTTCCTGCTCGACCGAGATGGTGCCCTGCGACGGGTTCGCCGACGCGACGATCTTTGCTCCAGGCACGCCGCCCGCGCCGTCCGAGTCGTAGATGCCTACGTCGATCGTTCCGGCAGCCGTGCCGCCGTTCATCCAGAACATCTTGACGGCGGTGATCGGCTCGGCGGTGGAGAACGGCACGTAGATTGCCTTCGCGGCAGTCGGCCATGCGTTCGATACAGGCGCCAGCGCGGCGCAGCAAGCCATCTCGAGGCCGATGGAGTTCAGACTCCACGGCGTGATCGGACCGACCATGTAGTCGTCGAGGTACGGCGGCAGGATCATGTCGCGCGTCAGCGCCTCGGTCACGCGCCGTCACCTGAGATGACGTAGGTGCAGGCCGTCGCCGACTCCTGGATCGCGTGGATCGTGTCGCCGCCCGCCATCGCGATCTCGCCCGTCCAGTCGTAGGTGCCCTTCGCCGGAATCGCGAGCTGGTACAGCACGCAGTTCGCGGCCGTCGCGGCCGTGCCGTTCAGGCCCCACGACGCCCACCGCGTAACCGTGTCGGTGTTCACGATGTGAACCTGCCGGATGACGGCGCCGAGCGTCGCATGAGCCGTGTACGCCGTCGCGTCGGTTCCTGCGACCTGCGTCGGACCGTAGAGTCGCTTCTTCCCGAGGGCCATCAGCGCCTCACTTCGTGTACATGCCTGAGGCCGCGATGAGGATCGTCGCCGCCGTCGACTTCACGCGGATGTAGTTCGTGTTCGTGCAGTGGAACTGCAGGCCGTCCTTGTATCCCGCGATCGCGTCGGCCAGCAGCGCGATGAGGCTCGTGCCGTCCCACCGCTGGATCTCCACCGCCCCGGCGTACTCGATCGTGTGGACGACGATCTCAGTCGAGCCTGCGGGCTGAAGGTTCAGGAATGCCCCGGAGGCCGTGGATGTCGGCACGAGGACGTAAGCGTCGCCAGCAGCCAACTACGGCACCATGTCGATCGAGAAGATGCCGCCTGCCGCGGCCGTGATCGTGAACGTGCCATTGGTCGCGGTGTAGTCGGCGCCGAACGTCACCGCCACGAGCGGGTAGTTCCCCGCTGCGGCGTGGACGATCATGCCGCGCGCGGTGAACGTCGACGACGTCCAGCTCACAGCCGTCGACCACGAGTACTTCAGGATGCCATCCGAGCTGCTGTCCCATGTCGGCGTGCCGCCGACGGTCTTCGTGTCGCGCGTGTAGCCGGTCGCCGTCGCGACCTCGTTCGTCGCGCTGTACGCCGCGTCAGTGTCGAAGTTCGGCGTCTTCGCGTCGAGGTACAGGTCGACCTTGTTCGTGCTGAGCAGGAAGTCGACCACGATGTTCGACGTG
>JAZKBG010000005.1:119866-390795 GCA_040388765.1 Pseudomonadota bacterium | reverse complement strand
GGTCACGATGCTCGAGCATCGCTCCGCTCCTCGATCCTTGCCCTGAACCAAAATCTGCTCCGTCACGACCATCGCGATCAATGGGTCCTGACCCTAGGCGGTCCCGATCAGGACGTCGATCGCGGTGGTGATCCTCCGACGATCCTGAGCAAGCGATCCTACTCGAGCGCGCAATTCGCTTGTCCGCACCGAGGTTGCGAATTGGGTGACCATGAACACGTCGTCGCCCGCGATTTTGAAACGCGGGTGCAGTCGCGTCATCGCGATCATATCCGGTTCTGCCTCGATCAGCGGCACAACAAATCTGGTTTCATACGAATCGATCGTGTCCGATTGACAATCGAGAACCAGACTTCCGTCGCGCAACCGGAAAACATCAAACTGCGCCATCAGAATAGCCGGTACTTCTCGAGCGGCAGCCCGTTCTTTTCGACCCACTTGTTCCAATAATCGAAAGCGGCCTGGTTCTCCTCCTTCCAACGCCTGTCCTGTTCGGCCTTGGTCGCTGCACGGAGAGCCGTCTCGCTCACTTGCGAGATGTTGATGCCCGCATCTTTCGAAGCCTTGACCAGGTCGCCGTCCAGAGAAAGATTGACGGCGCGGCGCCTGGCACGAACGATGGCTTCATGTTTCATGCGCAGAAAATATGTACAGAAAACGAGGGCGAGCAATGGCCGACTTCTTCCCCGCCCTCAGCGACGCGCACCGCGCGTTCGTTGCGAAACAGCCGGTGTTCTTCGTCGCGACCGCCGCTGCCGACGCGCGGATCAACCTCAGTCCGCGGGGTTATGACACGTTCCGGGTGATCGACGACACTACGGTCGCGTTCCTCGATCTGGGCGGTTCGGGCAACGAAACGCAGGCGCATCTTGGCGCGGACGGACGCATCACGATCATGTTCTGCGCGTTCGACAGCCCCGCACTCATCCTGCGCATCTATGGTCGCGGTGTCGCGGTGCTGCCGCAGGACGATGGCTTCGCCAAGATGGCGGCGCGATTCCCGAAGCTGCCCGGCGTTCGGCAGGTGTTCGTGATCCGGGTCGAGAGCGTGCAGACCAGTTGCGGCTGGGGCGTCCCCAAGATGACGCTGGAGGCCGAGCGGCAGACGCTCGTCAAATACCACCGCCAGATCGATCCGTCGGAACGGATGGCCAAGATCGCCGGCCGTGATCGCAGCATCGACGGCCTGCCGCAGCGGGTGCAGGCGTTCATCCCGGAAGCCGATTGATGGCCCTCGTCGAGATCGGCCGGTTCGATCGCAATCTGGCGCACATCATCGTCGGGCGGCTGGAAAGCGAGGGTATTCCGGCGCTGGCGTTCGACGGGGCGTCGAGCATCGCCGACGGCAGCTGGCTGCTGATTCCCGTGCGCGTCATGGTCGATGACGAGGATGTGGAGCGCGCGAGATCCTATCTCGACCCTGCCTGATTTTCGGGCACTTCTTCGCGCCTGCACAAAAATTAACTTCGCGTAACGATCGAGCTTCGGGATCAAGCCGTTGAAATCGCTTGATCGGTGACTCTGGCACGTCGCTTGCGACGAGGCCCCCGGGATATCCAAGGGGGCGCGCATGAAGCTGATCATCGCCATCATCAAACCGTTCAAGCTGGACGAGGTGCGCGAGGCGCTCACCGAAATCGGCATCGCCGGCATGACCGTCACCGAGGTCAAGGGGTTCGGGCGGCAAAAGGGCCAGACCGAAATCTATCGCGGTGCCGAGTACAGCACCAACATGGTGCCCAAGATCAAGATCGAGGTGGTGTGCGCGAGCGACGTCGCCGCGAGCGCGATCGAGGCGATCCAGGCCGCGGCCAACACCGGCGCGATCGGCGACGGCAAGATCTTCGTGCTCGACGTCGGCCAGGCGGTGCGCATCCGCACCGGCGAAACCGACCAGACCGCGCTGTGAAGGGGGACGTGATGAAGAGAGTTCTGAAATTTGGCGCAGCCCTCGCCGGCGGGGCGTTGCTCGCCCATCCGGCGCTGGCCGCGGCGCCCGCCGCCGCACCATTTACGCCGACGGCCGACATGGTGAACAAGGGCGATGTCGCCTGGATGCTCGTCGCCTCGGCGTTCGTGCTGATGATGTCGGTGCCGGCGCTGGCGCTGTTCTACGGCGGGCTCGTCCGCACCAAGAACATGCTGTCGGTGCTGATGCAGGTGCTGACGATCGTGTGCGTCGCCGCGCTGGTCTGGTTCGGCTGGGGCTATTCGATGGCCTTCACCTCGACCGGCACACCCTTCCCCAAGCTGTTCGGCGGATTGGACAAGGCATTCCTCGCGGGTGTCAGCCCGTCGACGTTCGCGGCGACCTTCTCGAATGGCGTCTATCTGCCCGAATATGTCTTCGTCATCTTCCAGATGACCTTCGCCTGCATCACGCCGGCGCTGATCGTCGGCGCGTTCGCGGAACGCGTGAAGTTCACCCCGCTCATCATCTTCGTGGTGGCGTGGCTGACGCTGGCCTATTTCCCGCTTGCGCACATGGTCTGGTACTGGGCGGGCCCGGACTTCCTGCCGGCAGCGCCCAACGACAGCGGCCTGCTGTGGGGCTGGGGCGCGCTCGACTTCGCCGGCGGCACCGTCGTCCACATCAATGCAGGCATCGCCGGTCTGATCGGCTGCATCGTGATCGGCCCGCGTCGCGGCTACAAGTCCGAGCCGATGCCGCCACATAGCCTGGTGATGACGATGATCGGCGCCAGCCTGCTGTGGATCGGCTGGTTCGGGTTCAACGCCGGATCGGGTCTGGAAGCCAACGCCTTCGGTGCGCTCGCCTTCATCAACACCTTCACCGCCACCGCGGCGGCAGGCGTGACCTGGGCGGTGATCGAGCAGATCGTCCACAAGAAGCCGTCGCTGCTGGGTGCGGCATCGGGCGTCGTCGCCGGTCTGGTCGCGATCACCCCGGCGGCGGGCTTCGCCCACCCCGGTACCGCGATCCTGCTGGGCGCGGTCGCCAGCCTGGTCTGCTTCTTCTTCGTGACCACGGTGAAGAACAAGCTGAAGTATGACGATACGCTGGACGTGTTCGGCATCCACTGCGTCGGCGGCATCATTGGTGCGATCGGCACCGGCATCGTCGCGGCACCGTCGCTCGGCGGTCAGGGCTGGATCGATTATACCGCGCCCGTCGCCAAGGCAGGCGAATATGATCTGGTCGGCCAGGTCGTCACCCAGCTGTGGGCTGTCGGCACCACCGTGGTCTGGACCGGCGTCGTCTCGCTGGTGCTGTTCCTGGTGCTGAAGCACACCATCGGCCTGCGCCCTTCGGCAGAGGTCGAGACCGAGGGTCTCGACATCAACGAACACGGCGAGCGCGCCTACAATTATTGAAGAGGTTCCTCCTGCGGACGACTGGGCCGGTAGCTGCGAAGCTGCCGGCCCTTTTTTTCGTGGATCCGCTCAGGCCGCCGGCACGGCCTCGACCGCGATCGCGGCAGGTGGAGTCGTCGAGGCTACGGCGGAGGCCGCCCAGGCGCAGGCGCCGGCCAGCAGCAACAGGATCGGGAACGTCAGCCCGACGCCGATCGCCCGCCCGGGCTTCCACGTGTCCATCCCAAGGCCATGACAGACGCGCGCCACGACGAAGGCGAAGCCGGTCGCCCAGAGGAACGCGGACGTGCCCCACGCAAGTTCCAGCAGGACGAGCAGGATCAGCACGATCGGGGCATATTCGATGAAGTTGGCATGCGCCCGCATGCGGGCGATGACGGCCATGTTGCCGCCGTCGCCGACCGACACCGCGTGCGCGCGGCGCATCTGACCGACGCGAATCGCCAGCCACAGGTTGATGATGCCGCACGCGGCGGCGGTGGCGAGACTGGCCGGCAGGATGACCGTCATAGGTGGTTCCCCTTGTGGAGGTTCAGCCTGTCATCCTCACCTGCGGGTTGCAACAGGCGGCGAAATCGCTATAGGCGCGCCTTCGCTTTGCGGCCGTTCCTGCGCTTGCTCCCTTGGGGCGGGTGTCGGAGCGCGTTTCGCGAAACCCGAAATATCACGTCACGAGAAGGTTGCCGAAATGGCCGTCCCCAAGAGAAAGACTTCGCCTTCGCGGCGCGGCATGCGCCGGAGCCACGATGCGCTGAGCGTCGAGGCGTTCCAGGAATGCCCGAACTGCGGCGAACTGAAGCGTCCGCACAACCTGTGCAACGCCTGCGGCCACTATAATGGCCGTGAAATCGTCTCGGTCGAGGGCTGAGCAGACCTCTTCTGCAGGAGCAGGGTGCCGCAATGTCCCCGGAAGCGCGGATCGCCGTCGATGCGATGGGCGGCGACGAGGGGCTTGAGGTCATGCTCGCCGGGGTCGCGCGCGCGCGGCGTCGCTATGACGAGATGCGCTTCTTCCTGGTCGGTGACGAGGACCGGATCCGCGCCGGCCTGGCGAATCATCCGAACCTGACCGCGGCGTCGGAGATCGTCCACGCGCCCGATGTCGTCGCGTCCGATGCGAAGCCCAGCCAGGCGCTGCGCCGCGCGAAGACGACGTCGATGGGCATGGCGATCGACCTGGTGAAACAGGGGCGCGCCGGAGCGGCGGTGTCGTCGGGCAACACCGGCGCGCTGATGGCGATGGCCAAGCTGTCGCTGCGCACGATGCCCGGCATCGATCGCCCGGCACTGGCCGCGATGCTGCCCAGCCTGGGCGACACCGACACGGTGATGCTCGACCTGGGCGCCAATACCGAATGCGACGCCCGCAACCTGGTGCAGTTCGCGGTCATGGGTGCAGCCTGGGCGCGCACCACGCTGGACCTCGCCAGTCCGCGCGTCGCGTTGCTCAACATCGGCACCGAGGATCTCAAGGGCACCGACGAAGTGCGCGATGCCGCAGCGCAGCTCAAGGCCGCGACGCATCTGCCGCTGACCTTCGCCGGTTTCATCGAGGGCAACAGCATCTCTCGCGGGCATGTCGATGTCGTGGTGTGCGACGGCTTCTCGGGCAACATCGCGCTCAAGACCGCCGAGGGCACGGCGCGGTTCGTCGCCGACCTGCTGAAGCGCGCATTCCGTAGCTCGATCCGCTCGAAGCTGGGTTTCCTCATCTCGAAACCCGCCACGCAGTTGCTGCGCGATCATCTGGATCCCAACAACCACAATGGTGCGGTCTTCCTGGGGCTCAACGGACTGGTGGTGAAGAGCCACGGCGGCGCGACCGAGGTCGGCGTGGCGCATGCGATCGGCGTCGCCGCCAAGATGGTGCGCGACGATCTGACCCGCCGGATCATCGACGATCTGGCGCATTTCGAGGAACAGGCGGTTTCCAAGGGGGAGGCCGGGGCCAGAGGGACGGCTGGGGCATGACGACGGTTCCCACGCGGCGCTCGGTGATCCTGGGCACCGGATCGGCGCTGCCCGCGCGACGCGTGTCCAACGCCGAACTGGCGCAACAGGTCGATACCACCGACGAATGGATCGTCGAGCGGACCGGCATCCGGTTCCGCCATATCGCCGGGCCGGACGAGACGACGTCGACGCTGGCCACCGATGCCGCACGGGCGGCACTGGCCGCAGCCGGCATCGCGGCGCAGGACATCGACCTGATCGTGCTCGCAACCGCCACGCCCGACCAGACGTTTCCGGCCAGCGCGACCCGGGTTCAGGCCGCGCTCGGCATCGACGATTGCGTGGCGTTCGATGTCGCTGCGGTCTGCTCGGGCTTTCTCTATGCGCTGCAGGTCGCCGATTCGATGATCCGCGCCGGTGCGCATAGCCGTGCGCTGGTGATCGGAGCCGAAACCTTCACGCGGATCCTCGACTGGGAGGATCGCACCACCTGTGTGCTGTTCGGCGACGGAGCCGGCGCGATCGTGCTGGCGGCGGAGCAGGATTCGGATCGCGGCATCCTGGCGACGCGGCTGCATGCCGACGGTCGCCACAACGAATTGCTGTATGTCGATGGCGGACCCTCGACCACCGGCACCGTCGGCAAGCTCAGGATGAAGGGGCGCGAGGTGTTCCGCCACGCCGTCACCAACTTGGCCGCGGTGATGAGCGAGTCGCTCGGCGCGATCGGGCTGAGCGCGACCGACGTCGACTGGGTCGTGCCGCATCAGGCCAACGCCCGGATCCTCGACGCGACCGCGCGCAAGCTGGGGCTGGCGCCGGACAAGGTGATCGTGACGGTGGACCAGCATGCCAACACGTCCGCCGCGTCGGTGCCGCTGGCGCTCGACACCGCGGTGCGCGATGGCCGGATCAAGCGCGGCGACCTGCTGGTGCTCGAGGCGATGGGCGGCGGCTTCACCTGGGGCGCCGCTGTCGTCCGCTATTAACGACCGGCGATCTGATCCGATCCGTGACGATTGCGTAACGACGCCCGGCTTTGCGTGATCCCTCAGCCTGTGTTAGGCTGCTGCCTCGGTGGTTTGCCGCAAGGGGGATAGACGCGTTTATGGACGACGCCGGAACGCTGACACGGGCCGATCTGGCCGAAGCGCTGCATCGCAAGGTGGGGCTGTCGCGCGCCGATTCGGCCCAGTTCGTCGAGCAGATCCTGCGCCACATGTGCGAAGGCCTGTCGAATGGAGAGAACGTCAAGATCTCGGGTTTCGGCAGCTTCATCCTCCGCGACAAGGGCGAACGCGTCGGTCGCAATCCCAAGACCGGCGTCGAAGTGCCGATCGCACCGCGCCGCGTACTGACGTTCCGAGCCAGCCAGATGATGCGCGACCGCATCGTGGCGGCCGGGTAAGGACGGCAGGCATGACCGCGCCGGACAAGGCTGCGGGCGCCTTTCGGACGATCGGGGAACTGTCGCGCGAAACCGGCATACCCCAGCATATCCTGCGCTATTGGGAAACGCGCTTTCCGCAACTGCGGCCGCTGCAACGCGCGGGCAACCGCCGCTATTACCGGCCCGACGACGTAGCGCTGGTCCGTCGCATCCAGGGCCTTCTGGATACCGAGGGCTACACGATCCGCGGGGTTCAGAAACTGCTGAGCGAGGAATCGCCGGTGCGGCGTGGCGGCGGTGGAGCGCGCAGGACGACGCTGCTCGAGATTCGCGAGGCGCTGGCCGCGGCATTGATCCACGACTGCTGAAACGCGGGTTCGTGCCTCAGCGCCCGGCGCCGTCCCCATGGTCGCGCAGCCGCGTCTGGTCCGCGCCATCGGCCGCACTGCCGATCAGGATGAAGCGACGGTCGCAATAGCCGCAATCGACATAGCCGGTGCCGTCGATCTCCAGCCAGACGCGCGGGTGGCCGAGCGCGGCGGGCAGACCGTCGTGCGCGCCGTCACAGGCGACGCGGGGCGTGGAGACGCGGGTGGTTTCGGGCGGAGCGATCATGGGGCAAGCGAATAGCGCGCGCAGGCGGCGATTCCAACCGGGAACGGCTATGCTTGTCGCCGCCCGCTAACTACAGGTGCGGCCATGACCGACGCCGCCATCCGCATCGCCAATCTGTCCAAGACCTATGCGGGCGGCAAGCGCGCGCTGGACGACGTGTCGTTCGACGTGCCGCGAGGGACGATCTTCGGCCTGCTCGGCCCAAACGGCGCGGGCAAATCGACGCTCATCAACATCCTGGCGGGGCTGGTGAACAAGTCCGGCGGCACCGCCGAGATCTGGGGCTTCGACATCGACGCGCACCCGCGCAACGCCAAGGCGTCGATCGGCATCGTCAACCAGGAAATCCTGTTCGATCCGTTCTTCACACCCGTGGAGACGCTGGAGATCCAGGCCGGGCTGTACGGTGTGCCCAAGGCGAAGCGCCGGTCGATGGAGCTGCTGCGCGCGGTCCATCTGGAGGACAAGGCGACGGCCTATGCCCGCACGCTGTCGGGCGGGATGAAGCGCCGGCTGATGGTCGCCAAGGCGCTGGTCCACACGCCACCCGTTCTGATCCTGGATGAACCGACCGCGGGCGTCGATATCCAGCTGCGCCAGCAACTATGGGATTATGTTCGCGAACTGAATGCCGGCGGCGTGACGGTGGTGCTGACCACGCATTACCTGGAGGAGGCCGAGCAATTGTGCGATCGGATCGCGATCATCAACCATGGTCGCGTCGTCGCCAACGAACCCACCCGCGCGCTGGTCGGGATGGCGCAGGACAAGGCGGTCGAACTGACCGTCGATCGCGACATCATCGACGTACCGGCGGCGGGCGTGTTCGAGAAGGTCGAGCGCAAGGGCGATCGCGTGATGGTCATCACCTATCGCAAGGACGTGGCGAACGCGGGCGAGGTGCTGGCGGCGGTCGCGGCGCAGGGATACAGCATCGTCGACGTGGTGACCCGCGAGGCGGACCTGGAGGACGTGTTCCTCAACCTGACCACCGGATAGGCCACGCAGCCCCCGCAGAACCTGATCCCGCCACGATCGCTGTCCGGTCGTCGGCGCGGCCTGCGTTCGACCATTTGACACCCAACGAAAAATATGGATGATAAATCAGACAATATGATGTCCGATAGAGAGTTGAGATGATCCGTTTTCCGCTGCTGCTGGCCATTGCCACCGTCGCCACGCCTGCGCTCGCACAGCAGATGTCCGCCGCCGACACCGCCAAATTCAAGGCCGATTTCGCCAAGGGCGATCTGGACCATGACGGCGTGATCACGGCAGCGGAGGTCGAAACGCGGATGAACAATCTTGCGGCGGCGGGTGTCGATGCCGGTCTGGTCAGCCGGGGCAGGCGCGCCGGCATGGCATGGTTCACGGGCGCGGATACGGACAAGGACGGCAAGGTGACCGAGGCGGAGGCGCAGGTGGCGTTCGCCGCCAAGCTGGCGAAATAGGCGGTTCGGCATCCCCTATCGCCGATGATGTCGTGGCGGCGGTGGCGCGCGATGGACGTTCCGTCGCTTGAAACCGTCCCGCATTCGCGTAGGCATGCGCCGTCCGAACGGAGAGCGCCTTGCCCGACCCCCATCATAGCGATGTCCTGATCGTCGGCTCGGGCGCAGCCGGCCTCACCGCGGCGCTGAACCTCGCCGATCGCTTTCGCGTCACCGTGCTGGCCAAGGGCGGGTTCGACGAAGGATCGACCGCCTGGGCGCAGGGCGGAATCGCCGCGGTGCTGGAGCCCGGCGACACGTTCGACAGCCATATCGAGGATACGATGATCGCCGGCGCGGGGCTGAACGACCGCGCGATCGTCGAATTCGTGGTCGAAAGCGCGCCCGCCGCGATCCACCGGTTGCAGGAACTCGGCGTTCCCTTCGCGCAGGAGGAGGGCGCGCTGCACCTGACGCGCGAGGGCGGGCACAGCCATCGGCGCATCGTCCATGTTGCCGACGCGACGGGCTGGGCGGTGCAGGAGGCGTTGCTGAAAGCCGCGAATGCGCACCCCAACATCACCATGGTGCCCGACATGGTGGCGGTGGACCTCGCCACCGGCCGCCACGAGGAACGCTATTCGGGCGCGGGCAACGTCTGGGGCGTCTATGCCTTCGACAAGGGGACGGGGCGGGTCGAGACATACTGCGCGCGCGCGACCATATTGGCGACCGGCGGTGCGGGGCGGACGTACCAGTTCTCCACCGCGCCGCGCGGGGCCACGGGAGACGGGATCGCGATGGCGTGGCGCGCCGGCGCGCGCGTGTCGAACATGGAATTCATGCAGTTCCACCCGACCTGCCTCTACAATCTGGAGGTCAAGAACTTCCTGATCACCGAAGCCGTGCGCGGCGAGGGCGGATATCTGAAGAATCCCAATACCGGCCACCGCTTCATGCCCGATCTCGATCCCCGCGCCGAGCTGGCGCCGCGCGACGTGGTGGCGCGCGCGATCGATGCCGAGATCAAGCGCTATGGTCTGGACTATGTCCACCTCGACATCAGCCACCGCGATCCCGCATTCGTGAAGGGGCATTTCCCCAATATTTACGAGAAGCTGCTGGGCCTGGGCATCGACATGACGAAGCAGCCGATCCCGGTCGTGCCTGCGCAACATTATACCTGTGGCGGGATCGTCATCGATCGCGACGGGCGCACCGACCTGCCCGGGCTGTACGCAGCGGGCGAATGCACCCAGTCGGGGTTGCACGGCGCGAACCGGCTGGCGTCCAATTCGCTGCTCGAATGCTTCGTGTTCGGCGAAGCAGCGGCGCGCGCGATCACGGCGCGCTGGGACGAATTGCCCGGCCCGCCGCCGATCCGCGCCTGGGATGAAAGCCGGGTCGCCGATTCGGACGAGGAAGTCGTCATCAAGCAGAACTGGACCGAGATCCGCCGGTTCATGTGGAATTACGTCGGCATCGTCCGCACGACCAAGCGGCTGGAACGCGCCGCACACCGCATCAAGATGCTGAACGACGAGGTCGCCGATTATTACGGCCATTTCCGCGTGACGCCCGACCTGATCGAGCTGCGCAACCTGCTGCAGTCGGCCGACCTGATCGTACGGTCGGCGCTGCACCGGCACGAATCGCGTGGGCTGCACTATACGCTCGACTATCCGGAGACTGCCGCGCAAGCCATTGATACGATACTCGTTCCGTAACCATTCACCTTTCGCCGCTACGATGAGTCGTCTCGTCGCACGGCGGTCGGTTGCCGCTTGCGGTCGGGTGCAAAGCGGCATCAGGTCCGATGCCGGGGATAAGGGCATCAGTTGATTTCGTGACGTTTCTGTCGAGCTTCACCCATCTGGAACGCGCGGTCACGCTGTGCGGGCTTGCGCCCGCCGCGTTGCTGGGCTGCGGCGTCCATGGCGAACCGGTGCCGGCAAACCTGCCGGCCCCGAGCTACCAGAGCTTCCTGCCGGTGCCTGGTGCGGCACCGCGCGCGCGGGCACCCGCAACGCTGGTCGCCAGCATCGCGGCGCTGCGCAACGGCTTCGACGGGCTGGCCGGAATCTCGATCCGCAGCATCGACGAGGGCTGGGCGGTCGACAGCGTCGATGCCGATCGCCGCATGCCGCAGCAGAGCGTGTCGAAACTGTGGGTCGCGATGACCGTGCTCGATCAGGTCGATTCGGGTCGCATCACGCTCGACACGCCGGTGACGATCCGCCGCGAGGACCTGACCCTGTTCCACCAGCCGATCGCGTCGCTGGTCGCCAAGGACGGCGTGTACGTGACCAACGTCCGCGAACTGCTGAAGCGCGCGATGACGCAGAGCGACAATACCGCGAACGACAGCCTGTTGCGCACGGTCGGCGGACCGGCGGCGGTGCGCGGCTTCATCGCGCGCAAGGAACTCGGCAACATCCGCTTCGGTCCCGGCGAACGCCTGCTCCAGGCGGGGACGGCGGGGGTCACGTGGAAACAGGACATGGCGATGGGCCGCGCGTTCGAGGCGGCGCGCGCCCGCCTGCCCGCCGACGTGCGGCGCGCCGCGTACCAGCATTATGTCGCCGATCCGATCGACGGCGCCGCGCCGTCCGCGATCGCTTCGGCGCTGGCCCGACTGAAGCGCGGGATGCTGCTGTCGCCCGAATCGACGCAATATCTGGTCGCGACGATGGAAAGCTCGAAGACCGGCAAGTTCCGCATGCGCGGTGCGGTGCCGCCGGGCTGGAGCTTCGGACACAAGACCGGCACCGGCCAGAACCTGCTCAGCCGCACCGCGGGCTATAACGACGTCGGCCTGCTGACCGCGCCGGACGGCCGCAGCTATGCGATCGCGGTCATGATCGGCGACACCGCGCGGTCGATCCAGGAGCGCCAGCTGCTGATGCAGGCGGTCGTCGCCAACGTCGTGGCCACGCATCGCTATTGATTGAGCGGGTCGGTGCCGTGACGCTTTGAGCACGGCACCCACGCTGCTATCTGCGCAGCCATGCCCCACCTCTACCTCGTCGACGGCTCCGGCTATATCTTCCGCGCCTATCACCGCCTGCCGCCGCTGACCAACAAGCATGGCGAGCCGGTCGGGGCGGTCTATGGCTATACGACGATGCTGTGGAAGCTGGTGGACGAGCTGCACACCGCCGACGGACCCACCCACATGGCAGTGGTGCTCGACAAATCGTCGCACAGTTTCCGCAACGACATGTACGATCAGTACAAGGCGCATCGCCCGCCGCCGCCCGAGGATCTCGTCCCGCAGTTTCCGATGATCCGCGACGCCACGCGCGCGTTCAGCCTGCCGTGCATCGACGAGGCGGGATATGAGGCCGACGATCTGATCGCCAGCTATGCCAAGGCCGCACTTGCGCAAGGGTGGCAGGTGACGATCGTCAGTTCCGACAAGGACCTGATGCAGCTGATCGAGCCGGGGCTCGACCTGTACGACACGATGAACAACCGCCGGCTGGGGGCCGAGGCGGTGGTCGAGAAGTTCGGCGTCGGGCCGGATAAATTGGGCGAGGTGCTCGCGCTGATGGGCGATGCGGTGGACAATGTCCCGGGCGTCACCGGCGTGGGTCCGAAGACCGCGGCCAAGCTGATCCTCGAACATGGCGATGTCGAAGGCGTACTCGCCGCCGCGCCGGCGATGAAGGCCGGCAAGCTGCGCGACAATCTGATCGAACAGGCCGAGATGGCGCGGCTTTCGCGCAAGCTGGTCGAGCTCGCCTGCGACGTGCCGCTGCCGCATCCGCTGGAGGAGATGGCGCTACAGGGCATTCCCGACGCGCCCTTGCGCGCGTTCCTCGATCATCACGGGTTCAAGTCGCTGATCGCCAAGCTGTCGGCGGTCGCCGACGCGCCGGTGACGACGCCGGACGTGCCCGGCGCGCCGCCGCTCGAGGATCCGCCGTGCGATCACGAGGCGTATGAGACGGTGGTGGACGAGGTCGCGCTCGACCGCTGGATCACCGTCGCGCGGCACCAGGGGTTCGTCGCGATCGATACCGAGACGACCGGCCTGGACGCTACCCGCGCCGAGCTGGTCGGCGTCAGCATGGCGCTGCATCCCAACCTTGCCTGCTATATCCCGGTCGCGCACGGCGGGTCGGACATGTTCGCCGAGAAGCCCGTGCAGCTGCCCCGCGATGTCGTGGTCGCGAAGCTGAAAAGCCTGTTCGAGGATCCGGCGGTGCTCAAGATCGGGCATAACCTGAAGTACGACATGATCGTGCTCGGGCGGTTGGGCATCGCGGTCGCGCCCTATGACGACACGATCGTGATGAGCTTCGACCTCGACGCCGGCCTGCACGGTCACGGCATGGACGAACTCGCCGCGACGCACCTGTCGCACAGCTGCATCGCGTACAAGGATGTCGTCGGGACGGGCAAGAAGCAGCTGGGATTCGCCGAAATCGACCTGAAGGCGGCGACCCGCTATGCCGCGGAGGACGCCGACGTGACGCTCAGGCTCTGGCGGCGGTTCAAGCCGCGCCTCGCCTTCGAGGGCGGCACACGCGTTTACGAGATGGTCGATCGTGCGCTGCCCGCCGTCGTCGCGGGCATGGAAATGGCCGGGGTGAAGGTCGATGCCGACATATTGTCGAAGCTGTCGGCCGAGTTCACCACCCAGATCGGGAGCCTCGAGGAACAGATTCACGCTATCGCCGGGTTCAAGTTCACCATCGGCAGCCCCAAGCAGCTGGGCGACGTGCTGTTCGACAAGATGGGGATCAAGGGCGGGCGCAAGGGCAAGTCGGGCGTGTATTCGACCGATGTCAACGAACTCGAACGGATCGCCGCCGACAAGGATTCACCCGGCCGCGAAATGGTCGCCAAGGTGCTGGAGTGGCGTCAGCTGTCGAAACTGAAATCGACCTATACCGACGCGTTGCAGGCCCAGATCAACCCGGCGACGGGCCGCGTCCACACCAGCTACAGTCTGACGGGCGCGCAGACCGGGCGGCTGTCCTCGACCGATCCCAACCTCCAGAACATCCCGATCCGCACCGAAGTCGGCCGCCAGATCCGGGATGCCTTCGTGGCCGAACCCGGCAACGTCATCCTGGCGGCGGACTATTCGCAGATCGAGCTGCGGCTGGCCGCGCACATCGCCGATGTGCCGCAACTGCGCGACGCCTTCGCGCGCGGCGACGACATCCACAGCATGACCGCGCAGGAATTGTTTGGGACAGTCGATCGCGACACCCGCGGTCGCGCCAAGACGATCAACTTCGCGATCCTCTACGGCATCAGCCGGTGGGGACTGGCCGGGCGACTGGACGTGTCGGCGGACGAGGCACAGGCGATGATCGATCGCTATTTCGAACGCTTCCCCGGCATCAGCAACTACATCATGGCGACGACCGAATTCGTTCGTGAGCGTGGCTATACAGAGACGCTGTTCGGCCGGAAGACGCACTTTCCGCGCATCAAGTCCAAGGTCCAGCACGAACGCCAGGGCGCCGAGCGCGCCGCGATCAACGCGCCGATTCAAGGAACGTCGGCCGATATCATCAAGCGCGCGATGGCGCGGATGGGGCCGGCTTTGCTAGCGGCAGACCTGCCGAAGGTACGGATGCTGATGCAGGTCCACGACGAACTGGTGTTCGAGCTGCCCGAGGGGGATGTGGCGGCTGCGACCGAAGTGATCCGCGACGTCATGGCGACCGCGGCCGAGCCGGCGGTCAAGCTGACCGTGCCGCTGGGCGTGGAAATCGGGACCGGCACAAGCTGGGGCGCGGCGCATTGAGCCTCGCTCCCTACCCCCGTTCGTTTCGAGCGCGGTCGAAAAACACTGACCTGGTACTTGCTCCCGTTTCTCGACTACGCTCGAAACGAACGGTTGGGCGGACGGTCGAGGCATGACCCAGGCTCCGGACGACATCGCCGCTCTCGCCAAGGGCGGTCGCACCAACATCTTCGGGTTCCTGTTGCGGCTGCTCGCGCGGTTGCCGTTCCTGTTCATTGCGGGTCGTCTCTATGGCCCCGACATCGTCGGTCGCTTCGCACTGGCCGTGGTGGTGGTCGAATTCGCCGCACTGGTCGCGACGCTGGGTCTCAAGCGGGGTCTGGCGCAGGCGCTGACCTCGACCGACAAGCCGCATGTCTGCGTGGTGTGGGATGCGATGGCGGTCGCCTTCGTCGCATCGATCGTCGCCAGCGCGGTCCTGTTCGTGTTCCCACAGGCGATGTATCCGAACAGCGCTTTGTACGGGGCGGAGCGCTTCCTGAGCCTGGTCGTCGTTGCGATCGCATGGTCCGACATCAGTCTGGCGGCGCTGGCCTATCGCCTGAACGTCAAGGCGACGGTGACTGCGCGCGCCGTCGTCGAGCCATGGACGATCAGCATTGCTGCTTGGGGGCTCTATTACGTCTCGGCGCGCGACGGGCTGATCCTCGCCTATGTCGCATCGATGGCGGCGGCGCTCGCCGCGTCGCTGATCCCGTTCGTGCGCAGCTATGGCCTGCCGCGCGGATGGAAGCCCGAGCTGCGCCCGCTGTTCGCGCTTGCCCGCCGCAACGCGCCGCTGGCCGGGGCCGATACGATCGAGTGGGCGACGCGCAACGTCGATCGCTTCATCCTGGGCGTGATGTTCAGCCCCGCGATCGTCGGCATCTATTACATGGCGCAACAGGTCGCCTCGCTGCCCCAGAAGCTCAAGACCAGCTTCGATCCCGTGCTCGGCCCGGTCATCACCCATAGTCTGAAGGAAAACGATCTCGCCGCGATCGCGCGGCAGGTCGCGCAGGTCGGGTTCTGGATCGTCGCGGCGCAGGGGATGCTGGCGCTGGCCGGATCGATCCCCGGCGAGGCGGTGATGGGTGTCGTCGGACCGCAGTTCGTCGCTGGCACGGCGGCGCTCGCCTTCCTGCTGATCGCCGAGGTGCTGGCATCGCCCGGCGCGGTCAGCGAATCGGCGCTGGTCTATATCGCGCGCCACCGCAACCTGATGATCTCGATCGGAGTGCTGGCATTCCAGATCGCCCTGAGCTTCGCGCTGATCCTGGCGATGCGGTGGCAGGGGTGGCCGGTCGCCTATCAGGCCGCCGGCGTCGCGGTCGCGCTGATGGTCGCGCTGGCGGCTGGATCGGTCGCCAAGACGCTGTTCCTGTCGCGGCTGCTCGGCGCCGGCGTCAGTCCGTTCCGCTGGCCATTGGTCTGGGCGGCGCTGGTCGCGATCCTGGTCGGCTGGGCGTTCACCCTGCTGCCCAGGCGACTGGAATGGGCCGAACTGCTGATCGGCGTGCCCGCGATCGCCGGCAGTTACGGCTTCGTCCTGTGGAAATGGGCGTTCCGCGACGAGGACCGCGCGCTGTTCCGCAAGATGCCCAGCACCCCCAGTGCTCCCGCGCAGGCGGGAGCCTAGAGCCACAAGCCGGATCGCTCGTAACCCTGGGCTCCCGCCTGCGGGGGAGCACGGTGGGGTTCAATGCCGGAAGTGGCGCATGCCCGTGAACACCATCGCCAGCCCTGCGTCGTCGGCAGCAGCGATGACCTCGTCGTCGCGGATCGATCCGCCCGGCTGGATCACGGCGGTGGCGCCCGCCTCGACCGCGGCGAGCAGCCCGTCGGCAAACGGGAAGAAGGCGTCGGAGGCGACTGCCGAGCCGATCGTCTTCGGCTCCGCCCAGCCCGCCCTCTCGGCGGCGTCGCGCGCTTTCCAGGCGGCAATGCGGGCGGATTCCAGCCGATTCATCTGCCCCGCGCCGACGCCGGCGGTCGCGCCGTCCTTCGCATAGACGATCGCGTTGGACTTGACGTGCTTGGCGACCGTCCAGGCGAAGCGGCAGTCGGCCAGTTCCCGGTCGGTCGGCTGGCGCTGGGTCACCACCGTCAGATCGCCCAGCCGCCCATTGTCGCGCGACTGCAACAGCATGCCGCCCGCCACCGACTTCATCATCACGCCCCCGCGCGCCGGATCGGGCAGCGGGCCGGTCAGGATCAGGCGCAGGTTCTTCTTCTTCGCGAACACGGCCCGGGCCGCATCGTCCGCGTCGGGCGCGGCGACCACTTCGGTGAAAATCCCGCTGATCGCCTCGGCGGTCGGGCCGTCCAATGGCCGGTTGACCGCGATGATCCCGCCGAACGCCGACACGCTGTCGCAGGCCAGCGCCGCCGCATACGCCTCGACCAGCGTATTTCCGGTCGCCACGCCGCACGGATTGGCATGCTTGACGATGACGACGGTCGGTGGCCCGTCGCGGAATTCGGACACGAGTTCCAGCGCGGCATCGGCGTCGGCGAGATTGTTGTAGCTCAGTTCCTTGCCCTGGATCTGGCGATGGTCGGCCAGCGACCCCTGCGGCGCGAACGCCGGCAGGTAGAGCGCCGCCGCCTGATGCGGATTCTCACCGTAGCGCAAGGGCTGGCCGAGCTTCAGCGGCACACTCAGTGACGCCGGAAACCGCTCACCCTGATCGGCGAAGGCGAACCACGACGCGATCATGGCGTCATATTCTGCGGTGGCGGCATAGGCCTTGGCCGCCAGCCTGCGTCGCGTCGCCAGATCGGTCGTGCCGCCGCTGACGAGCGCATAGTCGGCCGGATCGGTGACGATCGCCACCGAAGCGTGGTTCTTGGCGGCCGAACGCACCATGCTGGGTCCGCCGATATCGATATTCTCGATGATCGTGTCGCGGTCCGACCCCTTGGCCACCGTCGCGGCGAAGGGGTAGAGATTGACCACGACCAGATCGATCATGCCGATGGCGTGCTCGGCCGCCGACGCCAGGTGCGCGGCATCATCGCGCCGGGCGAGCAGCCCGCCATGGACGACCGGGTGCAGTGTCTTGACCCGCCCGTCCATCATCTCGGGGAAACCGGTCAGGTCGGAGATGTCGCGCACCGACAGGCCGGCGTCGCGCAGCGCCGATGCGGTTCCACCGGTCGAAACCAGCTCGACGCCCTGCGCCGACAGCGCGCGCGCCAGTTCGACCACCCCGGTCTTGTCCGACACCGACAGCAGCGCGCGGGCAATCTTCACCTGATCCATCTTCGGTCCTTATCCCACGGGAGGTGTTGATGCGTATTGTCATCGCGCCCGGTGGAACCACCAGGTGACGCTGGTGCCGCCGGGCAGGGCTTCGCCCGACACGACCAGCTGTTCGGTCGGATGCGGCCGGCCGTCGCCATCGATCCACAGGCTTTCCTCGACGCTGACGCCCGCGCCCTTGCAGCGGAACTGCCACAGGATGTTGCCGGGCAGCCGCAGCACCGCGGCCTGGCCGTCGGCGGTCGGCGACACCTCCACCTGCGGCGCCAGGTGAAAGCGGATCGCGAAGTGGAGCGGCCCCTTGCCGCGCCGGGCCTTGCCGGTGGGTACCAGCGAATCCTCGCCACGGACGTCGCGGCCGTCGCTGCCGACCGCGATCGCGCGGCGGTGGGTCAGGCCGAAGCGGCGGACATAGCCGTCGTGGCTCGCCTCGATCCGGCTGGCGGTGTCGGTTTCGCCGCGCGCCAGCTCGACCTCGCTCACGCCCTTGCCCAGCGTCCCGTCGGGGTGGATCGCGGTGGAATTGGAATCGCCCAGCACCAGCGTCGAATGCGCGGCGGTGGTGCGCAGGCCCTCGGTGAGGGCCGGCGGCAGCTGGGCATTGGCCGCGCGCGCGCCGCCGCAGTTGACGACCAGCCGCACCGGTCCGTCCGACAGCTCGAACGCCAGCGTCGATGCGCAACCGCCGTCGATCAGCCGCGCGATCGGCGGCGGGGCGGCGTCCATGACGAGCAAGGTGCCGGCATTGGCGATCCGCTGATACCCCCAGTCCCTTGCCTGCCGCAGCGGGCGGGTGCGGATGCCGCTGGCCGCGATCGCCGCGTCGATCGTCTCGCCCGCGATCGGCCCGCCGCCCTGCCAGCTCGACAGACCGCGGTCGCCATGGCAGGCGCCGAGCAGGGGCGGGACGAGCTGGCCGATCGCGGCTTCGATCGGCGCGGGCATCTCCATCCGCCGCGCGGCATACACGGCGCGCAACGCGACCAGCAGCATCAGCGCGTCGAGCTGTCCGGCCGGCGAGCGCCCGACCGTACCGCCATCGCCGAACAGCGAGACGCCGAGCGCACGTTGCAGCCCGGCCTCGCCGAACGCGCGCCGCGCGTCGCCACCGGGGATCATCAGGCCCGCCGCCACCACGCCGGACCAGGCGGCGATCCGCGCCGGTCCCGGCGGTGCCTTGTCCGCGGTCCGCTCCAGATGCCGCGCGCCGCGCGCCAGCGTGTGCAGCACCTTCGATCGATAGACGAGATCGGTCGACGACAGGATCAGCGGGGCATGCGCGATCCACGCCAGGATGCGCCGGCCCCACAGGTCGGGTCGCCATGCCGGATCGGACACCGTGTCGGCATGCGCATCGAGCCAGCGGCGGGTGAGCGCCTCGGCCACCGGCGCTGCCTGCGCGCGGACCGCGACGGTGGACAGGTCGCGCAGCCAGCCGAAGCCGTGCAGATGGTCCGCGAAGGCGCGCGGCAGGTCCGGCTTGCGCAGGTCGAGCGTCTCGATCGCACGGCGCTCCCCGCGAAACGCGAGCGCGCCGTCCAGCAGCGCCCGCCCGCGGGTCGGGTCGCCGACGAACGGATCGTCGGCGATCGAGATGAGCTTCAGCGGATAACGGCCGCGCAGGCGGAAACCGTGGAGCGGCGTGCGCCACGTCAGCCGCTGGAACCGCTCGGCCAGCTTCTCCGCCAGCGACAGTCCCTTGTCGCCGCCGACCCGCACCAGCCGCTTGCCCTCGTCGATCCCGTCGGCGGAGGGATCGAACGGCGTCGCGTCGTTCATCCGTCGGGGGCGGCGCGGCCCCGCAAGGCCCGGATGTTGTCGGCATAATGTGCCGGCCCGCCGCGGAACGTCGCGGTGCCGGCGACCAGGACGTTGGCGCCGGCATCGATGCACTGCTGCGCGGTGACCAGATCGACGCCGCCGTCCACCTCCAAGTCGATGTCGCGGCCCGACATCTCGATCATCCGGCGGATCGCGGCAATCTTCTTGAGCTGGCTGTCGATGAAGCTCTGTCCGCCGAAGCCCGGATTGACGCTCATCACCAGCACGAGATCGACCATGTCGATCAGATAATCGAGCATCTTGGCCGGGGTGCCGGGGTTCAGCACGACGCCGGCGCGTTTGCCCAGCCCCTTGATGCGCTGGATCGAGCGATGGATGTGCGGTCCAGCCTCCGGGTGCACGGTGATGATGTCGGCCCCGGCCTCGGCGAACGCATCCAGATAGGGATCGACCGGCGAGATCATCAGGTGGACGTCGAACGGCTTGGGGCTGTGCGGGCGCAGCGCCTTGACCACCGCGGGGCCGATCGTGATGTTCGGCACGAAATGCCCGTCCATCACGTCGACGTGGATCCAGTCGGCCCCGGCCGCATCGATCGCGCGCACTTCCTCGCCCAGCCGGGCGAAGTCGGCGGACAGGATCGAGGGCGCGATGCGGATGGGCGACATGCGCGTGGGCCTTAGCAGGGTGACGCCATGGGGCAAGTCAGCCCGTGCGGCGCAACCGCACGATGAAGAAGCCGTCGAGGCCGCCCTCCGCCTCCAGCATGCCCGGCAGCGTCCGCACCCAACCGCCATTCCGGGCAGTCACGCCGACGGGCAATTCGTCGCCGCGCGCCGGATCGACCGCATAGTCGGGCCGCGCGGCCAGGAAGGCGTCGAGCTGATCCTCGCCCTCCGCGCGTTCGAGCGAGCAGGTGGCGTAGACCAGCGTACCGCCCGGCCGGACCCAGTCGGCGGCGCGCGCCAGCAGCCGGGCCTGCAACTCGGCCATCTCGGTGACGATGCGCGGGCCGACGCGGTAGAGGACGTCGGGGTGACGGCGAAAGATGCCGGTCGCGCTGCACGGCGCGTCGATCAGCACCGCGTCGAACGGCGCGTCGGGCTCCCATGCCAGCGCATCGCCGACGACGACCCGCGCCGACAGGCCGGTACGCGCCAGATTGTCGACAAGTCGCGCCAGACGACTTTCCGACAGGTCGAGTGCGGTCACCTCCCATCCTGCGGCCGCCAGCTGCATGGTCTTGCCGCCGGGCGCCGCGCACAGATCGAGCGCCCGGCCCGCGCCCGCACCGATCAGCCGCGCCGGAATCGACGCCGCCAGATCCTGCACCCACCATCCGCCTTCGCCGAACCCTTCGGAGGCCAGGACGCCGGTGCCGGCCGGCAGCCGGACGTGGCGCGGCATCAGCGAGTGACCTTCGGCATGCGCAACGTCGCCGTCCTTCATCGACAGGTCGAGCGGCGGCGGCGCGGCGATCGCGCGGGCGGCTGCGGCGACCATGTCCGGCCCCCAGGCGGCGGCCCAGCGCTCGGCGACGGGCGCGGGCAAGGTGGGTACCTCCGGCAGCGACACGCCCTTGCGCATCAGTGTCCCGAACACGCCGTGGACCAGTTTGCGCGGGCCGCCGTCGATCAGCGGCAGGACCGTCGAGATGGCGGCATGCGGCGGCGTACCCAGCGCCAGCGCCTGGACCAGCGCGATCCGCAGCACCGCGCGCGCCTTCGCATCGTCGGCCAGGTTCAGCCGCGTCGCCGAATCGATCAGCGCATCGAGATCGGGCAGGCGGCGCAGCGCTTCGGCGGCGATGGCGTGTGCGAGCGCGCGATCGGGGCCTGCGGGCACCCCTTGCGTCGCATTATGCAGCGCGCCCTCCAGCGCCTGGCCGCGGCGCAGCACGGCGTCGAGCAGCTTGAGCGCGGCGAGGCGCGCTGGCGCGCCGGGGGTTTCGAGGGCGGTGGGCTTGTTTGGCGTCGGCATCGCGCCGATGTGACGGTGAAACGCCGAACTGGCAATGAAGGAGCCTTGTCGACATGGGCCAGCGCCCCGCGCATCTGACGCCGCCGACCGACCTGCCCCCCAACCCGCCGGTGCCCGAACCCGAGCCGATCGTGCGGCCCGAGCACGACCCGCTGGGCCGCGATCCCGTGCGCTACGGCGACTGGGAGCTGAAGGGCATCGCTGTCGATTTCTGACGGCGACCGTTACGGTCGAGGAACCAAGTCGCGCGTCGCTCGTCGGCACGCGATGTCGTTTCTCGCTCATCGCTGGGTCCGCTGGGCCGGTATCGCGCTCATCCTGGTGGCGGCACTCGCCATCGTGGCCGTCGCGGCGTTTCCGGTCGGCATGCTCAAGGGGCGGGCAGAGGCCAGCCTGAGCGAGCGGTTCGGACGCCCGGTGACGATCGGGTCGCTGGAGCGCAGCCCGGCATTCTCGTTCACTCCGACGATCAGCGCGCGCGACATTCGCATCCCGCAGGCGGAATGGGCGGGCACCGGCGACCTGGCCCGCATCGCGACGCTGAGCGTTCGGATCCGCGCGTTCAGCCTGCTGACCGGTCGCGTCGATCCGCAGGACATCACCGCCTCCCGCGTCCGACTGAACCTGGTCCGTGCCGCCGACGGGCGCGAGAACTGGCGCACCACGCGCGACGAATCGGATCGCGGCGCGACCCGGCTGGACGGTCTGACGGTGCGCGACGCGATCGTATCGTACCGCGACGCGAAGCAGGACCGCCGCTTTCTTCTGTCGCTGACCGCCGATGCGAAGGGGCTGGACGCGCGCGGTAGCGGCGTGGTTCGCGGCGCGCCGGTGCGGATCGCAATCGGCGGGCCGGCAATCGTTGCGGGCGGCAAGCCGTGGCCGTTCCAGGCGCTGATCGACGGGCCGGCGCTGGCGATGTCGGCAAAGGGCACGATGGACGCGCCGCTCGACACCGATCGCATGACGCTCCGCATTACCGCGCGCGCCAGCGACCTGAAGCTGATCGACGCGATCGTGGAGGCGGGGCTGTTCGGCACCCAGCCGGTGCGCCTGTCGGCGAACGTCCGGCACGACGGCCCGATCTGGAAGATCGCCGACCTGACGGGCACGATCGGCCGATCCGACATCGCCGGCGATCTGACCGTGGACAAGACCAGCGGTCGCACGGTGCTGGACGGGCGGATCCGGTCGCGCGCGCTCGACTTCGACGATCTCGCGGACGACCGCGGGCTGGCCGCGGCGGCAGCGCTGGAGCGGGCGCAAGGGTTGAAGCTGGTCCCCAACACCCGCGTCAACATCGCCAAGATCGACAAGACCGACGGCAGGATCGCGTTCCGGGTCGATCGCATCGTCAGCGCGAAGCGGCCATCGTCGCTGACCAGCGCATCGGGGACGCTGAAGATCGAGCGGCAGCTGCTGACGATAGCCCCGTTGACGATCGGCCTGCCGCGTGGCCGCATCGGCGGCACCGTGACGGTCGATCAGCGGGGTGGGCGCAAGGTTCCGGTCGTCACGCTGGCGCTGGACATTGCTGACAGCAGCATCGCGGCGCTGGCAGGCAGCGGCGAGGTCAGCGGCCGGGTCGATGGCCGCGTACGCCTGACCGGCACGGGCAGCACGATCCGCGAAGCGGTCGGGCGGTCGAAGGGCACGATCGGGCTGGTCGCGCGCGACGGGGCGCTGCCCGCAAAGATGGCGGCGCTGCTGGGCTTCGACGCCGGCCGCGCACTCACCGCGGACGATGGTGCGCGCGCGACGCTCCGCTGCGCGGTCGTACGGCTGGAGGTTGCAGGGGGACGGGGCCGGTTCGCGCCGCTGCTGGTCGATACCAGCGCCAGCCAGACGCGCGGAACGGGCGGCGTCAGTTTTCCGGGTGAGGTCATCGCCGCGACGCTGACCGGCGCACCCAAGCGCGACTCGATCCTGCGCGTCCCCGGGTCGGTCACCGCCGGCGGGACGCTGCGCGATCCGCGGGTCACCGTGCCGCCGCAGGTCAGGTCGGTCGGCAACATCCTGAAGGGGCTGGGCCGCGCGATCAGCGGCAAGCAGGCGCCGACCGCCACGGACGCGAACTGCGCGGCGCTGAGCCGTCAGGCGATCGGGCGCTAGGCCTCGGCCCGCAGCGGCCGCGCGAGCAGGCGGCCGATGACGTCGCGCACGTCGCCGCCGCCCAGCAGGTCGCAGACCGCGGCGACGACGGGCATGTCGACGTTCGCTTCCGCCGCCGCCTCGCGCAGGACCGGCGCGGTGAAGGCGCCTTCGGCAACGGTGCGGCGATCGGCCAGCAGGTCGCCCGCCGCCTTGCCCTGGCCCAGCCCGACGCCCAGCGAGAAATTGCGCGAACTGGTCGAGGAACAGGTCAGCACCAGGTCGCCCAATCCCGACAGCCCGGCCAGCGTTTCGCCACGCGCGCCGCGCGCCATCCCGAACCGCGTCATCTCGGCGAATCCGCGCGCGATCAGCGCGGCGCGGGCGTTCAGCCCCAGCCCCGCGCCCTCGACCACGCCGCACGCGATGGCCAGCACGTTCTTCACCGCCCCGCCGATCTCGGCACCGACCACGTCGCTCGACGCATAGGGGCGGAAGGCGGGGCTGGCGAGGCGATCGGCCAGCCGGCCGCGCAGATCGTCGTCTTCACAGGCCAGCGTCACCGCGGTCGGCTGGCCCGCCGCGACCTCGTGCGCGAAGGTCGGGCCGGACAGCACCGCGATCGGCGCCTGCGGGGCGACCGCGCGCGCCACCTCGCCGACCAGCAGGCGCGTACCCGCCTCGATCCCCTTGGCGCACAGCACCAGCGGTGTCGTGCCGACGTCGATCTGCTCCAGCACCGCGCGGACATGCTGCGCTGGTGCGACCACCAGCAGCGCATCGCACGGGGACAGGTCGCCCAGGTCGCCTGTCGCGGTGATTGATTCGGACAGGGGTACGCCGCGCAGGAACAGGCTGTTCTGCCGCGTCGTGTTGATCGATGCGACGACATCGCCCTCGCGCGCCCACAGCAGCACGGGTTCGCCGCCGCGCGCCGCGACCTGCGCCAGGGCGGTGCCCCATGCGCCGCCGCCGATGACGCCTATCCTCATGCCTTCACTCCCGCCCCGCGCACGACCTCGGCCGACGGATCGAGCGGCCAGCGCGGGCGCGCCAGCGCGTCGAGCGGGTCGGTCAGGCCGGCGGCGAATCGCTCCGCCCCGGCCCAGGCGATCATCGCGGCATTGTCGGTGCACAGCCACAGCGGCGGCGCGACGAAGCGCAGGCCGTGCACACCTGCCAGCGTCTCCAGCGCGGCGCGGACCTGTCCGTTCGCGGCGACTCCGCCGGCCACGACCAGCGCGGTGACCGTCGGCGCACGATCCAGCGCTCGCCGTGTGCGATCGACCAGGCAATCGACCACCGCCTGCTGGAACGATGCGGCCAGATCCTCTGCGCTGGCGGTACCGACCGCGCGGGCGACCGCCGCCTTCAACCCGGCGAACGAGAAATGCGGCTCGTCGGTATGGAGCAGGGGCCGCGGCAGCTTCACCGCGCGAGGATTCCCGGCCAGCGCCGCGCGCTCGACCGCCGGACCGCCGGGAAAGCCCAGCCCCAGCAGCTTGGCGGTCTTGTCGAACGCCTCGCCCGCAGCATCGTCGATCGTCGTCGCCAGCCGGCGATACGCGCCGACGCCCTCGACCAGCAAAATCTGGCAATGCCCGCCCGAGACGAGCAGCAGCAGATAGGGAAATTCTAAGCTGGGATCGGCGAGTCGCGGCGACAGCGCATGTCCCTCCAGATGGTTGACCGCGACCAGCGGCTTGCCCGCTGCATGCGCCAGCGCCTTGCCGGTGACCAGCCCGACCATCACGCCGCCGATCAGCCCGGGGCCGGCGGTCGCGGCCACGGCATCGACGTCGGCCAGCGTCACCCCCGCCTCGTCCAGCGCGCGCGTCACCAGCGGGCCGATGATCTCGACATGCGCGCGCGCCGCGATTTCCGGCACGACGCCGCCGAACGGCCGGTGCGCCTCCTCCTGCCCCGCCAGCGCGTGAGAAAGTACCCGACGATCGCCGGTGACCAGCGCCGCCGCCGTCTCGTCGCAGCTCGATTCCAGGCCGAGGATCAACATGGCGCAAGCCTCTAACCGTTCGTCCCGAGCTTGTCGAAGGGCCGCGGTTGCGCCAGTGGCGTGGGCGATGACTGTCCTTCGCCTCGGCACCCGCGGTTCGCCGCTCGCGCTCACCCAGGCCGCGATGGTCCGCGATGCGCTGGTCGCCGCGCATCCCGGGCTGGCGGTCGAGATCGTCGTGATCCGTACGACCGGCGACCGGGTGCAGGACCGGCCGCTGGCCGAGATCGGCGGCAAGGCACTGTGGACCAAGGAACTCGACCGCGCGCTGCTGGCCGGCGACATCGACTGCGCGGTACATTCGATGAAGGATGTCGAGACGGTGCGCCCCGACGCGATCGCGATCGTCGCGATGCTGGCGCGCGCCGACGTGCGGGACCGGCTGGTCGGCGCGACGTCGTTCGAGGCGCTGCCGCCCGGCGCGCGGATCGGCACCAGCAGTCCGCGCCGCGCTGCGCAGGTGCGGTCCCTGCGGCCCGACCTGCAACCGGTGATGTTCCGCGGCAATGTCGATACCCGGCTGGCGCGGCTGGCGGCGGGCGAAGCCGAGGCGACGTTGCTCGCCGCCGCCGGACTTGAACGGCTCGGGCGGCATGACGTCGGTGTCGCGATCCCGGTGGCGGAAATGCTGCCCGCCCCTGCACAGGGGGCGGTCGGGATCGAATGCCGGTCGGACGACGACGCGACGCGGGCGCGGCTGACCGCGATCGACCATCCTCTGACCCGCGCCTGCGTCCTGGCGGAACGCGCCCTGCTTGCTGCGCTGGTCGCCGACTGTCACTCGCCGGTCGCCGCGCTGGCGCGGATCGAGGGCGCGATCCTGACGATCGACGCGGCGCTCTATGCCGAGGATGGCAGCGCGCACGTCGCCGCGCAGGAAAGCGGCGCGCCGGGCGACCCCGCCGTGTCGCGGGCACTGTCCGACAAGCTGCTGTCGCTCGCACCCGATGCCGTCCGCCGGCTGTTCGGGGGATGAGCCGCCGGATCGCGGTACTGCGGCCCGAGCCGGAGAATGCGGTCACCGCGGCGCGGATCGCGGCGCTGGGCCGCACCGCGCTGCGCCTGCCGCTGTTCGCGGTCGCGCCGGTCGCCTGGGACGTCCCCGATCCGCGCCGGTATGATTCGCTGCTGCTGACCAGCGCCAATGCGTTGCGGCACGCAGGGGCGGGGCTGGCGGCGCTGCGCAGCCTGCCCGTTCATGCCGTCGGCGCAGCGACGGCGGTGGCAGCGCGGGCGGCGGGGTTCGATGTGGTCGCAGTCGGCAGCGGCGGGGTCGACGCGCTGGATCCGCCGGGCCGGATCCTACGACTGGCGGGGCGTGAGCACAGGCCGCTGGCGGGTGCCGACACGATCGTGGTCTATGCCAGCGACGCGCTGGCGCCGGACCTGTCGCCGCTGGTCGGCAGCATCGCCATGATCCACTCGCCGCGCGCCGGACAGGCGCTGGCCGGACGGATGGCCGACCGCTCCCGGGTGGACATCGTCGCGATCAGCGCCGCGGCAGCGGCAGCCGCCGGTCCGGGCTGGCGCAGCGTGGCCGTTGCGGACCGGCCGACCGACGATGCAATCATCGCCGCTACGCTGTCGCTTGGCTGATTGACGCGGCGCGCCCGCGCGCGGATAACGCGGCGATGACCGGCGACCTACCGCCCATCGCGCCCGAACCGGCGCCAAGCTTCGTCCCCCAGCCCGCGCCGGCGCGCCGTGGCCGCGGGATTTGGATCGTTGCGGGACTGGCGTTCGTCCTCGGCATCGTCGCGATGTACTTCGTGCTGCCGGTGATCGAGTCGTGGCGCACGTCGGCGCAACCCGTGGCGCAGACTGCCGTGGCGCGGCCCGCGGCCGCGACCGCCCAGCCCACGATCACTGCGGCCGCACCGATCACGCTGGAGGGACTGGCCGGGCGCGAGGCCGTGCTGGACACGCAGCTGCGCGATATCGAGGCGCGGATCGCCGCGACCGATGCCGCGTCGCGCACCGCCGCGGGCTATGCGCGCCGGGCCGAGGGGCTGATGGTCGCCTTCGCCGCGCGGCGCGCGCTCGATCGCGGATTGCAGCTCGGCTATGTCGAGGGGCAGCTCCGCGAACGCTTCTCGGCCGACCAGCCGCAGGCGATGGCGACCGTCATCGCCGCGGCAAAGGACCCGGTCACGCTGGGCGACCTGCGCGAGGGGTTGGACCGCATCGCGCCGCAGCTGACCAGCGGATCGACCCGTGACGGCTTCCTGACGGCGGCGTGGCGAGAGATGTCCAACCTGGTCGTGCTGCGCCGCGAAAGCACACCCAGCCCGCGACCCAACGACCGCCTGACTCGCGCGCGCCGGATGCTCGACGCCGGTCATGTCGAGGGCGTGGTCGCCGAGGTGGGGCGCATGCCCGGCGCGGCGGAGGCGACGAGCTGGATCGACGCGGCCAAGCGCTACATCGACGCGCGCCGTGCACTGAACACGCTGGAACTGGCCGCGATCAACGGCCGCGCAGACCCCGCGCTACCGGCACCGGCGGCACCGGCTTCGGCACCGGCAGCCGCCGATCCCGCGGCTCCCGTTTCGGCCGGGCAGACCCCCGGCATCTGAAGGAACTTTCACGATGGCTGACATGGGCCGGTTCGACTGGCAGGATCCGTTCGCGCTCGACGCGCAGCTGACCGACGAGGAACGGATGGTTCGCGATGCCGCGCGCGACTATGCGCAGGGCGAGCTGCTGCCGCGGGTGACGCGCGCGTATCTGGACGAGCATTTCGACCGTGCGATCATGCGCGAGATGGGTGCGCTCGGTCTGCTCGGCGCGACGATTCCCGAGGCGTACGGCGGCGCTGGCCTCGGCTATGTCTCCTACGGCCTGGTCGCGCGCGAGGTCGAGGCGGTGGACTCCGGCTATCGCTCGGCGATGAGCGTCCAGTCGAGCCTCGTGATGTATCCGATCCACGCCTATGGCTCGGAAGAACAGCGGCGGAAGTATCTGCCCGGCCTGGCCAGCGGCGAACTCGTCGGCTGTTTCGGCCTGACCGAGCCGGACGCGGGATCGGACCCCGGCGGCATGCGGACGCGGGCGGAGAAGACGGCGGACGGCTATCGCCTGACCGGGTCCAAGATGTGGATCACCAACGCGCCGATCGCGGACGTGTTTGTCGTCTGGGCCAAGTCCGAAGCGCACGGCGGCGGGATCAAGGGCTTCGTGCTCGAAAAGGGCATGGCCGGGCTGTCTGCGCCCAAGATCGAGGGCAAGCTGAGCCTGCGCGCGTCGATCACCGGCGAGATCGTGATGGACGGGGTCGAGGTCGGCGAAGACGCGCTGCTGCCCGAAGTCCAGGGGCTCAAAGGGCCGTTCGGCTGCCTGAACCGCGCGCGCTACGGCATCGCCTGGGGCACGATGGGCGCGGCCGAAGCCTGCATGAACGCGGCGCGCCAGTATACGCTCGACCGCCAGCAGTTCGGCGTGCCGCTGGCATCGAAGCAGCTGGTCCAGCTGAAACTTGCCAACATGGAAACCGAGATCGCGCTGGGGCTGCAGGCGGCGCTGCGCTGTGGGCGGATGTTCGACGAGGGCACGCTGGCCCCCGAAGCTATCAGTATCATCAAGCGCAACAATTGCGGCAAGGCGCTCGATATCGCCCGCGTCGCCCGCGACATGCATGGCGGCAACGGCATCTCGGCCGATTTCCACGTCCTGCGCCACGCGATCAACCTCGAGACGGTCAACACGTACGAGGGTACGCACGACGTCCACGGGCTGATCCTGGGCCGCGCCATCACGGGGATCGCGGCGTTCTGATGGGTCCCGACCGCCAGCCGCTGCTGGAGGGCGAGCGCGTCCGTCTACGTCCGAGCACGCCGGACGATTGGGACGCGTTGTTCGCGATTGCGTCGGACCGCCTGTTGTGGGCGGTCCACCCCGCGCATGATCGCTGGCAGGAAGATGTCTTCCGCGCCTATTTCGACGCCGGAATCGCCAGTGGAGGCGCTCTGACGATCATCGACACGGCCACCGGCGCGGTGATCGGCTCGAGTCGCTACGACAATTGGTCGCCCGACAGCGACGAGATCGAGATCGGCTGGACCTATCTCGCGCGCAGCCACTGGGGCGGGGGCTATAATGCCGAGATCAAGCGGCTGATGCTCGATCATATCCACCGTGACGTCGGCACGGTCGTATTCACCGTCGGCGAGACCAACGTGCGATCACGCGGCGCGATGGAAAAGATCGGGGGCGTGTTGCGCCCCGGCGTCGTGCTGCGGCTGATGGCCGGCGAAATGAAACCCCATGTGATCTACGAGATCCGGCACCGCTAAAGCCGCCCGATCAGCGCCTGCGCGGCGGCCGGGTTGCGCTCCTTCGCGCCGCCGATGAAGAACAGGAACGTGTCGCGCGGTGCCGGCGTGGCGGCGCGGGTCACATAGGGCAGGCCGTCCGGCTCCAGGCCCGCGGCCCAGTCCCTGGCCGTCACCGCCCAGCGATCGAGTTCGGCCGGGGCGTAGCCCGCCGGTTCGTCCGCTACCGCCGTCTCCAGCCGGGCATAGACAAAATCGCCCGTCACGTCGGCAAGTCCCGGGTAGTCGTCGGACTGCGCATAGACGATCGCCACCCCGGCGGCGCGGCACATCGCGACGAATTCGGGCACCGCGAAACTGTCATGCCGGACCTGCACCGCGTGGCGCAGCGCGATGCCGTCGTGCGCGGCGGGCAGCAGTTTCAGGAACGCGCCGAAGTCTTCGGTATCAAATGTCTTGGTCGCCATGAACTGCCAGAGGATGGGCCCAAGCTTGTCGCCCAGCTCGACGATGCCCTGACCCACGAACCGCATCACCGATTCGCCCGCGTCCGCAAGAATCCTGCGGTTGGTGCAGAAGCGCGAGGCCTTGAGCGCGAAGACGAAACCGTCGGGCGTCGCGTCGCGCCAGTTGGCGAACGTCGCGGGCTTGAAGCCCGAATAATAGGTGCCGTTGACCTCGATCGCGGTGAGTCTGCCCGCGGCATATTCGAGCTCGCGCTTGATCGGCCATTTTTCGGGATAGAACACGCCGCCGCGCCACGGTTCGTAGGTCCAGCCGCCGATGCCGACGCGAATATTGGGGGAATGGGTCATCGGCCGAGATTAAGCCAGGACGCGCCGCAAAGCGATCCGCCTGCCGAATGCTCAGTGCGCGGAAAAGCGGATCCCCATTTCCAGCCCGCGCAGCTCCGCCAGTCCGCGCAGCCGGCCGATCGCCGAATAGCCGGGATTGGTGCTCTTGGTCAGGTCGTCGAGCATCTGGTGGCCGTGATCGGGTCGCATCGGGATGCTGCGGGACTCGCGATCCGAAATCTCCACCACCGCGGCCATCACCGCCGCCATGTCGACATTGCCCGACAGATGGTCGCTTTCATGAAACGCGTCGTGTGCCGACCCGATCGTGTTGCGCAGGTGCAGGAACGCGATGCGCGATCCGAACCGGCGGACCATGGCCACGATGTCGTTGTCGGGGCGCACACCGAGCGATCCGGTGCAGAAGCACAGGCCGTTCGACCGGTTGGGCACACGCGCGACGATCGCGTCGAGGTCGTCCTGCGTACTGACGATCCGCGGCAGGCCGAACAGCGGCACGGGCGGATCGTCGGGATGGATCGCCAGCGTGATGCCCAGTTCGTCGGCCAGCGGACACACCGCCTCCAGAAAGCGGATCAGATTGTCGCGCAGCGCCGCCGCGTCGATGCCGTCATAGGCGGCGATCGCGGCGAGCAGGTCGCTGCGACCGAAGCTCTGTTCGGCGCCCGGCAGGCCGGCGATGATCGTGTCTTCCAGCACCGCCGCATCGGCAGCGCTCAGCGTGGCATGATGGTCCCGGGCCGCCGCCAGCATGCCGGCATCATAGTCGCGCGCCGCGCCCGGCCGGGCAAGGATATGCAGGTCGTACGCCGCCGCCGCGGCCATCGAGAACCGCAACGCCCGCGCGCCGGTCGGCATCGGATAGGACAGGTCGGTACGCGTCCAGTCGAGCACGGGCATGAAATTATAGGTGACGACGGCGATCCCGCACGCCGCGAGGTTGCGCAGGCTGGCGCGATAGGCGTCGATCAGGCGCGCGCAATCCGCGCTGCCGGTCTTGATCCCTTCGTGGACCGGCAGGCTTTCGACCACCGTCCAGTCCATGCCCGCGGCCGCGATCAGCGCGCGGCGTTCGCGGATCGCGTCGATCGGCCAGACCTGCCCGTTCGGGATCTCGTGCAGCGCGGTGACGACGCCGCTGCACCCCGCCTGGCGGATGTCGGCCAGCGATACGGGATCGCGCGGCCCGAACCACCGCATCGTCTGCGTCAGCCAGCTATCGGTCATTCATCCTCCACGGCGCGGCACCCGCCGGCAGGTAACGTCGTCATCCGCCGGACGCTAGAATTTCGCGCGCAGGCCGATGGTGAAGCGGCGCTCCGACAGGGCATAGCTGTTGATCGCCTCGCGGTTGAAGTTGCTGACCTCGACGGTCGCCGAATCCCTTGGCGTCAGGTTCTGTGCCTGCAGCGAAAGCGCGAAATGGTCCGACAGGTCGAAGCCGAGTTGCGCATCCAGCTGCGATCGCGCGGCGATCACGTCCGGGCGGCCCTGCGTGAACTCGAACACCGCGTCGTCGCGCCAGTTGTACGCGATCCGCGCCGACAGCCGGCCCTTTTCGTACAGGCCGATCAGATTGTAGCTGTGCTTCGATGTGGCGACCAGCGGAAAGCCGTTGCTGTCCTTGCTGTCGGCGTAGGTATAGTTGGCGATCACGCCGAACCCGTCGAAGGGTGCGGGCAGGAAATCGAGGAACTGGGTGACGCCGACCTCGAACCCCTTGACCTTGGCCGAGGCGACATTGTCCGGGCGCACGACGCGGATGACGCCCAGGCTCTCGAATCCGGGAATGACCTGTTCGGTGGTGTTCGTCGCGATGAAGTTCTGCACGTCCTTGTAGAAGAACGCGCCCGAGATCAGCGAGGTCGGCCCGGTGTAATATTCGATCGACAGGTCGAGGTTGCTGGCGATCGGCGGCTCCAGCGCGGCATTGCCGCCGCTCGACGTCAGGTTGGTCGCATCGACAAAGGTCGATGGCGCGAGTTCGGCGATGCCGGCACGCTGCAGCGTCTGCGAGGCGGACAGGCGGACGAGCAGCCGGTCGGTGGCGTTCAGCGTCAGGTTCGCACTGGGCAGGACGTTGATGTAATCGTTGGTGTCGGTCGTCGGGATCAGCGCGGTGCCGCGCTGGGTGAAGGTATCGACCGAGAAATCGGTGTGGGTGATGCGGACGCCGGCATTGGCGCGCACCGGTCGGCCGAACATCTCTGCGCTCGCATCGAACATCAGATAGCCCGAGATCGTCTTTTCCTGCAGGTCGTAATCGCGCGCGGCGTTGCGCCGCAGGGTGCCGGTGGGGTCGCCGGTCAGGTTGGGCTCGGCTGCGAGCACACGTTCGAGGATGAAGGCGGCATCGGGCGTGCCGCTCAGGAATGCGCGCGGGAAATTGCCGGCGATGCTCGACAGGAAGTTCGGATCGCCCGCTGTCAGATAGGGCTGCAACGCTGCGATGGCCACGTCGGCGCGACTGCGGAACGCCTCGGATTTCGCGCGCAGATCGACGTAGCGCAGGCCCGCCTTCAACGTGACGCCGCCGCCCGCGTCGTACCCGATGTCGAAACGCCCGGTCCGTTCCTCCAGTGACGCGGGCAGCGCGTTGGCGCGCAGCGTCAGCAGGTCGGTGCGGGCGGGGTAGTTGGCGATCGCGGTCGGATCGAACGCCGTGCCGGCCGCGGTCGTCAGCGTGAGGCCGGGGATGGTGGCACCGCGGAAATCGAACCGGCCGATGACCGCGTTGTTCGCGGTCTGCAGCGTCACGACCTCGATCTTCTGGCGCAACGTGCCGCGGCTGAAATAGCCGTCGCCCTCCAGCGTTAGCGTGCCGTCGTCATATTTGCCGTTCAATCCGAAGAGATAGCTGGCGGCCGGATCCTCGCGATGCTGGTTGCCGGTACGGATGTTGCCGGGGGCTGATCCGGCGACGATGTATCCGTCGTCGATCACCGCATCGTTGATGATCCGCGCGGTCGCGCTGGTGCCCAGGTTGAAGGCGAGGAACTGGTTGGTGCGGTTCGCCTCGACCTTGGAATACAGGCCATCGGCGGTCAGCACGAAATGCGGCGCGACCTGGAACTGCACCGATCCGTTGATGCCCAGCCGCGACCGGTCGATATCGACATTCTCATATTGCAGCAGTCGCGGCGCGAACACGTTCGCGGTGCCGCCGTTCAGGCTGTTGAAGAAATTGTTGCGCTCGAACAGTTGCAGGTTCGACGTACGCTTCTGGTATTCGCCCGAGATCAGCACGCCGATCCGGCCGTCGGCGAGGGTCGTCGTGAACAGGCCGGTCACGCCGGGCTCGAATTTGTCGGCTTCCTGCGACCAGGTTCCCTGGACCTGCGCGGTCAGCGTGGTCTTCTTGAAATCGAACGGCTTGGGCGTGACCAGGTTGACCGATCCGCCCAGGCCGCCCTCGACCTGGCTTGCCAGCGGCGACTTGCGGACTTCCAGCCGCCCGAACAGTGACGAGGGAACCGAGTCGAGTCCCGACGACCGCCCGAGATTGTCGTTCTCCGGCGGGGAGACGCGCGCGGAGAAGCCAAGCAACGTGCGGCCATCGACCTCGACGCGGACCTGTTGCAGGCCGCGGATGTTGACCGCCTGACCCTCGCCGAACACGCGGGTGATCTGGACGCCGGTCACGCGCTGCAACGCCTCGGCGACATTGGCGTCGGGCAGCTTGCCGACATCCTCGGACGTGATGACGTCGAGAACCTGCGGCGAATCGCGCTTGATCTCGGCCGCGCGGGCGATCGACTGGCGGATGCCGGTGACGACGATATCGCCGCCCTCGGTCGCGGGATCGGGCACGTCCTGCGCGATGGATGGCGTCGCACCCGCAATCGCCAGAACCGAAGCGCACAGCAGAAACATCGCCTTCATGTCACATCCCCCTGAACCGTCGCGCTCCGTCCGAGCGTCTGTTGCCGGCGACCGCTGCTATCGGGCGGCTCCGTAGCGGTCAAGGATGTATTACATCTTTTGTGTGACAATTCTTGTATCGGCCGAGAAGCGATATTCGGTCACCGACCGGAACGCGCGGCCCGGCGTCACGATCGTGGTCGGAAAGGTCGGTCGGTTCGGACTGTCGGGCAGATGCTGGGTTTCCAGCGCGATGCCGGCGTATGTCGGATAGGCGATACCCTCGCTGCCCGTCTCGCTGCCGTCGAAGCCGTTGCCCGAATTGACCTGCAGCGCCGGTTCGGTGCTGGCGATCGTCAGTCGCCGGCCGCTGACGGGTTCGGCGAGAATCGCCACGGGCAGCGGTCGCGTAGCGGGTCGCGATCGTACGACATAACTATGGTCGAACCCGTTCGAGGCGGTGAGCAGCGGATGCGCGCGCGTCGGATCGATGGCGCGGACCACGCGGAAATCGAGCGGCGTGCCTGCGACCGGCAGCAATCGTCCGGTCGGGATCTTGCGCGCGTCGGTGTCCGCATAGCGATCCGCCATCAGCCGCATGCGGTGCCCCTCGATCGTTCCGCTGCCTGCGCCGGCCAGGTTCAGGAACAGGTGGTTGGTCGGGTTGAACGGCGTCGGTGCGGTGGTGGTCGCGCGATATTCGATGACCAGCGTGTCGGCCGCGCGCTGCAGCCGATAGGTGACCTGCACCGTCAGTCGACCGGGGAAACCCTGGTCGCCATCGGGGCTGACGAGTGTGAACGTCGCGGCCATCGATCGGGCATCATGCGCCGTCGTCACCTGCCACGGCCGCTTGTCATACCCGTCGCTGCCACCGTGCAGCGTCACGCCGTTGCGGCCCGGTTCCAGCCGGTGGGTCGTACCGCTCAGCCGGAATGCCGCGCCGTCGATCCGCCCGGCGTAGCGGCCGACGATCCCGCCCCAGCGTCGTGCGCTGCGTTCATACGCGGGCATGTCGGGCAGGCTCAGGACGACATTGCGATTGCGGCCGTTGCGATCGGGCACGGCGATCTCGGTCAGTGTCGCGCCATAGCTAAGGACGCTGACGCGCATGCCGCGGTCGTTGGTCATCGTGATGCGCGACACCGGCTGTCCCTTTGTCGTCGTACCGAAGCGCGCTACGGCGATGTCGGCGGCCTGCGCGGGTGTCGAGACCACCAGCAGGACCAAGGCGAACCGCATCATGTCAGTCGAGCCACAGGGTCGGCTGGCGCAGCGGCATGTTGCGGATGACCTCGCGCACCGACGGGATCGGTTTGAGCGATGCCCAGAGGTGCCGGTACGCGGGCTGCCCCAGAGCCTGCGCGCCGAAGAGCAGGCTGATATGACGGGTCGGCCACTGGTCGAAATACTCGACATCCGGCGCATACGGCCAGCGCCGCCTGTCGCGGATGTACGGGACCATGAAGGCGAGTGCCCTTGCCAGCGATCGGCCGTCGGGCGTCGCGAAGCGCCACAGGTCGTCGCCCGGTGTCGAGGCGACCTGCGCCAGCGCGGCGAGCGCGTCGAGATTGAACAGCGAATAGCCATAGGGCTTCGTCCGCGCGAGTTCGAGCGGTTGCGATCCGTCGGCGGCGATCTGGTCGGGGATCAGCCGGGTGCGGAAACGCTCGGCGCAGAGCGCGATCGCGTCGCGGTTACCGGTCAGTCGCGCGAACGCCGCTGCCTGCAGGGCCCAGCACGTGCCGTGGTTGTTGCGCTCGTCACGTTCCTCGGTGCCGTTCTTCGATGTCGTCAGCCAGTCGAGATAGGCGGCGAACCACGCCCGCACCTCCCTGCCATGCGCCAGCCGGAAGCGGCGCCCGCCGTCCAGCACCGCGACGGCGCGCGCGACCTCGACCAGGTGCAGCGTATCGATCACGCCGATCCCGCGCCCGGTGTTCACGCCGATGATCGCCTGGGCATATTGCAGGTTGGGCGTCATCGCCGTGGCGGGATCGACGAACCACGCGTCGAGGAAGCGTTCGGCATGACGTGCGTAGCGGATGTCGCCCGTCGCCTTCCACGCAGCGACCAGCGCGGGTACGGCCAGGCTGAGTTCGATCATCGCGTCGCGGTGGTGATCGAATTTGTCGGGGTTCGACAGGCCGTCGCGGCGAACATAGGGTCCGCGCGGGTTGGCGGGGTCCGGCCACCAATAGTCGGCCTCGGAATAATAATCATGCGGCCCGCCAGGACTGCGCGGCGCGATCGCTGATGTCGTCGTGCGCGGGGCGAGCGACAGATAGCCATCGGCCTGCGCGATCAGCCGCCGCCGGTCGGCCGACGGCAGGTCGAACGCCGCCAGCGGCATCGCCCATAGCGCCGTACCGCCGGCGACGGCCATGCGCCGCGTGATGCTCATTTGTAGCGCAACGTCCAGCCCACCGTGAACGGTGCGGCGACTTTCCGCGCGCCGGCCGAACACACCAGCTTCGTCGTCATCGCGCCACCCGCGGCGTGATATTCGGCGTCGGTCGCGGCCGGCGTGGCCTGGCATTGCGGCAGGCCGGTGGTGGTGAAGCTGCGCACCGCCCCCGCGCCGAAGCGGGTCGCGGCACCCTGCGTCACCGGCCTGCCTGAGAAGGTGCCGAACGCCAGCGTGATGCCGGCCACATCGATCGGCGCGGTCGGCGTGAACACATCGGTCCGGCGAATCTGCCCGGGGGAGAACTCGTACCGCGTCGCGACGCTGAAGCGCGGGTCCGGCACCGGTGCCTTCTGACCCATGCGATCGACCTCGGTCTGGCGCCACGTCACGATCGTCGTCGCACCCCGCGTCTCGACCTTCGCATCGCGGAAATAGGCGAGCGGCATGACGACCGTCCCGTCCGCCAGCGCGATGCGCGGCACCATCAGCGGGGCATCGCCGTCCGCCACGCCCTCCAGCATGCCGGGAGAGAAGGGGATCGGAAAATAGGGATTGTGATCGTGCTGCGAATCGCCGCCGTTGATGACCGGCAGGCTGATGACGCGCCCGCGATCACGCCACGTGACCAGCAGCCGATCATATGTGCCCCTGGCGAACCACGTCACCGTCCGCTTCGGCAGTGCGGCGGCGAGCTTCGCGAAGGCGGGCGTCGGCATCCGATCGCGATAGCCGAGCGCGTTCCACGCCGCGTTGGTATAGGTGAACTGGTGCGTCAGCGACAGGTTCTCGCCCAGAATCCGGAACTTGCCGCGATAGGCATCGGTGCGGCGCCCGCCGTCCCACAGATCGACCGATCCGGTGCGCGGACTCGTCCAGAACGCGACATAATGCTGCGCAGCACTGGAAGCGTAGGCATAGGCCATATCCATCTCGGCCGGGGTGAGCACGCCGGTCGCGGCGGCGGCGATCAGCACCTCGACGATCGACGTCTCGCCATAGGGTCCGATGCTGCGGCCATATTCAAAACCGTGGCCGTCGAGGTTGACCCGTTGCAGCATCACGTCGGCCGACTTGCGCAGCCAGTCGAGCACTTCGGCGGGCGGTTTCTCACCGGTCTGGACGAAGCGCTGCGCGATCTCGCCGGCCAGCAGCACGCTGTAGCGGTCAAAGCGGCCGGCCCCGTCGGTCTCGTCGGCAAAGCCGTACGCGCCCGAATATTCGCGGTAATGCTTCACCATCGCGGCGTAGAGCCGGTCGCTGCCCTCGCGCGGCTCCCAGCCGAGTTGCGTCCGCAGCCGTGCGATCGCGAAGGCGACGCAATAATAGTTGTTCGGGTGATCGATCAACTCGTAGCTGGCGGTATCGACGAAGCTGCGCCAGTCGAGCCGCACCTTCAGCTTCGCCAGCGTCAGCCGGTCGATCGCCGCGTCGAGCCGTCCGGCCTTGCGCAGCTGGTCGATCGCCGAAATGTAGTAATAGATGCCCCAGCTGTCGTTGGGATCGTCGACCGTCATCTTCGCGATCTTGCGGAAACTGGCGAGATAGCCGGGCAGGCGCGGATCGCCATCGGGGATGTCGCCCAGGAAATCGGCCAGGCCGATCGCGATCTTGCCGGGCAGGAACTTGTCGCTGCCGTTGAAGACCGGGACGCCGTCGATCGCATAGTCCCGGCCGTCCCGCGAAAGGCCGATCAGCAGTTTCTCGGTCTGCGGCTGGATGCGACGCGTCACCACTTGGTTCATCGGCACCGTCCCGCCGACGAAGGTGCCGCGATCCTGCGCCGCGGCGTCGAACGATGCGACGGCGGCGGCCGCCGTCAGCCCGGCGAGGATCATGTGCTTGCGCGATACGAACATGGACGTCGTGCTTCCCTGCTATGCTGACGGTGCCGGATCGTCAGCGTCGATGACGCAGCGTTTCGGTGCCCGCCGGGACGGCCGAATAGGTCCCGCGGCCCCACGCGGCATTGCCCCGAACCAGCAGGGTGTCGAGCTCGCCATCGGACCAGCTCATTTCCCTGTACGGCCAGGCATCCTTGCGACCGCGGTAGCCGGCCAGATAGTCGGTCGCCTTGCGCAGCCCGCGGCCCTTCGCATCGGCGTAGGACCACAGGTCGAGGCCGACGCACCGACCCAGTGCCGCGACGTCATAGGCCGGATCGAGCGCGAAGATCGAATAATGGAAGCTGCGGGTGCGGCCGAGTTCGGCGGGCAGGGAGCCGTCGGGGGCGAATTGTGCGGCGATCCGCATCTTCGGGAAGCCGGTGACGGTGCGCGTCGCCACGTCGGGGCGGCGCGCGAACAGCGCGAAGTGGGTCAGTTGCGCATCGTACCAGATGCCATGGTTGTTCTTCGCCGCCTGTTCTTCGCGGCCGTTCGCGCTCTTGAGCATCCAATCGACGTAGCGCGCAAACCAGTTCTCCAGCGTGGTCGTTTCCTCGGCGGTCAGCGCGCCCGATGGCGCGATCAGGCCCGCGGCGTCGATGACGGTCATGAATCCGCTGGTGTCGAGTACCCCCTCGGCGCGGCCGTTCTCGCGTCCGGGCACGGCCTGTGCGTAGTTCATGTTCGGGTTCATGCGCGTTGCGGGATCGAGGAACCAGGTGCGGATCAGCTGCGCCGCCTTGGTCGCGTATTTCGGATCGTCGCTGTAATAATAGGCCATCGCCAGCGTCTCGCTGTCGCCGACCAGCCGACCGAGCGCGGTGCGGTCGAACGCCCTGGTATCGCGGCGGGGGTTCACCTCCCCGTCGCGGCGGACATAGGGCGCCTTGGGATCGGCGGGGTCGGGCCACCAATAGGGCGCCAGGCTCAGATAGTCGTGACGGTCGTCGGACAGCGGGATGGTGGTCTTGTCCATCACCGAACCGGGTTTGCGGGCGAGCGCCGCATCGGCGCGCACGAGCAGATCGGCATAGGCGGCGCGGACGGCGGGATCGCTGTCGCGCGACGCCTTGATCGCAGACAGCTCGGCGGGATCGAGCAGGAAGGTGCGCCGCCCCCCGAACGCGGCGGCATGACCCTCCACGCCCTTGCAGGTCGATGGCGTCGTCAGCCTGGGCACCGAAAAATCCGCCGCCGCGAGGCTGGTGCCCGCGACGGCGGTGACGGCGAGGATCGGGAGGAGAATGATCCTGCCAAGCTGGGAATGTGGACGACGCATCTACAGGCGGACCCGGAAGCCGAAGAAATATTGCGTCCCGCTGTTCGAGACTTCGGCGATGCTGTCGTAGCCGCCCTTGTAGAAAACGTCCTTGGTGCCGGTGACGTTCAGTGCCTGGGCCTTCAGCTGGACGCGCTTCGTGACGTTGTACTGCGCCGACAGGTTCAGGTAGCTGCCCGGCCGCACACTGCGATTGGTGCCGCCGTTCGGCTTGAAATAGTCCGAACGATAGCGATAGTTCGCGCGCAGCGAGAGGCCCCATTTCTCGTAATAGACCGATCCGCTGGCCGTGAACTTCGACAGGCCGATCAGATTTTCCGGGCTGAGGTACGGCGCGAGTGGCGACGTGTCGGGGAACACGAAATCGGCGAACGCGCGGTTGGCCGACCCGTTGATGCCGAACCCGTCGAACGGCGCCGGAAGCCAGGTCAGCGCGTGGCTGAATGTCGCCTCGACGCCGTAGAGGTGGCGGGTGTCGAGGTCGTTGGCCGGACCGACCGGATTGATCGTGAAGGTGCGCGTGTCGCGCGGCGCACCGGGTACCGTCGTGGTCGTCGTCACGGTTATGTCGGTCGGGCGCGGCTCTGACCGCCCGACCACCGCGCCGTCGATCCATTTGTAATAGCCCGCCAGCGCCAGGATCGTGTCCTTCGACGCATAGAATTCCAGGCTGGCGTCGGCATTCCATGCGCGCAGGGGCTTCAGGTCCGGATTGCCCGTCGTCGCGTTGAAGATGATGTTGTTGGTGCCGGTGCCGGTCGAGGGATTCAGGTTGATCCCCGCGCCGAAGCTTTCGATCCCCGAGCGCGCGATGGCGCGGTAGCCGGCCAGCCGCAGTTTCAACCGGTCGTTCAGCTCGAATGCGACGTTGGTGCTGGGCAGCAGATATTGTGAGCGGCCCTTCGCGGTCTGTTGCGTCAGTGCGCCGGTCGGATCGACCGCGACGGTATAGGTGTCGGCACCCGGATCGATCGTGATGATGTACGCCTGGCGGAAGCCGATCGACGATACGTCGGTGCGCACATAGCGCAGGCCGATGTTGCCGCTGAACGGCAGCGATCCCTGCGACCGGAAACTGGCCATGCCGTACGCCGAATAGATCCGCTCGGTCACGTCGATGTCGCTCGGGTCGCGACCGTCGGTCGGATAGGGCAGCGCGTCGTCGCTGCCGGTGAAGGTGCGGAACAGGCAGTCGTTGTCGAACGTCGCCCAGTTGGTCAGGTTGGTCCCCTGGCCCGCCATGTACGACTGCGTGGTGAACGGCGCGCGACAGTTCTGGTTGGCCGCGGTGATGAGTTGCGCCGGCGTCTGGCCGTTGATCGCGACCAGGGTGTTCAGGTCGTTGTTGCGCGCGTTGTCGTTGGTGCGGTGGTGGTCGGACACCCGCGCGCCGAACTTCAGGTTGGTCAGGAAGCCGTCGAAATTGCGGGCGACGTCGAACCGGCCGGCGACGATCTCGTCCTTGCGGTCGGTGACGAAGCGGTTGCGCGCGTAGACGGCGTTGGCGGCGGTCGCCAGGAAGTTGGCCGGGTTGGTCACGTCGAAGTTGTCGAAGGTGACGTTCGGCACGACGAAGTCGTCGAGATAGGTCAGCGTGTAACCGACCCGCGTGGTCGACCGCATCCGCGTCTGCTTCTGCGTTTCGGTGCGGTGCGACCGCGAATAGGATGCGTCGGCGCTGACCGCCCAGTCGCCGGGCGTCCAGTTCAGGCTCAGCCCGCCGCCGAGATATTCCTCGGTACGGTTACGCCGTTCCAGCTGATCCTCGAGGTTGGAATTGCCGCGATAGCTGATGAGCGCGCCGGGGCTGTAGCCGTTCGATCCGTTGCCGACGATCAGCGGCGTGATGCCACGCAAGCCTTCGGTGATCTGCAGGACGTTGCGCTTTTCCAGGCTGGCGCGATTGGAATATTGTCCGTCGATCGAGATGTCGAGGTCGGGATGCGGCCGCCATTGCAGTGCGCCGATCACGGCGTCGCGCACCTCCGACGTCTGCTGCGTCCGGAAGCTGCGCGACGAATTGGCGAAATAGACGTCGCCGCGCGTCTCGCCCACGGTGACCGCCGCCACGCCGGTCGCGGGCACCGCGGTGCGCGGGGCGGTCGCCACCGTGCAGTTCACGCCGCTGCCCGCCGCGATCAGCTGCGCCTGCTGCTGCGCGGCGGTGCCGGTGCCGAGCACCAGGCCGGGGTTCAGCGCCGATGTGTTGCACGGCTGGAACGTCGAATTGGCGTTGTAGTAATCCTCCGGCGCGGTCGTGTCCTGCCGCTGGTAACCGATGCTGATGCCGATATCGCCGATCCCGGTTTTGAACTTGTCGGTGTAGGAGATGTTGGCGCGGTAACCCAGGCCGTCCTCCTGGTACACGTCGTCGGCCTTGGGCTGGAAATCGCCGCGGATCTCGAATTGCAGGCGGCGTTTGCCGTAGTCGAGCGGCTTCAGCGATCGCAGCTCGATGACGCCGCCCACGCCGCCCTCGATGAAGTCGGCCTGCTGCGATTTGTAGACCAGCACACCGTTCACGAGTTCGGACGGGAATTGCTGGAACGCGACCGAGCGGTCGCCGCCGGCGGTCGAGACCTCGCGGCCGTTGAACGTCGAGAAGCTGAGCGTCGGCCCCAGGCCGCGCACCGACAGTTCGTTGGCATTGCCCTTGAACCGGTCGGCCGAGACGCCCGCGATCCGCTCCAGCGTGTCGCCGACCGAATTGTCCGGGGTCGCACCGATCTCGTCGCTGACCAGCCCGTCGACGATGACCGAAGAGTTGCGCTTGAGCTCGATCGAGGTGCGCTGCGTCGCGCGCGCACCGGTGACGACGATGTCGCCGGTCGATGCCGCATCGGCCGCTTGCGCCGCTTGGGCGATCGGGTCCGCCGGCTCGGGTTCGGGTGCCTGGGCCGGTGGGGTGGCGGGCACCTGTTGTGCATGTCCGGGGACGGCGAGGCCGGCCGCAGCGGTGGACGCCAGCCAGATCATTTTCGAGAATGCGCGCATCGTTTCCGTCCCTCCCAACCGCGGCGCGTCTGAACCGCGCACCGTCGCCGGCTTTGCTACCGGTGTCAGGAGATGTATTACAATCCCGCAGACGGTGTCAACGGGTTGTACGACAATGTTTATCGGCGGCGTCGGCCCGCGGATGCCGTTGCCAGGTCGTGCATCGCCGTCCCCGCCAGCACGAACGCGCCGGTGCCATAATATTGCGTCTCGTTCGCCGCGACCGCATCGGGCCGGTCGCTGACCTGCTGCACCCAGCCGAGCATGCCGTCGGGTTGCACCGCGCGCTGCAACGCCGCCCAGCCGCGCACCGCCGCGGGCTGGTACGTCGCGCGATCGAGCAGTCCGGCGTTGACGCCCCAGGCGAAGGCGTAGACGAAGAATCCGGTGCCGCTCGATTCGGGCGGTGTGCCGGGATCGGTGTCGAGCAGCGACGGCGCCCAGTAACCGTCCGCCTTCTGCAACGTCACGATCCGCGCCGCCATGTCGCGGAACAGCCGTTCGTAATAGGCGCGCTGCGGATCGCGGCGGTCGAGTGTCTGCAGCATGCGGACCAGCCCGCCCATCACCCAGCCGTTGCCGCGGCTCCAGAACAGCTTGCGGCCTTGCGCGTCGCGACGGTCGAAGAAACGGCTGTCGCGGAAATACAGATGCTCGCGCTGGTCGAACAGATAGTCGGTCGTCGCGCGGAATTCGGCATGGGCGAAATCGGCATAGCGGCGATCGCCGGTCGCCTTCGCCAGCTTCAGCAGCGTTGGTGGTGCCATGAACAGCGCGTCGCACCAGCACCAGCGATCGGTGCAGGCCGACGTCCCCTTGCCCGGCGCGGTGGGGACGAATTCCAGGCTGCCGGTGCGAGGATGCGCCAGGACCGCGTCGAAATAGGCGACGGCCGGTGCCAGCGCCGCCTTGCCCGCGCCGTTGCGTGCGGACCATTCCCAGACTTGCGCGATCAGCTGGTCGTCGGCGTGGTAGGGGTTGGCGCCGAGCTTCCACTGCTCGGCGCGACCCAACTCGAGCAAGGGCGCACGATAGCGGTGGTCGCGCGTCGCCAGTTCGGTCAACGCGACCCAGAAGGTCGCCTGCTGCCAGTCGCGCGGGCTGCGGACGCTCGCACGCGCGGCGGGCATGTGATCGAACGTCGTGCGGTGCGCCAGCTGCCAGTCGGCGACGCGGCGCGTGGCGGCCAGGATGTCGGCGGGGCGGGGCAGGGCGGGCTGGGCGGCAGCGGCAACCGCGACGGGCGCAAGCAGGGTCAGGAACATGGAGCATCCTTCGCGGGAACGAGCGTGATGGAAGACAGCGTCAGTTGCAGCGCGCCGGCGGTCGACAGCGCGAACGGAACGGTGACGCGCGACAGGTCGGCCCCCTTCAGGCAGGCCAGCGGCAGGTGGAGCGTCTGCCACCCCCGGCCGGCGATCGCGGCGACGCGCGTTGTCACATCGCTGCGCGCCGAGCAGCCGGGTCCACAGGCTAACTCGACCGATACCGGCGCGGTCGGCGCGCGATCGACCTTCACCGCAAGCTCGATCGCCAGCGGCCCGGCGCCCGACAGGTCCACGGCGCGTGGATTGGCGATGCTAAAGGTGCCGCGGCCGCGCCCGCTCCACGTCACCTCCCGGGCATCCTCCTGCGCATCGCGATCGACTGCGCGCACCGCCAGCGCACCATTGTCGGCAGCACCCGTGATCGTTTGCGGGCTGTCGTTCGCGCCATCGATCTGGATCAGCCGCGCACCGACCGCGCGCCCCCGGGCGAACACCGGTCCGGTCGGCCGGTCGTCGGGAGCGATGCCGGGGTCTTCGCTCAGCCGTCGCGGGCGCGAACGATCCTTCAGCGTCAGCCCATAGCCATAAGGGTACAGCGGGCGATACCTCGCGTCGCCGACGTTGAGCGGCCGCCCTCGCGCGTCGCCGGGCCACGAAAAGGACAGCTTGCCGCGAAAGTCGGCCTTGCCGAACAGTACGTCGGCGACACCCCCGCCTTCCGATCCGGGCAGCCACGCCGCGACGAAGGCGTCCGACGCGTTAATGTGGCGGTTCACCCACAGCGGGCGGCCCGACAGGAACACCGATACGGTCGGTACGCCCGCTGCCTTCAGCCGCTGCAGCAGCGCCAGGCTGCCGCGCGCGTCGTCGAACATCAGGTCGGCACGATCCCCCTGGAACTCGGCATAGGGGTCCTCGCCGAACACGACGATCGCGACGTCGGGCTTGCGGGCATAGCGGCCGTCTGCGGACACTTCGGCCGACCCGCCGGTCGCCCGTGCCGCATCGCGCAGACCCGCGAAGATCGACGTCGCGCCGGGGAAATGTTCGGGCCGCGTTCCGGTCCCCTGCCACGTCAGCGTCCACCCGCCCGACTGCCTGGCGACATCATCGGCCCCGTCGCCTGTCACCAGGATGTGCGCGCGCGGCTTCAGCGGCAACACGCCGCTGTTCTTGAGCAGGACCAGCGACTGGCGGACCGCGGCGCGCGCGACCGCGCGATGCTCGGCCGACCCCAGCAACTCGTAGCGGCCGGCATAGGGGCGCGACGACGGCGGCCCCGCCTCGAACAGCCCCGCGCGCAGCTTGACGCGCAGGATCCGCCGCACCGCATCGTCGAGCCGGCCCATCGGCAACGCGCCCGATCGCGCGGCGGCGAGAGTCGCTTCGTAGATCCCTTTCCAGCTGCCCGGCGCCATGTACATGTCCAGGCCCGCCGCCAATGCTGCCGGACAGTCGGTCGGCGTACAGCCGGGCACCCGGGCGTGACCGTCCCAGTCGCCGACGACCAGCCCGTCGAATCCCCAGCGCGTCTTCAGCACGTCGGTCAGCAGGCTGCGGTTGCCGTGCATCTTCGCGCCGTTCCAGCCCGAGAAGCTGGCCATCACGCTCTGGACCCCGGCACCCAGCGCCGCGACATAGGCGGGTGCGTACAGGCGGATCAGCTCGCGCTCGCTCGCCTGGGTGTCGCCGCGATCGCGCCCGCCTAGCGTCCCGCCGTCGCCCAGGAAATGCTTCGCGGTTGCGATGACGTGGCCGCGCTTGAGCCAGTCCGCCGCGCCGCGCCGGCCCTGTAACCCCTCGACCAGCGCGGGCGCATAGTCGCGCACGATCGCGGGGTCTTCGGAAAAGCTCTCGTACGTCCGTCCCCAGCGGTCGTCGCGGGCGACCGCGATCGTCGGCGCGAAGGTCCAGTCGAGTCCGGTCACGCGCAGCTCGATCGCGGTGACCTCGCCGATCCGCCGCATCAGCGCGGGATCGCGCGCCGCACCCAGGCCGATATTGTGCGGGAACAGTGTCGCACCGACGATATTGTTGTGACCGTGGACCGCGTCCGATCCCCACATCACCGGAATGCGCGGGCGCGTCCCGGCCGGGCGCATCGACGCGGTATAATAGGCGTCGGCTGCGGTCACCCACGCCGATGCAGGGCCGAATTCATCGCCGCCGGGCGACGAGCTGCCGCCGTTCAGCACCGATCCCAGATGATAGCGCGCGACATCCTCGGACGTCGTGCTGCCGATGTCGCCCTGCACCGTCTGGCCGACCTTCTGCTCCAGCGACATAGCCGCCAGCAGGCGATCGATCCGCGCCTCGATCGCTGCGTCGCGGTCCGGGGCGACGACCGCGGGCCAGTGCGCGGGATCGGCGACCTGCGCCGATGCTGCGCCCGACGCTAGCAGCATCGCTGCAGCAAACGACAGGGTGGTCTGCGTCATGAAACCTCTCCACGGGCGATCCGCCCGTGCGTCCTGTGTCCGCGATCTGAGTTGTATGTCAACCTTGCGTTTCACCGCCGTGCCTGCCATGCATCGGGGGATGAGGGGCATGATTGAGCGGTATGCGACCGGCGCGGTCGTCGTGGTAGCTGCATTGGCGTCGCCGGGCGGCGCGCAGCAACGGCATGTGCCGATGGCGCCTGCGACACCGGCGGAGCGAACGGCGCGCGCCGCGGTCGTCCATGCCGGGTATCGCCACGACGACCTGTTGTGGGAAAACGACCTGACCGCGCATCGCATCTATGGCCGCGCGCTGGAAGCGGTCGAGCCGCCATCCGGGTCGGGCATCGATGCCTGGGGCAAGCGGGTGGCCTGGCCGTTCATGGACCGGCAGTTACGCACGGGCGACCAGCATGCCGATCACGGCGAGGGCATCGATTTCTACAACGTCGGCGGTGGACGCGGTGCCGGCGGGCTGGGCATCTGGCACGACAACAAATTGTGGGTGTCGCGTAACTATGCGCGCTATCGCATCCACGACGCCGGACCGCGCATCGCCGAGTTCAGCGTCGATTATGCACCCTGGCCGGTCGATGTCGGCCGCACGGTTCGGGAGACGCGGCGGTTCACGCTGCCGGCCGGGACGCACTTCACGCGGATGGTGTCGACGCTGTCGTCGAACCGGCCGGGCGCGCTGATCGTCGGCATCGGCATCTCGAAACGCCCGATCGCGCCAACTCTGTCGGGCAGCCTGGTCAAGGAGGCGGCGACCGGGCGGATGAGCTGGTGGGGGCCGACCGATCCGGCGAAGGGCACGATGGCCGTGGCGATCCTGGTCGATCCGCAGGCGCTGGTCGGCTTCGTCGAGGACGCCGACAATTATCTGGCGCTGGTGCGCGTGACGCCGGGGCGGCCGTTCGTCTATTATATGGGCGCGGCGTGGGATCGTGGCGGCGGCGTCACTTCGGCCGACGCCTGGCGGCGACTGGTGGCGGCGCAGCGCCCGTCGTTCGCCGTGCCGCCCGCCGTGTGATAAGGAATCGTCATGAGCGCAACCAAGGCAGCCTCGCTGGCCGACGACCTGGTCGAGCGGTTCGAGGAACAGATCCATTCCGGCGACATGCCGCCGGGATCGCGGTTCCCGACCGAAAAGACGATTACGGAGGATTTCGGCGTCAGCCGCACCGTGGTGCGCGAGGCCTTCGCCCGGCTGGCGGCGCGCGGGCTGCTCGAAAGCCGGCGCGGGTCGGGTGCCTATGTCGCCGATGGTGCGCGATATCGCGCGTTTCAGGTCACCGCCGACGAGATCCGCGAGATCGAGGACGTGCTGCGCCTGCTGGAAATGCGCATGGGGTTCGAGGTGGAGATGGCCAATCTGGCCGCGCAACGCCGCACCGAGGATGATCTGGCGCAGATGCGGCGCAGCCTGGCGGCGATGGACAGCAGCTATGACGTCGACGGCTCGGTCGCCGCCGATGCCGCATTTCATGCCGCCATCGCGCGCGCGACCGGCAACGACTATTATGTCCGCTTCACCGATTTCCTGGGCGTCCGCATGATTCCGTCGCGCCGCCTGTACCTGCAGGACAGCAGCCCGGAAACGCACCAGCGCTATGCCCAGACGATCAACCGCGATCACGAGGCGATCTATGCCGCGATCGAGGCGGGCGACCCCAGCCGCGCCCGCCGCGCCGCGCGCCGCCACATGACCAAGTCGATCGAGCGATACGACCGGATGCGGCAGGCGCCGATCGCGCCGGACTGACTATCCGGCCGGCACCGCCAGCGGTTCCTGCGCGCCCGCCGCAGCGACCTCGCGCTCGGCCTGAACGAAGCCATAGGCGGGCACGATCTCTCCCGCCCGGTCGGTGACGGCGGCCCAGTCGGCCACGACGCGTTCCCCGGCATCGGTTGGGCCGCCGATCTGTACGCCCGCCGTCAGCGTGACATGCGCCGCCGCGAAATGCCCGGCACCCGCGCACAGGATCGCGCGGGTCGGTGCGTCGTCGCCGACCAGCGCGAGCAGGCCCGGACTGACCAGTTCGGGATCGAGCCGGCGCAGGCTGTCGTCGGACAGGACACCATGCGTCATCTGCGTCGCCGCGGTAGGGGCGAGGCAGTTGACGCGGATGCCGTATTTCTCGCCCTCGATCGCCAGCGTCTGCATCAGGCCGACCAGCGCCATCTTGGCCGCGCCGTAGTTCGCCTGACCGAAATTGCCGTACAGGCCCGACGACGATGTGGTCATCACGATCCGGCCATGGCCCTGCGCGCGCATCACGTCCCAGACCGCCTTTGCACAAATCGCCGCACCGATCAGGTGAACGTCGACGACCGTGCGGAAATCGTCGATCGTCATCTTGGCGAAACTCCTGTCGCGCAGGATGCCGGCGTTGTTGACCAGAATGTCGATGCGGCCCCAGCGCGCCAGCACGGCGTCGATCATCGCGGCGACCGCGGCTTCGTCGGTCACCGATGCCGCGATCGGCATGGCCTCGCCACCCGCAGCCGTGATCTCTGCGGCGACGGCGGCGGCGGTCTCGATCGCCATGTCGTTGACCACGACCCGGGCACCCTGCCGCGCCAGATACAGTGCATGCGCACGGCCCAGCCCGCCGCCGGATCCGGTGACGATCGCGACACGATCGGAAAGCTGCATCGATCCCTCCTGTTGAACCGCGCCGCACTATCGCGCGATATGTTCACTAGCAAGAGAGTGAATCACTACTTGTGACAGATTGCCATGAATCCTGCCGCCATGAACGACGCCATGCGTTCCTTGACCGCCTGGAAATCGTCCGACTTGCACAGGCCGTGCGACAATTTGTCGATGCGCCCGGTGCGCGCCAGCGTGAGCATCAGCGAGCCGGTGACGAAGTGATAGCCCCAGAAAATGTCTTCGTCTGCGCAGTCGGGCAGCGCGCGCTTGAGCAGGGCGATCAGGCGCAGGACCACGGGGTCGAAATGCGCGTCCATCAGTTCGGCGCCCCATTCGGGCGTGTTGGCGACCTGCGCGCCGAGAGCCGCGTAGTTCTTCCAGCCTTCGCCCCCCTCGATATACAGGTCGAGGTCGGTGTCGAGGAACGCGCGCAATGCCCCCTCGACCGTCGGGGCGTCGCCGCAGCCCGCTTCATAGGCGTCGAGTGCGCGCATCCGCCGTTCGCTCGTCACGACCGCACGGCGCGCGAACACCGCGTCGAACAGCCGGTTCTTGTCGGCGAAATAGTAATTGAGCAGCGTGTGGTGGACGCCGACGCGCTGCGCGACGTCCTTCAGCGTGACGCCGTGCAGTCCGTGTTTCGAGAACAGATACTCGGCAGCATCGAGGATCGATTCGATCGTCTCGGCGCGTTGTTCGGCCTTCTTGGTGCGGCGCGGCGGTTTTTCATTCTCTGGCACGCGAACGTCTGTCGGGCGCGCGCGCGCGGGCGTCAAGCGGACGCCGTCGCTCCCGCGCGGGTCAGGCGGCACCATAGTCCGTTCGCAGGCGGATCTTGTCGATCTTGCCGGTCGGGGCGAGCGGCATGGCGGACAGGCGGACGACCGCGTCGGGCACCCACCACGGCGCGACCCGCCCCTTCAGCGCGCCCAGCAACGCGGCGTCGCTGACCTCTGCCTGCGGGCGCATCTCGACCAGCAGGATCGGACGTTCGCCCCATTTTTCGTCGGGGCGACCGATCACCGCGGCCAGGCTGACCTGCGGCAGCGCGCCGACCACCGCCTCGATCTCGGCCGGATTGATCCATTCGCCGCCCGACTTGATGAGATCCTTGGCGCGGCCGGTGATCGTCAGATTGCCGTCGGCGTCGATCCGCGCGAGGTCGCCAGTCGCGAACCAGCCGCCGGCATCGGTCGCGGACTCGCTCTGCCCGAAATAACGGTCGACGACCGCGGCACCGCGCACCCGCAGATGCCCTTCGACACCGCGTTGTTCGGGCAACGGGCGGCCATCGGCATCGGTTAGCAGCAGGTCGACGCCGATCGCCGGCTTTCCCGATACCGCCGCGTCGCGCGTCGCCTGACGCGGGGCCGCGACGGTGCCGGACGGCGACAGTTCGGTCATGCCCCAGCTGGTCTGCACCTCGACGCCCAGCCGCGCCTCGATCCGATCCATCAGCGCAGGCGGCAGCGGTGCGCCGCCGACGATGATGCGGCGCAGCGACGGCAGGGTCGTGCCGGTCGCCTCGAGATGTTCGACCAGACCGATCCACACGGTCGGAACGCCGACGCCGACGGTGATGTCCTCGGACGCGATCAACCGCGCCAGGCTCGCGCCGTCCGCCTGCCGTCCCGGCAGCACCAGCTTCGCGCCCGCCGCGGGGGCGGCGAACGGCAGGCCCCATGCGCTGGCATGGAACATCGGCACCACAGCCAGCACCGTGTCGCTGCCCGAGATCGCCATGACGTCGGTCTGCAGCACCCGCAGCGTGTGGAGGAAGCTCGACCGGTGGGTATAGGTCACGCCCTTGGGTGCGCCGGTGGTGCCCGAGGTGAAGCACAGCCCCGACGGTGTGGTTTCGGGAAAATCGCCCCAGACGACGTCACGGGACGTGCCGGCGATCATCGGCTCCAGCGCATCGGCCTCGGTTCCGTCGCCATCGATCGTCAGGATGCGTAGCGGTGCGGTCAGGTGCGCTGCGATCGCGGTGGCCAGCGGCATCAGATCCGCGCTGGCGATCAGGACGCGCGCCTCCGACTGCGCGACCATCGATGCCAGCTGCTCGGCGGTCAGCCGCGGGTTGAGCGTGTGACAGACAGCGCCGATGCCCATCACCGCATACCAGGCCTCGACATGCGCAGCACTGTTCCAGGCCAGCGTCGCCACGCGGTCGCCTTGCGTCACGCCCATGCGGGCGAGCACCGACGATACGCCCAGCGCGCGATCCTTCAGCGCGGCATAGCCGATCCGATCGACCCCGCCGTCCGACCGCGCGGTGACGACCTGTGCCGACGGATGCCATTTGGCGGCATGGTGCAGGAACCGGTCGAGCGTCAGCGCGAAATCCTGCATGCTTCCGTCGATCATCGGCAGCCCGTCGCAGGCTTGAGGACGGGCGAGAGCAGCCCGGTGTTCCAGTTCCACGGCGCATCGCCCGCGGCGCGGCGGCGGCAGACGCTGGCCTCGTGCAGCGCGAACATGCCGGGCAGCAGCTTCTGCCGGGCCTGCGGGGTCGCGGCGAACGCCATGTAGTTGCCGGCGTTGCCATAGGCCTGCCATGCCGGGGCACCCTTCGCGGACGGCGCGCCCGTCTTCGCGAAGCTGGTCCAGTAGCCGAGCATCGCCGTCGACATCCGACGGTCGGACAATGTGTCGGGGACTCGGGGCCAATAGGCCGGGGTCTTGTCCGGCGTTCCGAACACGTACGGGATTTCCGCTGCGTGAAAGGCGTGCAGGCCGGCATCGTCGGCGGCCGGATAACCATGGTCGAAGAAGTAGAGATAGCCCGGCTGGCGCAGCGCGGTCTGGCCGATCGCCAGCCGCGTCGACGTCCAGCCGTAGAGCGCATCGCGTGTCGTCGCGATCACGCTCTCGCCCAGGGTGGCGGCCGGATATTGCGCCAGGAACGCGTCGGCCAGATCGCCGTAGCGCGCGCGGATCGTCTGTTCATAGACGGCGGCGCTGGCCGGCACGGGCGGTGCGAGCATCCGCAGCGAGCGGATCTCGCCGGCGTTGAATCCGGCGATCAGCGGCACCGGCGCCTGTTCGCCGCGATCCCAGGTTTCGACCAGCTGACGGGGCAGGATGCGGCCGTCGACCGTGCCCCATGGGCCATAACCCTTGGCGGCGGCAGTGGCGGTCAGCTTTTCCGCATCCATCGCGCGCAGCGCGGCGAGCGTCGGCGCACCGAGCGCGGCGGCGATCGTCGTCCCCGCCGCTTCGGCCGACGGCATGCCATGGCGCGCCGTCTTCAACTCGGGTGTCGATACCATGTACGCGCTCTGCGCGATCGCCTTGTGGAACAGCCCGCGCGCAGACGGGCTGGCCATCAGGTACATCACGCTCAGCGCGCCGGCGGACTCGCCCGCGATCGTGACATTGGCCGGATCGCCCCCGAATGCGCCGATGTTGCGCTTGACCCAGGACAGCGCCGCGACCTGATCGAGCAGGCCGTAGTTGCCGGAAACCCCCTGCGGCGACTGCGCGCTCAATGCGTTATGCGCGAGATAGCCGAGGATGCCCAGCCGATAGTTGATCGACACGACGATCACGCCTTCGCCGGCCATCCGGGTGCCGTCGTACATCGGTTCGTGGCTGTACCCCGACACCAGCGCGCCGCCGTGGATCCAGACGACGACCGGCGCGCCCTTCGCGGCCTTCGGTGCCCAGATGTTGAGTGTCAGGCAGTCCTCGCTGACGGCGGCCGGCGGGTTGGCGTAGATGCCCGTGGCGGTCGCGCGCGGCTGGACGCAGGCCGGGCCGAACGCGGTCGCCTTGCGCACACCCTCCCACGCCGGCAGCGGTGCGGGCGCGGTCCAGCGCCGCGCGCCGACCGGCGGTTGCGCATAGGGGATGCCGCGGAACACGCTCAGCGCACCCTCGGTCGTACCCTGCACGGTGCCGGCGGGTGCCGTCACCGTCTGGGCGGACGCCGTGGTCGACAGCAGCAGGCCGGTCGCCAGCGCGGCGAAACGGGTCATTCTCATACGGTCACCTCGGTCAGCGGCGCTTCCCGCGCCAGTCGCCGCGCCAGCGCGACGAACAGCGCGATCGCGATCAGGTAGAAGGGTGTCAGCGTGTAGAGCGCAGATTGCAGGTACAGCGGCGCACCGTGCGCCTTGAACCAGTCGCTGGCGAAGCCGACCCACGTCGGTCCAAGTCCCAGCCCGATGAAGTTCATGACGAGCAGCAGCAACGCGCCCGACAGCACCCGCTGGTTCGGCGCCACTTCGTCCTGCACCAGCGCGACGGACGCAGAGAGATAGAAATAGTTGAACACCATCACCACCGACAGCAGCATCAGCGCCAGCGGCCACGTCGGTGCCCAGATGAACCCCAGGTAGAACGGCATCGCGACGGCGAGCGAGGCGGCGGGCGCGATCGCATAGCCGGCGCGCGAATTGCGGGTCATGCGGTCGATGATCCGCCCGGACAGCAGCATGCCGCCGCCCATCCCGACGACCAGCACCAGCGCATACCAGATGCCGACGTCGCTCAGGCTCATGCCCTTGTCGCGCATCAGGAACAGCACCGCGAAATTGCCCAGGCCATAGGTGACGAACTGCGTCGCGCCGCTGCCGAGTGCCGCGAGCATCAGGACGGGGTTGCGAAAGAACATGGCCAGCGTCGGCCAGAAGCGCGCCGCTTCCGTCGCGGTGTCCGAGCGGACGCGATCGGTGCCGCCGCGCTCCGGCTCGCGGATCAGCAGCTTCACGAGGATCGCGGTGACGATCCCGATCGCGCCGACGACGATGAACGGCATCCGCCACCCGAATCGTTCGGCGATCGTCGCGCCGAATGCGACGCCCGCCGCAGCGCCGATGGCCGGACCCAGATTGAAGATGCCCAGCGCCCCTGCGCGCCGGCCCGGCGGATAGGTGTCGGTGATGATCGCATAGGAGGGCGGTACGCCGCCCGCCTCGCCGAAACCGACGACCATCCGCGCGACGACGAGCTGGGGATAGCTGGCCGCAAGCCCGCAGGCGACCGTCGCCCCGCTCCACACCGCGCAGGCCAGCGACAGCACGGTCACGCGGTTGGTCCGGTCGGCGAACCAGCCGACGGGAATCGCGATGAAGCAATAGAACATCGCGAAATACAGTCCGCCGATCAGCCCGAGCTGTCCGTCAGTGATCTGCAACGCGTCCTGGATCGGCTTGGCCAGGATGCCGATCAGCTGCCGATCCAGGAAGTTCAGGATGTAGACGAAGGTCAGCGTCGCCAGCACGACGCCGGATCGCCGTGCGGGCACCGCCACGATCAGAGCCCGTAGCCGAGGCGGATGCCGATCGTGCGCGGCCGCAGCGTGCCGAACCGGCTGACGAGGAACGCTTCGGGATGGATGTACACGACCGAATGATCGTCGAACACGTTCTCGACATAGGCCTGCGCCGACCAGCTGCCATGCTTCACGCCGAACGTCAGGTTGGTGTTCACATATTCGTCGGTCTTGCCGAACGTCGCCAGCCGCAGGTTGGGGTTGCCCGGCGTATTCGGGAACGAGCTGTTGTATGATCCGACATATTGCGCGTTCACCGCCAGCGTCCCCTTGGTGTCCGCCCCTAGGTCGAACCCGACCGAGGTATAGATCGCACCCTGCAGCCGCGGCGCGGAGAGCCGGTGGCCGAGCACCGCACCCGAGATCGCCGCCTCGGCCGCGCTCAGCCGGGTGATCTTGGAGTCGTTGTACGCCGCGTTCATGCCGATGAAGACGTCCTTCGCCGGGACCACGCCCATCTCGACCTCGAACCCCTTGCTGCGCGCGCCGCCGATGTTGGTGGCGAACTGCACCGAATCCGACACGCGATTGGCCTGGGCCTGGATGTTGCTCCAGTCGATCAGGTACGCGGCGGCGTTGATCGTCACCAGGCCGTTCAGGAAGCGGCCCTTCGCACCGATCTCGTAGCTCTTGAGGTCGTCCGATGATGCGCCGTTGGGGATGATGATGTCGTTCGCACCCGGCACGGTGCTGGCGCGGCCGGCGGCGGCGTTGACGATCGGCGCACGAAAGCCGGTCGAGAAGGTCGCGTAGGTCGTCACCGTCTCGGTCGGCTTGAACGACGCGCTGGCCTTCCACGATGGCTTCTTGCCGACGGCCTTCACGCCGGTGACCGGCTGATAGGGCGTGAACGTGTCGAAATTCGTCGGCACGTTGAACAGCGCATAGGTGTAATAGTTCAGCCCGTTGCGCGTCGCCAGATACCCGCCGGCTTCGGTGAACGCCTGCGCCGAGGTGCGGCCGTAGCGCATCCCGCCGGTCAGCCAGAATTTGGGCGAAAAACGGTACGTCAGCTCGCCGAAGCCGGCCACTTCCTCGCTTTTGGAATAGGTGTAGAGCTTCTGGAAATACTGGTCGGGCAGCCCGGTCAGGCGGCGCGCGGCGAGGAACTGCGGCGACGAGCGGTAGAGGAAATCGACGTCGCGGCGGCGGTTCAGATAGAAGCCGCCGAGCACGAACTCGAACTTGCCGCCGAGTGTCGAGGCGAGCCGCGTCTCCTGCACGAATACCTTGTCGAAGGCGTCGGCATCGAGGCCGAACGCGATCGGAGCGCCGGGGAAGGTGGCGCTGCGCGGGAACGTGCCGGCCAGATCGACATAGAAGCGCTGGTTGAAATCCGAGAAGGTCGACGACGACGTCAGCTTGGCGAAATCGAACTCGTAATCGATCGTCGCGTTGGCGATCGTCTGTTCGCCGGTGAAGCGGTCGGGCTGGTCCGACACGCGCTTCTCGCGCCCGAGCGACGGACTGGTCAGCGACGAATCCTTCGGGTCGCTGTTCTCGTAGCTGCCGAGAAGGCGGATCGCGAGCCGGTCGGTCGGCTTCCACAGCGCGATCACCCGGCCACCCCAGTCGATCAGCGTGTTGGAATTCTTCACGCCGGTGCCGACGTTGTCGAGATAGCCCTCCTCATCGCGATAGAAACCGACCGCGCGGACCGCCAGCCTGTCGTTGACGATCGGAATGTTGACCATGAAGTTGTAGCGCTGGCGCAGCGAATCCGACCCGGTCAGCCCGATATCGACCAGCGCCGAGCGATCGAAATCGTTGAGGTCGGGACTCTTGGTCAGGATGCGCATCGCGCCCGACAGCGATCCCGAACCGAACAGCGTGCCCTGCGGCCCGCGCAGGAACTCGACCCGCTCGACGTCGAACAGATTGGGATCGACGACGGTGGTGTTGCCGATCGTCGACACCGGCAGCTCGTCGATGTAGACCGCGACCGAGCTTTGCAGATTGGCGTTATAGCCGTTGGTCGCGATGCCGCGCGCGGTGAAATTGTTGAAATTCTGGGTCGGCCGGTTGAGCACGATCCCCGGTGTCTCGCGCGCGATGCCCTCGAAACCGACGATGCCCTTGGTCGTCAGCTCCTCCTGCTGGAATGCGGTGATGGACAGCGGCACATCCTGGATACGCTCGGCGCGACGGGTGGCAGTGACCACGACTTCGCCGCTGCGGCTGTCCGTCTCGTCGGTATCCTGGCCGATCAGCGGCGGCGTGGCGGAGGCTGTGGGAGACGCCGGCGCGACGACGGTCTGCGCGGCGGCGGGCGACCCGCAGTGAACGATCGCGACCATAGCCGCCGAAGCCAGAAACGCTGCCCGCATCATGTCTCTCCCATGCACGCCGATTGGTTCGATCATCGGCTCGTTGTGGAGGAGAATGCCGCGCAAGATCCGCGTTGTCAACGTTCACTATCGCGCGTGTGAATGAAATTCGTCGTGCGTGTGGGAAGTGTCCGGGCGCGACTGTGGGGCTGGCGCTTGGGAAAAGCAGCAAGAGCGATGACGAGGTCTGGGTTGCGCCGCGGCGAAGCCGCGTCTTCGGTCAGCGACTTGCGCTGCCGGCAAATAACTCGAAGGTTCGCGGCACGGCAAAGCCGTGCCGTCGGTCGCCACGAGTGGCGCCGGCCGTGCTGTCTCTTGAAGCTGAATGAGCCTCGCTAATTCAGCGAGACAGCTGGAGCGGGCGAAGGGATTCGAACCCTCGACCCCAACCTTGGCAAGGTTGTGCTCTACCCCTGAGCTACGCCCGCTCTGGCGTCCCCGAAAGAAGCTTCCGGGTGGGTGGAGGCGGGCCATTAGCAGCGGTATCCGACCCCCGCAACCCCGAATGCGCGCAGGATCGAAAACACTTGGCGCACAAGCGGCCAACGCCCACATAGCGGACAACGGACGTAACGCTGCAGGAGCTTCGCTTGGCCACGCTTGGACTTTCCCCCGCCGACAAGGAGGCGGTCGAGCAGTTCCGTCGCGACGTCGTCGAACCGTCGATGACGAAACTGGTCATCATCGATTTCTGGGCCGAATGGTGCGGGCCGTGCAAGGCGCTGGGCCCGACGCTGGAAAAGGTCGCGGCCGATTATGCGTCGAAGGGCGTCGTGCTCGCGAAAGTGGATGTCGACGCCAACAAGTTTATCGCCGCGCAGTTTCAGGTGCGATCGATCCCGACGGTCTATGCGATGTTCCAGGGCCAGCTGGTCGGCGATCTGACGCAAGATCGCACCGAATCGCAGTTGAAGGCAAAGCTCGACCAGTGGCTGAAGCAGCTACCGATCGAAAGCGACGATGCCGCGCAGGCCGCCGAGTTGGAGCCGCTGATCGCGATGGGCGAACAGGTGCTGGGCGAGGGCGATCCGGCGCGCGCGCTGGGCATCTTCGAGCAGCTGGACGAGATGGCCCCGGACCATCCCGCTGTCGTCGCAGGACTGGCGCGCGCGCTGGTTGCAGCAGGGCGCGTCGAGGATGCCGAGGCGGCGCTGGCCGCGCTGTCCGACGATGCTGCCAGGGCACCCGAGATCGCGCGCGCGCGGTCTGCGATCGAACTGGCGAAGACCGCGACGCCGGTCGAGGATCTGTCGGGCCTGATCGCGCGGGTCGCGGCCGATCCGACCGATCACGAATCGGCGATGCAGCTGGCGGGCGGTCAGATGGCGGCGGGCGATCGCGATGCCGCCGCAGCGACCTTGCTGGCCTCGATCGCCACCGACAAGGACTGGAACGACGGTGCCGCGCGGCACCAGTTGCTGACGCTGTTCGAGGCGGTCGGGCTGGAGGACCCCTGGGTGTCGGCGCAGCGTCGCAAGCTGTCGGCGATCCTGTTCGGGTGAGCGAGGCCCGTCCCCCGGAAAGCGGAGCGATCACGCGGCTGTCGGTGTTTCCGCTGTCCGGCGCACTGCTGTTTCCGCGCATGCACCTGCCGCTGCACATCTTCGAGCCGCGCTATCGCGCGCTGATCAGCGATGCACTGGCCCGCGACCGCCGGATCGGCATGATCCAGCCGCGGGGTACGGCCGCGACGGACGGTGCGCCGCCGCCGCTGTTCGATATCGGCTGCGTCGGCAAGATCGCCGACGTCGAGGCATTGGACGATGGCCGTTTCAACGTCGTGCTGGAAGGGTTGGCCAGGTTCCGCATCGTCCGCGAACTCGACGTCACCACCGCCTTCCGCCAGGTCGAGGCGGTGATCGAACCGGCCGGCGCGGTCGAGGTGCTGAGCCTGGGCGAGCGCGCCAGCCTGGAGGCCGAATCGCGCCGGTTCGCCGATGTCCACGGCTATGCGGTCGACTGGGAGGGAGTCAGCCGGCTCGACGACGAGGCGCTGGTCAACGGCATCGCTCAGATCGCGCCGTTCGATCCCGCCGCGAAACAGGCGCTGCTCGAGGCGAACGGCCTGTCCGACCGGACCGAGCTGATCGTCCAGCTGATGGCGTTCTTCGGCCGCCACGACGACGATACGGCGACGCTGCAATAGGGTTACAGGCTATTCGTTCAATACCGCGCCGTTGGTGGCGATGACCTGCGTGTACAGTTTCGCGCTGTCCTTGGGGGTGCGTTCCTGCGTCGCGAAATTGACGTGGACCATGCCGAAGCGCTTCGAATAGCCCAGCGACCATTCGAGATTGTCGAACAAGGACCAGAGCATGTAGCCGCGCACATCGACGCCGGCGCGAATCGCGTCGCTGACCGCGGCGAAATGCTTCTTCAGATAGGACACGCGCAACGGATCGTGGACCGCGCCGTCCTCGGCCTGCGGCGGGTCGTAGAAGGCCGCACCGTTCTCGGTGATGTATAGCGGCGTGTCGCCATAGCGGCGCTTGAACCACAGCAGCAGGTCGGTCAGGCCCTGCGGGAACACTTCCCACCCGGTTTCGGTATAGGTCGCGTCCTGCTTCACCGGCCCGGCGTTCAGCGGCCAGCTGGCGTCGGCGGTGACGACGTTGCGGGTGTAATAGTTGATCCCGATGAAATCGACCGGCTGCCGGATGACCGCCATGTCCTCGGCGGACCACTCCGGCCAGGCCTCGCCGAAGATGTCCTTCAGCTCTTCCGGGTACGACCCCAGCAGCGCCGGGTCGAGATACTGGCGGTTCATGTAGGCATCGGCGCGGGCGGTTGCGGCGGCGTCCTCGGGCGAACCGGTCGCAGGGTACTTCGGCTCGATGTTGACGACCAGGCCGATCTGGTGCGCGCCGATCTCGCGGTAGACCTGCACCGCCCGCCCGTGGGCGCGCATCAGGTTGTGGCTGGCGATCGGGGCCTCGAACATGTTCCGATGCCCCGGCGCCAACGCGCCGTGGAGATAGCCGCCGTCGGTCACCACCCACGGTTCGTTCAGCGTCACCCATTTCTTCACGCGCCCGTCGAGCGCCTCGAACATCACCCGCGCATAGTCGGCGAACCACTGCGCCGAATCGCGGTTCAGCCAGCCGCCGCGATCGTCGAGTGCAGCCGGCATGTCCCAGTGGAACAGGGTGCAGAGCGGCTCGATATCATGCGCGATCAGCGTATCGACCAGCCGCTCGTAGAAGTTCAGCCCCGCGGCGTTCACCCGGCCCGTCCCCTCGGGCAGGACGCGGCCCCAGTTGACCGAAAAACGATAGGCCTTGAGCCCCAGCGCCTGCATCAGCGCGACGTCGCTTTCCATCCGGTTGTAGTGATCGCAGGCGACGTCGCCGGTGTCGCCCTTGACCGCCATCAGCCGCGGGTCGTGGCTGAACCGCTGCCAGATGCTCGGCCCAGCGCCATCGGCCAGCGGCGAACCCTCGATCTGATAGGCGGCGGTGGCGGCACCCCACAGAAAGTCGTCGGGGAAGGAAACGCGCGTCATTTTGTGTCCTGTACTGGGGGCCGGACCTGGGCGAGCAGCCAGGTGTAGAAGGCGGGGTTGTCATAGGTCGGGGTCCAGCCGTCGTGGCCGGTGTCGGGATAGATCGTCAGACGCGGCTTGCCGCCACACGCGCGGATCGCCGCCACGCTCTCGAACGTCTCGCGCACCGGCACCACGTCGTCGCGGTCGCCGTGGAACGCCCAGATCGGCATGGCCTTCAGGAAGCACGCCTGTGACGTATCGGCGCCGCCCGAGACGGGCGCGATCGCGGCGAAGCGCGTCGAGTTCGCCGCCGCCCAGCGCCATGTGCCCCGCGCGCCGCGGCTCAGCCCCGTGACGTAGACGCGGTTCGCGTCGGTCCGGTATTTCGCCATCACATGGTCGAGGATCGCGTCGAGCTTGGCGAAGTCCCAGTCCTGGTTCGCGGGCAGCAGCGGCGACACTGCGATATAGGGATGCTCGCCCGGCCTCTCGACGATCTTGGGGATGCCGTGGACCTTGACCCGCGACACGTCGTCGCCGCGCTCGCCCGATCCGTGCAGGAACACGATCACCGGCCAGCGCCGCGCCTTATCGGCTTCGTATTCGGGGGGGACGTAGAGCTGGTATTGATAGCCACCCTTGGCCAGCGGCTTCTGTGGCGTCTGCTGGGCCATCGCGGCGCTCCCCCACAGCAACAGGGACAGGAAACAGAGGAAACGGGTCATCCCTTGACGCTCCCGGATAACAGCCCGCGCATGTAGAAGCGCTGGAGGGCGAGGAAGAGGATCAGGACCGGTAGCGTGGTGACGACCGACCCGGCCATCATCAGTTCGTTGTCCTGGACATGTTCGCGGCCGAGCGCGGCAAGCGCGACCGGCAATGTATAGAGCTGGTCGTCGGCGAGGATGATGAGCGGCCACATGAAGTCGTTCCAACTGCCGAGGAACACGAACAAAGCCAAGGTCACCAGGATCGGCTGCAGCGTCGGCAGGACGACCCGAGCCAGGATCGTCCATTCCCCCGCGCCATCGATGCGCGCCGCCTCCAGCATCTCGGTCGGGATGCTCAGGCAATATTGGCGGATCAGGAAGATGCCGAAGATGCCGGCCAGCCACGGCACCAGCACGCCGGCATAGCTGTTGACCAGCCCGATCGCCTTCAGTTCGAGGAACAGCGGCAACATCCCGATCTGGCCGGGAACGATCAGTGCGGCGACGAGCAGCTGGAACAGCCGGTCGCGCCCGCGGAAGCGCAGCTTGGCGAAGGCATAGCCCGCCGGCACGACGAACAGCAGGGCGAGTCCCGTCGCACAGATCGAGACGAACGCACTGTTGGCCAGATAGCGGCCGATCCCGTAGCTCCCGAACAGCATCCGGTAATTGGCCAGCGTCGGATCGCGCGGGATCAGTGGGGGCGGGAAGGCCGCAGCCTCGCCCGGTGCCATGAACGACACCGCCATCATCCAGAGCAGCGGCATCAGCACGACCCCGGCGAACAGCGCCGCGGCCGCCGTCGTCACCACGACGTGCCACCGCCGGCTCATGCCCGCGTCATCCGGTTGACGATGGCGAGTTGCACCAGCGTGATGCCCAGGATGCAGAGGAACAGGATGAACGCCACCGCCGATCCGGTGCCGAGGTTCCACCATTTGAATCCCTCCTCGTACATGAAGTACAGGATCGTCACGGTCGATTGCGCGGGGCCACCCTGCGTCATGACATAGGGTTCGGCGAACAGCTGGAAGAATCCGGCGATCGACAGGATGCCGACCAGCAGCACCGTCGGCGCGATGGCCGGCAGCGTCACGTGGCGGAACCGCGTGAACGCCCCCGCGCCATCGATCCGCGCCGCCTCGTGCAACTCCTGAGGCACGGTCTGGAGCGCCGCCAGGAAGATCACCATGTTGTAGCCGAACGTCTTCCACGCGACGAAGATCAGGATCGCGGGCAGCGACGCGGTGGGACTGCCCAGCCAGTCGATCGGCCCCACCCCGATCCCGCCCAGAACATAGTTGACCAGGCCGTAGCGGGTGTGAAGCAGATACCGCCACACCACCGCGGTCGCGACCAGCGTCGTGACATAGGGTGCGAACAGCGCGACCCGCCACACCGGTTTCCATCGCAGGGTCTTCGCATCGAGCAGGATCGCGGCGGCCAGCGACAGCGCGACGGTCAGCGGCACGCCGAAGACGACGAACCACACTGTGTTGCCCATCGCCCGCCAGAACAGCGGATTGCCCAGCAGCCGCGCATAATTGTCGAGGCCGACGAAGCGCAGGTTGGACAGGTCGGCGAGTGCATAGATGTCGAAGTCGGTGAAGCTCAGCGCCAGCGCGCCGAGCGCCGGGACCGCGAAGAACAGCGCGATGGCGCAGAGGGCGGGGCCGGTCATCGCCCAGCCGGCGCGGGTTTCGGCCGTCATGCGACACCACCGTCTGCCGACAAAAACTTGCTTCCCCGGCGCAGGCCGGGGCCCAGAGCGGCAAAGGCCGGAAATAGCGCCGAACACACCGCTTCATGCGCATCGCAACTGGACCCCGGCCTTCGCCGGGGAAGCAACTCAAAGAAAATATCGAAAGCGAAACTCACGCCGCCCGCCCCCGCTCGACCATCCAGCGACGCTTTTCCAGCAGCCGGTCGGCGCGGGCGTCGATTTCCGCTGCGGCGGCATCGACGGTCAGCGATCCTCGCACCACCTGTTCGGCCACCAGCTGCATCTCGCTGACGATGCGCTCCCATTCGGGCACCTTCGGCACCGCCCGCGCACGGCCGAGCTGGTCGCCGAACGGACGCATCAGGGGATCGTCGTTCAGCCCCGCCGCTGCCCACGCGCTCGGCCGCGCGGGCAGGTCGCCCGAGATCGCATTGAAGTGCGCCTGTACGGCCGGATCGGAGAGGTGCCGGACCAGCGCCCATGCCGCGGCAGGATCGCGCGCGCCCCGGAACACGACCAGGCTCGACCCGCCGGGTGCCGACGCGCCGGGGCCGGTCGGCCCGGGCATCGCCACCGTCGCCCACTTGCCGGCGTACGCCGGCCCCAGGCGCGACGTAAGGTCGCCGACCGTCCACGGCCCCGACAGATACACGCTGAAGAAGCCGCGCCGGAACTCGTTCCAGACGTTGGAAATCTGGGTCGAGGACGCGACCGGTGCTAGCCCTTCCGCGAACAGCGAGACGTAGAATGCGAGCGCCGCGCGGAACCCGGCGCTGCGGAAATTGCCGCGAGTGTCGGCATCGCGCAGCAACGGATCGGGCTGTTGCAGCGCAAAGGTCAGCAATTGCTCGAACTCGTTGACCGGCAGCAGGATCGCATAATTGTCCGACCCCGCGACGCGCCGGATCGCATGCAGCGCCGCTTTCCACCCCGACCAGTCCATCGGCAGGGCGTCGTATCCGGCGCGCGCGACCATGTCGGTGCGGACATATTGCAGCCGCGTATCGACGTACCACGGCACCGCCATCAATCGGCGATCGATGCGATTGGTGTCGAGCACCGCGGGAAACTGGTCTGCCGTCAGCCCCTGCGCGTCGCCTGGCAGCGGCTGGATCGCCCCGATCGCGGCCAGCTCGGCCAGCCAGGTGTTGCCGATCTGCGCGACGTCGGGCAGCGATCCGCCGGCAAAGCCGGTCAGCAGTTTCTCGTGCGCCGCACTCCAGGGCAGTGCCTGCAGGCGGACGCTCGCACCGGGATGCGCCGCCGCGAACGCGGGCAGCAGCTGCGGTACATGCGACGCCTCGTTTCCCATCGCCCAGAAACGGATCGTGCCGGCTGCCTCTGCCCGACCGCAGGCCGCCAGCGGCAGGCCTGCCGCCAGCAGGCATGCCTGTCGCCGGGTCAGCGTCGTGGTCATCCGCGACCCTGCGTCGACTGGCGCACCACCAGTTCGGGCTCCAGCGTCTGTGGCACCGGCGGTACGCCGTCGGGATCCGCCATCATCGCGGCCAGCGTGTCGAACGCGCGACTGCCCAGATCGGCGATGTGGACGCGCATCGTCGTCAGCGCAGGACGCACGTAGCGCGCGATCGGCACGTCGTCGAAGCCCGCGACGGCAATCCTGCCGGGCACCGCGATTCCCGCCGCGATCAGCGCGGTCAGGCACCCGACTGCCATGACGTCGTTCGCCGCGAACACCGCGTCGATGCCGTCGCGACGCGCCAGTATGTCCGCACCGGCGGCATGCCCCGCCGCTTCGCTGAAGTCTCCGGCAAAGACCGGCGGATCGGTATCGCCCAGCTGCTCGGCCACCGCCGCGCGAAACCCCGCCAGCCGCTCGTCCGCATCGGAATTGCCGACCGGTCCGGCGATCATCGCGATGCGGCGGTATCCGCAGGCGACCAGATGCGCGACCATCGCGCGCGCGCCGCCTTCGTTGTCGATCGACAGAGAGGCGTGGCCGACGCCGCTGATATGGCCGTTCAGCACCACGGTCGGCAGGCCGGATGGCAAGTGTGCGGCCAGGAAATCGGCGTCGACGTTCGGCGACATCACCAGCAGTCCGTCGACGCGCCCGCGCATCGCCCGGATCGCCAGGTCGGTCTCGCTCGAATCGCCGTGCATGTTCGACAGCAGCAACTGCAGTCCGCGCGCGTGCGCGGCGCGGTCGATGCCGCGGATGATCTCGGAAAAGAATTCACCGAACAGGTCGGGCAGGACGACGCCGATCGTGTTGGTCCGCGCCATCGTCAGGCTGCGCGCGCCCAGGTGCGGAACATAGGACAGCTTGGCAGCGGCGGCGACCACGCGGTCGCGCGTGGCGGCTGTGACGTTGCTGTGGCCATTGAGCGCGCGGGAGGCGGAGGCGACCGAGACATCGGCCTCGCGCGCGACGTCGCGGATGGTGGCGGTCGCCCTGGTCATGCCGATCCCCCCTGTTTCGCCGGTTCGCGAAGTTGCAACTGTAACCGGTTACAGATCGGCTTGCCAAGCGATTTTGGCGGTTTCCGTCACGCTGCGTCGCGCACGCCGGCGGGCAGGCGGCGCGGAAAGGCACGACCGTCGGCGGCGAACAGGTGGAGATGCTGCGCGGGCAGCCGGATCGATAGCGCGCTATCGACCATATCGGGCGAATCGCCCGATGCCTGGCGGATCAGCGGATCGCCGCCACCCACGCGCCCGAGGTGGGTGTAGCTGGTGTTGCCCAGCGCCTCGACGAAGCGCACCGTGACGGGCAGGGTGTTGTAGTCGCGCCCGATCTCGACGCGTTCGGGCCGGATACCCAGCGTCACCGCATCGCCCGGCCGCCCGTCCAGCGCATCGACCGCGGCGGTGATCGCGACGCCATCGACCTCGACGATCGCCTGTCCTTCGGCCGATGCCGACACCAGGATGCCGGGCAGGAAATTCATCCGCGGCGATCCGATGAAACCGGCGACGAACAGGTTCGCCGGCGCCTCGTACAGGTCCAGCGGCGCGCCCACCTGTTCAATCACGCCGCCGTTCAGCACGACGAGGCGGTCGGCCAGCGTCATCGCCTCCGCCTGATCGTGGGTGACATAGATCATCGTCGTGCCCAGCGCGCGGTGCAGCGCGGCGAATTCGTAACGCATCTTCACGCGCAGGCCGGCGTCCAGGTTCGACAGCGGTTCGTCGAACAGGAAAACGTCGGGCTTCCGGACGATCGCGCGGCCGATCGCAACGCGCTGGCGTTGCCCGCCGGACAGCGCGGCGGGCTTGCGGTCCAGCAGGTGCGTGATGCCGAGCGTCTCGGCGGCCTGCGCCACCGCCGCGTCGATCGCGGGTCGCGCCATGCCCGACAGCTTCAGCGCGAACCCCATGTTCTGCGCGACCGTCATGTGCGGGTAGAGCGCATAGGACTGGAACACCATCGCGATCCCGCGCGCGCTCGGCGCGGCGTCGTTCATCCGGACGCCGCCGATCGTCAGCTCGCCCGCGTCGAGATCCTCCAGCCCGGCGATCGCGCGCAGCAACGTCGATTTGCCGCAACCCGACGGGCCGACCAGCACCAGAAACTCGCCATCCCGCGTCGCCAGGTCGATGCCTTTCAGCACCGTCGTATCGCCGAACGCCTTGCGCGCGCCGGTCAGGCTGACGATCGTCATCGCTTCACTCTCCCATGCGAGGAGAGCAGGTTACGCGCGATTGCCGCTCCGACGCCAGACCCCTGCGAGCAATCGCCCCGCCAGCGCCGGCAGTCCGGGCCGCAGCAACAGCCAGTCGCGGATCGCCGGACCCTGTTGCGCCCCGATCGTCCGCTTGTAGCCGCTGTCGCCCGCGCCCCAATCGACGTGTGCGACGCCGTCGTCGATCCCGCGAACGAGGTTGCGGTAATAGAGCAGCTTGCCCGGCGAATGCTTGGCGTAGGTGGGGTCGTAGCTGTTGGCGATCGCGTATTTCAGCGCGCCGGCGTTCAGGTCGAACGAGAATGCGGCCGGCTTGCCGTCGACGCGCAGCACCGCCGCCCACAGCATGTCGGCGATCACCGGGTCGGCCGCGGCCGCGCGCCAGAATGCGCCGTGACCCGTCTCGGTGAACTTCGCATCGCTGCCGTCGGTGCGATCGGCGATCCAGCTCGCGCGCTCGACCTGCGCCAGCGCGTCGAAGGCGGCGTCATCCCACTGCGCGCCCGCGACGAAGCTCCAGTCGAGCGCGCCGTACCCGCCCAAGTGCTTTTCGTGGAAGCGGTTCTTCTTCAGCGTCGATGCGCGCGGCCACGCCCCTTCCGCGCGGGCGGCATCGATATCCAGCGCGAAACTGTCGGCGACGAACCGGTCGATCGCGGTCCAGCCCCGTGCGCGCGCCGCGGCGATCAGCGGAGTCACGCTGGCGTCGCCGTCATAGACGGGGCCGATACGCAGGCCACGCACCTGCCGCGCCAGCTCGCCCAGTGCAGTGTCGTAGACTCCCGCCGCCGCCGCCTCGCGCACCGGAAAGCTGCGGAACGGCCAGTAGCATCCCGGCACCTGCACCAGTCCCAGCCAGTCCGGTCCGAGCGCGACGACCGGCAGCGCCAGCGCCGCCACCCCGTCGCGCGCCACCGTCACCGTGCGGGCGTGGCCACCATATGCCTGCAACGCCGCGGCGTACCAGGCGTACCGCAGGAAACGGTGCGACTCCGGCGCGCGCTCCGCCACCGCATCGATCGCGCCTGCCAGTCCATCGACCGTCTGCGCGCGACAGACCGGCGGAAGGCGCGCGAAATCGGCGAGGGGCATCGGCTTCGACATGGTCCCGCCTGTACGCGTCCAGGGGTTACCAAGCGGTGACGTGGCCTGTAGGATCGCGGCCATGCTGTTCGACCCACGCCTGTCCATCGTCGCCGCGACCATCCAGACCGCGATCGCGCCGGTGTTCCTGCTTGCGGGGATCGGTGCGATCCTGAACGTGCTGGCCGGGCGGTTGTCGCGGATCATCGACCGCACCCGCATCCTGGAGGGGCTGCATCCGCGCTCGACCGGGCCGGAGCATGATCGCCACGTTTGGGAATTGCGCATCCTCGACAAGCGCATCTCGGTCATCAACGCCGCGCTCAGCCTGTGCGTCGCCAGCGCGGTCGCGGTGTGCGTGGTCGTCGCGCTGCTGTTCGTCGCGCGGCTCGTCAACCTGCACATCGGCCAGGCGGTGGCGATCCTGTTCATCGGCACGATGATGATGCTGACACTGGGCCTGATCCTGTTCCTGATCGAGGTCCGCATCTCGCTGCGCGCGATCCACGTCCGGACCGAACTGCTCGAGCGCGAACGCAAATGACGCCCCGGGCCGAAAAGCGCCTGCTGCAGGGCGTGATGCTGGTCGTCCTGCTGCTGCCCGCGACGGCGGTGATCCCCAGTATCCTGGGCGGCCCCGGCTTCCTCGGCCATCCGCCGGTGATCCCGACCGATCTCGACAGCCATTTCCGCTATGTCTCGGGCATCTTCCTGGCCGTGCTGCTGCTGTTCATCGGCTGCATCCCGGCGATCGAGCGCAACGGCCAGCGGTTCCGGATGCTCGGCGGGATCATCGTCGTCGGCGGGCTGTGCCGGTTGCTGTCGCTCGTGACGGTCGGGGTGCCGTCGTTCGGCCACCAGTTGGGCCTGTGCGCGGAACTGGGCCTGATGCCGCTGCTGATGCTGTGGCAGGCTCGGCTGGCGCGGCGGTTCGACGGCAAGGCGCGGGACGCGGGCGGCGATATCGGCCGGTAAGGTCGCGTCATGCTGTCCACATCGTCCCTGCCGTCACCCGTTGGTACGCTCACGTTGGTCGCAAGCGATATCGGACTCGTCGCGGTCCTGTGGCCGGACGATCGTCCGGGCCGGGTCGTGCTGGCGCCGACGATCGAAGCTGCCGACCATCCGGTCCTGATCGAAACCGAACGCCAGTTGCGCGCGTATTTCGCGGGCGAACGCACGTGTTTCACGATCCCGCTCGATCCGCGCGGCACCGATTTCCAGAAGACCGTGTGGACCGCGCTGCTGGCGATACCGTTCAGCGAGACGCGCAGCTATGCCGACATCGCCCGCGCGATCGGCCGTCCCGCCGCGACACGCGCGGTCGGCGCGGCAAACGGACGCAACCCGATCTCGATCGTCACGCCGTGCCACCGGGTGATCGGATCCGGTGGCGCGCTGACCGGGTTCGCCGGCGGGCTGGCGGCGAAACGCTGGCTGCTGGCGCATGAGCGGGCGACATGTGCTCCGGCGCAGGCCGGAGCGTCGGCAAGGTAAGGCTGTCGATCGCCCACGCTCCGGCCTGCGCCGGAGCACGATTTCGCTATTTTCGCACCCCGTCCATGCCCGGCCCGGCATCGGCACTGGGCAGATACCGTGGCGCGACCCGCGCCTTCGCCAGCTGTTCGTAGGCATAGCCTGCGCCCAGCAGCTGCGCCTCGCTGTGCGCGGTGCCGATGAAGCTGAGGCCGACCGGCAGCGAATCGACCAGGCCCATCGGCACGGTCAGGTGTGGATAGCCCGACACGGCGGGCAACTGGCTGGCGCTGGCACCGGTCGACCGGTCGCCGTGGACCGGATCCGAAAACCACGCCGCGCCATAGCTGGGCGAGACGATCACGCTCGCGTCGGCGCTTTTCAGCATCGCATCGATCGCGCCGGCCGCCGCGGCCTGACCCTTCTGGCGCGCGGCCAGATAGGCCGGGTCCGACAGCCCTTTCGTCTTCGCCGCGGTCAGGAAGGTTTCCTGCGCGAAATAAGGCATCTCGGTCGCTGCATTGGCAGTGTTGAACGCGATCAGCGCGTCCAGCGTCCGCGCCGTCACCGCCGCCGGCGTCGTCGCCAGATACGCGTCCATGTCGGCCTTCAGCTCGGTGTAGAGTACCAGCTGCTCGGCCTCGCCCAGCCCGGGCGTCGCCGGACGGACGACATCGACCAGCGTCGCGCCGCCGCGCCGCAGTACCGCCAGCGCGGCGTCGAACCGCGCTTTCAGGTCCGGGGCCATGTCGGGGCGCAGCACCGCGATGCGCACACCCTTCAGCGCGCCCGCCGACAGGGCGGCGGCATAGTCGCGGGCGTACCCGTCGGCCCCCTTCGTGGCGGGATCGGTCGCATCCTCGCCGACCATCGCGCTGAACAGCATCGCGGCGTCGCGTACGGTGCGCGTCATCGGGCCCGGCGTGTCCTGGCTGTGGCTGATCGGGACGACCCGGCTGCGGCTGACGGTTCCGACGGTAGGCTTCAGCCCGACCAGCCCGTTGATCGCCGACGGGCACACCACCGATCCGTCGGTTTCGGTGCCGAGCGCCCCCGCGGCGAAACTCGCCGCCACCGCCGCGCCCGATCCGCTCGACGAACCGCAGGCGGTGCGATCCAGCGCATAAGGGTTGCGAACGAGGCCGCCGACCGCGCTCCACCCGCTCATCGACCGCGACGACCGGATATTGGCCCATTCGCTCAGGTTGGTCTTGCCCAAGATGACCGCACCCGCCGCCCGCAGCCGCGCGACCACCGGTGCGTCGCGGTTGGTCACATTCGCCTTCAGCGCCAGCGACCCCGCGGTCGTCGGAATCGGGTCGAGCGTCTCGATATTGTCCTTGATGAGGATCGGCACACCGTGCAGCGGCCCGCGCACCTTGCCCGCCCGGCGCTCGGCATCGAGCGCGCGCGCCTGTGCCAGCGCGTCCGGGTTCGTCGCGATGACGCTGCGCAGGGTCGGCCCGCGCCGGTCCATCGCCGCGATCCGCGCCAGATAGAGGCGGGTCGCGGCCTCGGACGTCATCCGCCCGCGCGCGATCATCGCCGACAGGTCGGCCAGCGACACTTCGCGGATACCGTCCACGGCGCTGGTCTGCGCTGCCGCCGGCGTGGCCAGCGCCAATGCCGCGATTCCCGTCCAAACTGCCCGCATCGCGCCTGCTCCCGTCCGTTTCAGGACGGTGGCGTATCACGGCTTTGCGCGCCGATGCTACCGCCCGAGAAAATCGAGCATCTGGCCGACCATGATCGCCATCTGCGGCTCGGCCTCGGGGATCGCATCCGGCCCTTCCGCGGTGTTGATCGCGACACCCAGCGGGGTCGGCCATCCGCGCAGCGCGTGGGTGATGCTGCGCAGCCCGATCAGCGTCGCCACCGCCGCCTGCCAGCCCGCCGCCGTGGCGATCAGCCCGACCGGCATGCCGTGGAAATAGGGCCGGTCGTCGCCCGACATCAGTTCGACGTGATCGAGCGCGTTCTTGACCATGCCCGAAAACGTGCCGTGATAGCCGGGCGACCCGATGATGATGCCATCGGCCGATCGCAGCGCGGCCAGGAACGCCTCGACATTCGCGTCGCCACTGATGGAACCGGGCTCGAAATTGGCGAAGGCGATGGCGTCGCCGGTCAGCAGCGTGGTGCGCGCGCCGCGGGCCTCGGCCAGGCCAAGCGCCATCGCCAGCGCACGGCCGGTCGAGGATTGCGGACGGGTGGTGCCGCCCAATGCGACGATATGGGGTGCGACGACGGGCGGCTGGTTCATTGCGCCAGCGCTAGGGCCTCGCGAAACGGGCGGCAAGGGCGGTGCGGGATTTCACCCCCGGCGAATGGCCTCCCAGGCACCGGCGATCTCGTCCAGCGTGGTCGCCACCGCCAGGAACGGCGCGGGGTCCATGCCCAGGCTCGCCTCGACCACTTCGCTGCGCGCGCCCTGGTACAATCGCGACAGCGTCTTCGACAGGTCGCCGCCGGCCTCGAAATCCAGCCCCGTTTCCAGCGCGAACAGGATCGCGATCGCGCGCGTGACGCGCTCGCTCTTGACGTCGTAGCGGCGATGCTCGGCCGCCCATGCCGCCGATCGCAGCGCCCGCGACGCCTCGGCATAGAGCAGCGAGACGAGGCCCGCGGCATCCTCGCCACCGGTGCGGCCGGCGAGATCGACCGCGCGATAGGTGGCGTCGGGTCGGGCAAAGGCAGTGGCGTACCGGGTCACGTCAGTTGGAATTCCACGCGTCGACCTGCTGGGTCAGGAACGTCTGGGTGGCCTTGTACGCCGCCACCCGCGCGTCCATCGTCGAATATTGCTGGGTCAGCCGGTCCTTGAGCTTGGCCTGCGCCTCGGTGACCTTCAGCTTGTCGTTGGTCAGCGCACTCTGCGCCTTGGTATAGCGTTGCTCGGACGCGCCGATGCCGAAGGTGCGGCTGGTCACCGCGGTCGACACGGCGTTGAGCGCGGCGGACAGCCCCTTGCCGGTCGCGCCGGTACCGCGGTCGGTGAACATCGCCTCGACCGCACCCGGATTGGCCGCCAGCGACTTGGCCAGCCGCGCCGAATCGACGCTGAGGGTACCGTCGCGGTTCGTCGCGACGCCCAGTTCGGCCAGCGATTTCGGGCTGCCGTCGGACGCGCCGGTCAGGTCGGTCAGCGTCATCGCCTTCAGCTGGCGCTTCATCTCCAGCGCGCCGGAATCGCGCGCCAGCTTGCCGGTGACCGGATCGGTCGCCTCCTTCAGCACATTGTAGAGTTCGTTGTAGGTCGTGACGACATCGTTGACCGCCTGGGTCAGCGCCGCGGTGGCCGGGGTCGCGCCCAGCGACACGCGGGTGCCGATCTGGGCCGAGCGCAGGTCCAGCCGGACGCCGGGGATCAGGTCGTCGATGCTGTTGGTCGCGCGGCGCACCTCGACGCCATCGACCGCGACCTTCGCATCGGTGGCGGCGCTGGCGATGGTCGTGCCGGCGGCCCCTGCGCCGACGTTGACGGCTGCGGCCAGACCCGGCGTACCGGTGTCGGTCGCGGTGACGGTGAACGCGCGCGCCGCTCCGCTTGCGCCCTTCAGCACCAGCCGTTCGCCGCCGGCATCGGTGATAACCGACACGGTCAGGCCGGTCGGCGGCGTCGCGGCGTTGATCTTCGCCGCGATGCCGCTCAGCGTCGCCTCCTCGGCGGTGGCGATGTCGATCGCGGGGATGTCGGTGGCGTCGGGCTGGAACACGCCATTGTCGTCTTTGCTGCCGAACTGAATCTTGATGCTGCCGGTGCCGATCGTCGCGCCGGCGGTCCGCGCGACGTTGGTCGCGGCGACCTGCGCCGACGCTAGCGCGCGGACCTCGATCGTGCTGTTCAGCGCCTTGATCTGCGCGCCGGGCAGGGTGCTGGCCTTGACGATGCTGTCGTTGCTGCTGGTCGCCGCGGTCGCCAGCGACCCGCCCTTGACCAGGCTGGCCAGCGCGGAGGCGAAGCCGGTGATGCCGCTCTTGAGCTGCGACACGGTCGAGATCTGGCTGGTCAGCGTCTCGGCGCGGCTGGTGAACTGCTGCGTCTTGACCGAGAATTGCGCCTCGACCAGGCTGGTGACCAGCGCGGTGACGTCGATGCCCGATCCGGCCCCCAGCGTCTTTGCAATCGAATCGACCAACGCGCTTCCCCTTTCCCGTATAATCGACCGGACCGTGCGAATATTTAGCCCTGTTTGACGCCGTGTTCGTCGAACCGTGCGGTCGTCGGCACGGTGACGAGCGGCTGCAGCCCGCCCGCCGCCTGGTTCACCCCGAAGACGAAGGCGAGCACGGTCGCGACCGCCAGATACAGGTCGTCGCGGATCTCCTGCCCCTCGCGGCTGGTGTAGTAGATGCCGCGCGCCAGCGTCGGATATTCGAGCACCGGCACGCCCAGTTCGGCCGCCAGTTCGCGGATCGCCAGCGCGGTGGCGCCGCGTCCCTTGGCGACCACCACCGGGATCTGGTCGTTCATCTGGTCGTAGCGCAGCGCGACCGCGAAATGCGTCGGGTTGGTCAGGATGACATGCGCCTCGGCCACCGCCTTGCGGAAACCGCCCTTCAATATGTCGCGCTGGCGCGCGCGGATATGCTGCTTGGCCTCGGGCGAGCCTTCGCTTTCCTTGTGCTCGTCCTTGATCTCGTCCTTCGACATGCGCAGCTGCGACAGCAGGCGCACCGCCTGGATCGGCACGTCGATCAGCGCGATCAGGACGAGGCCGCCGGCCATCGTGAACAACAGGGTCAGGAACGTCCCGCCCAGGCTGTCGACCGCGCGGTGGAAGTCGGACGTGACCAGCGCGATCGAACTCTCGGCCATCGACCACAGCATGTACGCGCCGATCGATCCGAGCAGCGCGACCTTGAGCAGCGATTTCGCCAGTTCGATCCAGCCGTTGGCGCCGAAGATGCGCTTCAGCCCCGACGCGGGGTTCATCTTGGACGGCTTGATCGCCCACAGCTTGGTGTTGAAGCGCAGCGCGCCGAGGCCCGCCTGGCTGAGCACCGCGGCCCCGATCGATACCGCGAACAGCATCGCCATCGACGGCGCGAGCTTCCATCCGGCTTCGGCCAGCGGACGGAACGGCTCGAAATGCTCGACGTCCGCGCGACCGAAGGTGAACCCGGCCGCCATCACGTCCTTGCATGCCGCCAGCAGTCCGGGCCCGAGCAGCGCCAGCCAGGCGCAGCCGATGAGGACGCCCAGCGCGGAGGCGAACTCCTTGCTCTTGAGCATCGTCCCGTCGTCGAGCGCCTTTTGACGGCGCTTGGCGGTTGGGGCTTCTGTCTTTTCGCCGGCGCTTTCGCTCATCAGCCGAAGACCAACATCGCGGTCATTTCCAGACCTTCATGGACGATGACGAGCATGTAATCGCCCATCGCGGGCATCGCGATCAGCAGCGCGACGACGCCGACCGCCAGGCTGGCGGGCAGGCCGACCGCGAACAGGTTGAGTGCGGGCGCAGAGCGCGACAACATCCCGACGACGAGGTTGAGGCACAGCAGCAGGAATCCGACCGGCAGTGCCAGCAGCAGCCCGGCCATGAACGCATAACCGCCGAAGAAGGCGATGTTGCGCAGCCGGTCGGGCGACAGCCACGCCGCACCCGGCGGCAGCGCCTCGTAACTGCGCACGACCAGATCGACCAGGATCAGGTGGCCATCGACCGACAGGAACAGCAAGGTCAGCAGGATCGACAGGAACTGGCCGAGCGCCGGCGACGACGCGCCGTTCAGCGGATCGACCGCCTGCGCAAAGCCGATGCCCATCGACGTGCCGATCAGCTCGCTGGCGACCAGCGGCGCGGCAAAGGCGATCTGGAGCACGAAGCCGATCGCGAGGCCGACCAGCAGTTCGGACGCGATCGACACGAAGGTGCCCAGCGCAAAGACCTGTTCGGGCGCGGCGATCGTCTGGGCGTTCATCGCCAGTACGCCGATCGCGCCGGCCAACGTGATCCGCACCGTCACCGGCACTGCGACCGCGCCGAACACCGGTGCCGCGACGAACGCCGCGCCGACGCGGATCATCGTGAACAGCAGCGTCCAGAGCTGGGGTTCGATCGAGAGGCCGAAGCCTAGCATGGCGCAGGTCGCGAGAGCGCGCACACTGCGTGCCACGCGGCCCAGCCCGGCCAGCGGGCGCTCGGCGCCCGACTGACGACTTGGGCTTTGCCCAAGTCAGCCTGTCCCGAGCGCCTGCCTTCGCAGGCAGTCGAGGGGCGGCTTTGCCGCGGCGACCGACCGACGTAACCGCGCCGGCAAAGCCGCGTCGTCGAACCTCGGCGTTGCCGAGGCCGGCCGTGCTTGCGCCGGACGCGCGGTCGTAGCCGCGCTGGCGCTGCTCATCTTACGAGTTCCGGGATCCGCTCGAAGATGCTGATCGTGAAATCGCCCAGCAACCCAAGGATCATCGCCCCGAACACGACGAGCGACACCGCGACGACGATCAGCTTCGGGATGAAGCTCAATGTCTGTTCGTTGATCGAGGTCGCGGCCTGGATCATGCCGAGCACGAGGCCGGAGACGAGCGCGGGGATCAGGATCGGGGCCGACGCCAGCGCCAGCACCCACATCGCCTCGCGCGCGACGGTCAGGAAATAATCGGCGTCCATGTCAGTTCCAAACCGTTCGTGCCGAACGCAGTCGAAGCACAGGAGTCTCACACCCTTCGACGTCGCTCAGGGCGAACGGGGTGGTGGCGTGGCAGGGCATCGCTAACTCACGAAACTGTTGGCGAGGCTGCCCATCGTCAGCGCCCAGCCGTCGACCAGAACGAACAGCAGCAGCTTGAACGGCAGCGAGATGATCTGTGGAGACAGCATCATCATGCCGAGCGACATCAGGACGGTCGCGACGACCAGGTCGATGACGATGAACGGCAGGAAGATCAGGAAGCCGATCTGGAACGCGGTCTTGAGTTCGCTCGTCACGAACGCGGGCAACAGGACCGAGAAGGGCACGTCCTTGGGGTTCGCGTACGGCCCGCTCTTGGCGATGCCGGCGAACATCGTGACGTCCTTCACCCGCGTCTGCTTGAGCATGAACGCGTGGAAGCTCTTGCCGCCGGTCTCGATCAGCTGGGTCGAGGTGATCTGACCCGCCGCATAGGGCTTCAGCGCGTTGGTGTTCACTTCGTTGACGACCGGAGCCATCACGAAGAACGACAGGAACAGCGACAGGCCGATCACGACCTGGTTGGGCGGCGAGTTCTGCAGGCCCAGCGCCTGGCGCAGGATCGCCAGCACGATGACGATGCGCGTGAAGCTGGTCATCATCAGCAGGATGCCTGGCAGGACCGTCAACAGCCCCATGATGATGAGGACCTGCAGCGACAGGCTGAGCGGCGCCTCGCCGCCGCCGAGCTGCCCCAGAGCGCGGTCCATCGCGTCGCCGACCGCAGGCGCGGCCGGTGCGACCGGCGCGGCCGGGGCGGCTTGCGCGAATGCGGGGAAGGCGACCAGCATCGCGGTCATCACCGCGAACACGATCAGCAGCGCGCGGAACGTGCGCCCGCTCGTGCTGTCGAAATTCGGCAGGATCAAGGTCCGGATCACTTCACGTCACTCTTGTCGATCAGGGTCACGCCGCCGCGGCCGACCGAGATCAGCAGTCGGCGACCCTCGAAATCCAGCACGGCCAGGCGCAGGCCCGGCGAGATCATCATCGTCTCCTTGACCTTCAGCATCCGCTCGCCCTGGTTGCCGGGCATCCGCGCTTCCAGCCGGCGCCACAGGTACAGGCACCCGATCAGCAGGCCGCAGATCAGCGGCAGCAGCACGACCAGCTTCAGGATATACGACCACATCATGGAATCAGCGGCTCCCGCGCTTGTCCGGGCTGACCAGCTCGGTCATCCGTACGCCGAACTTCTCGCCGACGGTGACCACCTCGCCGCGGCCGATGAGGGTCCCATTGACGAAGACGTCGAGCAGTTCGTTGGCGTGGCGATCGAGCTCGATGACGCTCGCCTCGCCCAGCGCGAGCAGCTCGCGCAGCGACAGCTGGGTCGAACCGATCTCGACCGTCAGCTTGACATCGACGTCCTGCAACAGCCGGAAATTCGCGGCCACGCCCGGATCGACGGGGAATCCCCCGGTCATGTCGTTCATTGGTCTTCCTCTTCGTCGATACGGTCGAGTTGGGTGATGCGGATCGCGGCACGGCCGTTGGAGGTGCCGACGGTGCCCAGGCCCAGCCGGTCGTTGCCGACCATGACGGGCACTTCGGCGCCGAAGCTGACCGGCACGACGTCGCCGACCTTCAGGTCCATCAGCATCGCCAGCGAGATGGTCGGTTCGGCCAGCACCGATCGGACCGGGAATTTCACCGCCATCGCGGCGCGGGTCAGGCCGCTGCGCCATTTCGGTTCGGGTGCGGCGCGGCCCATGACCTTGCCGGTCAGCGTGGGTGCGAAGGGTTTGAGCGCGGCGACCGGATAGACCAGGTCGAGGAACACCGGCTCGTCGTCCGGCCCGGCGATGCCGAACCGGGTGACGATCATCGCATCGTCGCCGTCCAGCCCCTGGAGCATCGCGGGCGACGATTCGGGATGGCCGGGCGCGAAGTCGATGCGCGCCAGCGGTTCCCAGGCGGATTTCAGCGGGACGGCGATCATCTGGCCCAGCCGGCCGATCATCGCCTCTGCGGCGGGCGTGAATTCGCCCGGCAGCGTCTTCGGACGATCGCCGGCGCCGCCGAAGAACAGATCGAGCGTCTCGATCACGAACCCGCCGTCGAACACCGCCAGCGCGCGGCACTCGCTCGTCGGCGATCCGGTCGGGGTCATCGCCAGCGGCAACCAGGCGGTCAGACGACCGTCACGCTCGGCGGAATAGTCGGCGAAGCGCTGGACGACCAGCGGCTCGGCCCAGGTCCGCAGGGATCGGCGCAGCACCGGCTCGAACACGCCGCGCAGGGTGCGGGCGAGCCGGGCCGACAGATGCTGCAGCGTGTGCAGGTCACCGAACGGATTCAGGTTCGTGACGCCCAGCGACGCGACGTGCTCCGCCGCGGGCCGGGTCCGGTCCCTGCGCTCACCGGCCGTCTGGGCCGTGTCCTTGGTTGCCGTGCTGTTAACCATGCACGCTCACTGAACAACGAAATTGGTAAAGTAGACGTTACCAATCCCGCCGAATCCTTCCTTCTGCTTCAGCGTCGCGTTGATCGCGGCGACCAGCCGGCGCTGCAGTTGCTCCTTGCCGTCCTGGGTGAAGACGGCGTCCTCCTCGGTGTTGCCGAGCGTCATCAGGATGGCCGAACGCACCGCAATCTCGTGGGTTTTCAGGTTGTCGATGACCCGGCTGTCGTACGGCGTGGACACCGCGACGCCGACCTGGATGAAGTGCACGCTTTCCTTCAGGTTCGACGTGAACTCCTTTTCCAGCGTGAAATAATTCGACGCATATTTGTCGCCGCCTTCACCCTTGGGGGTCGGCATGCCCTCGACCGGCTTGGCTTCGGCATCGCCCTCGCCTTCGCTCTTGGCCGATTCGCCGCCGCCTTCGCCGCCCTCGGCATCGCCGGCCCCGGCGCGCTTTTCTTCCGACTTGGGCACCAGCTTCGGCGTGTCGGCGTCTTCCTTCGCCTCGGCGTGGCCACCACCACCGATCAGGCCGCTGGATGCGGCGTACAGCCCGGCGCCGACGCCACCGCCGACCAGCGCGATCAGCGCAACGCCGATCACCAGCAGCTTGACCAGCTTGCCCTTCTTCTTCGGTGCGCCCTCGGGCGCGTCAGCCTTGTCGCTCATCTGTCAGTCCCCTTCGTCTTCAAGCGAGTCGCGAATCGGTGGTGGTGTCGGCGGCGTCATTGGCGGCGCTGGCCGGCCGGCGCTGGACGGGTGCCGGTGCGGCGGGTGCGTCGCGGCGACCCGAATCGGTGAAGCCGGCCTGCGAATCGACGCTCGACCCGCCCATCTTCAGTCCGCGCGCCTCGACCATTTCAGCCAGCTTCGGCGCGGCGTCGGCCAGCATCGCGCGTGCCTGCGGCGAATCGGCGGCGATGCGCACCTGCACCGCGCCATGCTCGTCGCGCGTGACCGAAACCTGGACATTGCCCAGCGCATCGGGCGCCAGCTTCATTCGCGTCTCGCGCACACCGCCGCTGTCGTCGCGGAGCGTCTCGATGCGGTCGATCATCGACGCCATCCAGTCGTCGCGGGTCAGGTCCAGCGCCGGCTGCTGCGCGGCTGCGGTGGCGGGCACTGCCACGGTCGGGACGTGTGTCGCGATCGGCGCGGTGGTGGCGGCGAAGCTCAGCGGCAGCGCGTCGTCACGGTCGTCGGCGACGGCGACCGGCTGGGTCGCGGCGAACATCGCGGCGGCAAACGCCTGCGCGGCCGGCTGCAACTGTGGTGCGGGCAGGGGTGCTGCGGGCAGCGCGACGACGGTGACGGTCACGGGGGATGGCGTCCGTGTCTCGCTGCGTGGCGCATCGCCAGGGATCGCGGCAGGCGCGGAGAGTTGGCTGACGGGCGTCGCCCCTTCACCGGAGGGCGCGGGCGTGGCGAGGGTCGCGGGTGCGAGCGGCGGGCTGACCGGCGATGCGGCCGACGCGGCGGGCGCGGCCGTGACCGGCGTCGCGCGCACGGCAGGCGCGGGTGCCGCGGCCGGTGCTGCCCGGACCGCAGCGGCGATGACGGACGGGATCTGTACCTGTGTGTCGCGCGGCGTGGCCACGATCGGTGCCGTCGGCTGCGGCGCGAACGCCCGCGTGACGATCTGTTCGGCGCGCGGGGTCAGCAGCGCGGGCGCGCGCGCGGGTTCGACGGCTGGCGGCATGATCGCCGGCGCGGCTGCGGCTGTGGGGGCGGGGACTGCGCTTGCCTCGATCGGCGTCGTCGCGAGAGCGGCCGTCACAGGCAGCTGCGGCGCGATCGGCGACGCGACGGTCTGCACACGCCGCGGCGCGGCGCGAGGAGCGGACAGATCCGCAACGCTTGCCGGCGGTACCGGTGCAGCGGCGGGCGGCAGGGGTGCGGCCTGGATGACCGGTGTCGCGACCGGGCTTGGCGCGGGCGGAATCGCGGCCACCGGGACCGCCGCAGTGGCGGCGGGGACGGGCTTTCCGGCAACGGCGTCGGCCGGGGTTCGGGCAGCCGGCACGGTGGCGGCGGTGGCGGGGACCGTAGCCATCGGGGCATCGACCGTGGTTTGCGCGACTGGCCGTACCGTGACGGGTTCGGCACTGCGACGGCGTGACGCGGCAGACGTACCCAACGGGGCGTCATTCACGGCCGCCGACGTGTCGGGCGGAGTGACGGGCAAGGGCGACGGGGTTGGATCGGTGACTGGCAGCGGTGTCGCGAGGATCATTGCGGGATCGAGCGCCGCCGCCGTGGCGGCAACGTCGGCATCGGGTTTCACCGGATCGGCGGCGACCGGGGCGGGGGGTGCCGGGCTGTCCGGCAGCGGGGCAGGGGCGACCGGCACGGCCGCCGCGCGGCGCGGGCGCGGCGACGCGTCGTGCGCGACGGGCGCGGCAGGCTTGGCGGGCAGCGTGTCCGGCGCGACGACCGGCGGGGCGGCAACCGCTGCGACGGCTATGTCGGCGACAGCATCGGCGTCGGCGACAGCGGGGCGCGTCGGCGCGGGCGGGACCGCCGCGACGTTCGGATCGGCGAGCGGACTGACGGCGGTCGGGATGGTGGCGGTCGGGGTGACGGGGGCAGGCACCGTGCCGATGCTGCGCGAGACGGGTGGGAAATGTCGCGGCTGCGCGACCGCGACCGTCGTGCCGGCCGGCAGCGTGACGTCGGGCGCGACCGGCAGGCCGGCAGCGGTTGCGCCGGTGCCAGCGACGACCGGCACATCCTTGCCGCCCTCGGCAAGCGCTTGCCGGACCGCGAGCACGGGCAGACCCGATGCGACCGTCACGCCGGGCGACGCGGCCGGTGCGGCGACGATGCCCGGCATCGCCGCCAGATCGGCGAGGGCCAGGGCGAAGTCGCTGGTCGTCCCGAGGGGAAACCCGGCCGTGCGCAAGCCCGGGATGATTCCGGTCGGCGGCAGGGTCGAAAGCTGGATCATGGGGTACGCGCGTCCTGTGTGAAGGCTTCGCGGGTCAGGTCAGCAAGGCTCGTGCCACTTCGCGCGGCACCCGCACGATTCAGCAGGGATCGTGGCGATTGCGCCTGAAGCTCGGCGCGTCCTCCATCGCGCGGAGTTCCTTCAGCGCGGCGCGCGCTTCGGCGCGCACGATCAGCTTCTCGATCGCCGACTGGTCGCGGCGCGCCTCCTGCGTGGCGGCGCGGGCGCGTTCGACGCCGGCCTCGGCCGTGGCGCGGCGCGTCTCGACCGCGACGGCGGAGGCGTGGAGGCGATCGCGATAATAGGCGGCCGCCGCCATGCTGGCGGCGAACCCCGTGTCGGCGGGCTGCGGCGCGACATTCGCGGCCAGCTGGGCGATCCGGTCGCGCAGCGCGGCCTCGCTGTCGAGCTTGGCATGCGCAGCGGATTCGCTCGCCCGGACCAGGTTCAGCTGGAGTGTGCGGACGCGCAGCAGGCGATCGAGCTTCTTGTGGTGCTTATCCATCGCCGAACACGCCGGTCAGCTCGACGATCGCCTCGTCCAGATCGACGACCGCGTCGGCGTCCTGGCGGATATAATCCATGACCGCGGGGTGATAGGCGATGGCCGCGTCGATCGCCGGGTCCGCGCCCGAGCGATAGGCGCCCATCAGCACGAGATCGCGGTTTTCCTCATAGGTCGCCAGATGGCGGCGCAGGACGCGCGCGGCGTGGCAGTGCGGCTTCGACGCGATGTCGGTCATCACGCGGCTGACCGAGGGACCGATGTCGATCGCCGGATACACCCCGCGTTCGGCCAGCGCGCGGTTCAGCACGATATGCCCGTCGAGGATCGAGCGCGCCGAATCGACCACCGGATCGTTGCCGTCGTCGCCATCGGCCAGCACGGTGTAGATCGCGGTGATCGACCCGCCGGTCAGCGCACAGGTGCCCGCGCGCTCGATCAGATTGGGCAGCATCGCGATGGCGCTCGGCGGGTAACCACGCGCCGACGCCGGTTCGCCCAGCGCCAGCCCGATCTCACGGCCCGCATGCGCGACGCGGGTCAGCGAATCCATGATGAGCAGCACCGACTTGCCCTCGGCGCGAAAGGCTTCGGCGATCGCGGTGGCGCGCAATGCGCCGCGGATGCGCAGCACCGGCGAATGATTGGCCGGTACGGCGACGACGACCGCACGTTTGCGCGCTTCGCCGAACACCTTGGTTTCCAGGAAGTCGGCGACTTCGCGGCTGCGCTCGCCGATCAGCCCGACGACGACGACATCGGCCTTGGCGGCGCGCACCATCATGCCGAGCAGTACCGACTTGCCGACGCCCGACCCGGCCATGATGCCGACCCGTTGGCCCTGGCCGATCGTCAGCAGCCCGTTGATCGCGCGGACGCCGACGTCCATCGGCTGGAGCACGCGGCCGCGGTCGAGCGGCGATTGCAGCTTGCCCGCGAGCGGCCATTTGGCGGCACCGCGGATCGGCCCCTGTCCATCGATCGGCTTGCCCGCGCCATCGACGACGCGCCCCAGCAGCGCGGTGCCGACTTCGGCCTCTCCGGGCGGGCCGATCGGCCGCACGGGCGCGTTGGGCAGCAGCGCGGCGGGGCCGCCCAGATTCATCAGCAGCGTACGACCCGAGCGAAAGCCGATGACCTCGGCTTCGATCGTGTCGCCGATCGAACACACGGTGCCGACCGGCAGCGATAGCCCGATCGCTTCCATCAGCAGCCCGTCGTACGACGACAATCGCCCGGACACCCGAGGCTGCGGTGCGAAGTCGCTGGCGCCCAGATCGGCGAGATAGCGGTCGGCGAAGTCGGTGAGCATGACGCTGGCTTTCCAGATGTCCGTTCGTCTCGAGTAGAGACCGAGTAGCCGCGTAGCGGCGTATCGAGGGCTCGTATCGAGACATGTTGCAGGCAGTGATCTCTCGATACGCGCCCTCGATACGGCCTGCGGCCTAATCGGTCGCTACTCGAGACGAACGGGAGGAGGGCGGCAAGCGGCCTTAACATGACGGCGTCGCCACGCGATCGATCGCGGCGGTCAGTTGTTCCAGCCACCGATCGGGTCCGTCCTCGACGATCGTGGACGCGCTTTCGAGTACGAAGCTGCCGCGCGCGATGTGCGGGTCGCCGACCGCGAACAGCGTCTTCGGCAGCCGCCCGTCGAGCAGGGCGACGTCGTCGGGATGGACGCGCAAGAGCGCGCTCTCGGCTGAGTCGGCGAGAGCATCGACCGCGGTTTCGATCCGTCCGGCGAGCAATTCGGCCGACACGCCGACATCGCCGACCAGCCGGCCGACCAGCAGCAGCACCGTCTGGCGCAGCTGTCGCGCCAGCCGGTCGCGATCGAACGTGATCCCGCGGCCCAGCGCGTCGCCCAGCGCATCGGCCAGCGCGCGATCGCGTCCGGCGTCGGCGGCGGCCTGCGCCAGCGCGGCGGCATAGCCTTCGGCATGACCGGCGGCGCGCGCAGCGACGATCGGATCGACGAAGCCGCCATCGTCATGGCTGCCGGACTCGGGGTCGAGCGGATCCCAGCCTTCGGTCGGGTTGCTGTCGGGATCGATCGGCGAGAAGTGGCGTGGTCCGCCCTCGGCCTGGGGCGAAAAGGATTTCGGCTTGCCGCGCGCGGTCAGGTCGCGCGCCTCGAACCCGGCGGGGGGGGCGAAGGCGAGGTCGAGCGCGGCGGCGGCCGCGGCATGGCGGCTGGCGAAGCCGGGGCGGAACGCGGTCATGCGTTTCCGCTCCCCAAACACACCCGTTCGTCTCGAGTAGCGATCGAGTAGGCCGCAGGCCGTTTCGAGGGCGCGTATCGAGAGACGCGTCCGGGCGGGATGTCTCGATACGAGCCCTCGATACGCCGCTGCGCGGCTACTCGGTCTCTACTCGACACGAACGGGGTGGGTGGGAGTGCAGCCGCAGTCACCTCAAACATAATCGTCTTCGCCGCCGCCCATGATGATCGTGCCGTCCTTGGCCAGCCCGCGCGCGATGCCGATGACGATCTTCTGCGCCTCCAGCACTTCGGACAGGCGCATCGGCCCGCGCGATTCCATCTCGTCGCGGATGCCGTCGGCGGCGCGGCTGGACATGCAGCCCAGGAAGCGCTCGCGCACCGCCTCGTCCACGCCCTTCAGCGAGCGGACCAGGTTGTCGCTGTCGATGTTGCGGATCAGGACGCCCAGGTTCTTGTCGTCCAGTTCGAGCAGATTGTCGAAGACGAACATCGCCTCTTCGATCGCCTTGGCCACATCCTTGTCGATCTTGTGCAGCTTGGGCATCACCCGTGCCTCGGTCGCCTTGCGTGCGCTCTGCATGATCTTGGCCGCCTCGCGCGTGCCGCCCAGCTGGACGCCGGCGGCCGACGACGATGCGCCGCCCTTGCCCGCGCGGCTCGACAACATGGCCTTCAGCGTCTCGACCGCTTCGGGCGTGATCGGCCCCAGCTTGGCGATGCGATGCAGGATGTCGGGCTGGATGGCCTCGGGCAGGGTCTCGAGCACCTGCGCGGCGATCCCGGAATCGAGATTGGCGATGATGATCGCGGCGACCTGGGGGTGTTCCTCCTCGATCAGCGCGGCGATCTCGTGCGTGTCGAGCCAGTCGAGCAGGTCGATCTGGCATGCCGCTTCCGGCGGGGTGATGCGCGCCAGTACGCTGTCGGCCTTGTCCTGGCCGAGCGCGCGGGTCATCATCCCCTCGATCTTGGGGCGCGGGTCGAAACCGATGCCGGTGCGCTGCTTCGCATGGCCGACGAAATCGTCCAGCACGTCCTCGACCTCATATTCGCTGACATCGGCGACGGCGAACATTGCCTTGCCGAGCTGGCGGACTTCCTCCGGATCGAGCTTCTGCAGGATCGCGGCGGCTTCCTCGTCGCCGACCAGCATCATCAGGACGGCGGCGCGCTCGACGCCGGTGTAGGTACGGGAAAGGCCGCCCCCGGGCACCGTCGAACTCTGCGCGGTCACGCGCCCTCTCCCTGCTTGATCATGTCGCGCACGGCGAGTGCGGCGCGCGCCGGATTCTCGCGGGTGAAGCCGCGGACCAGTCCCACGCGGTCGTCATAGCCGCGCGCATTGTCGAGCATCTCGATCGACACCGGCTGGCCGGGTTCTGGCATCGCGCCCTGTGCGGCGGGATCGGCGTCGGGATTGGCGAAGGCCAGGCGCGGGCCGCCGGCGGCATCCTCGCGCTTCTTCATCAGCCCCTTGGCCAGCGGACGGACGCCGAGCAGCAGGACGAGCAGCGCGATGATGATGGCGGTCGCGTTTCGCAGCACCATCGGCACCCATTCGGCCTGATACCATGCGGGCGCGTCGGCGCCTTCGGTCGCGGATGCCGTGAACTTCTTCGAGATGACGTTCACCTGGTCCTGGCGCTGTGGATTATATCCGACCGCGGCCTGCACCAGTCCGGTAATCTGCTGGATCTCCAGCGCGGTGCGGCGACCCTTGTCGGGTTCGCGCAGCAGGACGGCGACCGACAGGCGGCGGATGCCACCCGGCGCGTTGCGCGTGACCGACACCTCGCGACCCAGGTCATAGGCGCGGCTGAAGCTGTCCGACTGCTTCATCGCATCGGTGACGGGACCGGCCGGCGTCGTCTGGCCATTGGGCGCAGGCTGCGCGCCACCAGTGGCGGGCGTCGCCAGCGTCGCGGCGGCGGGCGGCGAATTGCTGAGCGCGCCGGGAATGCCGCCGGGGGCGCCGGCGGTCGGCTGGTTGCCGGTCCAGCTGCCCTGTTCGGCGCGCACGGTGCCCTGCTTGTCATAGGATTCGCGCGTCGCCTGCGTCTCGTCCAGATTGACGTCGGCCTGCACCTCGGTCGTGAAGTTGCCCGCGCCGACCAGCGGGGTCAGCAACTGCGTGATCTGGGTGCGGACCTTCTGCTCGACCTGACGCTGCAGTTCGATGCGCTTGTCGCCGTCGTCGCTCGACCCGTCGGTCGATTTGCTGAGCAAGGTGCCCATCTGGTCGACGATCGTGACGGCATCGGGCTTCATCCCGGGCACCGATGCGGCGACCAGGTTGACGATCGAGCGGGTCTGCGCGTCGGACAGCACGCGGCCGGGCTGGAGTTTCAGCACCACCGACGCGGTCGGGGCGGACTGATCGCGGACGAAGACGGTGGATTCGGGCGTCGCCAGATGGACGCGCGCCTCGGCGACGACGTCGATTTCCTGGATCGACCGGGCGATCTCGGTTTCGCGCGCCTGCTTGACGCGCTCGCCCTCGACCGCGCGGCTGATGCCCATCGGCAGCTGGTCGAGCAGCGCGTAGCCGCCCGGTGCCGCCTTGGGCAGGTCCTGTCCGGCCAGCAGCATCCGCGCCTTGTGGTAATCGTCCTCGGCGACGGTGACGTTGCCCGACCCGTCGACGCCGTTGTCGATGTTGGCAGTGTCGAGCGCGGCGACGACGGCCGACTTGTCGGCATCGCCCAGGCCGCCGAACAGCACCTTCTGCGTAGGCGTACGCAAGGACACCCACGCCAGCGCGGCGGCTGCGACCAGCGCGATCATTAGGATCAGCGGCAGGCTGCGCTTGACCGCAGGCTGGCGCATGAAGCCCGACATCTGCTTCAGCGGGTTGGCGAAGCCGGTCACGGGCGTCGCGGCGGCGTTGGGGAGGGTGGTGAGTTGCGTGGCCATGTTACACCGGCATGCTCATGATGTCCTTGTACGCGCTCAACAATTTGTTGCGTACCTGGAGCGTTGCTTCAAATCCGACGGACGCCTGCTGGCGGGCCATCATGACCTTCGCGATATCGACCGTCTCGCCGCGTTCGTACTGCGCGGACAGGTCGCTGGCCTTCGATTGGCTTTCGTTGACCGATTTCAGCGCATCGCTCAGCGTGTCGGCGAAGCTGGTCGGCTTGGTCGCGGGCGTACCCGTCACACCGGCGGGCGCGCCGGGGGTGTCGGCGGCGCGCGACAGCGCCTGGTTGCGCTCCAGGATCTGGCTGCGCAGCGCCATCACGCGGTCGATGCCCATCGCACCGTCGATCTTGCCGATGCTCACAGCGACGCGCTCCGGCTATGCGGGGCGGCGATCGTGTCGCCCTGTTCGCGTGCCTTCGCCAGCCTGTACCGCAGCGTGCGCTCGGAAATGCCCAGCCGTTTCGCCGTCTCGATGCGGCTGCCGCCGCAGGCGGCCAGCGTTTCGCGGATCGCGGCGAATTCGCTCATCTGCACGACCTTACCCAGGGTGGCGGGTTCCTCGTCGTCGTTCGAGCTGAAGATCGGCGCGGCCGTCGTCGGCCGGTCGAAGATGATGTCGGTGAGGTCGATCCGGTCGCCGCGGCACAACAGCATCGCGCGCTGGATGACGTTCTCCAGCTCGCGGACGTTGCCGGGCCAGTCGTGGCGGACCAGCTGCTCCAGCGCCTGCGGCACGATCCACGGCAGCACGGCGCGGTCGCCGGCATGGCGCACGATCATCGCCGCGGCGAGCGCGGGGATGTCGTCGCGGCGCTCGTTCAACGCGCGGGTGCTGAGCGGAAAGACCGAGAGGCGGTAATAGAGATCGGCGCGGAACCGGCCGGCGGCGACTTCGGCCTGCAGGTCGCGGTTGGCGCAGGCGATGACGCGGACATCGATCTTTTCGGCGTGTGTCGCGCCGATCGGCACGACCTCGCGCTCCTGCAGCGCGCGCAGCAGCTTGGCCTGCAAGCCCACCGGCATCTCGGCGATCTCGTCCAGCAGCAGCGTCCCGCCGTTCGCCGCGCGGAAGAAGCCGTCGCCGCCCGACGAGGCACCGGTAAAGCTGCCCTTGACGTGACCGAACAGCATCGCTTCCAGCATGCTCTCGGGCAGCGCGGCGCAGTTGATGGCGATGAACGGGCCCTCGGCGCGCGGGGAGCCGTTGTGGATCGCGCGGGCCAGCACTTCCTTGCCGGTGCCGGTGGGGCCGTTGATGAGGACGGTGATGTCGGATGCGGCGATGCGTTCGGCCAGCGTGTAGAGCGCCAGGCTTTCGGGATCGGCGGCGACCGGCGCACCTGGCCGCAGCATCGCGGTCGCAAAGCCCGCGCCCAGCGCGGCATCGTCGGCGGTGAAGGTTAGGCGGGCGGGGTTGCCGTCGCGGAACGGCACCGCGTTCAGCGGTCCTTCGCCCATCACCAGCGTTCGGCCGGCGACCGGCGGCGTTTCGCCATCGGCGATCAGGAACAGGTCGCCCGGCGTCGGCTTGCCGGTCTCGAACGATCCGATCGCGAAGCCTTGCGCGCGCAGTCCGGAGACCATCGCGTACTTCTGGCGGAGAACGGCAGCGGATGGAAACAGTGACACCATCGGAAAAAATATCCCCCTGAACGAAACGGGGGATGCACCGCCAATGGTTAACGGCGCGTAAAGCACGGCGGCTTGCCGGCAAATTCCTGCCACTGCGATCCGGGCGCACACCCGCGCATGTCGCGCGCGGGATTCAGGATTCCCCGTACGAGTACGCGCCGGGTGGGAATTCCGCAAAAAATCGCGATGGCGCGGCGAAAGCCCTAAATCTCCGCTGCGACCGGCCGTTACCACTGCTGACGGCTCGAGCTTCCGCAGTTGGGGGGGTGGCGGGATCGTCGGCAGAAATGGAGATACGATTATGACCGTTATCGGAACAAACATCGGCTCGCTTCGCGCCGCGAATGCATCGAGCAAGGCAACCGCAGCGCTGAACATGAGCATGGAGCGCCTGTCGACCGGCAAGCGCATCAACTCGGCCAAGGACGACGCCGCCGGCCTCGCCATCGCCGCGTCGATGACCTCGCAGATCCGCGGTATGGGCCAGGCCGTCCGCAACGCCAACGACGGTATCTCGATGGCGCAGACCGCCGAAGGCGCGCTGGACGAAGTCGGCAACATGCTGCAGCGCGTCCGCGAACTGGCCGTGCAGTCGGCATCGCAGACCTATGGCACCAGCGACCGCACCAACCTCAACGCCGAAGTCACCGAACTGAAGAGCCAGATCGGCGCGATCCTGTCGAACACCGAATTCAACGGCGTGAAGCTGTTCGACGGTAACGCCGGTTCGGGCGGCACGGTCAACGTGCAGGTCGGCGCCGACGCCAACACGACCGTCGGCCTGACCTTCGCATCGACCACGACGACGACGCTGGGTATCGCTTCGACGTCGATCGGCACGGCAGCCGACGCCCAGACCGCCATCACCGCGGCGGATACCGCGATCGAGGCGATCGCGACCAAGCGCGCCACGCTCGGCGCGTCGCAGAGCCGCCTGGAATCGGTGGTCAACAACCTGACCACCACATCGACCAACGTGACCGAAGCACGCAGCCGCATCGAGGACGCCGATTACTCGGCCGAAACGGCGGCACTCGCCAAGTCGCAGATCCTGTCGCAGGCATCGACGGCGATGCTGGCCCAGGCCAACCAGAGCCAGCAGTCGGTGTTGCAGCTCCTGCGTTAAGGCCGCCTGAGCTTAGCGGGGGTGGCGTCACCCCCCTGACAGGCGCCGCCTTCCCGCGAAGATGCCCGCCGGCAACGGCGGGCGCGGCAGAGCCCCGGTGGTCTTCGGACCGCCGGGGCTTTCGTCGTGACGTGCCATGCGCCTCGGAAACTGTCGGTCGGTTCGGCAGAGATGTCGAGCGTGTCGGGCCGGGCGCAACGGCTTCACCCGTTGACGATGATCCCCCCGTTGGGATGCAGCACCTGCCCGGACATGTAGCTGGAATCCGCGCAGGCCAGGAACAGGAATGCCGGGGCGACTTCGTTCGGCTGGCCGGGACGGCCCATCGGTGTGCCTTCGCCAAACGTCTTCAGCTTCTCGGGCGACGCACCGCCCATCGGGTTGAGCGGCGTCCAGATCGGACCCGGCGCGACCGCGTTGACGCGGATGCCCTGTCCGACCAGATTCTCCGACAGCGACCGGGTGAACGCGGTGATCGCGCCCTTCGTGCTCGCATAGTCCATCAGGTCTTTGGCACCGGCATACATCGTCACGCTGGTGCAGTTCACGATCGCTGCACCGCTCTTCAGATGCGGCAGTGCGGCCTGAACCATATAGAACATGCCATAGACGTTGGTCTGGAACGTGCGTTTCAGCTGCTGTTCGGTGATGTCGCGGATGTCGGTGTCGGGATGCTGTTCGCCGGCGTTGTTGACCAGGATGTCGAGGTGTCCGAACGCGGCAATCGTCTCTGTCGCCACGCGATCGGCGAATGCCCTGTCGCCGATGTCGCCGGCGATGGTGATGGCATGACGACCCTCGGCCTCGACGATCCGACGCGTCTCGGCGGCATCGTCATGTTCGCACAGATAGACGATCGCGATGTCGGCGCCCTCGCGCGCATAGAGTGCGGCGACCGCCCGTCCGATGCCGCTGTCGGCACCGGTGACGATGGCGACCTTGCCGTCGAGCCGCCCCGATCCGGGATGGCGCGGTTGCCACTCGGGCTTGGGTTCCAGCGCGCTCTCATGGCCCGGAAGCGCGTCCTCGTGGATCATGGCGATGGTATCGGTGTCGGACATGGCTGCACTCCTGAAGGCAGCCATCTCAACCGGTTACGCCGCGATGCGGTTCCGACCGGTCTTCGGGATCGTCGCGATGCGCATCGAGCGATCGATCCCGGTCGTCTTCAGGTGGAGCCCGCGCAGGTGCCGGGCATCGTCGGGGTCAGGCGATGAAGCCCGGCCCTGGGTTGCTGCTGCCGATGATGAGCAGCGCGGTCGCGGCGAACGAGACGAGCGTGATGGCGAACGAGCGAAGCATTGTCAGAGTCCCTTTGGAAAAGATGGGCGAACCGGCGAGGGGTTACGCGATGGCGACCTGGGGGGCCGATGCGACGATCAGGATCGCGGTGAAGAACAGCGAGCCCAGGACGGCGACGGTCGAGCTGCGGAGGTCTGCGAAACGGTAGGTCATGTGTTTGATCCCTGTGTCTTTGGTGCGGCGGCCGGACCATCCGGCGCCGATGAACAGGGAATTGCATGGTACGTGCCAGTTTCTTAAGCCGTTGTTTTTACTAGGCGAGACGTTTATCTATGGGAAACCGCGCCAGTCGGCCGTGGTGAATATCGCCAACTGTCGGCGCAGATTGCGGCAATTCTTGCTGCCGCTCATGCCCGGCTGTCGCTCAGGCGACGCGGACGCAGTTCCGTCCGGCGTTCTTCGCCTTGTAGAGCAGCGCGTCGGCGCGGCCGAACACCGACCGCGGGTGATCGTCGGGGTGTGACGGCGCCAGGCCGGCGGAAATCGTCACCGCACCCAGTGGCGCATCGGTTTCGCGCAGCTTGTAGTGTTTGGCGGCGATGACCTCGCGCGCGGCTTCCAGCGTCGCGCGGGCCGCACCGGCATCGACCCCGTCGAAGAGCACGACGAATTCCTCGCCGCCGTAGCGCGCGACGAGGTGGCCGGCGCATGTCTCGGCCAGCGCGGTGCCGATCGCCTTCAACACGCGATCGCCGACCGAGTGGCCGAACCGGTCGTTGACCGACTTGAAATGATCGACGTCGCACACGGCCAGCCAGACTGTCTCGCCGGCGGCGGCGCGGGCGTTGAACGCTTCCTCGAACGCGCGGCGGTTGGGCAGGTCGGTCAGCGGGTCGCGCCGTGCATTGTCGCGCGCCTCCTCCAGTTTCTCGCGCAGTTCGGCCGCCTCGCGCGTCGCCTGTTCGAGCTGCGCCTCGGTCGCCTGGACGCGTTCGACCATCGCGGCGGTGATCCGCGCGACCTCGTCGATCGCGGCATGCTGGTCCGGCACCTCGGCCTGGCTGCGGCGGATCGCGTCGGCACTGGCGGCCAGATCGCGGCCGAACCCTTTCGCTTCGGCGCGCAACCCCTGGACCACGTCCTCGAAGCCCTCGACCTGCATCTGGGTCTGCGCGACCAGTCCATCGGCGCGTTGTCGATGATTTGCCGCCGGACCAGCCGCCGACACTTCGCAGCCCAGCGACTCGACGTCCTTCACGGTCAGGCGGATACCGCCGTCGGTCAGCTGGGCGACCGCGCGGGCCAGCGGGCCGTCGGGGTTCGCCAGGATGGCGTGCGCGAAGGTATAGTTCGCAGGCTCCGGCTCCAGCCGCTGATCGATCAGGAACTGACCGATGCGGGCATAGAGCTGCGCCGACGATTCCCCGCCGATCTTCGCCCGTGCGCGTGCTGCGACGGCCATGGTTACCCCGTTCGTTGCGCGAACGGCGTTCACCTGTCGGCGCCCCGTTCCCTTCGTTTCCGGCCGGCAGGCTTACGCCGCCATCCCTAAGAAACCGTGAGCGTAACGATGCGCCGCCGCATCACGGGTTCAGCGCTTGAGCGCCTTGACCGCGGCCAGCGTGTTCTCGACATGATGGCTCGCGTCCAGCTCGCTGTGGGCATAGGCGATGCGGCCGTCGCGCGCGATGACGTAGCTGGTACGGTTGGTCGCGTTGGTCATCGCGCCCGACGGCGTCTTGATCTGACGACCCAGCGCGACGTCATATCCGGCGACGACCTTTGGCCCCGCGCTGGCGACGGTGAACTTGCCGGCGCATTCCTTGGTCGAGAAATCGCGCAGCACCTCGACCGAATCGGCCGACATGCCGACGACGGTCGCGCCCGCCGCGCGGAACTGGGGGATGGCCTCGGCGAATGCGGCGGCCTCGGCGTTGCAGCCCTTCGTCCCGGCGGCGGGGAAGAAATAGAGCACGACCGGGCCCTTCCTGAGCAGCGCGGCCAGATGCACGTTGACGATCTTGCCCGCCTGACCGCCGCGCGTCTTGAAGTCCGGCGCCTTCGCACCGGGGGCAAGCGCGGCGACGGCCGGTGTGGCGAGCAGGGCTGCGGCGGCGAGGGCAAGGATCGGGCGCATCGGAAATACCTTCGGTTGAGTTGCGCGGACCCTAGCCGCCCGCCCAACCCCGCGCTAGTCGCGGTACGATGCCGACCACCACCGATCTCGCCCTCGCCCACGCGCTCGCCGATGCCGCAGGTGCCGTCATCCGCCGCTACTTCCGCGCCGACTTCGGATTGGAAACCAAGGACGACGATTCCCCTGTCACCCGCGCCGACAAGGAGGCCGAGGCCGCGATGCGCCGGCTGCTGGCAGCCGAAGCGCCGCGCGACGGCATCATCGGCGAGGAGGAGGGCGCCAGCGACGGTGCCAGCGGGCGGCACTGGGTGCTCGATCCGATCGACGGGACGCGCGCGTTCATCGCCGGGCGGCCCATCTTCGGCACACTGATCGCGCTGATGGAGGGCGGCTTTCCCGTGCTCGGCGTCATCGACCAGCCGATCCTGAAGGAACGCTGGGTCGGCATGGCGGGCCGCGTCACCGAATTCAACGGCCAGCCAGCCGCCACCCGGCGCTGCCGTTCGCTGGCCGACGCGCTGCTGGCGACGACCAGCCCGGCATTGTTCGCCGACGACGAACTCCACGCGTTCGAGCATCTCGACGGCGCGGTGCGATCCACCGTGCTCGGCGGCGATTGCTACAACTACGCCTGCCTGGCGTCGGGCCATCTCGATGTCGTGGTCGAGACGGGGCTGAAGATCCATGACTTCGCCGCACTCGTCCCGGTGGTCGAGGGGGCGGGCGGGGTCATGTGCGACTGGGCGGGTGATCCCCTGCATGCCGGCAGCGCGGGCGATGTGATCGCGGCCGGCGATGCGGCGCGGGTGGAAGATATCCTGGAGGCGCTGGCGTGCCGGGGGCATTAAGCGGGTAAGCTGCGATTGCGTCGGCAACCGCAGGAGCCGCCACGGCAGGCAGCGGTGCAACGTAGCCGCTCCGTCTGACGGCGTGGCAGATGCGGGATCAGAAGATCCCCAGAAACTTCTTCCGCGCCGGCTTGCGCGATCCGTCCTCGGACGTCGCGGTCGTGCCCGTGCCGACATCGTCGCGCGGCTGGCCCTTGGTGGTGCGCTGCGCCCGGGCCGAGGCACCGGCCAGCACCGGGCCGCAATCGGTCGCCTTGGCATCGCCGACGTCGACGAAAGCCAGCACGCCGGCCAGCGGCGTGGCGACCACCGCCAGCCCGATCCCCGCGCCCGCCCGGCCCAGCAGCTGCGGGCTGACGATATCGTAGCCGGGCGATGCGAAGCTGCCGTTGATCCCGACCGGCGACTGGCCGGCGAACAGGCTGAACTTCTTGGAATCGGCGCGAAACGCGAGGTCCAGCGTCTCGGTACGGAAACTGAAGCCCCCGCGGCCGACCATGACGCTCTTGGCCGTGTCGATCAGGATCGGGTCCGCCGCCGCGACACCGCCGCGCACGGTGAAGCCGACCAGCCCGCAGTTGATCTGCACCGGCTCCTTCAGCTTCCCCTCGAACATCTTCTGCGCGAACGTGCCGACGTCGAGCTCGCTCAGCTGGATGTTGCGCGTCCAGAAACTGCCCTTGGGCAAGATGAACGCGATCCGTCCGCGCGCCGTCGACAATGTGTCGTGCAGCGTGTCGCCGCGCCCGTCGAGCCGGATGCGCCCCTTGACCGATCCGGTCGTCCCCGACTGCTCGACGCCCCAGCCGGCCAGCAGTACGCCCATCGGCGTCGGGGCCAGCCGCACGTCGTAGCTGGCCGCGGTCGGCCGCTGGCGCGTGTCGAAGATCAGGTCGGACGCCACGTTGCCGCGCGCCATCGCAAAGGTCAGCGGCGACAGCGCCAGCCGTCCGCGATCGAGTGCCAGCGTCAGGTCGACGTTCGAGATCGGGACGCTGCGGGATTTCACGGTGCCGACCGTCCATGTCACCCTGGCGTCGAACTGCTGCATCGCCGCGATCGGAAAGGTCGCGTCGGGCAGCAGCCGCGCCGGCGCCGCGCCGGTTTCCGCCGCGGCGGCGACCGCGCCCCGCGCCGCGACCGTGTCGGGATTATAGCCGATGAACGGCGCGGCATCGACGATGTCGAGGGATCGCGTCCGCAGGTCGGCGGTCATCATCAGCCGCTCGCCGCTGGCATCGGCCGCGAACCTGCCGGCCATGTCGCTGTTGCCGAACCGTCCGCGCAGGCCGGTGAAGCGATACACGTCGCCCGACTTCACCATCGTCGCCGACGCGCGATACGTGCGTGTGTCGGGCACGACCACGCCGATGATCCCGAGCAGGCTGGCCAGGTTGCCGCCCCGCGCCGTCGTCTTCAGCGGCACGTCCTCGATGTCCGCGAGACTCGGCAGCGTTCCCGCGACCGTGATGTCGTTGCCCGCCGCGCGCGCGACCAGCGCCAGTGCGTTGCGCCCGCGCGCCGCGGTTTCGTTCGGCGACAACAGCGCGCCCGACACGGTGAACGGCGTCTTTCGCGCAACGCCGCCGCCGGAGAAGCGTACCGCCTCGCCGATCCGCGTACCCGTCGATTGCACTGTCCGGAAATCCAGGTCGGCCAGCAACTGCAGCCGCGGATCCTTGTAGCGCAGGGTCGTGCCGGCCAGCGTCGCGCGGTCGATGATCGGAAACTGTACCGGCTTGCCCTTGCCGTCGCCGAACGTCCATGTGTTGGTCCGCGCGGCGTTCCATTCGAGGTCGATCGCGCCGTTTCTCAGGTCCAGGAAGCGCGCGTGATAGCGGCCGAAGATCAGCGACAGCGGCGCGATTCGGGTGTGGATCGAATCGGCGGCGAACAGATGCGGCTTCGTCGCCCACGCGGGATTCGCGATCGTCATCTCGCCGGCGACGAACTTCAGGTCGAACGGATCGAAATACAGCTGGAAGTCACCGCCGACCCGCACGTCGCGCTTCGTGATGCCGCCTGCGACGCTTTCAAAGCCGCCGCGCAGGAACCGGCCCTTGGTGACATAGAGGACGCCCCATGTCAGCACCATCAGGCCGACCAGCGTCGCCAGCACCGCCGCCGCCGCCGCCAGCGGGGTGCGGATCGGCAGACGCGGGGGCGGGATGGTCGTATCGGTCATGGAACGGCCTCAAGCGCGTGGCGGCGCGCAGGGTTCCGCCGCTCGCGGTTGCAATTAGGGGGGGCGTAGGCTAGGGGCGCCGACTTCCGCGATTTGAATACGGAAACGGCCTGGCCAGTGTGGGCTGCCAGGGCTGTTCTAAAATCGCCCAAGCGAAAGGACGAAAATGCCCAAGCTCAAGACCAAGAGTGGGGTGAAGAAGCGCTTCAAGTTCACCGCCACCGGCAAGGTCAAGCACGGTGTCGCGGGCAAGCGCCACCGCCTGATCTCGCACAACGCGAAGTACATCCGCCAGAACCGGGGCACCTCGGTGCTTTCCGACGCCGACGTTGGCCACGTGCGCCAATGGGCGCCGTACGGCCTGCGTTAAGGGAGCCCTGAACCATGGCAAGAGTGAAGCGCGGCGTAACCACCCGCCTCAAGCACAAGCGGATCCTCGATCAGGCGAAGGGCTATCGCGGCCGTCGCAAGAACACGATCCGCATCGCGCGCCAGGCCGTCGAAAAGGCCGGGCAGTACGCGTACCGCGACCGCAAGGTTAAGAAGCGCACGTTCCGTGGGCTCTGGATCCAGCGCATCAACGCCGGCGTCCGCGCCGAAGGCCTGACCTATTCGCAGTTCATGCACGGCCTCAAGCTGGCCGGCATCGACCTGGACAGAAAGGTCCTGGCCGACATCGCGATGCACGAAGAGGCAGCGTTTAGCGCCATCATCGCGCAGGCGAAGGCGGCATTGCCCCAGGCCGCCTGAAGCGACCTGTTGCGAGCACAAGATCGGGGGCGTCGGTGGGTTTCCATCGGCGCCCTTTTTCGTTTTCCCGCCCTTACCATCGTCATCCCCGCGCAGGCGGGGATCAATTGGCGCAAGCGGTGGTGATGCGCCGATAGGTCAGCCAGAATGGATTCCCGCCTTCGCGGGAATGACGGAGGAGAGTTTCGGGATGGAAATGCAGCCGTGCGTCTACATCCTTGCGAGCGGTCGGTGTCGTGACCTCTACACCGGCGTCACATCTGATTTGATGAAACGTCTCTACCAGCACCGTTCGGGCATCACCAAAGGCTGGGCAGCGAAGAAGAGCGCCCTCCATCTCGTCTGGTTCGAGCAACACGGCGACATGGAATCCGCCATCACACGCGAAAAGCGTATCAAGAACTGGAATCGCGACTGGAAACTCAATCTGATCGAGGCCGCCAACCCGGAATGGCTTGACCTCGCTATCGGGCTGGGGTTCGAGCCACTACAGAATTCAGCCAGAATTGATCCCCGCCTGCGCGGGGATGACGGAGTATAGTTTTGACCGACCTCGACCAACTCCGTACCGACCTGCTCGCGTCGATCGATGCCGCCGGCAGCCTCGATGCGCTCGAAGCTGTTCGCGTACATGCGCTGGGCAAGCAGGGCGCAGTCACCGGCCTGCTCAAGACGCTGGGCGGCATGTCGCCCGAGGAACGGCAGGCCACTGGCCCACGCATCCATGCCCTGCGCGAAGCGGTCACCGCGGCGCTGGCGACCGCGAAGAGCGTGATGGAACGCGACGCCCTGAACGCCCGCCTGGCCAGCGAGACGCTGGACATGACGCTGCCGGTCGATCTGCCGTCGCCGGGCGGTGTGCATCCGGTCAGCCAGGTGATGGACGAACTGGCGGAAATCTTCGCCGACCTCGGCTTCGCGGTGGCGACGGGGCCGGAGATCGAGGACGACTGGCACAACTTCACTGCGCTCAACATTCCGGAGACGCACCCGGCGCGGGCGATGCACGATACGTTCTACTGCGAGGGACCGAGCACGGCCGGCGGCGGGCAAAGCCCGCCGTCCGACGGTGGTGGCTTTGCCACCGCCGCAGGCCGGGCGAAGCCTGAGGATGAGCGGCCGATGGTGCTCAGGACCCATACCAGCCCGGTGCAGATCCGCGCGATGAAGGCCGCGGGCGGCGACAAGCCCGTCCGCATCATCGCGCCGGGCCGCACCTATCGCTCCGATTCGGACGCCACCCACACGCCGATGTTCCATCAGGTCGAGGGGCTGGTGATCGACAAGGGCATCACCATGGGTCACCTGAAGTGGACGCTGGAGACGTTCCTGAAGGCGTTCTTCGAGCGCGATGACATCGTCCTGCGCCTGCGTCCGAGCTATTTCCCGTTCACCGAACCCTCGGCGGAAGTCGACGTCGGTTTCTCGGTCGTCAACGGCAAGCGCGTGATCGGCGGAGCGGAAGGCTGGATGGAAGTGCTGGGCAGCGGCATGGTCCACCGCAAGGTGATCGCGGCGGGCGGCTATGATCCGGACGAATGGCAGGGCTTCGCGTTCGGCTGCGGGATCGATCGGCTGGCGATGCTCAAATACGGGATGGATGACTTGCGCGCCTTCTTCGACGGCGATCTGCGCTGGCTGAAGCATTACGGCTTTTCGGCGCTCGACGTGCCCACTTTGAGTGGAGGAGTGGGGGCATGAAGTTCACGCTGAGCTGGCTCAAGGACCACCTCGACACGGCGGCCGACGTCGATACGGTATCGGATGCGCTGACGCGGATCGGGCTGGAGGTCGAGGGAATCGAGAACCCCGGCGCGAAGCTGGCCGCCTTCCGCGTGGCGAAGGTGCTCACCGCCGAGCGCCATCCGCAGGCCGACAAGCTCCAGGTCCTGTCGGTCGATGCCGGTGACGGACCGATGCAGGTCGTCTGCGGCGCGCCGAATGCGCGCGCGGGGCTGGTCGGCGTGTTCGGCATGCCCGGCGCGACCGTGCCCGCCAACGGCATGGTGCTGAAGGTCGCCGAGATCCGCGGTGTCGTGTCGAACGGCATGATGTGTTCGACCCGCGAGCTGGAGCTGGGCGACGACCACGACGGCATAATCGAGCTGCCGGCCGATGCGCTGGTGGGAACGGCCTATCCGGACTATGCCGGGCTGAACGACGCGGTGTTCGATGTGAGCATCACGCCGAACCGCCAGGATTGCATGGGCGTGCGCGGCATCGCGCGCGACCTGGCCGCGGCGGGGGTGGGGACGCTCAAGCCGCTGGCCGTTCCAGCCGCCCCCTCCACCGTTCGTGCTGAGCCTGTCGAAGCACGTGTCGCAAGCGACGACCTCGGGTCACGTCCTTCGACAAGCTCAGGACGAACGGAAGGGTCTGGCCCCGACGTCCGCACCGACGACCCCGCCGGCTGCCCGGCCTTCTACGCGCAATCCGTGTCCGGCGTGACCAACGGCGCCGCGCCTGCGTGGATGGCACAGCGGCTCAAGGCGATCGGGCAGAAGCCGATTTCCGCGCTGGTCGACATCACCAATTACGTGATGATCGACCTCGGCCGCCCGTTGCACGTCTACGACAAGGCCAAGCTCACCGGCGGCCTCGTCGCGCGGAAAGCCGTGGCTGGCGAGCAGGTGCTGGCGCTGAACGGCAAGACCTATACGCTCGACGAGAGCATGACCGTCATCGCCGACGACACGCACGTGCATGATATCGGCGGCATCATGGGCGGCGAGGATTCGGGCGTGTCGGACACCACCACCGACGTCGTCATCGAATGCGCCTATTTCGATCCGGAAGGCATCGCGCGCACCGGCCAGAAGCTGCTGCTGACCAGCGATGCGCGTACGCGGTTCGAGCGCGGGGTCGATCCGGCGTTCCTCGACAAGGGACTCGCGATCGCGACCGCGCTGGTGCTCGACATCTGCGGCGGGACAGCGAGCGGGGTAACGCGTTCGGGCAAGCCGCCGACCGCGCCCAAGGTCGTCGCTTATGACCCGACTCTGGCGGAAACGCTCGGTGGCCTGGCCGTCTCAGCTTATCGGCAACAGGCGATCCTCGAAAGCCTCGGCTTCGCGGTCTCGGCCGACTGGCAGGTCACCGTGCCCAGTTGGCGCCGCGATGTCGATGGCGCGCCCGATCTGGTCGAGGAAGTGATCCGCATCGAGGGGCTGGACAACGTCCCCTCGGTCCCGCTGCCGCGCGTCCCCGGCGTCGCCCGGCCGACTGCCACCCCGGCGCAGAAGCTGGAGCGCAAGCTGCGCCGCACCGCTGCCGCGCGCGGCCTCGCCGAGGCGGTGACGTGGAGCTTCATCAGCGAGGGCGAAGCCGCGGCGTTCGGCGGCGGGGCATGGACGCTCGCCAATCCGATCAGCGAGGACATGAAGGTCATGCGCCCGTCGCTGCTGCCCGGCCTGCTGTCGGCGGCGAACCGCAACGCCAAGCGTGGCGCGGGCAGCATCCGGCTGTTCGAGATCGGCCGGCGCTATCTCGCCGATGCGGAACGCCCGACGCTGGGCGTCGTGCTGGCCGGCGATGCCCGCCCGCGTGGCTGGGCGGGCGGCAAGGCCAAGGGCTTCGACGCCTATGACGCCAAGGCCGAGGCACTGGCCTTGCTCGAAGCCGCCGGTGCGCCGGTCGCGAACCTGCAAGTGATGGGCGAGGCAGGCGATACCTGGCATCCGGGCCAGTCGGGTACGTTGCGGCTGGGGCCGAAGACCGTGCTCGCCGCGTTCGGCATGCTTCACCCGGCGACCGTCAAGGCGTTCGACCTGTCGGGCGACGTCGCCGCTGTCGAGCTTTACCTCGATGCGCTTCCGGCCAAGCGCGGAAGCGGCTTCATGCGCCCGGCCTATACGCCGCCTGCGCTCCAGCCGGTGACGCGCGACTTCGCGTTCCTGGTGCCGGCGGGCCTCACCGCGGGCGACCTCGTTCGCGCGGTCAAGGGCGCGGACAAGGGCCGGATCGTCGACGCGCGGGTATTCGACCGCTTCGTCAAGGAGGATCAGACCAGCCTGGCGGTCGAGGTGACGCTGCAACCGGGCGACAAGAGCTTCACCGACGCGGAGTTGAAGACGATCGCCGACGCGGTCGTCGCGGCGGCGGCGAAGCTGGGGGCGACGCTCAGGGGATGACCCACATGCCCGTCATTCCCGCGGAGGCGGGAATCAATAGTCGCTGAACGCAATGGGACTCACGACGTTCAGCCAGAATGGATTCCCGCCTGCGCGGGAATGACGGATTTAAGGACAGGATGATGCCGACGGTATTGGTAACGGGCGCGACCGCAGGGATCGGCAAGGCGTGCGTCGAAGCATTCGCCGACTCGGGCTGGCACGTCGTCGCCACCGGACGGCGCGCCGACCGGCTGGAGGGGCTCAAGTCCGACAGCGTCCATACCTGCGCCTTCGACATTCGCGACGATGCCGCGCGCGATGCCGCGCTCGACGCGCTGCCGGTGCCGTTTTCCGAGATCGACCTGCTCATCAACAACGCGGGCCTCGCGCTGGGGCTGGAGCCGGCGCACCAGGCGTCGTTGTCGAACTGGCGGACGATGATCGACACCAATGTGACCGCGCTCGTATCGATCACCCACAAGCTGCTGCCCGGGCTGGTCAAGCGCAAGGGCGCGATCATCAACCTGTCGTCGGTCGCGGCGAACTATCCCTATCCCGGCGGCAACGTCTACGCCGGCACCAAGGCATTCGTGCGCCAGTTCAGCCTCGACCTGCGCGCCGACCTGCATGGCACGGGCGTCCGCGTGACCTCGATCGAGCCGGGGATGGTCGAAACCGAATTCACCGTCGTCCGCACCGGCAGCCAGGACGCATCGGACAAGCTCTACGGCGGGGTGAACCCGATGACCGCCGAGGATATCGCCGAGACGTTGCTGTGGATCGCGACGCTTCCCGCCCATCTCAACATCAACGCGCTCGAACTGATGCCGGTCAACCAGTCGTGGCAGGGCTTTGCGGTCCACCGCGAGGGATGAGCGATCTGGTCGTCATCGGCTCCGACACGCTGTCGGCTGCGATCAATCCGTTCGGAGCGGAGCTGACGCATCTGCGCGACGCCGATGGCCGCGAACTGATGACGAATGCCGATCCGGCCTATTGGACCGGCCACGCGCCGGTGCTGTTTCCGATCGTCGGTGCGGTGGCGGGGGATCGCTATCGGGTCGATGGCGTCGAATGTGCGATGCCCAAGCACGGCTTCGCGCGGCGATCCACGTTCGAGGTCGTCGTGGCGGAGGATTCGCGCGCGGAGTTCCGTCTCATCGCATCCGAGGCGACGCGGGCGCACTATCCGTTCGACTTTGCGCTGACGGTGGCCTTCGCGGTTCGTGACGCGACGCTGCGCATCATCACGACGCTGACCAACCCCGGCGACCGCGACCTGCCCGCCAGCTTCGGCTACCACCCCGCCTTTGCCTGGCCGTTGCCCTATGGACGCGAGCGGGCCGATCACCGGATGGTCTTCGATGCCGACGAACCCGGCCCTCTGCTCGGCCTGTCGTCCGACGGCCTGATCGCGGGCGAGCGCCCCAGCCCGCTGGAGGGCCGGACGCTGCCGCTGGCCGACGACCTGTTCGTCGACGATGCGCTGATCTGGGCGCCGGTCGAATCGCGTGGCCTGACCTATGGTGCGGCGACCGGCCCGCAGTTGCGGATCGACTGGGACGCGCCCGACCTCGGCATCTGGACCAAGCCGGGTGCCGCCTATGTTTGCGTCGAGCCGTGGTGGGGCCATGCCGATCCGGCCGGGTTCGCCGGCGAGATCTGGGACAAGCCGGGGATCCTGCGGCTGGCACCGGGCCAGCGGCGGACGTTTGCGATGTCGGTTACGTTGCAGGACTGACCCAGCCTTTCCTCTTCCGTCATTCCCGCGTAGGCGGGAACAAATTCATCCCGCCGTCGCGCTTCTTCTGGTTCAGCCAGAATCTATTCCCGCCTTCGCGGGAATGACGGAAACTCAGGTTGGACCCATGACCTCTCCCCGCCGCACCTTCGCGATCATCTCGCACCCCGACGCCGGCAAGACGACGCTGACCGAGAAGCTGTTGCTGAAGGGTGGCGCGATCCACCTCGCCGGCGAGGTGAAGGCCCGCGGCCAGGCACGGCGCGCGCGGTCGGACTGGATGAAGATCGAGCAGCAGCGCGGCATCTCGGTCACGTCGAGCGTGATGACGTTCGAGCGGGGCGGGATCACCTTCAACCTGCTCGACACGCCGGGGCATGAGGATTTCAGCGAGGACACGTACCGTACGCTGACCGCGGTGGACTCCGCGATCATGGTGATCGACGCCGCGCGCGGGATCGAGGCGCAGACGCGCAAGCTGTTCGAGGTCTGCCGGTTGCGGTCGGTGCCGATCATCACCTTCGTCAACAAGGTCGATCGCGAGGGCCGCTCGCCGTTCGAACTGCTCGACGAGATCGCCGACCTGCTCGCCCTCGACGTCGCGCCGATGCTGTGGCCGATCGGGATGGGCGGGCAGTACGAGGGGCTGCACCGGATGGGCGACCCCGTCGACGCGCTGCCGGTGGCGATCCGCGACGAGGTCGAACTGGCGCAGGCCGGCTATCCCGAATTCGATGTCGCGGCGTATCAGCACGGCGACCTGACCCCGGTGTTCTTCGGCTCGGCGCTGCGCGAATATGGTGTCGAGGACCTGATCGATGCGATCGCCACCTATGCTCCGCCGCCACACGCGCTTCCGGCCGAGCCGGCGCCCATCGCGCCCGATTATCCCGAGGTCACCGGCTTCGTGTTCAAGGTCCAGGCCAATATGGACCCCAACCACCGCGATCGCATCGCCTTCATGCGGCTGGTGTCGGGCACCTTCAAGCGCGGCATGAAGCTGACCCCGACGGGGCACGGCAAGCCGATCGCGGTCCATTCGCCCATCCTGTTCTTCGCCCAGCAGCGCGAACTGGCGGACGAGGCGTTCCCGGGCGACATCATCGGCATCCCGAACCATGGTACGCTGCGGGTCGGCGATACGCTGGCGGAAAAGTCGGCCGTGCGCTTCACGGGCCTGCCCAATTTCGCGCCGGAGATTCTGCGCCGCGTCGTGCTGAAGGACTTCACCAAGACCAAGCAGCTGCGCAAGGCGCTCGACGACATGGCGGAAGAAGGCGTGACCCAGGTCTTCTACCCCGAGATCGGGTCGAACTGGATCATCGGCGTGGTCGGGCAGCTGCAGCTCGACGTGCTGCTGTCGCGGCTGGACGCCGAGTACAAGGTCGCGGCGGGGCTGGAGCCATCGCCATACGACACCGCGCGGTGGATCACGGCGGGGAATCCGGCGGACCTGAAGGCGTTCGTCGACCTGAACAAGGGCGCGATGGCCAAGGATCGCGACGGCAATCCGGTGTTTTTGGCGAAATCGGCGTGGGAAGTCGGCTATGTGGCGGACCGCTATCCCAACGTGACGTTCGCGGCGACCAGGGAGAGGTAGCGGGCGGCGCGCGGTTTGCGCAAGCAAACCGCCGATTCGCCACGGCGGGCAGCGGGGTCGCGAAGCGGCCCCGTCTGACGGCGTGGCGTTACGCCGCCTCCACCCAGTCCCGCCGCAGCGTCTTCACCGCGAACAGCATCAGCACCGCCGCGATCAGATAGAATCCGGTCGCCGCGATCAGCGAATAGCGCAGCGATTCCGCGCCGAACCGCGCCGCCATATGGTCCGACATCGCCCCCATCACCCAACTGCCCGCGCCCAGCCCGATCAGGTTGTTGATGAACAGGAAGCATGCGCTGGCACTCGCGCGCATCTGCGGCGGCACGAGGTTCTGGACGGCGGTCGTCACCGGTCCCAGCCACAGGATGTTCAGGCCGTTGGGAATCACCAGGAACGCCCACGCGACCCACGGCGATCCCGACCAGAAGCCCGCGGCGAACAGCGGCAGCGTGATGAGCCATGCGATCGCCGGCAACCGCGCATAGTTGCCGCGGTCCTTCGTCCCCAGCCTGTCGGCCAGCCAGCCGCCGCCGAACACGCCGATCGTGCCGCCGATCAGCAGCAGCGAGCCGATGAACAACGACGCGCCGCGCAGGTCGAAGCCGAAGCTGCGGATCAGCAGCGACGGCGTCCAGAACGCGAGGCCGTACCCGCACATCGAACTGAATGCGGCGGCAAACGCCATCAGCCAGAAACTGGGCTTGCGCGCCAGGATCGGGAAGACCGCGGACACGGCCACGCGCTGGACCGGTGCCGGCCCGGCCGGATCGGCCCCGCCGCGCGCGGGTTCGCGCACGACCAGGCGAAAGATCGGCGCGATGACGATGCCCGCGATGCCGACGACGATGAACGCGGTGCGCCAGTCGACGCTCGACGCGATGTAGCCGCCCAGGATCGCGCCGGCGGCGAGGCCGATCGGAATCCCGAGCGAATAGATGGCCAGCGCACGGCTGCGGCGTTCGGGCGGAAAATAATCGGCGATCATCGCATAGCTCGGCGCGACGCCGCCGGCTTCGCCCACGCCGACGCCCAGCCGTGCGAGGAACAACGTCCAGAAGCCTGTGGCGAGGCCGCACAGGGCGGTGAACCCGCTCCAGATCGTCAGCGAGATCGTGATGACCCAGCTGCGGCTGGTGCGGTCGGCGATCAGCGCCAGCGGGATGCCGAGCGTGGAATAGAGCGCGGCGAACGCGATCCCGCCCAAAGCGCCCAGCTGCGTATCGGTCAGCCCCAGGTCGGCCTTGATCGGCTGGACCAGGATGCCCAGGATCTGGCGATCGAGGAAATTGAACGTGTAGACCAGCAGCAGCATCGCCAGCACGGTGTTGGCGTAGCGGCGTGTGGGGGGGCTGTGAATCCCTGCCTTATCGATCGACATACGTGCCATCCCCGTTCGTGCTGAGCCTGTCGAAGCACCGTCCTGCGTGCCGCGCGTACATCGCGTGTTGATCGAAGAACGGTGCTTCGACAAGCTCAGCACGAACGGAGTTGGTTTGCCTCGACCCTCGCGGGTCGAGACAAACCCACGACTCAATAGCGCGCGGTCAGCGACACCATCAGCTGGCGCGGGTTGCCGTAATAGGCGGTCAGCACACCCTCGGTGCCCAGCGTCGGGATATAGGCGCCCGTCGCGGTGCGGTTGAAATCGCCCGTATCGGGGTTCTGGCTGAGGAAGTTGTAGCCCGATACGATGTAGCGTTTGTCGGTCAGGTTGCGGCCGTGCAGCCCGACCGTCAGGTTACGGTTGATGTCATAGGTCAGGTTGGCGTCCCACAACGTGTAGCCCGGCTGATCGAGCATCGGCGTCCGCAGCTCGAACTGCTGGCTGGCGCTGCGATAGCTGACCGTGCTCGACACGTTCAGCGTCCCCCCCGCGACCGGCCCCGAATAGCCGAGCGTACCGCTGGCGGTCCAGTCGGGCGTGTTCTGGATCTTGCGGCGGCTGGCGACGTCGATTCCGCGCGCGTCGATGAAGCGCGTGTACTTGGCGTCGAGATAGCCGAGCGTCCCCGCCAGCGTCAGCTTGTCGCCGTCCGACAGGGCGTCGCGTACCAGCGTCGCGTTGACCTCCGCTTCCGCGCCGTTGATCCGCGCGCGGCCGGCGTTGGTGGTGACGCCGATGAAGGTCTGCTGCGGCTGGCCGTTGACGATCGTCGTCGTGCCGATCGATCCGGGCACCTGCACGTCCTTGTACGCGGCGTGGAAGCCGGCGATCGCGAAGTTCAGGCGGCGGTCGAACAGCGACGCCTTGTACCCGACCTCGTAGCTGTCGACCGTCTCGGGATCGAACGACAGGAAATCGAACACTTCCTGGCGGGTGCAGGTCGCGCCGGTGGGGGTGCGGCAGGCGGTCGATTGGCCTCGCGGATCGAAGCCGCCGCCCTTGAAGCCCTTGGAATAGCTGGCGTAGATGTTGTTGTTCTCGTCGGGCTTGAAGCTGACCGAGGCGCGCGGGGTGAACTTGCTGAAGCCGGCATCGCCGCGGAAATCCGACGTGGTGGCGAACAGGGTGCCGGTGCCGCCGAAGAAGGGCGATCCGCCGCCCAGATAGGTCGCGCGGAGGATCTGCGCCTGGCGATAGTCCCAGGTATAGCGCCCGCCGACCGACACGCTGAACATCGGCGAGATGTCATAGGTCGCGTCGCCGAAGATCGCGACCGTATCGGTATCGACGTTGCCGAACGTCAGCGCGGTGACGCCGCCGGGCAGGCGCACGTCGAACACGGTGCGTGACTTCGCATCGAGATAATAGATGCCGAGCAGGCCGGAGAAGCCGCCGGTATTCACCAGCAGCTGCGCTTCCTGGCTGAACTGCTTGTTATTGTAGAAGCTGGGGACGTCGACCTGCACGGCGGGCAGCGCGTCGAAGTCGATCGGCGTCGCGGTGTCGTCCTTGCGATATCCGGTGATCGACCGGAACGTCAGCCAGTCGGTGGGTTTCAGCTCGGCGAAGAACGACCCGCCATAGCCCTTCACCCGCTGCGTCGGGGTGACGAGCGCGCCGCGGCTGTCGAATACGTCGGCCAGCACCGGAGTGCCACTGACGATGCCGGGGATCAGCCGGTGGCCGCCGCGCGGCGACGACTTGTCGAGGCTGTAGTCGCCCGACAGGCGGAAGAAGGCGCTGGACGAGGGCTCGTACTGCAACGTGCCGCGCGCGGCGAAGATGTCCTTGTCGTAATTGTCGTCGCCGGTCGTCAGGTTCCTGCCGAAGCCGTCGCGGGTCAGCCGCGCGACCGCGCCGCCGATCTTGAACCCGGTGTCGCCGATCGGCACGCTGGCTGACAACACGCCGTCGAGCTGGTTGTAATAGCCATAGGTCGCCTTCGCCATCACGGTCGGATCGTCGCCGATCCGGCGCGTGACGTATTTCACCGCGCCGCCGATCGTGTTGCGACCGTACAGCGTCCCCTGCGGCCCGCGCAGCACCTCGACCCGCTCGACGTCGTAGATGTCGAGGACCGCGCCCTGCGGCCGGTTGAGATACACGTCGTCGAGGTAGATGCCGACGCCGCCCTCGAACCCGCCGACCGGATCCTGCTGGCCGACGCCGCGGATGAAGGCGGACAGGGTGGAGTTCGATCCGCGCGACACTTCCAGCGTCACGTTCGGCGTCGTCGCGGCGATATCGGTGATGTCGATCGCGCCCTGCGCTTCCAGCTGCGCGCCCGAGAAGGCGGTGACCGCGATCGGCACGTCGCGCAAGGATTCCTCGCGGCGGCGGGCGGTGACGACGATGTCGCCGGATTCCTCTGCCGCGGCCTGCGCCGCGCTCTGGGGCTGCGTGGAATCCTGCGCGACGGCGGGCGTCGCGGCCAGCGCCGAAAGGCTGGCGCCGAGTGCGAAGAGCGTACGGGCGGACAGAGTCGTGGCGATCATGGCGTTCCCCTCCTGATGCATCCCCGCCGTTCGAGCGCGGGGTTGTGCGTGGTCGAAAGCCGCTATACTGAAAGGTGAACCAGGTTTCAACTTGGGAAATGGGAGGGCGACGAAATGGCGGGCGAACGTGCTCCCGATGCCACAGGGGCCGGCATCGACGCCGGAGCGGCGAGCGGCGAGGGCAAGGCGCCGCGCACCGATCGCGGGCGCCGAACGCAACAGGCGATCCTGGATGCCGCCGCCGCCGAATTCGGCGAACGCGGGTTTCATGACGCCTCGATCAGCGGAATCACCCGCCGCGCCGGCGTCGCGCTCGGCAGTTTCTACACCTATTTCGATTCGAAGGACGCGGTGTTCCGCGCGCTGGTGCGGCACATGTCGGGCCAGGTGCGCGATCACGTCGCCCCGGCGATCCGCGCGGCCAAGGACGGCATCGCCGCCGAGCGCGCCGGCCTGTCCGAATTCATTGCGTTCGTGCGCGCGCACAAGGAAATCTACCGGATCATCGACGAATCCGAATTCGTCGATCCCGACAGCTTCCGGCGGCACTATGCGACCACTGCCGACCGCATCCGACAGCGCCTGGAATCCGCCGCAGCGCGCGGCGACCTGCGCCCGGGCGTGGGCGAGGTCCACGCCTGGGCGATCATGGGCATGAACGTGTTCCTGGGCCTGCGCTACGGCGTGTGGGACGAGGATCTGCCGGAGGGCGCGGTGGCCGATCAGGTGGCGGAGATGTTGCGCCGGGGGATCGGCGTTTAGGCGGCCGACTAAATGGTTTTCGTCTTTAGCTGTGTGAGGTTTTGCGACTGTCGCCCCCTAGGAGCCATTGGTATCAACCTCGAACACGACCGTTTTTCCTCGTGAGACTGGCTCCCAACCTGCCGCCAGGGCAGCACGGATCCCGTTTTCTATAATCCGCTGGTTCACCTGTGGACGGCGCAGTTGCGGTTGCAGCTTTGACCGACGTGCCGTCGGCATCGGAAATTCCAAAAGCGCTTCACGGTGTGCGTCATGGAGGCGAAGGGAGATAGCCATACCCTTCCAGCCATCGACAGTACACCATTGTGGCTCCCGCCGAATGGCCCAATTGTACAGCAGGCCATCAACTTCGATTGCGCCAGCAAGATCGCGGGTGTGGAGCATTCCGCCTGACTAACACAGTAGAGACCGACTTTCACCCCGCACCCCATCACTCCACCGGCGTACGATCCGATCCCGCGCCCAGGTGGTTGCGCAGCGCGGTGCGGCGTTCGGCGCGGGCGATGGCCGCGGGATCGACCGCTTCGGCGCGGGCGACCAGTCGCTCGACCTCGCCGAGCAGTTCGGACATCAGGCCGTGCCGCTTCAGCGCCGGGGCGGTGGCGGCTTCGTCGAGGTAGTTCTCGATCAATTCGGGGACGCGCCGTTCCAGCTTGATGCGCAACTCGCCGAAGGTCGAGAAGGGGTCGATGTCGAGGTCGCGCGCCACCAGGATCTCGCGCCGCCGCCGGATCGCCGCGACACGCCCGCGCGTCAGCAGCCCGGCCGACGCCGCCAGCCGGCCCCACGCCGCATCGGCGGCGATCGTCGCGGGATCGCGCGGGTCGCCCGCGTCGGGATCTCGCGTCCGCCAGTCGATCGACAGCAGCAGGCCGACGGCCAGCCCGGCCAGGATCGCGCCGCGCGGGGCGGCGCCGGCACCCTCGACCAGCAGCGCGATCGTCGCCAGCGCGGCGGGCAGCGCGACGATGGCCCGCTTCGGCTGCACCGACAGCGCGATCATCATGCCAAGCGCCAACGCGACGAGCAGGATGCCGACGATCATCGCGCAGTCACGACTTGCGCTCGAGCAGGTCCTTCAGCCCCGCCAGCGCCCCGGCCGGCTTCGCGTCCTCCTCGCTTTTCACGCCCGCCTCGCGCAGCGCGGCCTCTGCAGCGGGCGAACGGGGATAGGGATCGAGCGCCAGGCCCAGCGTCTCGGCCGCCGCCTCGCCCAGGTCGATCGCCGATCCGGTGTAGAACATCGTGTCGAGATCGTCCGACGCCAGTTCGATCTCGTCGCCGGGGCCGGCAGCGTCCAGCGGCAGGAAGCGGATGTCGAACGGTTCGTCGATCGTCGCCGCGACCGGATGGCGCGTGGCGATGCACGGCTGGACCACCGCGGCCGACACCGTGCCGGTCGCGACGATGCCGCCTGCGTCGCGGCGCAGCGTATAGTCCGCGCTCAACCGGTCGAGCGACAGCAGCCCGAAGCGCTTCGCCAGCGCCGCGCGCTCAGGCGCGTCCGCCTCGATCCGTACGGTCGTCGCGCCGGCACCCAAGGTATCGAGCCGGCGCGGGCGCGGGAATTCGGGGGGCGGCACGCTCATTCGGGCAGCCGTCCCGCCGCCAGCGCATCGAGCGGGGTCGCCGCCAGCGCGGCGTTCAGCCGCACCAGGCTGCCCTCGACATGCGCCAGCGCGGCATCGCCCGGATCGCGGTCACGATACAGGTTGCGCAGCAGCGCGGTGCGGATCGATCCGTGCGCCAGCCCGTCGCGGTACGCGCCCAGCCGCCCACCGAGCATGCTCATCATCCGCCCGACATGCTTGCCCACGACGATGTCGCCGATCCCGATCTCGCGCAGTTGCGGGTCCATGTCGTCGACGAACCGCTCGGCCAGCGCCACGCCCAGCGATTCGCCGCCCGCTATCCCCTCGATCCGCAGCAGGGTCAGACTCAGGATCGCGGCGATCATGTCGAACCGGCCGTCGATCGTGTCGGCCACCGCGCCCTCGACATACCAGTGCGGCCGGCGCGCGCGTTCGACGATCGCGCGGTACAGCGCGGCCGCGTCGTCGCTGCGCCCGAACAGGCGATTCAAAAGTCCCACGTCGTCTCCTGTCGCCGCGGCGCTTGTCGCGCGGCCCCGGCGCGCATATTGAGGCGATCGGCCGCGGTTGCAATCACCCGACCGCGCCCGCGTTCGTTATCGGAGAGTCTGATGTTCCGTGCCGCTGCCCTATTGCTCCTCGCCGGCGTCGCCGCATCGGCCTGTACGCCGCTGCGCGGGCATCAGGGCTATATCGTCGATGTCGATCTGGTGAACTCGATCCAGCCCGGCGTCGACAATCGCGCGACCGTCCAGCAGGTGATGGGCATGCCGACGATCGCCGGTCAGTTCGGCCAGGGCGACTGGTATTATGTCGCGCGCGACACGCGCAACATGTCGTATAACACGCCAAAGGCGGTCGCGCAGACGACGCTGCGGGTGCGCTTCGACGCGGCCGGCACCGTCACCGCGATCGACCGGCTGGGCCTGGAACAGGTCGCGTCGATCGATCCGTACGGCAAGAAGACGCCAACGCTGGGCCGCGAGCGCGGGTTCTTCCAGGATCTGTTCGGCAACATCGGCACGGTCGGTGCGACCGGCGCAGGCGCGCCCGGCGGGCCGTAGTCGCGCGGTTCCTGTCGCTTTGCTGACCATCGCATTCGCGACGCGTTCAGTTCGGCTGGCCTAACTCCTGTCCCATGACGGATTGCCGACGGCCCATCTGGCACCGGCCGTCCGCCGTGATACAAGGAGGTACGGATGCGTAAATTCATCATCACCAGCCTGATCGCCGCCGTGGCGATGCCGGTCGCGATCGCGCCGGCCGCGGCACAATCCCGCGCCGAACTGCGTCGTGATCGTCAGGATATCCGCGAGGAACGCCGCGACCTCAATCGCGCCTATCGTTCCGGCGATCGCGGCGACATCCGCGATGCGCGCGGCGACCTGCGCGAGGCACGGCAGGAATATCGCGAGGATCGGGCCGATCGCAACCGCCGCTGGGGCAACGACGACTGGCGCGGGTGGCGCAATACCAACCGCAACATCTATGCCCGCGGCAACTGGCGCGCGCCGTTCCGGTATCAGAGCTTCCGGACCGGGGTGCGGATCGGCACACCCTATTACGCATCGCGGTACTGGATCAACGATCCCTGGCGCTATCGCCTGCCGCCGGTCCGCGGGTATCAGCGCTGGGTCAGGCATTACAACGACGTGCTGCTGGTCGATACGCGCCGCGGTACCGTGATCCGGGTGCTCCGCGACTTCTACTGGTAGTCGAAAGCGCAATCGGCCGCGTCGCAGATAAGCGCCGACGCGGCCGTGTGCGGTTGAACGCACAGGTCCCGAAAGGGGAAAGGACCGGTCGCGAAACGCGCGAGTCGCGATAAGGTTCGCCTACTCCATCGCGTCGGTGCGGTTCAGCGCATCGTGAAGCGGATCTGGTCGATCACCCGCCCGGCGGGATCGACCAGCCGGATCTGGTGCGGGCCCGGCCCGGCGAGCACCAGCGGCCCCGCATCGGCCGCACCCAGATCGCGCCGGTCGAGCAGCAACCGGTGCCCGTCGACCGCGCCCGACACGCCGATCGCGAGACGCTGGCGCGCCGGCGGGATGTCGGGGTCGAGCGCATAGACGCTGCCCGACACCGGGCTGGTAATGCGCGGCCGGCGCGATGCGGGCGGTGCCGCGGCAAGCAGGGTCTGCGCGGTGCCGGCGATGAAATAGTCGCGGCGCGGCTGTTCGATGTTGTCGCCGAACCTTACGGTACGCGCCTCGATGCCCTTGGGGCTGGCCGGTGTCCCGCCGTCGCCCAGTGCCAGCATGACGTCGCGCCACACCGGCGCGGCCCCGCTGGTGCCCGACACCGCGCGCATCGGATCACCCTCGAGGTTGCCGACCCATACCGCGACAGTGAACCGCGGGGTGTAGCCGACGCACCAATTGTCGCGCATCCCTTTCGACGTGCCCGTCTTCACCGCCGCCCAGAACGGCAGGCGTAGCGCCGAATCGAGTCCGAACGTGGCGGCGCGCGCCGACGGGTCGGCCAGGATGTCGCCGATCAGCCAGGCCGATTGCGGACTGGTGATCGCGCGCGGGGGTGTGCGGGGCGCATCGGCGGTCAGCCGCAGCGGCGACCAGCGCCCGCCATTGGCGAGACTGCGATAGGCACCGGCCTGTTCGAGCAAGGTGACTTCGGCCGAACCCAGCGCGAGCGAAAAGCCGTAATATTGCCCGTCCTCGGTCAGCCCACGATATCCGGTGTCCCACAGCCGGTCGCGAAACGCGTCGACTCCGGTCAGCAGCAGCGTACGCACCGCCGGCACGTTGAGCGATCCCGCCAGTGCGGTGCGCGCCGACACCGGCCCTTTGAACGCGCGGTCATAGTTCTGCGGGACGTACAAGCCCGACGCGGTATCGAGCTGGACCGGCGAATCGTCGAGGATCGAGGCGGGGGTCAGATAGCCCTTCTCGATAGCCTGCGCGTAGAGGAACGGCTTGAGCGTCGATCCGGCCTGGCGATAGGCGTTGGCCCCATCGACCTGCGGCGCGGTCGACTGACCGCCGATGCCGCCGACATAGGCGAGCACGTCGCCGGACGCGTTGTCGATCACCACCACCGCCCCATCACGCGCGCGGCTGCCGCCCAGCCCGATCAGCTGGCGGCGGAGCGCCGCGGCGGCGACCGCCTGGACGCGCGCGTCGAGCGTGGTGGCGATGCGCAGCCCGGCCTTGGTCAGCAGGCGGTCGGAGAGGTGCGGGGCAAGGCCGGGGTCGAGCGCGAGGCTGCGCGTGGGGCCGAGCATCGACGCGGCGGCCCCGGCGAAGCGGGTACAATCCCGTGCCCCACCCCCACCGTTCGCACTGAGCCTGTCGAAGTGCGTGTTCCGGGCACGTGCTTCGACAGGCTCAGCACGAACGGTTGAGAGGTCCGGGAAATGGGACAGGAGACACGCCCGCCGTGCCAACTGTTCCGCCCCGGCCTGCGGATCGGGCAACAACGCCACCAGCAACGCGGCATCGTCGGCGGTCAGCGCCGCCGGTGTCTTGCCGAACAGCCCCAGCGCCGCGGCCCCGATCCCCTGCGCCTCGCCGCGGAAACCGGCCAGGTTCAGGTAACCCTCAAGGATTTCGTCCTTCGACCAGCGCGCCTCCAGCGCCCACGCCGCGCGCATCTGGCGCAATTTGTCGCGCCAGCCCCGCGCGCCGGGCGCCGCGAGGTCGGGTGCCAGATAGGCGGCGACCTGCATGCTGAGCGTGCTGGCGCCGCGCATCCGTCGCCCCGCCATCCGGTCGCGGACCGCGCCGGCCAGCGCATAGGCATCGACGCCCGAGTGGCTGGCAAAGCGGCGATCCTCGGCCGCGACCAGGGTGTCGCGCACCGGCCGGGCGATGCCGTCGAGCGGGGTCCACGCCAGCCGCCGCCGCGCGAAATCCACCCGAGCGCTGTCGATCAGCTGCCCGTGGCGGTCGTAGAGCCATGCTTCCGACGGCGTCCAGGCGGCGCGGACCTGTTTGTAGGATGGCAACGGGGGCGGTCGGGTGAACCAGTCGGCGGCAGCGAACAGCGCGGCGAGGATCAGGATTGCAATGAGCGCGACCCACCCTCCCCGTTCGTGCTGAGCCTGTCGAAGCACTGCCCTTCTTCTCACCTAGGTAAGAAAGAAGGGCAGCACTTCGACAAGCTCAGTGCGAACGGAGGTAGAAGCGTCGGCGAGCTCACCGCTGCCCCACCACCATCGTCGCATTGGGCACCGCGGCGCGGATCGCAGGGCTGTACATCGCCTCGACCCGGCTGGGCGGCAGTTGCAGCCGGCCCGCGCCGTTCAATCGCATGACATAGCTGACCGTGAAGCTGCCCTTGGGCACCCAGGCGAAATACGCCCGCCACGCGTCGCGCCCGCGCTCGACATAGCTCGGCTGGACACCCGCGCCGTCGCCGGCCTGGCCCGCCAGCAGCGTCGATTGGTTCGCCATCCCGCCGATGACGGTCGCGCCCGCGGGCACCGGATCGTTGATGACCACCCAATTGCGTTCGGCCGACGCATCGACCGTGATCGTCACGCGCAGCACGTCGCCGCGCGTGTACTGGCCCTTCGCCTTGGCCTGGACGCTCTCGACCTTCTTCGTCATGCGATATCCCGCCGCCAGCGGTTGCGTCATCGGCACCGCGGCGCGGACGGACACAGTGGCCCACGGCCCCGCGCCGCCCGACTGGCTCAGGCGCAGCGGTGTCGTCACGGCGGGCAGCGCGAACGCGGCAAGCCGCGATTGTGGCGAAAGCGGCCAACTGAGGCTGCGGGTCACCGTCCCCAGCGACGCGGTGGTGATCCCGGCGATCGCGCTCGACGGATAGACCGATGCGAACCGCCGTGCGGCGAGCGTGCCCCAGGCGTTGGCAGTGGTCGTGTCCCAATGCCCGCGCGACTGGCGGAAACCGACGCCCGCCATCATCCGCGGCGCATCGTCCTGCCAGCCCGGCCGCCCGAGCACCGCCAGCGTCGCCTTGATCGCGGCTTCGTCGCCCGACGACATCAGCCACCACGACGCGCTGGACTGGTCGGTCAGGTCGAGGCGGCTGCCCTCATAGGCCAGCCGGGTGCGCAACACGCCCTCGGCCTGTTGCCTCAGTGCCGCGCCGTTGGCGAGGCCGGGCAGCTTGCCCAGTGCGACGATATAGTCGGCCAGCGATGCGGTCGGCATCTCGCCCGCCGCCATGCCGATCTGGCCGAGCATCCCCGCTTCGGCAGCGCCTGCACGGGCCAACGCGGAGAAGGCGGCGAGTTTCTGCAGCCGCACGTCGCCATAATCCTCGTGCCGCAGCCGGCCGTCGAGCACAGCCTTCAGCGCGCCGATCATTCTGGTCCGCGGCCCTTCGGGCACGGGCAGTCCGGCCTCACTGGTCAGCGACAGGACGTAAGCCGTCAGTGCCTCCGACCCGCGCAGTTCGGCGCTGGGGAAATAGCGCAGCAGCCCGTCGTCATCGACATAGGTCGGCATCTCGCCCGCCAGCGCGGTCCACGCTCCCGCATCGCCCAGCGCCACCGCCCGCGACAGCCGCTGTTCGAAGCAGTTGTAGGGGTATGCTGCCATGTAATCGCGCACCCCGGCGAGCGGCGGCGCGAGTGTGTCGCTGAACGCCACATCCACGCTGCCGATGCCCGGCAGCGCGCCCGCGGGCCGCTGGATCGGGATCAGGCTGTTCGCCCCGACCTGGGTCAGCACGGCCGCCCAGGTTTCGACCGGCACCGCAGGCGCGACGTCCTGCTGTGCGGTCAGCACGTCGATCGCCTTGCCGTCGGCCGAGCGTGCGGTGACCTTCCACGTCAGCCGCCCCGGCGTGGCCGGTGCGGTGAGGTTCCACGCGATCGGCGCCGCGCCGCCAGCGGGGATCGTCACGGTCAGCGGTCTGCCCTGGGCGATCCTCGGCGACACCTCGACGCTGGCCGTCACCGTCATCGGCTTCGACGATCCGTTGCGCAGCGTGAAGCCCGCGCCATACCAGTCGCCGGTGCGCACCAGCGGGGGCAGGCCCGCAAAGATCGACAGGTCCTGCGCGGTGCGGATGCTGGTGTCGCCGGTGCCGAACAGGTTCGCCCCCGCCGAAGCGATGGCGACCAGCCGGAACGACGACAGCGCGTCGTTGAGCTGCACCGGCACCCGCGCTGTCCCTCGCGCATCCAGCGGCACGCGCCCGCGCCACAACAGCACCGGCTGAAAATTCTCGCGGTTCAGCCCCGACAGGTCGCCGCCACCGCCGCCACCCGGCTCGGCGGTCTTGCGGCCGTAATGGCGCTTGCCGACGATCTGCATCTGCGCAGTGGAGGTCAGCACGTTCGACCGCCGCTCGCCCATCATCGCGTCGAGCAGTTTCCATGATTCGTTGGGGGCCAGCTGCAACAGCGCCTCGTCCACCGCAACGAAGGCGACGTCGGCCGATGCCGCGGGCTTTCCGTCGGGGGTGGTGATGCCGATCGCGACCTGCGCCACGTCGCGCGCGGCGTAGCGGTCGCGATCGGCCTTCACCGCCACGCCCAGCCGGTGGCCCTCCCACCCGACCTGCACATGCGCCATGCCGATCCGGTAGGCCGGCTTGGCAAGATCGACCGTCGCGGTCGGCGCGGCCCCTTCACGGCTGAACCACGGCAGGCCCCAGCTGCGCGCCAGATCGGCCAGCCACAGCCGCCACCCGCCGACCCGCCCGCGCACCGCCAGCACGCTGACGAACACGTCAGGGGCGTAGGCACCCGGCATCGGCACCTCGACCACCGGGTCCTTGCCCGACAATTCTGTGACGAAGCTGGAGATGACGCCCTCGCGCTCGACCGTCACCAGCGCGGTGGCATCGCGGAACGGCATCCGGACCTGGAATTTCGCGGTCTCGCCGGCCTTGTATTCCTGAGCCTCGGCGATCAGGTCCATACGGTCGCCATTGTCGCCGCCGAACCACCAGTCGTCGTCGCCCGCCAGCCACACCGACTTCACCGCGCGTGCGACGTTGCCGTTCGCATCTTCGGTCGTCGCGACGGCATAGACCTCACCCGACACGCCCGGATCGATCTGGCATTCGGCCAGCCCCTGCGCATCGGTCGTCGCCGAGCAACTGCCACCCAGCTTCGTCGTCTTCATGCGATTGTCGTACGCATAGAAGCCACCGATCAACCGCCGCCGCGCGGTCAAGATCTCGCGGCTGTACAGCGCCACCGATACGCGTTGGCCGGCAATCGGCTTGCCGTCGGTGTCGAGCGCGACGAACTTCAGGCGCAGGTCGTCCTGCTTCATCAGCCAGCCATCGCTCTTCACGCCCAGTTGGACCGCGGAGGCAAAGATCGGGATGCCGCGCGACGCGGTCAGGACTTCGCCATTGGCGTCCTGATAATCCATCTCGACCGTCATCTGGGTGTTGGCGGCGAGCGCCGGCACCTCGATCGTCGCGCGGCCCGATCCGTCGCCCGTCAGCGTGACCGGCAGTGACTGCGTCGGCGGCAGGGGGGCGGATTCTTCCTCGCCATTGCCGTTCATCGGTTTCACGCCCTCGACCGGCGCATCGCCGCCGAAGGTATAGGCGTCGTAGCCGGTCGGCGCCGCCGCGCGCGGGAAATAGCCGATGCGCAGATCGACCGGCAGGTTGGCCGCACCGCCGCCCGACAGGTATCCGACGAAGAGGTCGAGCGGCAGCGTCTTCGGGCGAACCTGCGCCTCCTTAGGCCCCGCCACCGATGCCTTCATCGTCGGCAGCTTGTACTCGTCCACCTTGATCGACTGGCCGGTATAGATCGTCCTGGCTTCCTCGCCCGCGCCGATGACGATCTGCAGGTCGTAATCGCCTATCGGCGCTCCGGTCGGTGCGGTCCACTCCGTCTCGCCGGTGCCGTTGGCGTCGATCTTCAGCGGCAGTTCGAACACCGTGTCCGATCCGCGGTGGACCAGCTTCAGCGTACCGTCGAACGCCGGATCGACCGCGAAGCCCCGGGCGGTCGGGCGGCGGACGATGTGCTTCATGTGCACCGTCTCGCCCTGGCGGGCCAATGCGCGGTCGAAGATCGTGTGCGCGATCTCGCCGGCGGCTTCCCAGCCATAGGGCATGTCGAAGTCGAACGGGCGGATGCCCTCGCTCCAGCTGGTCAGGTCGAAGGCGAAATCGCCGCCCTTGCGCGCCGAGATCATCAGCGGGTGCGATCCCGCGCTCTCGCCCGGCTTCTCGCAATTCCCCCAGGTCTCGGGTTCGGGCAGGCCCCTGGCGACGGTCAGCCGCCCGCTGGCGTCGGTGTTACCCTGCGCCAGCAGTGCGCCGGTGCAGCTGTCGGTCACCCGCACGTCGGCGCCGCCGACCGGCTTGCCGCTGTCGAGCGCGGTCACCCACGCCAGCGACCCCTCGCGACCCCATTTGAAGTGGACGCTCATGTTGGTGACGAGCGCGCCGGTCGCGACATAGCGCGGCGCATCGCGACCCAGCAGCGCGCGACCCAGCACCGGCGACGCCATCTCGACGACGTAGAATCCTGGCTTGGTCAGCGGCACGCCGACGACCTCGAAATCCTTGCCCTTGCCGGGCAGCGCGATGCTCAGCGGCGCACCGGTGCCCGCGGGCAGGATCGAGCGCGATCCGGTGTTGTTGGTGCGGACGGTTTCGCCGTTCACTTGTCGTTCGTCGACATCGTAATCGTCCGAATCGTCGATCGTCCGCAGCCACTTCGCGATCTCGCCGTCCGAAGCATCGACGCGCAGGCTCCGGCCCGACACCGATGTGGTCCTGCCCGCCAGTTGCGGCTCGACCGCGCGGACGGTGACCGGAAGCACGCCACCTTCGTTGGCTTCCAATATGCCGAACTTGGCAGCGAACTTTATCAATGGCGGCGCGCGGTCGAACCGCACCTCCAGCGGAAAGCGTTCGGCGTTGCCGAGCACGCGCCCGCTCTCGTCCCTGATCCCGTCGGGCAGGATCAGCTTTGCGGTCGTGTTTTCGGGCAGCGGCGCGGCGAACTTGATGTCGCTCACGGTGGCCGCCGTCCGCGTATCGCCGCGATCGCCGCCCTTGCCGAAATCGGGCCTCAGCACCCGTCCGTCGGTGGTTTCGATGCGGATCGCCTGTGCCTGTGCGCGCGGGATCGGCGCGGAGAAGCGGACCCACGCTTCCTCGACCGGGCTGCACCCGGCCTGCGGATTGACGCGGCTGCACTCGAACCGCGCGGTGAACGGCTTGCGCACGGTATAGTCGAAACGCTGGTCGGCGCCGGCGGTCCTGCCGCCCGCCCCGGCGATCCCCGCGCCCCACACCAGCGCCATGTCGCGCCCCGGCGGCAGCGGGCGGCGGCATTTGAGCGCGACGACCCCGGCCAGCGCCCTCGCCTTGTCCTGTGCGCTCGACGGCAGATCGGCGGGCAGGCCGGCGTTTTCCAGAAAGCTGCGTACCGGCCACGCGTCCGTACCCACGTCACTCAGCAGCGTCGCGGGCACGTCGGTACTCAGCAGATCGACCGGCACCTTCTCGCCCAGGCCGTCGATCGCGCAGTACGCATTCTCGCCCACCGACGCACGGGTCGCGGGCATGTTCGCGGCGACCAGGAATATCTGGTCCTCCTCGATCTCGCCGCCGCCGGTCCCGGCCAGTACCGCGCGCGCGACGGGTCCGCCGGCATCGACGGTGAAGCTGGTCGTGCCGGTGACGCCGTAACCGCCCACGCTCTTGAGCTTCGGGGCGAGATCGAACTTGCAGGTCGCGCCACCGGGCAGGGCGCGGGCAAAATCATAGACCCACGTCGCCTGATCGACCCAGCGGCCCTCGCCGCCGACCGGGCAGGTCACCGTCGCCGGTGCGGCTGCGCGCGGATCGCCCAGCGGCACCATCGCAGCGGAAAAGCGCAGCGTGAAGCGCTCGATCGCCCCGCCCGACATCCCCGGAGTCGCCAGCGTCACCTTCGGCGCGGCATCGCCGTGCGCGGTGATCGGCAGGACGGCAAGCGCGAGGAGTGCGATGCGGGTGGCGAGCTTCACGACGTTTCCCCATCAGGCGGTCGCAGCGCAGGGTGCAAGCCCGGTGCCGCCGTGTCCAGCGGTCAATATCGACCCAGATCGGCGGGGACTTGCCGAGCGTCGCAGCGATGTGGACAAGGATGCATCCGATTCGGGGGAATCGCACTGGACTGGACCGCGCCGACCGGGCTGCTCGCCGCGGCCACGCACGAACTGACGCTGTTCGCAGCCGTCGGGCTGTTGATCGGCGGGATCGACGACCTGATCGTCGACGGCGTCTATCTTTGGCGGCGGCTGGTACGCCGGTTGCGGGCCGATCCGGCAGTGGTGCTGGCCGACCTGCCCGTGCCGACGCAGCGGTTCGCGATCTTCGTGCCCGCGTGGGACGAATCGGCGGTGATCGGCCACATGCTGGCGGCGCTGGCCGATCGGCTGGCCGATCCGCGGTTGACGGTGTTCGTCGGTGCCTATCCCAACGATCCCGCGACGATCGAGGTGGTCGCCGGTATGGCCGAGCGCGATGCCCGCATCCGGCTGGTGATCGGCGTCCGCGCCGGTCCGACGACCAAGGCGGATTGCCTGAACAGTTTGTGGCGGGCGCTGCGCGAGGAAGAGACGTGGCGCGGCGGCGACCCGTATGACGCCGTGATCCTGCACGATGCCGAGGATGTCGTGCATCCCGGTGAGCTGACGGTGTTCGGCCATGTCCTGACCGCCGCGGACGCGGTGCAGATCCCGGTACTGCCGCTGCCGCGCGCTGGCGCGCACCTGGTCGGCGGGACGTATCTCGATGAATTTTCGGAATCCCACGCGAAAAATCTGCTGGTTCGCACCGCGATCGGTGCCGGATTGCCGCTGGCCGGAGTCGGCTGCGCGGTGGCGCGGCCGTTGCTCGACCGGATCGCCGCGGCGCGCGGCGGATCGCCGTTCGACGCCACCAGTCTGTGCGAGGATTACGAGCTTGGCCTGACGATCGCGACGATGGGCGGGCGGATGGCGTTCGCCGCCATACCCGAACGGATCGGTGGCCCGCCGGTCGGCGTGCAGGCCTATTTTCCGAGTACGCTCGATACCGCGGTACGGCAGAAGACGCGCTGGCTGCTCGGGATCGCGCTGGCCGGCTGGGACCGCACCGGCTGGGGCAGAGGCTGGCGACCGGGCGAGCTGTGGATGCGGATGCGCGATCGGCGCGCGCCGCTGGCGATGGTCGTGCTGGTCGCCGCCTATGCCGCACTGGTGCTGTGGCTGGTCCGCTATGCGACGACGCCGTCCGGCGCGACGGTGCCGCAACCGGACGGCTGGCTGACGCTGATGCTGGTGGTCAATGGCGCGCTGCTGTTGTGGCGGCTGGCGATGCGCGCGGCGTTCGTCGGCCGGCGGTACGGCATGGCCGAGGCGTTGCGGTCGGCCCCGCGGATGCTGGTCGGCAACATCGTCGCGATGATGGCGGCGCGGCGCGCGCTGATCCGCTACGCCGCGATGCTGCGCGGCGCACCGACGCGGTGGGACAAGACCGCGCACCAGTTTCCCGACATGGGCGGCGGCGCATGATCGTCGGCGACGGTCGCCCGCTGCGGTTCCTGGGCTTGGTCGCCGGTGGCTGGGTGGCGCTGCGGGTCGCGATCGTCTGGCAGGCGACGGGATCGCTGCCGCAGGCGATCCGCGGGGCTTTGCCGGTCCCACAGATCGCGGCGGCCGCGGTTGCGCGGCCCGACGCTCCGCCGGTATCGGCAGGCGCCGGACGATGGCCGGTGGCGATCGCGGTATCGTCGCGGCCGATCGCGTCAGTGGCCGCGTCGCCGGTGAAGGCGACGCCACCCGATGCGGTGCGCGTCCAGCTTGCGCTGCTGGCGATGACCCGGTTCGGCGAAGTTGCCCCGGCGCAGGTCATCGCCGGGTCGCCCTTCGCGCCGCCGGTTCGGGATACGCCATCGCCGGGCGGACCGGCGGCACCATCGCGCCTGTCGATCAGCAGCTGGCTCGTCGCGCGCGGCGCAACCGGGCTGGGGACGACCGCCTTGTCGCCGCAACTCGGCGGAACGCAGGGCGGCCTGCGGGTCGATTATGCGCTCAGCCGCGGACTGGCCGCGACCGCTCGGCTGGCCGCGCCGGCGGCGGGGGCGGGGCGCGAGGTGTCGCTGGGGCTCGCGTGGCGACCGAAGGGGGTGCCGCTGCGCTTCGTCGCGGAACAGCGGATCGCGATCGACGGCGGGCGCGGCGGGCCGGCGCTGGGGGTCAGCGGGGGTGTGTCGGAACTGCCGTTGCCCGGCGGTCTGCGGGTCGATGGATATGCCCAGGCCGGCACGATCCTGCGCCGCGGACTGGAACACTATGTCGACGGCAGCGTCCGCGCGGCGCGACCGGTCGCCGAACTGGCCGGCATCGCGCTGGACGCGGGCGGCGGTGCGTGGGGCGGGGCGCAGCGTGGCGTCGCGCGGTTCGATATCGGCCCCAGCATCGGCGCGCGCGTGTCGCTGGGGAATCGAGCGCTGCGGCTCTCGCTCGACTGGAGGCAGCGGGTCGCTGGCGGGGCGCGGCCGGGGTCGGGCCCGGCACTGACGCTGGGCACCGACTTTTAGGTCACGCGCGGCCTTCGCCTGAGATCGGAAAACGGCTATCGGCGGGTCCGTGGACCTCTACCTGCCCATCGCCAACCTGTCGGTCAACGCGCTCGTCATCATCCTGCTGGGCGGTGGCGTCGGGCTGTTGTCGGGCATGTTCGGGGTCGGCGGCGGGTTCCTGACGACGCCGCTGCTGATCGTCTACGGCATCCCGCCGACCGTCGCGGCGGCATCGGCCGCCAGCCAGGTGACGGGCGCCAGCGTATCGGGCGCGATGGCGCATTATCGCCGCGGCGGCGTCGACGTGCAGATGGGGACGGTGCTGGTCGCCGGCGGGATCCTCGGCTCGATCGCGGGCGCCGGCGTGTTCCGCCTGCTCCAGCAGAGCGGGCAGATCGATACGGTCATCGCCACGCTGTACGTCGTCCTGCTGGGCGGGATCGGCGGGCTGATGCTGCGCGAGGCGTTGCAGACGATCGGCGCGATGCGCGCCGGCCGCCCGCCCAAGGCCAGCAAGCGCCGTCACCACCCGCTCGTCGCCGCCCTGCCTCTACGCTATCGTTTCTATCGTTCCGGCCTGTACATCTCGCCGCTCGCGCCGATGCTGCTGGGGTTCGTCGTCGGCATGCTGACGGTATTGCTGGGCGTCGGCGGCGGGTTCATCCTGGTGCCCGCGATGCTGTACCTGCTCGGCATGAGTACCCAGGTGGTGGTCGGCACGTCGCTGTTCCAGATCGTGTTCGTCACATCGGCCGCGACGATGACGCATGCGCTGACGACCAAGGCGGTCGATATCGTGCTTGCCGCGCTGCTGCTGATCGGATCGGTCGCCGGCGCGCAGGTCGGCGCGCGGCTGGCGCAGCGGATGAAGCCCGAATATCTGCGCCTGGCGCTGGCCGTCATGGTCCTGCTGGTCGCGGTGCGCATGCTGCTCGGCCTCGCGTGGCGACCCGACGAAATCTACACGGTCGAATTGTCGTGAATAGGTTCGGCGCGAAGGTATTTCCCGCCCTGCTGATGGCCCCGGCACTGCTCGGCGCCAGCAAACCGGTGCTGGTGCCCGACGTGTCGCAGCGCGATATCGAGATCGCCTATTCCTTTACCGGGGCCGACCTGCTGCTGTTCGGCGCGATCCTGTATCCGCGCAGGAGTCCGCCCGATCCCGACCGCCGCACCGACATCGTGGTAGTGGTGAAGGGACCGGCCGAATCGATCCTGGTGCGCGAGAAGGAAAAGGTCGCCGGCATCTGGGTCAACGCCGAGCGCACCCGCTATCGCTCCGCACCCAGTTTCTATGCCATCGCGTCGGCCCGGCCGATCGGCGAGATCGTCGATGCCCGGACGCGCGCGATCTACGAACTGGGGTTGTCCAGCCTGCAGCTGTCGCCGGCCAGCGGTGCGGTCGCGACCGAACAGGCGCGGTTCGACGCGGGCCTCGTCGATCTGCGCCGTCGCGGCGGGCTGTACTACGAGGATGCGAAGGCCGTCGAGATCACCGACGGCGTCCTGTACCGCGCCCGCGTGTCGATCCCCGCGCGTGTGCCCGTCGGGCGGTTCACCGCCGAGACGTTCCTGGTCCAGGACGGCCGTGTGCTGGCCGCCGCGGTGCGCGAGATCGACATCCGCAAGTCGGGGTTCGAGCGTTTCGTCGCCTTTGCCGCCGACCGCTCGTCGTTTCTGTACGGCCTCGCGGCGGTTGCGCTGTCGATCGCGTTCGGCTGGGGCGCAGGCGCGATCGCGCGGCGCTTCTGACCCTGCCCATTACGGCGAAGCGTCAACGCCTTACGCGATACGCCGAACGTAAAATTAACCCTTTCGGGCGCAGGACATCCGCTGGAATCAGGGGAGCCTGCATGGCGGAATCACTGGATAGGCGCGGCTTTGAAGGGGCCGAGCCGGTCGGATCGACGGGGGGGCTGTCGCCTGCCGCGCCGCCGGCTGTCGCCGGGATCGGTGCGGTCTTCGAGATATCGGGGTCGTCGAGCACGGTGCTGCTCGAACTCGACGCGCTCGATGCGCTGGCGAACGATCCCGACCCCGCCGTCGCATCGTCGGGCCAGGTCGGCAGCCAGATCAAGCTGCGCGTCGGCGGAACCTGGCTGGTCGCCAACGTCCGCTCGCTGCGCCTGTCGGAAACCCATGCCGGCGGTGTCGTCGCGCAGGTCGATTTCCTGGGTGAAGGCGACCAGGAGAAGCTGACCGGCAAGCTCTATCGCTTCCGCCGCGGCGTCACCCGCTTTCCGTCGCCCGGTACACCGGTTTACCCGATCTCGATCGCCGACCTGAAGCAGATGTATGCCGCCGACGACCGCGCGCATATCGAGATCGGCAACGTCTATCCGACCCGGGACATCCGCGCGGCGCTCTACGTCGATGCGATGCTCGGCAAGCATTTCGCGCTGCTGGGCAGCACCGGCACCGGCAAGTCGACCGCCGCCGCACTGATCCTGCACCGCATCTGCGAACTGGCGCCGCAGGGTCATATCGTGATGATCGACCCGCACGGCGAATATGGCGCCGCGTTCAAGACGACGGGCGAGGTCTACGACGTCTCGAACCTGCAGATGCCGTACTGGCTGATGAATTTCGAGGAACATTGCGAAGTGTTCCTGACCACCTCTGGCTCCGAGCGACAGGTCGATGCCGATATCCTGGCCAAATGCGTGCTGGCGGCCAAGGGCAAGAACCGGCTGGCGCAGGATTTCGGCAAGCTGACGGTCGATTCGCCGATCCCCTATCTGCTGAGCGACCTGGTCAACCTGATCCAGCTCGACATGGGCAAGCTCGACCGCGCCGGCGATACCGCGCCCTATCTGCGGCTGAAGACCAAGATCGAGGAAGTGAAGGGCGATCCGCGCTACAGCTTCATGTTCTCCGGCATGCTGGTCGCCGACACGATGGGCGCGTTCCTGGGCCGCATCTTCCGCCTGCCGTCCGATGGGCGGCCGATCTCGATCATCGACGTGTCGGGTGTGCCGAGCGAGATCACCAGCGTGGTCGTCGCGGTACTCAGCCGGATGGTGTTCGACTTCGCGATCTGGTCGCGCAACGAACCGCAGCGCCCGATCCTGCTGGTGTGCGAGGAAGCGCATCGCTACGTCCCCAACGAACGCAATGCCGACACGTCGTCGGTCGGCCGGATCCTCAGCCGCATCGCCAAGGAAGGCCGCAAATACGGCGTCTCGCTGGGCCTCATCACCCAGCGTCCGTCGGACCTGGCCGAGGGTGTGCTGTCGCAGTGCGGCACGATCATTGCGATGCGCCTGAACAACGATCGCGACCAGGCCTATGTCCGCGCCGCAATGCCCGAGGGTGCTCGCGGCTTCCTCGATTCGATCCCCGCGCTGCGCAATCGCGAATGCATCGTCTGCGGCGAAGGCGTCGCGACCCCGATCCGTGTGCTGTTCGACGACCTGGCCGAAGTGAAGCGTCCGGCGTCGGGCGACCCGCTGTTCAGCGAATTGTGGCGCGAAACCGGCGGCGAGGACCAGATCATCGCGCGGACGGTGAAGCGGTGGAGGGCGCAGGGGCGGTGAGCGGAGCGTCATGTCATAACCCCTGAGCCGCAGACTTACCTCAACCAGTTCTCCAAGCGCAGACCATCGATCCGCTCGAATTCGCGGACGTTGTCGGTGACAAGCGTGACATCCATCGCCAGCGTATGTGCGGCGATCAGCATGTCGTTTGCCCCGATCAATAATCCGCGACGGTGTAGATCGGTGCGGATTCGGGCGTAGTGGACGTCCCCGGGGTCTCCGAACGGCAGCACGGCCAAGGTGGCGAGCACAGCCTCGACTTGGCGAGCGAGACGCTCTGACCGGACATTTTCGACGCCAAACCGTAGTTCGGCCGCCGAAATGATGCTGATCGCGATCCGGTGTTCGCCGATGCGCGCGATCCGCTGCGCCACAAGGCCTGTCGGTCTGCGAACCACATCCGAAATGATGTTGGTGTCGAGCAGATACTCGATCACAGATGGAATGGCTCGGGCAGCGGATCGTCGATCGGACCGATATCCTCGTCGATCGTCTCGAATGTCGCCAGTAGAGCCAGTAGCGATTTCGGACGCGCGGCCTCTATAATCAGGCGATCGCCCTCCTTGCGCATGATCGCGTCCTCGCCCGGCAATTCAAAGTCGCGCGGGATGCGGACCGCCTGGCTGCGCCCGTTCTTGAAGAGCTTGACGATGCGTTCGTGCTTCATGGGATCGATTTAGCATAGGCCGACGGCATATGCCACGTCAGCCGCACCGCGGTCGCGCGGTGTCACGCCGTCAGACGCCGCCACGCCGTCAGACGCTGCCACGCCGTCAGACGGAGCGGGCTGTGCCCGCACCGCTGCCCGCCGTGGCTCTCCTCATCTTGCTGGCGCAAGCTGCGGGTGCCCGCGCCTTAATCCGCGGCCGGTACCGCCATCAGTTTCGCGAACCGGTTCTTGAACGCCGCCAGCGCGCTGCCCGAGAGTTGCTGGACGCTTTCGAACGTCACGCGGCCTGGGTTGGTCGGGACGCCGTTCTTCCACAGTTCGTAGTGTAGGTGCGCGCCGGTCGACATGCCGGTCGATCCGACATAGCCGATGATCTGCCCGCGGCTGACACGACCGCCGCTGGCCACCGCGATGCGGCTCATGTGGCCGAAACCGGTCGCCAGGCCGTGGCCGTGCGACAGCTTCACGAACTTGCCGTAGCCGCCGGCCCAGCCCGCCATCTGCACCACGCCGTCCATCGGCGCGCGGATCGGCGCGCCCATCGGGGCGGCGATGTCCAGCCCCTTGTGCATCCGGGCATAGCCCAGCACCGGATGGCGGCGCATGCCGAAGCCCGACGTCAGTCGGCCGTTGACCGGCATCATCGCGCCGTCGGTCTTCTGCGCCCCGACGCCGCGGGCATCGAACCACTGGTCCTTGCCGTCCTGCGCGAAGCGGACGAGTTGCAGCTTGGTACCTTCGCCCGACAGGCCGGCGTAGATCAGATTGCCCAGCTGGACCTCGCCGGTCGCGGCGCGCTTGCGATCGACCATGATGTCGTATTGCACATCGGCGCCGATCCGGCTGACCGGTACGCGCGCGGCGACCGATCGGATGAACGCCTCGACCGCCTTGGCCGGCACACCGGCGGCACGCGCCGAGCGATAGAGGCTGGGGCCGACCCGGCCCTGGATGCGCAACGGCGTATTGTCGATCGCGATCGGCACGGCGGCCAGCGCCAGCGCCCCGGCCTCGCGCGCGACTTTCATGCTCAGGTCGAAACGGGCGCGGAATTCGAGTGCCTCCAGCGGGCGGGCCGCGGCCTTGCTCGCGCGACGGCCGAGCGTCAGTTCGAGCTGGGTGCCGGGCTTCAGCTCGTCGAGCGGCAGGCGGGCCGCGATCATGTCGGCGATCCGCGACGCCTCGCCATCGCCCACGCCGGCGCGTTCCAGCGCGGCGGCGAAGGATGGGCCGGACGACAATGTGGTGGTGAGTTCGAGGATCGGCCGCTCGGGCGTGTCGGTCAGCGGCACGACCAGCGCGGTCGGCGCGAGCCGGCGGCCCGAATTGCCGCCGAACGCCAGCGGCGCGATCGATTGCGTCCGCGCCTCGTCGAAATCGGCGCCGGTCATCACCTCGGCCGGGACACCGCGGATCGGTCGGTCGAAGCCCGGTGCCAGCGCGATCGTCGCCGCGCACAGGCCCGCGCAGGTCGCCGCACCGCGCCACCATTCGGCGGTGCCGATGCGCGAGCCGAGATCGGGGACGAGATCGAAATCGGGAAAACGGTCCCGCAGCCGGTCGGCGAGCGTCAGGCGCGGCGGTGCGACAGGCGCACGACCGAACGACAGCGCCGCGGCACCGCCCCCCATCTCCAGCCCATGATCGTTCCGCACGAACACGTGTCGCGCTGCCCCCCGGTAAGAATCCGTACCTGCCCCGACTTCAGGTCCGAGCCGCAAGCGTTGTGCAGGCCAGGTCTTAAAGTCAAATTAACCCGCTGATTCCGCGCGATGAACTGCGACGAGCCGTGGCTGACGCTGGATGAAAAGTGCCGGCGCGCGAATTTCCTGATCGAAGCCATTGCATCGCGGGGTCGGGCGGTCGATCTTGTGGTCGCGATGACCAGTTTCGCGCGTTCTTCCGTCACCGCGGTGCTCGGGCCGACCAACACCGGGAAGACCCATCTCGCGGTCGAGCGGATGTGCGGTCATTCCAGCGGCATGATCGGCTTTCCGCTGCGCCTGCTGGCGCGCGAGGTGTATGATCGCGTGGTCGCCATGAAGGGCGCCCACCAGGTCGCGCTCATCACCGGCGAGGAACGCATCGTCCCGCCGCAGGCGCGCTGGTTCCTGTGTACCGCCGAAAGCATGCCGCTGGATCGCGAGGTCGGGTTCGTCGGCATCGACGAGGCGCAGCTGGGTGCCGATCCCGAACGCGGCCACGTCTTCACCGACCGGCTGCTGAACGCGCGCGGCCGCGACGAGACGATGATCCTCGGCTCGGCGGCGCTGAAGCCGCTGGTCCGGACGCTGGTGCCCGAGGCCGAGGTGATCGAGCGGCCGCGGTTCTCGACGCTGACGTACGAGGGTGCGCGCAAGCTGTCGCGGCTGCCCCGGCGATCCGTCATCGTCGCGTTCAGCGCCGAGGAAGTCTATGCCGTGGCCGAGGCGATCCGCCGCCTGCGCGGGGGTGCCGCCGTGGTGATGGGCGCATTGTCGCCGCGCACCCGCAACGCCCAGGTCGCGATGTTCCAGGCGGGCGAGGTCGATTATCTGGTCGCGACCGACGCGATCGGCATGGGGCTGAACATGGACGTGGCACACGTCGCCTTCGCGTCGCTGACCAAGTTCGATGGTCGCCGTACGCGCCGGCTGACGGTGGCCGAAATGGCGCAGATCGCCGGACGCGCGGGTCGGCACCAGCGCGACGGCACGTTCGGCGCGCTCGTCGCCGACGGCCCCGGCGCGTTCACCGATGACGAGGTGTTCGCGATCGAGGAGCATCGCTTCCCGACGCTCGACCACCTCTACTGGCGCGACGCGCGGCCGGACCTGTCCAGCATCGAGGCACTGATCGCGGGGCTCGAGGCGCGGTCGGACAACCTCGTGCTGCTGCGCACGCCGCCCGAGAACATCGACCTGTCGGTGCTGAAACGGCTGGCCGACGAGGACTGGGTGCGCGCGCGGGTGCGGTCGCCGAATATGGTCGGGCGATTGTGGTCGGCATGCGGCGTACCCGATTTCCGCAAGCTGGGGGTCGAGCCGCACAGCCGCTTCGTCGCAAGGATCTTCGGCCATCTGAGCGAGGGCGACCGCCATATCCCGCACCGCTGGTTCGCCGAGGAGGTCGCCCGGCTCGACACCGTGGCCGGCGATGTCGAGACGATCGCCGGGCGCATCGCGGCGGCGCGCAGTTGGGCCTATATCGCGCACCGGGCCGACTGGCTGGCCGACCCGCTGGAGGGGCAGGATCGCGCGCGGCGGCTGGAGGAGAAGCTGTCCGACGCGCTGCACGACCGTCTGACGCAGCGGTTCGTCGACAAGCGCACCACCGCGCTGCTGCGCACGATCGGCGCCGATGCCAGCCATCTGCCGGTGGTGATCGGCCCGGAGGGCGAGGTGACCGTCGAGGACCACCCGATCGGACGGCTCGACGGGTTTCGCTTCACCGTCGCGGCCGATGCGCGCGCGACCGACAAGCGGCTGTTGCTGGCGGCGGCCGAGAAGCGGCTGGCCGGCGAACTGGCGAAGCGCGGCGCGGCATTGGTCGATGCGCCGGACGCCGACCTGTCGCTCGACGGCGGGATCGTCCGCTGGCGCGGGGGCGAGGTCGCGCGGCTGGCGGCGGGGGCGCAGACGACGCGGCCGGCGATCCTGCTCGACCGCGCGCTCGACGTGCTCGACCGGCAGACGCGCGAGGGCGTTGCGGCGCGACTGGCGCGCTGGATCGATGGCGAATCGCGGCGGCTGACCCCGGCGCTGGTCGGGCTCGACCTGTTGGCGAACGACGCCTCTGCACCGGCCGATCTGCGCGCGGTCGCGATCGCGCTGGGCGAAGCCGGCGGGCTGGCCGATCGCGCGGGTATCGCCGCGGTGGAGGCGATCGACCCGCGATCGCGCCGCTACCTGCGCGATATCGGCGTCGTCGTGGGCACGCTCGACCTGTTCGTGCCGGCGCTGACCCGACCGGCGCCGGCGCGCTGGCGCGCGGCGTTGCTGGCGGCGCGCGGGCGGGTGGTGACGCTGCCGCCCGATGGCGCGACCGTCGTTGCCGGCGGCGGTGTCGTGAGCGGGTTTCGCCGCATCGGCACGCAGCAGGTCCGGCTCGACCTGGTCGAACGGCTGGCCCGCGCGGCACATGATGCGCGCGCGGGGCGCAAGCCGTTCGCGCCCGATCCGGCCCTCGCCACCTCGATCGGGGTGACGCCCGACACGCTGGCCAAATTGATGGCGCAGCTGGGGTTTCGGGCGGTGAAGGGCGATGCGCCGGCCTGGGTTTGGCAGGGGCGACCGCGGCTGGTGTCGCCGAAGAAGCCGCCCGCGCCGCCGCGCGCCGACAATGCCTTCGCTGCGCTCGCCGGCCTGGGGTCGCGCCATGGCTGACGGCGCGTCGGCGATGCGGATCGACCGGTTCCTGTGGTTCGCGCGGCTGGCCCGGACACGCAGCGCGGCGCAGGGGATGGCGGTGGCGCGTCACCTCAGGATCGACGGGCGCGTGATCGACAAGGCTGCGGCGCACGTCCGCGTCGGCGACACGCTGACGTTTCCGCTGCACGACCGCATCCGCGTGATCCGCATCGAGGCACTGCCCGCCCGCCGCGGCCCGGCACCCGAGGCGCGCGCCTGCTACACCGATCTGGTCGCCACTGCCGGCGCGGTTGAGAACGTCTCGCAGGAAAGCGCCAGCGATTGACGCGCGCACATCGGCTGAATAGCGGATGCTGGTCAAACGGGAGCCTATAATGACCTACGTCGTCACCGATGCCTGCATCCGCTGCAAGTACATGGACTGCGTGGAAGTGTGTCCGGTCGATTGCTTCTACGAGGGCGAGAACATGCTCGTCATCAATCCGTCCGAATGCATCGATTGCGGCGTGTGCGAACCCGAATGTCCGGCCGAGGCGATCCTGCCGGATACCGAGAACGGGCTGGAGAAGTGGCTGGAGCTGAACACGAATTTCAGCGCGCAATGGCCCAACGTCACGCGCAAGGGCGACCAGACCCCGGCCGACGCCGACGAGCACAAGGGCGAGGACGGCAAGTTCGACAAGTATTTCTCGCCCGAACCCGGCGCCGGCGACTGAGCGGCGCAGTCGTCGCGCCCTTTTCCGCCGATGATGCCCCGCAACGGCACGCTGACCGTCACGAAGTGCATCGTTTGTGCGGTGCGGCACTGGTAATTTTATTACGGTCGTGTTAAAAGAGACCCCGACGGAGGCGAAGGGATTCGCTTTCCGACCCGGAGATTTTTGACACTCGCCCCGACCCGGTGGCCTCACGCGCGTCGTGCGATGATGAGGCTGCCGCGCTTCTTTCGGGGCCACCTAGCGGAAAGGCTTGCCCGAAATGGCTGCAAAGGCGCTGTCCTTCGACGTCGGCGATTATGTCGTTTACCCCAAGCACGGCGTTGGCCGTGTCATCGAACTGCAGAAACAGGAAATCGCGGGCACCAGCCTGGAACTCTACGTGCTGCGCTTCGAGAAGGAACGCATGACGCTGCGCGTACCGACCAACAAGGCGGAAAGCGTCGGCATGCGCAAGCTGTCGAGCGACAAGACGCTGCGCGAGGCGCTCGATACGCTCAAGGGCAAGCCGAAGGTGAAGCGCACCATGTGGTCGCGCCGCGCGCAGGAATATGAGGCCAAGATCAATTCGGGCGACCTGGTGTCGATCGCCGAAGTGGTCCGCGACCTGTTCCGCGCCGACGACCAGCCCGAGCAGAGCTATTCCGAGCGCCAGATCTTCGAGGCGGCGGCCAGCCGCCTGGCGCGCGAACTCGCCGCGATGGAAGAGGTCGATGAGCCCAAGGCGCTGGAAAAGATCATCGAAATCCTCAAGATCGCAGCACCGGCCTATGCCAAGGACAAGGTGCCGGCCTGATCCGATCGGCCGATCCGCGAAGGATTGTTGCAGGGGCGGCCGGCGACGGCTGCCCCTTTTCGCATCCGGTGGCGCTTGCGCGACCGCGACCGGCCGATAAGGTGCCGCCGGGATCGATCAATCGGGGGTGGGGCAAGTGCAGCGAACGGGTCTGGTGATGTGCCTGATGGGCGCGGCGATGCTCGGCGGCTGCGACGGAGGGCAATCGTCCTATGGGTCCGCGCCGTCGCAGGACAGCGCGGTCCAGGGTTCGCTGCGGACCAGCACGAGCGCCAACCGGCGCATACGCGTCTGGAGCGATCCGGAAACCGGATGCCAGTACCTGATCTGGGGGCGCTCCGGCAGAGGCGGCATGACTCCGCGGCTGAAGCCCGACGGGATGCCGGTCTGCAAGCCCGTGGCTCCGGCTGCCCGGGCGACGACCACGCCATAGCGGACGCCGCTCGCGCAGCTTGCGTCGTGCCGCCATGTGTATTAGACAAGCAATACACTTTCGGGAGATGGACGATGCGGTTCCTGGTTATGCTCGCGGCGCTGCCGCTGGTCGCGTGCGGCTCGGTGTCAATGGGCGGCGAGAAGGGCGACAAGGTCGCCGCCAGCGGCGGCGGGGCGTCGCGCACGTTCCAGGTCGCCGATTTCACCGGGGTCGAACTGGCCGGCGCCGACGACATCGATGTGACGGTCGGCGGCACCTTTTCGGTACGGGCCGAGGGACCGGCGGAGGAACTCGACAAGCTCGAGATTCGCAAGGACGGCACCACGCTGTGGGTCGGGCGCCGGAAGGACGGCAGCTGGTCGGCGAAGGCCGGCAAGGGCGTGAAGGTTCATGTCACGATGCCGGCGATCCGATCGGCCAGCCTGGCCGGAGCCGGCGACCTGACGATCGACAAGGTCGAGTCAGAGGACTTCGACGGCAATCTGGCCGGATCGGGTGACCTGAAGCTAGGCCGGGTCGCGGCGACGTCGGTCGAACTGAACATCGCCGGATCGGGGACGATCGCCGCGAGCGGGCAGGTCGAACGGCTGGAGGTGGCGGTCGCCGGGTCGGGCGATGTCGATGCCGCGGGTCTGAAGGCGGCGCGCGCCGACGTGTCGATCGCCGGATCCGGCAGCGTCGCCGCCGAGGTCAACGGCCCCGCCAAAATCAACATCCTCGGCTCGGGCGACGTGACGCTGGGTGGCAAGCCGCAATGCGAGACGAGCAAGATGGGGTCGGGCGACGTCACCTGCGGGTGATCGGCGGCTTGCGCGAGGCGCGGCGGGGTGCGACCGTGGCAGCATGACCGCGCACCCCGTCCGCCTGCTGCCCCTGCTGCTCCTGCTGACGCCCGCCGCGGCGCAGGCCGAGGAGCGGCGCTACATGCTGTCGGGCTTCGATCGCGTCCGGGTCGAGGGGCCGTTCGAGGTTACGGTGACGGCGGGCGGCAGCCCGAATGCGGTCGCGTCGGGCGATGCGCGCGCGATCGATACCGTCAACGTCCGGGTCCAGGGGACGACGCTGATCGTGTCGGCCGGCGTCAACGGCTGGGGCGGTTATCCCGGCGCAGCCAAGGCACCCCCGCGCGTCATCGTGACGGTGCCCGCGCTGCGCTCGGCCGCGGTGATCGGCGGCGGTCGGCTGACGATCGACCGGATGCGCGGACAGCGGATCGACCTGACGCTGACCGGATCGGGCCGGCTCGCGGTCGGCGACGCGCAAGCCGACCGGATCGACGCGACGCTGATCGGCACCGGGCAGGTCACGGTTGCGGGCAAGGCGTTGCAGGGCCGCTTCCAGTCGAACGGCGCGGGCGCGATCGATGCCGGTGGCATGGACGTCGCCGATCTGCGCGTGACCTGGCAGAGCGCCGGCGACGGCCGTTTCGCCGCGCGTAACACCGCCGACGTCCAGGCCGCGGGTCAGGGTGCGATCACGGTGGCCGGAGCGCCCGCCTGTACCGTCAGCGGCGGCGGGCCGGTGGTGTGCGGAAAACGCTGACGCAGGTCCTGCGCGGCGTCGGCGATGCTGCCGATTTTCCGGAAACGATCGAATATCGGGAATTGCAGCTAACGGCTCATTGCCGTAGGATAGTCGCGTTCTCGGGAGTTTTCGAAATGATCCAGCGTCACCGCTAAAGCGGAAAGGCACATGCCAGCGGAGTGATCCGCCGACTGGACTCTGATTTCGAGAACATCATGCAAAGATTGAATAATAAGACGTGCGTCGTCACCGGCGCGGCGCGTGGCATCGGCCGCGCCATTGCTGCCCGCTTTCATGACGAAGGTGCTGTCGTCATCGTCACGGACATAGACGTAGCGTCGGGGGCGGCTACTGCGGCCGAAATTGGATGTCGGTTCGAACCGCTCGACGTGCGCGAGGAAGGCGACTGGTCGCGGCTGGCCGGCGTCGTTCCGGCGGCCGACGTGGTGGTCAACAATGCCGGTGTGACCGGGTTTGAAGCGGGCATGGCTCCGCACGATCCGGAACACGCCAGCCTCGCGGATTGGCGCGAGGTCCACCGCGTCAACCTCGACGGGACGTTCCTCGGCTGTCGCTATGCAATCGGCGCGATGAAGGGCGTGGGGGAAGGGTCGATCATCAACATATCGTCCCGCTCAGGGCTGGTCGGCATCCCCGGCGCGGCGGCCTACGCCTCGTCCAAAGCGGCGATCCGCAATCACAGCAAGACGGTCGCGCTCTACTGCGCGCAGCAAGGATGGAAGATACGCTGCAATTCGATCCACCCGGCCGCGATCCTGACGCCGATTTGGGAGCCGATGCTTGGCACTGGTCCCGATCGGGACGCCAAGATGCAGGCGCTCGTCGCAGACACGCCGCTTAAGCGGTTCGGGATGCCTGATGAAGTCGCGGCCGTTGCCGTGATGCTAGCCTCGGACGAAGCAACCTACCTCATCGGCACGGAGGTAAACATCGACGGCGGCTTACTCGCCGGCTCTGCGGCTTCACCTGGTTAGACGCTGTGGTGGGCATGGCTGATCGCGCCCACCATCCCTTCCCGATTGGGAACCCGAATCGGGAATTTCGTCGGGCAGTCCTGCAAGCCGTCGCCCTTGGGACCGGCCTTCCCGAAACCTGTTCCCGATCGTTCTTTCCCGAAATCGTCGCTCGGACACGGCGAAACGGGAAAGCTGGTGTTGAATGAACAGGGGCTTCCGGTGGCTCCGAGACGCGAAGCTGAACGTCCGCGCTTGGGCGCGAGCCGCCCTCAGTGGAAATCCCGCGAGCGGATCGGGATCGCATCCTCGGGATCGCAACCGTCGCGGAACGCGCGGTGATAGTCCGACCGGACCTTGGGCTGCCAGCCGGCGTCGCCGCGATCGGGCGCGCCGCCGTGGGTGGCGCCGTCGCCGCGCGTCGTCAGCCGGGGCAGGTCGATGTCGCCGATCTCGCGCAGCATCCAGCTGTAATCGACGATGCGGTCGGTGATGATGTGGATCACCTGTCCCTCGCGCTGGACGATGCCCTGGATGCCGATCATCGTCGCGGACATGACGGTCGATCGCTGTGCCTCGAATCGGTCGGGCCAGATGATGCCTTGCGCGACGCCGGTTTCGTCCTCGATCGTGATGAACAGCACGCCCTTGGCGCTGCCGGGTTTCTGGCGGACCAGGATCACGCCGGCGACCTCGACCTTGCGGCCGGGGCGGATGTGGTCGAGCGCGGACGCGGGCACGATGCCGCCCGACGCCAGCCGGTCGCGCAGGAAGGCCAGCGGATGGGCGCGCAGCGACAGCTGGGTCGATCGGTAATCCTCGACCACCTCGCGGCCCGCGGTCATCGGGGTCAGCGCGACGGCGGGTTCGCGGACCTCCATCGCTTCCAGCAGGGGCAGCGGCTTCTCGCCCAGCGCCTTGACCGCCCACAGTGCCTGGCGCCGGTCATGCCCGAAACAGCGGAACGCATCGGCGCGCGCCAGCCGTTCGAGCGCGGCGGGCTTCACGCGCGACCGCCGCCAGATGTCGGGAATCGAGGCGAAGGGGCCGGATCGCCGGGCGGTCAGAATCGCTTCGGCGTCGGCCTGGGCGAGGCCGGCGACGATCTTCATGCCCAGGCGCAGGGGCAGCAGTCCGGCCCAGTCCCCGGCCGATCCGGCAAAGGGCATCGGCTGTCGCGCGCCCACGCGATGCGGCAACAGGATCGTGTCCCACCCACTCCCGTTCACGCACACCGGTTCGATCACCACGCCATGTTCGCGCGCATCGCGGACGATCTGGGCGGGTGCGTAGAAGCCCATCGGCTGGGCGTTGAGCAGTGCTGCGCAGAATATGTCGGGGTGGTGGCATTTCATCCAGCACGACGCATAGGCGATCTTGGCGAACGACGCGGCGTGGCTTTCGGGAAAGCCATAGCTGCCGAACCCCTCGATCTGGCGGACCAGCCGGTCGGCGAAATCCTGGGTGATGCCGCGTTCGAGCATGCCGCCGATCAGCCGGTCGCGGAACGGGCCGATCCCGCCCGTCGCCTTGAACGTGGCCATCGCGCGGCGCAGCTGGTCGGCCTCGCTGGGCGAAAATCCCGCCCCCAGGATCGCCACCTGCATCGCCTGTTCCTGGAACAGGGGAACCCCGAGCGTCTTCTTGAGGACGTTCTCCAGCGCGGGGCTGGGATATTCGACCGCCGCGCGATCCTCGCGACGCTTCAGATAGGGGTGGACCATGTCGCCCTGGATCGGGCCGGGGCGCACGATCGCGACCTCGATCACCAGATCGTAGAATTCGGTCGGCTTCATCCGCGGCAGCATCGACATCTGCGCGCGGCTTTCGATCTGGAAGACGCCCAGCGTGTCGGCCTTCTGGATCATCGCGAACGTCTGTGGGCAATCGGTCTGCATCTCGGGCGATGCCATGTCGATCGCGATCCGCTTGTGCCCGGCCAGCAGCGCGAACGCGCGGCGCATGCAGCCGAGCATGCCCAGACCCAGGATATCGACCTTCATCAGGCCGAGCTCCTCGATATCGATCTTTTCCCATTCGACGACATGGCGGTCGGCCATCGCGGCGGGTTCGATCGGGACCAGGCTGTCGAGGCGGTCGCGCGTCAGGATCATGCCGCCGGGATGCTGCGACAGGTGCCGCGGCGTGCCGATCAGTTCGCGCGCGAGTTCGAGCGTGAGCGCCAGGCGCGGATCGCTGCGGTCGAGGTTCAACTGATCGACATGGCGGTCCTTCACCCCCTCTTCGGACCAGCCCCACACCTGGCCCGCCAGCGCGGCGGTCATGTCTTCGCTCAGGCCCATGACCTTGCCGACCTCGCGCACCGATCCGCGCGCGCGGAACCGGCTGACGACCGCGGTCATCGCGGCATGATCGCGGCCATAGGTGTCGTAGATCCACTGGATCACGTCCTCGCGCCGTTCATGCTCGAAATCGACGTCGATATCGGGCGGCTCGTGACGATCTTCCGAGATGAAGCGCTCGAACAGCAATTTGTGTTCGACCGGATCGATCGACGTGATGCCGAGCACGAAGCAGATGACCGAATTGGCGGCCGAGCCGCGACCCTGGCACAAGATGCCGGCACTGCGCGCGAAGCTGACGATCGAATTGACCGTCAGGAAATAGGGGGCATAGCGCCATCGTGCGACGAGCCGGAGTTCGTATTCGAGCAGGTCGCGATAGGCCTTGGGCGGTCGTCCGCCGTGCATGCGGTCGAGCGCTTCGCGGGCCAGTTTCGCCAGGGCGTCCTGTGGCGTGCAGCCACTCATGACGATTTCGTCGGGATATTGATAGTCGAGCGTTCGCAGGTCGCAGCGGCATCGCTCGACGATACGCTCGACCGCGGTGAGCGCGTCGGGATGGTCCGCGAACCGCCGCGCCAATTCTTCCGGGGGCTTCAGATGGCGATCCAGGCTGCGTTCGCGGCGAAAGCCCAGGTCGTCGATCGTCGTACCGTGGCGGATCGCGGTCACCACGTCCTGCAGCATCCGGCGGTCGGGATGATGGTACAGCACGTCGCCGGTCGCCAGCGGGGTCAGGCCGTGCGCCTGCGCTGCCCGTGCCGTGCGGTGCAAGCGCAGCGCATCGCCCGGTTGCCGCTGGTGCGTCAGGCAGACATGGCCGCGGTCGGCCCCGAACACATCGGCCATCATCCCGAGGTGGCGTGGGTCGGGCAGGTCGTCGGCGACCAGCGCGGCGACCAGGCCGTCGGCCGACGCCGCGAAATCCTCCCAGTGAAGGAAACATTGTCCCTTCTCGCCCAGTTTCGGATCGGCGCGCAGCTTGCCCTTGGTCAGCAGCGCGGTCAGCCGGCTCCAGCCGCCAAGGTCCTCCGGCCACACCAGCACCGACGCGCCGTCGACCAGGTCGAGGCGACACCCGGCGATCATCCGCACCGCCGGCCCCTGCTGCGACACCTGTTCCGACGCAACCAGCGCGCGGACGATGCCGGCGACCGAATTGCGATCGGTTATGCCCAGCGCGGGCAACCCCGCGACCGATGCCGCCGCGAACAGCTGTTCGCACGACGACGCGCCGCGCAGGAAGCTGAAGTGGGTCGTGACCTGAAGCTCGCTATACGTCATTGGCGGGTCGGGCCGAAATGACTATATGAGATGTACAGGTCGGAAGGGTGGTCCATGAACAAGATCGTCAGCGCCAGCGAGTTCAAGGCCAAATGCCTGCGCCTGATCGACGAGATGCAGGCCGATGGCGTGCCGATCACGATCACCAAGCGGGGCAAGCCGGTGGCGGAAATGTCCCCCAGCACGGAGCACACCCAGCGTCCGAAATCGCTGTTCGGATCGATGAAAGGGACGTTCACGGTGCATGGCGACCTGGACGAACCGATCGACCCCGACTGGGAAGCGAAATGGAATGCCAAGTGGGATGAACGCGGCTTTACCGTGCGGCCCGACGCGAAGTGATCCTGCTCGATACGAATGTTCTGATCTGGTTGGCGGGCGATGATCCCCGGCTGGGTAGCAAAGCACGCGCGACGATCGAGCAGGTATCGATCGAGGATGGGCTGGCAGCTTCGGCGATGGCGCTGTGGGAAATCGGATTGCTTGCGACCAACGGGAAGCTTCTGATTCCCGGATCGCTGAACAGCTGGATCGACAAGTTGATCGAAAACCTCGGCATCGAAATCATGCCGATCGATCGCAATGTCGCCATCGCCGCGGGCATTTTGCCGAGGGACGTGCATGGCGATCCGGGCGATCGCATGATGATCGCGACCGCACGTGAAAGAATCTGCCCGCTGATGACCAGTGATCGCAAGATATTGGGATACGCCAAGGCAGGCCTGCTCCAGGCGATCGATGCGCGCCGTTGAGGGTTGGGTCACCCGAACCACCCGTGCAGGAACCAGCGCAGGTCGCCGGTTTCCGCCCGCTCGCCGTCGCCACGGCGGTAAAGCCAGAAGCGGGCGCCGGCATCGTCCTCGACACAGAAATAGTCGCGGATCGCCGAGCGTTCGCCTGAGCGGCGCCACCATTCGCCGGCGATGCGTTCGGGGCCGTCGGCGCGAACCACCAGGTGCCCCGTACCGCGCCAGGTGAAGCGCAATGGTGCCTTGTCGGGCAGTTCGGCCATCACATGATCGAGCGGTTCGGGCCGGACCAGCAGTCGCACCGGACGCGGCCAGCGCGGATGCCAGGGGGGCAGGGGTGCGGTCACGTCCAGCCGGCGGACATCGTCGGGCTTGAGCGTCGGTGCGGCGCGCGCCGGCGAATCGAGCGGACCTGTGCGCGCGACACTGCGTTCGGGGACATCGCTTTCGACCGGGCGCTGGCGCCACAGCGCGCTGCCGCGCGTCGCCAGCGTATCGACCAGCGGTGCGAGATCGGGCGCGGCCTCTTCCGCCAGTCCGGGTGCCAGCGTTTCCGGCCCGAGCCGGTCGGCGGCGCGCAGGTGGAGCGTGATCGCGTCGATGCCATAGCCGGGCTCGATATCGCCGATCCGCCGCACCAGCAGGCGCAGGATGTGCGCGGGATCGCGGGTGGGGCGGGCCAGGCCGATGCGGATGCGCTGGGAAATGGTATCGACGCGGTCGGCGATCACTGCGATCCGTCGCGCGCCGAGGCCGGCGCTGGCGAGCGCGTCGGTAAGGCGCGGAACGAGCACACCCAGCCAATGTTCGATCGCATCGGCCGTGGCGATCGGTTCGGCGAACGCCTGCCGACAGGCGATCGGTTCGGCGGGCACGACGGGATCGAGCGGTTCGGGCAAGCGGCCATGGGCCTGATCGAGCCGGGCGACGACGTCGGGACCGAACCGCCGCGCGAGCGGGCCGCGGGCGACGGTGGCCAGCTGGCCGATCGTGTCGATCCCGAGCCGGCGGAGCAGCTCGACCGCCGCCATGCCGATCCTGAGTGCGGTCGTGGGAAGCGGGGCAAGGGCGGCGGCATCGTCGTCGGGCAAGACGATCGCACTCTTGCCGTGTCGCGCCAGTGCATGCGCGGCACCCGGGGTATCGGCGATGGCGACGCGGGCGGTGTAGCCGCGGCGGGCGAGCTGGCGGACGAGCTTGCGCGCCATCGCCGCCTCGCCACCGTGAAGGTGGGCGGTGCCGGTGATGTCGATCAACAGCCCCGCCGTGCCGTCGATCGCCACGAGCGGTGCGAAGCGGCGGGCGAGCAGCACGGCAAGCGCGCGCAGGTCGGCGGCATCGCCGGCGTGGTCGGCGTCGCGTACGACCAGTCCCGGCGTCTGCGCGCGCGCTTGGGTGAGGGCCATGCCGGCCCGGATCCCGAGCGCGCGGGCCTGCGGGCAGGCGGCGGCGATCTCGACGCGGCTGCCGATCCTGTGGGTGAGGACCAATCCGAATTCCTCCCCGGGACGGGGAGGGGGACCAGCGAAGCTGGTGGAGGGGGCGGGCTGCGAGCGAATCGCTTGTGACGCCCCCCCACCACCGCTTCGCGGTCCCCAGTGTTGGGTCGGATCGTCCCCCGGACGATCCTCGAACATGCGGGGCATGTTCGACCCGACACTCCGTCCCGGGGAGGAATTGGCAGTTCCGCCATCGTCTCCCCTTAACCGCCTGAACGGATGATCCGCAGCCTCGCTCAGGCGACCGAGTTCGCGGACCGGCGGGCGCTGGTGCGCGGGGAGGGTAGCGATCGCGGCCCGGACGTCGGCCTTTGCCCAGCGCGCGCCGGGGCGCCAGCCACCGGTGTGGGGGGGAGGGGACTCACTGGCCCGGCCGCGGGCAAAGCCCGCGAACTCGTCGGATGCGCTGCGCGCGCCGGCCGGGCGGGGCGCTGCCTGGCCGCTTTCGCGGCCTTGCACCGGTGGCGTCGCGCTGTGCGCCGACGCACCTGCTTCAAGCCGCGCGTTGCGCCGCTTGACCCGCTCGATCGACCAGTCGGGCAGGTAGAGCGCAACGACCCGTTTCATCACATCCCTCCAATATCCATTGTCCCGGTGCGCCGCCCTTTTGCCGCACCAGTTCGACCCGCCACCGTGCCCGTCCGATTCCGGCGACGGGCAGCGGGGTCGAGGGGGCGGTCGCCACGCGCCAGCGGGTGACGGCGGCCGACGGCGGTCCCAGCGGATCGTCCGCGGTGCGGCCATGGCGTTTCATCAGCAGCGCGATCGTCCGGCCCCCTTCGGCCGCCAGCTGCAATCGGCGCGTCGCGGCCAGGCCGGCGCGCTTCGCCTCGCCGATCACCGCGCCCAGCCCCTTGTGCCGCAGCCCCTCCTCCATGATGCCCAGCAGGTCGGCATCGTCCTGCGCCTCGGCATAGATCACGCGGTTCGCCGACAGCCCGGCCTGCGCGAGGCCCGGAGCGAACAGGTCGCGGCGGCGCACCACCCACAGCACCGGACCCCAGGCGCGCGCGGCAATGCCGGTCAGGAACAAGGTCGCAGCGGCATCGTCGCCCATCGACGGCGACGCACCCGCGATCTCGTGCAACGCATCGAGCCGCAGCCCTTCGGACGCAAGCACCCCGTCGATCGCGCCGATGCCGAACGGCAGCGCAGGACGGCGGTGGAATCCGCTCCCCTCGATGGCGCGCAACTGTTCGCGCAGGGTGGCTAGGACGGCAGGGCTGGACACGCGGGACACGACTCGGATAATGAAATCGTTCCTATTTTGTTCCTATTGCCACGGGAGTCAATCGCTGACCCCGATCCTGTCCGGAGAGATGTTCCGTGCTCCGGCGCGGGCCGGAGCACGATATGGCCGTTGGCGCGGATGCACCTATCCGCTAGCTCTGCGATATGATCTTCCGCTTGACGCTCGCCCTGCTCGCCACGACCTCGTCGGTCATGGCCACTGCTCAGACCCCCGCGCCCGTTCCGGCCGTCGATGCCGCGATCCTGCTGAAGCCCTGGGCCGGACCGAACGGTGGCGTGCCGCCGTGGGACAAGGTCGCGCCGGCGATGTTCCCGCCCGCGTTCGACGCCTCGATGGCGGAGTATCGGCAACAGGTCCACGCGATCCGCGACAATCGCGCGGTGCCGACCTTCCAGACCGTCATCGTGCCGTTGCAGCTCGCCGGCCCGACGATGGACCGGGTGAGTGCGATGTGGGGCGTCTATTCGAGCAACCTGGCGACGAAGGAGGTGCAGGCGATCGACCGGGTATTGAGCCCGAAGCTCGCCGCCTTCTATGACGAGATCACGCTCGACCCCCTGCTCTTCGCCAAGGTCAAGACGGTGTACGACACGCGCGCCGCGCAGAAGCTCGATGCGCAGCAGCTGCGCCTGGTCGAGCGGACCTACCGCAGCTACGTGCGGCGCGGTGCGCTGCTGACCGCCGCACAGCGCGCGCAGGTTTCGACGCTGAACCAGCAGCTTGCCAGCGCCTACACCGAGTTCAGCCGCAAGCTGCTGGCCGATGAGGAGACGTGGATCGTCATCGACGATGCGGCGCAGCTCGCCGGGGTCCCGGCCAGCGTGACGGCGGCGATGGCGGCTGCCGCTGCCCAGCGCGGCCTGGCCGGCAAGTGGGTGGTGGTGAACACGCGCTCGTCGGTCCAGCCGGTGCTGACCTATGCCACCGACCGTGCGGTGCGCGAAAAGGTCTTCACCGCCTTCGTCAAGCGCGGCGACAATGGCGATGCCAACGATACCAAGGCGACGATCGCGCAGATCCTGAAGCTGCGGCAGGATCGTGCCGTGCTGCTGGGCTTCAGAAACCACGCCTGGTCGCGGATGGACGACACGATGGCGGAAACCCCGGCCAACGCGATGGCGCTGATGATGCGCGTCTGGCCCGCCGCGGTGGCGCGCGTCCGCGAGGAAGTCGCCGACATGCAGAAGGTCGCCGATGCCGAGGGTGCGAAGATCACGATCCAGCCGTGGGACTATCGTTTCTACGCCGAGAAGGTCCGCAAGCAGCGCTACGACCTGGATGAGACCGAGATCAAGCCGTACTTGGAACTCGGCAACATCCTGAACGGTGCCTTCTATGCCGCAGGGCGATTGTACGACCTGGGTTTCAGGGAGAATACCGGCACGATCCCCGTGTTCGACCCTGACGTCCGGACGTTCGAGGTGACGAATACCAAGACCGGCCGGTTCGTCGGATACTTTTATTTCGATCCCTATGCGCGTGCCGGCAAACGCTCGGGCGCGTGGGCGACGACCTATCGCCGTCAGCAGACGCTGGGCGGCGCGCGCACCGTGCTGGCGTCGAACAACAACAATTTCGTGAAGGGAGCCGCCGGCCAGCCGACCCTGGTCAGCCTGGACGACGCGACGACGACCTTCCACGAATTCGGCCATGCGATCCATTCGCTGCTGCAGGACGTGACCTATCCGGGACTCGCCGGAACGCCGCGCGATTTCGTCGAATATCCCAGCCAGGTGAACGAGAACTGGTTGCTGACCCGCGATGTGCTCGATCGCTATGCGAAGAATGCGGACGGCCAGCCGATGCCGCAGGCGCTGGTCGACAAGATCGAAAAGTCCGCGACCTTCAATCAGGGGTTCGAGACGGTCGAATATCTTTCGTCGGCGCTGCTCGACATGAAGCTGCACGATCGCGAAACGCCGGTGACCGACGTCGCCGCGTTCGAGACCAGCGCGCTCGCCGAACTCGGCATGCCCAGGGAGATGGTGATGCGGCACCGCCTGCCGCAGTTCAACCACCTGTTCTCGTCCGACGCCTATTCGGCCGGCTATTACAGTTATCTGTGGTCCGAAACGATGGATGCCGACACCTGGGCGGCGTTCGAGGACAAGGGCGTGTGGGACAAGGCGACCGCCGATCGCTTTCGCACCACGTTGCTGGCGACCGGCAACGAGACGGATCGCAAGGCGGCCTATCGCGCGTTCCGTGGGCGCGATCCGGACGTGGATGCCCTGTTCAAGCGGCGCGGGTTCCCGACGCCCTGACGGCCGGCGGGCGACCATGCCGCACTGCAATATGCCAGCAGTGTTGACCTTGTTGTGAAATTTTATAACAAGGCTCGGATCCCGAGTCCGCGCGTTGTCCCTGCACGGCAAGAGGTGGAGAGAGCATGACCGACGAGCGCACCCGCGCCAATCTACCGCCGCTGAGCCTCCACGTGCCGGAGCCCAAGTTTCGTCCCGGTGACGCGGTCGATTTTGCCGAAGTCGCAGTCCCGCCGGTCGATGCGGCACGCCGGCCGGACACCGCGGCCCGTGCCGACAGTTTCCACGATCTGGCATTCGGCCTCGTCCGCGTCCTGGATCTCGACGGATCCGCCGGCGGCCAGTGGGATCCGCGGCTCAACCCCGACGCCAAACGCCAGATGCTGCGCCATATGGCGATGGTCCGCGCGTTCGACGAACGCATGTTCCGCGCCCAGCGCCAGGGCAAGACCAGCTTCTACATGAAATCGCTGGGCGAGGAGGCGGTCGCGGTCGCCGCCGCGATGGCGCTGGCGTCGGACGACATGTGCTTCCCCAGCTATCGCCAGCAGGGCCTGTTGATCGCGCGCGGATGGAGCCTGGTCGACATGATGAACCAGATCTATTCCAACCGGGCCGACCGGATGAAGGGTCGCCAGTTGCCGATCATGTATTCGGTCAAGGACGCCGGCTTCTTCTCGATCTCCGGCAACCTGACCACGCAATATCCGCAGGCGGTCGGCTGGGCGATGGCGAGCGCGGCCAAGGGCGATACGCGGATCGCCGCGACCTGGTGCGGCGAGGGCAGCACGGCGGAGGGTGACTTCCATTCCGCCTGCACGTTCGCCAGCGTCTATCGCGCGCCGGTGATCTTCAACGTCGTCAACAACCAGTGGGCGATCTCCAGCTTTTCCGGGTTCGCGGGTGCCGAAGCGACGACGTTCGCCGCGCGCGCGATCGGCTATGGCATCGCCGGCATCCGGGTCGATGGCAACGACGCGCTGGCGGTCTATGCCGCGACGTCCTGGGCCGCCGAGCGGGCGCGGACCAACCAGGGACCGACGCTGATCGAGCATTTCACCTATCGCGCAGAGGGGCATTCGACCTCGGACGATCCCACGCAATATCGCTCGGCCGGCGAGCCCAATGCGTGGCCGCTCGGCGACCCGATCGTCCGCCTGCGCGACCACCTGATCGCCGCGGGCGAATGGGATCTCGACGCCCACGCCGCGATGGACCGGGAATTGTCCGACGAAGTGAAGGCCGCGCAGAAGGCGGCCGAGAAGAACGGCATCCTGGGCCACGGCCTGCACCAGCCGTTCGATTCGATGTTCGAGGGTGTGTTCGAGCATATGCCGCCGCATCTGAAGGAGCAGCAGGCGCAGATGCGCGCCGAGCGCGCGAGTGCCGGCATGCAGGCGGGAGGCAACGACTGATGGCCCGCATGAACATGATCCAGGCGATCAACTCGGCGATGGACGTCATGATGGCGCGCGATCCCGATATCGTCGTGATGGGCGAGGACGTGGGCTATTTCGGCGGCGTGTTCCGCGCGACCGCGGGTTTGCAGGCGAAATACGGCAAGACCCGCGTGTTCGACACGCCGATCACCGAATGCGGCATCATCGGCGTCGCGGTCGGGATGGGGGCGTACGGCCTGCGCCCGGTGCCCGAGATCCAGTTCGCCGATTACATCTATCCTGCGCTCGACCAGCTGGTCAGCGAGGCGGCGCGGCTGCGCTATCGCTCGGCCGGCGAATTCACCGCGCCGATCACGGTGCGCTCGCCGTTCGGCGGTGGCATCTTCGGCGGGCAGACCCATTCGCAAAGCCCGGAGGGCATCTTTACCCATGTTTCGGGCCTGAAGACGGTGATCCCCTCGACGCCCTATGATGCCAAGGGGCTGCTGATCGCGGCGATCGAAGACAATGATCCGACGATCTTCTTCGAGCCCAAGCGCATCTACAACGGCCCGTTCGACGGCCATTACGACCGTCCGTCGAAGAACTGGTCGGCGCATCCCGCCGGGGAAGTGCCGGAGGAGTACTACCGCATCGACCTGGGCACCGCCGCCACCGTGCGCGCGGGCAACGACGTCACCATCCTGGCCTATGGCACGATGGTCCATGTCGCGGTGAACACCGTCGAGGAAATGGGGCTGGATGCCGAGGTCATCGACCTGCGCAGCCTCGTCCCGCTGGATATCGAGGCGATCGCGGCTTCGGTGAAAAAGACGGGTCGCTGCGTCGTGATCCACGAAGCGACCCGCACCGGCGGCTTCGGCGCGGAACTGTCGGCGCAGGTGCAGGAGCGCTGTTTCCACTATCTCGAGGCACCGGTCGAGCGCGTCACCGGCTTCGACACGCCATACCCGCACAGCCTCGAATGGGCGTATTTCCCCGGCCCCGTCCGGATCGGCGAAGCGCTGAAGAAAGTGATGAAGGACTGACCATGGTCGCATCATTGCCACCGTTCGTTTCGAGCGAAGTCGAGAAACGGGTTTCGCTACCAGATGAATGTGTCTCGACGTCGCTCGACACGAACGGAGTGTTTTAGATGGCCCGCTTCGAATTCCGCCTGCCCGACATCGGCGAAGGCATCGCCGAGGCCGAGATCGTCGCCTGGCACGTCGCCGTCGGCGACCGTGTCGAGGAGGACCAGGGCCTGGCCGACATGATGACCGACAAGGCCACGGTCGAAATGGAATCGCCCGTATCCGGTACGGTAGTGGCGCTGGCCGGCGAGGTCGGCGATCAGGTCGCGATCGGGTCCACGCTGGTGGTGATCGAGATCGCGGGTGAGGGCGTGGTCGAGTCAGCAGACCCGGTCGAAGAGCGGGTCGAGGCCGAAAACCCGGGTGTCGAAGAGGTGGTAGCGCCTGTCGAGGCCGCTCCCCGTGCTCCGGCGCAGGCCGGAGCCTTGGCGACCGAAGCACCAGAGCGGCCAACGCTCCGGCCTGCGCCGGAGCACGACGAAGGGAAAGGTGCCGGATCGCCTGTCCGCCAGACCCTCGCCTCCCCCGCGGTCCGCGCGCGCGCGAAGGGCCTCGGCATCGACCTGTCCACCGTCAAGCATGATGGCGCACACGTCCGCCATGCCGATCTCGACGCCTACCTGCGTTACAGCGGCGGCGAGGGATATCTCGCCCCCCACGCCAGCCATGCGCGACCGGACGAGGCGATCCGCGTCATCGGCATGCGCCGTCGCATCGCCGAGAACATGGCTGCGTCGAAGCGCCAGATCCCGCACTTCACCTATGTCGATGAAATCGACGTGACCGCGCTGGAGGACATGCGCGCCGACCTGAACGCCAATCGCGGCGATCGCCCGAAACTGACGATGCTGCCGTTCCTGATCGTCGCGATCTGTCGCACCATTCCCGACTTTCCGATGCTCAATGCGCGCTACGACGACGAGGCCGGCGTGGTGACGCGTCATGGCAGCGTCCACCTGGGTATGGCGACGCAGACCGATGCCGGGCTGATGGTGCCGGTGATCCGCGATGCGCAGGACCGGAACGTCTGGCAACTCGCGCACGAGATCGGCCGGCTGGCCGAGGCCGCGCGGACCGGCAAGGCGACGTCGCAGGAACTGTCGGGATCGACGCTGACCGTCACCTCGCTCGGGCCGCTGGGCGGCATCGCGACGACGCCGGTCATCAACCGTCCCGAAGTCGCGATCATCGGCCCGAACAAGATCGTCGAGCGCCCGATGTTTCGTGGTGACGAGATCGTCCGCGCCAAGCTGATGAACCTGTCGATCAGCTGCGACCACCGCGTCGTCGATGGCTGGGACGCGGCAAGCTATGTCCAGGCGGTCCGCAAGCTGCTGGAGACGCCGGTGCTGTTGTTCGCGCAGTGACAGCGATGCGGGGCATGTACCACGGTACGCTGACGATCGCGGGCGCGTTTCGCGGCATGCTGACTGGCACCGCGATCGTCGCTGCGGGTACGTGCGCGGACATCGGCGGGATGGTGAGTGGTACGCTGATCGTCGAACGCGACGCCGTCGTCACGATCAGCGGCATGGTCAACGGCAGCATCGTCGATCGCGGCGGGACGATCACCGTAACCGGCATGGCCGCGCCGATCGTCGCCGCCGGCTGACCCTCACACGATCTCGAACAGCCCGGCCGCGCCCATGCCGCCGGCGGTGCACATGCTGACCACGACGTAGCGCACACCGCGCCGGCGCCCCTCGAGCAGCGCCGCGCCGACCAGTCGCGACCCGGTCATGCCGAACGGGTGGCCGACCGCGATCGCGCCGCCGTTGACGTTGTACCGGTCCGGATCGATGCCGAGGTGATCGCGGCAATACAGGCACTGGCTGGCGAAGGCCTCGTTCAGCTCCCACAGGCCGATGTCGCCGACCGACAGTCCGGCGCGATCGAGCAGCTTCGGGATCGCGAAGACCGGCCCGATGCCCATTTCCTCGGGCTCGCACCCAGCCGCCTGGAATCCGCGATAGATGCCCAGGATGTCCTTGCCCTCGGCCAGCGCGGTGGCGCGGTCCATCAGGATCTGTGCGGCGGCCCCGTCGGACAACTGGCTGGCATTGCCGGCGGTGACGTTGCGTCCCTCGGCGATCAGGCTGCCGCCCGTCCACACCGGCTTCAGGCCGGCGAGCGCGTCATAGGTCGTGCCTTCGCGAATGCCCTCGTCGCGCGTCACGGTGACGGTTTCGAACCCGGCCGGGGTGCCATCCTTCTCGAACAGCGCCTTTTGCACCGTGATCGGCGCGATCTCGTCCGCCGTGCGATCGATCGCAGCGGCGGCGCGCTGCTGGCTCTCGGCAGCGAAACGGTCCTGCGCCTCGCGCGTGATGCCATAGCGTTCGGCGACGACTTCTGCGGTTTCGATCATCGCCATCGTGGCGTGCGGCACCTTGTCGGTCACCGAAGAGATCGCGGTGCGTGGCGCGTCCTTCACGACCGTATGGCTGATCGATTCCATCCCGCCGGCCAGCGCGACGTCGATGTCGCCGGCGATGATCGATCGCGCGGCCAGCGCGACGGCGGTCAGTCCGGAGCCGCATTTGCGGTCGAGCGTGAAGGCCGGCACGCTGTGCGGCAGTGCGCCGGCGAAGATGCCCATCCGCCCGGCATTGCCGCCCTGTTCGCCCCATTGGCTGCCGACGCCCCAGAACACGTCGTCGATCCGCGCCGGATCGATCCCGGCACGCTCGACGGCGGCGTTCATGACATGGCCGGCCAGCACCGGTGCCTCGGTCGCGTTGAAATAGCCGCGATAGGCCTTGCCGATTCCCGTGCGGGCGGTGGCGACGATGGCGGCTTCACGCATGGCTCTCTCCGATTTTGAATGTCCGGTACGGCGCCGATCGACCAAGGCGACGCGAAACGCAATCGTCAGTCGGCAAAATCCGCCATGCGTTTTTCGATGTTCGCGCGCACCGCCTCGATCTGGTTGGGCGATCGCAGCAGCGCGGCCTGTTCGCGGCTTTCGGCGAGCAGGATCGCGGGTGCATCGCCGTCCGCGGCCAGATTGGCCAGCCGCTTGGCCGCGCGGACCGCATGCGGATTGCGCGCGGCGATCTTGACGGCGAGGTCCATCGCGGCGGTGTGCGGATCGTCGGCGATGTGGGTGACGAAACCGTGGCGCTGCCCCTCTTCTGCGGTGAATTCGCGCGCGGTATAGGACAATTCACGCAGGATATCGTCGCGGACCCGCCCCCGCCACAACGCATAGCCGGCCATGTCGGGGACGATGCCCCACTTGATCTCCATCACCGACAGGCGCGTGGCGGGTGCGGCGAAGATGATGTCGGCCCCCGACAGGATCTGCAGCCCGCCGCCGAACGCGATGCCGTGCGCCGCGACGATCACCGGCACCGGCAGCGCGCGCCAGCCCCACGCGAGGTGCTGCATCCAGTTCGCCGGGCCGTGGCTGCGCGCGTCCAGATCGTTCCCCGAACCGCCGCTCGCCATGCTGGCCATGTCCAGGCCGGCACAGAAGGCGCGCCCCTCGCCCGACAGGACGACGCAGCGCAGGGCGGGTTCGCTGCCCAGCCGCTCGATCGCGTCGATGATCCCCTGTACCATCGCCGGGTCGAGCGCGTTCATCTTGTCGGGGCGGGACAGGCGGACGTCGGCGACACCGGCCTCTATCGATATGGTTACGCGGGGATCGGTCATGTCGTGCGATTACGCCGCAGCGAGGCGATAGCCTATCCCTTTTTCGGTACGCAGCATCGGGGCGGCGAAACCGCGGTCGAGCTTGGCGCGCAGCCGCGACACGTGCACCGCCAGTACGTTCGTGCCCGGATCGAACCGCAGTCCCCACACCGCTTCGAGCAGCGCGGCATGCGGCACGGGCTGCCCGGCATGCTGGGCCAGATGGACCAGCAGGGCGTATTCGCGCGGGAGCAGGCGCAGCTTGCGGCCGGCGCGCGTGACGCTGCGGGTCAGGCGGTCGATCACCAGTTCGCCGATGCCGATCGGTGGCGCTGCCAGCCGCAGCCGCGCGGCGATGCGCGCCGCGATCTCGTCCGCCGGCGACCCGCGCAGCACCGCGTCGGCCGCTCCCGCATCGAGCGCCAGCGGTATGTCCGCGCCGCGATCGACCAGCAGGACGACCGGCCCGCACGTGGAGAGCGCGTCTAGCCGGTCGGTGAGCAGGGCGAGCCCGGTCGCACCGATGCGGATGCCGCGCCGGCTTAACGCCGCCTCCAGCCCCGGCACATCGCAGTCGATCCGCACGTCCGCCATGGCGACAGGATTATCGCGCGCGTCGCCGCCTCAAACGCCAACCGCCTCCGTTTCGGAGCGAGCCAGCCGTGCCCGGGCGTGCGCAGCGACATAGCGGTCGGGGTCGTCGGCGGCGGCCTCCAGCGCCGACACGGCCCCCACCGGGTCGGCGGACGTGAGGGCATCGAGCGCGGTCACCCGCATCCGCGCGAACGGATGACGCGCCGCGATGTCGGTCGCCAGGTCGATCCCGTCGGCGAGATGGACGGCCAGGGCCAGCAGCGCCTCGGCCGGGGCGACGGTCAGCCCCTCGGTCACCGTGCCGCGTTCCGGATCGAACCGATACTGCTCGATCCACGGCTGCGCGGGATCATAGGCGAGCACGTTGAGCGATACCGAAAAGGCGTCCGGCGGCAATTGCCGATGAACGTCGCGGCGCAGGCGATAGAGCATCAGCCGCCCCGGCTCCAGCCGCTGCCGCCCGACGAAGCGCAGGCCGGCGGCTTCGCCGGGCAGCCCGACCAGCGCATGCGGATCGCGCTCGTAATAGTCGCTCCAGTAGCCCGGGCCGAGATAGCCATAGGTCAGGAACGGAAAATTATGATCGTGCGCGTGACCATAGAAGAACGCCTCGCCACCCGCCGCGCGGACCACCGCGTCGTCGGCAGCCGGCCAGAAATTGGCGCGCAGGACATAGCGGCCGTTGGGCGGGCGGAGCAGAAAGACCTGCGCGCCATAGCTGTTGGCGCGAACCTGTCCGTCGCAGCGCGCCTTCAGTTCGGCGATCGCCAGGTCGGCCAGGAACGTCGGATTGCGGCCCAGCCGCGCGAGCAGCGGCCCGGCGTCGGCCAGGCTGTCCTCGTCGCGCGCATCGAACGGGTGGGCATCCAGCGCGGCGACCAGATCGTCGAGGCCGAACGCCGGCGCCGTGCCGGGATCGATCAGCCGCGGCACGACGCCGCCTTGCGCCGGACCAGCGCCTGCGTCTCGCCCGCCACACCGCGCACCTCGGCATCGGGGTCGCTGCCGGCCATCTCCGCCAGTCGCGACAGCGCGGCGGCGGCATCGAGCGCCAGCCATTCGCGCATCGCCGACCAGCGCGCCGTCGGTGCCGGATCGTGTGTGGCGGCATCGAAGACATCGGGCGCGTCGCTGCGCCCCGAAACACGCAGCAGGGTCAGCAGCATGGCGGTGCGCGACGCCGCATCGTCGGTCGTCGCGGCGCGCACGGCTGCGCCATCGGCGATACGATACTCGCGCATCTGCGGGCCTGCGCCGGCGCGCAGGATCACGGTCAGCGTCACGACGTCGGATTCGGCCTGCGCGACCAGATGCCCCTCGCTGCGCCCGTCGTGCAGCGCCACGTCGCCGTCGCCCGGGAACAGCGGGGCGATCTCGTCCAGCCTGTCGCCGGCCAGTCGCCAGCGACGCAGGTGCGCGCGGCCCGCGCGGACGTAGCGGGTCAGGCTGACATGGCCGGGCAGCACGACGGTGGCAGGCGATGCGGCCGGCGCGCGCGCCGACAACACGCTGGCGGTGACGCGGGCGGCGGGAGCGTCGAACAGGATCGCGCCGATCCGCCCACGTTCGCGGCTGACCTTCAGCGGCGGCTCGAACAGGGGATCGGCGGCCAGTGCCGCGGTCAGCGGGGCCAGCATCCGTCGCACCCAGCCGGCATCGCCCAGCAGGGTCATGGCGCGGTCGCGCGCGATGGGCAGGCTGGACGCGGCCAGATCGTCGAACATGTCGGCCAGCGCCAGACGGTCCGGGCAGGTCCGCCAGCGCTGCGCCACCGCTGCCGATTCCGCGCGCGACGCGTCCCAGCGGCTGCGCGGGATGTCCAGCGGATCCATCGGCTCAGCCGTCCGGATACATCTCGTAGATCAGCACGGCGATCCCGACGAGATATTCGAACATCTCGTCGCCCATCCCGCCCGACACGCGGATCGCGCCGTTCACCGCGACCTGAGTGGCCAGATCGGCGATCTCGCCGATGTCGATCCTGAACAAGTCCATGGTGTGCCCCGTGCTGCGTGTGTCGATGGCCTGACGCTAGGGAAGGGGAACCCGTGACACGCGTTACAAATGTGTAAGGCATGTCGCCGTTTGTATTGCGCCGGCGTCGGCGATACGGGCGATGCACGATGAACCCGCCCGCCCCGTTCGATCCCGCCCGCTTCTTCAAACGGGCCTCCACCGGTCACCACGGCAGTGCCCTGGGCATCGTCTATCACGCGCATGGCGACGACTGGGTCGAACTCGCGCTGCCCTATGCGGCGGATCAGGTCGGCGACATCGCTTCGGGCGTGATCGCGTCGGGGCCGGTCGTGACGCTGCTGGACCAGGCGACGAGCGCGGCGGTGTGGCAGAGGCGCGGCGGGTTCCGGCCGCATGCCACGCTGGACCTGAGGATCGACTATCTGCGCGCGGCCACGCCGGGCCGCACGGTGATCGGGCGCGGCGAATGCTATCGCCTGACCCGCTCGATCGCGTTCGTCCGCGGGGTGGCGCATGACGGCGATCCGGCCGATCCGCTGGCGCATGTCGCGGGGACGTTCATGGTCACGCAGGTTCCATGATGCTGCCGCCTTATGCCACGCTGCTCGGGCTCGAGCTGGATCATGACGCCGACGGCCTGCCGCAACTGGTGATGCCGTTTGCCGGCGCGGTGCTCGGGCGACCCGGCTTCGTCCATGGCGGAGCGATCGGCGGTCTGCTCGAAATGGCGGCGATCGCGATGTTGCGACATACGCTCGGCGATCCCGAAATCGGGATCAAACCGGTCAACCTGACGGTCGATTACATGCGTGGCGGGCGCGAGAAGACGACCCATGCCGCCGCGATCGTCCGCCGTTTGGGCAGCCGGATCGCCAACGTCGATGCGACCGCGTGGCAGGACGATCGCGCGCAGCCGATCGCGGCGGCGCGCATGACGTTCCTGCTGCGACGCTAGGGCAGCAGGAACACGCCCTCGATCACCGTCACGCAGTGCCCGCGCAGGATGACGCGATTCCCGTCCAGTGTGCAGCCGACATGCCCGCCGCGCGCACTGGCCTGATAGGCGGTGAAGCCCGGTTTACCCAGTTTTTCCGCCCAGTAGGGCACCATCACCGCATGCGCCGATCCGGTCACCGGATCCTCGGGGATGTCGAAATAGTCGGTGAAGACGCGGCTGACGACCTCGGCGGTTTCGCCGCGCGCCGCCACGATATGGACATAGGGGCCGAGCGCCTTGATCGCGCGGCCGTCGGGCTGCGCGGCGCGCACCGCGGCCTCGTCCGCCACGATCACCAGCGCATAGCCCTTGTCGTGCCACAGCGTCTCCAGCGGGTCGACGCCCAGCGCGGCGACGATCTCGGGCATCGGCTTCGGCACCGGTCCCCACGCGGGCAGCGCCATCGCATAGCCATCGCCGTCGCGCGCGACTTCGAGTACACTGGCCTGTCGCGTCTGGAACGCCACGCGGTCGCGCGACGGGTCCGCCGCCAGCAGGAAATGTCCGCTCGCCAGCGTGGCATGGCCGCACAGCGCGACCTCGGCGGCGGGCGTGAACCAGCGCAGCTCGAAATCCGCGCCTTCGCCGCCATCGTCCTCGCTGCCCTCGACGGGGACGATGAACGCGGTTTCGCTCAGGTTGTTCTCACTGGCGATCCGCTGGAGCGTGGCATCGTCGAGCCACGTCGTCAGCGGCATCACCGCGGCGGGATTGCCCTCGAAAGGCGTACGCGCGAAGGCGTCGATCTGGGCGAACTGGAGTCTCACATGCGTTTCCCGAACCAGTGGGGGGTGACGTCGGCCTCGACCAGCGGATTGTCGGTGTCGACATGGCCTTCGGGATCGAGGTGGATCAGCACCTCGACCTTGGGATAGGCACGGCGCAGCGCGGCTTCGACGCCCTCGACGATGTCGTGCGCCTGGCCGACGGTCAGGTGGCGCGGCACTTCCATGTGGAACTGCGCGAAGTCGTGCGTACCCGCGCGGCGGGTACGGAAATCGTGGATGCCCTTCAGTCCGGGCTGGCGCGCCGCGACTTCGATGAAGGCGGTGCGCTCGGCCTCCGGCCATTCCTTGTCCATCAACTGGTCGATCGCGTTGGACGAGGCCTGGAACGCGCCCCAGCCCAGCCACAGCGCAATGGCGATGCCGAATAGCGGGTCGGCCCCGCGCCACCCCAGGAACTGGTCGAGCACCAGCGCGACGATGACCGATCCGTTGAGCAGCACGTCGGACTGGTAATGGACATTGTCGGCCAGGATCGCGACCGATCCGGTCTGGCGGATCACGCGGCGCTGGTACGCCAGCAGGATCATCGTCGCGCCGATCGCGATCACCGACACGCCGATGCCGATGTCGGCGTCCTGTGTCCGCGTCGGGTTGCCGAACGCCAGAACCGCGCGCCAGCCGATCCCGACGGCGGACGCGGTGATGAGTCCGACCTGGAACAGCGCCGCCAGCGCTTCCGCCTTGCCATGGCCGAAGCGATGGTCGTGGTCGGCGGGTTCCGCCGCCAGCTTCACGCCGTAGAGGGTGACCAGACTGGCGAGCAGATCAAGTCCCGTATCGGCCAGCGACCCGAGCATCGCGACCGAACCCGTATGCCAGGCGGCGACTCCCTTCAGGGCCAGCAGGAAACACGCCATCCCGACGCTGAACAGCGCGGCGCGCATGGCGAGCGGAATGACGCGACGACGTTCGCTTTCGGTCATCATGGGTACAGCAGTCCTTCGTCCCATCCCGCATTGGTCCGGGTGAAGAGGCGGCGATGGTGGAGCCGCCCGGGGCGGTCTTCCCACAGTTCGATCCGGTCTGGCGTGACGCGATATCCGCCCCAGTGCGGCGGGCGCGGGACGTCGCCGGGGAAACGCGCGTCGATTTCGGCATAGCGCGCCTCGAACGTCGCGCGCTCGTCCAGCGGACGCGACTGGTCCGATGCCCAGGCGCCCAGCTGGGACGCACGGCTGCGACTGGCGAAATAGGCGTCCGACTCGGCATCGCTCACCCGCGTCACCGCGCCCTCGACCCGCACCTGCCGACGCAGCGACTTCCAGTGAAAGAGCAGCGCGGCCTGAGCATTTTCGGCCAGTTCGCCGGCCTTGCGGCTGTCCCGGTTGGTGTAGAAGACGAATCCGCGCTGGTCATGTCCCTTCAGCAGCACCATCCGCACCGACGGGCCTCCGGCGGCGTCGGCGGTGGCCAGCGCCATCGCGTTGGGATCATTGGGTTCGCTTTGCTCGGCCTCGTTCAGCCAGGCGTCGAACACGGCGATGGGATCGTCGGCCATGCCCGCGCTTTAGCGATTCAATGTGTCGCCGTCTTCCCCCATGGGATGCTGCCCATTGCGTTTCGCCCCTGCGGCGCGGACAGTGTGCGCAACGACCCGGAGAATTCGCATGCGCCGCCGTACCTTCCTCGCCGCCGTTCCCGCCGTTGCGGTCGCCGCACCGATATCCGCGCAGACCGCGCGCGATCCCGCACCGGGGCCGGGACAGGGCGGGGCGGCCCCCGCCGATCCGAAGCTGCCGCCGGTGTGGGAGCCGGGGCAGGCCCGTTTCCTGCGGCCCGACGTGTCCGCCGGCGACCGTCCGGTCGGCGCCAGCTTCGCCAGCCGCACCGCCGTCTATGGCCTGAACGGCGCCTGCGCGACCGCGCATCCGCTCGCCACGCAGGCTGGGATCGCGATGTTGCAGAAGGGCGGCTCGGCGGTCGATGCCGCGATCGCGATCAACGCCTGCCTGGGCCTGCTGGAGCCGACCAGCTGCGGGATCGGCGGCGATGCCTATGCGATGCTGTGGGATCCGAAGGCGAAGACGGTCATGGGCCTCGCCGGATCGGGTGCCTCCCCGCGCTCGCTGAGCCTGGAGACGGCGCGGTCCCGCGCGAAGGGCGGTTTCCTGCCGCCGCTCGGTGCGGTGACGGTGTCGGTGCCCGGCGCGGTCGATGCCTGGTGGATGCTGCACCAGCGCTACGGCAAGCTGAAATGGGCCGAACTGTTCGAGCCCGCCATCCATCATGCCGAGGCCGGCGCGCCGATCCCCGACATGATCGCCTGGTACATCGGCCGCAGCCTGGCCGCGTTCCGTCGCCCCGGCAACGGCATCGAGGAGGTCGAGAATGCGCTGAAGACCTATGCGCCGGGCGGCAGGATGCCGAGCGCGGGCGGCGTGTTCCGCAACCCCGACCTCGGCCGCACCTATCGCGCGATCGCTGCGGGCGGGCGCGACGCCTTCTATGCAGGACCGATCGCCGACACGATCGACCGCTATTTCAAGCGGATCGGCGGCTGGCTGTCCAAGGGGGATCTGGCCGCACACAAGGGTGAGTGGATCACGCCGCACAGCGTCGATTACAAGGGCGTCACCGTGCACGGGCTGGCCGCCAATACGCAGGGGCTCGCGACGCTGCAGATGCTCGCGATGCTGAACGAGCATGACGTGAAGTCGGCGGGTTTCCAGTCGGCGCTGTCGATCCACCTGCAGGCCGAGGCCAAGCGGTTGGCCTATGAAGACCGCGCGCGCTACTATGCCGATCCGCACTTCGCGAAGGTGCCGGAAAGCTGGCTGGTATCGAAGGGCTATGCGAAGCAGCGCGCCGCGCTGATCCGGCCCGACCGCATCTCGCCCGTTCGCCCCGGCGAGGCACCGTCGAAGGGCGACACGACCTATTTCACCGCGTCGGACAGCGACGGCATGATGATATCGATGATCCAGTCGAACTTCCGCGGCATGGGATCGGGGCTGGTCGCCGATGGTCTGGGTTTCATGTTCCAGGATCGCGGGCAGCTGTTCGTGCTGAAGGACGGTCATCCCAACATCTATGCGCCGGGCAAGCGCCCGTTCCAGACGATCATCCCGGGCTTCGCCACGAAGGGTGCGGCACCGTGGCTGAGCTTCGGCGTGATGGGTGGCGACATGCAGCCGCAGGGGCAGACGCAGATCATCGTCAATACGGTCGATTACGGGCTGGAGATCCAGTCGGCCGGCGACGCCCCGCGCTGGCATCACGAGGGATCGAGCCAGGCGATGGGCGAGGACGCGGCCGGCCTGGGTCCCAACGGCATCCTGCGGCTGGAAACCGGCGTACCCGCCGCGACCAAGGCGAAGCTGGCCGCGCTCGGCTGGACGCTGGCCGGGCCGGACGGCGGCTTCGGACGCTATCAGTGCATCGAGCGCCGGATGGACGGCTCGGACCGTGTCTATGCCGCGGCGAGCGAGATGCGCGCGGACGGGTGCGCGCTGGCGTATTAGGGCTTGACGATATGGCTGGCCCGGCAACGATCGTCATCCCCGCGCAGGCGGGGATCAATAGTCGCTGGTTGCCGTGAGACTCACGATCTTCAGCGACTATTGGTTCCCGCCTTCGGCCATAGGCCGAAGTTTATCCCGAGCGCCTGCCTTGCAGGCAGTCGAAGGGCGGGAATGACAAAATCTTCGATAAAATCCGAAATTATCCCGCCCCAGCGACCGGCGCTACAAGGCTGGGTCAGTCCACCCAGTCCAGCCCGATGTCGCGGTACAGGCCGCGGTCGTCTTCCCACTTCGGGTTGACCTTGACGTGCAGGTACAGGTGGACCGGTACGCCGAGCAGTTCCTTCAACTGCGCGCGCGACTTCGCGCCGATCTCCTTGATCCGCGCGCCGCCCTTGCCCAGCACGATCGCGCGCTGCGTGTCGCGGGCGACCAGGATCTGCTGGTGGATTTCCAGCGATCCGTCCGGGCGCTCCTTATACTGTTCGGTTTCGATCGCGCTGTCATAGGGCAGCTCGGCGTGAAGCTGCAGGTACAGCTGTTCGCGCGTCACTTCGGCCGCGAGCATGCGATCGGTCATGTCGGCGACCTGGTCGTCGGGGAAATGCCACGGCCCCTCGGGCATCCGCTTCGCGAATTCGGACTTGAGCTCGGCTACGCCGTCGCCGGTCGTCGCGCTGATGAAATAGGTGTCGTCGAACGCCAGCAGGTCGTTCAGCTTCTGCGCAGTGCCCAGCAGGCGCGGCTTGTCGGCGATATCGACCTTGTTGAGGATCAGCAGCTTGGGCTCCTTGCGGTGCTTCAGCGTCTCCATGATCTCGGTCACCTTGGACGCGACGCCGCCCTTGCCGTCGATCACCAGCGCGATCAGGTCCGCCCCTTCGGTCCCGCTCCACGCGGCCGACACCATCGCGCGGTCGAGCCGGCGCTTGGGCTCGAAGATGCCGGGGGTGTCGACCAGCAGCAGCTGGGTGTCCCCCTCTACCGCAATGCCCATCAGCCGCGCGCGCGTGGTCTGCGCCTTGGGACTGACGATCGCGACCTTCTGCCCGACCAGCGCGTTGACGAGCGTGGACTTGCCCGCGTTCGGCGCGCCGACAACGGCGACGAGGCCGCATTTCTGAGTGGTCATGCTTGATCCTTGAGGGGGGAAGAGAAGAGCGGTGCTTCGACAGGCTCAGCACGAACGGGGTTGGGGATGCCCTCTCCCATCACCGTTCGTCCTGAGCGTGTCGAAGGACCGTTCTTGCTGGCGGAGAGGGTGGACAGGGCGGCCCAATCCCCGCGAATTAGCGCAAGCTTCTTGGGCCTGCCCCATCCCTTGATCCGACGCTCCATCTCCAAGGCTTCGATCCGGGTCGGGAAGTCTTGCGACCAGACAAGCTCTAGCCGTCGATACTGCCGGGTGTAGGTAGATTGCCCGGCGTGATGCGCGGCTACGCGCGCTTCTAGATTATCGGTATGGCCGACGTAGAACACACCACCCTTACCATGGAGCATGTACACCCAGAAGCTCATTGCCGGGCGGCGAAAAAGAACGGTGCTTCGACAGGCTCAGCACGAACGGGGAGGGGGCGAGCTGTCATTTCTGAAGCTGTTCCAGCAACGCCGCCGCCGCCGCCGTCTCGGCCTCCTGCTTCGACGTGCCTTCGCCCTCCGCGCTCGCCAGCCTGCCGATGCTGACCCCGATGCGGAAGCGGGGCGCGTGGTGGGGGCCGGAGCGGTCGAGGATCGTATATTCGGGGGGGCGGCGGTTGTGGGCGGCCGCCCATTCCTGCAACGCGGACTTGGGGTGCTGCGGCGCCTTGCCCTGCAGGTCGATGCGCGACGTCCAGCATCTGCGGACGAAATCGCGCGCCGCCGCCGGCCCGGCATCGAGGAACAGCGCACCGATCAGCGCCTCCATCACGTCGCCCAGCACGTTGTCGCTGTCGGCCGCGCCGTCGTCGCGCGCCTGCTTGCCAAGCTTCAGGAACGGCACGACGCCCAGTTCGCGGGCGATCTCCGCACAGACCGCGCCGGTCACCAGCGCGTTAAGCCGTTTCGACAACGTGCCTTCGGATTCGGTGGGAAAGCGATCGTACAGCCACTCGGCGATCGTCAGGCCCAGCACACGGTCGCCCAGAAACTCCAGCCGCTCGTAATTCTCGGCCGCCTGGCTGCCGTGCGTCAGCGCGCGGACGAAGCGCGCGCGGTCGTCGGCGACGCGTCCGAACGTCGCGGCCAGCCAGTCGTCGAGGTCGGACGGTTTCAGAATCCTTCCCCGATCCGGCTCCAGCGCGCGGCGGTGAACCACGTCCAAGGCTTGATCCACTGTGCGTTGCCATCGGTCGACCAGAAGCCGACCAGCGCCTTGCCCTCGACGTTTTCGAGCGGCACCATCCCGATCGCACCGCCGTCCTGCGCCGGAAACCGGCTGTCGGCGGAGGCATCGCGGTTGTCGCCCATCAGGAAGACGTGGCCGGCGGGTACGGTGTAGACGGCGGTATTGTCGGCGTCCGGCTGGTTGCCGCGGTCGAGCACGGCATAGCTCTTGCCGTTCGGCAGCGTCTCGCGGAACTGCTGGTACCGACACACGGCCACGCCCGCATCGACCGCCTGGAACTCGGCCGGGCATTCCTTGTCTGCAGGATAATTGGGCGTCAGCGGCACGACGAAATCGGCGACACGCTGCTTCGGCACCGCGCGACCGTTCAGCACCAGCTGGCCATTCACCATCTGGATCGTGTCGCCCGGCACACCGATCACACGCTTGATATAGTCGTCGCGCGACCGCGGCGGTGCCTTGAACACCACGACGTCGCCGCGCTCGGGCGTCGATCCGAAGATGCGACCCGGGATCAGCGGCAGCGACCAGGGGAAGGAATGGCGCGAATAGCCATAGTTCCACTTGGTGATGAACAGATAGTCGCCGATCAGCAGCCGCGGCATCATCGACTGGCTGGGGATGCTGAACGGCGACAGGAAGAAGCTGCGAAAGATGAACACGACGATCGCGAGCTTCAGCAGGAAGCTCAGCGTGTCGCGCAGTTCGGACCTGGGTTTCGCAGGGGCGGTGCTGGGTTCGGCCATTGCGCCGTCCTGTGTCGCGATGCCTTGCACGTCAAGCATTGAGGGCTAGAGGGAGCGCTACCAGCAGCGGAGTGCACATCATGGTCGATTGGTCGCAGGTCGAGGCGCTGAATCCGCCCAAGCTCACCCGATTGTTCGCCGACGATGCGGAGCGGGTGGCGAAGTTCTCGGTCGATGTCGCGGGAATCCATTTCGATTTCTCCAAGACGCATCTCGACGCCGCGGCGCTGGCTGCGTTCGAGGGGCTGGCGAAGTCCGCCGGACTGGCCGCGCGCCGCGACGCGCTGTTCGCGGGCGATACCGTAAACACCTCCGAAGGCCGCGCCGTCACCCATGTCGCCGAACGTGGCGAGGGCAGCGAAGAGGATTCGGCCAAGGCCGCCGCGCTCCATGCCCGGATGCGCGCGCTGATCGACGCGATCGAGGCCGAGGCGCTGGGGCCGGTCCGCCACATCCTGCACATCGGCATCGGCGGGTCGGCGCTGGGGCCGGACCTGCTGATCGACGCGCTGGGCCGCGATGCCGATCGCTATGACGTCGCGGTCGTCTCGAACGTCGATGGTGTCGCGCTGGAGGAGGTGTTCGATGCCTTCGATCCCGCCGCCACGATCGTCGTCGTCGCGTCGAAGACCTTCACCACGACCGAGACGATGCTCAACGCCGACAGCGCACTGGCCTGGCTGAGCGATGACGGGGTCGAGGATCCTTATGGCCGCGTCATCGCGCTGACCGCGAATCCGGACGCCGCGATCGCATGGGGCGTGGACGAGACGCGGATCCTGCCGTTCGCCGAGTCGGTCGGCGGGCGTTACTCGCTATGGTCGTCGATCGGCTTTCCCGCGGCGATGGCGCTGGGGTGGGACGCGTTCGACCAGATGCTGGAGGGCGCCGCCGAGATGGACCGCCACTTCCGCCTGACCGCGGCGCACGAGAACGCCCCCGTCCTCGCCGCCTTTGCCGACCTGTTCTATACGCAGGTGAAGCATTGCGAGACGCGCGCGACCTTTGCCTATGACGAGCGGCTGCGGCTGTTGCCGAGCTATTTGCAACAGCTCGAGATGGAATCGAACGGCAAGGGCGTCACGATCGACGGCGCCCCGCTCGACCGGCCGAGCGCCCCCATTACCTGGGGCGGGGTCGGGACGGACGCCCAGCATGCGGTCTTTCAGCTGCTTCACCAGGGCACGCACGTCGTGCCGGTCGAGTTCGTCGCGGTGATCGAGGGCGGCGACGCGCTGGACGAGGCGCATCATGCGTCTTTGCTGCTCAACGCCTTCGCGCAAGGGGCCGCGCTGATGACCGGTCGCGCCAGTGACGACGGCGCGCGCAATTATCCGGGCGACCGGCCGTCGAGCACGATCCTGCTCGATCAGCTCGACGCGCGAACGCTGGGCGCCCTGCTGGCGTTCTACGAGCACCGCACGTTCGTGTCGGCGGCGATCCTGGGGATCAATCCGTTTGACCAGTTCGGGGTCGAGTTGGGCAAGGAAATGGCGAAGAAGGCCGGCGAGGGCGGCGGGGATTTCGACGCCTCGACCCGCGACCTGATGCTGCGGGCGTTCGGGGAGTGAAGGCGCGCGTCGTCTCCCAAATCCGTTCGTGTCGAGTAGAGACCGAGTAGGCTCGCAGAGCCGTATCGAGGGCTCGTATCGAGACATACTCGCCCGGAACCCATCTCTCGATAAGCGCTTTCGATACGGCCTTCGGCCTACTCAATCGCTACTCGAGACGAACGGTGGAGGAATAGGCAGGGATGTGGATTGACTAACCCCCCGCCCCCCGCCACACACGAGCCCGTCGAGGCGCGGGTAACCGGGCCGAGGTACGCGCGGGAGAGTGGCCTCATTCAGGGGTCCGCCGAAGGAGCAACCGCCCCGGAATCTCTCAGGCACCAGGGACCGCGCGTGACCCGACACTCTGGAAAGCGTCCCGCTTGCGCGGGGCCACCGACGGTGTAACCGCGTCCCTGTTCGTTCAGGTCGCGGGAAAGCTCTCAGGTTTCCGTGACAGAGGGGGCGCGAGGCTTCTGACCGTGCAGGGCAGGGCCGTCGCGACTCTGTTTCAGGAATGCCGGCGATGAGCGACGACGACACCGCAATCGATCCCGAGACGCTGACCCTGCCGCTCGATGCGTGGCACCGTGCGAAGGGCGGCCGGATGGTCGCGTTCGCGGGCTACTGGATGCCTGTCCAGTACGAAGGCATCATGGCCGAGCATCTGTGGGTCCGCGAGTCGGCCGGGCTGTTCGATGTCAGCCACATGGGCCAGCTGCGGTTCACCGGTGAGGGCGTGGAGACGGCGCTGGAGGCGCTGCTGCCCGCCGACATCACCGGCCATCCGCTGAACAAGGCGCGCTATTCGCTGCTGCTCGCAGACAACGGCGGGATCCTCGACGACCTGATGCTGACGCGGTTGCCGGCGAACATGCATCCCGATCTGTTCGCCAGCGCCGACCCCGCTCCCCCGTTCGTGTCGAGCCCTGTCGAAGGGCTCGAAACGAACGGAGTAGGAGGCGGCGTGTATATGGTCGTCAATGGTGCAACCAAGTGGGACGATATCGGGCATCTGCGCGAGGGGCTCGACGACGGCATCACGCTCAACCACCTCGAGGATCAGGCGCTGCTGGCGTTGCAGGGGCCGAAGGCGGTCGTTGCCTTGGCCCGCGTCATTCCCGGCGTCGAGACGATGGTGTTCATGGACGGCCGCGAGTTCGACTGGAACGGCATCCCGCTGTGGATCAGCCGATCGGGCTATACCGGCGAGGACGGTTACGAGATTTCGGTGCCGGCCGATGCGGTCGAGGCGTTGGCCGATGCGATCTGCGACCAGCCCGAGGTCAAGCCGATCGGCCTGGGCGCGCGCGATTCGTTGCGGCTCGAGGCGGGGCTGCCGCTGTACGGCCACGACCTCGACGAGCACACCACGCCCGTCATGGCCGACCTCGGCTTCGCGCTGTCGAAGCGGCGGCGCGACGAGGGGGGCTTCCCCGGCCACGCGCGGATCATGGCCGAGCGCACCGATGGCGCGATCACCAAGCGCGTCGGGCTGCTGGTCGATGGCCGCCAGCCGGTGCGCGAGGGCGCGCTGGTCGTCGATGACGAGGGCAACGCGGTCGGCAAGGTGACGAGCGGCGGTTTCGCGCCCAGCGTGGGCCAGCCGATCGCGATGGCCTATGTCCCGACCGCGCTCAGCCAGCCTGGCACCACGATCACGCTCGCCCAGCGCGGCAAGCTGCATGCCGCCACCGTCACCACCATGCCCTTCACCCCCCACAATTACGTCCGCAAAGGAGCCTGAACCCATGCGTTATTTCACCGAAGACCATGAGTGGATCGACGTCGATGGCGCCACCGGTACAGTCGGGATCAGCGAATATGCGCAAGGTCAACTCGGCGACATCGTGTTCGTCGATGTACCGGCGGAAGGGCGCAGCCTGAGCAAGGGCGACGAGGCCGCGGTGGTCGAATCGGTCAAGGCGGCGTCGGATGTCTACGCGCCGGTCGGCGGCACCGTGATCGAGGGCAATGCCGCACTGACCGAGCAGCCCGATCTGGTGAATACCGATCCGGAAGGGGAAGGCTGGTTCTTCAAGCTGACGCTGAGCGATCCGGGCGAGGTCGAAGGGCTGATGGACGAAGACGCGTACAAGGCGTTCGTCGAGACATTGTAACCACTACCGTTCGTCCTGAGCCTGTCGAAGGACCGTACTGAGATACGCCCGGGATGACCTGGCGGCACGAAGGACGGTGCTTCGACAAGCTCAGCACGAACGGGTGGTGAGACACGCGATCGGTTCCCACTCCCGACTGGAATTGCCATGCGCTACCTGCCCCTGACCGATACCGACCGCGCCGCGATGCTCTCCGTCATCGGCGCGTCGACGATCGACGACCTGTTCGCCGACGTCCCCGAAGCCGCGCGGCTGACCGGCCCGATCCACGGCCTGCCCAATCACGCGAGCGAACTCAGCGTCGAGCGGCACATGGCCGCGCTGGCCCGCAAGAACACCGTCGCGGGCGACGTGCCGTTCTTCCTCGGCTGCGGTGCCTATCGCCATCATGTGCCCGCCAGCGTCGATCACCTGATCCAGCGCGGCGAATATCTGACCGCCTATACGCCGTATCAGCCCGAGATCGCGCAAGGGACCCTGCAGATGCTGTTCGAGTTCCAGACGCAGGTCGCGCGCCTGCTCGGCACCGATGTGGCGAACGCATCGATGTACGACGGATCGACCGCCTGCTGGGAAGCGATCGGCATGGCGCGGCGGATCACGCGGCGGGGCAAGGCGATCCTGTCGTCGGGGCTGCATCCGCATTATGTGTCGGTCGCCCGGACGATGGCGAAATACACCGGCGATGCGCTGGAGACGTCGCTGCCGTCGCTCACCGCCGACACCGACATCGACGCGCTGATCGCCGCGATCGACGACGATACGTCGTGCGTGGTCGTGCAGTACCCGGATATCCTCGGCCGCATCGCCGACCTGACGCCGCTGGCCGACGCGTGCCATGCGAAGAAGGCGCTGCTGATCGCGGTGGTCACCGAGCCTGTCGCGCTGGGGGCGATTCGGTCGCCCGGCGAGATGGACGCGGATATCGTCGTGGGCGAGGGCCAGTCGATCGGCGTGGGCCTGCAGTTCGGCGGACCGTATGTGGGGCTGTTCGGCTGCAAGGACAAATATGTCCGCCAGATGCCCGGGCGGCTGTGCGGCGAGACGGTCGATGCCGACGGCAAGCGCGGCTTCGTGCTGACGCTGTCGACGCGCGAACAGCATATCCGTCGCGAGAAGGCGACGTCGAACATCTGCACCAACTCCGGCCTGTGCGCGCTGGCATTCTCGATCCACATGACATTGCTGGGGGAAGCGGGGCTGCGTGGCCTGGCTGACCTCAATCACGCCGGCGCGAGTGCCGCGGCGGACGTGCTGGCCAAGGTGCCGGGTGTCGAGTTGGTGACCCCGACCTTCTTCAACGAGTTCACGCTGAAGCTGTCGCAGGAGGCTCGGCCGGTCGTGCGGACGCTGGCCGATCGCGGGATCCTGGCCGGCGTGTCGCTCGGGCGGCTGTATCCGGGGGTGGCCGAGCTTGAGAACGGCCTGGTCGTCGCGGTGACCGAGACGACCACGGCGGAGGATGTCGCGACGCTGGCCGACGCGCTGGGCGAGGTGCTGGCGTGAGCCCCCCCCTTATTTCCCTCCGTTCGTCTCGAGTAGCGATCGAGCGAAGTCGAGAGCGCCTATCGAGAGACATGTGTCTCGATACGGTGTCTCGACAAGCTCGACATCTACTCGACACGAACGGTTTTAGTTTTGAGGTGTTGGCATGACCCTGAACGCAAGCGGCTGGCGCCCCGAGATGACCGCCACCGGCGGAGACGCCCCCGCCACCCACACCGGCAACCGCGCGCTGATGCTGGAGGAAGCGACGATCTTCGAGATCGGATCGACCGCCACCACCGGCGTCGATCTGGCCGATGTGCCGGCCGCGACCAATCGGCTGGGCAGCCTTGCCCGCTCCGCCCCGATCGGCCTGCCCGGCCTTTCCGAGTCCGAGACGGTGCGCCACTACACGCGGCTGAGCCGCCAGAACTATGCGATCGACCTCGGGCTGTTCCCGCTTGGGTCGTGCACGATGAAGCACAACCCGCGCCTGAACGAGAAGGTCGCGCGGATGCCGGGGTTCGCCGACATCCATCCGCTCCAGCCGGTCGATACGGTGCAGGGCGCGTTGGCGGTCATCAACGAACTCGCCTTCTGGCTGATCGACCTGACCGGCATGCACGGCGTCGCGATGAGCCCCAAGGCCGGCGCGCACGGCGAACTGTGCGGCATCCTGTGCATCAAGGCGGCGCTGGAGAAGCGCGGCGAAGGCCATCGCAAGGTCGTGCTGGTACCCGAATCGGCCCATGGCACCAACCCCGCGACCGCAGCGTTCGCGGGCTTCACGGTCGAGGACATTCCTGCGACCGCCGAAGGGCGTGTCGATACGGCGGCCTTGAAGGCCCGGCTGGGGCCGGACGTCGCCGCGGTGATGATCACCAACCCCAACACCTGCGGGCTGTTCGAACGCGACCTGAAGGAGATTTCCGACGCGGTCCATGCGGCCGGCGGATACGTCTATTGCGACGGCGCGAACTTCAACGCGATCGTCGGGCGGGTGCGCCCCGGCGACCTGGGCGTCGATGCGATGCACATCAACCTGCACAAGACCTTCTCCACCCCGCACGGCGGTGGCGGACCGGGGTCGGGGCCGGTCGTGCTGTCGGAGGCGCTATCGCCATTCGGCCCGCTGCCCTTCACCGCGCGCATGGCCGATGGGCATATCCAGTTGATCGAGGAAGAGACGGCGGGCGACGACCATCCCGACACCTTCGGCCGCATGGTCGCGTTCCACGGCCAGATGGGCATGTTCACCCGCGCCTTGGCGTACATCCTGTCTCACGGCGCCGACGGGTTGAAGCAGGTCGCCGAGGATGCCGTGCTCAACGCCAACTATGTCCTGCGCTCGCTGGAAGGCACACTCGACGCGCCGTTCGCTGCGTCGGGGCCGTGCATGCACGAGGCGATCTTCAGCGATGCGGGCGTCGCGCCGGGCTTCTCGACGCTCGACATCGCCAAGGGGCTGATCGACGAGGGCTATCACCCGATGACGGTGTATTTCCCGCTGGTCGTTCACGGTGCGATGCTGGTCGAACCGACCGAGACCGAGAGCAAGGCCGCACTCGACCAGTTCATCGGCGCGTTGCGCAGCGTGGCGGAGCGAGCGAAGGCGGGCGACCCGACGCTCAAGACCGCGCCGCACTTCGCGCCGCGCCGCCGGCTGGACGAGACGCTGGCGGCGCGCAAGCCCGTGCTGGTGTGGAAGGACGCCCTCCCGCTAGCGGCCGAGTGACCCTCGGTTCGTGCTGAGCGTGTCTAAGAACGTGTTTCGGGCACGTACTTCGACTTCGCTCAGTACGAACGGGGATTGTGTGCAGGCCGGTCGGGTTTAGGATTAGCGCCATGCACGTTCAGCCAACCTCCAACATCTGGGTCAGCTACGCGATCACCGCGGTCGTGGTGACGATCGTCCTGGCGCTGCGCTGGAAACGGATGAGCAAGGTCCGCCCGCTCAGGCTCGAGCAGCTGTGGATCTTCCCCGCGCTCTACGCTGCCCTCGCGGCCTACATGTACTGGGCGCATCCGCCGCAGGGCTGGGCGTGGGGCTTCTGCGCCTTCGCTCTCGTTCTCGGCGCATCGCTCGGGTGGCAGCGTGGCAAGTTCATGCGGATCACCGTCGATCCGGAGACGCACAGCCTGAACCAGTCGGCCAGTCCCGCCGCGGTGCTGTTCATCGTCGCGCTGATCCTGGCGCGCAACGGCGCGCGGATGGCGCTGGGGACGGGATCGGGCGACAATGCGCTGCACCTGAACGCGATCGCGGTCACCGACATGCTGATCGCGTTCGGACTGGGGCTGTTCGCGATGCAGCGGCTGGAGATGTACCTGCGCGCGAAGCGGCTGCTCGACGAGGCAAAACGGTCGCGGCTTTAGTCCGAGACAGCCGGCGCACTCCGCGCGATGCCCCGCGCCAGCCGTTGCTCGCGCCAGACGATGTACAGTCCCGAAGCGACGATCAGCGGCGCGCCGACCCAGGTCATCGTGTCGGGCAGCACCCCGAACAGCGCCCAGCCATAGAGCGTCGCCCAGATCAGCCCCGAATAATCCATCGGCACGACGACCGAAACGGGCGCGAGGCTGAGCGCGGTCGTCATCGTCAGCTGGCCGATCGCGCCCACCAGCCCGATCGCCACCAGCATCGCCCAGGTCGTCGGATCGTGCGGCGCGAACGTCCACCAAAAGGCGGGAACCAGCGGAATCATCGACAGGACGGCGAAATAGAACACGATCGTCGCCGGCGGCTCGCTCGATCCCATCCGCCGGATCAGGATCGAGACCGTGGCCGATAGCGACGCGGCGGCAAGGCCGGTCGCGGCACCCTGCCACGGGATATGCCCGCTGCCCGGCTGCGCGACGATCAGGACGCCGACGAAGCCCAGCACGACGGCGCTCCAGCGATGGACCCCGGTCTTCTCGCGCAGGATCAGCGCACCCAGGATCGTCGCGAAGATCGGAACGGTGAACTGGAGCGTCGTCGCCTCGGCCAGCGGCAGCAGCAGCAATGTGCCGAACATGAAGGTCATGCTGGTCAGCCCGACCGCGCAGCGCAGCGCATGCGCTCGCAGCCGCTGCGTACGGAGCGTCGCGAGCCCCGGCCCGACCGCCACCCAGGCGACGATCACGGGGATCGACCCCGCCTGGCGGAAGAACAGCAGTTCGGCCAGTCCCGCCCCGCGCACCTCGGCCAGCTTGATGAGTGCCCCCATCGTCGCGAACGCCACCACCGACGCCAGGCGATAGGCCACGGCGGGCAGGATACGGTCGGTGCTCACGTGTGCGCTTTGCGGGCCGTCGGCGGTGATCGCAAGAAAGAAGAACAAGGATGGTCACGCGAAGGCGCGAAGGCGCGAAGGCGCGAAGCGTGCAGAAGATCGGTTCGCGCAGAGGCGCAGAGGGCGCAGAGAAGATTGCGCGCGATAGCGCGCAGGCAACAGCTGCTGGAGATGGAGGGCTGCTGGCGCAGCCGGACGGGTCAGCTCCGCGCGCTCTGCGCCTCCGCGCGAACAAAAATCTTCGCGCCTTCGCGCCTTCGCGTGAACATCCCCTTCTTTTCTCCCGACGTGACGAACCGCCCGAAGACCGCTATTCGCCCGCCCCATGATAAAACGCGCCCTCCCCGTCACCCGCGAAGTCGATTTCGCCGCCTGGTATCAGTCCGTCATTTCGGAGGCCGATCTGGCCGAGGAATCGGGCGTGCGCGGGTGCATGGTCATCCGGCCGTGGGGATACGGCATCTGGGAACGCATCCAGCGGCTGCTCGACGACCGGATCAAGGCGACGGGGCACGAGAATTGCTATTTCCCGCTCTTCATCCCGCTGTCCTATTTCGAGAAGGAGGCCGAGCATGTCGAGGGCTTCGCCAAGGAGATGGCGGTCGTTACCCACCACCGGCTGGTCAGCGACGGCAAGGGCGGGCTGACCCCGGATCCCGAGGCGAAGCTGGAGGAGCCGCTGGTCGTACGGCCGACGTCGGAGACGGTGATCGGCACCGCCTTCGCGCGCTGGGTCCAGTCGTGGCGCGACCTGCCCGTGCTCATCAACCAATGGGCCAACGTCGTGCGCTGGGAAATGCGGACGCGGATGTTCCTGCGCACGTCCGAGTTCCTCTGGCAGGAAGGGCACACCGCCCATGCTACCCCTGAGGAAGCCCGCGAAGAGACGCTCAAGATGCTCGAAGTCTATCGCGAGTTCGCCGAAACCTGCCTCGCGCTGCCGGTGGTTGCCGGCGAGAAGCCTGAGAACGAGCGCTTCCCCGGTGCGGTCGCGACCTACAGCATCGAGGCGATGATGCAGGACGGCAAGGCGCTCCAGGCCGGGACCAGTCACTTCCTGGGCACCAATTTCGCCCATGCCCAGAACATCCGCTTCCAGAATGCGGAAGGCGTATTCGAGTTCGCCAACACGACGAGCTGGGGCGTATCGACGCGGATGATCGGCGGCGTCATCATGGTTCACGGCGATGACGACGGGCTGCGCGTACCGCCGCGGATCGCGCCGTGGCAGATCGTGATCGTGCCGATGCTGCGCGATGCGCCCGAGGACGCGGCGCTGATCGACTATTGCAAGGCGTTGCAGGCCGACCTCGCCAAGGGCCAGGCGCTGGGCGAGCCGATCCGCGCGCTGCTCGACCTCAAGCCCGCCAAGGCTGCGACCAAGCGCTGGGGCTGGGTGAAGAAGGGTGCGCCGATCGTGATCGAGGTCGGCGGGCGCGACATGGCCGGGGGCAACGTGTCGGTGATCCGCCGTGACCGGCTCTACCGCGAGGACGGCAAGCTCGATTCGCAGGTGACGGCGCGCGACGCTTTCGCCGCCGATGCCGCTGCGACATTGGAAGCGATTCAGACCAACCTGTTCGAGGAAGCCCACGACCGCCTGCGCGCCAACATCTCAGCAGTAGACGATTGGGCGGGGGTCGAGGCGATGTTCGCCGGCGCGACCAAGCCCGGCTGGGCCGACGTCCGCTGGTCGAAACCGACCGGCGAAGCCCTGGACAAGGTCGTCGAGCGGCTGAAGAAGCTCAAGCTGACGATCCGTAACGCCCCGATGGGCCAGACCGGACAGGACAGCGGCCCGTGCATCTTCACCGGCGAACCCGCGGTGGAGCGGGTGCTGATCGGGCGGAGCTACTGATGCCGATCTGGCAGCGTGACTTTACGCTGGACCAGCTGACCGCACTCGGGGCCAACTCGCTGCCCGGCCATGTCGGGATCGCATTCACCGGCCACACCGACGACAGCCTGACCGCGCGGATGCCGGTGGATGCGCGGACGCACCAGCCGTTCGGGCGGCTGCACGGCGGCGCATCGGTGGTGCTGGCGGAAAGCGTCGCCTCGGTCGGCGGGGCGATGGCGTGCGCGCCGGGCAAGGTGACGGTGGGGCTGGAGATCAACGCCAACCACATCCGCCCGGTAATGAGCGGCTTCGTCCACGCCACCGCGACCGCCGAGAATCTGGGGCGCACGACGCAGGTCTGGACGATCCGCATCGTCGATGACGCGGACAAGCTGGTGTGCCTGTCGCGGATCACGCTCGCGGTGATCGACGCGGCGTGAGTCATGCCAATGCTTGCCGCTACCTCACACCGTTCGCCCTGAGCGCAGTCGAAGGGCGTCAGTCTCATGGGCTTCGACTTCGCTCGGCACGAACGGCAGTGGGAACGTGACCGTCGCCTTTGACGCCATCATCCTCGGCGGCGGCGCGGCGGGCCTCATGGCCGCTTCCACCGCCGGCCAGCGCGGCAGGCGCGTGCTGGTGATCGACCACGCCCCCCGCGTGGGCAGCAAGATCCTGATCTCGGGCGGCGGGCGGTGCAATTTCACCAACCTGGGCACGGCGGCCGATCGCTTCATTTCGGCCAATCCGCATTTCGCCAAGTCGGCGCTCGGCCGCTACACCGCGGCGGACTTCGTCGCGCTGGTCGACAGTTACGGTATCGCCTGGCACGAAAAGACGCTGGGCCAGCTGTTCTGCGACGGCCCGGCCCAGCAGATCGTCGATCTGCTGCTGGCCGAATGCGCAAAGGGCGGGGTGGAGATCGCCACCGGCCACGCGATCCGGGACGTGGCGCATGCCGACGCGCGCTTCACCGTCACCTTCGGCCCGCATGGCGCGACCGCGCCGGCGCTGGTGATCGCGACCGGCGGGCCATCGATCCCGAAACTCGGCGCGACCGGCTTCGCCTATGACCTCGCCCGCCGGTTCGGGCTGAAGGTGGTCGAGCCGCGCCCCGCGCTGGTCCCGCTGACGCTCAGCGGACAGGATATGCTGTTCCGCGAGATCGCCGGCGTCGCGACCGAGGTGGTGGCCAGCGCAGGCAAGGCCAGCTTCCGCGAAGCCGCGCTGTTCACCCATCGCGGGCTGTCGGGTCCGGCGATCCTGCAGATATCCTCCTATTGGCGGCCGTGCGAGAGCATCGGCATCGATCTGCTGCCGACCCGCGCGCCCGGCTGGCTGCGCGAGGCCAAGCGCATGTCGCCGCGGATCGGCGTGAAGCGGGCACTGGGATTGCCCGAGCGGCTGGCCGATACCCTCGCCGATCGCCTTGCGCTGCCCGGCGAACTCGCCAACATCGCCGACGTCCGGCTGGCGGAGGCGGAGCGCCGGCTGGCCGACTGGCGCTTTACCCCGAGCGGCAGCGAGGGCTTCGCCAAGGCCGAAGTGACCGTCGGCGGGATCAGTACGGCAGACCTGTCGTCGCAGACGATGGCGGCGAAGCATGTGCCCGGCCTCTACGCGATCGGCGAGGCGGTCGACGTCACCGGCTGGCTCGGCGGTTATAATTTCCAGTGGGCCTGGGCGAGCGGGCGCGCGGCGGGACAGGCTGTCTAGGGCACCGAACGATGCGTCGGACGCGCCACGGGCGCCGATGAGACCGAAGCGGTGTCAATCACAGTTCAATTAACCTGATCTGGATCAATTTCTTCATTGCGACGGCGCGCGTCCTGCCTAGGCTGGACGCGCGGCGCAGCTGGCCTGTGGGAAAGGATACCGGCGAGTCGCAAAGGGGGCAATCGTGACCACGACGACCGCGACGACCGGCGATTTCGAGAAGACGCTGAACTATCTGCTCGACAATATCCTCGGGCTGGATGGGACCAACAAGCTGGCGCATGTTGCGGTCACGCGCAAGGACGCGCCCGACGCGAACGGATATACCGGTATCAAGGTCGAGATCCGGGCGGTCTTGGGGCCGTGGACGACGCAACTCGTGACGCTTGTCGGTTTCGACATCGACCCCGAAAAGGATCGCGGGATCACGACTCTGCAGATCCAAAAGAAGATCGCCGATTCGGTCGCCGGCTATGTCAATTCCTACGTCGATCAGCTGCTGCCCGAAATCGACGGCGTCGACCGTGGCATTGCCATGGCGTCGAGCGGGGCGCTCAAGGCGCTGCTCGCCAACCGACTGCTGAAGCCGATCGCCGCCGAGCTCGAGCAGGGCATACTCGATCTCAGCCTGCCCGATTTCGATGCGATCACCGGCATCTCCGGCGATGCGTTCAAGAACCTGCTCGGCGGATATTTCGAGGAACTGCTGCCCGGTATCGCCAAGAGTTATGCCAAGCTGGGCCTGGCCGAAATTCTTGCGACTGTCACAGCGGATTCGAGTCCGAGCTGGGCGACTGCGATCCGCAGCGTCGGGGACAAGGTGCTGGAACCGGTCCTCGACAATCTGATCCAGCGCTACTTTACCGGCGACACCGGCATCGCGCTGCTGGATGCGGACAAGTTCCGCTCAGCGTTCAACGAGATTGTCGCCGACCTGCTGGTCGATTTCGACCATTGGAACGAAGAGATATTCGACGATCTGCTCGGCCTGGATGGTGAGAACTGGTTCGAGCGCGTTCTGGCCGATTTCGGCAGCGAACAGCTGCGCAACGTCGTGGAACTTGGTGTTGGAGAGGTCTACGACTTTTTCGCGGGCAAGATCACGGTCGCGGACCTGCAGAAATTCTTCGGGGAGTTCGACGCGGCATCGACGCTGGGGACGCTCAGTACGCTGTTTGCCAACTATGCTGGGACGCAGCTGGCCTATCTATTCGTCACGATCGACAGCCTACCCGAGTCGCTGGTCAGCAAGCTCGGCGCGTATCTGGGATCGGAATTGCTGGGCGATGCGCTCGGTGCGCTGACCGGCGACGTGCTGGGCGGGCTGGTGGCCCTGTTCGGAAATTCCACCGCAACCGCCGTCGGCGCGACCATCTTCCAGGGGTTCGGCGCGGTGCTGGGCGCGGGGATCGGGGCGATTGCCGGCTCGGTGCTATTCGAGTTGATCGACGGCCTGTTCGACGGCGCGATCTCGGACGCATTCAACGATTTCGTCAGCTGGATCCGCAACGACAGTCCGCAGGCATTCTATCAGGCGCTGTTCGATCCTGCGCAGGACGAATATCACGGCACCTACGAATATTCCAAGGATTCGAACGCCCAGATGCGCGCCGCGGTGAAGGCGATGCGCGACGCGTTCGAGGACAAGGTCAACCTGGTCCTGAACTTCGTCGGCGAGGATGCGACGGTGGCCCCGGCCTACGGGGCCGTAATGTTCGTGTGGGGCAAGAAGCATTTCGACGAGAAATACGCCTATTACATCGCCAATGCCGAGAGCCAGCGCTACCTGAGCAGCGATCCCGTCTCGGTCGTCACCAACGCGGTCGGCGCGACGCTGCGCAACATCGATTTCCACAACGGCAATGCGATCATCGCCAAGGCGTACGATCAGTGGAAGGCGGAACTGACTGCGGCGGGCGCGACCAATGCGCAGTTCATGTCGAACGACGCCTTCGTGGCGATGCAGGCGATCATCGGGCTGGCGCGCTTCGCCAACGCCTATCGCCAGGATCCCACGGTGTTCGACGCGCTGATGGCGAGCGACAATCCGATCGGCATCACCATCCTGCAGCAGTTCCTCGACGCGCAGGTGCGCGGCTTCAACGATCCCGTCACGCTGCGCGGCAGCCAGCTGAACCTGGCCGAGATCGGATCGGCGGCGGCGGGCGACACCATCTATCTCGACGGGCCGGCGTGGAAGGCGACGGCGCGCGGCGGCGACGACACGATCCATATCGGCACCGCAATGCGGCAGGAGATCGACGGCGGCACCGGCACCGACACGGTCGTATTGACCAAGGCGCGCGCGGCTTATGGCATCTCGGCGGTCGATGCGGCGACGCGGCACCTGGTGCTGACCGACACCGCGACCGGCGTCACGATCGTGCTGACCGAGGTCGAGGTGATCCGCTTCACCGACACGACGTGGATCTATGACGACGTGTTCGGCAACCGCCGCCCGGTCATCCAGTCGAACGGCGCAGGGCCGGTCGGCAGCGTGACGACGAACGAGGGCGGCGCGTTCGTGATGACCATCGTCGCGACCGATGCCGAGGGCGACGCGCTGAGCTATGCGATCGTCGGCGGGCCGGACGCCGCGCTGTTCCGCATCGACCGGCTGACCGGCGCGCTCAGCTTCCTGACGACGCCGGACCACGAGGCGCCTGAGGACGCGGACCTGCGCAATACCTATGAACTGGTGATCGAAGTCCGCGATGCGAAGGGCAGCGACACGCAGGCGCTGACCGTCGTCGTACGCGATGTGAACGAGGGGTTGGGCGAGGGCAGCACGGCCTATCTGTCCGACTTCAACGACGTGTGGGCGAGCGGCGGCACGCTCGACGAAGGGGCCTATGGCTCGTTCGGCAACGACACGCTGACCGGCGGGTCGGGCGCGAACCTGCTCGTCGGCGAGGGCGGCAACGACATATTGAGCGGCCTGGCGGGGCACGACCGGCTGTACGGCGGTATCGGCAACGACGCTCTGTACGGCGGCGAAGGTAACGACCTGCTCGACGGCGGCACCGGCGACGACGTGATGACCGGCGACGGCGGCGACGACCTGATCCGCGGCGGCGCAGGCGACGATCGCGGTTATGGCGGTGATGCCGATGATCGTCTGTTCGGCGGGGCGGGCAACGACATCCTGGGCGGCGATGCCGGCGCCGACTGGATCGAGGGCGAGGCCGGCGACGACGCGCTGTACGGCGGGACCGGTATCGACGTGCTGATCGGGGGCAGCGGTCGCGATATCCTGACCGGCGATGCGGGCGACGACCGGCTGGCCGGCGATGGCGACGACGATACGCTGTGGGGCGGTGACGGGCGTGACGTGCTGGACGGCGGCGCGGGCGACGACCTGTTGCAGGGCGATGCCGGCGACGACCGGATCGCGGGCGGCGCGGGCAACGATCAGCTGACCGGCGGTGCCGGCGTCGACGAGTTGCTGGGCGGCGACGGCGACGACTTGATTACCGGCGAACTGACCGACACGATCGACGGCGGTGCCGGGCGCGACACGCTGATCCTGTCACTGATCGATGCGGCGGCGGGCGCGAACTTCGGGACATGGACGCTGCTCGGGACCAGCGGCGCGATCCGCAATCTCGAGGCGATCTCGACGATCATCGGCTCGCGCTTCGACGATCGCATCACGGTCGGCAACCAGGATGCGGTCATCACGATCTACGGCAACGACGGCGACGATACGGTGTCGGGTAACGACAGCCGCATCCTGTTCTTCGGCGGGGCGGGTGACGACCGCTTCATCTGGACGCCGGGCGCACATTATTTCCAGGGCGACGCCGGCAACGACACGATCGATTATCGCTATGCGACCGGCGGCATCGTCGCGACGCTGGGCAGCACGATCGAGCATGCCGACGGGTCGGCGGCGGCGGATACGCTGATCGGCAACGGCCTGGACAACAAGCTGCAGGGTTTCGGCGGCAACGACGTCCTGCACGGACTGGCCGGCAACGACACGCTGATCGGCGGGGCGGGGAGCGACACGCTGCATGGCGGCGCGGGCGACGACATCTACATCGTCGATTCGGACGATAGCGTGGTCGAGATCGCCGGGCAGGGCTTCGACCGGGTGCTGGTCATAGCCAGCTTCACGCTGGGCACGGCAGCCGACGTCGAGGCGCTGTCGGCGCTCGATCGCGGCGCGACCACCGCGATCGACATCATCGGCAATGCGGTCGCACAGGTCATCCACGGTAACGAGGGCCGCAACCAGCTCGACGGGCTGGGCGGCGACGACACGCTCTATGGGCTTGGCGGCGGCGATTTCCTGGACGGCGGCGACGGCAACGACGTGCTCGACGGCGGCAGCGGCGGCGACTGGATGCGCGGAGGGCGGGGCGACGACTGGTTCGTCGTCGATGCGTCGAACGATGTCGTCGTCGAGGCGGTCGGCGGCGGCAGCGATCGCGTGCTGGCCTATGCATCCTATCGCCTGACCGCCGATGCCGAGATCGAACTGGTGACCGCTGCGTTGCAGAACGGCGGCGATGCGATGGACCTGGCCGGCAACGGCTTTGCCCAGTCGGTTATCGGCAACGAGGGTGCGAACCGGCTGGAGGGGCTGGGCGGCAACGACACACTCTATGGCCTGGGCGGCAACGACGTGCTCGACGGCGGCGCGGGCAGCGATACGCTGATCGGCGGAGCAGGCGCGGACGACTATCGCTTCACCACCGCGCCGGGCGCGGACAATATCGACACGATCATCGGGTTCGAGGCGGGCGTCGATCGCATCCTGCTGGATCGCGGAATCTTCGTCGCGCGGTCCACCGGCGCGCTGCTCGCCGGCGCGTTCGCGACCGGATCCGCCGCGCAGGAAACCGACGATCGCATCATCTACGATCCGACCAACGGCATGATCTGGTACGATGCCGACGGCAGCGGTTCGGGTGCGGCCATCGCCTTTGCCCGGGTCGCGGCGGGCACCGCACTGACCGCAGCGGCGTTCGAGGTGATCTGACAAACAAGGCAGGGACGGCCGGCATCCACTTGCGCTAAGGCGGGAGGCATGTCGGTCACCCTCGCCATCATCCTGTCAGCCCTCGCGATGACGCTGATCGTCGGCGTCCGCTACCTGATCGCCAGCGGCGGCTTCGCGCTCGCCACCCGCCTGACCCGGCCCGGCCTCTACACCGGCCTGGATGCGCAGATCCGGCGTGAGATCGGATGGAGCCTGGCGTCGGCGATCATCTACGGCGCGCCCGCGGGGATCGTCGCGTGGGGATGGCAGAACCGCGGGTGGACCGCGATCTATGACCGCTGGGACGCATATCCCGTGTGGTATCTGCCGATATCGGTGCTGGCGTATCTGATCGCGCAGGACACCTGGTTCTACTGGATCCACCGCTGGATGCACCGGCCGCGCGTGTTCGCCCGCGTCCATGCGGTCCATCACGCCAGCCGTCCGCCGACCGCCTGGGCGGCGATGGCGTTCCACCCGTTCGAGGCGGTGACGCTGGCCGTGGTAATTCCGCTACTGGTGTTCGTCATTCCGATCCACGTCGCGATGCTCGCACTGGTATTGACCGTGATGACGGTTATGGGTGTCACCAATCACATGGGGTGGGAGATTTTCCCCAGGTTCATGTGGAGGGGGCCATTGGGGGCGTGGCTGATCACCGCGAGCCATCATCAGCGGCATCACGACGCGTACAGGTGCAATTATGGGCTGTATTTCCGTTTCTGGGACCGCCTTTGCGGCACGGATACCGGCACGGGCGAACTGGCAAAGCCGGGGCCGCAGGGCCGCAGCGGCCTTCGCGCTGGGCGCAGCCGCGCTGCTGTGCGGCGGAACGAGCCCCGTCGCCCGGCTTGAGATCGACGTCAGCAAGCTGCGTTCGTCGAGGGGAATGATCCAGCTCTGCCTGACCGCGGACCCGAAGAATTTTCCGGCGTGCGTCGATGACGCGCGCGCGCTGACCCGCTCGGTCCCCGCCACCACGCGCGCGGTGACGTTCGACGCGCTGCCCGTCGGCGATTATGCGGTCGCGGTGATCCACGACGAGAACGGCAACAGGAAGCTCGACACGATGATGGGGATCCCGCGCGAGGGCTTCGGCTTCTCGCGCAATCCAGCGATCGGCTTCGGCCCGCCCAAGTTCGCCGCGGCGCGCTTCACGCTCGACATAAATGGCACGGAACAGGACATTCGGATGCGCTACCTGTTCTGACAGGAACCGACTTCGGGAGATGGCGTTGCGCAGGTGCAACATTCCCCGGAGAACCTTGGTGAAGCCATTTCTGTCCCTCGCCGTCCTCGGCTTCGCGATCGCCACCCCCGCGGCCGCGCAGGACGCGCCGCTGCCGCCCGCCGAGATCGATACCGGCGGCGATTCGATCACGATCGGCGGTGGTCTCGCCTATCTGCCCGATTACGAGGGATCGAACGATTACACTTTCGTCCCCGCGCCCGGCGCGATCGGCAGCTACAAGGGCTATTCGTTCCTGCTCGCGGGCAATCGGCTGAGCGTCGATCTGATCCCGAACGCGCCGGGACCGACGTGGGATGTCCAGGCCGGACCGATCGGCGTGGTGAACTTCAACCGCACTCGCCTGAACGCGATCGACGATCCGCGCGTACGGGCGCTGGGCAAGCTCGACACCGCGATCGAACTGGGCGGCTATGTCGGCATCGGCAAGACTGGCGTCATCACCAGCCCCTATGACCGGTTGAGCGTGTCGGTGAGCTATCGCCACGACGTGACCGGCACACACAAGAGCTATGTCCTGACGCCGACGATCAACTATCTGACGCCGCTCAGCACCAAGGCCGCGGTCGGCCTGTTCGCCTCGGCCGATCGCGTCGGTGCAGGCTATGCGCGGACCTATTACGGCGTACTGCCCGGCCAGGTCGTCGCCAGTGGATTGCCGGCCTACAATCCCGGCAAGGGGTGGAAGAGCTATTCGCTCGGCGCAGTCGGTACGGTCGCGCTGACCGGCGACCTGCTGCACGGCTTCAAGCTCGTTGCGGGCGGAACCTATTCCAGGATGCTCGACGACATCGGTCGCGCGCCGATCGTGCGCATGGCCGGGGACAGGGACCAGTGGATCGGCGCGGCCGGGCTGGCCTATACGTTCTAGGGGGGGGCGGCGTGCCGGCGACTCGCCACGGCGGGCAGCGGCGCCGGCAAAGCCGGCTCCGTCTGACGGCGTGGCGCTGGACCTGACCGAACCTTGCGCCTACACCCGCTCCATCCCCGGGGGACCGCTCATGTCGCGGTTGAGAGGGTGGCCGCAGCCACCGACCCGCCGAACCTGATCCGGTTGACACCGGCGTAGGGAGGGAGCGGCCCATTACTCCAGGTCCGTTCTCTCCGTTAATGGAGCGAACACATGCCTGTACTGAGCGACGCCGAAGTAGCCGACATCGACTCGAAGATCGAACGCAATTCGGGCAAGCGCACCGAGATCGGCGTCACCATCGGCCCGATCCGCGGCAGCCGCAAGATCCACGTCGGCCCGCTCAAGGTCGCGATGCGCGCGATCGACCTTGAGCCCGGTTGTGGCGAGCCTCCGCTCAACGTCTACGACCCCAGCGGGCCGTATACCGACGCCAACGCGACGATCGACATCAACGCCGGCCTGCCACAGCTCCGCCGCGCGTGGATCGAGGCGCGCGGCGATGTCGAGAGCTACGACGGCCGCGACATCCGGCCCGAGGACAACGGCCAGACAGGCCCCGACCGCTCGGGCGGGGTGCCGCAATTCCCCAACACCATCCGCCGCCCCTTACGCGCCAGGGCGGGGATGAACGTCAGCCAGATGCACTACGCCCGTCGCGGCATCATCACGCCCGAGATGGAATATGTCGCCACCCGCGAGAACCTCGGCCGCGAGATGCTGCGCGAGTACGTCCGCGACGGCGAGAGCTTCGGCGCCGCCATCCCCGATTACGTGACGCCCGAGTTCGTTCGCGACGAGATCGCCCGCGGCCGCGCGATCATCCCCAACAACGTCAACCACCCCGAATCCGAACCGATGGCGATCGGCCGCAACTTCCTGGTCAAGATCAACGCCAACATCGGCAACAGCGCCGTCGCCAGCAACGTCGCGGCCGAGGTCGACAAGCTCGTCTGGTCGATCCGCTGGGGCGCCGACACGGTCATGGACCTGTCGACGGGGCGCAACATCCACGACACCCGCGAATGGATCATCCGCAACTCGCCCGTCCCGATCGGCACCGTGCCCATCTATCAGGCGCTGGAGAAGGTCGGCGGCATCGCCGAGGAACTGACGTGGGAGATCTTCCGCGACACGCTGATCGAACAGGCCGAACAGGGCGTCGATTACTTCACGATCCACGCCGGCGTCCGCCTCGCCTATGTCCCAATGACCGCGAAGCGCGTCACCGGCATCGTCAGCCGCGGCGGCAGCATCATGGCTAAATGGTGCCTGTCGCACCACAAGGAGAGCTTCCTCTACGAACGCTTCGACGAGATCACCGAGATCATGAAGGCGTACGACATCGCCTATTCGCTCGGCGACGGCCTGCGCCCCGGCAGCATCGCCGACGCCAACGACGAAGCACAGTTCAGCGAACTCTACACGCTCGGCGAACTGACCCACCGCGCGTGGAAATCGGACGTCCAGGTCATGATCGAAGGCCCCGGCCACGTGCCGATGCACAAGATTAAGGAGAATATGGACAAGCAGCTGCAGGTCTGCGGCGAGGCACCCTTCTACACGCTCGGGCCGCTGACGACTGACATCGCGCCGGGCTACGACCACATCACCAGCGGCATCGGGGCGGCGATGATCGGCTGGTATGGCACCGCGATGCTCTGTTACGTCACGCCCAAGGAGCACCTCGGCCTGCCCGACCGCGACGACGTGAAGGTCGGCGTGGTCACCTACAAATTGGCCGCCCACGCCGCCGACCTGGCCAAGGGGCATCCGGCGGCCAAGATGCGCGACGACGCGCTGTCACGGGCAAGGTTCGAGTTCCGCTGGCGCGACCAGTTCAACCTCAGCCTCGATCCCGACACGGCGGAGGATTACCACGACCAGACCCTGCCCGCAGAAGGCGCCAAGACCGCCCACTTCTGCTCGATGTGCGGGCCGAAGTTCTGCTCGATGAAGATCACCGCGGAAGTGCGCGAGTTCGCGGCGAAGCAGAACCAGGGCGCGGAGGGCTTCATCGCCGCCGGCCCGAGCGGCGCGGAGACGGCGGAAGCCAGCAAGGCGGCGGCGATCAAGGGGATGGAGGAGATGAGCGCGTTGTACAACGCTGGCGGGCGGGAGCTTTACATCGGCGCTGGAGGACGCGAGCATGACTGAGCCAACAAAGGGGGCAAGCAATGAGTCGGGAAAAAATTCAGGAGATTGCGCTAGCTAGAAAGATTCCGTTGCTTGCTCACTTCACGCGAGCCGAGAATGTGCAATCCATTCTAACGCATGGCCTGTTGCCGGTAAGCGTTGCTCACAGTCGGGGGATTCACCCGACGATTAATGACCAGCACCGTTTGGATGGGCGACTAAACGGCACCTCGCTGTCCATCTCGTTTCCAAATGGATCGATGTTTTTCAAACTCAGAAATGAAAATCCAGAAACAGATTGGGTCATATTGGCGGTATCGAATAGCATCCTGTGGTCGAAGAACGTTTTATTTTGCCGTCACAATGCGGCTGATAAAAAGATAAGCCAAGCAGACTCAGGAGTTCTCGGTGCGCCGGAAGCATTTGAAGCCATGTTTGAAGAAATAGACGGCCACGAGAGCAGGGTGGTGCAAGGCATAAAATCATTCGACCCAACGGACGTTCAAGCTGAGGTCTTGGTGATAGACTCTATTGAACCGGAGTTTGTATTGGGAGCTTTGGTGAACGAGGATAGGGTCAAGGACTCTTTGCAGCCTCATTTCGGAAGACGGAAAATAATCGTTCATCCTGGCAGAAAGGGCTTTTTCGCCAATCGCACCTACTATCGCAAGTTCGGGGGAGGCTGATGGCCCAACGACCGATATTTGCGCCGTTGTATCGAGGTGATCAGTACATACTTGAGGACTACGTCGAGTTCACCTGGCACCCGGGCCTCTCCGTTAAGCAGAAACAGCGATCAATCGAAGAGCTTCACGCCGAAGCTTCGGCGAAATACGGCCTCCACCGTCCACTAGAAATATCTTCAAAGTCTGACAACCCAGTTGGCGTTGCACTAAGTTCTTTCAATCTTAAATTTACAACGACAAAGAACGGCCTCACACTAACTGTTGAAGCTGCATTTCAGGGTAGTAAAGTATTTAACAAGGGCGGGCCATACCGAGATATCTTTTTTATGCAGCCAAAAGACGCTAAGCGTGACGAAAGATTAAGAAGCTCTGGCTCGCTTACGGGATTTTCTTTCTTTGGCAGCGAATGGCCTCTAGTTCCTCGTACGGCGTTCTACGATTGGCTTTATATAAACGCCTTAATGAAAAACTCAGATTTATATGAGCAAGCCATAACTTATGGCTATTTTACAGACATTGAATTTAACCCTGAACGGTCCGTGAATTGTCAAGCCCGATCAGTAGCTCTTTATCTTTCACTTCGTTATAGAGGTTTACTTGAGAGCTACATTAAAGACCCCGTTCTTTTTAGGGGCATGTATGACGAGCATTTGCCCGAGCCGCGGCATGAAAATTATCACAGTGTGCTGGTATAAGTTGACGCCAGCTTGGTGTGTTGCGGGATAGGAGTAGGGTTCAATAATGATACCGGCACTGCGCCACCTGCAGCACCTGCTCCGGCCCGCTCCCCGCCACGCGATACACCAGCCGATGCTCGTGATTGATCCGTCGCGACCACCAGCCTGACAGGTTGCCGCCGAGCGGCTCGGGTTTGCCGGTGCCCTTGAACGGGTGGCGGCGGCATTCCTCGATCATCGCGTTGATCTTGTCGGACAGCTTCGCGTCATGGTCCTGCCAGTGGCGGTAATCGTCCCAGGCCGTCGGCCAGAACGCCACCTTCATAGCAGCGGCACACCGTCCTCACCCGCCTCGAACCCGCGTACGGCCTCCAGCAGACGCTCCGCGTTCTTAGGCGAGCGCAGCAAGTACAGCGTCTCTTCGATCGACGCCCATTCGCTTGCCGAGATCAGCACCGCGCCTTCACCGCGCTGGCGCGTGATAGCGAGCGGTGCGCGGTCGGCGACAACCTTGTCGATCATCGACTTCAGGTTTTCGCGCGCTTCGGAATAGCTGACAGCTTGCATGAGACGATATTGGACAATAATCTGTCCAATGTCAATCGCACCGTTCGCGTCACTTTGAACGAAAACACGGTTTCGTGAAAAGTGGGACGGCCACCTTGTACATCCGTACAAAGCGCCATGCCCCACCTCGCCCACATCACCCTCGTCGTCCGCGACTATGACGAGGCGCTTGCCTTTTACGTCGGCAAGCTCGGCTTTGAGGTAGTCGAGGACACGGACCAGCCCGAGCAGGACAAGCGCTGGGTCACCATCCGCCCGCCGGGCGCCGGCCCCCACGCCACCACCATTCTCCTTGCCCCGCGCCGCCGACGAGCATCAGGCCAGCCGCATCCGCGATCAGACCGGCGGCCGCGTCGCGGCTCCTTGCTACGCCATCACCCCGTGATGGCTCCGCTGCGTCGCTCCTCGCCACCGACGATGTCGATCGTGACCACGCCGCCTTCACCGCCGCCGGGGTGACGTGGGTGCGTCCGCCCGCCGACCAGCCCTATGGCCGCGTCGCGGTGTTCGCCGGCCTATACGGCAATCCGTGGGATATGATCGCCTTCGCGCCCGGGCATCCGGCCGCCGGAGGCAGCCCGCGCAGCGGTTAGAGGGTGCGGTCAGAGGATGAAGTCGGTCACCACCGGCTCGGTTCCGACGATATGGATCGTCAGGTCGGCGGTTCCGTCACCGTCCACATCGCCGAGCACGTCCCAGCCGCCGCCGGCGGCGGTCACGACGCGCAGTTCGCCTGCGCTGGCAGCACCCGTGGCGGTGAAGGCGCGGCCACCCAGGAAGGTGAAGGCCTGGTTGCCGTCGCCCGCCACGTTGTTGGCGTCGATCGCGCTCAGGTCGATCCGGTCGGTGCCGCTGGCGAAGTCGAGCAGCGTGTCGATGCCGGTCGCACCGGTCGAATCGGTGGTGCGCGAATAGAGGAATCGATCGGCCCCGGCGCCGCCGGTCATCATGTCGCTGCCCTGGCCGCCGACGAATTCGTCGGCACCTGTGCCGCCGGTCAGCGTGTCGTTGCCCTTACCGCCCCACAGACGGAAGCGGCCGTCGAGTTCGAGGCTGCCGTCGAAACGCAGCACTTCGGTCGTGGTCAGGCCGGTGCCGGTGACCGTCAGCATCTCGCCGGCCGCGACGTTGCCGTTGTGCGATTTCAGGTCATAGCTGAACGCACCCGTTTCGTTGCTGAAGCGCGTGTCGGTGGACGACAGCACCACGATCGCCTCGATCCCGGACAGCGTCGATGCGGCAAACACGATCTGTGTCGAATAGTCCCCGCGCAGGCCGAGCTGGTCGTTGCTGCCCGCCCCGCCGACGATCGTGTCGCTGGCCCCGAACCGGCCGTTGCCGCCGAAGAAGAAACCGTCGTTGCCCGCGCCGCCGGTCAGCGTCGCGGTGCCCAGGCCGTTGAAGACGCGCAGGCCCGCGCTCGTTTCCGCCGCGGCGTTGATGGTGACGCTTTCGGTCGCCAGCAGGGTGTTGCTGTTGATCGTCAGCGTCTGGCCCGCCGCGATCGTCGCGTCGTTCAGGGTGATGTTATACGCATAGCGGGCATTGGCGGTATCGCCCTGCGACGTGTCGGCACCCGACATCAGCACCAGCGTCTCGACACCCACCACGCTGCCGGTACCCAGCGTCAGCGTGTAGTTGCCCTGCAGCGCCATCTGGTCGTCGCCGGCACCGCCATCGAATGAATCGGCGCTCGTGAACGCGGCGCCGAAATAGGCACCGTCATTGCCGTCACCGCCGCTGACCGCATCGACGCCGCCGCGCTGCAGGTAGAACAGGTTGTTGGCCGCATTGCCGGTGACGGTGTCGTTGCCCGATCCGCCGATCAGGTTCTCGATCACGGTGTTCAGCGCGATGCCGAGGTTGTCGACCCATTCATACTTGCCGGCCAGCGTGTCGGGAATGAAATTGCCATAGCCCGGGAATTGCGACTGCCAGTAGGCGGTCTGTTCGGCGATGGTCCAATAGCCGATGCTGGAATAGCCGCCGGGCGTCATGTCGACGATGTTGGCGCGGGTGAAGTTGGACAGGTCGATCGTGTCGGTGCCGCCGGCGTCGTAGATCGCGCTGATCTGGGCCGATCCTTGCGTGAAGCTGTAGGTCGAATTGCCCGACGCCGCGTTGGTGTTGGCGCCGTACAATGCCTGGATCGCGGCGATGTCGAGGACCATCGGCGTGGTCACGACGACCGTCGTCGACGTGGTCGTGATGCCGCCCCCCTGTGCAGCGTAACCGCGGATCTCGCCCGGATTGGGCTGAGTATAGGACAGCAGGGTGTAACGCGCGCTTTCGAACGGGGCGGGGATCACGGTCCCCTCGAACGAGTGCTTCAGGCCGAGCGAATGGCCGATCTCGTGCAGCAGCACGACATAGCCGTAGGTGCCCAGCGCATAGCTGTCGCCCGCGTTGGCCGACTGCAGCCAGATGTCGCCGACCTTGGATGTCGGCGTCTGGTTGCTGCCCTGATAGGCGTAGCCGGCGGTGCCGGACCCCATCGTCGTGAAGGCGATGCGCAGTTCGCCGCGGGCGGTGGCGGTTTCGACCACTTCGGTGAAGTCGCGCGCGATGAGGATGTCCCAGGCGGCGATGGCGGCGCGATAGGCGGCGGCCTGCGCGGCATTCAGGATCGAATATCCCGCCGCGCTGTTCTCCTCGCCCGCCGCATAATCGTTCCACGTGCTGGTCGCGTTGGCGATCGAGAAGGTGAACTGCCCGCCCGACAGCGAGAATTGCGACAGCAGACCGGCGGCGATTTCCGCCGGCGTCAGGATCACTCTGGCCATGGTAACGCAGTCCCCCGGAATGCGTGGCGATGTCCCCGGACACGACCGCGGCTCCACGCCCGCCCGATCGCCTGCGCCCCCGAAAAACTGACGCCAAGTCCCTGTAACGTAACGATAGCCAAGGTGCAAAGCGCAGTTTCGTACAAAGCTGCCGGATCGTCATTGCTGCAAAAGGTGACGATAAATTGAACTTTCATGGTTCCCACCGCATCTAGGACACTCGAAATGTGTATCCGAAAAGGTGAGACGATGACGCAGACCAGGGACCGGGCCAGGGACCGGGCGCGCGCAGGATCACGCGCGGCGTGGGAGAGGCCGTTCGTCGAGCGCGTCCATGCCGGCCACGCCGAGAGCGGCTATGATACAACCAAGACCGACGGGCCCTATGCAAAGACGTCCTAAGCCTTGATTGAACCAGATGGGTACTTTTCGGTTGACATCGTCACGCTGATATGGCACATATCGTGAACGCTGAAGAATTGCGAGTCGGGCCGGTCGCGCCAAGGCGCTGACAGGCGACCCGTCGCATCGAACAGGCGGTGCGTCGATCCGCGCCGGGCGGGAGCGGGATAGGCGTGGGGCAGACGGGCCGGGGCACAGGATCGTGCCGCCGGCCCGTCCTGCGTTTCGGGGCATCGCGGGGAGGTTTCATGAAGGACAGCGACACCGGCCCGGTCATCGACCTGGGCCTGGGACGCCGGCGGGTGAACCGGGCCACGGGACGAGCGGTCACCGCGAAGAAGCGCCAGCGCTTTCTCGATGCCCTCGCGCTGACATGCAACGTGCGCCTGGCGGCTGACCATGCCGGTATCCACAGTCGGACGGCGTATCGCCTGCGCCATGCCGATCCCGTGTTCGCCGCCGCCTGGCACGACGCGATCGAGGCGGCCTATGACCGGATCGAGCTCATGGTCCTCGAACATGGCGGTGCCGGCGTGGCGCTCGATACGCCGGATGGCGAGCGCGCGGCCGAGGACGGGCTGGCCGTCGCCTTCGACTTCGACCGTGCGATGGCGATCCTGCGCCAGTACCGGCCGCGGCGCGACACGTCTGCGAAGCCGCGCGGTGCAGCACCGGTTCCCACCACGCGCGAGGACACCAATATGGCTTTGCTGAAAGCGCTGGCGGCGGTTCGGCGTCGCCTGGACGCGGACGCCGCGCGTGGCGCCTGAAGAAATCGTCGATGCCGCACTGGTCGCCGATATCGCCCGTCTGTCGCGGGAAGATCAATGGAGCGTACTGGCGAAGCTGACCGAACGGCAGCGTCGCGAACTCAGCCAGCGCTGGACCGCATGGGCTCTTCCGGCCCAGCGCGATCCCGGTGGCGATCCGGCGGTCTGGCTGATCCTGGCCGGGCGGGGATTCGGAAAGACGCGCGCCGGGGCGGAATGGCTGAGCGAACAGGCCCGGCGCATGCCGGACGGTCGCTTCGCCCTGGTCGGCGCGACGGCGGCGGATGCGCAGCGGGTGATGATCGAGGGGCGCAGCGGGCTGCTGTCGGTCGCAAGGACGGGCGAACCCGTCCGCTGGCGGCGCGAGCGGGGTGAAGTGGAATTCGCGTCCGGCGCGGTCGCCCATGTCTATTCGGCGGCGGCACCCGAGGCGTTGCGCGGGCCCGAACACCACATCGCGTGGTGCGACGAGATCGGCAAATGGCGGCGGGCGGAGGCGTGGGACAATCTGATGATGGGACTGCGGCTGGGCGACCGGCCGCGCGCGCTGGTGACGACGACGCCGCGATCGACGGCGCTGATGCGGCGGGTCGAGGCACTGGCTGTTTCCAGCGGCGCGGTGACGCGCGGGGCAACCCGCGACAACCCGCACCTGCCGGCCAGTTTCGTCGCGGCGATCACGCAGCAATATGCCGGAAGCCGGCTGGGGCGGCAGGAACTGGACGGTGTGCTGGTCGAGGATATCGAGGGCGCGCTGTGGACCCGCGCCACGCTGGACGCCTGTAGGGTGAAGCGCAGGCCCGCGCTGGTGCGCGTGGTGGTTGCGGTCGATCCGCCGGCCAGCCAGGGCGGCGATGCCTGCGGGATCGTCGCGGCCGGGCTGGCCGCCGACGGGCGTGGCTATGTGATCGAGGACGCCAGCATCGCCGGCGCGTCACCCGAAGGCTGGGCGGCGGCGGTCGCGGCGTGCTTCGCGCGGCACAAGGCCGATCGCGTGGTCGCCGAGAAGAACCAGGGCGGCGACATGGTGCGCAGTGTGCTGATCGCTGCTGACCGGCGATTGCCGATCCGCCTGGTCCACGCATCGCGCGGCAAGACGGTCCGGGCGGAGCCGGTCGCGGCGCTGTATGAATCGCGGCGCGTCCGCCACGTGGGTGCGTTCCCCGCGCTGGAGGACGAATTGTGCGGGTTGGTCGCCGGTGGCGATTATGAAGGGCCGGGCCGCTCTCCCGACCGCGCCGACGCGCTGGTGTGGGCGCTGACCGAACTGATGCTGGGGCGACAGGCGTCCGCGACGGTGCGGGCGATCTGATCCCGCTTCTGCCCTGGCAAAAGGCAGGCACGACTGGAGGAATCATGAAGTTGTTCGGATGGAAATCCGGGCGCGATGTGTCGCGTCCGGCGCTGGCGCGTGGCGTCAGCGTGGCGGCGTTCGGCGAATGGCCGCGCAGCTACGAGGCGCAGGTGCGCGAGGGCTATGCCGGCAATCCGGTGGCGCAGCGCGCGGTGAAGCTGGTCGCCGACGGGATCGGCTGGGCACCGATCGCGGCGTCGTCGCCGGAGCTGGCGGCGCTGGTGAGCGCACGATCGGGCGGACAGGCGCTGCTGGAGACGCTGGGATGCCAGCTGTTGCTGCACGGCAACGCCTATGTCCAGGTGCTGGGGGACGGGGCGGGCGGGATCGCCGAACTCTATGCGCTGCGGCCCGAGCGGGTCAGCGTCGAGGCTGATGCCAGCGGCTGGCCGGCGGCCTATCGCTACCGCGTCGGCGAGCGCGCCAGCCGGCTGGTCGCCGACGGCGATCGGCCGGAGATCGTCCATATCAAGGCGTTCCATCCGCTCGACGATCACTATGGCCTGGGCTGTCTGGGCGCGGCGGCGGGCGCGATCGCGATCCACAATGCCGCGACGCGGTGGAACAAGGCGCTGCTCGACAATGCCGCGCGGCCATCGGGGGCGCTCGTCTATGAACCCGGCGACGGGTCCGCCCTGTCGCCGGAACAGTTCGCGCGGCTGCGGGCGGAAATGGAGGCGGGCTTCGCCGGCGCCGGCAATGCCGGGCGGCCGATGCTGCTGGAGGGCGGTTTGAAGTGGCAGGCGATGAGCCTGACCCCCGCCGATATGGATTTCGTCGGGTTGAAGGCGGCGGCAGCGCGCGAGATCGCGCTGGCGTTCGGGGTGCCGGCGATGCTGCTGGGCCTGCCGGGCGACGCGGCCTACGCCAATTACCGCGAGGCGAACAAGGCGCTGTGGCGGCTGGCCATCCTGCCGCTGGCGGAGACGATACTGGCCGCGCTGGCACAGGGCCTTGGTGGGTGGTTTCCCGGTGCCGCGCTGACCGTCGATCTCGATCGTGTGCCGGCGCTTGCCGAGGATCGCGAGCGGTTGTGGGCGCAGGTGTCCGCCGCCGATTTCCTGAGCGTCGAGGAAAAGCGCACGATGCTGGGGATTGCGGCGTGAACGCGGCGGTGCTGGCGCAGCTGATGGCGCAGGGGACCGAGCGCGGTGCCGATCTGGCGACGCTGCGCGCGATCGTCGAGGAAGCGGGCGAGCTGGGTGCCAGCCGCGCGCTGACGCGGCTGGGGCTGTCGGACGAGGCGGCGCATGGCGACCTGGCCGAGCTGCGCGAACTGCTGCGGGCGTGGCGGGATGCCAAGAAGTCGGCGGTGCGGGCCGCATTCGGCTGGGTCGTGCGGATGGTGCTGGCGCTCGTACTGGTCGGCATTGCGGTGAAGACCGGGTTCGGGATGCACCTGAGATGACCCGCTTTGCAGGCTATGCGGCGATCTTCGATTGCGCGGATCGGGGCGGCGACGTCGTGCGGCCGGGTGCCTTCGCCGGCGCCGGGGCGGTACCGCTGCTGTGGCAGCATCGCGGCGAACCGGTCGGGGCGATCGAGAGCATCGCCGAGGATCGCCGCGGCTTGCGCGTCGTCGGGCGGATCGACGCGCCGGAGCTGGCCGGGCTGGTCGCGAGCGGCGCGATCGACGGGCTGTCGTTCGGGTATCGCGCGCTGGAGGCGCGGCATGGCGTACGCCGGGAATTGCGCCGCGTGGCGCTGGTCGAGGTCAGCCTGGTCGCGCAGCCGATGCAGCCGCTGGCGCGCATCCACGCGGTCGAGAGCGGCTGAGGGAACAGAGGTTCGAGGGGTGACGGATGGGGCGTGCCGATGGTCGGCGACGCCCCTTTTTTAATGGAGACGAGCATGATCGAGAATAGTTTTGCCGCCATCGAGGGTGCCGGCATTCCGGCGGCGCGGCCGTTGCTGGCCGGTGCCGCGCAGGCATCCGGCGGGTTCGACAGCTTCGTGCGGTCGGGCAGCGTGGTCGAGATGAAGGCGCTGGCCGGGACCAGCGATGCCGCCGGCGGCTATGCCGTCCCGCGCGAGATCGACGCGGCGATCGACCGGACGCTGACCACCATCTCGCCGATCCGCGCCATCGCCAATGTCGTGAAGGTCGGCTCGGCCGGCTATCGCAAGCTGGTGACCAGCGGCGGCACACCGTCGGGCTGGTCGAGCGAGACGGGCGCGCGGGCCGAGACGGCGACGCCGGTGTTCAACGAGATCGCGCCGCCGATGGGCGAGCTGTTCGCCAATCCGGCCGCCAGCCAGGCGATGCTCGACGACGCCAGCTTCGATGTCGAGGCGTGGCTGGCGGCCGAGATCGCGACCGAGTTCGCGCGGGCCGAAGGGGCGGCGTTCGTCGGCGGTAGCGGCACCAACCGGCCCAAGGGCTTCCTGACCTCAGCAACATCGACCGCGGTGGATGCGGCGCGCGCGTTCGGGACGATCCAGTATCTGCCGAGCGGTGCGGCAGGCGGTTTCGCTGCAAACCCCGAGGAAAAGCTGATCGACCTGGTTCAGTCGCTGCGCGCGCCGTACCGGCAGGGGGCCAGCTTCGTGATGAATTCGGCGACGCTGGCGCGGATCCGCAAGTTCAAGACGAGCGACGGCCAGTTCCTGTGGCAGCCGGGCATCGCGGTGGGGCAGCCGGCCAGCCTGCTCGGCTATCCGGTGGTCGAGGCCGAGGACATGCCCGACATCGCCGCGAACAGCCTGTCGATCGCGTTCGGCAATTTCCAGGCGGGCTATCTGATCGCCGAGCGGACCGAGTCGCAGATCCTGCGCGATCCGTACAGCAACAAGCCGTTCGTCCACTTCTACGCGACCAAGCGCGTCGGCGGCATGGTGAGCAACAGCGAGGCGATCAAGCTGCTGAAGTTTGCCGCAAGTTGAGCCGCGAGCCGGCCTGACTTTTGCGCAAGCAAAGGCAGGACTCGGCAAGGCCGGGCAGCGGGAGCGGCGCAGCCGGTCCCGTCTGACGGTCTTGCCGCACTCCCCCTCCCCTGACCCCTCCCTTGGCGGGGAGGGGGATTTTCGGAGCATCCCATGCCAGACGCATTCCAGAATATCGCCGACGCGCCGTCGGCGCCGGCCACGCGCGTACTCGCGGTGGTCCCCCATGATACCAATCCGCTGACCGACATCCCGAAGGCGCTCTATATCGGCACGGGCGGCGCGCTGGTGCTGCAGGGCATCAGTGGTGGCGATGCGAGCTTCACCAATGTCGGCGACGGCTGCATCCTGCCGATCCGCGCGCGGTTGGTGAAGGCGACCGGCACGACCGCGACCGGCATCGTGGCGCTCTACTGATGGTCGCCATCGTCAACCGCGCCAACACGATCGTGACCGACCTGGGCGGTGGACGATGGCGCATCGCCAAGGCCGGTGGGGGAGACGGCGCGTTCGACGCGTCGGCGGTCTCGACGGCCGCGATCGCCGGCGACTTCGTGCTGTGGGCGAGCAGCAGCGTACCGACGATCTCGACGTTCGTCGCGGTGTCCGCCGATCCGACCGAGAGCAACGGCTATACGACGCTCGACTACGCCGCGCAGATCTATCACGACGAGATCGACATCTATGAACGCGGTACGTTTCGCCCGCCGATCGTGGCGCGGGACGCGGCGGTATGGATCGCGCGGATCGGAACGACGCTGACCTATCGCACCGGAGCACGGTTCGGCTCGGCGGTGCTGCGGCGCACGGTGACCGGCGTCACCGCGCCCCTGTATTTCGACAGTTCGCTCGCCAGCGCAAACAGCGTGATCGACGTGCGGTTCGACCCGCCCGGCACTTGGACCGCGGCGCGACGGGCGCGGACCCGCGCGACACTGGGGCTGGGCATCCAGACGGGAGGGACAGCGACATGACGCTGGACGAGACAAAGGCGTATCTGCGCCTGGAAACCGCGCAGGACGACGCGTTGGTCGCGCGCCTGGTGGCAAGCGCGGGCAGCCTGTGCGAGGCATTCCTCGGCCAGTTGCTGATCCGCCGCGAGGTGGTCGAGACGCTGCCGGCCAGCGGCGCATGGCAGCGGCTTGGCGCGGCGCCGGTGGCGGCGATCACCGGCGTCGTCGCGGTCGACGCCGCCGGTGCGACCAGCGCGTTGCCGGCGAGTGCCTATGCGATCGATATCGATCCGGCCGGCGACGGCTGGATCCGCGCCAGTGGCGCGGCACGGGTGCGCGTGACCTATCGCGCGGGACTTGCCGACGATGCCGGCGCAGTGCCGGCGGCGATCGGGCAGGGCGTCGTCCGGCTGGCTGCGCATCTCTATGCCCACCGCGATGCGGAGGCCGAACCGCCCGCGGCGATCGCGGCGCTGTGGCGGCCGTTTCGTCGGTTGCGGTTGGGGCTGGAGACACGGGCATGAACGGCGCGCTGGAGGCGCGGGGCCGCGCGATCGGGGCGGCGGCGGTCGCGCGGTGGCGGGCGCGGGTCGCCGCGCAGCTGCGCGAGGTCCCCGGCCTGAGAATCGAGGAGCGCGACGACGGCCTGGTGGTGACCGGCCGGCGGCTGCGCGCGCGCTGGCTGCGTGACGCGGCGCTGCGTTGGCTGGGAGGATGGATGTGAGCGGGGCGGGACCGGTGCTGCGCGCGGCGATGGCCGATGCCTTGCGGGCGGACGCCATGCTGGCGGCGACGCTGAACGGCGTGTTCGACGGACCCGCGGTGCGCGCCAGCCCGCCGTTTGCCGAGATCGCCGAGACGCTGGGCACGGACTGGAGCACGAAGGATGCGCGCGGCCGCGAAGTGCGGCTGGCCGTGCTGCTCCGCGACGAAACCGAGACGAGCGCGCGGCTGGCGACGCTGGCCGAGGCGGTCGAGCTGGCCGTGCTCGCGATGCCTCGGACGATCCCCGGGTGGCATGTCGCCAGCCTGGTGTTCGTGCGCAGCCGCATCGCCGGCGAGGGACCCGGGCGGTGGATCGCGAGCGTCGAGTTCCGGGCGCGGGTGCTGGAAGTCTGATCCCCCGTTCGCCCGATGCGCGGGCTTCGACGTCGCTCGGCACGAACGGTTTTCATTCAGGAGATAGAGAAATGGCAGCGGAAAAGGGCAGTGCATTCCTGTTGAAGGTCGGCGACGGGGCCTCGCCGCCCGCCTTCGCGACGGTTGCGGGGCTGCGCACGACGCAGCTCAGCATCAATGGCGAGATGGTAGCGATCACGCACAAGGGATCGGGCGGCTGGCGGGAATTGCTGGGCGGTGCCGGCGTACGGTCGGTCAGTGTGAGCGGTGCCGGGGTGTTCACCGGCAGCGCAGCCGAGGCGCGACTGAAGGCGTCGGCGCTGTCGGGCGTCCTCGACGATTACCGGCTGAGCTTCGAGGGCGGCGAGACGATGACCGGACGGTTCCTCGTCACGCGGCTGGACTATGCCGGGGATTTCAACGGCGAGCGCAGCTACACGCTCAGCCTGGAAAGCTCTGGCGCGGTGGTGAGCGCGTGAGCGCGGCCAATCCGGCGCGCGGCGAGGCGTCGCTGCGCATCGCCGGCGAGACGCTGGTGCTGCGGCCCAGCTTCGCCGCGCTGGTCGCCGCCGAGCAGGAGGTCGGGCCATTGTTCGCGCTGGTCGAACGCGCGGCCGAGGGGCGGCTGGCGCTGGCCGAGATGGTCGCGCTGTTCTGGCACTGCCTGAACGACTCCCCGGTGGGGCTGACGCGCGAGATGTTCGGCGAGGGCGTCGCGGCGGGCGGGCTGGCCGCGGCGACGCCGGCACTGCGCATGCTGATCGGGCAGATCCTGGGTGGGCGGTAGTCGGCTCCTCCCCGGTGAGGAATTTGCGGCGGCCGCCGCGCATCTCGCCGGGCACGTCGGCCTGGCGTTCGGGTGGACGCCGGCTGCGTTCTGGGCGGCGACACCGGCCGAGGTCGCCGCGATCGTCCGCGCCGCGTCGGGCGACACGCCGCCGGCGCTGGGCGGACGCGAGCTCAAGGATTTGATGGAGGCACATCCCGATGGATGAGGAAATCGAGCGGCTGGTGGTCAGCGTACGTGCCGACACCGGCGCATTCGCGCGCGACGTGGCCGACATGCGCGGCAGCCTGGAGGGGCCGTTCACCGCCGGTGCGGAACGGGCGGGGCGCGCGATCGAGGCCGGGCTGCTGCGCGCGGTGCGCACCGGCAAGCTGGGGTTCGAGGATCTTCGTCGCCTTGCGCTGTCGGTGCTGGCGGAGATTGCCGCAGCGGCGCTGCGATCGGGGATCGATGCGATCGGTGGCCTCGGTCGCAGGACGCCGGGCGGCGGGCATGGCGGATTGCTGACCGCGCTGACCGGCGGGTTGCCGGGGCGGGCGACCGGCGGTCCGGTGGCACCGGGTGCGGCCTATCTGGTCGGCGAGCGCGGCCCCGAGCTGTTCGTGCCGACCGCCAGCGGTCGCGTCGAGACGGGCAGCGGTGTGCGATCGGCGCGTGACGTGCGGGTCGCGATCACGATCAATGCCTCGGGCAGTGATGCGCCCGCCGCACTCGCCCGGTCGAGCCGGCAGGTGGCCCGCGCGGTCAAGGCGGCGCTGGAGGGGATCGACTGATGGCATATTGGCTTGCCGACCGGCGTCCGCAGCAGGGGATCGAGGGGCACATCCACCGGTTCGATCCGCGATTCTGGACGGTCAATTTTCCGCGGCCGATGATGGCGAGCGTGGTATCGACCGCGCACGATGCGCTGCGCGTCGATGCGGTCTTCTATCGCAGGAACGACCTGGCCGGGCTGATCTGGGAGGCTGAGGATCGTCACGACCATCCGCTGCTGACGTACGAGACGGCGCGTGATTTCCGGCGGTGCCGGCTGTCGTTCCGCTGGAACTCGTCGGGCATCCGGCCGCTCGACGGACTGCACGGCCCGGTGCTGACGATCGAGGGACGCGATGCGGACGGAACGCCGCGGGCCTGGTACGTGCGGCTGTGGAACTATGCCGTCGGCACGCCGACCGACGCGCGGATCGATATCGACTTCGCGACGGTGCTCGGCGGCTATCTGTTGCCGGGCGAGGCCGATCCGGTGTTCGCCGGCGACATCGACCGGATGTTCCTGTCGCTGGTGCCGCCGGGATATGACGAAAGCGACGCCCCCCTCGATACGCCGCAGGAGGGGTGGGTCGAACTGACCGGGATCCGCTGCGACGGGCCGGATGCGGTGCTGGTGATCGGCGACACGGTGGTGCCGGCGCACATGCTGGAGATCGCGAGCGGTTTCGACGACAGCTATCACCTGACGCCTGCGCGGCTGCTGCGCAACGCGCTGCACCTGGGGTATCGCGGCGCGATCAACCATTATGTCGGGATGAGCCATTATTTCCGGCTCGAACCCGCCGGCACGACATTGCGGGTCAGCACCGCGGGCGGGGTGCTGAACGTCGCCGCAGCCGCCTGGCACCGCGACTTCGCCGAACGGGCCAAAGCGCTCGACTACGACGTCATCTGGTCGCTCAGCTACGAGCTGTTCGCCACGCATTGCTGGGACGACTGGCAGCAATGCGCGTGGGACGGCGCGGCGGCACGGACCGGCTGGATGCCGCCATCGGCACTGCTGTCGCCGGCGCATGCGGGCGCAATGGCATATCTGCAGGCGGTCGCATTGGCGTTCGTCGCGATCGCGCAAGGCGCGGGGCTGGCGGTGCGGTTCCAGGTCGGCGAGCCGTGGTGGTGGACGATGCCTGATGGCCGCCCGTGCCTGTACGATGCCGCGGCGCGCGTGGCGTTCGGTGATTTGGCGGTCGAGATCCGCAGCCTGCGCGGACCCCTGACGCCAGTGCAGACCGCGCTGCTCGACGCCGCCGGTGCGCTGCTGGCGCAATCGACCGCAGCGCTGGTAGGCGCGGTCAGGGCTGCCGCACCGGGTGCGGAGACGTTGCTCCTCGCCTATCTGCCGACGATCCTGGACCCGCTGGCACCCGAGGCGAAGCGGGCGAACCTGCCGGTCGGCTGGGCCGCGCCGGCATTCGATGTGCTGCAGCTGGAGGATTACGACTGGTGTGCGCTGGGCAATCCGGCGGCGACCGCGCGCGGCATCGCCGCCGCGGGTGCGCGGCTGGGCTATGCGACGGGCGACCAGCACTACCTGGCCGGCTTCGTACTGAACCCCGAAGACCGCGACCAGTGGGCGGCGATCGATGCTGCCGCCGTCGCGGCGCGGGCGCGGGGCGTGGCGCGCGTGTTCGTCTGGGCGCTGCCACAGGTGATGCGCGATGGCTTCATCCATTTCGAGGCGGAGGACGATGTGACCGGATTCGACGACGTGAACTTTCCGCTGGCGCTGGGCCGCGCGGCGGAGGTGACGCCCGAACATGCCACCGCGATCGTGGCAAGCGCGGGCGGCCATGAATCGCGCAACGCCGGCTGGGCGCAGGCGCGAACCCGCTATGATGTCGGGCCGGGCATCCGCAGCGAAGGCGATATCGCTGCGCTGCTCGACTTCTTTCGTGCACGGCTGGGGCCGGCGCGCGGGTTTCGCCTGCGTGATCCGTTCGATTTCGCCGCGACCGACGTGGCGCTGGGCACCGGCGACGGCACGCGTATGCGCTTTGCCCTGGTCAAGCGCTATTGTGATGTCGCGCGGCGGATCACCCGGCCGGTGGCCGGCAGCGTCGTGGTGAAGGTTGCCGGCGTGGCGACCAGCGGCTTCACGCTGGAGGCGGGCGGCCATGTCGCGCTCGACGTGCCACCGCCTGCCGGCGCAAGCGTGACGGCCAGCTTCACCTTCGATGTGCCGGTGCGCTTCGCCGAGGACGGCCTGAGCGTCAGTCGCGCGACCTTTCTGGCGGGCGAGGCAGCGTCGGTGCCGCTGGTCGAGGTGCGCGAGCCGTGAGCTGGCTCGACGCACCCGTCACCACGCTGGCGCTGTGCTGGCGGATCGAGCGGCGCGACGGCGTCGGGCTGGGGCTGACGACGCATGATCGCGACCTGATGATCGGCGGCAACGTCTATCGCGCCGCACCGGGCATGACGCCCTCGGCGATCCGCCGCGGCGATGCGGGGGAGGCGGATACGATGGATGTCGGCGGCGCGCTGAGCAGCGGCGCGATCCGCGAGGCGGACCTCACCGCCGGTCGCTGGGACGGCGCGCGTATCGCGATCTTTGCCGCCGACTGGACCGATCCGGTCGCGCAGGTGCCGCTGGGCGAGGGAGCGATCGGCGCGGTCGAGACGGCGGAGGGCGGCTTCACCGCCGAACTGCGCGGGCTGGCCAGCCTGCTCGACGCGCCGGGATGCGAGGTGACATCGCCCGAATGCCGCGCCGAACTGGGCGACCGGCGCTGCCGCGTGGCGATGGCGGGACGGCGACGCATCCTGCGCGTGGTCGAAAGCGACGACGAACGGCTGACGCTGGACGGTGCCGAGGCCGCGGTCGGCGGCTGGAGCGGCGGGCGGCTGCGCTGGCTGGACGGAGCGAATGCGGGGACGGAGGAGATGATCGCGCTCTCGCTCGGCAGCGACGTCACGCTCGCCACCCTGCCCCGCTTCGCCGTCGCGCCGGGCGACCGCGCCGAACTGATCGAGGGGTGCGACAAGAGCATCGCGACATGCGCCGCGCGCTTCGCCAACGCCGCGAACTTTCGCGGGGAGCCGTATCTGCCGGGGATCGACCTGCTCACCCGGTATCCGCCGGCATGAGCGTGGTGGCGCGCGCCCGCGCGGCGATTGGGACGCGGTTCCGGTTGCACGGTCGCGGGGGCGACGGGCTGGACTGCGTCGGGCTGGCGGGCCTGGCATATGGCGTCGCGGTGCCGACCGGCTACCCGTTGCGGACGGCGGATATCGCCGCGGTGGCGCGCGTTGCGGAAGCCGCCGGCCTGACGGCAGCGCATGGGGACGCCGGCGCCGGCGACCTGCTGGCGATGACGAGCGGGCCGGGACAGCTGCACCTGGCGATCGTGACCGACACGGGGTTCGTCCATGCCGACGCATCGTTGCGCCGCGTGGTCGAGCGGCCGGGCACACCACCCTGGCCGGTGGTCGGACACTGGCGGAAGGAAGACTGACATGGCGACACTGATCCTGACCGCGGTCGGTACCGCGGTGGGCGGGCCGATCGGCGGGGCGCTGGGCGCGCTGGCCGGACAGGCGATCGATGCGAAACTGCTGAAGGCCAAGGGGCGAGAGGGTCCGCGACTGACCGAACTGGCCGTGCAGACATCCTCCTATGGCACGCCGATCCCGCAGCTGTTCGGAACGATCCGGGTGGCGGGCACCGTGATCTGGTCGACCGACCTGATCGAGCATGCCGCGACGCAGGGCGGCGGCAAGGGGCGCGGATCGACGACCAGCTACAGCTATTCGGCGTCGTTCGCGGTGCTGCTGTCGGCGCGGCCGATCCGGTCGGTCGGACGCATCTGGGCGGACGGCAACCTGCTGCGCGGTGCCGCGGGCGATTTCAAGACGGCGACGGGATTTCGCCTGTATCTGGGTCACGAGGATCAGCCGGCCGATCCGCTGATCGCGTCGGCGGAAGCCGCGGGTGTCGCGCCGGCCTGTCGCGGGCAGGCGTATGCGGTGTTCGAGGATCTGGCGCTGGGCGATTTCGGCAATCGCATCCCGTCACTGACGTTCGAGGTCGAGGCGGATGCTGCGCCGGTCACCTGCGGCGCGATCGTCGAGGCGGTCTCGAACACAGCCATTTCAGGGGGCGAGGCCAGCGCGGAGCTGGCCGGATATTCGGCCTATGGCGAAACGCTGCGCGGCGTGATCGAAGGGCTGAACATGGCGAGCGGTGCGTGGTTCGCCAGCGCGGGCGGACGGCTGGGCCTGCGCGCCGGGTCCGGCTCCGCCATCGACCTGACGGACGCCGGCGCGGGTCGCGGCAAACGGCGTACGCGGATGACCGCGGCGGCCGACACCGCGCCGCGCACCGTGGTGTTGCAGCATTACGATCCGGCACGCGACTATCAGACCGGGCTGCAGCGCGCCCGCCGGGCGGGGGCCGGTACCCGCGACCTGCGGATCGAGCTGCCGGCCGTTCTGGATGCCGGCGCCGCCAAGACGCTGGCGCAGGCGGCGCTGGTGCGGGCCGATCTTGCGCGCGAACGCCGTGTCCTGTCGCTCGACTGGCGGGGTATCGCGGTGGCACCCGGCGACCGGGTGACGATCGCTGGCGAAGCGGGTCTGTGGCGCGTCGCGGACTGGTCGCTCGAGGCGATGGTGCTGACGCTCGAGCTGGTTCGGGTCGCGCGTGCATCGTTCGATGCGACGGCAACACCGGGGCGGGTGTCGTCGGCTCCCGACGCCGCGATCGGATCCACCGTCGTACATGCGTTCGAGATGCCGCCGATCGACGACGCGATCCTTTCGGTGCCGCGGCTGACCGTCGCGGCGGCCGGAACCGGTCCTGCGTGGCGCAGCGCCGGCCTGCAGCTCAGCCTGGACGACGGCGCGCGCTGGACCGCGATCGGATCGACCCGTGGCCGCGCGACGCTGGGCTGGCTGGCGACGACGGTCGGTTTCGCGCCGTCCACGCTGGTCGATCGGCGTCATGCGTTCGACGTGACGCTGGCGCATCCGGGCATCACCCTGGTCGATGCCGATACCGCCGCGCTGGACCGTGGCGCGAATCTCGCGATGGTCGGCGACGAGCTGCTGCAGTTCGGCCGTGCCGAACAGGTCGGGCCGGCGCGCTGGCGCCTGTCGATGTTGTGGCGCGGCCGGCGCGGGACCGAATGGGCGGCGGGCAGGGCGGTGACCGGCGACCGCTTCGTACTGATCGACCCGACGGCCCTGGCGCAGGTCGATCTCGGTGCCGCCGCGATCGGTGGCTCGGCCACCGTCATGGCGGTCGGCGGCGATGGCGAACACGCTTCGGCTACCGCCGGCATCAGCGGCTGCTCGGTCGCACCGCCGGCGCCGGTGCATGTGTCCGCCGCTGCCCGCGTCGGCGGCGCGCTGGCGCTGCGCTGGGTCCGGCGAAGCCGCAGCGGATGGCACTGGATCGACGGAGTCGATGCGCCGCTGGTCGAGGAGAGCGAACTCTATGCGCTGGCGGGCGGCGGACCGCGGGTGAGCATCACCCAGGCCGATGCCGATCTGCCGCCGGGCGCTTGGAGTGCCGGGACGCCGGTCGAGTTGCGCCAGATCGGCACCCACGCCTGGTCCGCGGCCACCCGAGTGATGCCGTAGTATCCCACAATCATGGATGGAGACATATCGATGGCCGACGTCACGCCGCGCCTTGCCCTGCCGATGATCGTGCCGGGCCAGGCACAGAAGGAGATGACCCATAACGAGGCGCTTGCCCGGCTGGATGCCGCGGTGCAGCCATGTGTTGCCGCGATCGGCACCGATGCGCCGCCCGCCAGCCCCGGATCGGGGGACTGCTGGATCGTCGGGAACGCGCCGACGGGCGAATGGTCGGGTCACGCACGGAACCTCGCGATCTGGACCGACGGGGGTTGGCGCTTCGTGGAGCCGCACGAGGGGTTCTCGACCTGGGTCGCCGATCAGGAGATCGAGGCGCGCTTCATCGACGGCACATGGGTCGTCGGGACGATCGCAGGCACACGACTCGTTCTGGACGGCGTCGCGATGCTGGGTGCGCCGCGGCCGGCCGTTTCCGCACCAAGCGGAGGAACCACGATCGACAGCGAGGCGCGCGTCGCCATCGCGGCCGTTCTGGGCGTTCTTCGCCACCACAATCTTCTGGAAGCGGAATGAAATGTTGCGTTCGGGCAACAGTCTTCGATTTTTGTGCGCTTGCGTCGAAACCATCCCCGGTTTAGTGAGTTTGCGCTGTCCGTAGTGACAAACAAGAAAGGGGATTTTATGCGGAAGCTTGCCGTCGCACTGGCGCTCGCCTCGACCGCTCTCGCCACTCCCGCTCTGGCCCGCGATGATTCGTGGTACGTGGGCGTCGAGGGCGGAGCGATGATCGTTGAGGACATCGACTTCGACATCCGGACCGCCGCTGGCGTTCTGTCCACCAACGCCGGAACCGCGGACCATGACTATGGTTACGACGTCGATGGCGTGATCGGCTATGACTTCGGCATGTTCCGTGCAGAAGCGGAAGTCGGTTATCGCAAGGCCAACATCGATGCATGGCGCTCGAACCTGACTACTCCGGTGTTCGGTACGACGGGTGTGCTCGGTTCCGCAGCCAGCGGCCTGTATCCGAATGCTGGTGGTGCCACCTCGGCGCTCAGCTTCATGGTCAACGGCCTGCTCGACTTTGGTGACGACGACGGCATCCAGGGCTTCGTCGGCGGTGGTGCTGGTGTTGCCCGCGTCAAGGCCGAAAAGTACGCGCTCAGCAGCCGTGGCGCATTCCTCGACGACTCCGACTCGGTGTTCGCGTGGCAGGCTCTGGCCGGCGTTCGCGCTCCGCTCGGCGATCATCTGGAAGCAAGCCTGAAGTATCGCTTCTTCAACGCCGACAACGTCCGCCTGGTTGATGTGACCGGTCGTACGCTCGACGGTCGTTTCCGGTCGCACAGCATCCTGGGTGGCCTGATCTACAACTTCGGCGCACCGGAAGAGCCCGTCGCTCCGCCCCCGCCGCCGCCGCCCCCGCCGCCTCCTCCGCCCCCGCCGCCTCCGCCGCCTCCGGCAGCAGTTCCCTGCACGCCTGGGCCGTACATCGTGTTCTTCGAGTGGGATCGCTCGGACATCACGCCGGAAGCAGCAGGCATCCTGGACAACGCGGTTTCGGCCTACCAGAACTGCGGCAATGCGCAGGTCATGCTGGCCGGTCACGCCGATCGTTCGGGTGCAGCCAGCTACAACGTCGGTCTGTCGCAGCGTCGCGCGGACTCGGTGCGTTCGTACCTGACCTCGCGTGGCATCGGTGATGGCACGATCTCGAGCGAAGCTTTCGGTGAAAGCAAGCCGCGGGTCGAGACTGCCGATGGCGTTCGCGAACTGCAGAACCGTCGCGTGGAAATCACCTACGGGCCTGGCTCGGGGATGTAATCCACGTCGCCCGTCTCCGGGTAACGCAATCGGGGAGGCTGGAGCGATCCAGCCTCCCCTTTTTGTTTGCCTGCGCTGCCGAGTGTTTCGTCAGCCCGACCACGCTTCCACCTCGGGCGGCATGGCGCAGCTTGGTTGCGCAGCGCCGAACAGCGCGGAACTATGTTCATCCGAAACAGCTGTCAGGCGCTGATGACACTTGTGTGCGATGAGACCGGCTCGACCGGTGCAGCCCGCGTACCAGGCACATGTGCCCCGGATCATCTCGCGACGGAGGATGGTTCACGCACGAAGCGCGTCGAACTGACACGCCGGCCCACTCCTTGGAAATCGAGCGACCGTCGATGCTCGTGAAGCCTTGCTAAAGGACGTGCAGCCCCACGTCAGGACGCTGATCGCCCGGGACTTGCGCCAGCGCGCCACGCAGCCATGTCGGAACCATCGCATCACCCAGCACATCGACGCGTCGCAGGACCACGATCAGCCCGATGTCTTCGTAGCGCGCACGCACACGGTCGCCGTCCGGACCGATGGGCGCGACGAACAGGCGTCGATTGACCTTCGCGCGATGATGCATCCGCGCGGTGTTTTCCTGACCGACATAACAGCCCTTGGTAAAGCTGACTCCGTGCAATTCACGCGCATTGCATTCCAGCCAGAGCGTCGCATCCTGGCCCAGTTCGCCGACGCCCTCGGTGACGCCCAAGCCAAGTCGATGCGTCCGCCACGCCGAAGACGCGTCTGCGGTGCCGACATCGGACAGCCATCGCCTGCCGAGTTCCGGCAACCGCGGATCAGGCACCCCGTCCTCAGTCGATAACGACCAGTGCACATGCATCGGGACCGCCGTGATCTCGATCGCGCGGCGCAGGCGATAGAGCGACAGCCGCCGCGCTAGCGCTTCGGCCTGCGTCGCCTCGCAGTCGATCAGGATCGCGCCGTCACCGTCGGCCCACAGGATGAAATCGAACAGCGCCTTGCCTTGCGGTGTCAGCAAGCCGGCCCAGCGTGGGGCATCCGGCGTCACCGTGGACATGTCCTGCGTCACCAACCCCTGCAGAAACCCCCGCACATCGTCCCCCGCCACACGAAGGACGGAACGGTCGGCAAGCCATGTGGCGGCGCTGGTATCGGTCATCATGTCGAGGTAGGAGGCCCGGCCACGCGGCGAAAGGGGTTCCGATGCACTTCGATCTGCGACTGACCGGCGGGACGGTCCATCTGCCATCCGGCCCGGCTCGCACCGACGTCGGTGTCCGCGATGGCCGCATCGTGATGATCGGTACCATATCCGACGCCGGTGCAACGATCGACTGCACGGGCCTCGACATTCTGCCCGGCGTCATCGACACGCAGGTGCATTTCCGCGAGCCCGGGCTGGAGCACAAGGAGGATCTGGAAAGCGGCAGCCGCGCGGCCGTGTTGGGCGGCGTGACGGCGGTATTCGAGATGCCGAACACAAAGCCCAACACCGATTCCGCCGACGCGATCGCCGACAAGCTGGCGCGCGCGAGGGATCGCATGTGGTGCGACCACGCGTTCTACGTCGGAGCCACCGCTGCCAATGCCGAGCATCTCGCCGAACTGGAGCGCCTGCCCGGCACGGCCGGAGTCAAGATCTTCATGGGCGCGTCGACCGGCGACCTGCTGGTAGCCGAGGATGACCAGCTCGCGCGTGTGCTGGCGCATGGGGAGCGGCGCGTTGCGATCCATGCCGAGGACGAAGCGCGGATGAACGCGCGGCTCGACCAGCGGATCCCCGGCGATGCGGCGTCGCATCCGGTGTGGCGCGACGACGAAAGTGCGCTGCTGGCGACTCAGCGCATCCTGCGACTGGCGCGCGCAGCACGGCGGCGGATCCACGTCCTGCACATCACCACGCCGGCCGAACTCGAACTGCTCGGCCGCAATCGCGATGTCGCCACCGCCGAGACGACTCCGCAGCACCTGACGCTGGCGGGAGAGGACGCGTATCCGCGGCTCGGCACCCATGCGCAGATGAACCCGCCGATCCGGTCGGGCGCGCATCGCGACGGATTGTGGCATTGGGTTGGGCAGGGTGTCGTCGATGTCATCGGGTCGGACCACGCGCCGCACACATTGGAGGAGAAGGCGCGACCCTATCCCGACAGCCCCAGCGGCATGCCGGGTGTCCAGACGCTGCTGCCGCTGCTGCTCGATCATGTCGCGGCGGGGCGATTGTCGATGCAGCGGCTAATCGACCTGACGAGCGCGGGGGCAGAGCGGATTTTCGGAATCGTCGGCAAGGGACGGATCGCGGTCGGCTATGATGCCGATTTCTCGATCGTCGATCGTGCCGCGCGCTGGACGGTCGATCAAAGCTGGCTGGCGTCGCGCGCGGGCTGGTCACCCTTCACCGGCATGACGCTGACCGGACGACCGATCGGGACGATCGTGCGCGGGCGGCTGGCGATGTGGGACGGCGATCTGGTCGGACAGGCAGGCGGCCGACCGATCCGCTTCGCCGCAACCGACTTTCCCGGCGACACGCGGCGCAATGGCTAGCGGAGGATCCTAAGGCGCGCGGCGCTCGGGCTGGGCTTCGGCCAATATCAGCGCGAAGCGATCGGCGGGATCGGTCCATTCGGTGATCGGTGTCCAGCCGCCGCCGCGCAGCAGCAGACGGGCATCGCGGGGTCCGTATTTGTGGCTGTTCTCCGTATGGATCGTCTCGTCCGCCGCAATCGTGAATGGTCGGCCTTCGACCGTGAATGCGACGTCACAGGTCGCCGCCAGGTGCATCTCGATGCGTGCGCGATCGTCGTTCCAGATCGCACGATGTCGGAACGCCTCGACCGGGATCGTGCCGTCCAGCTCGCGATTGATGCGGTGGAGCAGGTTCAGGTTGAACGCCGCCGTCACGCCGGCCGCGTCGTCATAGGCGGGGATCAGCACGTCCAGCGGCTTGATCCGGTCGATCCCGATCAGCAGCAGTGCACCCTCGCCGAGCGATGCGCGCATCGAGCGCAACAGATCGATCGCGCCGGCCGCAAGCATGTTGCCGATCGTCGAGCCCGGGAAAAACCCGAGCTTCGGCAGCGCTTTCACGCCATCGGGCAGTTTCAGCGGGCGGGTGAAGTCGCCTTCCAGCGGCGCGACCGCAACGTCGGGAAACGCGGCGGCGATCGTTGCTGCACTGTCGCGCAGGAAATCGCCCGAGATGTCGATCGGGACATAGGCGGCCGGGCGGACCGCTTCGATCAGGCGCGGGGTCTTCATGGATGATCCGGAACCGAATTCCACCACGGCCGCGCCGGCCGGGACGCGCGCCGCCAGATCGGCGCCGATACCGTCGAGGATCGCGACTTCGGTCCGGGTCGGATAATATTCGGGCAGCTCGGTGATGTCCTCGAACAGCTCCGATCCGCGCCGGTCGTAGAACCATCGCGCCGGGATCGCGCGCGGCCGGAGCGCCAGCCCGGTCAGCACATCGGCGCGAAACTGGGGGTCGGCCAGCGATGCCTGACCGTCCTCGATCTCAGCTTTCAGCATCTCAGATATCTTTCGCCAGGCGTACGCCGGTGAATTGCCAGCGCTGGTGGGGGTAGAAGAAGTTGCGGTAACCTGCCCGGACGTGACCGCGCGGGGTTGCGCAGGATCCGCCGCGCAAGACGCACTGGCCCGACATGAACTTGCCATTGTACTCGCCGACCGCGCCCTCGGCCGCGATGAATCCGGGATAGGGGCGATACGCGCTGCCGGTCCATTCCCACACATCGCCGAAGAACGCCGGGCCGCCCGGTGACGGGCGCGGCTCGACCGGGCCGGCGGTGTCCAGGAAATTGCCCGCGCGCGGATCGAACGACGCGGCGGCGGCTTCCCATTCTACCTCGGTCGGCAGTCGCGCTCCGGCCCAGGCGGCATAGGCATCGGCCTCGAAGAAGCTGACGTGCGTGACCGGTGCCGCCGGATCGATCGCGCGCCGCCCGTCGAGCCCGAAGCGGGTCCAGCCATCGCCCTCTGCCTGCCAGTACAGCGGCGCAAAGATGCCCTCTCCCTTCACCCACGCCCAGCCATCGGCCAGCCACCAGCGGGAGTCGGTATAGCCGCCGTCTGCGATGAACGCGGCCCATTCGCCGTTGGTCACGGTGCGGTCGGCGATGGCGTGCGCGGAAACGAGAGCGCGGTGCCGTGGGCCTTCGCAGTCGAACGCGAACCCGTCGCCGGCATGACCGATCTCGACGATCCCCTCGCTGCGTTGCATCCAGCCGACCGGTCCTGGCATCGCGACCGGCACCTTGGGCGCACCCTTCCACATTGCGGGTTCGACCGGGTTGCACGAGAACAGGTGCAGCAGGTCGGTCAGCAACAGTTCCTGATGCTGCTCCTCGTGATGGCAGCCCAGCGCGACAAGGTCGATGGCGGTATCTGGCAGGGCCGGCAGTGCCGCGATCACGTGGGCGGTAACGGCTGCGCGATACGCCAGCACCTCGTCCAGCGATGGCCGCGTTATCATGCCGCGACGGTCGCGGGCGTGACGCTGCCCTTCGGCCTCGTAATAGCTGTTGAACAGGAACGGGAAACGATCGTCGTGCAGCGTGTAGCCCGGCACATGATCGCGCAGGACGAAGGTTTCGAGAAACCATGTCGTATGCGCAAGGTGCCATTTGGCGGGCGATGCATCGGGCATCGATTGGACCGTTGCGTCGGCATCCGACAATGGCGCAACCAGCGCCTCGGACAGCGCGCGCACGGCGGAGAGGCGGTCGGCAAGCGGCTTGTGACCGAGCGATTCGGCGGGACGTGTTCCCATTACGTTCTCTTCCGCCCAATATGACCCGAGGTCAAGGCGAGAGCGAACCGTCTAGCGAGAGGCTCCCGGAACCCACAGAACGTCACCGCCCGCACTTTTGTTCACATGACGTGCGGCAACGAACAGAAAATCGCTCAAGCGATTCACATAGATCAGGATTTCGGGCGACAGAGCCGTATCGACGGCGCAGGCGACCGCGGTTCGCTCGGCGCGGCGAACGATCGCGCGGGCCAGGTGGAGCGCCGCCGCGCCGGGATCGCCGGCGGGAAGAATGAAGCTGGTCAGGGGCTCGAGATCGGCGTTCAACGCATCGATCGCCTGCTCCAGCCGCACCGACTGCTTCGCCGTCACCCGCAGCGCACCCGTAATCTGGGAGGGTGTGGCCAGGTCGGCACCGACATCGAACAGGTCGTTCTGGATGCGCGTGAGCTCATCGCGGACCGCGCCCGGTGCCAGCGACGACAGCGCTAAACCGATCGCCGAATTCGCCTCGTCCACGTCGCCGATCGCGGCCATTCGCGGATCGGCCTTGGACACGCGGCTGCCGTCGACAAGCCCGGTCGTGCCGGCATCGCCGGTGCGCGTATAGATGCGGTTGAGCTTGACCATCAGGCCAACTGCGCGGCGGTCAGGTCCGTCCCGCCGCGAACAGGATGACGACGACGATCAACACTGCCAGCGCCTGGAAGAAGACGCGGTACTGCATCATCTTGTTCGACTTCAGCGCCGACGTACTCGGGCCAGTACCGTTTTTCAGTTCCTCCTCGGTCGTCTTGAGGAAGACGACGATGCCGCGCACCAGCGCGACGACCGTTGCGATCATCGCCGCGAGCAGCAGGATGGCAAGGAAGATGTTCATGACGCCTTATCTAGGCGCGAACAGCGTGGAAACCAATGGGGAAGCTGCCATCGCGCACACCCGCCGCGAGGGCGGTTCCGTCGATCCCGTCCGCGCGCATCGCGGCCAGCGTCGGTGCGCCGTCGCGCTTCGCCAGCCGCCGGCCCGAGGCATCGGTCAGGAGCGGGTGATGGTGATAGCGCGGCGTCGGCAGATCGAGCAGGGCCTGGAGCAGTCTGTGGACATGCGTGCTGTCGAACAGGTCGCGCCCGCGCACCACATCGCTGATGCCCTGCGCCGCGTCGTCGAGCGTGACCGCCAGATGATAGCTGGCCGGCGCATTCTTGCGCGCCAGAACGACGTCGCCGTGGATCTGCGGCGTCGCGACGACCGTGCCGGCGGTCGCGTCGTGCCACGTCGGCTCCTCCCCGGACACAGATTCCACGGCCTTCGCCATATCCAGCCGCCAGCAATGCGGCCGGGCCAGATCGATGTCGCGCCCGCGGCACGTGCCCGGATACACCGCGCCGGGTCCGTGCGGCGCGGACAGGCTGGCGGCAATGTCGCTGCGGGTGCAGACGCACGGGTAGAGCAGCCCCATGCCCCGCAATCGGTCGAGCGCGGTGTCGTACAGGGCCAGCCGTTCGGACTGGCGTACGACGGCGTCGTCCCACGTCAGACCCAGCCATGCCAGATCCTCGACGATAGCCGCGACATGGTCCTCGCGGCTGCGTGTGCCGTCGATATCCTCGATCCGCAGCAGGAACCGGCCGCCGCGCGCGCGGGCGAAATCATGCGCGCGGATCGCCGACACGGCATGGCCCAGGTGCAGTCGCCCGGTCGGGCTGGGCGCGAAGCGGGTGACGACCGGCGTCATCGACGTGCGCCCCGCGCGGGCGCTTGACCGCGCAGCACGGCATATGCTGTCATGGGCGTGTCACCTTTTCGGCCAAGAAGGCGACGGCGCAAGCTTAAGTGTGGGGGGTTCATGTTCCATCCCGACCTGATACGGCATCCGGACAGTTGCCCGGCATTGGTGCTGAATGCCGACTATACGCCGCTGTCCTATTATCCGCTGTCCATCTGGCCGTGGCAGACCGCGGTCAAGGCGCTGTTCCTCGATCGCGTCGATGTCGTCAGCCACTACGAGCGCGAGGTGCGCAGCCCGACCGCGCGGCTGAAACTGCCATCCGTCATTGCGCTGAAACAATATGTCCGCCCGTCGCAGTTTCCCGCCTTCACCCGGTTCAACCTGTTCCTGCGCGACAAGTTCGAATGCCAGTATTGCGGGACTGGCAAGGACCTGACGTTCGACCACGTCATCCCGCGCGCGTACGGCGGGCGCACGACGTGGGAGAATGTCGCGACCGCCTGCGCCCCCTGCAACCTACGCAAGGGCGGGCGCACCCCGCGCGAGGCGAAGATGCCGCTGCACGTCGAGCCGATCCGCCCGACCAACTGGCACCTGCAGGAACACGGCCGGCGCTTCCCGCCCAATTTCCTGCACGAGACTTGGCACGACTGGCTGTACTGGGACGTCGAGCTGGAGGCGTGAGGGGGCCGGTCACCGTAGGCCTTCTCATCCCCGTTCGTCCCGAGTAGCGATCGAGTAGGCCGAAGGCCGTATCGAGACCGCGTATCGAGGGATAATGGCTGGGCGATGTCTCGATACACGCTCTCGATACGCCGCTGACGCGGCTAATCGATCTTTACTCGACACGAACGGGGGAAGGTGGAGCGAACGAACCAAGGCGGGGACTACACCGATGACCGGACTGACACTCGACCGCCGCACCGCACTCGCCCTGGGCCTGGGCGGCGGGGCGATGCTGGCGATGCCGCGGTTCGCGCTGGCGCAGGACGGCGACGCGTGGCTCGACCCCCTGGTCCAGTCGTTCATGACGCGGTTCGACGTGCCGGGCGTGGGCGTTGCGATCGTGCGCAAGGATGCGCCGCCGCTGGTCCGCGGCTATGGCGTCCGCACCTTGGGCAAGCCGGCCCGCGTCGATGCGCACACCCGCTTCGGCATCGCATCGAACAGCAAGAGCTTCACCGCCGCCGCGCTGGCGTTGCTGGTCGATGCGGGCAAGGTCGGCTGGGACGACCCGGTGGTGAAATTCCTGCCCGATTTCAGGATGTACGACCCCGTGGTCACGCAGATGATGACGGTGCGCGACCTGCTGGTCCACCGCAGCGGCCTGCCGCTCGGTGCCGGCGATCTCATGTATTTCCCGGCCTCTGCGCGCAGCGCCGCGGATGCGGTGAAGGCGCTGCAATATCTGAAGCCCGACAAGGGTTTCCGCAGCGGCTATGCCTATGACAACATTCTCTACATCGTCGCCGGGCTGCTGATCGAGCGCGTGTCCGGGCAGAGCTGGCAGCAGTTCATCGCGACGCGGTTGCTGGCTCCGCTGCGGATGGCCGATACGGTGCCGTCGCTGTCGCTGCTGACGGATACGAACGTCGCGGGTCGTCACGCGCGGCTCGGCCCGCCGGTGCGCGGGATCGGCAGGCAGGTCGTGATCGCGCCCGACGAGACTCCGGCGATCGACGCCGCGGGCGGGATCAACGCCAGCGTCACCGACATCGCCAAATGGCTGGGTGTCCAGCTGAACGCCGGCGTCCTGCCCGACGGTACGCCGCTGTGGAGCAAGGCGCAGGCGGCCGAGATGTGGAAGCCGCAGACGATCACCGGGTCGGGCACCGGACCCACGCCCGAATCGCCCACGCGTGGCGTGATGCAGGCCTATGCGCTCGGCTGGTTCGTCCAGGACTATCGCGGTCAGCGGCTGATCTCGCATTCCGGCGGACTGTCGGGCCAGGTGACGCAGACCGCCATGCTGCCCGGACGGGGGCTGGGCATCGCGGTCTTCACCAATGTCGAGGATGGCGTGTCCTCGGCGATCCGCAACGCGATCCTCGACCGGTTGATCGATGCGCCGGCGTTCGACTGGGTCCGGAATTACGCCGATCGCAAGGCCAAGGGCGATGCCGAGGCGCTGGCCACCGTCGCCGGCGGGTTCGACACCCCGCCGCCGGGCGCACCCAGCCTGCCGCTGGCCGCCTATGCCGGGCGCTATCGTGATCCCTGGTACGGCGACATCGTCGTGAGTGCGAAGGGCAGCGGACTGAGCATCGATTTCGTGCCGACCCCGGTGTTCAAGAGTGTGCTCACGCCTTGGGGCACAGACGCCTTTCGCACCCGCTTTCCAGCCGAAGCGGGCGAGGACGCGGTGGTCAGGTTCGCGGTCAAGGACGGCCGCGTGACCGGCGTGACCATGACCGCGCTGTCGCCGCTGGCCGACTTCAGCTACGATTTCCAGCATCTCGCGTTCGTGCCGGTAGGATAATCGATCATCTCCGTTCGTGCCGAGCCCTTCGATTGCCTGCAAGGCAGGCGCTCAGGATGAACTTCAGCCAAAGGCTGAAGTCGAAGCACATGAGTGACATGCCCGCTTGGGCGAAGCTCAGGACAGGCTTCGACTTCGCTCTGGGCGAACGGTAAGGAGGTAACACGCCAACCATCCTTGCAGTCGGCGTATTAGGCGGATAATACAGTTTCATGAGTCTGGCGTCGTTGTTCCGCAAAACCCCCCGGCCTGCCCCCGACATGCCCGACGATCCCTTTGCCGCGTTCGACCGCGCGCGGCTGCGCACATCGGCGGCGACCGATCCCGGCGCGCCCGGTCCACTGCATTTCGACCCGCCGCCGCCACGGAGGCCGGGCATTCGGTGGGGGCGCTGGATCGTGCGCGGGCTGGGCGCATTCATCGTCCTGCTGGTCATCGCGATCGTCTGGCTGGCGGTCACCGCGCCACTCTCGCGATCGCTGAAGCCGCCGACGCCGCCCAGTATCACGCTGCTGGCCGCCGACGGCACGCCAATCGCACGGCGCGGCGCGATCATCGGCGATCCCGTCGATGTGACGAAACTGCCCAGACATATCCCCAACGCGTTCATGGCGATCGAGGACCGGCGTTTCTATTCGCACTGGGGCGTGTCCCCGCGCGGCATCACGCGGGCGATGTGGAACAACTTTCGTGCCGGGGGCATGCGCGAGGGCGGATCGACGATCACGCAACAGCTGGCCAAGAACGCGTTCCTGTCGTCCGACCGCACGTTCGGTCGCAAGGCGCGCGAACTGATGATCTCGTTCTGGCTGGAGGCGTGGCTGAGCAAGGACGAGATCCTCAGCCGCTACCTGTCGAACGTCTATTTCGGCGACAACGTCTACGGTCTGTCCGCGGCGTCGCGGCATTATTTCAGCAAGCGGCCCGACCAGCTGAGCATCACCCAGGCGGCGATGCTGGCTGGCCTCGTCAAGGCGCCGTCGCGGCTTGCCCCCACGCTCAACCTGTCGGGCGCGCGGGCGCGGCAGAAGCTGGTCGTCGGCGCGATGGTCGATACCGGGTTCCTGACCAAGGGCGAGGCGGCCGACGTCGGCCCCGCCCGCCTGAACGTCGAGCGGACCGAGACGCTGCCGACCGGCACCTATTTCGCCGACTGGGTATTGCCCGAGGCGCGCGACCGGTCGGGCGAGATCGCCAACGAGATCACCGTCACGACCACGCTCGACCGCCGCATGCAGCGCGCCGCCGAACGCGCGGTGCGCCGTGCGGGCCTGCGCGAGGCGCAGGTCGCGCTGGTCGCGATGCGCCCGGACGGCACGGTCGTCGCGATGGTCGGTGGCAAGGACTATCGCAAATCCACCTTCAACCGCGCGGTGCAGGCGCGACGCCAACCGGGATCGACGTTCAAGCTGTTCGTCTACCTCGCGGCGCTGCGCAGCGGTATGACACCCGATTCGACCGTGCTCGATGAGCCGGTCACGATCGGCGAATGGAGCCCGAAGAATTCGGACGGCCGCTATGCCGGCGAGATCAGCCTGGCGCGCGCCTTCGCCAAATCGTCGAACGTTGCCGCGGCGCGGCTGACCAAGCAGGTCGGCGTGTCGAACGTGATCCGCGCCGCGCGCGATCTGGGCGTGACGTCGCCGATCGCCGACGAGGCGTCGATCGCGCTCGGCACCTCGACGATGTCGTTGCTGGAACTGACATCCGCCTATGCCGCGATTGCCGCGGGCGATTATCCGGTCCGACCGCGCGGCCTGTCGGAGGAGCAGGAAGGCAGCTGGCTGGAGAAGCTGCGCGGCCGCAGTACGCCGATGGGCGAGGCGGAGCTGACCGGCATGCGCGACCTGCTGGCACGGTCGATCGCCAGCGGCACCGGGCGGCAGGCGGCGCTGTCGATCACGGGTTTCGGCAAGACCGGCACGACGCAGGACAATCGCGACGCGCTGTTCGTCGGCTATGCCCAGGGGCTGGTCGCGGGCGTGTGGGTCGGCAACGACGACAACAGCTCGAACCCGGGCCTCTCGGGTGGCGGCATTCCGGCGCGGATCTGGCGCGACTTCATGATCGAAGCGCTGGGCGTCGCCCCGCCGCCGGCACCGGTGGTCGAGGAGGATCCGGTCGGCGATCTGCTCGACGGGCTGGACAATGCGGAAGCGCCGGTCGTCGATGACGGCGTACAGGCGGAGATCGAGGGGCTGGGCCTGAACGTCCGCCTGGGCCGCGACGGCAGTTTCGACGTCGGCCCCGCCGACCGCCGCCGCGATCCCGTCCCCGCCGGCCGCCGCGAAGACCGTCGCGCCCCGCCCGAAGACGACGGGGATCTGCCGCCGGATCGGTAAACGTCGCGAACTTCCCGCGTGACGGTGCTCCGGCGCGGGCCGGAGCCTTGACGACCGCCAGGCTATCGACTGCCAGCGCTCCGGCCTGCGCCGGAGCACGATCGTTCGGCAGACGCGGATCTGCCGGCGGATCGACAGGCGACCGGTCCGCTGGATCTTCCCGCCACCGCCGTCCATTTCCCACCCCCCGTTCGTGCTGAGCGAAGTCGAAGCACATGCTGCGGGCGATACCCCTTGCGGCATATCCTTCGACTTCGCTCAGGGCGAACGGGTTTGAGGTGAGGGAAGGGGGACGGAACGTCCGGTCATGCAATCGACACGATTTTGCGCTACAACCCGCTCTCATGACGCGCGAAACGATTGCCGACACCTATGCGCGCGACGGCTATGTCGTCGTCCGCCGGTTCTTTTCCCCGACCGAGATCGCAGAGATCGGCGCCGCGATGGACCAGTTGTGGGCCGAGGGTGTGCGGCTTGGCGCAAGCTGGCGACACGGCAATCTGTTTTACAACGTCGCACCGGGCACCGATGGCGCGCCAAAGGTGCGGATGGCGCAGTGGCCGTCCTATCATCAGGAGGTGATGAACGCGGTGCGCACGGATCCGCGCTTCGTCGATCTGCTCGGCCCGTTCATCGGCCGCGACCTGAAACAGATCATCAATCAGGTCCACTGGAAGGAGCCGGGCGGTGCGGGTGACTTCGCCTGGCACCAGGATTCCCGGTTCCGCAAGCCCGACAGCGTCTATCGCAACCTGGGCACATCCTACATCCAGACGGGCCTCGCGATCGACCCGCACACCACCGCGTCGGGCTGCATGCGCTTCGTTCCGGGCAGCCATGTGCTGGGCGACGTCGATCTGGACGTCGATGCCGATGTGCTGGGCCGGTCGATGGATGACGCCGCGCTTGAGAAGATCGGCTATTCCAGTGCCGACACGATCGAACTGGAACTGGCACCGGGTGATCTGGCCTTCTGGAACCCGTATCTGGTCCACGCTTCGGGGCGGAACAGCGAGAGCCACATGCGCCGGCTGTACATCAACGGCTATGTCCGCGCGTCCGATTGCGACCGCGGCGAATGGGCATTCCGCGATGGCGTACCCGTACCGCTGGGGCCGGAACCCGCGCTGGTCCATTACGAGGATCTGCCGAACGACCGCGATCCGCATTACGTCTGAGCGTTGACGCGTGGGTGGGTGAGCGACACAGCGGACGCATGCGCTTCTTCTCCGACAATGCCGCCCCGGTGCACCCCGCCGTCCTCGACGCGATGGTCGCCGCCAACACGCTCGACACCGCCTATGACGGCGACCGCTGGAGCCGGCAGCTCGACGCCCGCTTTTCCGACCTGTTCGAGACGGCGGTACGCGTTCTTTGGGTGCCGACCGGCACGTCCGCCAATTGCCTGGCGCTGACTGCGCTCTGCCCGCCGCATGGCGGGATCGTCTGCCACCGCGATGCGCATATCCAGGTCGACGAGGCCGGCGCGCCCGAATTCTACACGCACGGTGCCAAGCTGTTGCTGGGCGAGGGCGATGGCGCGAAGCTGACGCCGGACACGATCCGTGCGGTGATCGATCCGATCCGCAAGGACGTCCATCAGGTCCAGCCGCACGCGATCTCGATCACCAACGCCACCGAATATGGCCTGACCTACACGCCTGCCGAAGTCGCCGCGATCGGCGATCTCGCACGGGCACGTGGCCTGGGCCTGCATATGGACGGCGCGCGCTTCGCCAATGCGGTCGCCCACTTGGGCTGTTCGCCCGCCGACGTGACGTGGCGCGCCGGCGTCGATGCGCTGTCGTTCGGCTTCGTCAAGAACGGCGGCATGGGCGCGGAGGCGCTGGTGTTCTTCCAGCCCGACCGCGCCGACCCGATCCTCTATCGCCGCAAGCGCGCAGGCTTGCTGTTCTCGAAGGGGCGGTTCCTGGCGGCGCAGTTGCTGGCGATGCTCGACGACGACCTGTGGCTGGCCAATGCGCGCGCGGCCAATGCCGGCGCGGCGCTGCTGGCGCGCGCCGCGGGGGACCGGCTGGTCCACGCCGTGGAGGCCAACGAGGTCTTCCTGCGCGTGACCCCCGACGAAGCCGCGTCGCTGCGCGCGATAGGCTTCGACTTCTACGACTGGGGCGCCGGTGAGGCGCGGCTGGTGATCTCGTGGAATCAGCGCGCGGCCGAGATCGCGCCGCTGGCGGAGGCGATCGCGGCGTTGTGATCGATCAGCCCGGCTTATCGTTACGCCCGAAGATTAGGGATGTCGTCGCGCGTCGCGGCGGTTAAGGCGCGACATGGCCGCCGCCCCGCCCCCGCAATCGACACGCCTCGCGGTCCTGATCCCGTTCGGCATCGTCACGTTGATCTGGGGTTCGACCTGGATCGTCATCACCGGGCAATTGGGCGCGGTGCCGCCGAGCTGGTCCGTCAGCTATCGGTTCGTCGTCGCGGGCATCGTGATGCTGGCCTGGGCGGCGTGGCGGGGCGAGCTGGTCCGGCTGGATGCGCGAGGGTGGGGCTTCGCCGCAGCGCTGGGGCTCAGCCAGTTCGTGATGAACTTCAACTTCGTCTATCGCGCCGAGAGCTTCATCACCTCGGGACTGGTCGCGGTCGTCTTTGCACTGATGCTGGTGCCCAACGCGGTCTTCGCGCGGATCTTTCTGGGCCAGCGGATGGGCAGCCAGCTGCTGGCGGGGTCCGCGGTCGCCATTGCCGGCGTCGCGCTGCTGTTCGTCCACGAACTGCGCGACGATCCGCAGAACACGGCTGCGCTGCTGGCCGGGATCGGCTTCACGCTGGCCGGCGTCTTCTCGGCGTCGAGCGCCAACATCATGCAGGGTACGCAGGCCGCGAAACGCTATCCGATGGCGGGCATGCTCGGCATCGCGATGCTGCTGGGCGCGGGGATGGACGCCGCCTTCGCCTGGGCCACAGTCGGCCCGCCGGTGTTCGATGCCCGGCCAGGCTACTGGCTGGGCGTTCTCTACCTCGGCGTGTTCGCGTCGGCGATCGCGTTTCCGCTGTATTTCGGTGTGCTGCGCGTCATCGGCCCGGCCAAGGCAGCCTATTCGGGCGTCATCGTTCCCGTCATCGCCATGCTGTTGTCGACGCTGTTCGAGGGCTATCGCTGGTCGCTGCTGGCCGCCGGTGGCGCGGCGCTGGCGATGGTGGGACTGGTCATCGCGCTCAGCGCGCGCAGGCCCAACCGATAGTCGGGATAGCGTAGCGTCCAGCCCGCGACGCGTTTGGCCTTGCCGTTCGCGACGCGGCGGTTCTCGGCATAGAAGGCGCGGGCCTGCGGCGACAGGGTCGCCAGGTCGACGACCGGTGGCGGGGCGACGCCCAGCAACTGCGCGGCATGGGTGATGACCGCGTCCTGGTTGGCCGGCAGGTCGTCGGACAGGTTATAGGCGCCCGGCGGTGCGGTGAAGCCGGCGATCACGCCGCCGGCGATGTCGGCGACGTGGATGCGGCTGAACACCTGATCGGGCAGCGCGGTCAGGTGCGCCTTGCCCTGCGCCACCCGGTCGAGCGGCGAACGGCCTGGGCCGTAGATGCCGGGCAGCCGGAATACCCGCGCCCCCAGCGCCAGCCACCGCGCGTCGGCGGCGTTGCGATTGGCGCGACGCCCGGCGATCGGCGTGGCCTCGTCCACCCACGCCCCGCAGGCGTCGCCGTAGACGCCGGTCGAGGACAGATAGCCGAGCCAGCGGTCCCCCAGCGCATCGCCATATGTGTCGAGCACCGGATCGCCGTCATCGCCGGGCGGGACCGACGACAGGATGTGGGTGGCGGCCATGATCGCGGCGCGCACACCGTCGCCGTCGGCGAAATCCAGATCGCCGCTGCGCCCCGTCGCCATCACCGCGCCGCCGCCTGCGCGCACCGCCTGCGCCACGAAGCCCGCGGCATAGCCGAGGCCGAAGATCAGCAGCCGCGTCATGCGTCGGCCAGCACGGCGTCGACCCACGCGGGCACCAGCTCGCCCGCGCGCCCCATCCGGCTCTCGTCGAAATGGATGCTGCCGTCGGACGGATCGAGGTTCAGCTCCAGCGTCTGCGCGCCGTGATACCGCGCGGTGCGGACGAAGCCGGCAGCCGGATAGACCGCGCCCGACGTGCCGATCGATACGAACAGATCGCACCCCGCCAGCGCCGCCTCGATCCGGTCCATCTCGTAGGGCATCTCGCCGAAGAACACGATGTCGGGCCGCAGCGCCGCCCGGCCGCAGGCGCTGCACATCGATCCGGGCGGCAGGGCACCGTCCCACGATCGCCGCGCGCCACAGGCCGCGCACAGGGCCGAGCGAAGTTCGCCATGCATGTGCAACATCCGCGTCGCCCCGGCGCGTTCGTGCAGGTCGTCGACGTTCTGCGTGACGATCAGCAGATCGCCCGGCCACGCCGCGTCCAGCCGTGCCAGTGCGAGATGCGCGGCATTGGGCTCCACCGTATCGAGTGCGGCGCGGCGCAGGTCGTAGAAGCGGTGGACCAGCACGGGATCCGCCGCCAGCGCCTGCGGCGTACAGACATCCTCGACGCGGTGTCCCTCCCACAATCCGCCGGGACCGCGAAACGTGGCGATGCCGCTTTCGGCGGAGATGCCGGCACCGGTCAGGACGACGATGGAATGGATATCGGACATGATGCGACCTGTACCGGTCGCGGTCCTTCGATGCCATCGCCGTGCTGCCGATACTCAAAACGGCGGTGCCGCGCGGGACGACTAAACCTGCGTTAACCGATCCGGCGTACACCCATGCTCGTCACTACGGAATTCGAGGGGTTCATCAGGCAGATGCTGCTGCGCATCGACACCGACAGGCTGCGCTTGGGGATGTTCATCGAGTCGCTCGACGGCTCGTGGCTGGACAGCCCGTTCTGGCGTCGCCGCTTCCTGCTGGAGGACCGGGACGACCTCGATCGCCTGCGCGCCTGTGGGGTCGGCGTGACGATCGATACCGCCCGTGGGCTGGGCCCGGCACCGGTCGAGGAGGCGACCGCCACCACGGTCGAGATCCTCGACGAGCGCACCGTCGCTCCGGTCGAACCCGTCGAGGCGGAGATTCCGGCGCCACCGCCGCCACGTCGTCGCGTCCGCCTGGCCGCGCCGAGCGAGATCGACCGCGCCAAGGAAACCGTCGAGCGATCGAAGCAGGCGGTGACCGCGATGTTCGGCGAGGCGCGGATGGGCCATGCTGTCCGCGTCGATGCGGTCGCCCCGCTGGTGGACGAGATCGCCGCCTCGGTGTCGCGCGATCCGTCCGCGATGGTCAAGGTCACACGGCTGAAGTCGAAGAACGAATATACCTATCTCCATTCCGTCGCGGTCTGCGCGCTGATGATCAACCTCGGCCGCCACATCGGGCTGGACGAGGGCGAGATCCGCACGATCGGCCTTGCCGGGCTGCTGCACGATATCGGCAAGATGGCGATTCCCGAGGACGTGCTCGAAAAGCCCGGCCGGCTCGACGATGACGAGATCGCCCTGGTCCGCGGCCATCCGGAGGCGGGCCACGCCATGCTGGTCGATTGCCCGGACGTGTCGGCGATCACGCTGGACGTCTGCCTGCACCATCACGAGCGGATCGACGGCCTCGGCTATCCGTTCGGTCTGGCCGGCGACGACATCAGTCTCTACGCGCGGATGGGGGCGATCTGCGACGTCTATGACGCGGTGACCTCGAACCGCCCGTACAAGCGCGCCTGGTCCGCCAACGACGCTCTGGCCCGGATGCTGGAGTGGGAGGGGCATTTCGACCCGGCGCTGTTGCAGGCGTTCGTCGCCAGCATCGGCATCCACCCGACCGGCGGCCTGGTCCGGCTGCGCTCGAACCGGCTGGCGCTGGTGATAGAGGGCAGCGACGACGAACCGACGATGCCACGCGTCCGCGCCTTCTACGATATCGCGCAGCAACGCGCGATCCCGCCGGTCGATTACGCGACCGACGGCTTGTCGGGTGCCGAGCGCATCCTGAAAGCCGAAACCGGTGCCTATTGGTTCGGCGACGGCTGGACGGAGGCACGCGCGGCGGTCCGCGCCGGCGCGATGCCACCGCCATCCTCGTACAATCCCGCGCGGCCCTATGCCGCCACCCCGCGCCAGCGCTTCGCCGCCGCTGCCGCCGCTGTCGGACGGAGCCTGTCCCGATGAATGCGCCCGCCTTCTCCACCCAGCGCCTCGGCCGGCTGTCATCGTGGTTCGCACCCGGTGCCGCCGCCGCGCAGCGCGACACCGCCGAACCGGCGACGCGCAACCTGGTGGATCGCCGCCTGTACGAAGACGTCGGCGACTTCCTGTTCACGCACGGTCTGTCGCCGACGCCGATCAACTTCGAGATCGCGCACATCTATCTCTCGGGATCCGACCCGTCGGTGGCGCGCGCGGTCGCCGATCTGATCGCGCGCCACGGGCGGCTCGACCACAGTCTGATCGCGGCACTGGCCGAGCAGGTGCGCCCGCGCCGCAGCGTATCCGACGCACTGGCGCTGCTGGCCGACAAGCTCGAGGCGCGGCTGGTCGAGTGTCTAAGCGCCGCCGACCGTTCGCACAGTTCGGCGCGCGATTACGGCAATGCACTGGACGTGGCGCAGACCCAGCTGGCGTCCGATCCGACCGGTACGCTGGAATATATCGCCGGGCTGACGCGCGAAGTCGTGACGACGACGCGGATGGTCGAGACCGAACTGAAGCAGACCCGTCGCGAAACCGACAAGTTGCGCGGCGACCTCGACAAGGCGCGCGAAGCGGCGGAGTGCGACCATCTGACCGGCCTGCCCAACCGCCGCGGCCTGGAACGTCGGATCGCGGCGCTCATCGCCGATCGCGAAGCGCGCGATCCGACCCGTCGCGTCGCGGTGGCGCTGTGCGACATCGACGATTTCAAGCTGGTCAACGACGTCCACGGCCATCAGGCCGGCGACCGCGTACTGAAGTTCTTCGGCAATTTCCTGGCGAGCGAACTCGGCGTCGATGCCTGTGTCGCCCGCTATGGCGGCGAGGAATTCGCCGTGCTGATCGAGGGCCAGTCCCCGCATGAGGCGATGATGCTGCTCGACGATGTGCGCGAACGGCTGTCGCGTCGATCGCTGGTCAACCAGGACAGTGGACAGCCGATCGGCCGGATCACCTTCTCCGCCGGCATCGCCGCACTGGCGCACGACGGCCCGCAGGCGCTGAACGCCGCCGACGTCGCGTTGTACCAGGCCAAACGCGGCGGCAAGAATGCGGTTGTCGTGGCACCGGCCAAGGCGCGCTAGCGCCTAAGCGAAGATCGGCATCGGCGGGCGTCCGTCGATATAGGCGGTCGCCGGCGCGTGGATCGGGAAGCCGCGGGTCACCGCCTTGCGCAGTTCGCGGCGCACACCGGCGAGCGTCGCCGCGGTCGTTTCGGCGGCGCGGGGTGTCGCCAGCCAGTCCTGCGACACCATCAGCCCGCGGCGCAGCTGGACCAGCGGGCCACCATCGACGACCAGCCGGGCGATGCGGCGGCGCACCGTCGTCTCGGACAGTCCCAGCGCGCGGGCGATCACGCTCGGCCGTACGGCGTGGCGCTCGTCCAGCGGATCACCCGTCACGACCGCCGGATCACGCGCGTACCGCTGGGCATTGGCGCACAATATGGTCGAGAACAGCACGAGATCGAGCCAGTCGCCGTGCAGCCCCTGATTCGTATCGACCGTGACCAGCATCGTATCGACCGCGCCGTTGATGCCGATCGCGCTGTCATATGCAGCGGCGGCAGGCGGCATCGCCGGCATTCCGCCGATCGCCGTCAGATCCTCGACGAACCGCACGAAGCTGTCGTGCGACAGGATGAACAGGTCGCGCATCGCGGGACGTATCATCACGTCGGGGGTCGCGACGACGCCGCCGCGCACCCGCATGCAATATCCGCTGGCGATCAGGCCGTTGACGTGGCGGCGCACCGTCTCGAACGACCGCCCGAGCGACGTGGACAGCGAATGGGCCGAGATCGGACGCGCGCCGGCCTGGCCCGGCAGCCCCTCGCGCAGCACCAGCGCGAAGATGACGAACCGATCCATGTCGCCATCGAACGCGCGCAGCCCGGCGGCGTTGATCGTCGTCTGCATGTCGGCCAGCAGGCGCGTGAGCAGGCGCAGCGGCACACCGCTGGCGATATCGGTCCTCGGCACACACAGTTCCTCAGGCGAAAACAGGTTCCCGCCCACGAACCCGGTGGCGTCGTGGCTGGCAAGCGCGGCGTTGCCCAAAATGAGTAATTTGGCGGTTTCGGCGCGGCATTTCGCACTCGGTCGCGATTCGGGCTGGGCCGATCCGGTCGCCTGTGGCACATCGCGGCGCGTGACGAGCTTTTCCGATCCGCGGTGTCCCTCCCTCCATCGGCGTGGCGGAATGCCCGCATGACGGCGATCGGCATCTACGGCAGCCTGGGGCGGATGGGGCAGGCGATCGTCGCCGAACTGGCGGGCTTCGGTGCGCGCCACGCCGGCGGGGCCGATGCGCAGGACGATCCCGCGCCGATCGCGCTGGCCGCCGACGTGCTGGTCGATTTCTCGAGTCCCGCCGCGCTGGAGGCGCATCTGGCCGCCGCGCGGATCGCGCGTACGCCGATCGTCGTCGGCACGACCGGTTTGGGCCAGGCGCACCACGCGCTGCTCGATGCCGCGGCACAGGATATCGCGGTGCTTCAGACCGGCAACACCTCGCTCGGCGTGACGTTGCTGGCGCAACTGGTGCGCGAGGCGGCGGCGCGGCTGGATGCCGACTGGGACATCGAGATCGTCGAGATGCACCACCGGCACAAGGTCGATGCGCCATCGGGCACCGCGCTGCTGCTCGGCAGCGCCGCCGCCGACGGGCGTGGCGCGCCGCTGGGCGACCTGAGCGCATATGATCGCGCGGGCGTGACCGGTGCGCGCAGCGAGGGCACGATCGGCTTTGCCTCGCTGCGCGGCGGTTCGGTGATCGGCGACCACAGCGTCGTATTCGCGGGCGAGGGTGAGCGCATCGAACTGGTCCACCGGGCCGACAGCCGCGCGATCTTTGCACGCGGGGCGGTGCGCGCGGCGCTCTGGCTCGCGACGCAACCGCCGGGCCGCTATGCGATGGGCGAGGTGCTCGGGCTTTGAAGAAGGCCGATATCGTCGATTTCTTCCACCGGCTGGCGCAGGACAATCCGCACCCGGTGACCGAACTGGAATATTCCAACCCCTACACCTTGCTGGTCGCCGTCGCCCTGTCCGCGCAATCGACCGACGTCGGTGTGAACAAGGCGACGCGTGCGCTGTTCCGCATCGCCGACACGCCCGCGCGGATGATCGCGCTCGGCGAGGACGGTCTGAAGGATCACATCAAGACGATCGGCCTGTTCAACACCAAGGCGAAGAACGTGATCGCGCTCAGCCATGCGCTGATCGACCGCTACGATGGTCAGGTGCCCGAGGATCGCGACGCGCTGGAAACGCTGCCCGGCGTCGGGCGCAAGACCGCCAATGTCGTGATGAACACCGCGTTCGGGCACGAGACATTCGCGGTCGATACCCATATCTTTCGCGTCGGCAACCGCACGGGCCTCGCGCGCGGCAAGACGCCGCTGGCGGTCGAACTGGTGCTGGACACGGTCGTGCCGCAACCGTTCAGGCTGCACGCGCATCATTGGCTGATCCTGCATGGTCGCTATACCTGCAAGGCGCGTACGCCCGAATGCTGGCGCTGCATCGTCGCCGATCTTTGTGCGTTCAAACCGAAGACAGCGCCGCCGAAGCAGACGCGCGGCGAAGGAGAGGTGCCATGAGCAAACTGCCGCTCGCGCTGCTGCTGGCCATCGCCGCCGCGCCCGTTCTCGCGCGCGACGGCGCGGTCCCGGCCGCCACGCCGGTCGGCGAGGCGGTCGACTGTATCCCGACCGTCGGAATGCGCAGCCATGTCCGCAGCGACCGCGTGATCGATTTCGTCGCCGGTCGGAACGTCTATCGAAATACGTTGCCCGATGCCTGCCCGTCGCTCGGGTTCGAGGCGCGGTTCTCGTATCGGCTCAACACGTCGCGGCTGTGCTCGGTCGATATCATCACCGTGCTGCAGGGGCCGGGCATCGCGCCGGGCGCCAGTTGCGGACTGGGCAAGTTCCAGCCGGTCGAGATCGCCAAGGCGGCGCGCTAGCCAGGTGCCGCTGCAGCTCTCCTATCCGGGCGTCTACGTTCAGGAGATCTCCGGCGGGCGGCATAACCGGGCGAGTTCGTGACCGCGGAGATCCGGCAACCGGCCGGTGTCTCGCCGGGCTGACGAGGATGATGGTGCATGCCGAGCAATACCGGCTTCCCGAACGCGACCTATCGCCACGATCCCTATCGTAGTTTCCGGTTTCGGCTGAAATGGGATGGGCGCTATGTCGCCGGCGTGTCGAAGGTCAGCGCGCTGACTCGCGCCACGCGGGTCATCACGCATCGGGGAGGCGGCGACCCGACACCGTCGCGCAAGATCCCGGGGCAGAGCGAGTATGCGCCGATCACGCTGCAACGCGGGGTCACGCTTGACCCGGCGTTCTCGCAGTGGGCGAACCAGATGTGGGATCATCCCGCCGGGGACAGCAGCAATCAGGTGGTATCGCTCAGCGATGTCCGCAGGGACATCGTGCTGGAGATGTACAACGAGGCCGGGCAGAAGGTTCTCGCCTACACCATTTTTCGCGCCTGGCCGTCAGAGTTCATCGCGATGCCTGAACTTGACGCGAGCGGCGACGCTGTCGCGATCATGTCGCTGACGCTGCAGACCGAGGGCTGGGAACGCGACACGTCGGTTGCCGAGCCAGTCGAGCCGAACTTCACGCTTCCGGGCGGTTGATCCCTGCGGCGCGCAGCGTGGCGGTCGGCTGGCCGAACACGATCGCCCGGGCGCGCAAGGCCGCTTTCAGATACGGTGTGTCCATTGCCATGAACGCGCGCGGGGTCATGCCCAGGAAACGCCTGGCATCGCGCAGAAAGTGCGATGCGTCGTGATAGGCCGGCGCGATGTGCGTCAGGTCGGACGCGTCGCCGTTCACCAACATGTGGACGAAGTGCCGCAGAAACCGACTGCGCAGCAGCAATGTCTTGGGCGGAAATCCGAAATAGCGGTTGGTGACGTTACGCAGCCGGTCGTCGGTGACGCCCAGTTCTTCGGCCGCGCCGTTCAGGTCGCGGCGGCGGTCGTCGAGCAGCATGGCCATGATCCGCGCGATCATCGGCTCGTCGGGATGCGGTCGCGGCATCAGCGGCAGCAGCGCGGCATCGAGGATCGCCTTCACGTCGCGCGAGCGGTCCGACGCGCGCAGCCGGGTCACCAGCGCGGCGACCTGGGCCGGCGGCAACAGCTGGTCCAGCGGCGTGATGCGATCGCGAAAGGCGTCGGCGCGCTGCGTGAACAGCCGTGCCCAGCCGAGCGGGGTCAGCCCGACGCCGACAGTCACGCCGCCGTGCGTCTCCAGCCGCATCGCCCGGCTGGTGACGCCGTAAAGCGATGCGACCGGCAACGGATCATAGTAGCGATTGCCCAGCCGCAGCGCGATCGGCCGCTCGCTCAGGATGATGCGGATCGCCGCCCAGCTCGGCAGCATCCAGTCGATTGCACCGTCGGGCACCCGCTCGATCGAGTCGAGCACGTGATAGTCGCTGACGAGTCCGGCAAGGCGCGGATCGGGTCGCTCGTAGCGCAGCGCGGTATCGGCGGGCAGGCCGAAGCGGTCGATCGCTACGCCGGGTTCGTGCGATCCGCTTTCGATCAGACCCGGGACAGGCTTCACCGCCGCCGCCGCGCGCCGCCGGACGCGACGAACCGGATCGCCTGACCGCCGCCGGGTGCCAGCGCCAGCGTCAGCGTGTCGCCGCGCCGGACCGCCCGGTTCTCGATCGCGATCGCGTGGCGGCTGGCCGTGCGATAATCGGCACCGGGGCCGTCGCGATAGATTTGCGCGGTGTACGTCCTGCCGGGATCGAGGAAGTCGAGCGCGATCGTGCTCGTCCGGGCCTGCTCGTCGCCGACCGCGCCCAGATACCAGTCGTCCGACCTCTTCTGCTTGCGCACGATCGTGACGTAATCGCCCACTGCGCCGTTCAGTACGCGGGTATCCGACCAGTCCGTCGGCACGTCGCGGATGAAGCGAAATGCCGCCGGATAGCGTGCATAGGCTTCGGGCGTGTCGGCGACCATCACGACGGGCGAATAGATCACGACGAAATTGGCGAGTTGCTTGGCGAGCGTCGAGGGGATGTCGCTGTCGTCGGATCCCTTCAGGCTGACGATGCCGGGCGTATAGTCCATCGGGCCGCCGAGCAGCTGGGTGAAGACCAGGTTCGCCTCATGCTCGGGCGGGTTCTTCGCTGCCCAGCTCATATATTCCATGCCGCGCCCGCCCTCGCGCGTCAGCCAATTTGGCCAGGTGCGGCGCAGCCCGGTGTCCTTGACCGGTTCGTGACTGTCGATCCCGATGCGATGCCGCGCCGCGGTCTGCACGATGCGCAGGTAATGGTTCACCATCCACTGCCCCTCATGCCATTCGCGTCGCTTCGTCCCGTCAGGATCGACGCGCTCGATCTGGCCGGCATCGGTGACATAGCCGGTCTTGACCACGCCGATGTCCAGGCCTGCGGCATAGGCGAAGGCGGCTTCGCGCTGGTCGTCGTACCAGCTTGCCGCGCCGCCGCTCTCGTGGTGTCCGATCAGGCGAACGCCGCGCGACCGGGCGTAGGCGGCCAGCCCCGGCGCATCGAAATCGGCGGTCGGTCGCGTGAAATACTGCCGCGCCCAGTCGGTTTCCCAGCCGACATTCCACCCCTCGACCAGGATGCCGGCGATGCCGTTGTCGGCGGCGAAATCGATGTAGCGTCGCACGTTCGCGGTCGTCGCGCCGTGGCGTGGCCCGACGTCCCACGTCCAGACGTTGCGGATCATGTTCCACCAGATGCCGACGAACTTGCCCGGCCTGATCCACGACACGTCGCCCAGCGCGTTCGGCGCGTTGAGGTTCAGCGTGATGCGACTGGCGTTGTACAGTCCGGCCGCATCGTCGGCGATCGCGATCGTCCGCCACGGCGTCGAGAAGCCGGCGTCGCGGCTGACCTTGGGCGCGCCCGATCCCGGCGTCAGGCTGGCGCGCAGCCGCCGCCCGTCGAACCGCGACAGGTTCATCGCCGCATAGTCGATCAGCGCGGCCTCGTGGATCGCCAGATGCGTACCGCTCGCCAGCCGGAACGTCGCGACCGTCTGCGCGGTGCCGATTCCGGAGATCGGCGTCCGCTGGTACAGATACTCCTCGCGGTTCCAGCCATAGGCGGGCTTCCACCACGCGGTGCCCTCTTCCGACAACGCGAATTCGGTCAGTTCGTCGGCGATGTTGGCGTGATGCAAATTGGGCTGGTCGGGAAGCGTGTAGCGAAACCCCACGCCATCGTCGAAGATGCGGAAGGTGAGCGTCATTGCGCGCTGGAGCCTGAACCGCTCCTTCAGCCGCACGACGAGTTCGACATGGTTGTCCCGGATCGTCGTCCATTCGCCGAACGGCTGGGTCCAGCGCGTATCGCTGCGCGTCGTCGTCGCATCGACCAGCGCGAAACCGCGGTCGAGCTTGGGCGCGTCGGTGAACAGGAAGCCCAGTGCGCTGTCGTCGATCACGGGCTTGCCGGCGCGCGCGATCGCATAGGTCGCCCGGCCATCGCCGTCGATCGACACCGTGACGCGGATCGACCGGTCGGGCGACTGTGCGATCGCCACCACCTCGGCGAGGGCCGGGTTCGCCGCGACCAGCGCCAGCAATGCCAGGACGATCCGCCACATCATGCGGTGACGGCCAGACGACGCACCCACGCTTCCAGCGCGACCAGATAGGCGACCAGGTACCGCCGCGTCGCGTCGTCGGTCAGGCGGCCATCGGCATCGAATTTCTCGTGCGCCTTGAATATCAGCAACTCGGGCTGGAGCATCGCGGGCGAATTGGTGAACTCGAACGCCTGCCGCAGCTGGCTCTGCCCCCGCGCGGTGCCGGTGATGCCGGGCGACGCGCCGATCACGCCGACGGGCTTGCCCGACAACGCCGAATCGCGCGGCGGGCGCGACGCCCAGTCGATCGCGTTCTTCATCACGCCGGGTACGCCGTGGTTGTATTCGGGCGTTACCATCAGCAGTCCGTCGGCGGCGCGGATCGCATCGCGGAACGCCGTGACGCCCGGCGGATCGCCCGCATCCTCGACATCGCCGTTGCACAGCGGGACGGGCGCGAGATCGAAGATCGTGATCGCCAGCGTGGCCGGCGCAACCGCCTGCGCCGCCCGCAGCAGCGCGCGGTTGAGCGATGCGGCGCGCAGGCTGCCGGCGAAACCCAGGATCCTGAGCGGCGTGGTCACGGACAAGTCTCCAATCGGTCGGTCATCGGGCGTCGAGGATGCGACGGTACAGCGCGATATAGTCGTCCGCCATCCGCTCGACCGAGAAGCGATCGACCACCGCCTGACGTACTGCGGAGCGATCGATGTCACCGGCCCGCGCGATCGCGTCCACCGCCTGTGCGGGGGTGTCGACCAGGAAACCCGTGACGCCGTCGTCGATCAGTTCGGGCATCGACCCCCGACGGCTGGCGATGACCGGTGTGCCCGATGCCATCGCCTCGATCACCGACAGGCCGAACGGCTCGTCGAAATTGATGAGGTGCAGCAGCGCGCGCGCCGATCCGAGCGCGGCGATGCGCTGCGCCCCGCCGACCGCACCGTGATAGCGGATCGTCGTCCCGTCGACCGCCGGTGCGACCTCGCGGTCGTGATAGCCCTGATCCTGGACGATCCCGTACAGGTCGAGCGCACGGCCCGCCGCGCGCGCGGCGGCGATCGCTTCCTTCGCGCCCTTGTCGGGGTGGATACGGCCGAAGAACAGCAGGTCGTCGCTGCCGCGTGGGTCGAACGCGAAGTCGGCGATCGGAATGCCGTGATGGATCGTCGCGGCATATTTCAGCGACGGATGCCGGTCGGCATCGCTGATCGCGACATAGTGGACCCGGTCCTGATACGGCACGTACATCGGCAGGATGCGGTCGGACGAGAAACCGTGGATCGTCGTGACGATCGGCGTATCGACCAAACCCGAAAAGGCGTGGGCGGGAAAATCGGCCTGGTTGTGGATCAGGTCGAACCGGTCGGCCTGGCCGAACAGATGCGCGAGGTGGCGGAACTCCCAGACCTTGGCATCGATCGACGGATCCTCGGAATAGGGAGCGGGCACCACGCCGTCGAGCGTCGCGGCGGTCAGGCTGTCGCGCGTCGCGAACAGGGTCACGTCGATCCCGCGCGCGACCAGCGCCTCGGTCAACAGGCTGGTGACCAGTTCCCATGGACCATAGTGGCGCGGCGGGGTGCGCCACGCGATCGGGGCGAGCATGGCGATCTTCATGCGAGGACAAGTCCTTCGTTGGGGCGAAGGACGCCCGGTGTCGGACCCTCTGAAAGCGTCGAGAGCAGCGACGTTCCGCTCCAGCCGAAATCGATCGTCGCATCCGTCAGGTTCAGTGCGACGGTCAGCGCCCCCCGGCGATAGGCCAGCACGCCCGGCGGCGCATCGAGCAGCGTCATGTCGCCGACCACCAGCGCGGGCTCTGCGCGTCGCAGCGCCAGCAGGCGGCGGTACAGCGTCAGCATCGATCCGGCATCGCCGTCCTGCGCCGCGACGTTGCGTGTCGGCCAGTCGGGATTGAGCGGCAGCCACGGCTCGACGGTGCTGAACCCGGCATGTGGCGACGCATCCCATGGCATCGGCGTACGCGATCGGTCGCGCCCGATGTTCAGCGTCGGCTGGCGGAAATGCTGCGGATCGCGGATGCGCTCGGGCGGGATATCGACTTGGCCGATCCCGATCTCGTCGCCCTGATACAGCGTCGGTGTGCCGCGCAGGGTGAGCAGCAACATCGCCGCGACGCGCGCCTGCGCCTCCCCGATCCGCGCGGCGATGCGCGGTGCGTCGTGGCTGCCGAACACCCAGTTGGGCCAGCCGTGCGGCGGAAGCGATGCCTCGTAATCGGCGATGACGCGCTTCAGCACCGCGGCGTCCCATCGATTCTCGACCAGCTGGAAATTGAACGGAAGATGGACTTCCGGGCGCTCCGGCGTTCCATACCAGCGGGCGTGGGCGGCGTTGGGCAGGAAGATCTCGCCGATCAGTACACGGCTGCCATAGCTGTCGGCCAGCGCGCGCATCTCGGCGGCGATGGCATGCGCCTCGGGCTGGTCGGTCGAATGGACCTGCAAGACCCGGTCGCGCTCGGTGCGGTCGGGCGTCCAGTCGGGGTTGGGCGGATTGTCGGGCAGGTCTTGTGCCTTCACGATGTGCCACAGCACGTCGATGCGGAATCCATCCACCCCGCGGTCCAGCCAGAAGCGCAGGCTGTCCATCATCGCCGCGCGCAGATCCGCATTGCGCCAGTTGAGGTCGGGCTGTTCCTTCAGGAACGCGTGCAGGTAATATTGGCCGGTCGCGGCGTCCCATTCCCATGCCGACCCGCCGAAATCGCTGGTCCAGTTGTTCGGCGGACCGCCGCCCGGTGCGGCATCGCGCCAGATGTACCAGTCGCGCTTGGGATCGTCGCGCGACGATCGGCTCGCCTGGAACCAGGCGTGCTGGTCCGAACTGTGGTTGGGCACGAAATCGAGGATCAGCTTCAGCCCGCGACCGTGCACCGCGGCGAGCAGCGCATCGAACGCCGCGAGATCGCCGAACAGCGGATCGATCCCGCAATAGTCGGCGACGTCATAACCGAAATCGGCCATCGGCGAGGGAAACACCGGCGACAGCCAGATCGCATCGACGCCCAGCGACGCGATATGATCCAGCCGCTGCGCGATGCCGGCCAGGTCGCCGATCCCGTCGCCGTCGCTGTCCTGGAACGAGCGCGGATACACCTGATACACCACGCCGCCTTCCCACCACGGATGCGTATCCGACAGCGGCATCAGGCGTTCAGGTCCGCGCGGATGAAGTCGGCGCAGCGTTCGCCGATCATGATCGTCGGCGCGTTCGTGTTGCCGCTGACCAGTCGGGGCATGATCGACGCGTCGGCGACGTACAGCCCGTCCACGCCGCGCACCCGCAACCGTGGGTCGCACACCGCCTGCGCATCCGATCCCATCCGCGCGGTGCCGACCGGGTGATAGACGGTATCGGCGCGCGCGCGGATCAGCCTTTCGAGCGCGGGCGTGTCGGTCAGGTCGATCGGATACCGGTCCCTGGCCGCGAATGCGCGCAGCGCCGGGGCCTCCAGGATCCGGTACATCGCGCGCACCCCGCGCACCAGCACCGCCATGTCGCGATCGTCGGTCAGGAAGGCGGGATCGATCAGCGGTGCGGTGCGCGGATCGCCGTCGCCCAGCCGCACCGTGCCGCGACTCTCGGGGCGCAGAACACAGACGTGGCAGCTATAGCCGTGCCCCTTCACCTGCATGCGGCCATGATCCTCGACCATGCCGATCACGAAGTGGAACTGCACGTCGGGAGCGGGCAGGTCGGGGACAGTGCGCAGGAATCCGCCGGCCTCGGCGAACGGCGTCGTCATCGGTCCGGTACGCCGCGCCGCCCAGCGGATCATCGCGCCGATCCCGCCCAGACTGCCCTTGAGCGACCGGCCCATGAAGCCGCCGGTCGCGGTCTCGAACGAGGCGACGTAATCGATGTGATCCTGCAGGTCCGCGCCGACTGCGGGCCGGTCGATCCGCACCGCGATGCCGTTCTCCGCCAGATGCCGCCCCGGGCCGATCCCCGACAGCATCAGCAGCTGCGGCGTCGCGAACACGCCGCCGGCCAGCACCACGCCCCGCCGCGCGCGGATCGTCCGCGTCTCGCCGCCGCGGGTATAGGCGACCCCCCAGGCGCGGCCGTCCTCGAACAGCACACGCTCGACCAGCGCGTCGGTGATCGTCGCCAGATTGGCCCGCGGCGTCAGATAGGCGCGCGCCGCGGTCCAGCGCTCGCCGTGCTTCTGCGTGACCTGATACAGCCCCACACCATCCTGCGCCGCGCCGTTGAAATCGGCGTTGACCGGCATCTGCAGGCTTGCGCCCGCCGCGACGAATGCGCGCGATCCCGCGTGGGCGAAAGCCTGGTCGCTGACCCAGAGCGGCCCGTCGGCGCCGTGCCAGGCGTCCGCGCCGCGGACATTGTGCTCGGCCCGTCGGAAATAGGGCAGGACGTCGTCATACGACCAGCCATCGCAGCCGAGCGCCGCCCACTGGTCATAGTCCCAAGCGTTGCCGCGCACATACAGCATCGCGTTGATCGCGCTCGACCCGCCCAGCCCGCGCCCGCGCGGCTGATAGCCGCGCCGTCCGTTCAGGCCGGGTTGCGGCACGGTTTCATATTGCCAGTTGGTCGCGGTCGTCTGGAACGGCATCGCGCCGGGCATCGTCGTGCGCCAGCCGGTGTTGCGCCCGCCTGCCTCGATCACCGCGACGGTCGTGCGGCCATCCTCGGCCAACCGACCCGCCACGGCCGCGCCGCCCGATCCGGCACCGATAACGACGATATCGGCTTCGTCCATGTGCCTGAATCCCCCTAGCTCACGTCACCGACAGCCCGCACGACCGACCCAAAAATCCGTTCGTGCCGAGCGAAGTCGCAGCACCTGCCCCAAGTGATGTACGCCGGGCACATGCTTCGATTTCGCTCAGCATGAACGGAGGACGTTATTGGCCAGTGGCAACCCGCCAGATCACGTTTCCTACGTCGTCCGCCACCAGCAGCGCGCCGGTGCTGTCCGTGATGACGCCGACGGGACGGCCCTGCGCCTTGCCGTCGGCGTTCAGGAACCCGGTCAGCACATCGACCGGCTTCGCGCGCGGATCGGGAAAGCCGTTGCCGCCAAACGGGACGTAGAGCACCTTGTAGCCAGCCATCGGTTCGCGGTTCCACGAACCATGCTGGCCGACGAACGCGCCGTTCCCGAACCTCGGTCCCAGCTTTGCGTCGCCGGCGAACCACAGGCCGAGCGAGGCGGTATGTGCGCCCAGCGCATAGTCGGGACGCTTGGAATATTCCTGCAGACCCGGATTGGCCGGCTCGACCCGCTTGTCGGGATAGCCGCCCCAATAATACCATGGCCAGCCGAAGTTGTCGCCCAGGTCGATCGCCGCCATGTAATCGGGCGGCACGTCGGACCCCAGCATGTCGCGTTCGTTGACGACCGTCCACAGTCGCCCGCTCTTGGGCTCGAACGCCATGCCGACCGGATTGCGCAGGCCCGCCGCGTACAGCCGCTTGTACTTGCTGTCGGGGAACACTTCCAGGATGCCGGCGCGGTTCTTCTCGGCGTCCATGCCGTTCTCGCCGATGTTGGAGGCTGACCCTACGCTGACGTACAACGTGCGCCCGGCCGGATTGGCGACGACATTGCGCGCCCAGTGATTCCCGCCGCCGGGCAGGTCGGCGATCTTTTCCGGCTTGGCGGTGATCCGCGTCTCGCCCGCCTTGTACGGAAAGCGCACCAGCGCATCGGTGTTGGCGACGTACAGCCAGTCGCCGACCAGCGCCATGCCGAACGGCGAATTCAGCCCCGTCAGGAATGCCGTCTTCGTCTCGGCCACGCCGTCCCCGTTTGCATCGCGCAACAACGTGATGCGGTTGGCCGACGGCACCCCGGCACCCGCCTTGCCCATCAGGATACCCATGACCCATCCGGTGATGCCGCCGCCCTCGCGCGGGGGCGAATTCGTCTCGGCGACCAGCACGTCGCCGTTGGGCAGCCGGTAGAGCCAGCGCGGATGGTCGAGGCCCGACGCGAACGCCGCGACCTGCAGCCCCGGCGCCGGCGTCGGCTTCGCGCCGTTCTGCCACCCGACCACTTCGGCGATGCCGATCGTCGGCAGGAACTGCTTGCGCGGCTCGGAGATGTTGGGACGTACCCCCATCACCGCCTCGTTCGGCAACCGCGCCTTGTCGGGCCGGCTGAGATAATAGAACGCCCCCGCCGCCAGCGCGACGAAGATGCCCAGGACGATCAATATGTGTTTGCGCATGGGCAACAGGTTAGGCCGGGAGGGTGGCCGGCGCAATCGCCGCCGAACCGGCTGCGCGCGGCGGTTCAGACATCGCTCAGCGCCACGTCGGTGTCGCTCGCCACCGCATCGCCCTCTGCCCGGTTGCCGATCGTTGCGGTGACCGCGACGTCCATCGTCACGTTGCCGACGGTGCGGAACAGGTCCGGCACCGTCTCCACCGCGACCAGCAGTCCGAGCGCCTCGATCGGTACCCCCATCGCGATCGCGACGGGCGCGGTGGAGGCGATGAAGCTGATCGTGCCGGGCAGGCTGACCGATCCCATCGTCGTGATCGCTGCCGTCGCGATGCCCGCCGCGATCTGGCCTGCGCTCAATTCCATGCCCGACAGGTGCGCGACATAGAGGACGACGGCCAGATTCATCGCTGGGCTGGTCGCGCGAAACACCGCCACCGCGATCGGCAGGACGATGCCCGACACGCTGGCGGGTGCGCCCAGTTGCTGGCTGGCCTTGAGCATCGCGGGCAGCGTGGCGAGCGAGGACTGCGTACTGAACGCCACCGCCTGCGCCGGCGCGACCGCGCGCGCGAACCGCATGAAGCCGACCCGCGCGCCAGCCATCGCAAGGGGATAGGCCGACAGCAGCACCAGCAGGCCCATCGTCGAGACGATGACGATATAATGGCCCAGCGCCCCGAACGCCGCCGTTCCCGTCCGCGCGCCGACGCCGTACGCCAGCGCAAGGATCCCGATCGGGGCCAGCTTCAGCACCCAGCCGATGATGACGATCATCGTGTCGGCTACGCCCGAGAACAGGTCGGTCATCAGCTTGCGCGGACCCTCCGCCAGTTGCGTGATCGCAAATGCGAAGACCAGCGCGAAGACGGTCAGCGGCAGGAACGCGTCGGCCGCCGCCGCCGCCACGACGTTGGTCGGCACGACATTGTCGAAGAACTGCGCAAGGCCCGGCACCTCACCCACCGGCTTCGCGCCCGACAGCGCGGCGCGCAATGCGCTGCCCCAGGCTTCCGGCAGCGGCCACGCCGTCAGCAGCATCGGCACGACCAGCGCGGCGACGATCGTGTTGATCCACAGGATCGCCACGAACGTCCCGATCGCCCGCCCCGCGATCCGTCCGGCGCGCGCGGCCTCCGCCCCCGCGGCCACCCCCACCACCAGCAAAGCGACGATCAGGGGCACGATCACCATCTGCAACCCGTGCAGCCACGCCGACCCGACCGGATCGGCAACCGTCAGCACCGCCGTCGCGGCGTCGGGAGCGACCGATACCGCGGCGATGCCCGCGAGCAGGCCGACGACCAGGGCGATCAGGATTCGTGTGGCTTGCGACATACTCGCGCTTTCGCTCCGGTCAGGCTAACGGGTTGCGCAACAACGGAACCGACAGGGCGGGGCATGGCAAGGAAATATTTCGGGACCGACGGTATTCGCGGCCTGACCAACGCGTCGGCGATGACTGCCGAGATGGCGATGAAGGTCGGCATGGCGGCGGGCAAGCACTTCCTGCGCGGCGATCACCGCCACCGCGTGGTGATCGGCAAGGATACGCGGCTGTCGGGCTACATGCTCGAATCGGCGCTCGTCGCCGGCTTCACCTCGGTGGGCATGGACGTCGTGCTGCTGGGGCCGATGCCGACGCCGGCGGTCGCGATGCTGACGGTGTCGATGCGCGCCGACATGGGCGTGATGATCTCGGCCAGCCACAACCCCTATTTCGACAACGGCATCAAGCTGTTCGGCCCCGACGGCTACAAGCTGAGCGACGAGGACGAGGCGGCGATCGAGGCGGCGATCGACGGTGCGGTCGAACTCGCACCGGCCGCCGACATCGGCCGCGCCCGCCGCGTCGAGGATGCGCGCGGCCGGTACATCCACTTCGCCAAATCGACCTTTCCCGACGCGCTGACGCTGGACGGGCTGAAGATCGTCGTCGATTGCGCGAACGGTGCGGGTTATCAGGTCGCACCCTCGGCGCTGTGGGAACTGGGCGCCGAAGTCGTCGCGATCGGCGTGACTCCCAACGGCAAGAACATCAACGACCAGGTCGGATCGACCGCGCCGCTGACGCTGTGCGAGACGGTCGTCGCCAGCGGCGCGCACATCGGCATCGCGCTGGACGGCGACGCCGACCGGCTGATCGTCGCCGACGAACATGGCGAAGTGATCGATGGCGACCAGTTGATGGCGACGATCGCCGGCGGCTGGGCGCGCGCCGGGCGGCTGAAGGGCGGCGGGCTGGTCGCGACGGTCATGTCGAACCTCGGGCTCGAGCGCCATCTGACGGCACAGGGACTGGGGCTGGTCCGCACCGCAGTGGGCGACCGCCATGTGCTCGAAAAGATGCGCAATGACGGATACAATGTCGGCGGCGAACAGTCCGGCCACATCATCCTGAGCGACTATGCGACGACCGGCGACGGCCTGGTCGCGGCGTTGCAGGTGCTGGCCGAGGTCGTTCGCGCGGGCGCGCCGGCCAGCGAAGTGCTGCGCCGCTTCGATCCCGTGCCCCAGTTGCTCAAGAACGTCCGCTTCGCCGGCGGCCGGCCGCTCGAGGACGACGCGGTCAGGGCGGTGATCGCCGGCGCCGAGGCCGAACTGGCCGGCTGCGGCCGCCTGGTGATCCGCCCGTCGGGCACCGAGCCGGTGATCCGCGTGATGGCCGAAGGCGACGACGCCGCGCAGGTCGATGCGGTGGTCAACCGCATCTGCGACGCGGTGCGCGTGGCGGCGGGATAGCGCGACGCGTATCGATATCGACTGGAAGGAATGACGACAATGCATGCTTCGACCATCGCCACCGGCGCGCCGACCTGGGTCTATGTCCTGCTGGTCGCGCTGGTGATCCTGGGCATCCGACGGTTGCAGACGCGCGCGATCCCCGTACCGGTCGCGCTGATCCCGACCGGTGCCTTCCTGATCTGGAGCCTGATCGGGGCGGCGGCCTTCGCGGGCCACGCCGGCGTCGCGATGGCGGGCCTCGCCTGGCTGGCGGGGGCGGCGATCGGCGCGATCAGCGGTGTGCTGTTGCCCGAGCCACGCGGGGAACGGTTGCCGGACGGCCGTGTGCGCCAGCCGGGGTCGTGGCAGCCGCTGATCCTGTATCTGGGCGTGTTCGTGGTACGCTTCGCCTGCGGCGCTTGGGCGGCGATCCACCCCGCGCAGGCCGATATCGCGACGGCCATCGGCCTCGGCGTCGGCGCTGCGGTCACCGCCCGCCTGCTGGTCGGCGTGGCCCGGTGGCAGCGCCTGTCACCGGTCGCGCGCACCGCAGAGGTCGCGTAATGCTCGACATGCGACCGGACTGCGAACGTTGCGGTACGGACCTGCCGGCGCAGGCGCACGGCGCATTCATCTGCAGCCACGAATGCACGTTCTGCGCCGTGTGCGCCGATGCGCTCGACGAGCGATGCCCGAACTGCGGGGGCGAACTGACCGACCGGCCGACCCGGACCGGCAGGGCGCTGGCGGCCGCTCCCGCAGCCACCGAACGCCGGTTCAGGGCATGACCGTCGCGCGCGTCCTGATCGTCGCGGGATCGGATTCCGGCGGCGGCGCGGGCATCCAGGCGGATATCAAGACCGTCACGATGCTCGGCGGCCACGCAATGACCGCGATCACCGCGCTGACCGCGCAGAACACGCTGGGGGTGCAGGGCGTATTGCCGGTGCCCGCCGACTTCGTGGTGCAGCAGATGCGGTCGTGCATCGACGACATCGGGGTCGATGCGGTGAAGATCGGGATGATCGGATCGGCCGAAACGGCATGTGCGGTGGCCGAAGTGCTGGCGTCGATCGGCGTCCCCGTCGTGCTCGACCCGGTCATGGTCGCGACGAGTGGATCGGTACTTGCCGATCCTGCGACGATCGATGCCATGAAGGCGATCATGGCGTACACGGTGCTGACGACGCCCAACTTGCCGGAACTCGACGCTCTTGGCGGCCTCGACGCGCTCACGGCCTGGGGGGAAACCGTTCTCGTCAAGGGTGGCCACGGCGAAGGCGACGTCGTGCACGATCGCCTCGTCGGTCCGACCGGCGAGATCGCGCGCTGGTCCAATCCGCGGATCGATACGGCGCATACCCACGGCACCGGCTGCACTCTCTCCAGCGCCATCGCGACCGGATTGGGCCAGGGCATGAACCTGCCCCAGGCGATCGAGCGCGCTATCGCTTTCGTCCGCGCCAGCCTCGAGGCGGCTCCCGGCTTTGGGAAGGGGCACGGCCCGATGGGGCAACAGTCTGTCAGGGATCGTTGATGCCCTCCCTTCGCCACGAGAAGCTCTGTCTCGCCCCCGTCGCCGGGGTGGACGAGGCGGGGCGCGGGCCGCTGGCCGGGCCGGTGGTCGCCGCCGCGGTGATCCTGCCGGCGAAGGGCGTGCCGCGCGGGATCGACGATTCGAAAAAGCTGTCGGCGAAGGAGCGCGATCGGCTGGCCGCGCGGCTGCGCGAGTGCGCGATCGTCGGCGTGGGGATCGTCGAGCCGGACGAGATCGACCGGCTGAACATCTACTGGGCGACGATGCAGGCGATGACGCTGGCCGTCGAGGCGCTTGGCATCGCGCCGGGCCATGTGCTGGTCGACGGCAACCGGTCCCCGCGCTGGGGTCATGCCTGCACGCCGATCGTGAAGGGCGATTCGATCAGCCTGTCGATTGCCGCGGCCTCGATCATCGCCAAGACGACGCGCGATGCGATCATGATCGCGGCGGCAGACGTCTATCCCGCCTACAACTGGCACTCGAACAAGGGATATGGCTGCGCGCATCACCTGCGGGCGTTGCGCGAGTGTGGACCGACGCCGCTGCACCGCCGGTCGTTCGCGCCGGTCGCCTCGGCCTATGCGCGGTTATCCATATCCGACGAGCCTTTTCCGCCACACCACTAGGGGTTGTGGATAAGTTATCCACAGCGACTCAAGATGCGGTTGCGGGCCGCAAATGTTCCGCATCGTTAACCCGATCTTGAGGAAAATCGTTAACCAATGTTCGCTTGACGACAGGGTCGGGCGCGGCTGATTTGCCCGTCCAGTCAGCCGGGGGGCCACCACGATCATGGGCGTTATGGAGAAGATCAAGCGGGCGCCCGCGCCCGCGGTGGCAGCGCCCGATCTGCCGCTCGACACCATCATCAAGGGCGACTGCATCGCCGCGATGCGCGCACTGCCGGCCGCCAGCGTCGATCTGATCTTCGCCGATCCGCCATATAATCTGCAACTCGGCGGCGACCTCAACCGTCCCGACGGTAGCGCGGTCGATGCGGTGACCGACGACTGGGACAAGTTCGAGACGCTCGGCCACTACGACCGCTTCACCCGCGCGTGGCTGGCCGAGGCGAAGCGCATTCTGAAGCCCGATGGCGCGATCTGGGTGATCGGCAGCTATCACAACATCTTCAAGGTCGGCGCCGCGATCCAGGATCTCGGCTACTGGATCCTCAACGACATCGTGTGGCGCAAGGCCAATCCGATGCCCAATTTCAAGGGCACCCGCTTCACCAACGCGCACGAGACGCTGATCTGGGCGTCGATGGGCGAGGGGCGCAAATATACGTTCAACTATCGCAGCATGAAGACGCTGAACGACGAATTGCAGATGCGCAGCGACTGGGAATTCCCGATCTGCGGCGGGCAGGAGCGGTTGAAGAAGGACGGGGTGAAGGTCCATCCGACCCAGAAGCCCGAAGCGCTGATCTATCGCATCCTGCTGGCCTGTTCGAAGCCGGGCGACGTCGTGCTCGACCCGTTCTTCGGCACCGGCACGACAGGTGCGGTCGCCAAGCGGCTGGGCCGGCGCTGGATCGGGATCGAGCGCGAGGACGACTATATCGCCGCTGCGCAGGAACGGATCGCCGCCGCGCTGCCGCTCGACGAATCGGCGCTGACCACGATGCAGAGCCCGAAGGCCGCGCCGAAGGTCGCGTTCGGGACATTGGTCGAGACGGGCTATCTGATGCCCGGCGCGGTGTTGAGCGATGCGAAACGCCGGTTCCGTGCCACCGTCCGTGCCGACGGCAGCCTGCTCAGCGACTGCGGGGCGACGGGTTCGATCCACAAGCTCGGTTCGACGCTGCAAGGCGCACCGGCGTGCAACGGCTGGACCTTCTGGCATCACGAGCGCGATGGCGCGCTGAAGCCGATCGACACGCTCAGGCAGACGTATCTGCTGGCGACGCAGCCCTAGTCCGACACCGTTCCGTACCCGTTCGTTTCGAGCGAAGTCGAGAAACGGGTCTCGGGACATCCAGATGTTTCTCGACTTCGCTCGAAACGAACGGGGGATGCGTGTTCGATCCGACGACGATTCCCGCGAACGCCCGCCTCTACCTGCGGCCCGAGGCGTTCGTCGACACGCCCGTCGGCCGCGATGGCGAGGTCGCGCGGGTCGCGGGCGGACTGTTGTGGTTCGCCGCCTATGAACTGATCGCGGTCGTCGGCGGCACTCGCGTCGTACAGGCCAGCGTGCCCGTGCCGATGTTCCCGGCGCTGATCGCCAACCTGCCCGAACCCCAGGCCGAGCGATTGCGCACTCTTGCCGCGCGCATCTCCGCTCCCCGCGCCGCGCTGACGCTGGGCGCGCGGACGATCCGGCTCGACCAGCCGCAGGTGATGGGCATCCTCAACATCACGCCCGACAGTTTTTCCGACGGCGGCGGCCATGCCGATGCGGACGGTGCGGCGCAGGCCGGGTTCGACATGGGGCTGAACGGCGCGGCGCTGGTCGATGTCGGCGGCGAATCGACGCGGCCCGGCGCGGCGGCGGTGTGGGAGGGCGACGAGATCGCGCGGGTCGTGCCGGTCGTCACGCGGCTGGCCGGCAGCGGCGCCGCGATCTCGATCGACACGCGCAAGGCCGCAGTGATGGAGGCGGCGCTGGCGGCGGGGGCGGGGCTGGTCAACGACGTCGCGGCGCTGGCGTGGGACGATCGCGCGATCGGCGTCGTCGCCGCCGCCGGCTGTCCGGTCGTGCTGATGCACTCGCCCGATCCGGCGTCGGGTCCGCATGGTGGTTCCGGCTATGGCGACGTGCTGGTCGAGGTGTTCGACTGGCTGGAGCGCCGGATCGATGCGGTCGTCGCAGGCGGCGTGGAGCGCGCCCGCATCCTGATCGATCCGGGCATCGGTTTCGGCAAGACGCTCGGCGACAATCTCGCGTTGCTGAACGGTCTGGCGCTGTTCCACGGCCTGGGCTGCGGAATCGTGCTGGGGGCCAGCCGCAAGCGGATGATCGGCGCGCTGTCGAACGAGGCGCCGGTGGATCAGCGGCTGGGCGGCAGCGTCGCGCTGGCGCTGCACGGCGCGGGGCAGGGGGCGCAACTGCTCCGCGTCCACGACGTGGCCGAGACGGTGCAGGCGCTGCGGGTATGGCGCGGTCTGAAGGACGCCGCGCTGACCGGCAGGCGCGAATGAATCGCCCTACAGCAGCCGGCGATAGGCGATGCGCTGCATGACCCACCCGATCGCCGCGGCGATCAGCGCGAGGATTCCGCCGGTCGCCAGTGCGCTCGCCCACCGATAGTCGCCACCGACATCGTGCCGCATCTGGCCGATCGACAGCAGCGCGAGCGCCAGCAGCCCCGCCGTCGCAGCCGCGCTCCACGGGCCGCGGCGCCCGGCGACATGCAGTACCAGCCACACCGGCCCCGCCACCGCGACGATACCCGCCATGCCGAGCAGGGTCCCCGTCAACCAGGCCAGTCCGAGCACGATCGGCGCGGTCTGGCCCCTGGCAAGGACCAGCGCCGCCGCAAGGCCGCCCGTCAGCGCGCCACCGGCGAGAATCGCCAGCCCGACGCGATCGATCGCGGCGACATAATAGGCGCGGTGCGGTGGACCCCCGGACATCGCGCGGACGCTAGCAGCCTTGCCGCAACGGACAAACCCGCACCTATCGAAGCGCCCGGACCGCCGGCGTATCCATGCAACGGGTGACCTCGTCGATCCCGCGCTCGGGACGCTGCAGCCCCTCCGCGGGGCGCGCGATGTCTGCGATCGGCGGAACATCGACCGGCTGTCCGATCGCGACCGGCGCGAACGTCTTGCCCGGCCGGTTGTACGGCACCTCGCTGCATGCCAGCGCCGCGGCGAGCAGCCCAGGCGGCGTGTCACGCGCTTCATAGCTCAGGCGGAACGTGCCCCAGTGAATCGGTATCGCGGTCTGCGCACCCAGCCGGCGAAAGACCTCGACCGCCTCGATCGGGCCGATGTGGCTGCCGGTCCGCATCTGTCCGGGCTCGAATCGGAACGCGCCGATCGGGATCAGCGCCAGCCGGATCGGCCCCAGCGCCGCCGCCTCGCCCGGCCAGCGGCCGTCGCCGAACCCGGTATCGCCGGCGAAGTACAGGTTGCCGCCGGGCAGCGTGACGACGAAGCTGGACCACAGGGCGCGGTTGCGATCGGTGAACCAGCGGCTGCCCCAGTGATGGTTGCGCGTGACGTGGACACGGATCGGCTGCGACAGATTGGCGCGAGCCTCGACGGACACCGACTGGCCCCAATCGACCGCGGTCGCGCCGATCCCGGCCGATCGCAGGATCGCGTCATTGCCCAGCGACGTGACGATCAGCGGCCGGTCGCGCGCCCACAACCGCTTCAGCGTCGTGATGTCCATATGGTCATAGTGGTTGTGGCTGAGCAGCACGACGTCGATCTTCGGCAGGTCGTCCAGCCGCACGCCCGGCGCGGTCACACGCTTCGGACCGAAGCCGAACGGTCCGGCGGCGTCGCTCCATACCGGGTCGGTCAGGATGTTGAGATCCTGCGTCTGCACCAGCACGCTCGCGTGACCGATCCACGTCGCCGTCATTGCATCGCCGGTCACGCGCGGCGTGGGCCTGGTCGGCGTGACCGGCACCGAAGCCGGCCATGGCGGCCGCCCGTCGCGCCCGGTCGCCTGTCGCCAGAAGAAGCCGGCCCGACCACCGCGGGTCGGTCGCAACGCGGTATCATCGCCGTCCGGATTGAAAAAACGCGCACCGTCGAAATGGTCGCTCACCGGCCCCTCGTAATAGATCCGGTCGAGGAAACGGGGAAGGATCGTCGCCGTCAGCCCGACGAGAATGCCGAGCCAGAGCAGGCCGATCAGGATATAGCGAAGCGCGTTAGCCATCGCGGTCCAGCGTTAGAGGCGACGATCCGTTCCACCAAGCCTTGTCCCACAGGTGTCGATCCGCCCGATCTCCGCCCGCTGCCCGCCACGTGGTTGCCGCGGTTCATTCATCTGGGCGACAGAAACTGTGGCCGATCTGCAACAATCGCACTTTTCAGCCGAATTTTCCTGGATGCGCTGCAACATTATCCGCCTCGCGGCATTCAGACGGCTCCCGGTACGCGGACCCCCTCCTTCTCGGACGGGCGGCCGGACCCACTATTAGAAGGTTAGCTTTATGCGTAAGATCCTGACCGCCGCCGCGCTCGCGGCGACGACTCTGGCCGTCCCTGCGTTTGCGCAAGACATGTCGACTACCAGCACCCAGACCGACGTTGCGCCGACGGCGCCCGACGGCACCCGCGCGTTCGGCATCGAGCCCTATTTCGCGCTGCGTGGCGGTTGGGAGCAGTTCGACAGCGAGCCCAACAAGGCCGGTATCCCGCAGGTCAATCGCCGCGACAAGCTGAACGGCGCGCTGGTCGAGGGCATCGTCGGCGTGAACGTGCCGCTCGGCCCGGTCTTCGTCGGTGCAGAAGGTAACGTCGCCAAGGGCGTGTCGGGCGATATCGACTGGCAGTATGGCGCCGCCGGCCGCTTCGGCCTGCGCGCCGGTGACTCGGGCCTGATCTATGGCAAGGTCGGCTATCAGTGGGTCAATTTCGCCAAGCGCGTGCCCACCAACCGCGACTATGACGACGTCACCTACGGCATCGGCTTCGAGGCTGGCCCGAAGGACATCGGCCTGGGCGGCATCACCGGCAACTCGGGCTTCCGCCTGCGCGGCGAAGTGTCGACCTTCGGCAACTTCCACAGCTTCCGCCCGACGCTGGGCATCGTCACCCACTTCTGATCTGTGGCGGGGGCGACCCCGCCCGAATCCTGTACCGCGTACCGGGGCGGGCCGTTCGAGAGGACGGTCCGCCCTCGTTTATTCCGTCCCTCTCCATACACGGCAGGGGAAGGACAGGCGTCAGACCCGCTCCAGCAGCCCCTCCCGCGCGATCTTTTCCCGCCATACCAGCGGGGCGAGCTGGTGGACGTTCTGGCCTTCGCTATCGACCGCGACGGTGACCGGGAAATCCTGCACCTCGAATTCGTAGATCGATTCCATGCCCAGGTCCTCGAAGCCGACGACCCTGCTGCCCTTGATCGCGCGGGCGACGAGGTAGGCGGCACCGCCGACCGCCATCAGATACGCCGACTTCGCCTCCGCGATCGCCTCGGTCGCGGCGGGTCCGCGTTCGGCCTTGCCGACCATCGCCAGCAGCCCCTGATCGAGCATCATGCGGGTGAACTTGTCCATGCGAGTCGCGGTGGTCGGGCCGGCGGGGCCGACGACTTCCGTACCGACCGGGTCGACCGGACCGACGTAATAGATCACGCGGCCCGCGAAGCTGACCGGCAGCTCTTCGCCCTTTGCCAGCATGTCGGCGATCCGCTTGTGTGCGGCGTCGCGACCGGTGAGCATCTTGCCGTTCAGCAGCAGGCGGTCGCCATGCTTCCACGACTGGACGACCTGCGGCGTCAGCGTGTCGAGGTCGACGCGGATCGCCGCCTTGTCCGGCGTCCAGTTGACGTCGGGCCAATCGACGAGCTTCGGCGCCTCCAGATAGACCGGCCCCGATCCGTCGAGCGTGAAGTGCGCATGGCGCGTGGCGGCGCAGTTCGGGATCATCGCCACCGGCTTGGACGCGGCATGCGTCGGCCAGTCGAGGATCTTGACGTCGAGGATGGTGGACAGCCCGCCCAGTCCCTGCGCCCCGACGCCCAGCGCATTGACCTTGTCGTAGAGCTCGATCCTGAGCGCCTCGATGTCGTCCTTTGGTCCACGCTGTTTCAGCTGCGCCATGTCGATGCTGCCCATCAGCGATTCCTTGGCGAGCAGCATCGCCTTTTCGGCCGTGCCGCCGATGCCGATGCCGATCATGCCCGGTGGGCACCAGCCGGCGCCCATCTGCGGGATCATCTCCAGCACCCAGTCGACGATCGAGTCGCTGGGGTTCATCATCTTGAACTTGGACTTGTTCTCGGACCCGCCGCCCTTGGCCGCGACGTCGATGCTGACCTTGCTGCCCGGTACCATCTCGACGTGCAGCACGCTCGGCGTATTGTCCTTCGTATTGCGCCGCGTGAAGGCGGGGTCGGCGAGGATCGAGGCGCGCAAGCGGTTCTCGGGATGGAGATAGGCGCGGCGGACGCCCTCGTCGACGACCTCCTGCAGGCTGCGGTCGCCGTCCAGGCGGCAGTCCTGGCCCCATTTGACGAACACCGTGACGATGCCGGTGTCCTGGCAGATCGGGCGATGCCCCTCCGCGCACATCCGGCTGTTGGTCAGGATCTGCGCGATGGCGTCCTTGGCCGCGGGCGATTGCTCCGCCTCATAGGCGACGCCGAGCGCGCGGATGTAATCCATCGGGTGGTAGTAGCTGATGAACTGGAGTGCGTCGGCGACGCTCTCGATCAGGTCGCTGGGCTGGATCGTGACGGTCATGGGCATGTCCGATAATCGCGTCGCGACGGCGCGCCAAGCGGGAACCTGCAGCGGCGGCGTCGAAGGGCGCGAGGTTACCGAGGTATCCCATCTGTATTTTGCGGATTTCCGATCCGGATCGGGAGAGTTTCTTAACCCGATCGGCCCTAGTCCCTGTGTCATGGGAGGCATGATCCAATCGTTGCGCAGCATCGGCGGCGGCGTCCGGCGGCTGGCGCACGGCAGCGACGCGCTGAGCGAAGAGGATGTGCTGAAGGGCCAGGTCGCGCTGCGGCTGGTCCGCGAATTCGAGGAACAGGGATCGGGGTGGTTCTGGCAGACCGATCGCGAGGGGCGCGTGATCTATCTGTCCGACAAGGTCGCGCGCCAGGTCGCGGCGACCGGCGGATCGGCGATCGGCACCACGCTGACCGCATTGTTCCAGATCGACAGCGATTCACCCGATACCGAGCGGACGCTGGGCTTCCATCTGTCGTCGCGTACGTCGTTCTCGGAATATTCGGTGCGGCCGGTGCTGGGCGAGGACGATCGCTGGTGGTCGATTTCGGGCCGTCCGATGATCGACGAGGTCGGCAATTTCCAGGGTTTCGTCGGTTCGGGCAGCGACCTGACCGCGAAGCGCCGGTCTGAGGCCGAGATCACCAAGCTGGCGCTGTTCGACGGCCTGACCGGCCTCGCCAATCGCCAGCGGATGCGCCAGTCGCTCGACCAGTCGCTGGCGCAGGCGGTGAATTCCTATCGCTCGGTTTCGCTGCTGCTGCTCGACCTCGACCGGTTCAAGGCGGTCAACGACACGTTGGGACACCAGACGGGTGACGAGCTGCTGAAACAGGTCGGCCAGCGGCTGACGCGCGCGGTCGGCGATGCCGGGCTGGTCGGCCGCGTCGGCGGTGACGAATTCAAGGTGCTGGTGCCGACCGAGCATAACCGCGACCGGCTGTCCGAATTGTCGACCAACATCATCACCGCCCTGTCGCAGCCCTATTTCATCGGCGGATCGTCGATCTCGATCGGCTGTTCGATCGGCATCGCGATCGCGCCCGAAGACGGCGACACGTCGGTCACGCTGATCCGCAACGCCGACCTGGCGCTGTACGCGGCCAAGGCCGATGGACGCGGTACGCACCGCTTCTACCGCGAGGAGATGCTGGCCGGCGCACAGAACCGCAAGCAGCTCGAGGACGACCTGCGCCACGCGCTGCCGGGCAACCAGCTGCACCTGGTGTATCAGCCACAGGTCTCGACCAAGGACGAGAGCGTGGTCGGGTACGAGACGTTGCTGCGCTGGGACCACCCGACCAAGGGGGCGATCAGTCCGGCCGACTTCATCCCGATCGCCGAGGATTGCGGGATGATCGAGGCGATCGGCGAGTGGGTGTTGCGCACCGCCTGTATCGAGGCGGCGAAATGGCCGGAATGGATGCGCGTGGCGGTCAACGTGTCGCCGATCCAGTTCGCCAACCCGGCGCTGCCCGCGATCGTCGCCAGCGCGCTGGCCAGTTCGGGCATCGCCCCGCGCCGGCTGGAGCTGGAGATCACCGAAAGCGTGTTCGTCAACGACAGCATGCTGTCGGACAAGATGTTCGCCAGTCTGAAAGGGCTGGGTGTGCGCCTGAGCCTGGACGATTTCGGTACGGGCTATTCGTCGCTCGGCTATCTGCGCAAGGCGCCGTTCGACAAGATCAAGATCGACCAGAGTTTCGTGCGCGGTGCCGCCGTCGCCGGCAACCGCAACGCCGCGATCGTCAAGGCGATCGTGACGCTGGCCGACACGCTGGGTATGGAAACCACGGCCGAAGGCGTCGAGACGCAGGACGAGATTGCGCTGATCCGCGACCTGGGCTGCACCAGCATCCAGGGCTGGGTCTATGGCAAGGCGATTCCGGCAGCGGAAGTGCTGGCGCGCGCCGCAGGCAGCGGCGAAAAGGCGGTGGCGACCGGCCATCGCACCAGCCGCGCCAATCGCGTGAAGACGCTGCGCTGGGCGATGATCGAGCTGGGTGGCTCCCGCGGCGACGTGCGAATCCGCAACCTGTCGGTGACCGGGGCGATGATCGACGGCATCGAGCTGCCCGGCGACGTGGCCGGTACGCCGGTGCGGATCGAGATCGGCGAGGGGCGGTTCGTGGCCGCGACGATGCGCTGGGCCGCGGAGGGGCGCGCCGGCATCGAGTTTGCCCAGCCGATCGACCCGACGCAGCTGAACGCGCCCCGCGCTGGCGTCGGACGCCGCCCGAAGGGCTGACGCTGCGGTCTTGATCGCGGTCGGTGGCCGGCCTAGGCCACCGCCCGAGATGACCCAGCCGCTGCCCAAGGATCCGTTCGCCGCCGAGGCCGAACTCGCGCGGCTGGCCGACGAGATCGCGCGGCACAACCGGCTGTATCATACCGACGACGCGCCCGAGATCAGCGATGCCGACTATGACGCGCTGATGCGTCGCAATGCCGCGATCGAGGCGAAATTTCCAACGCTGGTCCGCGCCGACAGCCCCAGCCGATCGGTCGGGGCCGCGCCGGCGTCGCATCTGTCCAAGGTTGCCCACGCGCGCCCGATGATGAGCCTGGACAACGCCTTCAGCGACGGCGAGGTGGCCGAATTCGTCGGCCGCGTCCGGCGATTCCTGAACCTCGATCACGACGCACCCGTCGATCTGACCGCCGAGCCCAAGATCGACGGACTGTCGTGTTCGCTGCGCTATCAGGATCGCCGGCTCGTTCAGGCGCTGACCCGCGGCGACGGCGCGGTCGGCGAGGACGTGACCGCTAACGTCCGCACGATCGCCGACATCCCGACGACGCTGCCCGCCGAGGCACCCGACCTGTTCGAGGTGCGCGGCGAAGTCTATATGGCCAAGGCCGATTTCGTCGCGCTCAACGCGCGGTTGCTGGCCGAAGCGGACGGGACGGGCAAGGCGGCGCGGCAGTTCGCCAACCCGCGCAACGCGGCCGCCGGATCGCTGCGCCAGAAGGATGCCGAGGTCACCGCCAGCCGGCCGCTCAGATTCTTCGCGCATGGCTGGGGCGAGGCGAGTGCGGTGCCGGGCGACACTCTGGTCGATGTGATGGCGGCGATCGCATCCTGGAAGTTCCCGCTGCCCGATGCGATCCGCCGCCGTGATATCGCCGGCGCGCTCGACTTCTATCGCGCGGTCGAGGCGCGGCGCGCCGACCTGCCGTTCGATATCGACGGCGTGGTGTACAAGGTGGACCGGCTCGACTGGCAGGCTCGGCTGGGCAGCGTCGGTCGCGCGCCGCGCTGGGCGATCGCGCACAAGTTTCCCGCCGAGCGCGCGCAGACCACGCTGCTGGCGATCGACATCCAGGTCGGCCGCACCGGCAAGCTGACGCCGGTCGCCAAGCTGGAGCCGGTCACCGTCGGCGGCGTCGTGGTGCGCAACGCGACGCTGCACAATGCCGACGAGATCGCCCGGCTGGGCGTACGTCCCGGCGACCGCGTGGTGCTGCAACGGGCCGGCGACGTGATCCCGCAGATCGTCGAGAACCTGACGCCGGATGCCGCGCGCGAGCCCTTTGTCTTTCCCGATCATTGCCCGCGGTGCGGCAGCGAGGCGGTGGCCGAGGAGGGCGAGGTGGATATCCGCTGCACCGGCGGGCTGATCTGCCCGGCGCAGCGGCTGGAACGGCTCAAGCATTTCGTCAGCCGCGGGGCGCTCGACATCGACGGGCTGGGCGAGAAGACGCTGGTCGAACTGCTCGACCTCGGCTGGATCGCCGAGCCGGCGGACATCTTCCGTCTGGCCGAGCATCGCGACGACCTGATGGCGCGCGACGGGTGGCAGGCGAAGTCGGTCGATGCGCTGCTTGCCGCGATCGATGCGAAGCGCGCGCCCGATGCCGCCCGGCTGCTGTTCGGCCTCGGCATCCGGCACGTCGGTGCGATCACCGCGCGCGACCTGATGAAGATGTTCGCCGACCTGCCCGCCCTGCGCGCGGCGGCCGAGGCCGCACGGGCGGGGGACGAGGCCGCGCTGACCCGGTTCGCGCTGATCGACGGCGTGGGTCCGGCGGTGGTCGCGGCGCTCGGCGACTTCTTTCACGAATCGCACAACCGGCAGGTCTGGGACGACCTGCTTGTTCTGGTGACGCCGCCGCCCTTCGTCGTCGAAACCCGGGATTCGAGCGTTCGGGGCAAGACGATCGTCTTCACCGGTACGTTGGAGACGATGAGTCGCGACGAGGCCAAGGCGCAGGCCGAATCGCTGGGCGCCCGAGTCGCGGGTTCGGTGTCGGCCAGGACCGACCTGGTCGTCGCGGGGCCGGGTGCCGGCTCGAAACTGAAGAAGGCCGCCGAACTGGGAATCGCGGTAATCGACGAGGCCGGCTGGGCCGCGATCCACGCCGCAGCGGGCTGATCCCGGCCGAGTGATGCTTTTTTGCAACGCAACATGACAACCTGCGCGGGGCGACTCGACGGCCTACCCCCTCGTCATTTATTGGTCATAAATCGAGGGCAGGGCGCATCACGAACGGCGTGAGTGCCGTGTTCGAGCGATATGCTCATTTGGGGACTATTCAGATGCGGATGAAGCTGTTTGCCAGCGTGGCGTTTGCCGCGATCCTGGTACCGGGCGCGGCCTATGCCCAGTCGACCGGTTCGACCGAGGCGGACGAGACGGGTGCCGACGTCGTCGTGCAGGGCCAGCGCCAGACCGGCGTGGGCGGCATCGACGTTCCGGACACGGCCAAGAACAAGCAGGTCCTGGGCCAGGAATTCATCGCGCGCCAGACGCCGGGCCAGACGGTCAACGATATCATCAACCAGCTTCCGGGCGTCAGCTTCCAGAACAACGATCCGTTCGGCTCGGCCGGCGGTACGCTGACGATCCGCGGCTTCGACGGCAGCCGCATCAGCCAGACGTTCGACGGTATCCCGCTGAACGACACCGGCAACTATGCCATCTATTCCAACCAGCAGCTCGATCCCGAGCTGATCGAGCAGGTCAACGTGAACCTGGGCTCGACCGATCCCGATTCGCCGACCGCATCGGCATCGGGTTCGACGGTCAACTATCGCACACTGGTGCCGACCGACAATTTCGGGGTGCGCCTGATCGGATCGACCGGCGACTACAACTTCTTCCGCATCTTCGGCCTCATCAACACCGGCACGCTGACTTCGTTCGGCACCAAGGCCTGGCTGTCGGCGTCGCGCGCGACCAACGACGTCGTGTTCAACGATTTCGGCGAGATCAACAAGCAGCAGTACAACGCCAAGATCTATCAGCCGATCGGTTCGGGCCGCGACTTCATCTCGATCTCGGGCCACTATAACCAGAACCGCAACAATTTCTTCGGTTCGGCTCCGCTGCGCACCGACAACAACGTGTTCTCGCAGAACACGACGACCGGCGGCGCGACGCCGCTGAACCCGATCCTGGTGACCGGCGCAGTCCGCACGGCCGGCACGGGAACGAATAACCGCTTCCCGATCAGCCGCGACGAACTGCCCTACAGCATCGCGCGCTGCCTCACGACCCCGCCGGTCGCCGGTACCGCGCAGGTTCCGGGAACGGTCACCGCGCCGGGCGCGTCGAACAACGGCAGCGCCTGCGGTTCGAGCTTCGACGAGCGCTACAACCCGTCGAACACCGGCAACGTCCGCATCAATTCGCGCTTCACGCTGGCCGACGGGCTGACGCTGTTCGTCGATCCGAGCTTCCAGTATACCAAGGCGAACGGCGGCGGCACCGTGACGGGTCGCGAGCAGGGCTTCACCCGCACCACGGGCATTCCGATCACGACGCCGCAGTACGGCTTCATCGGCGGCAGCTATTACTTCGGTCGTGACCTGAACGGCGACGGCGATCTGCTCGATCAGGTCACGCTGCTCGGGCCGAGCCAGACCCAGACCCGCCGCTACGGCGTCATCTCGTCGCTGCGGTGGGACTTCGCCGAAGGCCAGAGCCTGCGCGTCGGCTACACCAAGGATTACGGCGTCCACCGCCAGACCGGCGAGATCGGCTTCCTGAAGGTGAATGGCCAGCCGTTCGACGTGTTCCCGGTCAACGACGGCATCACCGCGGTCAACGGCACCACCGTCGAGCGCCGCAACCGCAAGTCGAAGGCGATCCTGGATCAGGGCTTTGCCCAGTATATCGGCGACTTCTTCGACAGCCGCCTGCGCGTCGAGGCGTCGGTCACCGGCAAGTGGTTCCAGCGCAAGCTGCAGAACTTCTGCTTCGTGACGGCTGCCAACGGCAACCTCGACTGCCTGGGTGAGGGCGCGACGGATGCGACCACGGCCGCCTATGCCGCGGCCAACCCGTACAGCGTCACGCTGACCAACGGCATCCCGACCGTGACCGGCTATGCCGTGCCGCAGCGCCGTACCTACAAGTACGACAAGATCCTGCCGGCCGGTGGCCTGACCTTCCGCGTCACCGACGGGCTGAGCGTGTTCGGCAATTACTCGAAGGGCATCCAGGTTCCGGGTACCGACAACCTGTACCAGGCGTTCTTCTACCCGCAGAACACAGCAGCGGCGAATCCGACGCCCGAGACGACCGACAACTTCGACGCGGGTCTGCGCTTCACGACCAGCCGTATCCAGGCGTCGATCGGCCCGTGGTACACGCGCTTCCAGAACCGTCTGGCCAGTGCGTTCGACATCGACACGCAGCAGACGATCTATCGCAACCTGGGTCGCGTCGATAAGTACGGCATCGACGGCAGCATCGCCTATCGCCCGATCGATAACCTGCTCGTGTACGTCTATGGTTCGTACCTGAAGTCGGAGATCAAGAGCGACGTGGAGCTGGCGCGCTGTACGACCAACACGACGGTCAACTGCGGTGCGGTGGGCAACGTGATCCTGGCGCAGACCGCGGGCAAGCGTGAGTCGGGCGCACCGGTCTACACCTTCGGTGGTCGCCTGCAGGCGTCGCTGGGTCCGGTCGAGCTGGGCGCACAGGCCAAGCGCACCGGTCCGCGCTATCTGAACGACCAGAACCTGGCGCAGATCGCCTGCACCGCGGCACTGGTGAACACGATCTGCCCGACCGCGGCCAACACCACGAGCACCTTCACCGGTACCCGCGGGTTCGAGGTCGCCACCTACGGGAACAAGACCCCGGCCTACACGATCGTCGATTTCGACGCACGCGTCGGTCTCGACTTCCTGGGGATCAACAGCAACAACAAGACGTATCTGCAGCTGAACGTCGTCAACGCGTTCAACAAATTCTACGTCGGTGGCTTCAATGGTGGCCAGACGATCGTGACGAGCGTCCCGTTCGTCCAGATCGGCAGCCCGCGCGCGTTCATCGCATCGCTGAACGTCGGCTTCTGATCCCGATCCGAGCATGATGGGGCCGTCGTTCCTGCGGGAACGGCGGCCCTTTTCTTTGCCCTGACGCGTCGGGGCGGGTAAGGGCGCTCGCGTGGTGAAACCCGCGATCCTGTCCCGCCCGTTCTTTGAACAGAAGAGCCGCGCCTTCTGGATGCTCCAGGCGGCGGGCTGGTCGGGCTATCTGATCCTGCGCACGGCCGCGGGCATCTCGAACAGCTTCAGCGTCGAAGCGATCCTGACCTACATCATCGAGGCGATCGTCGGCTATTGCCTGACGCTGCTGCTCTCGACGCTGTACGGCTACTACCGCCGCCGGCCGCGCCTGATGGCGATCGCGCTCACGATCCTGACATTGTTCGCCGCGACGACCGTCTATGCCGTCATCCAGGCCTTCAACTTCAGCTTCATCCGCACGGGCGAACCGGGGATCAGCTGGGCGCTGGTGATCGGATCGTCGTTCCTAAGCTTCACGATGCTGGCGGGCTGGACCGCGCTGTATTTCGGCATCAACTGGTATCTGATCGTCGAGGAACAGGTCGATCGCATGCACCTGCTGGAGGCGGAGGCGTCGTCGGCGCAGCTGGCGATGCTGCGCTATCAGCTCAATCCGCATTTCCTGTTCAACACGCTCAATTCCATCTCGACATTGGTGCTGCTCAAGGAGACGCAGCGCGCGAACGCGATGCTCAGCCGGCTGGCGGCGTTCCTGCGCTATACGCTGGCCAACGAACCGACTGCGCACGTGACGGTCGCGCAGGAGGTCGAGACGCTGAAACTGTATCTCGACATCGAGAAGATGCGGTTCGAGAAGCGCCTGCGCACCGAATTCGACATCGACGCGCGCGTGGAAAAGGCGCGGCTGCCCTCGCTGCTGCTCCAGCCGCTGGTCGAGAATGCGATCAAATATGCCGTCACGCCGCAGGAGGACGGGGCCGATATCGCGGTCGCGGCTCGGCTGATCGGCGAGCGGGTGCAGATCACCGTTTCGGACACCGGACCCGGCTTGATCGCCGCGCCGAAGCGGCCGACCCTTTCAACCGGGGTCGGGCTTACCAATATCAGGGAGCGGCTGGCGCAGGCCTATGGCCCCGACCACCGATTCTCGATCCGGGCGTTGCCCCAGCGGGGATTCGCGGTCGAGATCGAGATACCGTATCAGCTGGAGGATCAGGGGCGAGAGACGGGCTGAAGAAGAACAGGGACACATCAGGGGGCGACTGAGCGTTTTCCGACACATGAAAGACCGTGAAGCATGACCATCCGCACCATCCTCGTCGATGACGAGCCGCTGGCGATCCAGGGCCTGGAACTTAGGCTGCAGGAGTTCGACGACGTCGAGATCATCGACAAGTGCCAGAACGGGCGCGAGGCGATCAGCGCGATCAAGACGCACAAGCCCGACCTCGTGTTTCTGGATATCCAGATGCCCGGGTTCGATGGCTTTTCGGTGATCCAGGGACTGATGGAGGTCGAGCCGCCGCTGTTCGTCTTCGTCACCGCCTATAGCGATCATGCGCTGAAGGCGTTCGAGGCGCAGGCGGTCGATTATCTGATGAAGCCGGTCGACGAGGCGCGGCTGGCCGACACGCTGGACCGTGTGCGCCAGCGGCTGAGCGAGAAGCGCGGCCAGGCCGAGGTCGAGAAACTGAAGGAAGTGCTGGCCGAGGTCGCGCCCGATTCGGTCGATGCGATCGGCGACGCCGGCGGCGGCGAGATGGCGTCGAACCGGTTCGAGAAGCTCATCAACATCAAGGATCGCGGCAAGATCTTCCGCGTCGATGTCGATACGATCGAGGTGGTCGAGGCTGCCGGCGATTACATGTGCATAAAGACCGGCGACAATACGCTGATCCTGCGCCAGACGATGAAGGATCTGGAGAAACGGCTTGATCCGCGTCGCTTCCAGCGCGTCCACCGCTCGACGATCGTCAACCTGGACCTGGTGCGCCAGGTGAAGCCGCACACCAACGGCGAATGTTTCCTGGTGCTCGATTCGGGCGGGCAGGTGAAGGTGTCGCGCAGCTATCGGGATGTCGTGGCGCGGTTCGTTCATTGAGCGAGCGGCCGGCACTTTGCGCAGGCAAAGTGCGGAATCGCTACGGCGGGCAGCGGTGCGGCGCAGCCGCTCCGTCCGACGGCGTGGCGTAAGTGACATCGCCCTCATCCAAACCCGTTCGTCTCGAGTAGCGATTGAGTAGGTGGCGCAGCCGCCGTATCGAGAGCGCGTATCGAGAGACTGCGTCGGGGGGAGGGATGTCTCGATAGTGAGCAGGTGAAACGTGCCCCGCACGTTTTAGGATCGCGCGGGGCGCAATCCAACCTGCTCACCCCTCGATACGCCGCTGGCGCGGCTACTCGGTCTCTACTCAACACGAACGGGTGGGGTAGAAGCCATCGCCTAGCGAACATCTGCTGCATCTGCTAACAGCCACTCCATGCTCAACCTCAACGGCATCACCGTGCGCCTCGGCGGCCGCACGATCCTCGACGGCGCGACCGCGGCGCTGCCGCCGGGCAGTCGCGTCGGGCTGATCGGGCGCAACGGTGCGGGCAAGTCGACGATGGTGCGGGTGATCGCGGGGCAGCTGGAGCCGGACGGCGGCAGCGCCGACATGCCGCGCGGCAGCCGCATCGGCTATATCGCGCAGGAAGCGCCGTCGGGGACGAAGACGCCGTTCGACACGGTGCTGGAGGCCGATACCGAGCGCGCCAAGCTGATGGCCTTGGTCGAGACCGACGTCGATCCCGATACTCTGGGCGACGCGTATGAGCGGCTGATCGCGATCGACGCCTATACCGCCCCGGCCCGCGCCGCGCGGATCCTGCTCGGGCTGGGCTTTACCGAAGAGATGCAGGCGCAGCCGCTCGACAGCTTCTCGGGCGGGTGGAAGATGCGCGTTGCGCTCGCCGCGCTGCTGTTCTCGCAGCCAGACCTGCTGCTGCTCGACGAACCGTCGAACCACCTCGATCTCGAAGCGGTGATGTGGCTGGAGGATTTCCTGAAGGGCTACAAGGCGACGATCGTCGTCGTCAGCCACGAGCGCGATTTCCTGAACAACGTGGTCGATCACATCCTGCACCTGCAGAACGGCAAGATCACGCTCTATGCGGGCGGGTACGACTCGTTCGAGAAGCAGCGCGCGGAGCGGATGGCGCAGCTGGCCGCGGCCAAGGCCAACCAGGACGCCCAGCGCGCGAAATTGCAGGACTATGTCGCGCGCAACTCCGCCCGCGCCTCGACCGCCAAACAGGCGCAGAGCCGGCAGAAGATGCTCAGCCGGATGCAGCCGATCGCCGAACTGGCCAACGATCCGACGCTGTCGTTCGGTTTCCCCAACCCGAGCGAACTGCGCCCGCCGCTCATCACGCTGGACCATGCCGAGGTCGGCTATGCGGATCGTCCGATCCTCAAGCGGCTGAACCTGCGGATCGACCCCGACGACCGGATCGCGCTGCTGGGGCGCAACGGCAACGGCAAGACGACGCTGGCGCGGCTGCTGGCGGCGCAGCTGGCGCCGATGGGCGGCGAGATGAGCGCGACGGGCAAGATGAACGTCGGCTATTTCACCCAGTATCAGGTTGAGGAGCTCGACACCGACGACACGCCGATCGAGCATATGACCCGCACGATGAAGGGCGCGTCGCCCGCCGCCGTGCGCGGGCAGCTGGGGCGGTTCGGCTTTTCGGGCGACAAGGCGACGACGAAGGTCGGGAAGCTGTCTGGCGGCGAGCGCGCGCGCCTCGCGCTGGCGATCATCACCCGTGACGCGCCGCACCTGCTGATCCTCGACGAGCCGACCAACCACCTCGACGTCGATGCGCGCGAGGCGCTGGTCCAGGCGCTGAACGACTATACCGGCGCTGTGATCCTGGTCAGCCACGATCGCCACATGGTCGAGCTGACCGCAGACCGGCTGGTGCTGGTCGATCATGGGACTGCGAAGGACTATGATGGGACGCTCGACGACTATATCGCGATGATTCTGGGCGGCGGCGAGGCCAAGGCCGAGAAGGCGAAGAAAAAGGACAAGGCCGCCGTTGCCGCGGCGCGCGAGGCCGAGAAGGCGTTGCGCCAGCGCGCGAAGGATGCGGAAGGCGATCTGGCCAAGCTGACCGAGGAGCGCGCCGCGGTGGAGCGGGCGATGTTCGATCCCTCGACCGCGCCGGCGGCGCTGGCGAAGCTGACGATGAGCGACCTGATGAAGCGTCGCGCCGACCTGTCCGACCGGATCGATGCGGCCGAGGCGCTGTGGATGGAAGCCAGCGAGGCGCTGGAGCGCGAGGCGGCTTAGATAAGAAGAGAGTGGTTCACGCGGAGGCGCGGAGACGCGGAGTTACGTCCGGATCGACTGTCGCGCGCATGCGCGATAGAATACCACTACGGCCGGCGATTAGAGGCCGCTATCGCGGCAGGCGACCTCCGCGTCTCCGCGTGAACCTCTAAACTTCTTCGTCCACGCCCTCGGCAGGCCGCTCGAACCACGCCTCGACCGGGCCGTTCAGCTTGATCGTCAGCGGCTGGCCGTGGCGGTCGACCTTCTTCTGCAGCTGGACGCGGATCCAGCCCTCGGAAATCGAATACTCCTCGACATCGCGGCGTTCCACACCCTTGAAACGGATGCCGATGCCGCGGCGCAGCGCGTCTTCGTTGAAGTGCGGGCTGCGCGGATTGTTCGACAGCGTGTCGGGTGGGGTATCGCTCATGGGACGCGCTCCTGCCCCAATCGCGGCCAAAAGAAAAGCGGCACCGGGATGTCCCGGTGCCGCCTGACTGGCCGATCCGTCGCGTCAGCAATAGCGAACGCGGACGCGGCGGCCGATGTAAGGGTCGTACACCCGGCGCACGACGCAGTTGTTCCACCCGCGGTTGTAATAGTTGCGGGCATAATAGCCGTTGTTCGGGAAATATCCGCGCTGATCGTAGTAACGATAGTCGTAGTCATAGCGCGGATCGTAACGATCGCGGCCCGACGTCAGCGCAGCGCCGATCGCCAAGCCTGCGATACCTGCGACGATCGCGGTGCCGGTGCGGTCCCCGCGGTGACGGTCGTAACGGTCGTAGCGGTCATATCCGCGCCACTGTGCCTGCGCGGGCGCCGACGCGACGATGGCCGACGCGCCCAGTGCGACGGCCAGCGTCGCCTTCTTCATCATAGTACGCATGTTCAACCTCCTCAAACACGCAAGGTCGGATGTGAGGTAAACGCCGATTCGACCGTGCTTGTTGCATTTGTTACCGCTAGGCGGCTGAACGCGGCGCGAATGCGGCGTTTAGCGGCGGTTCAGGAGAATGTTTCGATGGCGTACTGGTTGTTGCGATCCGAGCCGGAGGCGTACAGCTGGGACGACCTGATCCGTGACGGCGCAACCGAATGGAACGGGGTGCGCAACGCCACCGCGCGCATCCATCTGAAGGCGATGGCGCCGGGCGATCAGGCGATCTTCTATCATTCCAACACGCAGAAGGCCTGCGTGGGCGTGATGGAGATCACCCGGGCGTGGCAGCCCGACGGCGACGACGGGAAATGGGCCAGCGTCGCGGTGAAGCCGGTCAAGCCGCTGCCCCATCCTGTAACGCTGGCCGAGATCAAGGCCGAGCCGAAGCTGAAGGATCTGATGATGCTGCGGCTGTCGCGACTGTCGTGCAGCAAGGTCGAGCCCGACGAGTGGACAGTGCTGATGGCGATGGGCCAGGCCTGACATGGACGCTGCCGAAGCCGTCCATGCCAAGTTCGTCGCGCGGCTGATCTCGGGTGACCTGCCCAGGGCACGTGCGATCGACGGCCTGTCGCGCGAGGACGTCGCGCAGATCTTTCACAGCCAGGTATCGAGCCGCCAGCTCGATCGGCTGGCCCGGAAGCTTCAGGCGCGGGGCGAAGGCTTCTACACCATCGGCAGTTCGGGGCATGAGGGCAATGCGCTGCTCGCGCGCGCGTCGCGGCTGACCGACATGGCGTTCCTGCATTACCGGTCGGCGGCGTTCCAGATCGAGCGGTCGAAGCAACTGCCCGGCCAGACGCCCGAATGGGACATGCTGCTGAGCTTCGCCGCGTCGGCGGAGGATCCGATCGCCGGCGGGCGGCACAAGGTGCTGGGGTCGAAGGCGCTGAACATCCCGCCGCAGACCAGCACGATCGCATCGCATTTGCCCAAGGCGGTGGGGGCGGCGTTCAGCATCGGCATCGCGCGACGGATCGGGCTGACCGATACGCCATTGCCGTCCGACGCCGTGATCCTGGCCAATTTCGGCGACGCATCGGCCAATCATTCGACCGCGCAAGGTGCGTTCAACACCGCGGGCTGGGCGGCGCATCAGGGCACGCCGATGCCGATCGTGTTCGCCTGCGAGGACAATGGAATCGGGATTTCGACGAAGACGCCGACCGGCTGGATCGCGACGCAGTTCCGCAACCGTGCCGGGCTGCACTATATCCACTGCGACGGCACCGACTTGGCCGATGCCTGGCGCGGGTGTCGCGAAGCGGTGGACTATGCGCGGGCCAAGCGTCGCCCCGTGTTCCTGCACATGGAAACGGTGCGGCTGTACGGCCACGCGGGGAGCGACGTGCAGGGCGTGTACCGCCCGAAACACGAGATCGAGGCGGAGGAGGATCGCGATCCGCTGCTCAAGACTGCGGCGTTGCTAATCGAGCTGGGCGTGCCGGCCGACGAGTTGCTGGCGATCTATCACGCCGCCGAGGCGCGGCTGGCGCGATCGGCAGAGCTGGCGATCGCGCGTCCAAAGCTCAGCACGTCGGCCGATGTGATGGCCAGCATCGTTCCGCCGAAGATCACCCCGCGCCCCGCGCACACACCCTCGTCCGAAGAGCGCACCGCGCTGTTCGCGCGCGATGCCGGGCAGATCGAGAAGCCCCAGCATATGGCGCGCCTCATCAGTTGGGCGCTGGCCGACCTGATGCTGGCCCATCCCGAAGTGATCGTCGCGGGCGAGGACGTGGGCCCCAAGGGCGGTGTCTACAACTGCACCGCGCGGCTGCACGAACGCTTCGGATCGGCGCGGGTCATCAACACCTTGCTCGACGAGCAATCCATCCTGGGCCTCGCGATCGGCGCGGCGCACAATGGCCTGATCCCGATCCCCGAGATCCAGTTTCTGGCGTATGTCCACAATGCCGAGGACCAGATCCGCGGCGAGGCGGCGACGCTCAGCTTCTTTTCGGGCGGGCAGTATGCCAATCCGATGGTCGTGCGGATCGCCGGGCTGCCGTATCAGAAGGGATTCGGCGGGCATTTCCACAACGACAATTCGCTCGCCGTCTTCCGCGACATTCCCGGCGTAGTGCTGGCGGTGCCGTCGAACGGGGCGGATGCAGTGGCGATGTTGCGCGAATGCGTCCGGCTGGCGCACGAGGAGCAGCGCGTGGTGATCTTCGTCGAGCCGATCGCGCTGTACATGACCCGCGATCTGGCGGCGGAGGGCGACGGGGTGATGACCGCGACCTATGCCGACGTCGTTCCGGTCCGGCTGGGCGAGGTCGGGGTGCACGGGACTGGCCGTGACCTGGCAATCGTGACCTATGGCAACGGCGCGTATCTGTCGCGCCAGGCGCTGAGCGCGTTGCCGGACGCGCGGGTGATCGACCTGCGCTGGCTGGCGCCGCTGCCGGAGGACGCGCTGCTGGCTGCTGTCGGCGACACGCCGAACGTGCTGATCGTCGACGAATGTCGCGTGTCGGGGTCGCAGAGCGAGGCGCTGATGGCGTTCTTTGCCGAACGGACACCGGACAAGCGGGTGCGCAGACTTGCGGCGGATGACAGCTTCATCCCGCTGGGCAAGGGCGCGACGCTGACTTTGCCGAGTAGGGAGACGATCGTGGCGGCGGCGCAAAGGTTGCTGACCGATGCGTAGCGCCCAAAACAGACCGTTCGTTTCGAGCGTAGTCGAGAAACGGGTATCCGACCTTCGCCAGTGTTTCTCGACTTCGCTCGAAACGAACGGATTTTCTCTGTGACCCGCTCCACCGCCCTTGTCGTCGCGCCCGGTCGCGGCAGTTACGGCAAGGCCGAACTCGGCAGCCTGAGGCGCGGGGGCGTCGATCTGACCACCTATGACGCGATCCGCACCGCCGCCGGCAAGCCGACGCTCGCCAGCCTCGACGCGGCCGAACGGTTCAGCCCCGGTCTCCATCTGTCCGGCGAGAACGCAGCGCCGCTGATCTATGCCGCGTCGATGGCGGACATGACGGCGATCGACCCGGCGAAGGTCGAGGTCGTCGCGGTGACCGGCAATTCGATGGGCTGGTATACCGCACTCGCTGCCGCGGGGGCGGTGTCGCGCGAGAACGGCTTTCGTATCGCCGATGCGATGGGAGTGAATTCGGGGCGGCACGGTCCCGGCGGCCAGTTGGTGGTCGGACTGTCGGACGACGACTGGCGCGCCGTACCGGGCCTGCGCGACCATGTGCTGGCGCTGGCGGCGGACACCGGCATGCGCGTGTCGATCGACCTGGGCGGCACGTTGGTGCTGGCGGGGGACGAGGCACCGCTCAAGGCATTCGCCGCGCAGACGCCGGTACCCGCCACGCGCCTCGCCGGGCATGGCCCGTTTCACACGCCGCTGATGGCGGACAGCAGCGCGGCGGCGATGGCGGCGCTGCCGGTCGACTGGTTCGGCAACCCGTCGGTCCCGCTGATCGACGGGGCGGGGCGCATTTGGCCGCGCTGGGCCAGCGCCGCGGACGCGCTGTGGCGCTACACCTTCGCGGCGCAGATCCTCGAACCCTATGACTTCGCGCGCGCCATCCAAGTCGGGGTGAAGGAATTCGCGCCCGACCACATCATCCTGCTCGGTCCCGGCGACGCGCTGGGCGGCGGGATCGCTCAGGCATTGATCGGCATCGGCTGGCTGGCCATGACGTCCAGGGCGGACTTTATGGCTCGGCAACGGTCGAACCCCTTCCTGCTGGCGATGGGCCGCGACGATCAACGTAGAATGGTGACAGCATGACCCTGGCACAGGAAACCGCCACGCTGTTGGCGCAGATGGGCGTGCGGCCAGATGCCGGCACACTGGCCGCGATATCGCCGATCGACGGGTCGGTGATCGGCCAGGTCGAAGAATGCACCGATCCCGATGCCACGATTACCGCGGCGCATGATGCATTCGACCGATGGCGTCGTGTGCCCGCCCCCCGCCGCGGCGAACTCGTCCGGCGGCTGGGCGAGGTGCTGCGCGAGCACAAGGACGCGCTCGGCACCCTCGTGTCGATCGAGGTCGGCAAGGTGACGTCCGAGGGGCTTGGCGAAGTCCAGGAGATGATCGACATCTGCGACTTCGCGGTCGGCCTGTCGCGGCAGTTGCATGGTCTGACCATCGCCACCGAACGCCCCGATCACCGGATGATGGAGACGTGGCACCCGCTGGGCGTGGTCGGCGTCATCACCGCGTTCAACTTTCCCGTCGCGGTCTGGGCTTGGAATGCTGCGCTGGCGCTGGTGTGCGGTGACAGCGTGGTGTGGAAGCCGTCGGAAAAGGCGCCGCTCTGCGCGCTGGCGGTCCAGTCGCTGTTCGAGGAAGCCGCGCGGCGGTTCGGCGACGACGCCCCGGCGGGGCTGTGTGGGCTGGTGGTCGGCGGGCGCGAGGCCGGGGAGACGCTGGTCGAGGATGCGCGCGTCGCGCTCGTCTCGGCGACCGGATCGGTGCCGATGGGGCGGATCGTGGGCCAGCGGGTCGCTGCACGGTTCGGACGGTCGCTGCTCGAACTCGGCGGCAACAATGCCGGTATCGTGCGCCCCTCCGCCGACCTGGACCTTGCGCTGACGGGCATCGCTTTCGCGGCGATGGGGACGGCGGGGCAGCGCTGCACCACGCTCCGCCGGCTGTTCGTCGATGCACAGGTCTACGATGCGTTCGTGCCGCGACTGAAGGCCGCCTATGCCAGTGTCCAGGTCGGCGATCCGCGTGAGGACGGCGTACTGGTCGGGCCGCTGATCGACGAGGGCGCATATGACGCCATGCAGGCGGCGCTCGATGCCGCGCGGGCGCTGGGCGGTGTCGTGACCGGCGGCGAACGGGTGGACCGCGCAGGCGTCTATGTCCGCCCCGCGCTGGTCGAGATGCCGGTCCATGCCGGCCCGGTGATTGCCGAGACGTTCGCGCCGATCCTGTATGTGTTGAAAGTGGCAGCCCTGGACGAAGCGATCGCGCTCAACAACGCGGTACCGCAGGGGCTGTCGTCGGCGATCTTCACGACCGACCTGCGCGAGGCCGAAGCCTTTCTGGCGGCGTCGGATTGCGGCATCGCCAACGTCAATATCGGGACGTCCGGGGCGGAGATCGGCGGCGCGTTCGGCGGCGAGAAGGAAACCGGCGGCGGGCGGGAATCGGGATCGGATGCGTGGCGCGCCTATATGCGGCGCGCCACCAACACCATCAATTACGGCCGTACGCTGCCGCTGGCGCAGGGTGTGCGGTTCGACCTCTAGCGGTCACGCCCTGGCCGCGACGCTTTCGGGCAGATCCTTTCCGAACACGCGCTGGTAATATTCCGCCACCAGCGGGCGCTCCGCGTCGTCGCACTTGTTGAGGAAGCTCAGGCGGAACGCGAAGCCGACGTCCCCGAAGATCAGCGTGTTCTGCGCCCAGGTGATGACGGTGCGCGGGCTCATCACGGTCGAGATGTCGCCGTTCATGAAGCCCTTACGGGTCAGGTCGGCGACGCGGACCATGTTGTCGACCTGCTCCTTGCCGCCGGGCTTGTCATATTCGCCCGACTTGGCGAGCACGATCTGCGCCTCGGTCTTGGCGGGCAGATAGTTCAGCCCGACGACGATGTTCCAGCGGTCCATCTGGCCCTGATTGATCTGCTGCGTACCATGGTACAGGCCCGACGTGTCGCCCAGGCCGACCGTGTTGGCAGTCGCGAACAGGCGGAAATACGGGTTTGGGCGGATCACGCGGTTCTGGTCGAGCAGCGTCAGCTTCCCCTCCGTCTCCAGCACGCGCTGGATCACGAACATCACGTCCGGACGGCCGGCGTCATATTCGTCGAACACCAACGCGGTCGGGGTCTGCAGCGCCCAGGGGAGCAGGCCTTCGCGGAATTCGGTGACCTGCTGCCCGTCCTTCAGCACGATCGCGTCGCGCCCGATCAGGTCGATGCGGCTGATGTGCGCGTCCAGGTTGATGCGGATGCACGGCCAATTGAGGCGCGCCGCCACCTGTTCGATATGGGTCGACTTGCCGGTGCCGTGATAGCCCTGCACCATCACGCGGCGATTGTGCGCGAAGCCGGCCAGGATCGCGAGCGTGGTGTCGGCGTCGAACACATAGGCCGGGTCGAGATCGGGCACGCGTTCGTCGGCTTCGCTGAACGCCGGGCATTCCATATCGACGTCGATGCCGAACAGGTCGCGCACACTCACGCTCTTGTCCGGGGCGTCGAGGATCGTGGTTTCCCGGCTGTCGGGCTGGGCATTGGGGATGTCGGTCATGGAAAGCCTTTCGCACGTGCCTTAGAGGAACGCGCGGGACGGCTTCAAGTCAGTGCGGCCTTGTCGGGCATCGGAAAATAATCGCGCAATCGTTCGGCCAGCGCGCGGTCGCCCTCGACGGTCAGCGCGCCCTGCTCCTCGAGCGCGGCGATCGGTGCACCGGTATAGACCAGCGCAGCCACCCCCCCGGGCTGTCCCGCGAACACGATGTGCGGGTCGGCGGGCAGCCCACGGCCCAGCGCGATCGTTCCATGGTCGATCGTCCAGTGGAACTCTTCCTCGCCGAAGCGGAAGCCCAGTCGGGCGACCAGATCGCCCGCAGCCTCTATGTCGATCATCGTGCGCAGCGACAGCATGAGCGAAACGGGGCTGAATGGCCGGGTCGGATCGTGCAACGGGCTGCGCGCCGCCCAGCGGCCCAGCGCCTGGAACACCGGCCCGGCCTGCTGCCCCCATTCGGTCAGGCCATAGACCTGCACCGATGCGGGCGGCGGCAGTTTCAGCTTGCGGACGATTCCCGCTGCTTCGAGGTCGCCGAGCCGCTGGGTCAGCACATTGGCGCTCAGCAGCGGCAGGCTCTTGCGCAATTCGCCGAACCGTCGCGGCCCCAGCATCAACTCGCGCATGATCGGCAGCGCCCAGCGCTCGCCGATGATGTCCATGCCGTGCGTCGCGGCGCAGGCATCGTCGTACCGCCGTTTCGGACCATCCCGCCGCTCTGGAGTTACAATTTCTAACTTCATGGTTGTCTTTTCTAACTGCGCAATGCAGATACGTCGTCATCGAGTCGCTTTCAAGGGAGCAAGACCATGGCGAGGATGATTTTCGTGAACCTGCCCGTCGCCGACGTCGCGAAGGCCACGGCATTCTACGAAGCGCTGGGCTTCACGAAGAACGCGGCCTTCTCGAACGAACAGGCGTCGGCGATGAACTGGTCGGACACGATCCACGTGATGCTGCTCGACCGTGCTTTCTATGCCACGTTCACGACCAAGCCGATCATCGACGCGCATGCGACCAGCGGCGTGTTGCTGGCGCTGTCGTTCGATGCCCGCGCCGACGTCGATACGATTACCGACGCGGCCATCGCAGCGGGCGGGCAGGAGGCGCATGATCCCGAGGACCATGGTTTCATGTACAGCCGCGCGTTCCACGACCTCGACGGTCATGGCTGGGGACCGTTCTGGATGGATGCCGCCGCCGCGACCGCTGGCCCACCGGCGGAGGCGTGATATTAGAAGGCGACGCCTGAACGGCGCGCCGGGAGAGGACATGAAAATGACGAACCCCACGATCACCGCGTTCGACTGGGTGCCGGATTTCGCGCGCGGTCAGGTTCGCGACCTGCGTGTGCGCTGGGCGCTGGAGGAAGTCGGGCAGCCCTATGACGTCCGCTACCTGAGTCAGGGGCAGCAGAAGGCGCCACCGCACCGCGCCTGCCAGCCATTCGGCCAGGTGCCGACCTATCAGAGCGGCGACCTGACGCTCTTCGAATCGGGTGCGATCGTCCACCATATCGCCGCCACCCATGTGGGGCTGTTTCCCGACGATGCCGACGCCCGTGCCCGCGCGATCGAATGGATGTTCGCTGCGCTCAACACCGTCGAGCCGCCGATCATGGACCATGCGATCGCGACGCTGTTCGAGGCGGACAAGCCGTGGTCGCGACCGCGTCTGCCGTCGGTGATGGAGCGGATCGACCAGCGGCTGGGCGAACTGTCGGTCCGGCTGGGCGACCGGACGTGGCTCGATGGTGACGTCTTTACCGCCGGCGACCTGCTGATGGCGGCGGTGCTGCGCATCCTGCGCGGCGACGCGATGCTGGAAACATACGCCAATCTGGCGGCCTATGTCGCGCGGGCCGAGACGCGCCCGGCGTTCGCTCGCGCGCTCGCCGCCCAGATGGCCGGGTTCACCGGCAGCCCGCCGCCGGCGATCGTCGCCTGGCTGGAACAGCAGAAAGCAGCACAAGGAGCGTGCGCATGACCTATATCGAAGGCTTTGTCGTCCCGGTCCCGACCGCGAACAGGGACGCCTATCTGCAGGCGGCGGAGAAATTCGTGGCCATGGGCAGGGAATTCGGCGTCGCACGGCACACCGAATGGTGGGGTGACGACGTCGCCCACGGCAAGGTCACCGACTTCTACCGTGCGGTCGATGCCGGCGACGGCGAGACGGTCGTGTTCAGCTGGTTCGAATATCCCGACAAGGCGACGCGCGACGCCGCCAACGCGAAGATGATGGCCGATCCGCGCATGGCGGAGATGGGCAAGGACATGCCTTTCGACGGCAAGCGGATGATCGTCGGCGGGTTCGAATCGATCGTCGATACCGGCGGTGCGCGCGGCGGCTATGTCGATGGTTTCGTCGCCCCGGCCCCCGACCGGGCGGCATATCTCGACATGGCGGCGCACGCCGCCCCGATCTTCCTCGAACACGGCGCGACCCGTGTCGTCGAGGGTTGGGAGGACGATGTGAGTGACGGCAAGGTCACCGACTATCGCCGCGCGGTGCAGGCACAGGAGGGCGAAAAGATCGTCTTCTCGTGGATCCAATGGCCCGACAAGGCAACGCGCGACGCCGGCTGGGCGAAGGTCATGGCCGACGCGCGGATGCAACCGCCCGAGACGATGCCGTTCGACGGCAAGCGCATGTTCTGGGGCGGCTTCACGCCCATTCTCGACAAGTAAGGAGAGGGTGGATGAGCAATCCTCACGGAACCCCGATCTGGTACGAACTGCTGACCGATGACGCGGCCGGATCCAAGACGTTCTACGACGACGTGATCGGCTGGACGATCGCCGACACGAGCGGCCAGCCCGGCATGGATTATCGCATGATCGTGTGCGCGGACGGCAGCCAGGTCGGCGGCATGATGCCGCTGAGCGACGAGATGACGGCGGGCGGCGCGAAGCCGACGTGGCTGTTCTATATCGGCGTCGATGACGTCGATGCGACGGTCGCGGCGGTCGAGGCGCATGGCGGCAAGACCCTGATGCCGCCGTTCACGCTGGACGGCGTCGGACGGATGGCAATGGTCGCCGATCCGCAGGGCGCCCCCTTCTATGTGATGCGCGGCGCCAGTCCCGAGGCCAGCACCGCGTGGGACCGTACAGGCATGGGCAAGTGCAACTGGAACGAGCTCAATACCACGGACCCGGCCGCTGCAATGGCCTTCTATGCCGCCGTGTTCGGCTGGACCTATCCTGACCGGATGCCGATGGGCGAGATGGGCGACTATGTGTTCATCGAAGCTGCCGGTGAAACGATCGGTGCGACGATGAACACCCCGCCGGGCAGCCCACCCCCGGCATGGCAATTCTATTTTCGGACGCCCGATGTCGATGCGGCCGCGGCCAGGGTCATCGCCGGCGGCGGAACGGTGCACTATGGCCCCGCCGAAGTGCCCGGCGGCGACCGCATCATCGTCGCCGGCGACCCGCACGGCGTGATGTTTGGCGTGGTCGGACCCGGCGAGCAGGAGCGCTGACATGGACAAGCTGACGACCGTCCTGTGGTTCGACCACGGCGAAGCGCGCAGGGCGGCGGAGTTCTACGCCGCGACCTTCCCCGACAGCCACATCGATTCCGCCGCCGCGGCCCCGTCCGATTTTCCGGGCGGCGCGGCGGGGGCCGAGATCACGGTCAACTTCACCGTGCTCGGCCGCGCGTTCTCGGGACTCAACGGCGGGCCGAACTTCAAACCCAATGAAGCGGTGAGCTTCATGGTGGTGACCGAAGATCAGGCCGAGACCGACCGCTATTGGGATGCGATCGTCGGCAGCGGCGGCGCGGAAAGCGCCTGCGGCTGGTGCAAGGACCGTTGGGGCTATTCGTGGCAGATCACGCCGCGCACGTTACTCGAGGCGCTCAACGCCGGTGGCGACGAGGCGAAACGCGCGTTCGAGGCGATGATGACGATGCACCGGATCGATGTCGCCGCGATCGACGCGGCGCGACGGGGAGGCGCGGCATGAGCGCGCCCTACGAGCTGCGCATCGAGCGCATCATCGACGTACCGGTCGATGTCGTATGGCGCGCATGGACGGAGCATCAGGACGAATGGTTCTGTCCGCGTCCGTGGCGGTCGGAGACGCTGGTGCAGGAGCTTCGCGCCGGTGGTCGCTCGTCGATCGTGATGCGCGGGCCGGAGGGTGAGGAGAATCACCTGGAGGGCGTTTTCCTTGAAGTCGTGCCCGGCGAACGGATCGTATCGACCGACGCGTTCACCCACGGCTGGTTGCCCGCAGGCCCGTTCATGGTGCGGATCGACACGTTCGAGGATATCGGCGGGCGCACCCGCTACACCGCCACCGCCCGCCACTGGACGCGCGAAGCGATGGAGCAGCATGCCGCGATGGGCTTCGACGCCGGCTGGAACGCCGCGACCGATCAGCTGGTCGCCGTGTCGGAACGGCTGGCGCGGTGAAGCCTAGAAATCCTCCCCGCGCGCGGGGAGGTGGCAGCGCGTAGCGCTGACGGAGGGGGCGGGCCTCGCGGACATCGCTCGCGGCCCGGGG
>JAZKBG010000005.1:0-119856 GCA_040388765.1 Pseudomonadota bacterium | reverse complement strand
GCCCCCTCCACCAGCCTTCGGCTGGTCCCCCTCCCCGTCCCGGGGAGGAATTTAGACAAACGCCGGTGCCCTGCGCAGATGCTGGTACGCCTCGACCGTGGCCTGCAACGCGGCCTCGTGCCGCCGGTCGCCGCCGTTACGGTCGGGATGGAATTTCCGCACCAGTTCGGAATAGCGACTACGTAGCGCATGGCGGTCGGCATCCGCGGCCAGTCCCAGCACGGTCAACGCGCGGCGATCCGCACCCGACAGCGGCTTGCCGTCGGCCCGCCCCTGGGCCTCGGCCATCCGCGCCCTGAACCGCGCGCCGATCGCGTCCAGCGGGTCGGAAAAGTCCGCCCATTTCGGCGGGCGATCGGCACCGTTCGACGCGAACGCCCGCGTCTCGCGCTCCCAACCGGCGAACGGGCGCTGGGCGTCGTGGATCTCGTCGGTGCTCATGCCCGAGAAGAAGTTGTAGCCCGCATTGAACGCGCGGACATGCTCCAGGCACATCCAGCGGAAGCGCCCCGGTCCCTCCGATGACGCGCCCGTTCCTTCGGCCGGAGGCGCGCGGAACTCGCCCGGTTCGGTGCAGCCGGGCTGGTCGCACACGCGGCCATCGGCCTCGACCCGTCCGTGGAAGCGCGCTTTCGGCCGTTCCTTTCGAGGCTCTTCGTCAGCCACTCCCACCTTTCCCGAAAAGCGGCCTATATAGGGGCGATGATCGATGCTTCCACCGCTCCGCTGGCCGAAATCATGGCCACCCGCCTGCGCGATGCGCTCGCCCCCACGCACCTCGACGTCGTCAACGACAGCCACCACCACGCCGGCCATATGGGCGATGACGGGACGGGCGAATCGCACTGGACGGTCGTCGTCGAAAGCCCGCAATTCGCCGGCCTAAGCCGTGTCGCGCGCCAGCGGCTGGTCAACGCCGCGCTGGCCGATCTGCTCGCCACACGCATCCACGCGCTCGCGATCAAGGCCCGCGCTCCGGGGGAAACCGCATGACCAATGACGATCTGTTCGACACCGTCCTGACGCCGGTCACCCATGACCTTGGCGGGTTCAAGGTGCACCGCACCTTGCCCGCGAAGTCGCGGACGATGGTCGGACCGTTCCTGTTCTTCGACCAGATGGGGCCGGCGATCTCGACGCCGGGACCGGCATCGACGTGCGCCCGCACCCGCACATCAACCTGGCGACCGTCACCTATCTGTTCGGTGGCGCGATCGATCACCGCGACTCGCTGGGGACGCAGGCGCGGATCGAGCCCGGCGCGGTCAACCTGATGACGGCGGGCCGCGGCATCGTGCATTCGGAGCGTTCGCCCGGCGACGAACGCGCCGGCCGGTCGGACCTGTCCGGCATCCAGACCTGGATCGCACTGCCCGAGGCGCGTGAGGAAATGGCCCCGGCGTTCCAGCACGTGACCCGGGCGCAACTGCCGGTGATCGAGGATGACTGCGTGACCGCGCGGATCATCATGGGATCGCTGTGGGGCAAGGCCGCGCCGACGACGACCTATGCCGGGACGATCTACGCCGACATCCTGCTCGGACCGGGCGGATCCATCCCGATCGACGCGGAGGCCGATGAGCGCGCGGTCTATCTGTGCGACGGCGAAGCGACGCTGGAGGGCGTGGCGCTCGACCGTACCAACCTCTACGTCCTGCGCCCCGGCGTGGCGGCGACGTTGCGATCGCAGCGTGGTGCGCGGGTGATGCTGTGCGGCGGCGAGGCGATGACGCCGCGCCACGTGTGGTGGAATTTCGTCTCGTCGCGCCGCGACCGCATCAACGAGGCCAAGCGCGCGTGGAAGGCGGGCGAGTTTCCGCTGGTGCCCGGAGACGACCAGGAATTCATTCCGATTCCCGAAGTGCCCAAGACGGTGAGCTATCCATAAGACTGGCGTCATCCCCGCGCAGGCGGGGATCGATCGTCGCTGAATTTGGTGAGACTCACGAACGACAGCCAGAATGGATTCCCGCCTTCGCGGGAATGACGACAGGAGAGCGTCCATGCCCACCGACTTCGACCTGCACCGTATTGCGCTGCCGACCGGCGTCGAGCTCGACGTCGCGGTGGCGGGCCATGGCGGCAACCCGCCCGTCATCCTGCTCCACGGTTTCCCCGAATCGCACCGGACGTGGCGCGACGTGATCCCCGATCTTGCGCGGGACCATTTCGTCCTCGCCCCGGACCAGCGCGGCTTCGCGCGGTCGTCGAAGCCGGAAGGCGTCGAGAACTACACGCCCGACAAGCCCGTCGCCGACCTGATCGCGCTGGCCGACCATTTCGGGATCGACCGATTCACGCTGGTCGGTCACGACTGGGGTGGGGCGATCGCGTGGATGGCGGCGCTGCAACAGCCGACGCGCGTCGCCAGGCTCGTGATCGTCAACGCGCCGCACCCCTTCGTCTTCCAGAAATCGCTGTTCGACGATGCGGAGCAGCGCGCGTCGAGCCAGTATATGACGGCGTTTCGCAACCCCGGGTTCGAGGCGTTCGTCGCCGGCATCGGGATCGAGGGCTTCTACGACAGGAGCTTCGCCCCGCATGTCGATGTCGCGAAGGTCGATGCGGCCGAGCGCGCGATCTACATCGACCAGTGGAGCCAGCCTGGCGCGCTGACCGCGATGCTCAACTGGTATCGTGCCAGCAGCGTGATCGTCCCGGCGATCGGCGAAGAGCCGACACGCCCCGCCTTCCTCGACGGCCCGTTCCCGCCGGTGACCCAGCCGACTTTGGTCATCTGGGGCCTGAACGACACCGCGCTGCGCCCGGTCCAGCTGGAAGGGCTGGACGCGTTGGTCCCTGACCTGACCGTGACCAAGGTCGATGCCGGGCATTTCGTGCCGTGGGAAAATGCCCCGGCTGTCGTGAGGGCGATGCGGGCGTGGGGGATTTAAGATTGTTCACGCGAAGGCGCGATGGCGCGAAGGCGCAAAGAAAAGTATGCGCGCAGAGGCGCAGAGGACGCAGAGATGGAGTGCGCGCGGGGCGACGCGCCCGCATCCGGCACAAGCTATTGAGGGGCTGCTGTCGCAGCCAAGCGGGACATCTCTGCGTCCTCTGCGCCTCTGCGCGAAATCATTCTTCTTCGCGCCTTCGCGCCTTTGCGTGAAAAAACCTTTTCTTCCTACTCCGGCGCCACGCCGCGCATGACATAGTCCGCCGTGGAAAACGGCGCCGCGAGTCCCTCGACCCAAGCCCCATGCGCATGCGTCAGCGCGACCAGTTCCATCGCGCGGTCGCCCGGCCAGCCGCGGACGCGGACTTCGTGGGCGTGGAGGTCGCGGTTGGGTTCCATCATCACCCAGCCGAGCGGGCGCTCCGCCGTCGCGCGCGCGCCGGCCGCGTGCATCGCCGAGCGGATCCGTGCCTGACGCTCAACGCCGAGATATTGCCACACGACCGAGTGCATCAGCACGCGTGTCACGCCCGTTGCCTGCGGCTCGACCAGCCGCGCCTCGACCCAGTCGGCGGCGTCCCCCTGCTCCAGCGCGACGCCATGCTCGCGCACCATCGCGATCGTCGCGGCCAGCCGCGCCTGCCGTTCCACCGCGTCGATCCAGACATAGGCCTGCAGTCGCTCGGCGGCAGCGGGATCGCCCAGATCGACCGGCGCGATATCGACGCCGCGCGTGGCCGTGATCGCGATCGGCACATCGGGCGGGGGCGGGCCGCGCCAGTCGGGACGGATCGGCACCCGCGCATCGACCGGCCCCGCGCGTACCTCGCCCAGGTCGAACCGGTAGCGATCGATCAGCAGGTTCAATCCCGCGCTCGACCCGATCTCCAGTATCTCCATCCGCGGGCCGAATCGCTGCGCCAGATGCAGCAGGCCGGTCATCAGTCCTGCCGACCGCGCGGCCTCGTTGGTCTGGGGCGGCCCGTCGAGCCACGGCAGCAAGGCATCGTCATGAATCCGCAGCGTGTCGCGCACGGCGTCGGGATCGATCGGTCCTCCTGCAAACATCTGCGACAGCGCTGGATCGACGCCGGCGCGGTGCAGCGCATGCAACCCGCCCATCAGCCGCAGCACCAGCGCATCCGCCACCGGTTCGCCCGGCCAGTCGAGCACCGCGCGCCCGGTGGCGGTGTCGCGGTCGAGCGCCTGTTCCAGAGCGGCGACGATCCGCGCCGTGATCGGCGCGTCCATCGCCCGGCAATAGCCGGCCTGGACGGCAAAGGCTGAGCGGTTATCGGCTTCGCTTGCCATGACGGCTCCATTGCGCCTCAACCACCCCCCGCGTAAAGCCCGCGCGACATGGCCGAACCGATCGTCATCGCAGTGCCCAAGGGGCGCATCCTGAAAGAGGCGCTGCCGCTGCTCGCGCGGGCCGGCATCGTGCCCGAAGCGGCGTTTTCGGACGAGGACAGCCGTGCGCTGCGCTTCGCCACCAACCGCACCGATATCGACCTGATCCGCGTTCGGGCGTTCGACGTCGCCACCTTCGTCGCGCACGGGGCGGCGCAACTCGGCATCGTCGGGTCGGACGTGCTGATGGAATTCGATTATTCCGAGCTCTACGCGCCGGTGGACCTGGGCATCGGGCACTGCCGCCTGTCGGTCGCCGAACCCGCGACGCTGGCCGAACACGATGATCCGCGCGGCTGGAGCCATGTGCGGATCGCGACCAAATACCCCGGCGTGACGAAGCGCCACTTCGCGTCGCGCAACGTCGGCGCGGAATGCGTCAAGCTGAACGGCGCGATGGAACTGGCACCGGTGCTGGGGCTGGCGCCGCGGATCGTCGATCTCGTGTCGTCGGGACGCACGCTGAAGGACAACGGGCTGGTCGAGGTCGAGGTGATCGCCGAGGTCACGTCGCGGCTGATCGTCAACCGGGCGGCGTTCAAGACCCGGGCCGAGGTCGTGCCGCTGGTCGATGCGTTCCGGCGGGCGGTGGCATGATCCGCCTTTCCACGTCGGACCCCGATTTCGCCATGCAGTTCGATGCGCTGGTGACGGCGCGCCGGGAGGCTGACGCCGACGTCGCGCGCGATGTACGCACGATCGTCGCGGCGGTGCGTGACGACGGCGATTCCGCGGTCGCCGCCTATACCAGACGGCTCGACGGCCACGATCTGGCCGAAACCGGATGGCGGATCGAGCGTGCGGAATGCCTGGCCGCGTTCGAGGGTCTGACCGGCGAACTGCGGGACGCGCTGGAACTGGCCGCGACACGCATCGCCGCCTATCACGCGAAGCAGGTGCCCGAGGATCGCGACGAAACCGACGCGACCGGCGTGCGGCTCGGCGCGCGGTGGCGCGCGGTCGATGCCGCGGGAATCTATGTTCCCGGCGGGCGCGCGGCCTATCCGTCGTCGGTGCTGATGAACGCGTTGCCGGCAAAGGCTGCAGGCGTCGAGCGCATCGTCATGGTCACCCCGACGCCGAAGGGACAGGTCAACCCGCTGGTGCTCGCCGCCGCACATCTCGCCGGCGTGGACGAGATCTGGCGGATCGGCGGTGCGCAGGCGATCGCCGCACTCGCCCATGGCACCGGCCGGATCAACCCTGTCGATGTCGTCACCGGTCCCGGCAACGCCTGGGTCGCGGAGGCCAAGCGCCAGCTGTACGGCGTCGTCGGGATCGACATGGTGGCGGGTCCCAGCGAGATCGTCGTCGTCGCCGACGGGTCGAACGATCCCGAATGGATCGCCGCCGACCTGCTCAGCCAGAGCGAGCACGACCCGACCAGCCAGTCGATCCTGTTCACCGACGACGCGCTGTTCGCCGATGCCGTCGCCGAAGCGGTCGACATGCAGATCGGCACACTGTCGACCAGGGACGTCGCCCGCGCGGCATGGGACGCCAATGGTGCGATCGTCGTGACGGCGACGCTCGATGAGGCGATCCCGCTGGTCAACCGGCTGGCGCCCGAACATCTCGAACTCGCCTGCGACGGCGATGTGGCGGAACGCCTGTTCGCACAGGTGAAGCATGCCGGCTCGGTCTTCCTCGGACGGCATTCGCCGGAGGCGGTCGGCGATTACGTCGCCGGGCCGAACCACGTCCTGCCGACCGGACGCCGGGCACGGTTCTCTTCGGGGCTGTCCGTGCTCGATTTCATGAAGCGCACCAGCTTCCTGAGTTGTGACCCCCAGTCGCTGGCCGCGATCGGCCCGGCGGCGGTGGCGCTCGCGGAGGCGGAGGGCCTGCCGGCCCATGCGCGGTCGGTGGCGCTGCGGCTGGATCGCCAGACCTGACCGTTCGTTTCGAGCGAAGTCGAGAAACAGGGACCGGGTACAGGTTTCTCGACTTCGCTCGAAACGAACGGCAAAGAGCGGATCATCATGACCACCCACTCCACTCCCCGAACCCGCGGCCGTTCGACCGCCCGGGCCGCCGCCCGCCTCGCCGCCGTACAGGCGCTGTACCAGCAGGACATGGAATCGACCCCGCTCACCACCCTCCTCCACGAATTCCATGCCCACCGGCTGGGTGCGACGATCGAGGGCGTCGAATATGCCGATGCCGACGTCGATTTCTTCGACGACATCGTGACCGGTGCCAATGCCCGACATGCCGAGATCGACGGCATCATCACCGGCAAACTGTCGGCCGGTTGGAGCCTGGAGCGCCTCGACAAGCCGATGCGCGGCATCCTGCGCGCCGGAACCTATGAGCTGCTCGCGCGGGCAGACGTGCCGACCGCGGCGGTCATCAGCGAATATCTGGACGTCGCCGACGCGTTCTACGACAAGCGCGAGAAGGGGTTCGTCAACGGCCTGCTCGATGCGGTGGCCAAGGACGTGCGCGGCTGAGCGAGGACGAATTCCTCGACAGGCTGCGCGGCCTGCCGCTGCATCCCGGCGCGCTCGGGCTGGCCGACGACGCGGCGCGGCTGGGCGATCTGGTGCTGACGAAGGACCTGATCGTCGAGGGTGTGCACTTCCTGCCCGACGACCCGCCCGCCGACGTGGCGTGGAAACTGGTCGCCACCAACCTGTCCGATCTCGCGGCCAAGGGCGCGGTGCCGGAAGGGGTGCTGCTGGGCTTCCCGCTCGGCGACGATGCGTGGGATCGCGCATTCCTCGACGGGCTGGATGCGGTGCTGCGGGCATTCGCCTGCCCGCTGCTGGGTGGCGATACGGTATCGGGCGGTCGCACCTTTGCGCTGACCGCGATCGGGCGGGCGGCGGTGTCGCCGACGCGGGGCGGGGCGGCGCCGGGCGACGGACTGTGGGTCACGGGCACGATCGGCGATGCCGGGGCGGGGCTGGCGATCGCGCTCGGGGCGGCCGGGCCGGAGAACCTGCTGAGCCGCTATCGCCGGCCGGTGCCGCGGCTGGAGGCGGGGCGGGCGCTCGCGCCGATCGTGACCGCCATGATGGACGTGTCGGACGGGCTGCTGATCGATGCGCGCCGGATGGCGGCGGCGAGTGGTTGCGCGGTTGCGATCGATCTGGCGCGTGTTCCGTTGTCGCCGGACTATATCGCCTGGAGCGGGGATCGGCTGGCCGCGGTCACGGCGGGGGACGATTACGAACTGCTGTTCGCGCTGCCGCCCGCCGCCGTGCCGCCGGTCCCGGCCACGCGGATCGGCGCGTTCGCAGCCGGCCGCGGGCTGACCGTGACCGATGCCGGCCGGCCGGTCGTGTTGCCCGACCGGCTCGGCTTCACCCACGGCTGAGCGGCGTTACAGCCCGAACCGGATCGTCGCGCGGATGTCGCGGCCGGCCAGCGGCGCGAAATCCTTCAGGAAGCTCGGGTGCCGCCGCGCCACCACGTCGAAGATGTTGTTGGCGCTGAGCATCAGCGTCGTCCGATCGGTGCCGAACGGGCGGAACGCGACCGATGCGTTGACCAGCGTATAGTCGTCGGTCGGCGTCTCGAACCGGGCGATGCGATCCTGCTCGAAGACATGCTCGGCTTCGACCCGTGCGGTCAGCCGGTCGCCCTGCAGTTCCAGACCGCCGAGCAGCCGCAGCGGCGGGATGCGCGGCACCGGTCCGCTGCCCGTGATCGTCGCGTGGACATAGTCGCCGATCGCGTCGGCGTTCAGCGTGTAGCCGCCGAACGTCGCCAGCCGCAGCGAGGCGTCCGCCTCGAACCCGTAATAGCGGGCGTCGCCCTGCTGGTACTGGAAACAGGGCAGATCGACGTCGCGGCCGGATGGGGCGGCCGCCGCTTCGCAGACGCCCTGTGCCACCTGGTTCTCCGAGATATAGTTGGTGAACCAGTTGTAATAGGCCGAGGTGTCGAGGCTGAAACCATCGCCGTGGATATGGATGGTGCCCTCGACGCCCCACGACTTTTCCAGCCGGAAGTTCGGACTGCCGAGTTCATAGGCCTGAGTCCCGGCGTGGCCACCGTTGGCGAACAGTTCCTCGGCGGAGGGCGCGCGGGCGGTGCGCGACACGTTCAGCCCGACGCGTACGCCATCGCTGACGCCGTAGGAGGCGCCCAGCGACCCGGACACCGCGTTGAAGCTGCGGTCGCCGCGGAAGAAACGCAGATCGCCGACCGGGGTGCGCGAGGCGAGATCGGTATGTTCGTAGCGCAGCCCGCCTTCGGCCTTGAACGCGCCGAGATCGAGCTGTTGCAGCGTGAAGATCCCGACCTGGCTGGTTTCGTTGCGCGGCAGGAACGCCTCGTCCCCCTCCACGTCGAAGATGCGGTTGAACACCTGAACGCCCGATGCGCCGAGCCAGCCGCCGCGCCTGGCCTGGACCAGTTCGAGCCGCCCCTCCAGCCCCTTGTTGAAAAAGGCGGTACCGACGTCGCCGTTCGGGTCGAGCTCGAAGTGGCGGTAGCTGGCCGATCCCGCGCGCAGGCGGATGCGGTCGAGGAAGCCGCCACCGGTCTGTACCTCGGCGCGTAGATCGACGCGATTCTGCACGACGTCGAGCCGCGGCGCTTCCTGCTCCTGGCCGACCGCGGTCGCATAGCGCAGCGGGATGCCGTACAGGCTGTCGTAGTGGCTGTACGACAGGCCGAGCGAGCCGGTGTCGGTGATGATCGACGCGCCGACCCCCGCGGTCCACGTCTCGGCTGCCGAATTGGGCAGCCGCCCGCGCAGGCGGGCAGAGGCGGCGAAGTCGATCGGCTCGTCGGTCGCCTGCGGCAGGCCGACCTGCGACAGCGCGGCCGCGCGGGCGGCGGGGGCCAGCAGGAAACCGTCGCCGGTGCGCAGGTCGCCGCTTCTGGAATAGGAACCGTCGGCATGCAGCACGAGGTGCCGGCCGATCGCGACGTCACCGGCGGCACCGCCCGAACGCTCGTCGGCCGCCGATCCATAGGTGCCCGTCGCGTCGAGACGATAGCCGTTCTCGGGCAGGCGGCGCGGGATGCGCGTATCGATGACGTTGACGACACCGCCGACCGCCGACGATCCGAACAGCAGCGCCGATGGCCCGCGCAGCACCTCGATCCGTTCGGCCAGCAGCGGATCGATGATGACCGCATGATCGACCGACGTGTTCGACACGTCGATCGATCCGATGCCGTCGGTCAGGACGCGGATACGCTCGCCCTGGAAGCCGCGCAGGATCGGTCGCGACGCGCTGGGGCCGAACGAGGTCGCCGACACGCCGGGCTGGCGGGCCAGCGTTTCGCCGATGGTCGGGCGCAGGTTCCGCGTCAGCTCGGCCCCGGTGACGACCGAGGTGCCCTGCAGCACGTCGGCTTCGCTCTGGAAGATCGGCGCGGTGACGATGATGTCACGCGGCTGCGCCTCCGCCGCGGGCTGCACCGGCGCGGTCTGCGTCGACCCGGTCTGCATCGGCCCGGTCTGGGCGAGGGCCGGGCCGGCGGCGAGCAGGGCGACGAGACTGACGCCGGCGAAACGCTGAGACATGAAGGAACCTCCTGAAGATCGAGGTGCCCTAGTCTTGATGTAATAACGTATCAAGCGGGTCAGGTGCAGTTCGCAGCCCGCGCGGGGCAACCCGTCGCTGCAGTGCGGCAGACCCCTGGTCGATCAGTGGATCGACGCGGCGGTCGGCTCGTCGCGGACCACGACACGCGCTTTCGACGCTGCCAGCGCGAACGCGACCAGCGCCGCGTAGCAGAGCGCGGGCACGATGAACGCGGTGGCATAGCTGGTCGCGCCGCTGACCAGCCCGGTCAGCGGCGGAATCGCGGCACCGCCGACGATGGCGAAGCACAGGAAGCCCGAGGTCGCCTCCGCACTCGCGCTGGACCGTTCCAGCGTGAGCGTGAAGATCACGGGGAACATGATCGAGTTGAACAGCCCCATCGACAGCGCGACGAACCCCGCCGCCACGCCGCCGACGCCGAATACGTAGGCGCACAGCGCGACGTTGACGCCAGCGAACACCGCCAGCAGGCGCGCGGCGGGGAAACGGGTGAGCAGCGCGGTGCCGACGATCCGCCCGATCATCGCGCCGCCCCAGTAGAAGGACACCGCCTTGCCCGCCTCGAGCAGCGACACGCCCGCCACGCCGTCGCTGCCCATCGCCCAGCCGAGCAGCGGTACGCCGAACGCCGCGTCCGACTGGCCCCAGATCGCGTTGGCGTTCAGGAACAGCGCCATCTGCGTCCCGATCGCCACCTCGGCGCCGACGTAGAGGAAGATCCCCAGCCCCCCGAGCACGGCCCACCGCGATTGCAGCGCCTCGCCGATCGCCGCGGCGAAGCCCTTTGGCTCGGCTCCGGCGGGGGCCGCGGCCGACACCAGCCTGCGCGCCGCGAAGAAGAACAGCAGCAACAGCACCAGCAGCCCGGCGATCCAGAAGAACGCGCGGTCGATGCCGGCCAGCGTCGTCTGGCGCACCGCTTCGGTCACGACGGTGCCGGACTTCACCTCGACACCTTTCAGGAACAGCGTCGCGCCGATCCACGGCCCCAGGAACGTCCCCAGGCTGTTGAATGCCTGGCTGAGCGTCAGGCGGAAATGGCTGCGATCCGGGCTGCCCAGCGCCGCCGCCAGCGGGTTCGCCGCGACCTGCAGGATGGTGATTCCGCTCGCCAGCGTGAACAGCCCGAGCAGCACCAGAGAATAGACGTCGATGTTCGCCGCCGCCAGCATGATGAGGCACCCGGCGATCATCAGCGCCAGCGCGATCAGCACGGTCGCCGCCGACCTGCGCCGCGACAGCAGCACCGCGGCGGGAAAGCTCATCACGCCGTACGCGATGAAGAAGGCGGAGGCGGACAGCTGCGCCTGGAGGTCGGTCAGGCTGAAGATGCCCTTCACCGCCGCGACGAGCGGGTCGATCAGCGATGTGATGAAGCCCCAGGCAAAGAACAACGTCGTCACCGTGGCAAATGCCGTGCCGGTCCTGCCCTGTGTCTCGCCCACCGAATCCGCTCCCCTGAAACCGTTTCCACCGTCTTGGCGGCGGCGCTCGTCCGGCGCAACCCGAATTGACCGCGGGATCCCTTCCGGCCCATCACACGGCCCATGACCGATTTCGCCGCGACCCGCCGCCTGTTCCACCTGCCCGCCGGGGTGACCTATCTCGACGGCAATTCGCTGGGGCCGATGCCGGTCGCGGCGGTCGAACGGGCACACCGCGTCGTCGTCGACCAGTGGGGCGAGATGCTGATCCGCGGCTGGAACGATGCGGGCTGGATGCAGGCGCCGGCCCGTGTCGGCGATCGCATCGCGGCTCTGATTGGCGCGCCGGCGGGCAGCGTGGTGATGGGCGATACGCTGAGCATCAAGGTGTATCAGGCCCTCGCCGCCGCGCTGGCGCTGCGGCCCGACCGGCGCGTCGTACTGTCCGACAGCGGCAATTTCCCGACCGACCTGTACATGGCGCAGGGGCTGCTGGCATCGCTGGGTGCCGATTACCGGCTGAAGGTCGTCGCACCCGAAGCGGTCGCGGAACATATCGACGATTGCGTCGCCGCGCTGATGCTGACCGAGGTCGATTACCGTACCGGGCGTCGCCACGACATGCCCGCGCTGACCGCGAAGGCGCATGCGGCGGGCGCGCTGGCGATCTGGGACCTGGCGCATTCGGCCGGCGCGCTGGAGGTCGATGTGACGGCGGGTGCCGCCGATTTCGCGGTCGGCTGCACCTACAAATATCTCAACGGCGGTCCCGGCGCGCCCGCGTTCATCCATGTCGCGCCACGGCACCAGGACATGGCGCTACCCGCGCTCAGCGGCTGGATGGGCCATGCCCAGCCGTTCGCGTTCGACCTCGCCTATGCGCCGGGCCGGGGGATCGAGCGGATGCGCGTCGGCACCCCGCCGATCGTCGCGCTCGCCATCCTCGACGCCGCGCTCGACGCGTGGGACGGTGTGGCGATGGCCGATGTCCGCGCCGCCTCGATCGCGCTGTCGGAGCGGTTCATCGCCGCGGTGGAGGCGTCGTGCGGCGGCGAAGTGACCCTCGCCAGCCCCCGCGACCCCGCCCGGCGCGGCAGTCAGGTCGCCTTCCGCCATCCGGAAGGCTACGCGGTGATGCAGGCCCTGATCGCCCGCGGCGTGATCGGGGATTTCAGGGCACCGGACATCCTGCGCTTCGGCTTCGCGCCGTTGTACAACGGGGAAGCGGACGTGGGCCGTGCGGCGGCGGTGCTGGCGGAGGTGCTGCGCGAGCGGGCGTGGGACCGGGCAGAGTTCAGGTCGCGGGCGGCGGTGACGTGATCGGCGCCGCGAGAGCGCCAGCTATGCGCGAGCGCACCCGGCGCCGATCCGGCCGGCGGGACTACCGCCCCGACCGATGACGCGGCGACTTCGTTACATCAAAATTGGAACACGCATTCAGTCAAAGGTTCGCCTTGATTTGTCGATGCATCCGGTACAGCCTGCTCAGGAATGACCGCGATCCTCACATTTCTTTATCCGATTGACGGCGAAGCGGCGGGTTTCATTTGATGAACCAGCGGCGAGTCAACTGGCTGATCAATACGTGTTTGCTCGGTATGCTACCGGCAATTGCGCGTTTGGTGGTGTGGCAGATCTATAATTCGGGTGTTGAAGCACTCGCTACTTCGGATTTTGTAGCATTTGGCCTAGTGCTACATAGCGCTAACATAAATGAGGTGAATAGGATATCTCGCTCCGACGAGCCTTGGAATACGGTCCATATTGGATTGTCAATTGTCTTCATCGTCGTTTATGCACTGCTAATGTTTACGACAATCATTCCATCAGATAATGTTAATCAAGAATCGGCCCTGAATACGGCACTTTGGCTCAGCGCTGTTTCTTTCTTGTTGAGTCTCTCGATTTTCTTTCGCGCACGGGCAATAGGGGGTGCTGCGTCATGACAGAAGCTACGGTCGATGCTCTTCAATCGGTCGTTCAAATAGCTGCCGCGGTGTTGACTATCTTGGGAGTGGTAACGTCTGTCTGGTCGTTAATCTCGACAAGAAACCGCTTCTATAAGGACTATTTAAGGAGAAAGAGAGGTGATTAGGAACTTTATTTACTCGGATTCCGATAAAATAAGGTCTATATCGTCACAAATATTTGAAGGGGTTAGCGAGCATATTATTAAGTCGAGTGAGACTGCAAAAGGGGTGCATGAAAAACAGAAAGGACCCTTGGGTAGCGGGCAGCTACTTGGAGACATCTTTTCGCGCACTGAATCCTCTCAAGAGCTGCGTTTTCTTGAGGATTACGCTTATACTATTTTGGAGAATAAACTTCTAGAAGACGATTTGATGCAGGCTTACGAAAAAACCTACGACGGATCAGGCCTGTCTAAGAGCTTCGTCAAGATCAAGGCGCGACTTAACATCAATGACTTGGCTGAGTCGGCGAAAACGCTGGTAGAATTCAACGAGCTGGGAGAGGCATTTTGGCGAGTGTCAAACGAGCCAATGGGATGGACTCCTAACATCAAAATATTATCCGAGGGAGAGGTAAAAAGAAAGGCTGGCGAGTCAGGATTATACCTGAATAAGCGAGTGGCTGACTCCGCTGCGCATATATTGAGATTTGGATATGGCGATTTAATTGAAGCTACGATGAATGTCGGATCTATTGTATTTTCCGCTCCAATAAAAAGGAAGTTTTTACGAGAAGATGTAAATATGATCCTGCATAAATACTCACGTAGATCTCAAGTTGACTTTGTTATGTTAGGAATTGTAACTCAACGCGGAAGTCACGACGAAGATGAAGATATCCCCAATGTGGGAGATGCTGAAGGCCTAAAAAATGCGATGAGGACATTGGCACTTCATTTGCGAACGGTAGAGCGAATGTACTCTGCTCCTTCCACAAACGAAATAATAATCGATCCTATTGCGATATACTCGCTCCTCTAGCGGCGGCACTATGCGGCTGTTGGAGCTACTCCGCCGCCACCGCTTCCCGCTCAGCGCCCGCACCCGCCTTCAACAACGGCGCCAGATACCGCCCCGTAAAGCTCCGCCCCTCCTTCACCACAGCCTCCGGAGTCCCCTGCGCCACGATCTCCCCGCCCTTCACGCCGCCCTCCGGCCCCAGGTCGAGCACCCAGTCCGCCGTCTTGATGACGTCGAGGTTGTGCTCGATCACCACCACCGTATTCCCCTGTTCGACCAGCGCGTGGAGGACCTCCAGCAGCTTGCGGACATCCTCGAAATGCAGACCGGTGGTCGGTTCGTCGAGGATATAGAGCGTGTTGCCGGTCGCCCTCCGGCTCAGTTCCTTGGCGAGCTTCACGCGCTGCGCCTCGCCGCCCGACAGCGTCGTCGCCTGCTGCCCGACCTTGACGTAGCCTAAGCCCACTTCGGCCAGCATCGCCATCTTGTCGCGGATCGGCGGCACCGCCTTGAAGAACTCGACCGCGTCCTCGACCGTCATGTCGAGCACGTCGGCGATGCTTAGGCCCTTGAACTTCACCTCCAGCGTCTCGCGGTTGTAGCGCTGTCCGTGGCAGACGTCGCACTGGACGTAGACGTCGGGCAGGAAGTGCATCTCGATCTTGAGCACGCCGTCGCCCTGGCACGCCTCGCACCGGCCGCCCTTGACGTTGAAGCTGAACCGCCCGGGCTTGTAGCCGCGCGCCTGTGCCTCGGGGAGCCCGGCGAACCAGTCGCGGATCTGGGTGAAGCTGCCGGTATAGGTGGCGGGGTTCGAGCGGGGCGTGCGGCCGATCGGCGACTGGTCGATGTCGATGACCTTGTCGAGATATTGCAGCCCGGTGATTTTGTCGTGCTTGCCGCTGAGCATCCGCGCGCCGTTCAGCTCGCGCGCGGCGGCGGCGTAGAGCGTGTCGATGGTGAAGCTCGACTTGCCGCTGCCCGACACGCCGGTGACGCAGGTGAAGGTGCCGAGCGGGATAGACGCGGTGACGCCGCGCAGGTTGTTGGCGGTGGCGTTATGCACCGTCAGCTTCTTGCCGTTGCCCTTGCGGCGCTTCGCCGGCAACGGGACTTCGCGGGTGCCGTTCAGGTAATCGGCGGTGACGCTGCCCTTGGCCTTGAGCAGCTGTTTCAGCGTACCCTTGGCGACGATCTCGCCGCCGTGGACGCCCGCGCCCGGCCCCATGTCGATGACGTAATCCGCCATACGGATCGCGTCCTCGTCATGCTCGACGACCAGCACGGTGTTGCCGAGATCGCGGAGACGCCGGAGCGTCTTGAGCAGCATGTCGTTGTCGCGCTGGTGCAGCCCGATGCTGGGCTCGTCGAGGACATAGAGCACGCCCGACAGGCCGGAGCCGATCTGCGACGCCAGACGGATGCGCTGGCTCTCGCCGCCCGAAAGTGTGCCTGACGTGCGGTCGAGGTTCAGGTAATCGAGCCCGACATTGTTGAGGAAGCCCAGGCGTTCGAGGATTTCCTTGAGGATGCGCTCGGCGATCGCGGTCTGCTGGCCGTTGAGCGTCTCCGGGAGCGCGGTGAACCAGGCGAGCGCATCGACCACCGACAGATGCGTGGCGTGGCTGATGTTCTCGCCCGCCAGCTTCACCGCCAGCGCCTCGGGCTTCAGGCGCGCGCCGTGGCAGGTTTCACACGGCTGGCTCGACTGGTATTTGCTCAGTTCCTCGCGCATCCACGCGCTTTCGGTGCCGAGCATGCGGCGCGTCAGATTGCCGATGACGCCCTCGAACGGCTTCTTCACGTCATAGCTCTTGCGGCCGTCGATGAAGGTGAGGGTGACGGGCTTGCCCTGCGTGCCGTGGAGGATGACGCTGCGCGCGTCCTCGGGCAGGGCATTCCACGGGGTTTCGAGGTCGAAGCTGTACGCCTTGGCGAGGCTGCCGAGCACCTGCATGTAATAGGGCGAGGGCGGGTTGCTCTTGGCCCAGGGCACCACCGCACCCTTCTTGATGCTGAGATTGTGGTTGGGGACGACCAGATCCTCGTCGAACACCAGCTTCTCACCCAGCCCGTCGCAGGCCGGGCAGGCGCCCTGTGGCGCGTTGAAGCTGAACAGCCGCGGCTCGATCTCGGGGATGGTGAAGCCGCTGACCGGGCAGGCGAATTTCTCGCTGAACACGATGCGGTTGGGCGGGATACCCGCGCCCTTCATCGCGCCAGCATCCGCGGCCTCGTGCTCGCGGCCCGGCACGACGCCATCGACCAGATCGACGTACGCCAGCCCCTCGGCCAGCTTCAACGCCGTCTCGAAGCTTTCGGCCAGCCGCGTCGCCTGGTCGGCGTTCACGACGATGCGGTCGACGACGACCTCGATGTCGTGCTTGTACTTCTTGTCGAGCGCAGGCGCGGCGTCGATGTCGTGGAGTTCACCGTCGATCCGCACACGGCTGAACCCGGCCTTCTGCCACTCGGCCAGTTCCTTGCGATACTCGCCCTTGCGCCCGCGCACGACGGGGGCGAGCAGATACAGCCGCGTCCCCTCTGGCAGCGCCATGACGCGATCGACCATCTGGCTGACCGTCTGCGCGCTGATCGGCAGGCCGGTCGCGGGCGAATAGGGGACGCCGACGCGCGCCCACAGCAGACGCATGTAATCATAGATCTCGGTGACCGTCGCGACGGTCGAGCGCGGGTTGCGCGACGTCGTCTTCTGCTCGATCGAAATGGCCGGCGACAGCCCCTCGATATGATCGACGTCGGGCTTCTGCATCAGCTCCAGGAACTGCCGCGCATAGGCGCTGAGCGATTCAACGTACCGCCGCTGCCCCTCGGCATAGATGGTGTCGAACGCCAGGGACGACTTGCCGCTGCCCGACAGGCCGGTGATGACCGTCAGCGTGTCGCGCGGGATATCGACCGACACGTCCTTGAGATTATGCTCGCGCGCGCCGCGGACGGAGATGTGGGTCAGGGACATGGGAGCGGTTTGTTCCAGATTTGTTCGGATTGGGCAAGGCTGGGGTACGATGCCAACGCGCGAAATGTAGGGTGGGTGCAAAGCGGTTGCGAGTGCTGGACGATCGGCGGGAATGGACCGACGGTGACGGCGCCGCCGACGACTAGTATCAGTCTGGCGCGGGTCACGGGTGCAATGTTCGCAGCGCCTTTGCCGCTGTGCCGATCGGGCTGTTCGTCTGATCCTTGTCGCGACGATCTTGGTGTATTATATCTACGATACACCACCGATCGGGACGACAAGATGGCGAAGAAGGACAAGAGCGCGAAGCCGGGCAAGGCCGGCAGGATCCCCAAGTCGATCGGCGGCGTGAAGCTGTCGAAGGGCTTGCGCAAGTCGGGCGAGGCGCTGATCGCGAAGGCGCAGACGCCGCAGGGACGACAGGTGATCGCGGCCGGCCTTGCCATGGCGAGTGCGGCGGTCGCCCGGGCGAAGATGCCGCCCATTCCGCCCGTACCGCCGGTTCCGCCGGTTCCTCCCGTGCCGCCCGCCCCGCCGACCGCGCAGAGCGGCGAGGGTCCGCGGCCGCCCGCCGCGCCACCCCGGCCGCTGCATCCGGCACCGGACGGCATGGGTACGCCCGTCGTCGATCCCGCGCAGATCGCCGATGCGGTGGGCCAGGCGGCGACGGCGTTCTTCGACGGACTGTTCGGGCGCAAGCGCTAGGGTCAGGACCCATTGATCGTGATGGTCGTGACGGAGCGGAGTTTGGTTCAGGGCGAGGATCGAGGAGCGGAGCGATGGTCGAGCATCGTGACCCCACAGGACTTTGGCTCGCGACGCCGCCCTGGGCCAAAATCCGCCCGCCGCTAAAGCGGTTGCCCGTGATGCACAGGTGAAACTGCCCCCGGCAGTTTCAGCCCCGTCCGGGGGACGGGGCAACCTGTTCATCCCGCTGGCTGCGTCACGACGATTGCAGGTAGCGCCGCTACCTGCTGCACGCCCTTCCTTGCCAGCGAACACGCACGGGCAATCACGACCGTCGCGATCAATGGGTCCTGACCCGTAGGCGCCCGACCGTCGCTTGCCTCTGCGCCGCCGCGATGGAATAGTCCCAACCGGTTCCGGTGGTCGCGAGTGATCGGTGATGCGTGTGTTGGCGTGTGGATTGCTGGCTCTGGCCGGTGCGCTTTCGGCGCAGCAGGCACCGGCACCGCCGCCCTATGTCCCACCGCCGGCGCCGCAACTGTCGCAGGATCGCGCCGCCGCGCTGGTCGCGCGCACCGCCGCGTCGGGCAGCGACACCGCGGTCACGCCGTTGCAGGTTCAGGCACCCGATCCGGCGTTCGTCGGCAAGCTGCTGCTGACGCGCCACCCGATCAACCCGCCGCCGATCGCGACGCAGGGGCTGTTGCCGCTGGGGGCGGTGCGGGTCATGACGGCGAAGGGCGAGCGCATCCTGCCGCTGTCGATCGTCGGGCGGGTCGCGGCAGGCGGCGGGGTGCCGAGCGATCCGAAACGGCGCGCCTATTGCAACGCGAAGGAGGAGCGCGGCGACGCGATCCGCTGTTACCAGGACACCGACGGCGACGGGCGGTTCGACGTCGCGCGCTGGGGCCAGACCTATTCGGACGACAGCCCGTACACGCTGTACATGGTGATGCGCGCCGAACCGCTGCCCGCGCCGCTGCCCTATGTGGCGGCGTCGCCGGCCGACCTGCCCGCGCTGCGCCTGATCTACCAGGGCTGTCGCGTCACCGACCGCATTCAATATGCTGCGCGGATCGGGGTGCAGGGCGATGGCGACGTCAAGACGTTCGGCTGTCCGTCCGCCGCGCAGCCGATCGGGCGCAGCGCGCTGGTCGGGCCAGGGCGCTACCGCGTCGATCGCGTGACCGTCGATATCGCCTATGCCACGCCCGAGGAAGCGACCGCGACCCTGGTCGCGGGGATACCGGCGGGCACGGTGCTCGATCGGATCGATGTCGGCAAACCGCTGCGCCTGCTGGGCGAGCGCAAGGGCTGGCCGGTCGAACAGGCCGAGCTGCGGCTGCGCTATGCGACGCCGCCGTACCGGTTCGTCGGCATACCTGTACTGACGGCGCAGGGGACCGCGGGGACTGCTCTGCTGAGCGGACCCTATCGCTATGGCTACACCGCGCGGATCGTCGGCGATGCGGCGAAATCGACGATGTTCTCGGGCAAGAAGCCAGCGTTTGCCGACGGCGATGCGCTCTACGGCATCCCGATGCAGAACCCGCTGGTGCAGCAGCAGTTCGGCGAACCGATGATGATGTGGTGCGCGCCAAAGGAAAAGAAGCCTGGCGACTGGCGCGCGAACTGCCTGCAGCAACAGGAGGTGACGCGCGGCGTGTACGATGGTGTGTACGGTGCGCTGTGGATCGAGGCGATCCCGGCGGCGGCGTCGAACAGCGATGCGATCGAGGTAGCGGAGGGGCCGGCCGACCTGCCGCAGCCGGACGTGCGCTACGAATTCTCGAAATGGACCAACAACCGCCTGATCCTGCGCGCCCATGTCGGCCTGAACGGGGCGGACGTGACCGGGTGGCGGCAGGTCGACGTACCGCGACTGAAGGACGGGTCGGCGCTGCTGGGGATCGCCGGCGGGGTGATCCATGTGACGCCGACCGCCGACCTGCTGGGCTTTCGCGCCGCCGCGATGCGACCCCTGGCCCCCGATGCCAGCGCGCAGCCCCGGGCCGGACTGATCGCGCAGATGCTCGATACGGCCACCGACAACGGTCGCCCGCTGACCACCGAGGAAAAGGCGCGGCTGCTCGACGAAGGCGAGGCGGTGCCGTAAGCCGGGCGACGGGGAGGCGGCAGGCCATGCGATGGTTCGTACACATTGTCGCGCTGACGACGGCGAGCGCGCTGTCCGCGCAATCGACGCCGGTCGCGTTGCGGCCGATCGGGGCCAGTGGCTGGAGCGCGCTGGACACGACGACCGACAGTCGTGTTGCGCGGCGGTTCGACGGAGACGCGACGTCGCTGACCGTGGTGCTGCAGGGTGCGCAGATCTTCGTCGGGCCAAACGTCGAACTGATTGAGGAAGGCGCGCTGCCGGCGATGGAGCCAACGGGACCGGCGACGATCGCGATGGTCCCGGGCGGGACGAGCGAGCGCGTGGCGTACGGCATCGGCATCGATCCGAAAAGCGGGCGGCGCCATATCCAGATGAACGGCAATCCGCCGTTGTTCGTGGACCTGGCTAAGGCGACGACGGTCCAATTTGCGCTGGGCAGGCGGGCACCGATCGTGATCCCGACGGCCGGCATGGACGCCGCGCTGGTCGTGCTGCGATCCTGCCAGCGGCGAGAGGCCGAGCGGCGCGGCCTGGACATGGCGAAGGTCGATGCGATCATGGTGCCGGCGCGACGGATCGACGCGGCCGCGCCACCGATCCGCCTCGACACCTATCCCAACGATACCGCCAAGCGTCGACAGGGCGGCACAGTCGAGGCGGCATGGATGGTCGATGTCACCGGCCGTCCACGCGATTGCCGCATCGTGCTGTCGTCGCAAGTGGCCAGCCTGGACGACGCGACGTGTGCCGGGCTGATGAAAGGGGCGGGGCGCTACCAGCCCGCCCGCAACGCGGCGGGCGAACCGGTCGAGATGCCGCAGTGGTCGCGCGTCGTCTGGTCTGCACCGGCCCGATGACCACACGCCCGCTGACCCCGGCCGAAACCGATCTGGCAGCCGGCGTCTTCGGCGATGCGATCGACTATGCCCAGGTGCGCATCGCGCGCGCGAAATGGGCGTTCTTCCAACCGCGAGAAACGGTGATGGCACCGCGCGGCTGCATCCATTTCCATCCGGCGGGATCTCAGTACTGCGACGACTTCGGCGATGCGCACGCCGATGCGCAGGGGCTGTTCATCCACGAGATGACACATGTCTGGCAGCACCAGCGGGGCATCTGCCTTCCCCTCGCACGGCACCCTTTCTGTCGCTATTCCTACAGTCTGAAACCGGGTTGGCCGCTCAAGCGCTACGGCATCGAACAACAGGCGGAGATCGTCCGCCACGCCTTCCTTCTGCGCGCAGGCCGGGTCGTACGTGGCGCACCGGAACTGCGGCAATATGACACGATCCTGCCGTTCTGAACGACGCCAGGCTGTCCATTCGGTCGGATATCGAGACTATCACGTCGCCGTTGGCCTGCGATTTCTGAACTGCTAAGCAGGCTATGGTTCTGTGCCGTGGGGTCAAATCCTGTCCGAAAGCAGGATGGACGCGACCTATCCGAATCGGATAAATATCGCTCCGATCCGGCGCCGATGATCCTCGCCTCAGTTCTTCAGCCGCCAGCCGCTCTTGAAGATCCAGGCGATCACAACAAGGCACAGGGCCATGAACCCTGCGGTGAATCCCAGGCTCCACGCGATGCTGACATCGCCCTGGCCGAAGAAGCTCCAGCGGAAGCCGCTGACGAGGTAGACGACCGGGTTGAACAGGCTGACCGTGCGCCACGGCTCGGGCAGCATGCTGATCGAGTAGAACGCCCCGCCCAGGAACGTCAGCGGCGTGATGAGCAGCGCGGGTACGAAGTTCAACTGCTCGAACCCCTTGGCCCAGATGCCGATGATGAAGCCGAACAGGCTGAACGCGACACTCGTCAGGATCAGAAAGGCCACCATCGCCAGCGGGTGCGCGATCCTGAGATCGACGAAGAACGCCGATGTGGCGAGGATGATGAGGCCGAGCACGACCGACTTGGTCGCCGCCGCGCCGACATAGCCGATGACCATCTCGAACGCCGATACGGGCGCGGACAGCAGTTCATAGATCGTGCCGGTGAACTTCGGGAAGTAGATGCCGATCGAGGCATTGCCGATACTGTTGGTCAGCAGCGCCAGCATGATGAGGCCGGGGACGATGAAACTGCCATAGGACACGCCGTCGACCGCCTGCATCCGGCTGCCGATCGCCCCGCCGAACACGACGAAATACAGGCTGGTGGTGATGACCGGCGTGACCAGGCTCTGCCACAGCGTACGCAGTGCGCGGGCCATTTCGAAGCGATAGATCGCCCAGACGCCGTGGGTGTTCATGGACATCAGCCCCCGCTCCGTTCGTTTTGAGCGACGTCGAGAAACGCCGCTGTCTTGCTCGTGAAGGTTTCTCGACTGCGCTCGAAATGAACGGTGCAGGTGCGGTTCACGCCGCCACCTCCCGCTGCTCGACCAGGTCGACGAAAATGTCCTCCAGGCTCGACTTCGACGTCTCCAGATCCTTGAACGCGATGCCCAGGTCGGCGAGCTTGCGCAGCAGCGACGGGATCCCCGTGCGTTCGGCCTGCGCGTCGAAGACGTAGCGCAACGTGTCGCCGTCATTGGCGAGCGCCACACCCCATTCGGCCAGTTCGGGCGGCACCGTGTCCAGCGGCTCGACCAGCGCGATATCCATCTCGCGCTTGCCCAGCTTCTTCATCAGCGCGGCCTTGTCCTCGACCAGCAGCAGTTTGCCGCCGTTGATGACGCCGACGCGGTCGGCCATTTCCTCGGCTTCCTCGATGTAATGCGTGGTCAGGATGATCGTGACCCCGCGGGTGCGCAGACCGCCGATCAGCTTCCACATGTCGCGGCGCAGGTTGACATCGACACCTGCGGTCGGCTCGTCAAGGAACAGGATGTCGGGTTCGTGGCTCAGCGCCTTGGCGATCAGCACCCGGCGCTTCATGCCGCCAGACAGTTCCATGATCTTGGCGTCGCGCTTGTCCCAGAGCGACAGGTCCTTGAGCAACTGCTCCAGATAGGCGTCATGGCCGGATCGCCCAAACAGGCGGCGGCTGAACTTCACCGTCGCCAGGACCGTCTCGAACATGTCGACCGACAGCTCCTGCGGCACCAGCCCGATGATCGACCGCGCGCGCTTGTAATCGACCAGCGCATCGTGGCCGCCGACGGTGATCGTGCCTTCGCTGGGCGTGACGATGCCGCAGATCGTGCTGATGAGCGTCGTCTTTCCCGCGCCGTTCGGCCCGAGCAGCGCGAATATCTCGCCGCGGCGAATGTCGAGATCGACTGCGCTCAGCGCGCGGTGGCCCGATGCATAGGTCTTGGAAACGCCGCGCAGGGCGAGAATCGTGTCGGACATTGGTGGCAGGCCCCTTGTGTGGGCTTAGGTAGGATGGCGCTTGAAGAAAGTAAGGCTGAAATGGTTCAGATAAGGCGCGAAGGCGCAAAGACGGAAGATGCTCACGCGGAGGCGCGGAGGCGCAGAGAAGAATCGCGCGCAGCTGCACATAGCGACCTCTACAGGCCGTTCATAATGCCGCCGGAGGGTAAAGGCTGCTGGCGCAGTGACCCGAACACTCTCCGCGTCTCCGCGCCTCCGCGCGAACCCATAAACGTCTTCGCGCCTTCGCGACTTTTCTGAACCGCTTCTTCTCAGCCCTTGGCCCGAGCCGCCTTCACCGCGTCCGCCAGCGCGTCCTGCCCGATCGCCCCCGAAATCACCCGGTCGCCGATCACCCAGGCGGGGGTGCCGGTCATGCCCAGCGCGCCGGCGGTCTTGAGGTTGGCGTCGAGTTGTGCGGCGACCTGGGGCGAGGCGGCGGCATCGCGGGCGCGCGGCATGTCGAGACCGGCCTTGGCCGCAGCGGCTGCGATCGTCGCGGCGTTGGGGCGGCCGCTTGCGAACAGCGCGGTGTGGAACGGCAGGAACCTGCCCTGCTGCGCCGCGGCCATCGCCCAGGCGGCGGCGGTGCGGCTTTCCGCGCTCAGGATCGGCAGTTCGTGATAGACCAGCCGTACGCCGGGGTCGGACGCGACCAGCCGGTCGATCTCGGGCAGGCTGGCGCGGCAATACCCGCAGGCGTAGTCCATGAAGATCGCGACCGACACGTCGCCCTTGGGGTTGCCCGCGACCATGCCCGGTGCGGCGTCGAACACCGCGGACCGATTGGCGGCGACGAGCTTGCCGGTTTCGCGCTCCTGCAATTTCTGGATCGCTTCCGGGATCACTTCGGGATGCGCGAGCAGATAGGCGCGGACGTCGCCCGGCCGCTGGATCAGCGCCTGTACGCCGACCGCGGCACCGCCGCCCAGAAGTCCGGCAAGCAGCAGCAGCATGGCCAGCATCCACGGCCGCAGCGTCACCGGCGGCGGTCCTTCTTCGTCGCATCCCATTCGGTCTGCGACACCATCAGGATATCCTGCGCGCGGATCCAGTCCGAGCTACCCTTGGGCAGTCCGGCCATCGCGGCGCGCGCGGAGACGAGCGCGGTGCGGGTGTCGCCGGTCAGGTTGGCGCGTTCCGCCGTCGCCAGCGCGGTGCGCGGCGTATCGCCCTTTCGTTCATAGACGGTACCGAGCTGCACCCAGGCCCAGGGGTTCTCGTCGTCGCGCTGCACCGCCAGCCGCAACACCTTTTCCGCCTCCGGCAAATTGGCGGGATCGTCGGTGGACAGCAATGCGTGGCCGAAGGTGGTGGCGATCAACGGCGCGTTGCGCGACTTGTCGGTCGCTTCGCGCAACGGGGCGATCGCGCCCTTGGGATCGCCCGATTCCATGATGATCTGGCCCTGCAACTCCAGGATATAGGGATCGTGCGGCATCGCCTTGACCAGCGCCGCGGTTTCCGCCGCCGCCTGGTCCGGATAGCCCGACAAATGGTACGCATAGGCGCGGGCGTAGTGCGCGGGCACACTCTGGTCGGTCGGCGGATATTTGACCAGCGTCGCGCGCGGATCGTTGACGTAACCGCGCAGCTTGGCCTGGACGCGCTTGAACCGCGCCTCGATATCCGCGTTCAGCGGACGGGCGAAGGCGGGTGAGGCGCGCGTGACCTGATCGAGCGCGGCCATGCGTTCGCTCGACAGCGGGTGGGTGCGGTCATAGCTGCCCTCGTTCTGGGGTACGCCATAACGATATTCCATGTTCTGCAGCTTCTTGAAGAAGCTCAGCATGCCGCGGCCCGACACGCCGGCACCCGCCATGTAGCGCGCACCCGCGGCGTCGGCGCTCGATTCCTGGACGCGGGTGAAGGCGAGCATCGATCCCATCGCCATGCGCTGGCCCGCCGCCAATATGCCCGCACCGGCGTCGCCCGCACCTGCCGCCATCGCCGCGACGCCCAGCACCAGGCTGAGCAGCGACAGGCCCATCGCGCCCTTCATGCCAGCGTCCTGCAGCGGGATGTGGCCGTTGGCGATGTGGCCGATCTCGTGCGCGATCACGCCCTGCACTTCGTTCGCGCTGTCGGCCGCGTCGATCAGGCCGGAATGGATATAGACGATCTGCCCGCCCGCGACGAAGGCGTTGATGCTCCCGTCGCGCAGCACGACGACCTGGACGTTGCGCGGCGACAGGCCGGCGGCGACGATGATGTCGTGCGACATGTCGGCCAGCAGCGCCTCGGTTTCGGCATCGCGCAGGATCGATTGCGCGGCGGCCGGCTGGGCGACCAGCAGGGCGCCGGCGACCAGTGCGGACATGCCGCGCCGCAGCCAGCCGATTACGATAGTACCCGCCATGTCATCCGTCCCTTGCCGATCGCGGCTGAACCGGGGGTGAAGCCACGCCGCCGCGTTCCGCCATGCCGGGCGCGATCCGGGCATGACGGAACGGGCAGCGTCGTGCGCCTAGGCCCCGAACGTGCGCTGCCACCAGCCGCGGCGCGGCGGGCCGGCGACGCCGTCCTCCATGCCCGCGGCGTCGTCGGCCGGTGCCGCACCGTCGGAATCGACCGGGGTTTCCAGCACGGCCGGAGCATCCTCGGCGACCGGCGAGGGCGCATCGGCCCCCGCCTTCTTGCGCGTGGTGCGACGGCGCGGCTTCGGCGCGTCCTCGGCAGCCACTTCCGCCGGAGCCGTTTCGGTGGCGACCTCGGCTGCGGCTGGAGCGGCCTCGGCTTGGCTTTCGGCCGGCTTGCGGCGCGAGCGCTTCGGCTTGGCCGGAGCCTCGACCGCGGCGATCGGCTCGGGTGCCGCTTCTACCACCGGCTCGGCGGGCGGAGCCTCTTCGGTGTCGGCCGCCGTACCCTTGCGACGACGGCTGCGCTTCGGCTTCGGCGCATCGGCCTCGACTTCGGGAGCACTTGCGGTTTCGGGTGCGGGTGCGACATCGGCCTGCGGCTCGACCGCGTCCTCGACCGGCTGCGCGCCGGCGAATTCGCGCTCGCCACCCTCGCGACGACCGCCACGACGACCGCGCCGGCGACGCTTGCGCGTCTCGCCACCGTCGTCGGTCGTTGCCGTTTCGACCGGTGTGGCATCGCCGTCTTCCCAGTCGGCAGCTTCGGCTTCAGCCGCGTCGCCCTCGACGGCGTCCGTACGCTCGCCGCCCTCGACCTCGTCACGGCCGCGACCGCGACGGCCACGACGGCGGCGACGACGGCCGCGGCCCTCGCCTTCGCCTTCGGTCCGCTCAGGCCGTTCGCGACGGGGACGGTCCTCGCGGGCTTCCTCGGCGTCGTCCTCGTCCTCGACCGCCTCTTCGACCTCGTCCTCGTCCTCCTCGGGCAGGTCGTCGTCGAAGTCCTGCATCGGCGCGTCGAAGCGCGGGGCATGCGCCGGCGGCGGGCCACTGGCCTCGACCGACATGCGGGCGCCCTCGACCTCGCCGTCCGACATCACCTCGACGATCACGCCATAGCGTTCCTCGATCTCGGCGAGTTCGGCGCGCTTGCGGTTGAGCAGGTAGAAGGCGGCTTCCTGGCTGGCGCGCAGCGTGATGACCGACCCGCGGCCGCGCGCGGCTTCGTCCTCGATCAGGCGCAGCGCGGACAGGCCCGCCGACGATGCCGTGCGGACCAGGCCGGTGCCTTCGCAATGCGGACACTGGCGGGTCGATGCCTCCAGAACGCCGGTGCGCAGCCGCTGGCGGCTCATTTCCATCAGGCCGAACGACGAGATGCGGCCGACCTGGATGCGGGCGCGGTCGTCCTTCAGCGCCTCCTTCATCGCCTTCTCGACCTTACGGACGTTCGATCCATGGTCCATGTCGATGAAGTCGATCACGACCAGACCCGCCATGTCGCGCAGGCGCAACTGGCGCGCGATCTCTGCGGTCGCTTCGAGGTTGGTCGCGGTCGCGGTCTGCTCGATCGAATGTTCGCGGGTCGACCGGCCGGAGTTGATGTCGATCGACACGAGCGCCTCGGTCGGATTGATGACCAGATAGCCGCCCGACTTCAGCTGGACGACCGGATGGTACATCGCCGACAGCTGATCCTCGACACCCGCGCGCTGGAAGAGCGGCACGGGATCGCTGTAATGCTTCACGCGGCGCGCGTGGCTGGGCATCAGCAACTTCATGAATTCGCGGGCCTGGCGGTACCCGTCCTCGCCCTCGACGATCACCTCGTCGATGTCCTTGTTGTAGATGTCGCGGATCGCGCGCTTCATCAGGTCGCTGTCGCCATAGACGAGCGCGGGCGCGGCGGACTTCAGCGTCTCCTCGCGGATGCCGTCCCACAGGCGGGCGAGATAGTCGAAGTCGCGCTTGATCTCGACCTTGGTGCGCTGAAGGCCCGCGGTGCGCACGATGCAGCCCATCGACGGCGGCAGCGTCAGGTCGGCCATGATCGACTTCAGCCGCTTGCGATCGCCCGCATTGCTGATCTTCCGCGAGATGCCGCCGCCGTGCGCGGTGTTGGGCATCAGGACGCAGTATCGACCGGCCAGCGACAGATAGGTCGTCAGCGCCGCGCCCTTGTTGCCGCGTTCTTCCTTGACGACCTGGACCAGCAGCACCTGGCGGCGGCGGATCACGTCCTGGATCTTGTAGCGGCGGCGCAGGTTCAGGCGGCGTTCGCGCAGCGCATCGACCGCGCTGTCGTCGGGCTTGCCGCCACGACCGCGCCGACGGCGACCGCGCGGGGCGTCCTCGCCATCGGTTTCGCCGTCCGATTCGCTGTCGTCGCGATCTTCGTCGTCGTGATCCTGGTCGTCGTGATCGTGATCGTCGTCGGCGTGTTCGACCTCGCCGCCCTCGTCGCCGTGGAACTCGTCCTCGGCCTCGGCGCGCAGCGCGGCTTCCTCGGCGGCGTGTTCGGCCTCCTCGCGCAGCAGCGCGTCGCGATCCTCCTTGGGGATCTGATAGTAATCGGGGTGGATTTCGCTGAACGCCAGGAATCCGTGGCGATTGCCGCCGTAATCGATGAACGCAGCCTGCAGCGACGGCTCGACGCGCGTCACCTTGGCCAGATAGATATTGCCCTTGAGCTGCTTGCGCTCGGCGGACTCGAAATCAAATTCCTCGATTCGATTCCCGTTGACGACGGCCACCCGGGTTTCTTCCCGGTGGCGTGCGTCGATCAGCATACGCGTGGTCATGTAATGGTCTCCGGGCGCGCGCCTCTCCACACAGGGGGCGGGGCGCACGCGATTGTGCAGGCCGCGAATTCGCCGACAGCGGCTGAGTCGCGGGGAAAGCGAAGGGTACGAATGCGTCTGCTGTCACGGCACGCCCGGAGCCTTGGTCCGAAGCGACGCCCGCACCCACATGACCGCAGCGTGCGATCCGATGGAGGGGGGGCGGGGTTTGCCTCATGACAGCGTCAACCTGAATTAGCGCCCACGGCCGGTCGGCCGCGGCGGTCTTGCGACGGCGTTGCGCGGGGCATGCGCGGCACACCCCTCTTGCCGACCCTCCGGTGCGTAGCATCGTCGCGCTACCCCCGCAACCATCGGCGATTTTTGCGTGTGTGCGAGGATGTTTCGGCAAGTCCTTGCAGGATTGCCGGCAAAAATATGCCGAACGGCAAATTAACCGCATAGCTCAACCGCGTTTTCTCATCGGCGTGGCTAGTCGGGGTGTCCAAGGATTCAGGAAGCCCCCGCCCCATGTTCTTCGGTCACGTGTCTTGCGGCCTCACGTCTTTTGGCTGGACCGCCGCCGCAGCGACGCGGCATAGGTCTGTCATGCTCGCCGTGCTTGCCCTCGTCGCCGGTCTGTTCACCGGGGTGCCGAGCTGGGCGGGGACGGTGCGCGACGTGCGCATCTCCGGCGATCGCATCGTGCTGCGCTTCGACGAACGCGTGGTGCAGGCCAGCGCGTTCGTGCTGTCCGCACCGCAACGCATCGCGATCGATATCGGCGGGGTCGGTCCCGGGACCGCGTCGCGGCCGGATGGCGCGGTCGCGCGGGTGCGCCAGGGGGTACAGGGCGACGGCGCGCGGATCGTGCTCGACCTGGCGACGCCGGCGATCGTGACGGAAGGAAATTTCGCCGCCGACGGCCGGACGCTGACATTGCAGCTGCGCACCGTCGACGATGCGCGGTTCGCCCGTGCCGCAGCGGAAAAGCGGCTGAGCTTCCTGCCGCCGTTCAGCTATGTCGCCGCAGCCGCCCCGAGCCGCGCGCACAGCGTGTCGATGACGATTCCTGCCGCGACCAGGGCGTTGCCGCTGCCGCGCGTCGCGGGCGATGCCGATCGCCCGCTGGTGGTGATCGACGCGGGCCACGGCGGGCATGATCCCGGCGCGATCTCGCCCGACGGCCGCTTGTATGAAAAGGACCTGACGCTGAAGGTCGCCAAGGCGATCCGCGACGAGCTGGTGTCGTCGGGCCGCGCCCGCGTCGCGCTCACCCGCGACGACGACCGTTACCTGGTCCATCGTGAGCGTTTCGAGATCGCGCGGCGGATGGGCGCTGCGCTGTTCATCTCGATCCACTGCGACAGCGCAGGCAATACCGAAGCGACCGGCGCGACGGTCTACACCCTGTCCGAAGTTGCGTCCGACAAGGAGGCTGCGCGGCTGGCGGCGCGCGAGAACAAGTCCGACATCATCGCGGGCATCGACCTGGGCGAGGCGACACCCGACATATCGTCGATCCTGATCGACCTGACGCAGCGCGAGACGATGAACACCAGCGCCAGCTTCGCGCGGCTGCTGGGACGCGAGGCGCGACCGCTGATGCCGACCAAGGCAAGCTTCCATCGCATGGCGTCTCTCCTGGTCCTGAAGGCGCCCGACGTGCCGTCGATCCTGTTCGAGACAGGGTATATCTCGAACCAGCGCGACGCCGATTTCCTGAACTCGCGCGAGGGCCGGCAAAAGGTGGCCGAAAGCGTCCGCCGCGCGGTCGAAGTCCACTTCGCAACCCGCATGGCGAGCCGTGGTGGAGGCGAGGTCGCCCAGCAGTAAGTCAGATGTTCACGCGGAGGCGCGGAGACGCGGAGGTGGATCCCGCGTGGTGCTGTCATCCGCGACAGCGGCCGTATGGCTTTCGGGTGCAACGGGCACTCTGGCTTCGCTGGCGCGAAACGAGTCCGCCAAATCCACTCCGCGTCTCCGCGCCTCCGCGTGAACATCTAACTTCTTCCTCGACCCTTCCCCCGCCGCCAGCGCGCCGCTAGAACGCCCGCGCAATGGCCGAAACCGACGACACCGACCTGCGGCTGCGCCTGCAGCGCGAACATCAGGAGCCGGGGCGGCTGCGCCGTGCGTGGAGCCGGCGCTGGGTGCGGATCCTGGCGTATCTCGCCGGGCTGGGCGCGATCGGTCTGGCGATCCTGATGTTCCTCGTCGCGCGCGACCTGCCGTCGGTCGAGAAGCTGCGCGCCTACGAGCCGCCGCTGCCGACCAACGTGCGTGACGGCGCCGGCGTGCCGATCCACAGCTATGCCCGCCTGCGCCGCGTCGAACTGAGCTACGCCGAGTATCCGCCGCTGCTGGTCAAGGCGTTTCTCGCGGCGGAGGATCGCACCTTCTTCGAGCATCACGGCGTCGATTATCCCGGCATCGCCGGCGCGATCATCACCAATCTCAAGAGTGACAAGCGCCCGGTCGGCGCATCGACGATCACGCAGCAGGTCGCCAAGAACCTGCTGGTCGGCAACGAGGTCAGCTATGTCCGCAAGGCGCGCGAGGCGTTGCTGGCGTACAAGATCGAGAATGCGCTGACCAAGCCGCAGATCCTCGAACTCTACCTCAACCAGATCGAACTGGGTCGCAACGCGGCGGGCGTCGAGGCGGCGGCGCATGCCTATTTCGACAAGGAGCTCGACGAGCTGACGCTGCCGCAGCTCGCCTATCTGGCGATCCTGCCGAAGGGGCCGTCGAATTACAGTCCGGAGCGGAACTACGACCGCGCGATCGGTCGGCGCAACTGGGTGCTGGGCGAGATGCTGCGCAACGGCTTCATCACGCAGGCGCAGCATGATGGCGCGGTCGCGCAGCCGCTGGGCACCGCCGCGCGGCAGACGCCGAAGTTCGAGCGCGTAGGCGGCTATTTCGTCGAGGAGGTCCGCCGCGAGCTGCTCGACCGGTTCGGCGAAACCGACAAGGACGGCCCGTACAGCGTCTATTCGGGCGGACTGTGGGTGCGCACGTCGTTCGACGGCCGGTTGCAGGGCTATGCGCAGGACGCGCTGCGCCAGGGGCTGCTGCGCTACGACGGCGGACGCGGCTGGTCCGGGCCGATCAAGCATCTGGACGTCCAGGGCGACCGCTGGCTGCAGGACCTGCTGAATACCAATATCGGCCTCGACTATGCCGACTGGCGCGCCGCGATCGTGATCTCGATGTCCGATGCCGCGGCCGAGATCGGCTTTGCCGACGGCAAGCGCGGAACGTTGCCGCGGTGGGGCGCGCAGATGCCGGTGCGCGGCGTCGGCGGCACCGCGTTCGCCGCGCTGAAGGCGGGCGACATCATCGCGGTCGCACCGTCGGGCGGCGTCTATGCGCTGCGCAGCATTCCCAAGGTGTCGGGCGCGTTCGTCGTCGAGGAGCCGAGCACCGGCCGGGTGCTGGCGATGCAGGGCGGGTTCGACCAGCGGCTGGGCAGCTTCAACCGCGCGACGCAGGCGCTGCGCCAGCCGGGATCGACGATCAAGCCGATCGTCTATTCCGCCGCGCTGGGCAACGGCATGACGCCGGCATCGATCATCGTCGACGGGTCGTTCTGCGTCTATCAGGGTGCGCGGCTGGGCCAGAAATGCTTCCGCAACTTCGGCAACATGCGCGCGGCGGGACCGCACACGATGCGCTGGGGCATCGAACAGTCGCGCAACCTGATGACGGTGCGCGCCGCCGCGACGGTCGGGATGCCGCACGTCGTCGATTATATCCAGCGGCTGGGCGTCTCGACCGAGAAGCTGCCGCCGTATCTGTCCTATGCGCTGGGCGCAGGCGAGACGACGGTCAGCCGGATGGTCAACGCATACGCGATGCTGGTCAACCACGGGCGCCAGATGACGCCGACGCTGATCGACTATGTCCAGAACCGTCGCGGCCAGGTGATCTGGCCCGCGAACTGGCGCGCCTGCCAGCGCTGCAACGCCCCCGACTGGGACGGCAAGGCGATGCCGCGCCCCACCCAGCGCTGGCGCCAGGCGATCGACGCGATGACCGCATACCAGATGGTCCACATCACCGAAGGCGTGATCCAGCGCGGCACCGCCACCGTGCTGCGCGATCTGGGGCGCCCGATCATGGGCAAGACCGGCACGACGACGGGTCCGACCGACGTGTGGTTCGTGGGCGGTACCCCGCAGATGATCGGCGGCCTGTATATCGGCTTCGACAGCCCGAAGAACCTCGGCGGCGCGGTGCAGGGCGGCACTTTTGCCGCACCGATCTTCAAGGCGTTCGCGGTCAAGGCGTTCGAGGGGATGCCCGTCGTTCCGTTCACCGCGCCGTCGGGCATCCGCATGGTCCGCATCGACCGCGGCAGCGGCAAGCCGGTGTTCGGCGCCTTTCCGACCGACACCGATCCCAAGGCCGGCGTGATCTGGGAAGCGTTCAAGCCGCAGAGCGAGCCGCGCCGCGCGCGGCGTGGTGCGGACGAAGACCTGCCCAAGGCCGCGGCGACGAAGGCCGCTCCCGTCCAGAAGGCCCGCGACAGCGATTTCTTGCAGCGCGAGGGCGGAATCTACTAGGGCGTCGGCCAAAGTCTGAAGGTATTCATTATGCGCGCCGAAGCGCAGGCTCATGTCGATACGATCAACGATGCACTCGCGCTGCTGCGCCGGTTCCTGAACTGGGACCAGGCGCTGCGCCGGCTGGACGAACTCAATGCGCGCGTCGAGGATCAGGCGCTGTGGAACGATCCCAAGGCCGCGCAGGAGGTGATGCGCGAACGCCGCCGGCTGGACGAGGCGATCACCGCCACGCGCGCGATCGAGAGCGAATTGTCCGACACGATCGAACTGATCGAGATGGCCGAGGCCGAGGGCGACGTCGAGATGGAGACCGAATCGGTCGCCAGCCTGGGCGCACTGGCCAAGCGCGCCGAAACCGACAAGGTGAAGGCGCTGCTGGCCGGCGAGGCCGACGCGAACGACACCTATGTCGAGGTCAATGCCGGTGCCGGCGGAACCGAGAGCCAGGACTGGGCCGGCATGCTCAGCCGCATGTATACGCGCTGGGCCGAACGCCACGGGATGAAGGTCGAATTGATCGACCAGCATTCGGGCGAACAGGCGGGCATCAAGTCGGCGACATTGCTGCTCAAGGGCGAGAACGCGTACGGTTACGCCAAGACCGAAAGCGGCGTTCATCGGTTGGTCCGCATCTCGCCTTATGACAGCGCGGCGCGGCGGCACACCAGCTTCGCCAGCGTCTGGGTCTATCCGGTGATCGACGACAATATCGAGGTCGAGGTCAACGACGCCGACCTGCGCATCGACACCTACCGCGCGAGCGGCGCGGGCGGGCAGCACATCAACACGACCGATTCGGCCGTCCGCATCACCCATCTGCCGACCGGCATCGTCGTGCAGTGCCAGAACCAGCGCAGCCAGCACAAGAACAAGGCCGAGGCGTTCAACCAGCTGCGCGCGCGACTGTACGAACGCGAACTGGCTGAGCGCGAGGCCGTCGCCAACGCCGAGAATGCCAGCAAGACCGATATCGGCTGGGGGCACCAGATCCGGTCATACGTGCTCCAGCCGTACCAGCTGGTGAAGGACCTGCGCACCGGCGTGACCTCGACCGCGCCCAGCGACGTGCTGGACGGCGACCTCGACCCCTTCATGGCCGCCGCGCTGTCGCAGCGCGTGACCGGCGAGGCGGTCGAGGTGGAGGACGTCGATTGAGGATCGCGCCACGCCTCGCCTCTCCCCGATCGTTTCGCACGGGCGCAGGGGTGTGCGGCCTCCTAGTCCTCCTCGCCGCCTGCAACGGCGCGCCCGTCTCGCTCGGCAACCGCAGCGACGAGCCGCAATTTCCCGCCGCCGACCGCCCGGTCGCCCGGATCGTCAGCTCGCGCTGGTCGACCGAGGAAGCGCGCGACCGGTTGAACGAGGCGGAGGAAGTGATGGATCGCGCCCGCATCGCGCCGGGCATGACCGTGGCCGACATCGGCGCGGGCGAGGGCTATTACACCATCCGCCTGGCCGCGCGTGTGGGAGCCAAGGGGCGCGTACTGGCCGAAGATATCGTGCCCGACGTCCGCGACACGCTGGCCCAGCGCGTCAACCGCGAACGGCTGGACAATGTCAGCGTCCGGCTGGGCGAGCCCGATGATCCGGCGCTGCCCGAAAACAGCTTCGACCGTGTGCTCATGGTCCACATGTATCACGAGATCGCCGAGCCGTATGAATTCCTGTGGCATCTGCGCCCGTCGCTGAAGCCCGGCGGCGCGGTGGTGGTGGTCGATGCGAACCGCACGACACAGAACCACGGTACGCCGCCCGCGCTGCTGGAATGCGAATTCGCGGCGGTCGGCTACAAGCGGGTCGAACAGCAGAACATGCCCTCGGCCGGCGGCTATATCGCGCTGTTCCAGCCGGTCGGCCCGCGCCCCGCCCCCCAGGCGATCCGCCCGTGCCGATCGGCGCCCGCGAACTGATATTACCGGGACGGCTGGTGTCGATCCGTTCGTGCTGGGCGAAGTCGACGCACCTGAGCCAGGCCATGCCCTTCGACTTCGTTCAGGGTGAACGGATGGTGGATATGGGGACCGCGCTCACAACATCCCCAGCGCTCGCAGGCTTGTGACCCGTCCATCGCCCAGCACCAGGTGATCGAGCAGCCGCACCTCGATCCCGCCCAGCGCGCGCGCGACTCGGCGGGTGTGGGCCAGGTCGTGCCCGCTTGGCCGGGCGTCGCCGCTGGGGTGGTTGTGCGCGACGATCACCCCCGCCGCGCCGAACGTCAGCGCATCGATCGTCAGGATGCGCGGCGCGATCGTGACCGAATCGACGTCGCCGCGAATGAAGCGGACGCCGAGCAGCCGGTGGTCCGCCGCCAGATAGGCGATGCCCGCGATCTCGACCGTCGCGCCCGTCAGGCCCGCGAACAGCGCGCGCGCCGCCGCCAGCCCGTCGATCCGCCGTGCCGTGCGTTCGCTGTCCATGAGGGTATGCTGACAGTGCATCGGCCGGGCGATCCAGCCGAACCTGCGCAGGTTCGGCACCGGAACGGCGGCATCGCAACCGGGTTGAATGCGGGTGTCCGCGCGGTACAGTCCCGGGCCATGACGCATTACGAACACCAGTATCTCGATCTCCTGCGGCGCGTGTGGGAGCAGGGCGACGAACGCCGCGATCGCACCGGCGTCGGTACGCGGTCGCTGTTCGGCCCCGTGATGCGGTTCGACCTCTCCGATGATCGCGTACCGTTGCTGACCACCAAGCGGGTGGCATGGAAGACCGCGGCGCGCGAGATGCTGTGGTTCCTGACCGGCGACACCAACATCCGCGAACTGGTCCGGCAGAAGGTCCATATCTGGACCGACTGGCCGCTCGACACCTATGTACGAACCACCGGCGACGTGCTGACGCGGGACGCGTTCGAGGCGCGGATCCTGGCCGACGACGCCTTCGCCGAACGCTGGGGCGAACTGGGTCCGGTCTACGGCAAGCAATGGGTCGACTGGCCGGTCTACGAACCGGTCGAAGGTGGCCTGTACCGCAAGGCCGACCGCGGCATCGACCAGATCGCTGCGCTGGTAACCTCGCTGCGCACCAATCCGGGATCGCGCCGTCACATCTTCACCGGTTGGAACGTCGCCGAACTCGACCATATGGCACTGCCGCCATGCCACATGACGTACCAGTTTCACGTCGCGAACGGCCGGCTGTCGGGCATGTTGTGGCAGCGCTCGTGCGACCTGGGGCTGGGCTTTGCCTTCAACGCATTTTCCGCCGCACTGCTGATCCGCATGCTGGCGCAGCAATGCGACCTGGTGGCGGGCGAACTGGTGTGGAGTTGCGGCGACGCGCACGTCTATCTCAACCACGCGCATCTGGTCGAGGAACAGCTGGCGCGTACCCCGCGCGGCGACCCCCGCCTGCGCATCGCGCGACGGCCGGCGTCGATCTTCGACTATGGAATCGAGGATTTCACGGTCGAGGGCTACGACCCGCACCCGCATATCGCCGCGCCGGTGGCGGTTTGAAGGGGGATGCGGTCAGTATGACCGGTCCTCCCAACGCGTTCGTTTCGAGCGCAGTCGAGAAACGGCCGCGGACGACCATCTGGCAGCTTCTCGACTACGCTCGAAGCGAACGGGTCGGGGTTCAAGTCATCACGCTCTGAAGGGAGTGGGCTGGCCGGTCCCGGGGCGTTGCCGAGGCGCCTGCCGCAGTCAGCGCGCGATTCCTTCGATCCCGTCATTTTCGCCCTCCGACTTCCCCGCGAAACCTCTGAGAACGTCTGCTTTCGTTCTCCGGCAAAGGCCGGGGTCCAGTTTCGGATTGCGCAGGAGTCTCGCTCCCGCGGGAATGCGGGCGATCCGTGGCGGAACGTCTTCGTCGAGCGGCCGCGCCATCGAACGCAGCGACGTCGCGTCCCCAAAATGAAAGAGGCCGCCGGGGCGTCTCGCGACAACCCCGACGACCTCCGACATGGTCAGCGGCCGGAGAGCTCCAGCCCGGGAGACCATGCGGACCGCTGTTCTGCAGCTGGCGGCGTTGATTGGGAGAGCATTCCCCCCGCGCGCCTTACCGATGGAGGTGATCCACCGGCGCGATGCAGATCAGCGGCGCGTCTCCCGAACGAACTGAACCGACCCCACTGCTGAACCATGAGACATCGGATCACCTCCTTTCGCTTGTTGAAACGATCGTGCCGACGAGCCGGCACACCGACAATGTGAATCCGATGGCCCTGCGTTTCAAGTCTTGTAATGCGCGCGATTTCCGTCAGAATCCTGCGCCTCGCCCGGGCAGCCGCTAGCTGCGGCAGTCCTCGATCACGCGCAGGATCTCCGACCAGGCCGGGACCACCAGGCTGCCGAGCGGCGGCGCCTCCACCACGAACCGTCCCCGGCTGAACCCGATCGCGTCGAGCAGCCGGTCGTCGGGGCTCAGCACCGCCGCCATATAGGGGGGCGTCCCGCCGGTCGGCTGCACCGGCAGCGCGCGTGTCGTGGTCGAGGTACGGATGGTGAAGCCGGTCCCGCGCCCCTCGCCCGCGCGCGACAGGTACATCGCGTTGGCGCCGCGATCGCAGCGCAGCGTCAGCAGCGCGTCGGCGCCGGGCGTCCCGAACAGCGCGATCGATCCGCGGGCGTCGCTGCGGAAACTCCACGTCCCCGGCGTGATCGGCCAGTCGCGCCAGTCGCTCGATGGCGGCGGGGCGACGGGCGTGGGGCGCGGCGCCGGCCGCGGGATCGGCGTCTGGGGGGCAGGCTCCGGCTCGGGCGCGCGGACGCAGCCGGCAAGGAGCAGGGCGGAGAGCAGGGCGGGGGCAAGGATACGCATGAGGTCGCTTATGGGCGAAGGGGCGGGCGGCCTCAACCGCCTGTCGCCGGGGCGTGGCTGCGACGGGTGAGGAACCGAAGCGGTCGGTGCCGGTTGAAGCGGCAAACCCAGCATGATCGAAATCAGGAGTGAAGCCGATGTCCACCGTTACCGAGGCCGAAACGGTGCTGCTCGTCCAGGCCAATGTTGCCGGAACGTTGAAGCTGCAGAGCCGCGACGGCGCGTCGATCGGCACGGTCCACGCGCTGATGGTCCACAAGGGCACCGGCCGATCGACCCATGCGGTGCTGAGCCTGGGCGGGTTCCTGGGGATGGGCAAGAGCTTCTACGCGGTACCGTTCGAGCTGCTGACCTATGACGTCGCGCACGACCTGTACACGATCACCGTGGACAAGCGCCTGCTGGAAGGTGGCCCGAGCTGGTCGAACAACGCACCGACCTTCGACCAGGCCTATGCCGATCGCGTCGCGGGATACTACGGCACGACGCGCGAGGATCTGCGCGAGGGGTGAGGGTTCAGGCGGCGTAGATTGCCGGTCGGTAACGCGGTTCTGGAACGGTCAGGCCAGCCTCGCTGGCTGCCGCTATCCAACCCTGAATCGCGATTTCTGCCTCAGACAGAGCTTGGCTCGGGGTATCGCCGAATGCCGAGCAAGACTTGAGGTCAGGCACATCCGCGACCCAGCATTCGTCGGGAGCATACCAGAACAGGTTGATGTGATAATGCGGCAGCATCATTCGCCCATGGTCAGTCCGTAGGTTTCTGTCATATCAACAAATTGGCGAAGTTGGTAGCTCTTGGCCTGATTGCCGCGCGGCTGGATGCTCAGAATTTCTGGTACCAGTGGATGACGATACTGCCGATGGCTGCCAGTCGTTCGTACATGCTCAAACCCGAAAGCGCGCAGCAGCTTTTCAAAATCCCTAAATGCCATAGACGCATCGCGATCCGCGAGCATCCAGCCGTAGAGCTTGAAAATCTTCGTCATGGTGCAGTCCCGTGATTAGCACCAAGCGGGATGACGTGATAACGATGTGCAGGTTACCGCCGTCAGTGCAAGATCAGCGCCCCTTCCGACCACCCCCCATCCGCATCTTCTGGCTCTTGCCATAGCGCGTCTTGCGTGTGCCGGGCTTGCCCTCGTTGCTCCGCCCCATGATCGGCGCGGCGCTGCGCTCGGCGTCGGGGAGGCCGAGTTCCTCCTGCTCCAGCCCGCGGATCTCGTCGCGGAGACGCCCGGCTTCCTCGAATTCCAGGTTGGCGGCGGCGTCGCGCATGCGCTTCTCCAAGCTCTCGATGTAGGCGCGTAAGTTGTGGCCGACCATGTGCGGGCGGTCCGCGTCGATCTCGACCGTCACCTGGTCCTGCGACGCGACATGCGCGATGATGTCGCCGATATCGCGCTTGATCGTCGTCGGGGTGATGCCGTGTTCGGTGTTGTACGCCGTCTGTTTCTCGCGGCGGCGGTTGGTTTCGTTGAGCGCGCGCTCCATGCTGCCGGTCATGCGATCGGCGTAGAGGATCACGCGCCCCTCGACGTTGCGCGCGGCGCGGCCGATCGTCTGGATCAGCGAGGTCTCGCTGCGCAGGAAGCCTTCCTTGTCGGCATCGAGGATCGCGACCAGCCCGCATTCGGGGATGTCGAGCCCTTCGCGCAACAGGTTGATGCCGATCAGCACGTCGTACACGCCGAGCCGCAGGTCGCGGATCAGCTCGATGCGCTCCAGTGTCTCGACGTCGCTGTGCATGTAGCGGACCTTCAGCCCCGCCTCGTGCATATATTCAGTCAGGTCCTCGGCCATCCGCTTGGTCAGCGTGGTGACGAGGGTGCGGTAGCCCATTGCGGTGGTCTTCTTGCACTCCTGGATCAGGTCCTGGACCTGCTCCTCGACCGGGCGGATTTCGACGGGCGGATCGATCAGTCCGGTTGGGCGGATGACCTGTTCGGCGAACACGCCGCCGGTCTGGTTCATCTCCCACTCGCCCGGCGTCGCGGAGACATAGGTCGTCTGCGGGCGCATCGCCTCCCATTCGTTGAAGCGTAAGGGGCGGTTGTCGATCGCGGACGGCAGGCGGAAGCCATATTCGGCCAGCGTCAGTTTCCGCCGGTGATCGCCGCGCGACATGCCGTTGATCTGGCCGATCGTCTGGTGGCTTTCATCGACGAACAGCAATGCGTTTTCGGGGAGGTACTCGAACAGCGTCGGCGGCGGTTCGCCCGGCATGCGGCCGGTCAGGAAGCGGCTGTAGTTCTCGATGCCCGCGCAACTGCCGGTCGCGGCGATCATCTCGAGGTCGAAGTTCGTGCGCTGTTCGAGCCGCTGCGCCTCGAGCAATTTTCCCTCGCCCACCAGCTCCTGCAGCCGGTCGGCGAGCTCGAACTTGATCGCTTCCATCGCCTGCTTCAGCGTCGGACCGGGCGTGACGTAGTGCGAATTGGCATAGACGCGGATCGAATCGAGACTGGCGATCTTCCTGCCGGTCAGCGGGTCGAACTCGACGATCTCCTCGATATCGTCGCCGAAGAACGAGATGCGCCACGCGGTGTCGTCGTAATGCGACGGGAACAGCTCCAGCGCGTCGCCGCGCACACGGAAATTGCCGCGCTGGAACGCGGCATCGTTGCGCTTGTATTGCAGCGCGACGAGCTTGCGGACGATCTCGCGCTGGTCGACGACCTGGCCTTTCTTCAGGTCGAAGATCATCGCCGAATAGGTTTCGACCGATCCGATGCCGTAGAGGCACGAGACCGAGGCGATGATGATGACGTCGTCGCGCTCCAGCAGCGCGCGCGTCGCCGAATGGCGCATCCGGTCGATCGCCTCGTTGGTGCTCGATTCCTTCTCGATGAAGGTGTCGGAGCGCGGGACGTACGCCTCGGGCTGGTAGTAATCGTAATAGCTGACGAAATATTCGACCGCGTTGTTCGGGAAGAACGACTTGAACTCGCCATACAACTGCGCGGCGAGGATCTTGTTCGGGGCGAGCACCAGCGCAGGCCGCTGCACCGCCTCGATCACCTTGGCGACGGTGAAGGTCTTGCCCGAACCCGTGACGCCCAGCAGCACCTGGTCACGCTCGCCCGCCTCGACCTGTTCGACCAGTTCCTTGATCGCGGTCGGCTGGTCGCCCGACGGCGTATAGTCGCTGACGATCTCGAACCGCCGGCCGCCTTCGGCCTTGGGCGGCCGCGCAGGGCGATGGGGGACGAACGACTGGTCGGTTTCGGGCTCGGCGAGCGACTTGCGGATCGTGATGGCCATGCACCGGATATGGCGCGGGGTGTCGCTTTGTTCCAGTGCGCCGATCGATCGTGTGCACAGCGCCCATCGCGCGTTCGCGGATCTCGGCGGAAAGGCTGGTGCACCCGACATGAAAGCGATGGGCACTCAGATCATTGGGAAATTTTTTTGGCGAGGCCACTGTGACGTCCCCTATGCGCCCCAGATGCAGCCATTCAGGCTGACGTCGCGCGATGTGACACTGGGCGCATCATGGCCGCTAGCGCCCCATTTCGGCCGTTCTTTCGATCGGTATGCGTTCCGAAAACCCGCCGTTTAAACCGCCCGCCCAATTCCCGTTTTCCCATGTCCGACCGGCAATTTCGGGAGAATCCAATCGGGACAGATTTCGGGAAAGCGTAACCCGGAAGAAACGCGCAGCGCGTGTTAACGGCCTTGTCCTGTTTGACCTGCGCTTTCGGGAAGCCGAAGGCCTTGGCTAATTGTCGTACGCAGATTTCTCGACACAAGGCACCGGTACCGGCAGTCAGTTGAGCTTTGCCACACTTGGCAGTTGGTAGAGAACTGAATCAGATCCTGACGTTAAGAGACTTATGACAGATCAGAGCGAAGATGCCCTCGGTATCGAACAGCGCCTTCTGGAGAGTGAGGCCAGGCTCCGCCTACTCGCCGAGGCAAGTGCGAATGCCCTGTACCGGATGAGTCCGGACTGGGGCAAGATGAAGGAACTGGATGGAGGTGGCTTTCTACCCGGCACCCCGTCTTAGCAGCCGAACCGTTCGTGGTTGCTCGCTTATATTCCTGAGAGCGATCAGCCAGCTGTGATCGCTGCGATCGACGAGGCGATCCGGTTCAGACGACCTTCGATCTTGAATATCGCGTTGTTCGCGAGGACGGGACAGTCGGCTGGACGCTGTCCCGCGCTGTTCCGATACTAGGTCCGAAAGGCGAGATCGTCGAATGGTTGGTGCAGCAGGAGATTGCCGTGCCGCGGCCAAGATCCAGAGATTAAGCCGCGGCTGGCGTCCCAGTCGTCAGTATACGGGCGATAGCCCAGCCGGCAGCATCTGCTTGGCATGCTGCAAATGCCGTTCGATCACAGGAACTGCGGTTGAAGCCACCTGCTTCAGGGCAGCATCAGTCCCGTCAGTGGCAAAGCCCTTATGCAGAGCCCAAGCCGCCTGATGCGCCTGTGCCTGCTGCTGCAGATAAAGATCATCGAACGTCGCCTTGGGCGCTTTTTTCAGCAACGCGATTTTGGCAGCGTTGGGCGCGGACAGCTTTGTCGAGGGCCGCGCGATCGTGCGGTCGTCATTCTTCAGCGCTGCCATCAGTGCCTTCGTCGTGCCGGTATGATCGGTGATCATCTGCTGGGCAAAAGACTTGATGTCGTCGCGCTTGCTTTTCGTCAGAGCCAGACGGCTGGACTGAATTTCGTAAATGTCCGAGTCAGCCGCCAATTTGACATAGTCGGTCGCTGATGTTGCAGAGAGGGGCGACACCCCCACCTCTGTCGGCGACAGGGATCCGGTAGAAGCCATCATGTCCTGAGCGACGACAGGCGTAGCCATCATGATTGCGGCAGCGCTGGAAAGTATAAGAGCTCGAAGCATCGTTTTCTCCTGTTAATATGTTCTTTTGAACGTCTCGTCATTCTTGCCGGTTCCGTCAGGCAAGGGGGGTGCTACCGAGCCATATGATGGCTGCGGGAAGCAATGCGGCAGCGCCGGGTCAGGTTCCGGAACTCAAGCTGATTGTGGGTGCAATGCGAAGGCGACAATCGCGAAGTTCATACCCTGTGATCAACGCGTTCCAGTTGATCTTCGGCGGTGCTTCCAGCGTTAAGTCCGCAATGCGCAGCAGGCGATCGAGAAAGATTGCGGTTTCGAGAATTGCGATGCTCGCACCAGGGCATCGATGCGAACCATCACCGAACGCAAGCCCCGCGCTACCAACCCGCGCTGCCAAGGCGCGATCAGGATCGACTGCATGCGGACACGCGCCCACCGCCGCAACATCAGCGTTCGCCTGTCGAATATCGATTTTGAAAATCTGGCCCGTATTTGGATTCCGTCGCGAAAGCTCCCCGACGACGGGTTCGAGCCTAAGGATCTCTTCCAAGATGGCGATCCGCCCGGTCTCATCTGTGGCAAGGAAGCGTTTCCGAAGCTCCTCGCGCTCGAGCAAATGCCATCCCGCCATCGTGATGAATTCGCGTGTCGTCACCATGCCGGCGGCAGCGTAGGTCACGCACTCGGTAAGTATCGCGCGGTCCGAATAGCCTTCGGCGATCAAATGCGAGATCACGTCTTCGCGCGGGGCACGGCGACGCGCGAGAACCGCTGGGAACACGTCTCGAACGTAAAAATTAAGCATGTGGATCTGAGCCCGCGCGAAGCGTGGCAGATCGAGGATCGACTTGCCGAGCGCGACATTGCCAGTCTGAAAAAAGCGTTCGAGCCGACGCGCCATCCCGGTGCGATTACTATCGGTAACACCGACAACCTCGGCCGCAACGGACACCGCCAGCCGCATGCTCATGTCGTCCAGCTTTGCGTGGCCGCGACGCTGCATGTCGCCGATTAACGCATCGGATTCACGTTGGATGATCGCACGGTAGCTGGTGTCGACGGTTTTGGGGGTGAAGAACCGAGCGGTCGCAGCACGCTGACGGCGATGGCGCTCACCGTGCTGGAAAATGATCGGCGCAAAGCGCTCGTCGCTGAACCTTGCCATCAGATCAGCGCGGAAACTGGCCTGATGCAGCTCATCGTCCCGGAGCAGCGCGCGTGCTTCCGAAAAAGACTGGACTGGGCAACCGCGACCCATGGGCTGCGATGGAATGCTTTTTCGATCATCACGTGGATCATCGACCCCGCTGGACGGTTCGCGCGATTGCGTGGAATACGAACTCATCGCTTTGCTCCTTTACTCCAAGGTCCGCTATATATGATCTACTGTGGCTCATAAAAGGGGTAATAGCGAAAAGGGCGTGGACGCTCGTGTCACGCGAACCCGTTCGCTGCTGCGCGACGCGATGCTGGCGCTGTTGCAAGACGGCGACGCGCATTCGATCACTGCGCAACGTATCGTCGCCCAGGCCGGAGTCGGCTACGCGACCTTCTTTCGCCATTATCCCGGCGTCGACACGCTGTTGCTCGACGTGGCGGACGAGTTGATGGGACGGTTGGTTAAGCAGGTGGCCCCGGCTCTCGTACGTGGAGATGTGGGAAACGCCGTGCGATCGGTCGTGGAGTTCGTCGATCTACACCGGCACGCGTCGGCAGCTCTGCTGGTTGGCGGTGGCGATGCAGTGCGACAGGAAGTGACGGCTCGCGCCATTCGATACGCAGAGGGGCTCGATCTTCCGTTTGATTCATCCGTGCCTCGCGGACTCGCTGTTCGCGTCGTAGTGGGCGGAATAATCACCATTTTAAGCTGGTGGTTGACAGAGGGATTGACCAGTTCAGCCGATGACGTCAGCAGCTTGATCGAACGATTGACGATACGCGCTCTTGTGAAGCCGCAGACGTAATACCGGAGTACTGGTCGGTTTGCTCCCAAGATTGGCGAACGCCTGCCAAACGCTCCCCTACAACCCTGCTCGGACGCAGGCGTATAGCCTGGCATCAAACCGGTCTAGCTGCGCTCGATGCTCCAGCCCGCCAGCGACGCGCGCAAGGCGGCGACGAACGCCAGCGGCTGCACAAGTTCAACTCGCAGCGGATGTCGCGCAAAGTTACACGAACCTGCGGGACCGGTAGCAGCGCGCCCCTGCACTTCGTCGCGGGCTCGACCTGCAGATGCAGCAGCTAGGCCTCGCGCGGCGACGCTTTCAGCAGGGCACGATGCCAGCCTTTGCGATTGGTCAGGCGAACCGCGCTATTCAGGCTACCAACGCCGATCTCGCTGCGGCTGAGGCGGAGATCGGAATCTATCTCAATGCGCTCGCCGTGCTTGCAGGTGAGGCGCCAGGGACGCTCGATACCTTGCTGGTTGTCCCGCGTGCCGTCCCTTTGCCGCCACAGGTCGTCGCCATCGGATATCCCGCCTCTTTCCTTCGCCGTCGACCCGACATACGCGCCGTCGAGCGCAATCTGGCGGCCACGACCGCCCGGATTGGCGTCGCTGAAGCGGCGCGCTTTCCCAAGATCAGCTTTATGGGGATCCTAGGCATCGGTGGAACGTCTGTCTGAGACCTGGTCGATCTGGGAAACATCTCCAACATTGCCGTGTCCCATCTACAATGGGGGTTGCTCGATTTTGGACGAACTTCGGCCCAGATAACGCAAGCGCGCGCTGGACGAGACGAAGCTAAGGCACAATATCGACAGGTAGTTCTAGGTGCGTTTCAGGACGCCGAGAACTCGCTCGCGCGCTTTGCACAGCAACGTCGCAATGTGGCAGCGCTCGCCCAGGTCAGTCGTCGAGCGGTAGCAGAGTGTGCCGCCGGAATGCGACGACCGCCGCTTCATCCGCTTCGGACAGAGTCGTAGAGTGAGGGGCCTTCGGCCCGGTCTTCAGATCCTCGACCGTCGCCCGCTTCCGCCACTTCGCCACGGTCTTGGGGTTGATCCCCAGCTCCCGGCTCAGCGTCGCGAGCGAAGCTTGCGATCGCTATATTGCTGCTCGGACGGCGTGCCTGGTCGTGGCGCTCCCGTGACGTACCTGTCCCATACGGCTTTCTTCCATTCCAACGAAAGGATCGCACCATCAAACCGTGGGATCAAACACCTATGACACAGTATCGCCGATGGATCGTCCCCGCGGGTCGTCCACGTTCCGCAGTCTGTCCACCCGCAGCCGCTCCGCCCTGACTCCTTTGGACGGGGCGCGCTGAATGACGCAGGCCAACGTCACCGATGTCCTCATCAAGCGGCTGGGTTGAGTCTGCATTCGGTTTTCGTGGGAGGGCGACAATTTCCGCCGTGCAGAATCGGCAGCCGGCGAACCCTTGTTCCATACTTGACCGCATGGTACGCGAGAATCCGGTATGAGAGGGATAGCATGTCATACGAAGTGGCGCTGAGCGACAAATACATGCTCGATCAGGGGCGCGTGTTCCTGTCCGGCACGCAGGCGCTGACCCGTGTACTCCTGTCCCAGCGGCGATCGGATGCGGCGCAGGGACTCAACACCGGCGGCTTTGTCTCGGGCTATCGCGGCTCGCCGCTGGGCTCGCTAGACACTGCCCTCTGGGCGGCGCGGGGGGCGCTGAAGGACGGGGGGATCGTCTTCCAGCCCGGCGTGAACGAGGAACTGGCCGCGACCGCCGTCTATGGTTCCCAGCAACTCGGCTTCTTTCCCGGCGCGCGCCATGACGGCGTGTTCGCCGCCTGGTACGGCAAGGGGCCCGGGGTTGACAGGGCCGGCGATGCGCTCAAGCACGGCAATCTCGCGGGGACTGCCGCGCTTGGCGGGGTGCTGGTCCTGGCCGGGGACGACCATTCGGCCAAGTCGTCGACGACCGCGCACCAGTCCGAACAGGCGCTCGTCGCCTCGCTAATCCCGGTGCTTTATCCCGCATCGGTTGCCGAATTCCTGGAATTTGGGGCTTTCGGTATCGCGCTGTCGCGCTTTTCGGGGCTGTGGGCCGGCTTCAAGTGCATCAACGACACCGCCGACGCGACCGCGACCGCGTCGCTGGGCGATCCACTGCGCCGATGGCTCTGCCCCGAAGTGGAGGTGCCCCCCGAGGGCCTCAACATCTTCCAGGGCGAATCCCAATTGTCGATGGAACGCCGGACAACCGATTTCCGACTGCCGGCGGCACAGGCGTTCATTCGCGCGAACCAGCTCGACCGGGTGCTGCGCGACGGCGATCGCCGGACGCTCGGCATCGTCACCGCCGGGAAGGCCGCCCTCGATGTGATCGAGGCGCTGAATCAGCTCGGCCTGAATGACGTGCGCTGCCGCGCGCTCGGCATCCGCGTGCTGAAGCTGGCGATGACCTGGCCCGTCGAGCCGGACGTGACCAGGGCCTTCGCGCGCGGGCATCGCCAAGTGCTGGTGGTTGAGGAGAAGCGCGCGTTTATCGAACCGCAAGTCGCCTCGCTGCTGTATCACCTCGATGCCGGCGAGCGCCCGCTGCTGACGGGAAAGGCCGACGCGACCGGCCGCCCGTTGCTTCCTCAGAACGGGGAACTCGGCCCCACCGAGATCGGCGCCGTCCTGTTCGGCCAGCTCGAGGCGCTCGGCCTTGTCGACGAGCCGCTGCGGGCGCGCCGCGCGGAGATTGAGGCTAGGCTCGCGGCAGGAAGCGCGGCGTTGACGCCGTTCAACCGCATGCCGTTCTTCTGTTCCGGGTGTCCGCACAACACGTCGACCGTCGTGCCCGACGGATCGGTCGCGCTGTCCGGGATCGGCTGCCACGTGATGGCGGCGATGATGCCGCATCGCAAGCACGTCTGGCCGGTGCAGATGGGGGGCGAGGGGGCCAATTGGATCGGCGTCGCCCCGTTCACGGACACCCGGCATATTTTCCAGAATCTGGGCGACGGGACCTACCATCACTCCGGTTCGCTGGCTGTCCGAGCCGCAGTGTCGGCGGGTATCGGCATCACCTACAAGCTGTTGTTCAACGATGCGGTGGCGATGACGGGCGGCCAGCCCGTCGAGGGGCAAATGACGCCGTGGCAGATCGCGTCCGAGCTTTTGCAGGAGGGGGTGCGCAAGGTCGTGGTCGTCGCCGACGATCCCGACAAATATCCGTCGACAGTGCGTTTCCCAGACGGCGTCGCGATCCGCCCGCGCGAGGAGCTGGACGCCGTGCAGCGCGACCTCGCCACGATCGATGGCGTGACCGTGCTGATCTATGATCAGGTGTGCGCGGCGGAGAAGCGCCGTCGCAGAAAGAAGGGGACCTTCCCCGACCCGGCAAAGCGGATCTTCATCAATGACCTAGTGTGCGAGGGATGCGGCGACTGTTCGGTCAAGTCGAACTGTGTCAGCGTACAGCCCCTCGAAACCGAATTCGGCCGCAAGCGTCAGATCGACCAGTCGAACTGCAACAAGGATTTCAGCTGCATCAACGGGTTCTGCCCGTCCTTCGTGACGGTCAGCGGCGGCAACCTTAAGGGGCGGGCCGCCGTCGCCCGGGCTGCGGCGATCCCTCCGCTATCCGCCCCGCCGCCGCCCGTCGAAGGCGCGCTCGCGATCCTGATCGCCGGGATCGGCGGCACCGGCGTCGTCACCATCGGCGCGGTGCTGGGGATGGCGGCGCATCTCGACGGCAAGTCCGCCAGCATCATCGACGTGACCGGGCTGTCGCAGAAGAACGGGGCGGTGTTCAGCCATCTGCGGATCGCGCCGAGCGATGACGCGATCGCGGCGGCGCGCATTCCGGTCGCCGGTGCGGAGCTGCTGCTCGGGTGCGACATGATCACCGCGGGCGGGGCCGAGGCGATGGCATTGGTTCAGCCTGGGCACACGCGCGGCGTCATCAACGAAAATCTTACGCCCACCGCAGCCTTCACGATCGACACCGGCATAGACTTTGCCGGCGCGCAGACGCTGCGACGGTTGCGCGAAGTGCTGGCCGCGGATTCCGCGTTCGTCGACGCCACGCGGGTCGCGGACCGCCTGATGGGCGACGCCATCGGCGCGAACATGTTCGTTGTCGGGGTCGCGCTGCAGCGTGGCCTGCTGCCGGTATCGCTGGCGGCGGTGGAACGCGCGATCACGCTGAACGGCGTCGCGGTCGACTTCAACCTGCGCGCCTTCGCGCTGGGCCGGCTGGCCGTGGTCGAGCCCGGCGCCATCGAGGCGCAGCTCGTCGACCAGGTTGCCGCGGTTGCAGAGGGATCGCTCCGGCTGTCGACGGATACCGGTGACGCGATCGAGCGGCGAGCTGCGCTTCTCGCCGACTATCAGAATGCGGCCTATGCCGCGCGATTTGGTCGGAAGATCGCGGCGATCGCCGCAGCAGAGGCCAGGGTGGCGCCAGGCCGCACCGAGCTCAGCGACGCGGTGGCGCGAAACCTGTTCAAGCTGATGGCGTACAAGGACGAATATGAGGTCGCCCGGCTATATACGACCGTTGAATTCCGCGCGAAGCTGGGCGAGCAGTTCACCGGCGATTACCGCGTGTCCGTCCATCTCGCGCCGCCATTGTTCGCGCGCAAGGATCCGTTGACGGGGTTGCCGCGAAAGCGAGAGTTCGGGCCGTGGATGCTGGCCGCCTTCGGCCTGTTGGCGCGGGCGAAGCGGCTGCGTGGAACCGCGTTCGACCCGTTCGGCCGTACCGCCGAACGGAGGATGGAACGCCAGTTGGTTCGCGATTATGAGGCGGTGCTCGACAGCATCGCGACCCATCTCGACCCCGTGAAGTACGACGCGGCGGTGGCGCTGGCCCGTTATCCGGACAAGATCCGCGGCTATGGCCATATCAAGGACCGGTCGGTGCCCGGCGCCCTCTCCGAGCGCGACAGCCGGCTTGCCGCGTTCCTCGTACCGATCGAGGAGCTCCAGGCGGCCGAATGATCGGCCGCCGGAGATCGCCGATCTTAAAGTCGGGGCCGCCGTAGTTGAGGCGCCGGCGGCCTGCACTCGTCGTCCGGTGCATCGGAGACGAAGCGCGCTTCGATCGCGGCGGCGCTGGACAGGAGATCCGCCAAATGCCGCTCGGCGATTTCTCCGGGCGCCTCGACGCGCCGAAAGAAGATGATATTGATGGGGCCCGGGACCCGCCCATCGCTGCGTACCGGAACCGCGATCGCGCCGACGTCGGAATCTGGAGACGCTATGGGGCGAGCGGCGGCGGTATGGCACCATCGTCGTCGATAGAAGCGACAGAGAGGTGCCCCATGATCCAGGTTAACGATTTGAGCCGTTCGCTTGTCTCGTTTGAGCAGAATAGCAGCGTGACGGTCGTTGTCGAAATGAGTGAATCGAGCTGGCTGTGGCGGGACAGGTTCCCGGTCTCGACCGCCAGCCCCTGAAGAAGCTGGAACCGGATCCAGCCGCGCTGCTGCGCCTAGTGGAACATTGGCGTGAAGAGGCTGTGAAGGCGGGCAGGACGATCAAGCGGGTCGCGCTGGCCTTTGGGGCGGCACGCGACGGGTTCTGGCTGGCGCGGTGGCTGCGGGCACGCGACATCGAGGTGCATGTCATCCATTCGACCAGCGTTGCGGTGTCGCGCGAGCATCGCCGTGCGAAGACCGACCGGTTGGACACGGCGATGCTGACGCGCGTTTTCCTGGGCTGGTTGCGCGGCGAGCGCTGGCATTGTGGGATGGTCGTGATCCCGACACTCGAGGAAGAGGATGTCAGACGCCCGAGCCGTGGAGCGGGAAAGTCTGGTGGGCGAGCGCACGCGGATCATCAACCGCATCAAGGCGATCCTGGCGTGGCTCGGGATCCGTGGATTCAATCCCAAATTGCGCAGAGCGGTCGAGCGCCTTGACGCGCTGCGGACACCGGACGGTGTACCGCTGCCACCGAACACGATTGACCAACTGCGGCGCGATATGGCTCGACTCACCATGATCCGCGAGCAGATCAAGGTGATCGAGGAGGCACGCCTCGCGCGTCTGGAGCAGGCCCCCGCGACGGAGCCACATGCGATGGTGCGTTTGATCGTCAGCGTCATTGGCATTGGCGTCGAGACCGCCGACATGCTGGTGCAGGAGGTGCTATCCCTCAACCTGCGCGACCGACAAGCGGTGGCCCGCTATGCGGGGCTCACCGGCGCGGCTGACGAAAGTGGCTCCAAGCGACTCAAGAAGGGATTGGCGAAGACAGGCAACGCCCGCGTGCGCCGCGGGCTGATCCAGCTCGCATGGCGCTTCCTGCGGTTCCAGAACGACAGCGCGCTCGCCCAATGGTACCGGGCGCGAACGTCGGGCCCGAGCGGTACGCGCAAAACGAAGATGATCGTAGCGCTCGCCCGCAAGCTGCTCATCGCGTTGTGGCGCATGGTCACGATCGGCGAAATCCCGGTTGGCGTCACGCTGCGACAGCCGGCCTGAGCAGGTCTGCGAGGAAACCAAACAAGCAGGTCGACGTACAGTCGTTTTTCTGACCGGCCGTCGATGATCCGAGGTGGTGGTGACCCGAACAGAAACCTGGCTCCAATGCAGTCTGGAGAATGGGCCCGCCGCCTCGGAGCCTTGCCGCCGAAGCGAATGGATGCTTCATGGTCGGGATCCAGCACGGATCCCACCATCGCGGCGCATGTGGTGCGCGCGATGGTGGGCTGCCCTCGGATCCCCTCAAATCAGGCGGGGCTATCGAATCGTCGGAATCGGCAACGGGAAAAAAAACAGGAAAAGTGGAAGCCGCGTGATGGCTTGATAAACAAATCCCCAGACAAGGGTTCTGTGAGGTCGCCCACCGCGCTAAGATCGTCGCTCACCGCCGCGCGACCTCACATAACCCTCCAGATTCCGATGAGCGGCATTCCAGGAATATGGAGCGATGTGCGAGGGATTCTGATACTGCGCGTTTTGTAGGCAGCCGGCGGAGCGATTAATCGGCGCAGTCGACGACGAGGTCGGCGAAACCGGACATGGCGAGCCGGTAATGGCGGCCGGCCGTCATCGGCGCCAGCGGTCCGAACGCGCCCGACAGCACGATGTCGCCGGCGGCAAGGGGACGGCCGACCTCGACCATCTTGCGCGCCAGCCATGCCAGCGCCGTCACCGGGCTGCCCAGGCAGGCGGTTGCCGGACCATGCGACACCCGCACGGCGTCCTCGAAGAGTTCCATCGTCAGGGCGTCGATCACGGCGCGGTCGAAGGGGCGGCGGTCGTCGCCGATGGCGTAGCACGCGGAGGATGCGTTGTCGGCGACGGTGTCGGCGATCCTGATCTGCCAGTCTCGGACGCGGCTGCCGACGATCTCGATCGCGGGCGCCATCCACTCGACCGCATCGCCCACGGCGGCTTCGTCGACCGCGGCATCAGTCAGCGCGCGGCGGATGCCGAAGGCCAGTTCGCCCTCCGCGCGCGGCTGCGACACGCTCGCCGCCGCGAAGGCGCCGCCGGGCGCGACCGCCATGTCGGCGAACAGCATGCCGAAATCGGGCTCGCCAACCCCGAGCTGGGCCTGGACCGCGGGTGAGGTGAGGCCGATCTTGCGACCTACCAGTTGCCGGCCCTCGGCGATCCAGTGCGCTGTGTTGATCTCCTGGATTCGATAGGCAATCATGGGGTCGTTGGGCACCAGCCGGTCTACGACTGGGTCGATTGCACCTGTGTGATAGGCCTCGCGCAGCTCCAGCGCGGCACGGTGGACAGCATCCTCGGTCATTCTTCCTCCTGTCAGATCCTCGCCAGCAACCCGCCATCGCTGACGATGACGGTGCCGGTCATGCCGCGCGAGTTATCCGCCGATGCGAGCAGCACGTAGGCGCCGGCATGGTCCTCCGGGGCGGCCGCGAATCCCAGTGGGGTGGCCGCTCCAACTGCCGCGACGATGCGATCGTCATCTTCCAGCCGGCGTCCGGCGCTGCCCAACGAATCGATTCCTGACAGGCCGGTCACGGTGCCGCCCGGTGCGACGGCGTTGACCCGTACGTCGGGTGCCCATTCATGGGCAAGCTGATAGACGAGGCCGCGCACCGCGAACTTGCTTGCGGTATACAGCGCGCCGCCACCACCTCCGCGGAAACTGGCCGTGGAGCAGGTCATCACAAGGCTGCCTCGGACCTCCTTCAAATGCGGGTATGCTTCGCGAGCCATCAACGCGTGCGACCGCACGTTAATTGCGAACATCTCGTCGTACGCGGCCATGCAGTCCTCGGGCGAAAGACGGTCGAGCCGCTTGTGCCAATCGAATACTCCGACGTTCGAGATGACGGTGTCGACGCGCCCGAAGCTGGTGATTGCGGCGGCTACAGCGCGAGCGTTGGCGTCCGGGAGCGAGGCGTCGCCCGCCACCGACGTGCAGGCCGAACCGAGCTCTGCCCGCAGCGTCGCGAGCGCTCTCTCGGCGCGGTCAACAGCGACTACGCGCGCTCCCTCAGCCACAAATCGCACAGCTACCGCTCGACCGATGCCAGACGCGGCACCGGTGACGATCGCCACCTGTCCTTCAAGCCACCCCATGCGCATCCTCCTGCCGATCAACATACGCATTGGTATTGTCTGTGGCAATGTCCGGCGCTGCGAATAAAACCCTTTCAGTCAGATTGACTTGGAAATTTAGCGATGCTAGGCACAATACCATAAAGTATGGAGAGGCGTTGCCATGGTACTTCCCGACATTGGCCGCACCATTACGATTGGTGGCGTGACCACCAACTATCACGAAGCAGGCGCCGGTCGCGCGGTCGTGTTGCTGCACGGCTCCGGGCCGGGTGTGACGGCCTGGCAGAACTGGCAGCGAATCATCCCCCGACTGGCGGAGCGCTATCGTGTCATAGCTCCCGACATTGTAGGTTTCGGCTTCAGCCCCAAGCCCGAGGGTGAGAAGCCTGGCATCAAGCTATGGCTGGCGCACCTCGTTGGCATCCTTGATGCGCTCGAGATCGAGGAGGCGACGCTGGTTGGCAACAGCTTCGGCGGCGCCCTGTCGCTGGCCATGATGGCGCGCCATGCGGATCGTGTCCGCGCTTTGGTGCTCATGGGGACGCCCGCAGGCGAGTTCGAGCAAACCGTCGGCCTGGCGGACAGTTACGCTTTCGAACCCAGCTTAGAGAATATGGGCGCAATGATGCGCCGCTTTCCCTTCGATCCCGCGATCGTGAGCGACGAAATGATCGCTGCGCGTTTCGCAGTGGCTCAGCACAACGCCGGGCTTGAGACGATACGCGAGCTTCAGCCCCGTCCGACGGACGGGAGGCGTGCGACGGTACGCGGTGTCCCGCTTGAGCAACTGGAGGCAATCGACGTACCGACGCTGATCCTGCACGGTCGGGAGGATCGCATGATCCCGCTTGACGTCGCCATTCGGGCGCATCGCCACATTGCAAAGTCGCAGTTGCATGTCTTCGGTCAGTGCGGCCACTGGGTGCAGGTCGAGCGCGAGGAGGAATTCTTGGCTCAAGTCGCCATGTTCCTTGCCATGACGGAGTCGCCGCAATGAGCATCAACGCTGTCGAGCAATGTATCTTCGACCTCGGTAATTCGGGGCGGGTGCGCAAGGGTTATTCCGCCGAGCCTGAGGCCTTCCTGACGCGCTACGCGCTGAGCGACGAGGAGAAGGCCCTTATTCGTGAGATGGACGTCGCTGAACTCTTCAGGCGCGGCTTGAACCCGATGTTGCTGTTGGGATTCTATATGGGTTTTCATGGGCCCGCGTCGATGGTTGACTATCTGAGCAAGATGCCGACCCTTGCATCGACGCTCGGCACGGGAGAGTAATGATGGGCAAGATAGTGGGCGGCTTCATGATGCCGCACGATCCAACGGTCTTCATTAATCCCAAAAAGCTGGACAACAGCCACCTGATGGACGCGTATGTCGAAATCCGGCGCCGTATCGTTGCGCTCGGGGCGACCTCCGCAGTGATCGTCGGCGCCGATCATTACATCCTGTTCACCCCGAAATGCCTGCCGCAGATCCTGATCTGCCTGGGTGAGCTCGATGGGCCTGTGGACCAGCTGCCGGGACTGCCCGGCCGTCCGATCCCGCACAATGCCGCGCTTGCCGGGTATATCTTCGATTATGCCCAGGATGTCGGGTTCGATCTGGCGGTCGCGCGGTCGCTCGGCGTGGATCACGCCATCGGGGCGCCGGCCCACCTCTGCCTGCCGGAGGACGGCTCGGTGAAGACGGTGGCGGTTTATATGGCAAGCGGCGTCGCGCCATACCTGCGGCTGCGCCGCGCTTACGCATTCGGCGCGATGGTGAAGGCTGCTGTCGAGGCCGCGAACGACGAAGAGCGCGTCGTGGTGCTGGGTAGCGGCGGCATCAGCCACTGGGTCGGCACGGGCGAGATGGGACGTACCAACCCGGCGTTCGATCGAATGGTGCTCGATGCCATAGTCGCGGGCGACGCGGACTCGCTGCTCGCTCTGACCGACGAGGAAATCCTGCGCGAAGGAGGCAATGGCGCGATGGAGATACGGCATTTCCTGGCCGTGATGGGCGCGATGCCCGGCGGCTCGGGCGAGGTGATCGCCTATGACGCGTGGGAGGGTGCAGTGACCGGCCTGGGTTTCGCTCAGATGAGACCGGCGGAATGACCACGCCGCTAGGGCAGGGCATTACGCCGGCGGAGCTGCCGCGCGACCGGGCGCCGGCCCCGGATTCCGCACCGCTCGATGCCGCGACGATACGGGCGATGGTCGACGGCGAACAGGGCTGGATCGATCGGCGGATCTTCTGGGATCCCCAGGTCTATGCGCTGGAGATGGAACGTATCTTCGCGCGCTGCTGGATCTTCGTGGCGCATGACAGCCAGATCCCGGAGGTCGGCGATTTCGTTACGACCTATGTGGGTGAGGACGCGGTCATCGTCGCGCGGGCCCGCGACCGCCGGGTGCATGCCTTCATCAATTCGTGCAGCCACCGCGGCAACCGCGTGTGCTTCGCCGAGGCAGGCAGCGCGCGACGGTTCACCTGCAACTTCCATGGCTGGTCCTATGCGCTGGACGGGTCGCTGTCCGGGGTGACGGCCGAGGAACTTTACAAGGACAACCCCAGCTTCGACCGCAGCAAGCTCGGGCTGCATAATGCGCGGGTCGAGAGCTATGGGGGCATGCACTTTGCCTGTTTCGATCCGGAGGCGCCTTCGCTCGCGGATTATCTTGGCGACTTCCGCTGGTATCTCGACGTGCTGCTCGACAACGATGAGGGCGGGATCGAGTTCATCGACGGCAACATCAAGTCGCGGCTCAAATGTAACTGGAAGTTCCCGGCCGAAAACTTCGTCGGCGACGCGTACCATGCGACCTGGACGCACAGCTCCGCATTGCAGGCGCTGTTCGGCGGCGCGCCGACAATGAAGGCGGATCGATCGTTCCAGGTCAACGCCAATGGGCATGGCTGGGAGTTCGGACTCGACTTCATCGGCAACGCCGCGACTCTGTGCGAGCCGGAGATCGTTGACTATCTGCGCGAGAACGAAGCAAAGTTCGCCGAACGCCTCGGCAAGATGCGGAGCCGAATGGTTGCCTCGCTGAGCTCCGCAACGGTATTCCCCAACCTGTCCTTCCTTGCCGGGCACAACACCTTCCGCACCTGGAATCCGAAAGGCCCGAGCGAGACCGAGCTTCACACCTGGGTGTTCCTCAATCGCAACGCGCCGGACAGCCTGAGGGAAAAATACCGGCGTGGCGTCATGCTAACGTTCTCGCCGGCGGGGATCTTCGAGATGGATGACGGGGAGAATTTCGAGCATTGCACCGCGTCGAACGCGGGCGTGGTCACGCGCCGTCGCAAGCTGCATACCGGCCTTGGCCTCGGATCGGAGGTCGACCACCCCGAACTGAAGGGGCATGTGCACCGCAATCAGGTGAACGAGGCCAACCACCGCGCTTTCTATCAGCGCTGGAGTGACCTTATGACCGCACCCCGCTGGTCGGACGTGCCGGCACGATGAGCGGCATCGAAGGCAATGCGGGGGCCGCCCGCGTCGACCGCGACCTGGCGTTCGAGATCGAGCAGTTCCTCTATCGCGAGGCGCGGCTTCTCGACGCGGAGCGCTATGACGAGTGGCTGGCGATGATGGCGCCCGACATCCATTACTGGATGCCCGGGATCCAGGCCCGCTACCGCGCAGACAGGGCGGACGCGCTCAGCCGGACGCGGATGGCGTTTTTCGACGACGACCTGGATTATCTGACCAAGCGCGTCGATCGCGCCAAGCAGACCACCGCCTGGGCGGAGGACCCGCCCACCCGGCACTTCCACATGGTCGGCAACGTCGAGGTGGAGGCGACGGCGCTGCCGAACGAATGGGTGGTCCACTCGCTCGTCCACAATCTACGGCACCGCAACGAGACAGAAGAGCAGACGCTGACAGCCCGCCGCCAGGACCTCGTCCGCCGTGACGGGACCGGAGCGTTGAAGCTCGCGCGTCGGCTCATCCGCCTGCAACAGACGGTGTTGCAGGCAAAGAACATCAATACGTTCTTATGAACGGCGTGACGCAGGCGGGTGGCGGGCCGTCGCCTGCGGATGACGACGCGGCGTTCGGCCGCGCCGACTTCGCGACGGTCGTCGACATGTTCTGGGAGGCGGTCGACGCGGCGGGCGACCGCATCGCCCTGATCGATGGCGAGCGGACGCTGAGCTACCGCGACTATGGCGCCGCGGTCGCGGCCCTGGCGGCGCGGCTGGTGGCGATCGGCGTGGCAGGGGAGCGGGTCGCGATCCTGGTGCCGAATTCGATCGAGGCGAACGTCGCGATCTACGCGGCGCTGGCCGCCGGCGCGCAGGTCGCGCTGCTCAATCCGGGCTATGGCGCGGATGAACTGGCGCCGCTCTTCGACATCGCCCGGCCCAAGGTCATCATTGCCGGGGTCGGCGGCGCGCGGGCGGCGCGCGGGATCGCCGCTGCGCACAGCATTGACCACCTGCTGGTGGTCGGCGAAGGCGACCTGTCAACACCGGCACTGGTGGCGCAGGCCGCCACGCGGCCGGCGGTGAGGATCGACCGCGGCGATCTGGCCACCTTGCTTTTCACCGGCGGCACCACTGGCGTGCCGAAGGGCGTCGATCGCCCCCACGGCACCCTGGTCGAGATAGTCCACGGGATGCATCAGGCGTGGCCGACCCGCATCGACCAAGAGGTGTGGCTGAATGTCGCGCCGGTGTTCCACGTCTGGGGTTCGCTGATGGGGTGTCTCAATCCCGTCTATTGCCGCAGCCCCGTGGTGATCATATCCCGCTACCAGCCCGATCTGGTCCTTGCCGCGCTGGAACGGCACCGGGTGACGGTGTTCAGCGGCGGGCCTGCCGCGATCTATGTCGGCCTCCTTACCGCAGCGGGAATCGATCGCACCGACCTGTCGTCGCTGCGCATCTGTCCCGGCGGCGGATCGCCGTTCCTGATGGAGACGCTGACCGCCTGGTATGCGCGAACTGGGGTTCCGATCCTCGAAGCCTTCGGCATGACCGAAGGCGGGCCAATCTGCGCCAACCCGACCGACGGCACCCACAGGTTCGGCACCGTCGGGTGCCCGCTGCCAGGGCTCGAGGTTTCGATCGCGGCGCTCGACGATCCGGAGCGCGCGGTGCCGACGGGCCAACTGGGCGAGATCCGCGTCCGTGGATCGCGCGTCGTCCACGCCTATCGCGGGCAGGGCGCGGGGCGGGCGGATGGCTGGCTGTACACCGGAGATGTCGGCGTGTTCGACGCCGACGGCTATCTCCGGCTGGTCGACCGGACCAAGGACATGCTGATCGTCGGTGGCTTCAACGTCTACCCGCGCGAGATAGAGGAAGTGCTGGCGCGCCATCCCGCTGTCGCCGAAGCGGCGGTGGTGGGGACGTCCGACGCGCGCAAGGGCGAGGTGCCCGTGGCCTTCGCGCGGCTGCGCCACGGGGCAACGGCCAGCCCCACCGCCCTCGCGGATTACTGCGCCGCCCATCTGGTCGCGTACAAGCGGCCGCGTTCGGTGACGCTGATGGACGCGATCCCCAAGACTCCTGCGAACAAGATCTGCCGCAAGACGCTTGCAGGCCTTGCGGCGGAGCAGCAGCCACCAGGAGAGAACGAGTGAGTAGAATCAAGGCAGCCATAATCGGCTCGGGCAATATCGGCACCGATCTGATGATCAAGATGCTGAAACGGCCGGGAAATATGGAACTGGTCGCTATGGTGGGCATCGATGCCGGCTCGGAAGGGCTCGCGATGGCAAGGGAACGAGGCGTGGCGACCACTCACGACGGGATCGACGGACTGGTAGGGATGGACGCCTACCCGGACATCGGGATCGTGTTCGATGCGACCTCCGCCTATGCGCACCGCCATCACGACGCGGTTCTGAGCCGTGACGGCAAGCAGGTGATCGATCTGACGCCGGCAGCAATCGGTCCGTTCACGGTGCCGCCGGTCAACATCGACGAGCACCAGGACGCACCGAACGTCAACATGGTGACCTGCGGTGGTCAGGCGACAATCCCGATGGTCGCCGCGGTCAGCCGGGTCGCGCGGGTTCGCTACGCCGAAATCGTCGCGTCCGTATCGTCTCGCTCGGCGGGGCCGGGAACGCGCGCCAATATTGACGAATTCACGCGCACGACGGCGCGCGCCATCGAAGTCGTTGGCGGGGCCGAGCGCGGCAAGGCAATCATCATCCTGAACCCGGCAGAGCCGCCCATGATCATGCGCGACACTGTGTTCACGCTGTCGGACATGGCGGACGAAGATGCGGTGCGCGCTTCGGTCGCGACGATGGTGGCGGCGGTGCAGCGTTACGTCCCCGGTTACCGGCTCAAGCAAGAAGTGCAATTCGAACGGTACGGCGCGAACCGGCCGCTCCTGATCCCAGGACAGGAAGACTTTATTGGCCTGAAGACGGCGATTTATCTCGAGGTGGAGGGTGCGGGCGATTACCTGCCAAGTTACTCGGGCAATCTCGACATCATGACAGCGTCGGCCCAGGCCACGGGCGACGCAATCGCCGCGCGCAAGCTTCGGACGGTGGCGGCATGACCCGCAATCCCGATCAGCGCCTCTATATCCAGGACGTGACGCTGCGCGATGGCATGCACGCCGTGCGCCACATGTACACGCTCGATCATGTCCGGGCCATCGGCAGGGCACTCGACGAAGCGGGGGTCGATGCAATCGAGATCGCGCATGGCGACGGTCTTTCGGGTGCTTCCTTGAACTATGGGTTCGGGGCGCAGACCGACTGGGAATGGATCGCAGCGGTGGCTGACGTCGTGGAGCATGCTGTTCTGACCACGCTGATCCTGCCCGGCATCGCAACGGTGGACGAGCTGCGACGGGCCTACGATCTCGGCGTCCGCTCAGTGCGCGTGGCAACGCACTGCACCGAGGCGGACGTTGCCCGTCAGCATATGCGGATCGCGCGCGACCTCGGCATGGACGTGTCGGGCTTTCTGATGATGAGCCACATGATCGATGCCGAGGCGCTCGCGCAGCAGGCGCTGGTGATGGAAAACTGTGGTGCGCATTGCGTTTACGTCACCGATTCGGGCGGTGCGCTAGACATGGACGGGGTTGCCGATCGGCTCCGTGCGTATGACCGTGTGCTCAAGCCGGAGACTCAGCGCGGGATGCACGCGCACCACAATCTCTCGCTGGGCGTCGCCAATTCGATCGTCGCTGCCCAGGAAGGCGCGGTGCGGATCGACGCCAGCCTGGCCGGGATGGGCGCTGGAGCCGGCAACGCGCCCCTGGAAGTGTTCATCGCTGCGATCGATCGTAAGGGATGGCAACACGGCTGCGACGTGATGAAGCTGATGGATGCCGCAGAGGAACTGGTCCGCCCGCTCCAGGATCGGCCGGTTCGGGTCGACCGCGAAACCCTGACGCTGGGATATGCGGGGGTCTATTCCAGCTTCCTGCGTCATGCCGAAAAAGCGGCTCTCGAATATGGTCTCGATACTCGCGAGATCCTGGTGGAACTCGGCCGTCGCAAGATGGTCGGTGGCCAGGAAGACATGATCGTCGACGTCGCGCTCGACATGCTCAAGGCCCGCGTGGCCTAATCGAAAGATCCTTTCATGAGTGAAGTGCTTATTGCCGTCCCCGAAGCCGACGGCATGGCCGATGGCGGCGTCCGCCGCCTGTGTTCGCCAGCGACCGGCCCGGTCGCGCTCTTCCGCATGGATGGCGCGTTTTACGCCATCGCCGACACGTGCAGCCACGGCCAGGCGTCTCTGGCCGAAGGCTGGCTCGAAGGGTTCGAGATCGAATGTCCGGTCCACTCGGGGCGATTCGACATCCGGAGCGGAGCGCCGCTCGCCTTTCCCGTCACCGAGCCGGTCGCCACCTACGCTCTCCGCCGCATCGACGGCGTGCTGCACGTGGTGGTGCCTGCCTAGCCTTCGCGTCGCCGGGCCTCGCGCTCGCGTAGCGCGAGGCGTGAGATCTTCAGGTTCTCGTTGCGCGGGATCTCGTCGACGATCTCGAGCAATTTGGGGATTTCCATCGGTGACAGCAGGTCGGCCAGGAACAGCCGCAGATTCTCGATCGTGAGTCCGGCGGCGTCGCGCAGGCTGACGATCGCCTTCACGGTCTCCCCGCGATAGGCGCAGGGTACCCCGATCACTGCGGCTTCGCGCACCGCGGGGTGCTTCAGGACCGCGCTTTCCACATCGGCAGGATAGACGTTGTAGCCGCTGGCGATGATCACGTCTTTCAGCCGGTCGAACACCGTGACCGCGCCGTCGGCGTCCATGGTGCCGATATCGCCGCTGCGGAAGAAGCCGTCGACGAACGCCTGCGCGGTCGCATCGGGGCGCTGCCAGTAGTGCGGCATGACCTGCGGCCCCCGGATGCAGATCTCGCCCGGCTCACCGGTTGCCATGCGGATCGACGGATCGCTCGTCGAGCGGACCTCCACTTGGGTGAAGGGCAGAGGGATACCGGTTGCTCGCTCATGATGCGGGGTCGGTGAGGAATAGATCGCTGCGGGCGACGTTTCGGTCATGCCATACAGGGTCGTGATCGTCAGGCCCGTCGCGTCGCGAAATCGCTTCTTGAGCTCGACTGAGACCGGCGCGGCGCCGCATTGCGCATTGCGCAGCGACGACCAGTCGAACTTGCCGCGCGTTTCCGCGGCATGCAGCAGCGCGGTGAACATGGTCGGCGGCGCCAACAGCAACGTAATCCTCCGCTGCTCGATGGTGTCCAGCGCCGCGTCGGCGTCGAACCGGGGCATCCAGGCCATCTCGCCTGCAATGTTGACCATGAAGTTCTGGATGGGTCCGACGCCCGACACATGCGTGACGGGTGCTGCGGCGAGCACGGATTCCGCACCAGGCCTCAGTTCGGGGAACCAGCTGTGCATCTGCACGACGTTGACCGACAGGTTCGCATGGGTCAGCACCGCTGCCTTGGGCGCGCCGGTCGTGCCGCCGGTATATTGCAGCACCGCCGGCTGCGTGAGCGGGTCGACCGTGGCGCGTGCGACCCGGCCCGCTCCAGCCATGATGGCAGCAGTGGTCAGCGTGCCTTCGCCGTTGCCAACCGATGCGGGCGCGTGGGGATCGCCGCTGCGCGCGCTCGTCGCGATCAGCGTCGGCTTCACCGCCGACGCGCGCCGGATCTGGGCCGCCTTGCCGAGCAGCGCTGCATCGTCGAGCGTGAAGATCGCCTTCAGTCCAGCATCGTTGGCCTGGTCGGTAAGGCGCCTGACGGAATAGAGCGGGTTCAGCCCGACTCCGATTGCGCCGACGTGCCACAGGGCGAAGGTGAAGACGGTGAATGAAGGATGGGCCGGGGCGAGGAAGCCGACCCTGTCGCCTGCGCCGATGCCCGCCGCGGCGAAACCGGCGGCGAGGTCCTCCACGAAGGCAGCGACCTCCGCGTAACTAAAGCTCTCCTCGGCGAACGACGAACATGGGCGCGCGCCGAAGGTCGACGCTGCCCGATCGAGCAGGACGGACAGCGGCATGGGGTCGGGCGACGCCAGCGCCGCGGCGCGCGGATTATAGAAGCGGGCCCAGGGCTGGCTCGTTGCGGAGGTCGTCATGGCGGTCGTCATCCTCTCGATATCCTGACGTCGGTGCGCCTTGCCCGAAAACATACCCGTGCGTATGGCTGGATGCAACAGGAGGGTGGCGCGATGAAGGCTTGGGTGGTTGAGGGGTATGGGACGCTGGACCGCGTCAGCATCCGGGACGTTCGCATTCCCGTCGTGCCGGCGGGCTGCGCGCTGGTCCGTGTGCTGCGCGCCGGATTGAATTTCGCCGACGTCATCAGCGTGCGCGGCGAATATCAGGTCAGGACCGATCCGCCGTTTATCCTTGGTGCGGAAATCGCCGGCCAGGTCGTCGATACGGGTGGCTTCGCACATCTTGTCGTTGGCGACCTGGTGATGGCGCAGGTTACCTCGGGCGCCTATGCGGAATATTGCGCAGTGGACGCTGCGCGGCTGATCCGTCTCGCGCCGGGCACAGACCCCACACAGGCCGCCGCGATCCCGATCTCCTATACAACTGCGTCGATCGCGCTCTTCGACACCGCCGGCTTGCGAGCGGGCGAGAGCGTGCTGATACACGCCGCAGCGGGCGGCACCGGCATCGCCGCGACGCAGCTCGCACGCAACGCCGGCGCGCGCGTCATCGCGGCGACCGCCGCGCCGGAAAAGGCAGCGGTGGCGACCGCCAACGGTGCCAGTGCCATCGTCAACAACCGCGCCGCCGACTGGGTCGAAACGCTACGCGGGATCGCGCCGGGCGGGATTGATGTCGTGCTGGATCCGGTGGGCGGAGACATCACGCTGCAGAGCGTCCGCGCGCTCGCCTGGGGCGGGCGTCTTCTTATCGTCGGCTTTGCCAGCGGGGCTATTCCCGCGATCCCCGCCAACCGCCTGCTCGTAAAGGCGGCGTCGGCACGGGGCGTGTTCTGGAAATTCGATGCTGATCCATCCGGCATCGCTGCGGTACAGAGGGGGTTCGCCACGGCACTGGCAGAGGGAACTATCCGTCCCATAATCGGCGCGACAGTGGCGTTCGCGGCGCTCAAGGAGGGGCTTGCGGAACTTGCAGGCGGGCGCACCATTGGAAAGCTGGTTCTCGATGTGGAAAATGCTTGACCCGGAGTCATTGTAATTCCGGTTTGCCGACGATTGCGATATCGGCCCAGGCAATAACGGAGGTGGCGGTCTACATGGCAAAGCAACAGGCGCAGGCAAATGCCGATCAGTCAGAGCGTCTGTCGAAACACGACTGGATCGTGGCCGCGCTGCAAGAAGTCGGGAATGGTGGCGTCGCGCAGGTCCGCATCGAGGTGCTGGCACGCGCCCTGGGCGTGACGAAGGGCAGCTTCTACTGGCATTTCAAGGACCGCGACGCGCTGCTGGGCGAAATGCTCCGGTTCTGGCAGCAAAGCCTGACTTCAGCGGTGGGCCGCTTCGTGCGCACGAAGATCGAGACACCCCGCGACCGTCTCTCATACCTTCTAGGACTTGCATCGGAAGATCGCAGCGACGTCCCCGGCGGAACGATCGAACATGCGCTGCGCGAATGGGCGCGGTCTTCCGAACTGGCGCGCCGCGCCATCTCCGAGGTCGACAGTGAGCGACTCACGATCATCGCCGAAATCTACCGCGACATGGGGATGAGCAAATCTCGCGCCGCCGCCGCCGCGCTGCTCGCGCTGTCGCATCTCATCGGAGTCAACGTCATTCACCGAGATGTCGGACTTCAGGCCTTTCGAGCGCAGCGGGAGGTCTGTTTGGAATTCCTTCTCGAACTTCCCGAACGGATGCAGTGACTTCATACTGATGGCCGAGCCGAACCGTCCCTATCGAGAGGTTCGGGCTCTGGAACGCGGGCTTGCGTTGCTGGACGCGATGGCGGACATGGGCTGGTCATCGCCGACCGCGCTCGCAAACCGGGCCGGCATCGACCGGTCCAGCGTCTATCGGTTGCTGGCGACATTGGCCGCGGCAGGGTTCGCCGTGCGCCGCGACGACGGTCGCTATTATCTGGCGCCGAAGGTGCAACGGATCGGGCTGGAGATTCGGCAAGACGATCTTGAACCGCAGGCCGCACAGTCTGAGTTGGATGTGCTTGTCGTCCGAATCGGCTGGCCGAGCGACTACGCCGTCATCAAGGACGGGCGCCTGATGATCGCCGCTTCCACGCACCCGCGGACTACAATGACGGTTTTTCGCCGGCTCATCGGACAGCATCGCCCCCTGCTGCGCTCTGCCCTGGGCCGTGCGATGCTGGCGGCAATGGACGATGGGCAGCTTGCGCAAACGCTTGAACTGGTGCGCGCCGCAGCGGGGGAAGACGCTAGTGAGATCGAAGTTGATGGCGCAGTTACCCGGGCCATTGAGCAGGCGCGGCGGGATGGATTCGGCGCCAGCCATGGCCTGATTGAATCCGGTACTAGCGCAATCGCACTCCCGGTGCGCCGAGACGCGAATGTTATCGGTGCGGTCAACATCGTTTTCTTTTCTTCGGTGCTGACGCCGGCGGTCGCGGCCGCTCGGTTTCTGCAGCCGTTGCGCGACTGCGTCGAGCGGCTCGAAGCGAGAATCGGTTTCCTCAACTGACTGTTCACCAGACGAACAGTCTGGAAGTTCGGCTTGGGGCAACCAGTCGCCCGGGATTAGATACTCTCAGGTACGGTGTTTCGATCGGCGGGAGAGAGTGGATGGGTGTGCGGACCGGGGCCGAGTATCTGCAGGGGTTGCGATCGAGTCCGCGCGACGTATGGGTTGGCGGTCAGCGAGTCGACAACGTCGCCGATCACCCGGCGTTCTGCGCGGTCGCGCGCGAGATTGCGGCGCTGTATGACATGCAGCACCAGCTCGAGCATCGCGACAGCCTGACCGCGCTCGACGCTGTCACCGGCGAGCGCTGCGGAATCGCGTTCGAGCCCGCGCAGACCGTCGACGACCTGCGCAGGCGGCGCGAAGGGTTCAGGCTTTGGGCGGAGGCGAGCTTCGGCCTGCTCGGGCGGTCCCCCGATTTCCTCAATACCACCCTACTGGCGCTCTGGGAGGACCGGAGCGTCTTTGGCGAGGCCGGCGAGCGATATGCGGACAGCGTCGCGTGGTATTACGATCATGTCCGCCGCCACGACCTGTTTCTCAGCCATGCGCTGGTCCCGCCGCAGAACGATCGCACCAAACAGAGCCACGAACAGGGCGCACTTCATCTGCGTGTCACCGGAGAGGAAGATGGCGGGATCCGCATCAGCGGCGCCCGGATGATCGCCACGCTGGGGCCTGTCGCAGATGAAATCCTGCTGTACAATTTGCCCGGGATGAAGCCCGGCGACGAGGACCACGCGCTGATCTGCGCGGTCCCCGCCAGTGCGCCGGGCCTTCGCCAGATCTGCCGCCAGCCCTACGTTATCGCAGGGGAGCGTGCTTCGTTCGACCATCCGCTTTCGACCCGGTTCGAGGAAAACGACTCGCTTCTGGTGTTCCATGACGTGTTCGTGCCGTGGCAACGGGTTTTCAGCTACCGCAACGTTAAATTGTCGGGGGAGATGTATTTCCGCACCGCGATCCGCAATCACACGGCGTACCAGACCAATACACGCGCCTTGGCGAAAATGCAGTTCGCCACCGGCCTCGCCATGGCGGTTGCCCGGTCGATCGGTGCCGACACCTTCCTGCATGTGCAGCACATGCTGGGGGAATGCATCGGCTATGTCGAGCATCTCAAGAGCGGATTGGCACGCGCCGAGGTCGAGGCGGAGCGAACCGCGAGCGGTACGCTCCGGCCTGCGCTCGCGCCGCTCCAGACGCTGCGGACGATGCTGCCGCAAGCCTATCCGCGCGTGATCGAAATCCTCCAGACGATCGGCGCCGGCGGGTTCATGCTGATGCCGTCGGGCGCCGATCTGGCGGCGGAGGAGATCGCCGGAGATACCGCGACCTATTATGCCGGCGCGCAGCTGCCGTCGATCGATCGGGTGAAGCTGTTCAAGCTCGCCTGGGATCTGGCCGGCGAGGCGTTTGGCCAGCGGCTCGTCCAGTATGAGCGCTATTATGCAGGCGATCCCGTCCGCAACATCGCCGGCACCTATCTGGCGGTTGACGACACCGATTACCGGCGGTTGGTGGATGCGGCTCTGGCGCTGGCAGGGGAGCCGCAACCCGCAGGGGCCGCGCCAGGATCGGGGGCGTGAACGGCCGGTCCGAGGGGCAGGCTTCACCCTGCGTTAGCGCGGATTCGTTCCGCGGCGCGATGGCGTGCCTGGCCAGTGGTGTGACCGTGATCTCCACTCGGGACGCGCAGGGCGCGCCCCACGGCGTCACCGTCAGTTCGTTCGTTTCGCTGTCACTCGATCCGCCGCTGGTGCAGTGGAGCCTGCGTCGAACCGCGCCCTCTTATGCGGTTTTCAGCAAGGCGCGCCACTTCGCGGCCAACATCCTGGCCGCTGACCAGGAGGAAGTGTCCCGGCGATTCTGCGCTCCGGTCGATCGCTTCGCTGCGCTCCGTGCGGCGACCGGCATGGCAGACATACCCCTGTTGCCGGGTGCGCTCGCATGGATCGAATGCGAGAGGGTCGCCGAGTTTCCCGGCGGTGATCACGCGATCTTTCTGGGCCGCGTAATGCACGCGCGCCACCACGACAGGCCGCCGCTCGTCCACTGGCGAGGTGGCTATCACAACATCGCCTGACCCCCGCAGCAACGATAACAGGATACGCCAATGGAAACGCCGTACCACAGCATCTGGGCCGATCTCGGTCCCACCGAGTTCCGCCAGGGCTTCATCGACGCCGGCGGTGTCCGAACGCGGTTCATCAGCGCCGGCGACAGCGACAAGCCGCTGCTGCTGCTGCTCCATGGCACCGGCGGCCATGCGGAAGCCTTTGTGCGCAACTTCGCCGCGCATGCGGAGCACTTCTGGACCGTGGCGATCGACAGCGTTGGGCATGGCTGGAGCGACAAGCCGACCGGCGGTTATGAAATTTGCGATTACGCGAGGCACGTGCTGGCAGCGATGAAAGCGCTCGGGCGCGAGCGGGCGCACGTCTCGGGCGAATCGCTCGGAGGCTGGATCGCGACTTATCTTGCGGTGAACCACCCGGATGCGGTGGACCGGGTCGTGCTCAATACCGCGGGCGGCTGGACCGCGCACCCGGAGGTGATGGAGCGAATCAGGCGCTTGTCGATGCGGGCGGTGGAGCATCCCGATCCTGCGATGATTCGCGAGCGCCTCGAGATGCTGATGCACGACAAGACCAAGGTCACCGACGATCTCGTCGAGGTGCGCCGGCGCATCTACAGCCAGCCGGGTTTCGCAGCTGTGATGCGCGAGATCCTGTGCCTTCAGGACATGGAGATCCGGCGGCGCAATATGGTCACGCCCGAACAATATGCGTCGATCAAGGCGCCAACGCTGGTGTTGTGGACCTCGCATGATCCCACCGCGACCGCAGTCGAAGGCAAGCAGATCGCCGACATGATTCCGGGCAGCCAGTTCGCCGTGATGAACGAGTGTGGGCACTGGCCGCAATATGAGGATGCGGACACGTTCAACCGTATCCACCTGGCGTTCCTGCTCGGTCGCGACGCCGGCGTCGGGGGAGAATAGCGATGCCGTTCGCCCTCGCCTGTGCCTCGCACTCCCCCGTCATGCTCAACCCGGAACTCGCGGACGATGCCACTTGCATGGCGGTGAAGGCGTCTTTCGACCGGATGGCCAACTTCGTCGAAGACTTTGCCCCCGATCACATCATCCAGTTCGCGCCTGACCATTTTCACGGTTTCAACTACGGTCTGATGCCGAGCTTCTGCGTTGGGACGGCTGCGCGTTCCTATGGTGACTGGGCAACGTCAGACGAACCGCTGAAGGTCGATGAAGTGTTCGCGCTGCAGGTGCTCGACGCGGTACGTGCAGGAGACGTGGACGCAGCGCTTTCCTACGCGATGGTGGTTGATCACGGCTTCGTGCAGATGTGGGAACTGATGTTCGGCCGGGCGGACCGCTATCCCGTTGTGCCGATCTTCGTGAACTGCGCCGCCCCGCCGCTGCCGACCTATCGGCGCGCGCGTCTGCTGGGTGAAGCGGTAGGACGTTTCGCGCGACGCTGCAGCCTGCGCATCCTGTTCGCCGCATCGGGCGGGCTGTCCCACGACCCCTTGGTGCCCCAGATCGCTGGAGCGAGCCCGGAAGTGCGGGCCCGCCTGACCGGGGCGGCAGCGCTGACCCGTGACGAGCAGCGAGCACGGGAAACTAAGGTTCTTGCCGTCGCAGCGGACGCCGCGCGCGGGGAGGGGCCGGTACGGCCGCTCAATCCGGCCTGGGACGCTTGTGTCCTGGAAATGATCGCGGCGCAGGACTGGGACGCTCTCGACGCCTTGGATACCGCGGCGGTCGACGCGGTCGCGGGTTCGGGAGCCAACGAACTTTTGGCATGGGTCGCCGCGTCCGCAGCGATGGGAGCAACGGGTCAATACCGTGTCGCACAGAAAGAATATCGGCCGGCGCCGGGATGGATCTCTGGTGTCGCGCACCTCACCGCCACGGGCGAGCAAACATAAGCATTGACAAGAATGGACCATAAACATACGCCGCCGTATTGACACGCGGGAAGTCCGCCGGATGAGCTGCGCGTATCTTGGTGTTGCCCAACGAGGCAAGGGGAGAGGAATATGGCAATGCAGGTTCTGAAGCGGCCGTTCGCATTATTTTGCGCGGTGAGTTTCCCGGCGATCGCGCAGGCGCAAGCGGTCGCGCCAGTTCCTTCCGCTGCGGCCACGCCGCAGGAGACGCCAGCGGCTCCCGCCGCGACCCCGCCCGATAACAGCGGCATTGCCGACATCGTGGTCACCGCTACGCGCCGTGAAGAACGGCTTCAAAACATTCCAGTGACGGTGACGGCGATCGGTGGCGATGCACTCGAAAATTCGGGCGTGCGCGAGGTCCGCAGCCTTACCCAGATCATTCCGGCATTCAACGGCGGTCGTAACCAGAACGTGATGCAGCCGAGCATACGCGGAGTCGGTTCGGCAGGGAATTCTACCGGGGACGAGAGCAATGTCGCGATCTACGTCGATGGCGTCTATCAGGCGGACCCATATTCGACGCAGATCGACCTCGTCCAGGTCGAGCGGGTCGAGGTGTTGCGCGGCCCGCAGGGCACCGTGTTCGGCCGCAATGCCACTGGCGGGCTGGTCAACGTCATCACGCCGGATCCCAGTTTCACGACGAGTGGCCGGATCGCCGCGCGCTACGGTCGCTCCCGAGAAGAGGCGAATGACGTCGATGTTCGCGGTTATGTGACCGGAGGGCTTGGCAAAACAGTCGCAGCCGATCTTGCGGTGTTATACCGCAAGAGCGACGGTTACATCAGTGACCTCAACACCGGTGGAACGTTGGGCGCTGCGCGGACGATTTCGCTACGCAGCAAGCTAATGTTCGAACCCAGCGATTCGGCAAAAATCATCCTGACCGCGGCGTATGTCGATTCGAAAGATCAGGTGGCGTCGCAGCAGCCGTTCCGGGGAAACACCGCCGGTGCGCCATTTCCGGGAGTGATTATTCCTGACCAGGCTTGGGAGGCATCGCTCAATGGGCGCGGGAGATCCGACTACAACCGGTTCGATCTGTCGCTGCGCACGCAGTTCGATCTGGGCGGCGTGAACCTGGAGACTACCGGCGCCTTCATGACGACGCGTGTCAATCAATACGCCGATTCGGACTCCTCGAACATTCTGCTAGGCTATACCGACATGCGGGTCCGGCCCAAAACGTATAGCCAGGAGGTGCGGCTGCTTTCCACCGGTGTCGGGCGGTTCAAATGGATCCTCGGAGCCTATGCGTTTCGCCTGACCGGCGAACAGCCGGTGTTCATCTACAGCGCGGTATCTCCCACTGCGGTGCCGAGCCAAACACTACTTGAGCCGAAGGTCACGACAACCTCCTTTGCAGGCTTTGCGGAGGGCACTTACGAGATCGTCGATTCGCTCTTTCTGACCGGCGGTGTGCGCTACACGACCGAGAAACGGACATTCGAGCAATCGGTCAATGGCACACCGCTGCCGTTCGGCACCGCCCGCAAATCATTTAACAAATTTACCTATCGCGCTGCGCTGCGATATAATTTTGCCGATCACGCCAATGTGTACGCAAGCTACGGCACCGGCTTCAAGAGCGGGGTGTTCAACACTTTCGGCACGTCGCCGATCGCGGTGAATCCGGAGTCGATCAAGGCGGCCGAAATCGGGTTGAAGGTCGACCCCGCGTCATGGCTCAGGACCAACCTGTCGGCCTATCGCTATGACTATAGCGACCTGCAGGTGACGGCGCGTTCGGCCGGCAATGCTTTCATCTTGCAGAATGCGGCGACGGCGAAGATCTACGGCGGGGAGCTGGAAGTCACCCTTGTTCCTATGCGAGACCTCAACTTGCGGGCGTCAGCTGTCTACACCCACGCCGAGTACGACAAATTTCCGCAGGCCCAGGTCTTCATCCCCAAGCCAACCGGCGGCAATATCGTTAGCTCCGCAGATGTTTCTGGCAAATGGATGATCCGCACGCCGCGCTATACCTTCAATCTGGGCGGCACGTATGGCATCGACATCGGCAAAAGCCGCCTCACCGCGAGCGCGAACTTGTTCCACAGCGGCAAGGTTTATTACGACTTCCTTAACTCGCTGGTGCAGAATTCATATACGATGCTGTCCGGGGAGATCGGCTTGCGCCTTCCTGGCGAGAAGATTAGCGTCAACTTCTTTGCCAGCAATCTGACGAACGCGAAGGTGGCGCAGCAAATCTCCCCGGGCCCGCTTGGCACCTATATCATCTACGAACGTCCGCGGCGCGTCGGCATCGGTGCGGAAATCCGCTTCTAGGTAGCGGGGAACGACGAGGCCGGCATGACCATGATCGGAACGATCGCTATAGTCGGCGCCAATCTTGCCGGCGCTCAGGCGGCGGCCGCTGTCCGCTCCGGCGGGTTCGAGGGGCGCGTCGTCCTGATCGGCGAGGAGCCGTGGCGGCCCTATCATCGGCCGATGCTGTCCAAAGAATGGTTGCGGTCGGACACGGTGCCGGCGGGGTTCGAGCTTCGAGACGATCGGTGGTACGACGACAATCAGATCGACCTGATACTCGGGACGAGGGTCGAGGCGCTGGACCTTTCCGGGGGCCAACTGCGACTGGCCGACAGCCGTTGCATCCCGGCAGATCGGGTCCTGCTGGCCACCGGCGTGCGGGCGCGCAGGCTAAATCTTCCGGGCGCGGATGCGGCTAACGTGCATCACCTCAGGACCCGCGCCGATGCGGACGACCTGCGCGCGGCGCTTCGGCCGGGGGCCGCGATCGTCGTGGTGGGGATGGGCGTGATCGGCGCGGAGGTCGCGGCGAGTGCCGTCCAGGCCGGATGTCGGGTCACCGCCGTGGAACCGGGCAGCGCGGCCATGCTGCGCACACTGGGTGGCCGTTTCGGAGGGTGGTTATCGGAACTCCACAGGGCGCGGGGCGTGACCGGGCATTACGGAGTGGGAGTCTCTGCGCTGGAGCGGGAAGGCGGTACGGTACGCACCGTGATCCTGACCAACGGCGTGCGTCTGGAATCGGACGCCGTGGTGGTGGGCATCGGCGTCGACCCCAACGTCGAACTCGCGGCGGCCGCAGGCCTCCGTGTGGCCAACGGGATCGTGGTCGATGCGCAGGGCCGGACGAGCCATCCCCATGTCTGGGCAGCGGGCGACGTGAGCAACCAGCCCGGTTTCTTCGGTACTCGGGTCAGGCTGGAGACCTTTCAGAACGCGGCTGGGCAGGCGGACGTCGCGGCCGCTGCAATATTGGGTGGCGCTGGCGGCTATGTTCAGCCCTGCTGGTTCTGGTCCGACCAGTACGATTTCAACATCCAGGTCGCTGGACGCATCGACGACAGCTTGAGGCTAATATTGCGCGGCGACTTGGAGGGCGACAGCTTTACTGCCCTCTTTCTCTCGGATAAAATTGTAGAAGGTGTTCTTACCTTCAACCGGGGCGCGGACATGGCGGTTGGCCGACGGCTAGTTGGCAGGCGCGCGGTCGTCAACCTTGCCGCCGCGGGTGACGTGCAGGTTCCGCTCCGGAGCCTGATTTAGCAGGTCGCTATTAAGCCCCTGTGGAGGTGCCTTCCGCCCAAGTGCGAAGTCGACATAAGCTAAGAAGTCAGCAACCTGGGCACCCATTTTACTTCTCGCCAAACGGCTGCGGGCATGATTCATTGCTGACGAGGATCGGACTGGCATGCGGCAATCGGGACTTCTTGGCTTATCGGAGCATTGAATCGGCTAGCAGCGAATGGCGATCCGCTGGAGGAATTGAACGGGCTCATCGACTTTGAGATATTTCGCCCCGCTTTGGTAACGTTGACGTGCTCCCCAGAAATCATGCCATTGGTAAGTTAGCTCGTCAGATGGAGACGAGCGATGCGGCGAAGCCGATTTACCGAGGATCAGATCATTGGCGTGCTGCGCGAGCATGAGGCTGGCGTGAAGACCGCCGACCTGTGCCGCAAGCACGGGATCAGCGATGCGACCTTTTACAACTGGAAGTCGAAGTACGGTGGCCTGACGGTGTCCGACGCTGCACGGTTGCGGGCGCTGGAAGACGAGAACCGCCGGCTGAAGAAGCTGCTGCCGGCGGCTGGCGATCCTGCTGCGGCGTGAGGGCAAGGGCATGAACCTGAAGAAGGTGTACCGGCTGTATCGCGAGGAGCGGCTGACGGTGCGCAAGCGTGGCGGGCGCAAGCGCGCTCTGGGCACGCGGGCACCGATGGCGATCCCGCTGGAGCCCAACCAGCGCTGGTCGCTCGACTTCGTATCGGATGCATTGGCCTGCGGCCGGCTGTCCCGCTTGCTCAACGTGATCGACGACTACAGCCGGGAGTGCTTGGGGTGTATCGTCGATACCTCGCTGTCGGGCCGGCGCGTCGTCCGCGAGCTGAGCGCCATCGCCGAGCATCGTGGGCTGCCGTGCATGGTGGTTAGCGACAACGGAACGGAACTGACCAGCCGCCGTCCTCACCTGGTGCCAGGACACCGGAGTCGAGTGGCATCGCGCCGGGCAAACCTCAGCAGAACGGCTTCGTGGAATCGTTTAATGGTCGCTTACGCGATGAGTGCCTGAACGAGCATCTCTTCCCAACGCTGGCTGCGGCGAGACGGATCATCGAGGCATGGCGGACGGACTACAACACCGTACGTCCGCACAGCAGCCTTAGCGGGTTGGCACCCGCCGGGTTTACGAACCGCCCCCGCCAAGGGCATATGGTCACCGAAGCTAAGATTGTTTGATCCCACGGTTTGATGGTGCGATCCTTTCGTTGGAGTGGAAGGAAGCCATATGGGACAAGTTCGTCACGGGAGCGCCACGACCACGCACGCCGTCAGAGCAGCAATACAGCGATCGCAAGCTTCGCTCGCGACGCTGAGCCGGGAGCTGGGCGTCAATCCCAAGACGGTAGCGAAGTGGCGCAAGCGGGCGACGGTGGAGGATTTGAAGACCGGGCCGAAGGCCCCTCATTCAACGACCCTGACTGAGGCTGAGGAGGCGATGGTGGTCGCCTTCCGACGCCATACCCTGCTGCCATTGGACGACTGCCTCTATGCCCTGCAGCCATCGATCCCGCATCTGACCCGGTCAGCGCTGCATCGTTGCCTCCAGCGGCACGGCATCTCCCGCCTGCCGGACATCGAAGGTGACAAGCCGAAGCGCCAGCGCTTCAAGCGCTATCCAATCTTGACGTCCCCCCTGTTTTTTCCTCCGGATTGAATGAGAGTTTTCCGGCCTTGTGACGACCCGCGAGGAAGGAGCTGACGATGAAGAAGACGAGGCATACGGAGGAGCAGATTGCGTTCGCATTGAAGCAGGCGGAGAGCGGCACGCCAGTGGCCGAAGTGATCCGCCGGATGGGGATTTCGGAGCAGACGTTTTACCGCTGGAAGAAGGTGTACGGCGGGCTCGGTGTCGGCGAGCTGCGGCGTCTGAAGCTGCTCGAGGAGGAGAACCGCAAGCTCAAGCAACTGGTCGCGGACCTCAGTCTGGACAAGCATATCCTGCAGGACGTTCTGTCAAAAAAGCTCTGACGCCTGGGCGACGACGCGAGATCGTCGCGCACGTCCAGGCGTCTCACGGGGTCAGCGAGCGGCGCAGTTGTCTGGCGCTCGGCGTCGATCGGTCGTCGGTGCGGTACGTGTCGCATCGTCCGGATCAGGCGCCGCTGATGCTGCGCATCCGTGATCTTGCGGCGACGCGGACGCGGTACGGCTACTTCAGGATCTACATCCTGCTGCGCAGGGACGGATGGTTGGTGAACCACAAGCGTGTCTACCGGCTCTACCGGGACGATGGTCTGAGCCTTCGGCTCAAGAGGCCCAGACGCAACGTCAGCGCTGCCAACCGCGAGCGGCAACCTGCGGCGTTGGCGGCGAACGAGATGTGGTCGATGGACTTTGTCTCCGATGCGCTGTTCGACGGTCGGCGACTGCGAGCGCTGACCGTCGTCGATGCGTTCACTCGCGAGGCGCTGGCGATCGACGTCGATCAGGGCATCAAGGGCGAGCAGGTGGTCGCGGCGATGACGCGTATCGCACTGTCCCTTGGGGCGGCCTCGCACCATCCGGGTCGACAATGGTCCGGAGTTCATCTCTAAGGCGCTCGACCGCTGGGCGTACGAGAATGGCGTCACGCTAGACTTCAGCCGACCGGGTAAACCTACGGACAATGCGTTCGTGGAATCGTTCAACGGTCGCCTGCGGGACGAATGCCTGAACACGCATTGGTTCCTGTCGCTGGAGGACGCCCGAGCCAAGATCGAGGCGTGGCGACGGGACTATAACGAGAGCCGTCCTCACACATCGCTTGGCTGGCTGACGCCGATCGAATATGCTGCCGTCGCGGGCAAGATCGCCGCCGAATGAACGCCGGATACTCACCCTCGATCTGGATGAGAAACCGGGGGACCCTCAAACAACGGTCGGTCTCTGGTTGCCGCTGGATGAAAGGCGGGGGTCACGTCAAATCGGCTTCTTCCACATGGATATCGCCGAGGTGCAGACTGCCGAAGGCAAGCTCTACCTGTTCGTCGGCATCGACCGCACCAGCAAGTTTGCCGTCACCCAGCTGGTCGACAAGGCTGATCGACGGACAGCGTGGGAGTTCCTGGAACACCTCCTGAAAGCCGTGCCCTACCGCATCCACACGATCCTGACCGATAACGGTATCCAGTTCGCCGAGCAGCCGCGCAACCGAAACACCGCCTGGTCGCGCCAGATGCGCTTCGACATGATCTGCGAGGCGCACGACATCGAACACCGGCTCACCAAGCCGAACCACCCGTGGACAAACGGTCAGGTCGAGCGGATGAACCGAACCATCAAGGAAGCTACCGTCAAACGCTTCCAATATGAGACCCACGACCAGCTCCGGACGCACCTCGCCGACTTCATGGCCGCCTACAACTTTGCCCGCCGGCTCAAGACGCTCAGTGGCCTTACACCCTACGAGTACATCGCCAAGATCTGGACGTCAGAGCCAGACCGGTTCATCGTCAACCCGATCCACCAGATGCCGGGACTAAACACCTAGAACGTGTAAGCCAAACCGATTGCTCCAAGCCATTGAGTGCGGTCGCCGGCGATTGACACGATCGGTGAATCAGCGATGTTGCCTTGAAGGCGTTTGTACGTCCCGCCCGCCACAAGCTTTGCGCCATGAAGAAGGTCGCCTGTCAACGCGACGGTAGCAAGGGCCCCCAAAGTGTAACTCTTGGTTCCCCCTTCCGCGGAATATGCCGGCAATCCGCTGAGGAGGCTATCCGACGGGGATACCGAAAAGTAGTAGCGCGCGTATCGATCGCTGACACGCTCAGCAGATGCGAATAGCGCGATGGCGGCCTTGCGGCTGAGAGGTGTGAGATAGTTTATCGAGGGCTGCCAAACGCTGCCTTTGCTGGCGCCGGCAACGTCTTTCCTGTAGCTAATCGAGACGGATAGCTTATCGAAATCGCTCGTGATCAGGCCGGTCTTGCCAATGCCAACAAAGCCGCCGGCTTCGATACCCATATCGAGTTCGTCGAGTGCTTTGACGCGGACATTATCAATGCTCTTCCGACTCGTTCGGTTCAAGTTGAGAACGCCGATCGGGCCAGCCTGAATGTCCCAAGTAGGACCGGACTTGTTCGGGATCATATCGACGCTCAGCCGATTGCCGGCCAGCGTGAAACTGAATCCACTCACCGAGCCGATGGCCACTGGCCCGGGGACGAGGCGATAGTCGTCCGATCCCTCGTAGTCAGGCAGATATGCTCCCCCCAAGCCAATTGTTAGACCCGAACCGACGTCGGAGGCGGGCGCGCTCGAGTCAGTTACCGCCGTATCCTGCGCTACCGCAGGTGTCGCGAGCGCGTAACTGCCAGCCAGACCAAGAAGCAAAACAACGCGGATCATATGTGTCATCTGCATATCTCCAAAATAATATTAGAACCGGCTGCGCAATGTTACGCCATAAGTGCGCGGTTCGGCCAAGAAAGAAGAATAGAGCGCGTTAGCTGTACCGCCGAACCGCTGCACATTGGCAATCGAGCCCGAACCTTGAAATGGTGTATTGAATGCAACCTGGATATACTTTTTATTGGCCAGATTCTGGGCCCAGAATTCAAGCGCCCACCTCTGATCGCGGCCGCGAAGGCCGAGACGCGCGTTGACCAACACATAACCGTCCTGAATTTTCTCCGGCGCAAGGTCTGAACCCGTGTTGTAGTCCGACGTCATTCGGCTATCGACATACAGCAGGGCCGACATACCGCTCGACCCGATTGACGGAGTCCAGGCAAGCGACGTCGTCACGACGTGCTTCGGTGCATTCGACAGTTGCGCGCCTGACAACAGGAACAAAGCTGGGTCGAGTGCCTCACCTTGCGCGTTCCCGACTAAATTGCGGCGAAAATAGGTGTCGGAGTAAGTATAACCGGCGGCGAGCATAACGTTGCGCGCGGGATTTAGCGTAGCTTCTGCCTCAACACCCTGCGAAATCACCCCCGACTTGTCGGCGTTTCCTGCGCACGTTCCATTACCGGCCAAGCTGTCAGTGTCAGCACCGCCGAGGTCAGATTTGCAGCCTTGAATGTTCTGAACGACGAACACAGAACCGTTAAAAGTATTTAGCTGGAAATCGTTGAACTCTTGCCGAAAAGCGGCGAGATTGAGACTGAAAGCTCGGCTGATATTGTACTTTGCGCCAATCTCGTAAGCATCGACCTTCTCGGCGTCGAAGCGCAACCCCGGCGCGTCGGCATTAGTGCGCGGGGAGAAAACGCCTGAAAGGCCGCCAAGGTCAGAACGGTCGAGGTTGTACCCCCCAGCCTTATACCCTTTCGCGTATGATGCATAAGTGAGCAATCGCGGCGTCGGTTTCCAAGACACCACCGCGGTGCCGGTAAATTCGCCATCCGAAAAGCGGTCGCTGAGATTGAGCGCATTGATCGTCGACGAGCTGTTTCCGGTGCAGGTCAACGTAATAATCCCACCGATGAAGGTGCTAGCTGTTGACGGCACAGCCGCATTGGAAAGAAGAGGCGAGAGATTGGATTGCTGCGCAGGGCATACCGTATTATTATTACTAAAGTTCCCTCGGAATTCTTTTGCCTCGTGGGTGTAACGAAGCCCCAGGGTGAGCGAGATCGTATCTGTTACGTTGATTATGTTATGAGTGAAGAAGGCATAATTTTCGCTGGTTTGCAGGTAGCGCGACCCACTGTCGCCCACGTTGTTCACGCCTCCGACGCGGCTTCCGTTAACAACGCTGCCAGATAGTCGGTCAAGGCCACTAAGTACTGCTGGTGCCAGCGTCGCGCCGAACGCGCCGGTTACTGTCGCGCGACCCGCGGCGCTGAGGCAACCGGGAGCGTTTTGATCCTGCAACGCGACGGCCGGATTGAGCGTGGCAACTAGACGACAGGCGGCAAATGTGCCGTACTGCGTACCAAATTTCGTACTGTCGACCAGCAACAGTTTCTCGTGTGAGTAGAAGCCTCCAACGAGCCAGTCGAGCGTGCCATCAAATGCTGAACCTTGGAGGCGTAGCTCCTGGGTGAACGTCTTGAACTGCCGATAGGAATCGACATCGCGATAGCTAAGATCGAGGTTGCCGTAATCGGTGTCCCCGGCGTTGCCAGATTTGTATTGTCTATAGGCAGTGATCGACGTCAGGTTGACGCCGCCCACATCCCAGTCGATCTGGCCAGAACCGCCGTAGTCCTCGGTGACGTTCCGGAACGTGCGGCCCGGCGAGATCGCGACGTCGCGCGCGAACGGATTGGCGCGGGGGTTGGAGCTCGGTCTTACCGCGCCCAGTCGGTCCATTATGCCAAGAATGCGGCTGGCATCGGCATAGGCGAATGCGCCATCGGTGTTGACGGTGCTGCCGTTGGCCTGCGCTGCGTTTGCGGTTGGATCGAAAGTCTCGAACTTGCTATAATATGTTGCGCCACAGCAACTTTCATCGCGATGACTGTATTCGCCGATCAGCCGTACACGGATGCTTTCATTTGGATTGAAAAGCAATTGACCGCGAACGAAATACCGATCGCGGTCGTTGACCCGAGCTTCATTGTTGATTTGTGTAATGTTTCGATAAAAGCCGTCTCGTATATTGTAGATACCGTCAAATCGAAACGCGATTGTGTCGGTGAGCGGTCCAGTGACGCCAACCTGTGCTCGCCTATTATCGAAATTGCCATAGGTCAGTTCGGCAAGTCCGCCGAACGTAAATTGCGGCGACTTAGTGACAATGTTGATGAGGCCTGCGGAAGCATTGCGGCCGAATAGCGTCCCCTGCGGGCCGCGCAGTACCTCAACCCGCTCGATCTCGCCAAGTTCGTTCAACCCGACGCCGGTGCGGCTGCGATAGACGCCATCGATGAAGGTGGCGACCGAGCTTTCAAGGCCAGGATTGTCCCCGACCGTGCCAATGCCACGAATGCGCGCTGACGCATTTGACTCGTTTCCCGTTGAAGAAACCAGCAGTGAGGGTGCGAGCTGGTTCAAGGCGCGAATGTCGTTGGCGCCGGTGTTCTGAAGCGCCTCCTGTGTCACCGCGCTCACCGCGATCGGCACGTCGCTCAGCGGGCTAGCGCGGCGGGTGGCGGTGACGATGATGTCGCCGGCACCGCTATTCTCCTCGCTGACCACCGCGTTTCCTTGCGCCGAAGATCCTGACTGAGCCGCGCCGGGGACGGCGCTTTGCAACGGCGGTTTGGGATCGGCGCGGTTGGAGCGAGCTGGCTCCTGACCAAGGGCAGGGGTAGCAATTGCTATTGATGCAGTCGAAGCCATATATAAAGCAAGGCGCATATTCTTAACTCCCAAAAATCTACGCAAGTTCTTCGTTTCTGATAAATACTAATGCAAATCGGCATGGATATATTGCACGATACTGGAGTTTCGTTAACTACATACAGCAAAAGACACAGGAAAAATAATCTACAGTTAAGTTCTACTGGCTCAGCAAGGAACTGAGTGTACGTGAAATAATCAACATCAGACAACACTATATCCAAACGCGCGTCGGCAATAGTGAATGCCTATCGCTTCTCCTCATCTGAGGGGCGGTAATCAGGTAGAGTGAGAGATCCCAGGCCTTGACGCTCGAGTTTCTGAGCGGCCTCGCCCACGCGCAACACCGGTGCCCGAAGTGAGCGAACGGTTTCCGTAATCTTGAGCGCATCGTCTTCCAGTTGCCTGACCTTCGGCCGGGCGCGGTTAATCGACTGACCCAGAGTTTCGGCCGTAAGTTCGGCATCACGCAGCGGGCCTACGAGGTTTTGGCGCAGTTCTCCGCGTGACGCATCAAGCCGCCGGCGCAATTTCTCCGCATTGGTTCCCGTCCGGGCCAACGCATCTCCAATTGCATTCAGTCTGTGCGGCGATATTTGGCGGGCACCCCGATCAGCGGTACTGTCCCAAGTATGCGATCGGCGCGCTAGGTCTTCAAGACGGCTTTCTATCGCACTCTGCCCGGCAGGGTCGAGCTTCTTGGATAAACTTTCAGTCGCTGACGATAATTTTGCTATGAAATCTGTCGGGCTGGAGCCCCCACCGAGTAAACCACCGCTCTTCACAGGTATGACTGGATAGGGCTGCCCCGGCTGCGCCATAAGCGCCGGCAAGTTGACGTTGCCTCCCTCCAAATCTATCGTGGCAGATCCGTCGATTAATGATCTGTTGATCGACGCTTTGACGCCGGGATGAAGCATTTCGTCCTCCATCAGCACGAAACGTACGGTCACGAGATCCGGATTGTCCGGCCGCAGCTGGACTTCGGTCACCTGCCCAACGGCTACGCCGACGAATTTGACGCTGGAACCTTTTTGAACGCCAGCGACCGATTGCTTGAAACGGATCTCGTACGTGGGTCCCTCAGCATCGCTGGCTTGGATGATCCAAAAGGCAAACCCGATAAGTGCCGTCAAGAGCAGACCTACGACCATGCTCACCTTAAGCCAGTTGGAGTGGGTTTCCATCGCGACCTAGAGCTTCTGATGCCGGCAAAGGCGCGCGCGTGCCTGCACGCTGCACCCAATGCATTGCGAACTCATCGCCTCCTCGCTCTGTCGGCCAGTGCCAGCGCGAGGCAGGCAACCGCCAAGAGCCCCGACAAGATCGGCTGTGACGACACCAAGATTGCCGCGCATATTCCTAGAGCTGCGGGGTAAAGTTGTGGGATGGGATTGCTGCGTCGCTCGCCGCCCCGCAATCGCTCCAGATCCTTCGGAGCGATGCTGACGGTGATCGAGCCGGTCCGCGCGACTTTCTCGATCTGTCCTATAAAACTTGGCGTCGATAGCGCTGCACGGCCCAGCGCCGCGACAAGCTTTCCAGCCTCGCCGCGCAATCGCGTCGGACTGATGCGCCCCCGCATCAGTTCCTTCGCTACCGGCGCTAGCTCGCGAGCGATGTCAAACGACGGATCAATTCGCCGAACGAAGCCCTCAGCGGTTAGCAATGTCCGTAGCACCAGCGCCAGGTCGGGCGGGAGAGCAAGCTTAAAGTCGCGTAGGATCGCGAAGACCATTTGAAAGATCTCAGCAAGATCAATCTGCTCGAGCAGGACATTGCTAAATCGGTCAATCAGAAGGGCGAGCGACTCTTCAAGTCTGACCCGGTCTACGTCGGGATCGCCAGCCCAGAGCATGAGGACATCCACCACGCCGCCGGTATCCTCGGAAGCGATCGCCAGACCGAGCCGTACGAGTTCCTCCCGGCGTCTTGGCAGCAGAGTCCCGACCGCTCCGAAGTCGATGAGACCGATATTTCCATCTTCCAAAAAAAAGACGTTGCCGGGATGCGGATCGGCGTGAAAATGACCGTTTATGATGATCATGCGCAGGATTGCTTGGGCGTAGGCGCGTCCAAGCGCGGTGAGATCGAGATTGCTTTGGCGAGCAGCCTCGAGATCGCTCGCTGGAATGCCGCGTAGTCGCTCCTGGATATTCACGCGCCTGCCGGAAAGCTCCCAGTCGAAGCGCGCGGTTCGGACCCGGTAACTCTGGAGAAAAGATCCAATCTCGTCGCTCGCGCGGGCTTCAGCGCTAAGATCCATTTCACGGTCGAGGCTTTCGGCGAAATTGCGCAGCAATTCGTCAGGCTTCAGTCGCGCAATCTCGGGTATGCGTCGTTCTGCCAATCTGGCCAACCGCCGCAGTATTCTCAGGTCTGCATCGACGATCCGCTCAATCCCCGGCCGTCGGATTTTGACGATCACCTCCCGCCCGTCGCGCAGCGTCGCTGAATGCGCCTGCGCTATTGAGCCTGCCGCAATCGCTGCGGAATCAAACTGTCCGAAGAAACTTTCGATGGTTCCGCCGATCGCCTCCTCGACGAGTGGCTGCACGATCGCAAATGGTAGGGGCGGAACCCGGTCTTGCAGCGTCGAAAGCGCTTCAATCCATTCTGGCTCTAGCAGATCGCTGCGCATCGCGAGAATCTGCCCGAACTTGACCGCTGCCGGGCCGATGTCGCGTAAGAGTGCAACGACGGCCTCTGGCCGAGCGTTAGATAGCGTCTCGTCCTCAGAACACGCAAGCCCGAGCCGGGCGGCTAAGCCCTTGAGACCGTGCCGTCCGAACAGAATGAGGATTTGCGCAAACCGATCACGCTCTCTCATCGAGCTATCATCGGATGGAGCGATTGAATTAGGGTCAGCCATGGCCTCGATCTTCTGCAACGGCGACAGGAACCGGAATCAGCCCCCCAATTTTCTCCAGATCTTCGACGATCTGGGCCAAGTGCCGGATCGCCGCGTCGAGGCCGGAAAGTTCAGTCGGTTTCAAGCTGCCAAACGTCAGTTCAACGATCCCGTCAAACAGCGGCAGACCCTGTTCCAGCATCGCTTTACCTACGTCGGTGATCTGTACGAGTTTTGCGCGCCGGTCCCCCGCGACAGGCAACCGTAGAACCAAGCCTTTCTGCTCGAGAGAATCAATCGCCTGCGTGACGGTGCGCGGTGCTTGGTCGAAGAAGCTTGCGATGTCGGTCGAACGGCGCGGTTGTTCCGCCAAATAGGCTAGCAACTTGAGCCGCGCCATCGACGCGCCCTGGGCTGAGAGGTGGGCATCTATCAACCTCCGCATACGATACCAGGTCCAGCCAAAGGCCGTGGCAATTCCGCGTAGCCGCTCTTCCTGAGGTTGCATATGATATGTCCTTGCTGGATACGGATCCAAATGGCAATAGGGATGCCTTGCCCGGCATCGCCCATGCCGACCCTATCACGCCATAAATGCGGATATGCCAAGGTGAGGATGATACTTTTGGTGCCGTGACCAGCGACGCGTGAAGATCGCTTGATACTTCCGCCTGACACCATAATGGTGCAATCGCAACTACGGCGATGGCTGGATCGGAGGTGTATTGCTTAACGGCCCATGTTGTCGGGGAGCGCCCACAATGCGACGCCGTGTCCGCGCAGCACGTTTCCCCTTAGGTCGCCGAGGATTGGCTTTCCGGTGGTGGGCAACGCCAGAGTCACAGGCGTGTCGTTGTGATTGATCATCACCAGGTATCGCGTGCGCGCATCGCGGCGCTCGCTGATCTCGACGCCAGGCTGCGGCGCGATGACCGGTGGCGGCAGCGTGGCGCGAGCAGTCAGCCAATCCGTCAGGCGCCGTTGCCCCTCGCCATCCAGTATTGCCCCGACATAGGTGATCCTGCCCTTGCCGATGCCGCGGGACAGGATCGCGGGTCGATCGACCAGCCAGCCGCTGCCGCTCGTATAACGCGCCACAATCTCCACATCGCTGGCACGGGGCGCAAGCACCTCAGCCCAGATCGTTACCTTCGCATCGCCGATCTGTCCGGCGATCGATGCGGGTTCGTCGAGCGGATAATAATAGTCGACGCGGCCACCGAGCAGTGCAGACAAGTGGCCGGGCTGGCGCTGGGTCCAGAGCCCGTTATCCCCGTCCTTCATGCCGGATCGCGGACCCAGCACCAATTGGCCGCCGGCCCGGACATAGGCGGCCAGCCGTGCCGCGGTCGCCGCATCCAGCAGGTTCAGATTGGGCGCCAGCACCATCCGGTATCCCGCCAGATCGGTGTCGGGCGCGACCACGTCGATGGCCTGGCCTGCCGCCGCAAAAGGGCGGTACCAGTCCTTCAACACGGCGACAGGATCATAGTCGCGATGGTGCCGCTCATTCTCGGTCGCCCAGCGGCTTTCCTGCGAATAGATCAGCGCGACTTTGGCCTGTGGCACGCTGGTGCCGGCAAGATAGGGCGCCGCGGCGGCAAATTCGGAGCCTGTGCGGGCGATCTCGTCGAAGATCGGCATCGGCTCGCCATCCGGGCCAACCAGCGTGCCGTGATGCTGCTCCTGGCCGTTCAGCGCGCTGCGCCATTGCCAGTAGATCACGGCATCGCCACCGTGTCCAATCGTCTGCCAGGCGACTTCGCGCACCTGGCCGGGCTCCAGCGACCGGTTGACCGCAGCCCAGTCGACGCGGCCGGGCTGCGCTTCCATCACCCAGAAATTGCGGCGCTTATATCCGCGCACCACATCGTGGTGCAGCGCATTGGCTGCCCAGTCGGGCCGGCCATTCGGCACATAATCGTCCCACGCCGCGATATCGAGCCCGCGATGAACGAGGAACTGGTCGAAATTGTTGTTCCACGCCGTCGAGTTGGTCGCGACGAACTGGCGGGGATCGGCATGGGTGCGGATCGCCGCGGCCTGTTCGCCGACATAATCCGCCCACACCGCGCTTGCGAAGCGGCGGAAGTCGAGCAGCAGCGCTGGGTTTTGCGGTCCGCGCGACTTCAGCGGGATTTGGTCGAAGCGCTCGTAGCGCTGGCTCCAATATTCGGTGGTCCAGCGCCGGTTGAGCGCTGCGATAGTGCCGTAGCGCCGCTCCAGCCACACGGCCCAGAGCACCTTTGTTTCGCGATCGAAAGACGGGACGCCAATCTCATTGTCGATCTGCCACCCGACGACATTTGGACTATGCCCGTATCGGCGCGCCAGCTCGCCAGCTATGCGCGCGGCGTAGCGGCGATAGGTGGCGCTGGCGAAGGAGAATTGCCGCCGCTCACCATGCCCCTCGACGCTGCCATCCTCGTTGACGCGCAACGTATCGGGATGCGCCTCTGTCAGCCAAATCGGCGGCGCGGCGGTCGGCGTGCCGATCACCACGCGGATGCCATGCCGGGCGGCTGCCGCAATCGCCTTGTCCAGCCAGGCAAAGTCGAAGCGATTGTCGCTCGGCTCCAACCGTGACCAGGCAAACTCGCCGACGCGGACGACCGTGAAATTCGCGCGCCGCATCAATGCGAGATCACGATCCCATTGCGCCTCCGGCCATTGCTCCGGATACCAGGATGCGCCGATGGCCGGCGCGGCGACCGTGAAGGGATCGGTTGTACTGACAGCGTTTGCGGAGGCGGGAACGCTGTCGGCGAGCAGGAGCCCGGCCGCCAGCGCACGCCGCAATACCGCCAGCAGACGCACTATCATTTTACCGCGTCGGGCGCCGGCCGCTTGCCGGTTTCCGCCCAGCTGTACAGCGCACGCCAGGCCGCGGCCCCTTGCTCGGTGCTGAACCCGCAATGGGTATAGCCCTCGACGCCGCCGATCGGAAGCGGCGCCTTCACCGCAGGCACGGTGAAGCGAACCAAGCGCCGCTCATTGCCGGCGGCGCGAACGATCCGCCCCAGCGCTTCATTTTGCGAATAGGGGACGAGCGAGTCGATTTGGTTGTGGATGGTAACCAAGGGCACCTGGAAACGGCCGGTCGCCTGATGCCAACGGCGCGCATTCGCCACCGCCGCCTTGTCGGCATGGATGCGTTGCACCCCCTGGTTGAACGACGCCAACTCGGCGGCGGTCATTTCCGGCACCACATAGGCCTTGCCGACATTGCCATAGATCTGGCCGCCCAGGGTTTGCACCAGATCGTCCGCACCGAGCGTTGCCGTGACCAGTGGATATGCGACTGAGGCAGGCTCGGCCTCGAAGCCGCCCACTGCCGCGACCTGACGGGCGATCCTGGCCTCCGGGCCATTTGGATTGGCGGCGGCCGCCTTGAACAACGCGAGCACTGGAGTGGCGATCCTGCCGATCTGCTGCCACCGATATGCTTCGGGATTGGTGGCGTCACCGGAAGGCGGCAGGGTCGGCAGCGCAGTGTGCGTCGCATCCTTGTCCCCTGGCAGCGCATAGGGTGTCCCGCGCGTCAGGTAATTATAGGTGACGCGCATGTCGATCAGCTGCCCGAACAGCGATTCCCAGCCATTGGTAACGCCGCAGGCTGCAAGCCCGCCGGCGAAGGCGCGCGGATGCTGCTCGATCAGCGAAAGGACGATATTGCCGCCCATTGATCCGCCACTGATATAGACGCGCTTGGCGCCCAGCTTGGCGAGGAAGTTGCGCAGGCGCAGCGTGTTCACCGTGGCGGTCTCCACGCCCATGCCGGCTTTGTCATAGGCAGAGTGGCCGGCGGCGACACCATCTTCATAGGCCGCGGCAAGGATGCCGCCCGCGCCAGTGCCCTTCGCCGTCGGATCTTCGGAAACGGCGATGGGCGATCCGGGCGTCGAATAGCCATGCGCAAACAGCAATGCTTTGCCGTTCCAATTGGCAGGGAACGAGACCGCGAACTGATCGCCCTCCAGCTTGCCCCCCAAGGTGAAGCCGCCCTTGGGCGCGGGGCGCGTTGTGACATCGGTCGCGCCCAGTGTCTTGGCCTTGGCAACCAGGACAGTTTGCGCGATGGTAAGGGCCGCTGATTGTGCCTGCAGCGTGAGGGCCCGCAGGGGAGTAGATCCAATCGCTACGGTCGTGAGCAGCAAGATGCCGGACCAGCGTGCGATATTTTTGGTTTTGGTGCTCATCTTGGACTCTCCATTCTCCATTACGCTTTCTGCGACTGATTTTGGGTAATGCTGCGGGTTGCGAGCAATTCTAGCGCCACCCCATTGGTCCAGCCAAAGCCGGTTTCAGTGACATATTCGCCGCCTGTGCCGACACCGAGCTGCTCGACATCATATTTTTCGAGGAGCTGACCGGTCGCGCGATACTGATCCTCGACCATCGCCAGCCAGCGATTGGCGATCTCGTCAGCCAAGGTATTCTCACCATAACGTCGCAACCCCGCCACCGCGATCCACTGCAGCGGGGCCCAACCGTTCGGCGCGTCCCATTGCTCACCGGTCGTGCTAGGGGTCGTCACTAGGCCGCCGGGGCGAAGCAGCTTCGTAAGCGCCGCAACGGTGTGCAGAGCGCGCGTTTCGTCGGCTATGCCAACGAACAGTGGAAAGGCGGCGGCCCCGGTCAGCCTATCGCAAACTAACGCTGAATCCAGGTCGAAGTCGGAGTAATGGCCCCGTGAGTCGTCCCACAGATGGGATGCAATTGCCGCGTTACGCGACCACGCATAAGCTGAAAATCGAGCGGCCTTCCTCTCCTGGCCGATCAGTGCCGCCTCCCGCGAAATCGCCTGTTCGAGGCCGCATAGCAGGCAATTAAGGTCAATCGGCACAATGCGTGTCGTCCGTATCGTCGCCAGCGAGGCCCCATCCGCCAGCCACCGCGAGCTGAAATCCCAACCGCTTTCCGCTGAGGCTCGAATATCCCTCCACAGATCGCTGGGCTTTCGGCCCATTGCCGACGCCGCCAGATCAATGTCTTCGCGCCAAGACTCGTCACGCGGAGCGTCGCTGTCGTCCCAATAGCGGTTCAGTAGCGAACCGTCTGCCATCCGCACCACTCGCCGAGTCTGAGCGTCGGGTGGCAGAGCCTCTGCTCCGTCCATCCAGAAAGCGTGCTCGATTTCCATCCACCGGAGGCGGGACCGCCGCGCCGTTTCGGAGCGGTCGCGCGATAAGCCGGCCATCAAGTAGAAGAATGGCGGGTGCGAACGGGTGAGATAGTAGCTGCGCGTCCCGTTGGGGATGCACCCAAAGCGATCGAGTAGACTGCCGAAATCGACGATCATGTCTTCGATCAACTCCTGCCGGCCAGATCGCGCTAGGCCCAGCATCGTGAAATAGCTGTCCCAATAATAGAGCTCGCGAAAGCGCCCGCCGGGCACTACGAAAGGCTTCGGTAGGTCGATCTCGGAGGAACCCGGCGCGCTGGTGGCGGTGCGAGTAAGTTCATCCCAGAGCGCGCAGATGTGCGGCGCAAGCGGTCGGGCATCCAGCAGCGGCGGCACATTCTCGGCAGGCACGTCGAAATGGGATGCGACGAAAGCACGCAACGCTGCGTCCGTGTCCGGTGTCTCGGATTGCCAGTCGGACATTATCTGGCCTGCGGGGTAGCGCGGGATGGCATCAGCGAATGTCTTGGAGTCCGCGAAAAGGCCGCGCTCCTGCACCGCGGCGAATAGCGGGCCAAACAGCTGGGCCGGGGAACTGGGCCGGTTCATGCGGCCAGCCCCCGCACCTGGCGCGCGCGGATCGCGGGAAGCAGCAGCGCGATCAGCCCGATCGGCACCAGCACGAAGTAGAAGGCAAGGGCGCCGGGCAGATGCTGGAACAGCATGCCGGTGATGAACGAGCCGATCGTCCCGCCAAGGGCTGAGAAGATCACGATCAGCCCTACCATCGGCGGATGGCGGTGGCGCGGCAATGCGCTGAGTGCCACCGAGCATATCGTGGGATAGATCGGTGCCAGGAACAGGCCGAGCAGCGGGAAGAGATAGGCGGCGAGGGGAGTATTGGCCCAGCCATTTTCCGCGCGCGGCTCCACGCCATGCGCCAGCGGCAGCGTTGCTACAACGATGATAGCGATTGCGGCCAGGCAGCCGAGCAGCACCGGTAGCCAGGAAATCCGGCGAAGCACGATGCCCGACGCCAGCCTGCCCAGAGCGAGCGCGGCGAGGAAGATGCTCGACATCTGCACGCTCATCGCCGCCGGGAGATGAAGCACCTCGCTGTTGAACGTCGGCAGCCAGGTGCCGATGCCCTGTTCGATCAGGACATAGAAGAACAGCCCGGCAAGCACGCCCACCGTCGCCGGGAGCAGGGCAAGCCCTAGCATCGCACGCCATCCGGCAGGCGCATCCGTCTCATCCGCCACCGCTTCGCGCTCGTCCAGACGCAACGTCAGCCACATCAGCGCCGCTACGGCGCACAACCCGGCGAGCAGCCAATAGACGTGCAGCCAGGCACCGCTCTGGTCATCCGGGCCGATGAACCATCCGAACAGCCAGGCGCCGGCGAGCACGCCAACCATGAATACGCCCTCGATCGTGCCAGTGATGCTGGCATGGTCGGCCGGGTCGCGGGCGAGCAGGCCGATCGTCGAATAGGTCGCGATCTTCGCCACTCCGAAATTCAGGCCGGTCACGACGAACAGCAATTGCATGGCAAGGAAGGTGCTGGCGAACGAAGCGGCCAGGCAAGCGCCGGCCATCACCGCCAGCACCGCGATCAGCGCCCGCCGGTATCCGAACGCAGGGACGCGGGTTGCCAGGAGGAAGGATGCCGCGACGACCGACAGGTCCTTGCAGGCCTCCAGGCTCGATCCCATCACCTTGGTCGCGTTCAGATGGCGGATCGATTGCAGGATCACCACGCCGACACTGTTCATCAGGATGCCGAGCAGAGCGTAGGTCAGCGCCAGCGCGACGATGGTTCGTATCCGCATCAGCGCGCACGCCTGCCGAGATGATGATCGAAGAAGCGTGCGATCAAGCCATAGGTCTCGATCGATTCCGGCATATCCGGCCACATAAAGAAAGCATGCGGCAGCCCGTCGAACAGATAGAGTTCCGACGGCACGCCCGCCGCGGTAAGCCGGCGATGCGCCAGGGTCAGGCCACTCACTGCGAAATCGCGGCCGCCCGCCAGCAACAGCGTCGGCGGGAAGGTCCGGGTCTCGGCTTTGTCGGCAAGCGGATAGGCGGCTGCGTCGCTGGCCGGGACGCCCGCCATATAGGCGGTCGGCAGGATGTCGGGCAACGGGCCGCTGATCATCGGCGAACCCCCTGCCAACGGTCCCGAAAGATAGGCGCTATCGCCGCTATACGGCGCGCCGGTGCCACATAGCGTGCCAATCGCACCAGGCCGGGGCAGGCCTTGGCGGCGGATCCAGGACACCGCCTGTGCGGTGATTATCCCGCCGGCGGAACAGCCATAGATGCCGATATTCTCTGGGCGATATTCTTTGAGCAGTGCGCGATAGACTGCGGTCACGTCTTCCGACGCCGCCGGATATTTGTGTTCGGGCGCGAGCCGATAATCGACGGTGACGACCTTTACGCCCATGGTTGCCGCAATGGGAATCGCTTCGACCAGCGCACCGCTGCCGCCGCCCCATATGAACGCACCGCCATGAACGTTTATCAGCACCCGCCCGGCATTGGCGCGCGGCACGCCGGCTGTGGGCGTCACGATGTCGACGATGACGCCGCCCAGCTGCACGCGCGCCTCGCGCGTCGCGAAATGACGCCGCACCTCGACCAGGCGGTCGTCATTCCATTTTCCGTAAAAGGCGCGCGACTTCGCGATGTCGCCTTTGAGATCGGGCGCCTTGGCGTCGTTCATACGCGCCAGCACGATCCGAGCCTCGGGACTCAGCTGGTTCGATGTCGGCAGCGTAAAGCCAAGGACTTGCACCGGCCCCACCTCTTGCGCATGCGCCGGCGCCAAAACCGCACAGGCGCCCGCAAAAATCGTCCACGCCTTTCGGATCATTGCTTGGCTCCCAGATGACGCTGAAGAAAACGGGCCATCAGCATGAAAGCAGCGTCGCTTTCGGGCGCCTCGACATAGGCCCAGAAGGCATGCGGCAAGCCGTCAAACAAATGCAGCGTCGCCGTACCGCCGGCCGCGTCGATCTCACGGCACAAGGCGGCGGTGGCACCCAGCAGAAAATCCCGGCCGCTCGTCAGGCACAGCGCTGGCGGCCAGCCGCTGAGATCACCCCGCAAGGGAGAGAATGCCGGATCTTCCAGGTCGTGTTCGCCGGCATAGAGTTGCGCAACGGCATCCATTCCCGGACCGCCGTACAACTGCGCCGAATCGTCATTGGTGGAGGCTAGATCGGCCGTGCCGGAGAAAATTCCGATCGCCGCCGGCAAGGGCACGGCCTTTGCCTTCAGCCGGGCAATCAGTTCTGCAGTCAGGATTGCGCCCGCCGACGTGCCGTAGACGCCGACCCGACCGTTAGACGTGTCGGCGCGGAGCACGCGGTACACTGACTCGGCATCGTCGAGGGCGGCCGAAAACACATGCTCGGGCGCAAGCCGGTACAGGACCGCCACCACCCGATAACCGGTCAGCGCGGCGATCGGGATATTTTCGGTGCGCGATCCGGAATCGACAACGAAGCCTCCGCCGTGCAGGTTCATCAGGATTGGCCCGCCGGGCCGCCATCCCTTGGGCGTGAAGCTACGCACCGGAATTCCCGCAATCTCGCCATCCGCCATGGTTACGCCGTAGCGGACCAGCATCCGGCCGCCGATTTCCTGCTGGATCGCCTCGATCCGCGCGCGTCGGTCGGCAATGGCAGGGCCCGACGCCGGGCGCGAAGCATCCGCCGCCAGCGATGCGCGCGCCTCTGCGCTGATCCCAGCAGCCGGCGGCAATCCCGCCACTTGTGCCTGCGCCACGCCGCCGATCACCAATGACGCGATGACGCACAGCAGTGTCTTCGCGTTCATGCCGCGCTCCGCACGATATCCGCATACAGGCGCGCGCTTGGCTTGGGGGTCCGCGTGAAGCTGCGGCGATCGACCGCAACCAGGCCGAATTGCTGCGAATATCCGCGCCGCCACTCGAAATTATCGAGCAGCGACCAGTGGAGATAGCCGATCACCGGCGCGCCGGCGCGGCGCGCGGCACTTAGCGAGGCGATTGCGGCAAGGATGTAGCGCGCCCGTTGCGCGTCGTCCGCCGCGGCGATGCCATTTTCTGTCACGAACACCGGCTTGCCGGTTTCGCGGTGCCCATGGGTCACCGCCGCACCCAGCGCCTGCGGATAGAATTCATCGCCCGATTGGGTGCGTTCAGCGCCATCGGGTGGCGGCAGGACTGCATCGGCACCCAGCCGCAGCCGGCCATAGGTTTGCACGCCGATGAAATCATCGTCGCGCGCAGCGGCGAAGAACGGCGCCTCGGCATGCCGGCGATAGGCTGCCACACCGGCCTCGCTGCCCACGCCCTGGGTATCTGGGATCGCCAGACTCATGCCGATATAGGTATCCGGGCGGACATTCTTCCAGGTCAGCCGCGCGGCGCGATGCCCGGCCAAGAGCGATTCCAGATGCTCCCCGCGCGAATAGACCCAAACGTCGTAGCGGTCCGATCCGCTGGCATGCGCAGCCGCTGCCAGCATTGCATCCAACCCGGTGCGGATGGGATCGGCGATCGGCGTTGCGCTCCATTTTCCCATCAGCGGCAGATTGGGTTCGTTGAAGGTGATGACATGGCTGGCAAAGGGTGCCAGCGCCTGCGCTACCCGACCGGCGAAGCGCGCGAAAAGCTGCGGCGCCTGCGCGTTGCCCCAGCCACCGGTTGCGGCGAACCAGCGCGGCGAAGTGAAATGGCTCAACGTCACGACGGGCGCGATCCCGCACTCACGGCAGGTCGCGGCGATCCGCGCATAGTGACCGAGCCATGCTTGGCTGAACTGTCCCTCGGCCGGCTCGATCCGCGACCATTCGGTGGAGAAGCGATAGGCGCCAAGGCCGAGGCGACGGACTATCGCAATGTCTTCCTGCCAGCGGTTCAGGCTGTCGCAGGCGTCGCCCGATGGTTCCCGGAACGATGTCCCCGGCACCTGCTCGAGCAGCCAGATATCCGCATTCACATTATTGCCTTCGATCTGGTGCCCGGCGGTTGCTGCGCCCCAAAGAAACGGTGCTGTCACCGCACACCGCCCGCCTTCGCAATCCGGCCGAGCAAGCGGGCGCTGGACTTGACCGTGCGCTTGAAGGTGGTGCGATCGACCGAGACCAGGCCGAACTTGGGGCCATAGCCCGAGAACCATTCGAAATTGTCGAGCAGCGACCAATGGATATAGCCGAGTACCGGCACCCCGTCTCGCGCCGCTGCCTGGACAGACGCAATCGCCTCGGTGATGAAGCGCTGGCGCTTGGCATCGTCCGCCGCATCCACGCCATTTTCAGTGACCATGACCGGCTTTCCGGTCGCCTTGTGCACATAGCGCAGGACATTGCCGATCGCGGCCGGAAACCATTCCTTGCCATCCGGGCCTTGCGCGGAGCCAGCGGGCGCCGCCACGTCCCGGTCCCGACCGACAAAGGCCTGTCCGTAGGTCTGGACGCCGACGAAATCGTCCTTGTCGATCACTGCAAAGAACGGCCCGTAAATCTCGGCACGCTTGCGCTCGATCCCGCTATCGGCACCGACCGGGACATTGTCAGGAATCGCCAGGCTCATGCCGATCGGCAGATCGCTCCGCACGGCGCGAATCGCCTCGCGTCCCTTTACGTGCGCGGCGGTGACGCCCGGGATCATCGGCGCGGGATCGCCACCATTGAGCAGCGAAAAGCGATCCGATCCGCTGGCTTTTGCCGCCGCTGCGATACAGGCCGCCATCTTGTCCATGAATGCCGGTGGTGGCGGACTCGCGGCCCAGCGTCCGCCAAGTGCCAGGTTCGGCTCGTTGAAGGTCAGGGCATGGCTGATGCCCGATCCCATCGCCCGAGCCACCTTGTCGCAATAGCGCGCAAACAGATCCGGCGCGTCCTTGTTCTCCCAGCCACCGGCGGCGGCGAACCAGCGCGGGCAGGTGAAGTGGTTGAACGTGACGATCGGCGCGAGGCCGAGATCGCGGCAATGGTCGACGATGCGGGCATAATGATCCAGATAGGCCTGGCTGAACTGCCCCGGGGCAGGCTCGATCCGCGACCATTCCAGGGAGAAGCGATAGCAGTTCAGCCCGAGCGCCTTGACGATCGCAACGTCTTCGCGCCAGCGATTGAGGCTGTCACACGCGTCGCCCGACGGCTCCGCGAACACGGTCGGCTTGACCTGCTCCAGCAGCCATATATCGGCGTTGACGTTGTTGCCTTCGATCTGATGGCCCGCCGTCGCCGCGCCCCACAGAAACGGCGACCGCCGCGCCGCCTGTGCCGGCAAGGCCGCGGTCACCACCGCAGCGGTGCCAATGCCGAGTACGCCGCGCCGCCCGATTGCGCCGCTCATCGCACTGCCTCCGGCCCGGGGCGCTTACCGGTCAAGACCCAGTCGCGCATCGCTTCGAACGCGGCGATATTCTGTGCCGGCGTAAATCCGCAATGGGAATATCCGTCCAACCCGCCGGGTAGCGGAAATCGCGTCGGCGGCACGGCATATTGCGCAATTCTGACGCCGTTTCCGGCCTTGGCAACAAGGCGCCCGAGAGCCTCGGACTGCGAGAACGGCACCAGCGAGTCCAGCGTTTGATGCACCGTCACCAGTGGCACTCGGAAGCGTCCGGTCGATTGATGCCAGGAACGGGCATAGGCGAGAGCCCTGGGATTGGCATCGTAGCGCTGCATCCTGCGATTGAAGTCGGCGGCTTCGGCGTCCGTCATCTCGGGGGGCGCAAAGATGCGACCGCGATTTCCAATCGGTATGCCGCCCATCGTTGCCACGATGTCATCCATCCCCAATGCCGCCGAATAAAGTGGCGCACCGATCGCTGCGGCGTCGGGCGGAAAGCCACCGACCGCCGCGATCTGGCGAATGATTCTCGCCTCACGGCCTTGTGGATCCTTCTTTGCCGCTTGGAACAGCGCCAGCACCGGCATGATCAGCTTCATTTTCTGCTGTTCGCGAAATGCATCGCCCGCAACGGCGCTACCCACGGGCGGGATTACCGGCAATGCTGACCGCGTGAGGTCTTTGTCCCCTGGAATAGCATATGGCGTGCCGGCAGTGAGAATATCGTAGGCGCCACGCAGGTCCGCCAGCTGCTGGACCAGTGGCAGCCAGCCTTCGGTAATTCCGCACATCGATACCGCGCCCGAAAAGGCGTTGGGATGGCGCTCGATGAGCGACATCACGATGCTGCCTCCCATTGATCCGCCAAGGGCATAGAAGCGGCGAGCACCCATCTTCACGGCAAGTGCCCGCAACCGCATCGCATTGCGGGTACCACTTTCGGTCGCGACGCCATTCTTGTCGAACGCGGCGATCCCGGAGGCGATGCCCTTGTCATACACATGGCGGAACGTGCCGCCGCCGGGATCCTTGGCGATCGGATCGGAAGGAACTGTCGCCGTCGAGCCCGGGGTCGCGTAGCCTTGCCCAAACAAGACCATTTCGCCAGTCCACCGGGCCGGCAATGCGAGCACAAATTGTCGGCTTTCAATCGTGCCGTTAAGGATCATGCCGCCGTTCGGGCCAGCAGTTGCCACGATATCGCGCGCGCCGCCGGCACGAGCTTTTTCGATCAGCACGAGTTGCGCAGAGTCAGGCGTAAACGCCTTGGCGGCCGATGACACAGCGGGCACCGAGGGCGCAGTCTGCGCGAAGACCCCCCCCGCGAATAACACCATCGGCAAGGCGGCGTGGACAATCCTCATGGCGTGATCCTAAAAACGATAGCGGAGCTGAACGCCATATTGCGCGGGCTCGCCGTAGATCGAGTTCGAAAACCCCGAATTGTTGTAGCCGGTGTTGGCCGTCACTCGATATTCCTTGTCGAGGACGTTCGTACCGAAAACAGCTGCATCGAGCGGCGTCCCGTGGATACCGTTCCACTCGACTCGCAGGTTCAGCAAGCCATAGGGCGCGATCGTGTCGAACGGTTGTGGGTCAGATGCTACGCGCTGGCGCGACTGCCAGGTGTAGGCCGCACGCAGGCTCAGATCGCCTTCGCTTTCCGGAATTGGCATACCGATGCGGGCGTCGAGGCTGAACTTGTGCTTGGCCACGAAGGTGAACGGCGTGCCCGTCAGATTGCGCGAAGGCTGCGCCGGAGTCAGCGCCGACGGGATCGCGGGAATCGCGATCGTTGTGTAATCGACATATTTGGCGTCGTTGTAGGAATAGGTGCCGCCCAGCGTGATCCACTTGCTGGGCATCAGCAGCCCTTCGAACTCCACGCCGACCACGCGCGCCTTTTGTGCGTTGGCCAAGATGTCTGCTCCGGCGATCGCTGCCCTCTGGATCACCTGGACGTCGTTGAACCAGGTGTAGAAGGCCGCGATGTTGGTGCGGGCCCGCACTCCGCCGCCCAGGTCCCAGTCACGCTTCACACCGATTTCGGCGTCGGTCACCTTCTCCGGCTTGACCGCCGCCAGCGGATAGCTGTTGCCGAGGAACAGGGTCACGATCGGATTGTTGGCGCCCGATTTATATCCGCGCCGCGAAACCGCGTAGACGAGCGTATCGGTATCGGCCTGCCAGTCGAGCCCGAACTGCCACGTTGGCCCTTCGCTCTTTCCGTTAAAGCTTGGCTTGGTGCAGTTCGGATATTTGAGCGTCGGGAAGCCGCCCGCCGCCACTGCCTGGAAGGCGTCGAAGACGCACAGATTGGCGTTCAGGCCGATGACCTGCGCGGCTTGGGACTGGGTCACCACCCCGAGCGCGGCCAGCTGATTGAACACCTGGTAGCTCGATGCGTCCTGATAGGACGTGATGTCACCGCCGAACTTGTCCCACGTCCAGCGAAAGCCTGCGGTCGCGGTCAATTCCGGTGTGAGCTTGTACTGCGCCTGCGCATAGAGCGCCTTGCTGCGGGCATAGACAGACGCGTCGGGCTGGACGTTGAGGGCCGGAAGCAGTGGGGTGTTGACGCCGAGCACCGTCTGCAGCGCAGGTGGCAGGATGATCGGGCCGCCTCCAAGGATTCCGCCAGCCTGTAGCGGATTGCGCGTCAGGAAAGTGAGAGGCTGCGGGCTCTTCTCGGTCAGGTAAAAGCCGCCGACTTGCAGCCGGAACGGACCGCTGTCGTACCGAAGCTGCAATTCTTCTGTGATCGTGCGCAGGTTATTGTTGTAGCTACCGGGGAAAGCGCCGAGCAGGTCGGCGATCGGCAACAGAGTTGAATCGCGATCGGTCGCCGAGGTCGACCGGGTGCGGGCATAGCTGAACACGTTCTTGATCGTGAACGCGTCGTTGACCCTGAACTCGGTATTGTTGAGCGCGAGGAATCTTTTCGCCTTCTCGAAGGTCGGGGTGCTAAGCGCGGTCTTGCGCGGACCCCAGGCCCGTTGCTGAGTCAGATAGGGTTGCAGCAACGCCGCATAGCCGCTGCCCGGACGCACCGCGAGCAGGATGCTGCCGCCGCCATGTTCTTCGACGTCGATATAGTTGACTGCGGTATAGCTACTGATGCTGTCGCTGGGATTGAACTGGATGCCCAGCCGGAGGGAGAAGTTGTTGCGGTTGAGATAATCGACGCCGGTGACGGCATCGCGGACATAGCCATCGCGCTTGTCGAACTGGCCGGCCACTCGGATTGCCAAGACATCGTCGATGATCGGAATATTGAGCGCGCCTTGCGCACCGCGCCGTTTTAGATTGCCGACGGTGACATCTGCATACCCTTCGACGATATTCATTTTCGGATGGGCCGGCTCAAGCAGAACCGCTCCTCCTGTGGTGTTCCTCCCGAATAGCGTACCCTGAGGGCCCTTCAAAACCTGCAGCGATGCAAGGTCGTAAAAGTTACCGGGCCCGCTTGCGCTGGTCGGAACTTCGGCGAAATAGGCGACCACGCCCGGACCGCTTCCCGTACCCGCGCCGCCGTTGCCCCCGAGGCCACGGATCGCGTAGGTCTCCTGGTTGCGACTAACATCGCCAAGCACCGTCAGCGACGGTGTAAAGTTCTGCAGGTCGGTCGCCGAATTGATTCCCTTCGCGCGGATCGTGTCCTGCGAGAAGGCGGTCAGCGAGATTGGGACATCCTGGGCTCGTTCCGATTCACGGCGGGCGGTAACGACGATTTCATCGATCCCGCTGCCGTCCGCAGTGGTTAGGTTCGGGTCGGGTTGCGGAGAGTCGAGGGGAACGATTTGCGCGATCGCCGGTGTCGTCCCGATCAGCGCAATCATTGCTGTGCCAAACGCCAGCATCACTCCGTGATTCCTTTTTTTTGCCATCAACCCTCTCCCAGTGCGGACTTTGCCGACTCAATCTCGTTTCGCTACCCATTTCTGAAATGCATTTCAAGAATTGTTTCAAGAAGACGAGGGCGATTGCGTGACCCTGCTGCAGCACGTACCAATGAGGGATGGCCCGAAGTGCAGATCCAACCCCACCGCAGCGCGGCTCTCGTCCGACGATGGACGATGTCGCGAAAGCTGCAAACGTTTCAAAAACCACTGTGTCTAGGGTGTTGAGCAATAGCCCAATAGTAACGGCGGCAACCCGCACCCGGGTGCTTGAGGCGGCGCGGGCCCAGGGGTACGCCGTCAACCGCAACGCTAAGAAGCTTCGCCAAGAACGGTCAAATACCGTTGCCGTGGTGCTTGACTTCGCTTCACATCGTCATGGCGCTATCGGCGACCCGTTCATTTTTGAGCTCTTGGCTGGGGTGTCGGAGGCTCTTTCGGCCCGCGAGATCGACCTTTTGCTATCGCCAGCCGGGTTGGACTCGGTGGACGCGTTTATTGAGCTTCATCGCTCGCGCGGTACTGACGGTTTCATCGTGCTGGGACAAGGGACGCGCGAAGGCATTTTGACCGAGGTTGCTCGGGCCGGCGTACCGATGGTCGTCTGGGGCGCAGTCCATGCCGTATCAGACTATTGTGCCGTTGGCACCGACAATTTCCTAGGTGGGAAGCTTGCCGGAGAACATTTCGTCCGCCGCCGCCGCAGGCGCTGGCTCTTTGTGGGCGATACGGCGCATGAAGAATTACGGCTCCGGTATCAAGGTTTGGCAACCGCTGGTGCTGAGCACCCGTCGATCGCGTTAGATCAGTTTGCGACCGATTCTCTAGCGTTCACGTCAATCCAGACCGCGGCGGACCGCTATCTGGACACTAGTGCCTTGCCGGACGCCGTGTTCGCGTTTTCCGACACCGCAGCGATGGCGATCATCGGCGCCTTTGCGAGGCGTGGCCATCAAACCCCGCGTGATTATTCGTTGGTAGGCTATAACGACATCCCACCCGCAGCGCATTTTACGCCTGCAATCACGACTATCGAACAGCCCACTGGCGTGGCTGGCGCCATGCTTGTCGAGAAATTGATGCAGCTGCTTGATGGACGGCGTGTAAAATCAGCGATGTTGCCGACACGGCTCATTGAGCGCTCGACCTGATTGCGTCCGGCAGAAGGCTAAGCGTCCATAGGATATTCTGGGGGGAGGACCAAGTCCAACTGATGGCCCCCCGTGCGAATACGAATGCGCACTACGCGTCATCAAAATACTGGTGCCAAGCGCCAACATGGGCGGAGTATCAACGCCGGGGGTGGCGGGCAGATGGGTAACAGCAGCAACATGTCATTCCTGAGGTTGCATATGATATGCGGTTGCCTAATGGTCTAGAGTGCGGCAACGGAACGATAAGCCATCAAGCTGGAATGGAAGTTATTATGCCGGACGAGTCGGCCGCCGCTACGGTGGAAACTGCGGACACCGACGACGTCCGGAGCTCCCCCCTCAAATCGCCGCGCGTCAGGCTCGCTCTTCTGGTCGGCGCGATCGTGCTCGTCGCTATCGGCCTTATCTGGTATTTCGATCATCAGAACCGCGGCCAATTTATGCAGGCCACTGACAACGCATATATCGCGGCGGATTCCGTGGTCATCGCCCCGAAGATTTCCGGATATGTCGAGCGTGTATACGTCACCGAGAACCAGTCTGTCAGACGAGGGCAGCCCCTGGCTGAACTCGACCCTCGCGAGTATCGGTCGCAAACCGCTCAGATAACAAGCCAGATCGCAACTGCGAACGCTGCGGGCGACACTAGCCGAGCGCAGATTGCCGAGCAGCAGGCGGCAATTTCTCAGGCGCAGGCCCAACTCTACTCCGCGCGCGATGAAGCGGCTTTCGTATCCCAGCAGGTACTGCGGTATCAGCCACTGGCAGCGACTGGCGCTGAGCCTCGCGAGCGGCTCGCTCAGCTTCAGACGCAAGCGCGACAAGCGCGCGAGCGGGTCAATGTAGCCCAGGCTGGACTCTTGGGCGCACAGCGGAGGGTCGGCACGCTCAACGCGCAGGTTCGGCAGGCTCAGTCGCAGGCTCAAACTGCTCGCGCGCAACTTTCCGCCGCGCGCGTGAATGTGGAATCGACCGTGCTCAGGGCGGCAATCGATGGCCGCGTCGGCGATCTTTCAGTCCGCGTCGGGCAGTTTGTGCAACCCGGCATGCGGATGATGACACTGGTGCCCACAGACCGACTTTTTATCGAGGCAAATTTCAAGGAAACGCAGCTCGGCCTTATGCGTGTCGGACAGTCGGTGAAAGTCGAAATCGATGCGCTCTCCGGCATTGAAGTGACAGGCCGCGTCGCCAGCTTTGCCCCCGGCACAGGCGCCCAATTCTCCGTTCTGCCACCGCAGAATGCGACCGGCAACTTTACGAAGATTGTTCAGCGCGTGCCTGTTCGCATCGCAATAGATGCCCCTCCTGAGGTTCGGCGGCTCCTTATCCCAGGTATGTCGGTTGACGTGACCGTCGATACGCGCTCGGCCAGGGGAGAACTCGACAGAATCCGCCAGGTAGCAAGCCGAAAGCGCTGATGATGGCCTCCGACACCTCTACGCAAGGTGGCGCGCACCCGGAGCGCGCCGACGCGACTGCGTGGATTGCTGTCGCCGCTGGATCGCTTGGCGCGCTCCTCGCGACGTTGGACATCTCGATCGTCAACTCCGCCCTCCCTACGATCCAGGGAGAGATTGGCGCTAGCGGTACGGAGGGAACCTGGATCGCAACCGCTTTCCTCGTTGCCGAGATTGTCATCATTCCGTTGAGCGCGTGGCTGGAGCGCCTGCTGGGCCTTCGAACTCTTCTACTGATCGCCGTCGTCTGTTTCACCGGCTTTTCGATCGTGTGTGGTACCGCCACGAGCTTGACGACCATGATAATAGGCCGATCGGGACAGGGGTTCATGGGCGGGGCATTGATCCCGACCGCGATGACGATTGTCGCAAAGCGGCTGCCTCCGCAGCAACAGGCGATCGGGATGGCGCTGTTCGGAATGACCGTGATCCTGGGGCCGGTGCTCGGACCGTTGCTTGGCGGATGGCTAACGGAGAATCTGAGCTGGCACTATGCGTTCTTCGTCAACGTGCCGGTCTGCGGTCTGCTGGTTCTGCTTCTGCTGCTCGGGCTTCCCCATGAACGCACCAACTGGGTCTATCTGCGTGAGGCCGATTGGTTTGGGATCATCGGCATGATCCTCGGCCTTGGAGGGCTGACGATCGTGCTCGAGGAGGGGCACCGCGAAGAGTGGTTCGAGTCGTCCTATATCGTCCAGCTAACGGCCATAACTTTGGCTGGTTTCGCTATGCTGGCGATCGGGCAGTTGCGGGCGGCGAAGCCCGTCCTGAAACTGGGCATCGTGCTGAATCGGCAGTTCGGTAGCGTCGTTGTCATGGCGTTGGCGCTTGGCATGGTGATGTACGGATCGACTTTCGTCATCCCGCAATTCCTGTCGCTCATCGCCGACTATAATGCGCTCGAAACCGGTCAGGTCATCTTCCTTATGGGGGTGCCGGCCCTCCTGTTGATGCCGTTTATCCCGTTCCTCATCCGCGCCGTCGACATCAGGCTTGCCGTCGGAACTGGTCTTGCGATCATGGCCGTCAGTTGTGTCGCTAGCACCAGTCTGACAGCGGACTCCGCCGGTGAAGCGTTCACCGTCGGCCAGCTACTCCGCGGCGTCGGCATGATCCTGACCATGCTCTTTCTGAACCAGGCCACGATTGCCTCGGTCAGCAAGGACGACTCTGGCGATGCATCTGGCATCTTTAATGCTGCACGCAATCTCGGTGGCTCGTTTGCGTTGGCCGGCCTGACATCCTTTCAGGATCAACGGATGTGGACCCACAGCCGGCGAATGGAAGAGATGTTGTGGGCCAACGACCCAAGCGTGCAGGAGTATCTTGGTGGCGTGTCACGGACGCTGGGTAGCGTCGACGCCGGATTTCAGTCGCTTGCCGCGACGATCCAGCAGCAGGCTTTCATCATGACCTACAACGACGTGTTCTTGACGATGGCCGCCGCAACCTTTGCCACGCTTCCTCTCGTGTTTTTCCTTCGCCCACTGCCCAAGGGGCAGTCACTGGCGATGCATTGAGGTCAAGATGGCCAAGCTAAAAAGCCTAGTATTATCCTCCCTGCTACTCGGCGGATGCGTCGTCGGACCGGACTACTCGGGACCGCCGGAGCTCGGTCATGCCAACCCGCAGTCCACCTTCGTGCGTGCTACGTCTGACGCGACATTGAGCGAGCCGGTCGCTGCCGAATGGTGGACAAGTCTCCAGGACCCTGTGCTCAATGAGCTTGAGCGCCGCGCACGTGCCTCAAATCCTTCGGTCGAGGCGGCGCAGGCCAGGGTTCAACAGGCTCGCGCATCTGTACGGCAGGAACGCGCAAACCGCTTTCCGACGGCGGGCGCCCAGGGAACTGCCATATTCGCCGATCTGCCCGGCATAGATTTGCAGTCAAATCAAGGAAGCAGCACGACCGCACCAACACCGACCCCTTCGGCCAGTCCCGACGTCGACACGTCTCTGCGGTTCTACAATCTCGGCCTCAATGCAAACTGGGAAATCGATCTGGCAGGTGGGCAGCTTCGAAAAATCGAAGCTGCGAACGCTTTGGCGGCAGCGGCCGCATTCAATGCCGCTGACGCGCAGGTCCAGCTTTCCGCCGAAGTCGCGCAAACCTATACGAACTTGCGCGACCGGCAGCAACGTGCCGGTGCGCTTCGTAGCGGGCTTGCCCTGCAGCAGCAGCAGCTCGATTTTGCCAGGCAACGATTTCAGCAAGGCACCGTGCCTGCCTTCGCCGTTGGCCAGGCGAACCGGGCTGTTCAGACGAATACCAGCGAACTCGCGGTCGTCGACGCCGAGATTGCGACTTACCTGAATGCATTGGCAGTTCTCGCGGGCGAAGCGCCTGGATCACTGGACATGATGTTGGCGCCACCTGGTGACGTGCCAATGCCCCCTCAAAGTGTCGCCATTGGTGATCCTGCCGCCGTGCTTCGACGCCGGCCCGACATCCGGGCAGCCGAGCGAAATCTCGCTGCCACCACGGCCCGGATCGGAGTCGCCGAGGCGGCGCGCTTTCCCAAGATAAGTTTCATGGGCATCCTTGGTATCGGTGGCGCATCGATCAGCGATCTGACGGACCTCGGCAATATCTCGAAGATTGCTGTCCCTCAGCTCCAGTGGGGGTTGCTTGACTTTGGACGAACATCGGCGGCGATCGCACAGACCCGGGCCGGCCGGGACGAGGCCGAAGCGCAGTATCGGCAGATCGTGCTCGGCGCGTTGCAAGATGCAGAGACGTCGTTGGCGCGGTTCGCTCAGCAACGGCGAACCGTGGCGGCAGTGTCAGAAATAAAAAAGTCAGCCGACCAGTCAGCTGTTCTGATGCGTCAACGCTATCAAAATGGCGTTATTTCCCGCAGTGATCTTCTGGAGGCGGAGCGCCAACGGGTGCTCGCGGAGGCAAATCTGCGCAGCGCTGTTGCTTCGCTTACAGGCGCTTATGTCGCTGTCCAGAAATCGCTTGGACTCGGCTGGGCCGAAGCAAGCCAGACAACATCCGATCGACCGTAACTTTCCTTCTAGCAAGACACCCGGTGAAGCGCTCCCGGGTCCGTCTGAGCATAGACAAAATGCCAATGTTTCGTACTAACCCCATAAGAGTTAATTACAACATGTCTGCGATAACACCCGACATTGTTCCGACTTGGGCACCCGACCGCGCACGATTGCCTGAGTGGTTTATCGACGCGTTGTCCGTCCCACGTGAAGAGGGATTCGTTTCGGTCGATGGTGTGCGGATCCATTACTTTCGTTGGGGGAACCCCGCCGCGACGCCGGTCCTGATGACGCACGGCTTCCTGTCGCACGCGCGTTGCTTCGCTTTCGTCGCGCCGTACCTCGCCGATGACTATCACGTCGTTGCCTATGACCTGTCAGGGATGGGCGACAGCGAGGTACGGGTGGATTGCGACATGGTTGCGCGAGGACGCGAGATGATCGGGGTCACAAAGCAGCTCGGCCTGTTCGACCATGAGCGCAAACCGGTTATCGTTGCACACAGCTTCGGCTCAGCGGTCGCGCTTGAGGCGCTCACTCTTGCACCAGACGCGTTCGGGGGCGCGGTGATCTGCGATCTGATGGTGCTGCGCCCATCGCACCTTGAAGCCGTTTGGAGGGGCGGTCGTGCCGGTCCGGGATCAGGGGACCCCAACCGCCCGCATCATCGCTATGCAGACTTCCTAAGCGCCCGCGAACGCTATGTTCTATCGCCGCCGCAGCCCGTGAGAGAAGCATTTTTGTTGGATTACATGGCCTATCACTCGCTCCGACAAGAAAGCGGCGGGTGGATTTGGAAATTTTCCCCCTCGGTGTTCGGTCCCGAGGCTGCGCAAGGTCAGTGGCTCGAGATGGGCCGCCACCTCGTTGCGACACCGGGCCGCAAGGCCATTGTGCATGGCGAGCAAAGCAATCTGTTCACTAAAGATTCCGGTGTATATCTGCGTGAGCTCGGTGGCATCGATATTCCAATTATCGCAGTCCCCGAGGCGCGGCACCATCTGATGCTCGATCAGCCACTGGCGTTCGTTTCCACGTTGCGTAGTTTGCTGGCCACCTGGCTCCATGCTTAAGCGTTCGCTGGGTTAGTGTTGCCGCGGGGAAGGCCAGCGGCTCAGAGGCGAAATCGATCTGGTCATGTCGCTTGACCATTCAGACCTCAAACGCCACTGGTCTCGCAGATTTGGCTTGGCCGGTAACCTGCGCTATTCGGTGCGCCAGCGCAGCGAGCGCTACACCCCTGTAAGACTTCGGTGAGTACCGCGGCTACGCGGCCTTGAGCAGAGCGGTTGGCGTCCGCCAGTGCCAAGGCAACAGTTCGTTTAGCCGGTTCTGGTGGGGGATCCAAGGAAGACGTCTTTTCTTTGTTCGACGCGAGGGCGGCCGAGCGGCGACGTTCTTACGATCCGAGCGGGACAGCCCACGATGGCGCCGTCTCAGCGCAGATCGTACGCGACATGGCAATGGTCGGTCCCGGTCGGTACTTAGCCACGCTGTCCAGTGATCGAGGATTCCAATCTGGCACTTCCGTTTCGCATATGTTGCGAACAGCATCCGCGGCAAGTTGAAAGGAGCGCGGCACGCGTCAGACATACCGTTCGCGATGGACAATCGCTCAGTCTCCTTGCGGTTAATTGTAATACCGCCCGACGAAGCCAGATGTCCAGGCACCTATAGCCGAACCGCCGCCGCTGCTTCGCAAGCAAACGTCACCTTGAACCGCAGGTCGCTATTATCTGCTCGGCAAGAGGGATCCCGCATAAAAAGCGAACATTTGGTCTCGGCGATGACTAGGGATCGCGCTGTCGCGCGGCGCGCGCAGAACCATCCGTGGCGGACAAAAGGTCCAGATCAGGTCACGACGTCCGATCAGGATGCCGCGGCCAGTTCGTCGACCTGCGCTTTCAGGAACTGGGCCAATTCCGCCCGTTCTTTCGGCCCTAGTCGCGCGGTGGCCGGCACCTTGAACACCGCCGCGCCGTCCAGTGCTACCGTGACCGTCGCTCGCACTCGGTTGCGGCCGCTCCCAAACCCGACGGTACGGCGATCGATTGGCGGAGCTAGGCGATCACCGCCGAGAAGATAGCCCAGCAGACGCGGTGCCGACAGCCGCTCGTCCGCAAGTGCTTTAGCGCGGGCGAGGATCACCTTGCGTTCGGCCTTATTCTTTAGCCGTGGTGACAGCTTCTCTGCGAAGACGGTCGGCAGAGTCTCTCGATCGGCGGCGCAGGCGAGAATTGGTTCGGGCAGATCGACGAGATCGAGCGCGCGAGAAACGACGCTCGCATCGACGCGGTGCTGCCGGATATAAGCCTTGCGGTCGCCGCCATGGAGATGAGTGATCGCCCATTTCATCTCCCGTCCGCGCTGCATCGGCGTTACGTCGCTGCGCCCGTGATTGTCGGCGAGGCACAGCGCATACGCGTCGGCGTCGGTCATTGCATCATCGATTATAGCGGCGATCCGGAACGCCGGTTGATCTGCGGCAATGATACGCGCCGAGTTAACGCGGCGACTGCCTGACGCGCAGGTCCAGCCGGTACGTTCCCGATTGGGGCGAAGTCTGACCGGCACAGTGTTGCCGCGAATGCGCATATCTTCGATCAGCTCGCGGTTGGCGTCGGGGTCGAACGCCGCAAGCCCGCGGCCATTGAACGGCTCGGGTTCGATTGCGAACGGATCGACGAACACGATCCGACCGGCATGCGTCACGGGTTCGACCTTCGATCGCGCGACACCGGAAGTATTCACATCGGTCGGGCTGGGTTTTGATGCCTCAGGATCGACGGCGGGGCGCCTGCGGGTACGTGGCTGTTGCGAACTCGCAACGCATTTGTCAGCAGTTTCCGTCGGTTCGGGCAGCGCGAACAGCAGCAGCTGGTGCGCATTCTCCTCCGACGCGCCGCTTGCGGGTCCGGCGGTTCCGGGTTGATCTGATAGCGAGACCAGGTGGCCGGGGGCATCGTTATTTGCGGTCATGATCGTCGTCCTTTCTAAAGGGCGACCTTGCTCGGCTCACTCAAAGATAACCCGGTTGATCACACGTCACTTGTGCTTGCCTTTCCGGAGTCGCGCGGGGTTGCTCAGGCTTTCCGTGTTTTCGATCTTTCGACGACCGTGCGTAGAAGACCCCAATCGCGCCAAAGTCGCGATCGCCCATCGACGCACAGGTCCGAGCGTTGCCCACCTCTTCTCGGCGCGCACGATCTGCCCATTCAGGCCAACGAGGCCGCGGATCGAGCGGGTGAAAGCTGGATTGATGCTGATCGCGGAAACCCCGGTGGCAAGGTCGGCAACCACCTTTGCGGTAAGGCTCGATGGTGCCCAATCTAGATCTGCTAAAGCAAGGCTGCGCAGGTCGGTGATCGCGCCACGCAAGGTTTCGCGGTCGCGCGGTCGCATCGACAATTGCGCGAACCAGGAGGCATCGGGATTCTGGAACCGTGCCCAGAACGGCTGGTCCCTGTAGCGGTAACGCCACAGGCCGTCGTCTGCGCGAGCAGCGCTGCCGGCGACCGGTCGCTTCGGTAACATGACCCTGGACAGGGGCGCACCGACGCGCACTGCATTGAGCCTCGTATTCTCGGGCCGACCATCGCGGCCGAGTTGATTGACGATTTCTCCGATAGACTCGCGGACATCGTGAGGCGTATTTTTAGCCGTTGGACCTTGGCCCCGGGGACCGGTCGGCGCGCCGACACTGCGCTTGTCGGTGAAATCCGCCATCAGCGCCGAGGCAAGGTTCGAGCGGAAGTTAGTAAGCCCGTAGAACTTGGCCAGCATGTCGTTATGCAGCGCCGACGGCTTCGCGGTCGATGCGCGCGGCGGGTCGAACGCGGACAGGAATGCGGTGCGCACATCGACCATCCACGACAGCGCAAAGGCTGTGTCGCTGTAGATGCTCCCGCCGGCGAGCCATGCCGCCGGCCGGAACCCGGCCTGGAACGTTCCACGCTCGGCGATGACGGCCTTGCGCCAACTCGCCAGGACGTCGGTGCCGACCGCGAGATAGTCGCAGAGGGCAAGCAGGGCAGGATCGGCCGCCAGGGCCGCCCCGAGCTCCGGTGCAAAAGCGACACCGGGCGCGACGCTGTTGGCGGCCAAGAACGCCGCGTCGTTCGCACGCTCGAGCAGGGTGCGGAGCGTGCAGCCCCCAGCCGCGAACCGATCGACCTCGCGTACGGTCATGCCGATCCTGCTGATCTCGGCGAGTCGCTCGAAGGCCACGATCGCCTGTTCTTTGAACCCACCGGCTTGGAGGATTGGATGCGGCACAAGTAGACGGGGGTCTGCGTCGCACGACGCTTCGAACTCGCGCGACATCAGCAACCGGAATGCGCGCTCGGCTTGTCCGCCCGCGCGGCGCAGCGACACGGCCACCTCGCCCGCGACGAGCGGCGTGAACCTGAAGGCGTGCTGGAATTCAGGGTCGATCCCGTAAACGCGCTGATAGTCGATGACGCGGGTAACCTTAATGCCGGATCTCACATAGAATTGCTGAGCAAATTCGATGGCAGTGCGTGGCAGCGGGAACACCTGCTTGCCGTCGATCGTGCCGTCCGGAGCGCGAAGCGGGTCCAGCCACGACGAATAGCACAATGCCTCAACCCGCACGCCTTGTGGGATCGGCCAACCATCGTCGGGCGCACCTGCGTCCGGTACGTAATCCACCCACGGCACGAGCTGGCAACGTATAACGTCGCGCAGCCGGGGATCGGCAGGCGACCATGGGTCGAGGTCGCGGCGCACCTGTCCCCCGGCCGCGAGCGCGTCGAGTAGATCATAACGCTGGACCAGCGCCTCGGCCTGCTGGGCGACGATGTCGCGTCCGACGAACGGCCCGAATGCCCAAGGCCGTGCGGGGGTGTCATAGAGCGCGGTCATTCCCGCGTTCTCGTGCGGATCGCCTTTGCTAGCGCGCGGTGATAATCGTCATCACTGTCTCGTGTGGCGCGCTCCTCCGCCTTACGCGCGTCGGCCTCGATGCGATCGCGTCGTGTCACCATCGCGCGATATTCCGCTGCGGCGCGGACCCGCGCGTTCCGGTCGGCCCCTTCGAGCAGCAGGGCGAGATGATCAAGCCGCAACTCAAACGCATCAACCACCGCGTTCATATCGTCGATACTGGCGATCTCGATCTCCTGACCCTGATGATCGATCGTCTTGAACCAGACCATGTTCACATTTCCTTTCTGAACAACGTATTGGCGCCCATTGCCGTCAGCCAGTCGTGGGCGGCGCCACGATCCATTTGGTCAGGGATCGCGACACCGCAGATGTTCGCGGTGTCGCGCACGAGATGCCGCTGGCGCGCAGTCATGGGGCTGGGCCGCCAGTCATCATCGTGGCGGCGCGCGCTAGACACCCACGCTTCGTATTCCACATGGTAGCGCGCCCAGCGGCGCTGCCAGCGCACCAAGCTACCCCGCGCTTCATAGTCGTCGCGTTGGCGCATCAGCAGTTCGGGCCACAGCCGCGGCACATAGATTGGCAATGGACCGGCAACCTCGCGGAGTTCAGTGGCCAGATGCCGCGGGCCGATGCTCATCAGCCCGAGCATTGCGACGGCGTCTTCGGCGAACAAGCCACAGGCGAACAGGTCTGCCCCGAGAGCATAAGCAATTTGATCGCGGTGTCCGTGCGCTGCGGTCGCCTTGGCGAGCGACGCCTCGAACACCGTGCGCTGGTCTGACGACGGATTTTTGGGGTCCGCCAACCGACGCGCATCGACCGCTGCACCGCGCCGCTCGAACTGTGGGCGATCGGTGTCGAGCAAATGCACCCAGAGGCGCGTGACGTACATACCCGACGCGTTCCGCGCGACCCCGTCGAGCAGGTCAGCGAGCGCGGCGGGCCCAACGCTCATCAATCCGCGCAGTGCCCGCGCGTCACCAATTGCGAGCTCGCAATCGGCTTGATCGGCACCGAGCGCATAAGCGTGGTAATCGCGGTGCGGTTCGACCAGTCCGCGGGCTGCGACCGCGCCGAGCAGCGCGGCCCGTGTCGTTGCATCGTCGGCGATCCGGCTTTCGAGGGCTGCGATCATCGCATCGGCGCGTTCGGAGCGAGAAACCCGCTCGTCGGTCACGAAACTCGCGCGCGGGGGAAGTTTGGCCATGGGCATTTCCTTTCGAAAAAGCCTCAGCATGGATCGGGCGTGGAAAACCCGGTTGATCAAGTTCGCGCTGACGTCCGGCGGCGGCGGACGCAAGTGGTCGATGCGACAATCTGCTCAACCGGGTATGTCGGGATCGGCGGGGCCACCATGCCCCAATGGAAGAACGGCGAAAGAAATGTTCTGGCAAGCCAGAACGGAAGGGGGGCGGGTTCCCGTATCGCCCCAAGGGCGCGCCGCGGCCTGCGCCGCTGGAGGATGTGCCTGGGCCCGACGATCCCCGCTTCGCTACTATCCGCCCGTTTTTCATGCAGCGCAAGGATGACGCCGAGCGCGCACGATTGGAACATCTGGAGCGGCATCGCCGTCAAGTCGAGGCCACTGCCGGTGCCCGCATCCGGCGCGCGCTCGAGCGCGAAGAAGCCGAGCGCCAGCGCGGCATCGACGAATTCTGGCGCGCGCTGAACCGCAAGGTTCGCCCCGAGCGACGCACTGACCATGGCAGTGGCGACCAGCAGCGCACCATTCGGCGCGGCGGTCGCCCGGTCGCCCGATCGCCATTTCAGCTTGCCGCTTATAGCGGGCCAATCGTCGATCGCGCCGGTCGGATCGGTGTGTTTTTATCCTCGACCTATCTTGCTGCCAAGACCACCGAATATGGCTGCATGAAGCGGCTATCCTATTACGTCACCAAGCCCGATCACCTTGAGAGCGAGCAGTCTTTCTTTTCCAACATGGGCGAGGACCGCCACGAGATTGCGTGCGGGATGGCGCTGGTGGAGGATGCCAATCGTGCCGCGCGGGCCAATGCCAAGGTCGCGGTCACGTTCATCGTGCAACTGCCGCATGACGTGACACCTCAGGAGCGCATGACCATCCTGCGGCTCTGGTGCGAAGAGAAGTTCGGCATTCACAACATGCCATTCGTCGCGGCCGTCCATAAGCCAAGCGCGGACGGCGACCAGCGCAACTTCCATGGCCACGTCGTCACCAGCTTCCGACCGGCCTATCGCACGGATCGCTATGCGTGGCGGGTGGGCCGTTCGCCGCGGACCGATCTCGACAACCCGGCGATGTTTGAAGAGTATCGCCGCGACTTCGCGACGATCATGACCGCGGTCGTTCAGATCGCCGGCAAGGACCGGATTTACACGCATCTCAGCCATGCGGGTCGCGGGCTCAAGCACAAGCCGACCGAGAAGCTGGGGCCGCACAAGACGCGAGCCGTACGTAGTGGCGAATACGTCCCCACCAATGCCCGCAATGCCCACACCATCGCCACCAACGAAGCGCTGGTCGCGATCGATCGGATCGACGAACGTGCCAAGCGCAACCGCCGCCGCATCGCGCAGCTTGCCGCGCTGAAGGCGATCGCAGCGCGGTCGCTATCGACGGTGGTCGGGACGTCGATGCGCCGCCAAGCCAAACCGGTGCGAGAGATCACGCCGCCCGCACTGCTGGTGCAGCCGAGGCTGCCGGATATGACAACGTCGCTGCTTGCCGCCGCAGCGCGCGCGGCCGTTGCGTTGCGGTTGCCCAATATCTTGGCCGACGGAGAAGATGCGCCATCGCTGACTGATGCGCCGACCCTGCAAGAGGCACGCGTGCTCGATGACAGGATGCGCGTTTCGAATATTGCCCAACCGGCCGGACCGATTCCGGTTACGCCGCGAAGGCCATCGGTGGCGATGGCGGAGCCCAAGATGCTGGTCCGTCAGGCGCGCGGTCTCGCAAAGGTAGCCCCTGTCAAACCCGATACCGTAGTTATCCGTTTGCCGTCCGGGCGCATCGATCGAAATCGGACGCATAGCGTCGCTCGGCGACCGTCCGTGGTCACGCCCATCACGGCCGAGCCTGCAGTTGCGCGATCTCCATCGATCGGCGTCACCCCGGCGACCACCAAGGGCGCTGTGCGATTGATGTCGCGTGCCCCGATGATTGAGCGACGAGTGGTGCCGGGCTCGCAGCTTTCGCAAGTCTCCATGGTCGAGCAGTCACGCGTACAGTGTTCGGCGCCCATGCACGTCCACGCAGCCGATGTGGCTCGGTCGGCGGATGTGCGCCGTCCCTTGCCGAGCGTCCGTATTGAACATCCGGGCGGCATACGAATGTCGACGATCTCCCGCCCGGTTCCCATCAAGCCGGCGGTGGAAGTCACAGCCGCATCGCCCAGCCATGTCCGGCCCATCGAACTACAGCAGGTCGACGTCGCCAGAATTCCGCTGCGAAGCGACCCGCGCATTGCTCGGCTGGACCAGCGTGCGCGCGAGATCGAACGAGCCGCGACCGCTTCGGATGACGCCGTGACCTCGCAGAACATCGCCGATGTCCAACAGCGCGAGCATCGCCGTTTCGTGCGCTTCCTCGCCCTCGTCGCCCTGCATCCGGATTGGTTGGCGGACGGATCGCAGGGGATTCAGATCGCGCCGCATGCGCCTTCTGAAATCAGCGCTGCCTATGCCGGCTGGCAGAATGACCATCAGCGCCAGCGAATTGTAGCGCAGGTTCGACAGGCGACGCTCGACGGCATTCACCGCGTGCCGCCCCAGCTTGCGAGCGAGATCGAAGCAGCGATCGGTGCAATCGGGCCGCGACTGCCGCCACCGCCACCTTTGCGCGATGCTCGAGGGCAGGTCTCTCCGGCGGGCGAGACCATGATGACGCTCGCGGCCGACATGCCGCCGATATCCGGTGATCCAAAGGCTTTGCCAAGCGATGCGCCGCCCGCATTGCAGTGGCTGGTCAGTCGGCATCGCGACGACCGCGCACTCTCTGACCTGCTCGCCGCCGCACGGCGTCACGGCTACCGCGAACCCGGCGCAATCGAATCGGCGCTTGCTCGCAGGATCGATCAGCGGCGAGTGGATTTCGCACTGCGCCGCGCCCGCGGCGCGCTGCCGGTCCTGACGCAGGCGGGCGACCGCCTCTCACCAGCGATGGTCGATCATCTAGCCCAGATACGTTTGCATCCGGGCTGGGTACGGCGCGATCCGTATCTCGGCCTAGGACTTGGCGACCCCACAGCGCCGATATTCGGCAAGCAGTGGGCACAGTGGAGCGATCCCAGGCTCGCGCGGCGACTGCTGATCGAGGATGCCGGCGCGGCTGCGCGCCACCATGTGCTAACGCCTGCGATGCGCGCACAGGTCACCGCGCGCGCGCAGGCCATGGGCGGGACCGCTGGCAATGCGAGCACCGGCATCAGTTCGTCCGTCGATCGATCGTGGTCATGAGGACCGGCTACTGCGCAGCACTCATGATGCCAACGACCGAATCTGGCATGGATCGGTCGTGGAAAACCGCTGCGCCAAGCTGCGGTTTCTGGCGATCGAGCCGGACACGGCCGATCTGGAAAATTGGAAGTCTGACGGATTGGGTTGAGAATCAGGGAGTGAAGGAAAAAGCTGATATTCGGCTTTGAACTTCCTGGTTCTCCCAGGAGAACCGACATGCAATCTCAATTCGTCCCACCTGTGATTCAGGCGATTGGCCTCGCTTGCGTGCCTGTCGACGACATGCCGCCCGGCGCGGCGCTGGCGCGCAAACCGATAGCCGCGGCGATCATCACGATCGCTGAATGCGTTGATGGCCATCGCGACGTGGTCGTCAAATGCGTGTCGGATGCACGCGACCTCGAATGGCCGCTGCCTGTGCTCGTGAATGACGCATTGATTGAGGGCGTGCCGGCCATCATCACTGCGCGGGATTGCGATGCCCTCACGGTAGAAGCCGCTTCGCGCCGGTTTTTCGCCGAGCGCGCGCTCGGCAGCCTGTCCGGAGGGCAGCACCTGATCGATCCGGTGGCGATGTTCGGTGCAGGACATGATGAGATGGCACTTTGCCGACGGCTGGGCATTCCTGCCAGCCTCGTGCCAGATCGCGACATTGCTCGCTGGTGGAACCGTGATGCACCACTGGCGGTCGAGGATGTCGCGTTGACCACGGCCATCTCGCGCTTGCTGTTATGGGCGCATGGCACGTCGTTTCAGCAAGCCCGTCCCGATGCGTTCTTCGAGATGCTGTTGCCGCTTCGGCTGCGCCTGCTCGAGTTGGAGGCCACGCATCCGGGGCTCAAACCAATGCTCGCTTCTCGCCCGTTCCACCGTGCTGCGTCGTTCGCGGGTTATTATCGCGACTATTGCGCCAGTCGCGACGCCGGTGATGACGGCCGCTGGCTGACCTTCGAAGACGACCAGTCCTACGTCTGATCAGTCGAGATCCCTTCACAACCAATCGCGACAGACCCCGCTTCGGCGGGGTTTTTCGTCTCTGGAGACCTTTCATGCATGACTGGCTATCCCCCGACACCGAGCGCGCTGCGGCGTTGCTCGAAGCGCATCCCGATTACCGGATAATCAGGTCGTTGCCGCCGCTCGACCTGCTGCCGCTGCCCGAACCCGAGGGTAGACTGCGTACCGCTGCCATTCTCGATACCGAAACCACCTCGCTGGATCCGGCGACCGGACACATTATCGAACTTGCCATCTGCCAGGTGACCTTCGATGCCCGCGGCCGCGTCGTCGCGATCGGATCGGTACACGACTGGCTCGAAGATCCAGGTTACCCGCTGCCGCCCGAAATTGCGCAGCTGACCAGGCTGACGGACGTCGACCTTGCCGGACAGCGCATCGACGATCCGGCCGCGCGCGCTATTCTGGCGCATGCGGATCTGCTCATTGCGCACAATGCCAGATTCGATTCCGCCTGGATCGAGCAGCGCTTCCCGACCATCGCCGGCAAGCCCTGGGCTTGCTCGTTGCTGGACATCGATTGGCGCGGTCACGGTTATGAAAGCCGTCAGCTCGGTGCGTTGCTTGGCGAGGCGGCGGGGCTCTTCAATGCGCGCCACCGCGCCGATGCGGATGTCGCGGCGCTCGTCGCGCTACTTACCACCATGCTGCCCTCGGGCAGAACCGCCTGCAGCGAGATGATCCTGTCGGCGCAGCATCCGACCGTCCGCATCACCGCCGACGGCTCGCCGTTTGAGGTTAAGGACCGGCTCAAGGCTCGCGGTTATAAATGGGACCAGAAAAGCCGCCGCTGGTGGAAGGAGATCGGGAGCGGTGCGCTCGACGATGAGCGCATGTGGCTAGCCACCGAAGCCGGCTGCCGTAGCCCGACGACCCGCACGATTACTTGGCATCAGCGCCACCGCGCCTGACGCGGTCTCGCTCGCCTATCCGCCAATCTGACATTCAAGAGATCCGCAGCATCACGAATGTTGCCGGACCCGGCCGCGCGTGCGGTCATCACTCAGGAGAAGAAGCTGTGACACTCTACCACGATCGCCCTTTTAACCTGCGCTATTCGGTGCGCCAGCGCAGCGAGCGCTACACCCCCGAACTGCTGCGCACCTTCCGCACCGCCAAGGCCAACTGGCTCTATATCAATCGCGCCCACGGCATCGACACCTTCGGACCGACTCCGGACTGGTCGTCGCGGGGCGATCTGGTTGCGACCGGGCGCTGCGCGCCAGCACGCGCAAACGATCCCGCGCTCGACGGCTTGGCGCTCTGGGAACAGGTTGATGCGCATTCGATCGCGATCCGGCCCGATGAGCCCGTATGCGCGCATGCGGTCGGTTCGCTCCCGCTGGGGGAAGATGTGGCGGGCTGGCGCGCGATCGTCGAAGGTTTTTGCGAGGATTTTCTCTGCTCGCAAGGCATGGTGACGGATTGGGCGATCCATCATCGTCCAGCTTCCAACGATCAGCCCGAGATCCCGCCGCACGTCCATTTGCTGATCACGACGCGAGCGTATGATCAATCGCATCCGGACGTGGGTCGCATCCGCCAGAACTGGCTGCGCACCAAGAATGCCCGCAAGGCGCTCGCCGAAAAATGGTGGGGGCGCACGGGCATCTATCCGTCCGCCTATGCGATGGCCGCCTGAGCGGCTTATCGTTCCAATGTCACCGTGGCCCGGTTAGTCCTCGACGGACCGGGTCGCCGCTGACCAACAATAGTGTGCACGTCTGATTCGCGTCGCGCCATGGGTATGATGTTGATGAAAAGCTTTGAGGGCCGACGGTGCTCTCAATCCGCGTCGAGCATACAGCTAACCTCGGACGGCGTACTCGGCTCGGTGCGGGTCGAGACGCGGTTCGGCGAATTTCGGATCGAACTCGACGGAGCCCTGCCCGACACCTTTGCAATTGGATGTGTCGATCGACTGATCGAAGAAACCGTCGATCATCCCTCATTGCGGAGCCAGGGTGGCGAATCGCCGCTGTCGAGATGCCGCGCCGCCTTAGGTCGGGCAGTGGGTCATCGTGGTGACGAGCTCGGTTCCGTACCGGCTGCCAGGGCACGCTAGTAGCGCTCGCAACCATCCGCTGATCAACCGGGATTTGCGTCTCCGCATGGCGATACGCGTGCAGCTACCGCGAAACATCGATCAAGCTGGAGAGGGCACAATGTACATTGAACAAGACGAGGATGCGTCATCCCTCGATTTCGAGCTGACGTCGTCCAACGCGCGTTTCACCGCGCAGCCACCCAACCTGCCGCGGATCATCAAGGCTGCGCGACATGCCATCGGACCGGAGCTTGCGGCGAGGATCGGGCCGCTATCGTTAACGCCGTTGCTCACCGAGCGCAGCTGGGTTCGGGCGATCCAGATCCGCTCCAAGCCCTTGCGCGCGTTCGGCGGGGCCGAGTTCCGTCATAATGTCATGCTCGGCGAGTTGGCGACCCATTATCCGGTGACGGTGGATGGTCTCGCCGAGTGCTTGAGGGTCTTCGCGGCATCGCAGATTTACACGTCAAGCTTTGGAAATGAGACGAGAGCCGTCGTAACCGAGGTGATCGAGCGCTTTGAGTGCTTCCACACCCCCGCTCGGATCCTCGCCATTGGGTTGGAGGTTGCGCATGTCAGAGACGGCCTGGCGACGTTCGCCACGGTCGTCGACCTGGAACTACTCGGTATCGACCTTGCCCCGCGAACGGTCCGGGTTCGTCGCTTCACCCACGATCACTTGATGGAGGCTCTCACCAGCGCGCTGACGCTCCATGGCAAATATGCGCAGGCCCTGCGAAAACACCAAGCGAAGGGTTCCATTCGCTGGATTGAGGACACGACCAACCGACTAATGAAGTCCTGTGGCCTTACCCTCGACAGGGCTCGCGATTTCTTGAGCACGGAAGACTATTTTGCCTTCGATCTGGACCGGGGCAGGCAGTACGCGTGCATCGAATGGCGAGACGGCGTGCTCACCTGCTTGGCCGGTTCCACCAAGGGGTCGTTCTATCTCAAGAACAACAACCTGACCGTCAGCCAGACTTTTCCGGACACGCTGTTGATGGGATTCAAAGGCCGCAAGCTCGGAGAAATAGTCGAGCACAATTGGCTACCGCCCGACGCAATTATTACGAAGGCCGTGCGAAATCGCAACGGCACCAAGCTCAGCCTCAAGGTCGCCAAGGTGCCACTGATCTGGGGATCAGGATGAAGATGGAGAAATGGAGGGTTGAGAAAACAACCTAGGGAAAAAAGAGATGGTCATCGTCATTCTTGTTGTGGCTTCGGGCTACGTCTGCAGCATCTGGCTGCCCCGCTTGCTGGTGGCCGCGATTGTGCTGATCTTCGCCATCACACTCTCGTGGCGCGTCAAGCGGGCAACGCGCGCGCTTCTGCACAATTCGCACCGCGATCCCAATAATGATCGCAAGCCGACCCGTGCCCAACGTCGGTTGATGCGCGCGAGCCTGCGGCTCGCGCTGCACCGGACCGAACTACGCAGCCTGTTTCCCGGCGTGGTGGCGCAGGCCGACGCCATCGTGTCGTGATCGGGCGCGGTCTGCACCTGATGCCGAAACGGTCAGATCGCGGCCTCAACCGCGAGCCTGGCCAACGCCTTCTCCCGGCCGTCGCAAGCGGTGACGGGCGGGAGCACCTTGTTCCAGACCGTGCGGCCATAGCTCGTGCAATAGCAGGCGAGCCCTTTAGTGGTCGTGTACCAGCCGGACGCCGGGCAACTGGCGCACGCGGGGAGCGGCGATGGCAACGGACGGCCGGCGTCGCGCAACGCTGCCAGCGTAGGGCTGAAATACACAAACGGCGGCTGAGGTTCGGGCAGCGAAACAATCGTCTCTTCGGTCGGCATGGCTGATACTCCATTTGCGATCCCGGCATTGGGACGCGATGAGATTTTGCCACCCGCACGGGACCTAAACCCGGTTGATCAACCGGGTTTAACCTCATCCCATCCGCGAATGTCCTGTAGATGGGCATCCCGCCGACCAGCCGCGACACCAATCGCGCCGCACCAGATCAGGGGCCTGGCTTGCCGCGTGTGCACGTCGTCTGGCCCGATGAGGCGCCGACCCTGGAACAGGAAGCCGAATTGATCGATCGTCTGTTCGGCGACGCCATCGCGCAATTGTTCAAGGATACGTCATGACCGAGGATTTCAAGGGCAAACGCGTCGCCATCTACGCGCGCGTTTCCACCAAGCGACAGGCGAACGACGATTTATCGGTGCCCGACCAGATCGCCTATGGAGAACGCTGGGTTGGCGAGCAGAGTGCAACGCTGGTCCACACCTATATCGAGGCCGGGGCGAGCGCCACGCGGGACGACCGCACGCAGTTCCAGGCGATGATCGCCGCAGCCACCAGCGACGAACACCCCGTCGACGTTATTCTGGTGCATTCGCTAAGTCGCCTCTTCAGAAACGCGCTGCACTTCATGCAGTACAAGGCGATACTCAAGCGTCACCGTGTCCGTATCGTCTCGATCACTCAGTCGTTCGGCGATGATCCAGCGAGTGAGCTGGCGGTCGGCATGCTCGCTTTGTTCGACGAATATCATAGCGCCGAGAATTCAAAGCACGTGAAGCGCACGATGCTCGCCAACGCCGCGAAAGGGCATTGGAACGGGCAGACTCCGCCGTTTGGGCTACGAACGATCACTGTTCCGCAACCGCGCGGCAAGGACAGGAAAAAGCTCGAGATCGATCCTGTCGCCGCACCGGTCGTCCGGTTTCTGTTCACGACTTATGTCAACGGCCATGAGGGTGAACCGATCGGCATCACGCGGCTGGCAGCTTTGCTCAATGAACGTGGCGAGCGGCTGCGCGGAAAACCATTTCACGTCTCCAACGTGCACCTTATCCTGACCAACACGGCCTATATCGGTGTGGTCATGTACAACAAACGCGACTCGCGAACAGGCGAGGCACGTCCCGAAGATGAGTGGGTACCGATCCCGGTCCCGCCGATCATCGACGAAGACGTGTTTTATGCCGCGCAAGCGCAGATGGCGGCACGCGATCCGCGTATGGGCAAGTCTGCCGAGAAGACCAACACCAACCTGCTGACTGGGCACGTCCTATGCGGGTGTAGTGGCGATGGCTGTGGCGGCGGGATGACGACCGGCACCGGCAAGGGCGGTCGATATTCTTATTACGTCTGCCACCGGCGGGCGCATGCCGGCGTCAGTCAATGTGGTGGGCGCAGAGTGCCAATGAACACGCTCGATGGGGTTGTGGTCGATGCGCTCGTCGATCGCGTGCTGGAACCCGAGAGGTTGACTGCATTGCTGCAAACCTGGCTCGACCGCGGCGAGGCGGCGATCACCGAGCGCCGAGCCGAACTCAAGCAGTTGCGAGCCCGCAAAACGCTGCTCGACGGCGAAAGCGCCAATGTGATCAAGCTGGTCCGCAGTGGAATCATGAATGCTGACGATCCGCAGATCGCCACCGAGCTTGGCAATATCGCTGCCCAGAAAAGAAGCGTCGATGTCGACATCGATCATCTCGAGCGGCAGTTGGCGAGCTCGGCTCTTGCGGTCGAGCCCAATGTGGTAGAGCGATTCGGGCGGCTCATTGCGGACAAACTTCGCGACTCCGATGACGCCGCGACCCGTCGGGCTTATGTTCGACTGCTGATCGACAAGGTTGAGGTCGGTCGTGAGCAGATCCGCATCACCGGATCTCGCCGCAGCCTCGCAAAACTGGCCTCCGGCACCCCGCCGCAGCTGGTGCCCAAAGCTGAACGGGAATGGCGCACCCGACTGGATTCGAACCAGTGGCCTCTGCCTTCGGAGGGCAGCGCTCTATC